>NZ_CP007490.1 GCF_000699505.1 Rhodoluna lacicola | reverse complement strand
AGGCACTATTGCCCAGTGGTTCTCTACTTTATACGCTGTTATCCACATGGTTTTACCCACGGTTTTGAACCTGTGGATATCTTTATCCACAACCCCAGCGATTTTCAACAACACCTGATTTTGGTGGATATCTCGTAGATTAAGCAAATTTAAAAACCAATAGTTACTAACAGTTTTATAAAGTTGTTTTCAGTGAAAAATCCGGCAAAATTCTTTTTCTTTTTGGGGCTTAAAAACTTGCGCCTGTTCATAGGTAACGGCTAGGTTTAACAGGTTGCTCTGCACTTGTTGACGCAGTAGCCCCAAAATTTACGGAGATCAAATGTCTAAGCGTACTTTCCAGCCAAACAACCGCCGTCGTGCCAAGACTCACGGCTTCCGTTTGCGCATGTCTACCCGTGCCGGTCGCGCTATTCTTTCAGCTCGTCGTCGCAAGGGTCGCGCTGAGCTTTCAGCCTAAATAGGTCCCAAGAACCTTCGTAGTCAATCGACTGTGGCTTAGATCACAATGTTGGCCCGCGAAAATCGCCTGATCAAGGCCGATGACTTTCGAAGCACAATGCGTGCCGGTCGAAAAGTTGGTTCAGACCACCTAGTCACCTACCTACAGCGGGATGAGACCCAGTCTCATACCCGCTTTGGTTTTGTGGTGGCAAAGACTGTTGGTGGTGCAGTCAAAAGAAACTTGGTCAAGCGCAGAATGCGCGAGATAGCCAGGGAACTCCTCAAAGAATATTCCTCAGGATTCACAGTCGTAGTCAGGGCCCTTCCGGGAGCAGCTGAAATCAACTGGGATCAACTGAGAACAGAACTTATAGCCTCGGTCTCGACTGGGGTGAAGAAGACAGCCGGATAAGTGCAGTTACTTTACATAATCTGGCTGGCACCAAGAAATTTCGTTATTGGATTTTTGAAGCTGTATCGAAAGCTCATCTCTCCGCTCTATGGGGATGTCTGTCGCTACTACCCAAGTTGTAGTTCCTACGGCTTGCAACAAATCCAGCAACGCGGCGTGATTCTTGGATCGGTGTTGACCGTATTCAGAATCATTCGCTGCAACCCGTGGTCGCAAGGAGGCGTCGACGAGGTAAAGCCAGGTTCAGGCTTTTTCTGGGTAACCAGTAAGGGCTTTGTAGTTCCAAAGAAGGGTAATTAAATGCCAGATCTTTTATGGCCAATCAAATGGGTAATTGAGCTCATTCTGGTTGCATTCCACAGCCTGTTCACCTTTATCGGTATGGAACCAACTCAGGGCATTACCTGGGTGCTTTCAATCGTTGGTCTGACCGTGATTGTGCGTGCGGCGCTGATTCCGGTGTTCGTGAAGCAGATTAAGAGCCAGCGAAACATGATGGTGGCCCAGCCAGAAATCATGAAGCTGCAAAAGAAGTACAAGGGCAAGAACGACCGCGAATCTCGCGAGAAGTTTGCCAAAGAGCAGATGGAGCTCTACAAGCGCACCGGCTCAAACCCACTGAGCTCATGCTTGCCGCTGCTGATTCAGATGCCGATTTTCTCCGGTTTGTTCTTCGTTTTGAACGACGCTCAGAACTCAATCGCTCGTGGCACCGGCGGTGTTGGCCTAATGAACGAGCAGCTGTCAAACCAGTTTGCGGTCTCGGAGCTATTCGGCGCCCCACTAAAAGACACCTTCTTGACTAGCAGTACCCTTGAGGTCAAGATTCTTGCGGCCGTAATGATTATCGTGATGACCACCACCCAGTTCATCACCCAGAAGCAGATCATGGCTAAGAACCAGAACCCAGAGACCATGAACAGCCAGTACATGCAAACTCAGAAAATCATGCTGGTGCTGTTTCCAGTTATCTTTGCGATCTCAGGTATCTCGTTCCCACTGGGCGTGATGTTCTACTGGTTGGCATCTAACTTCTGGACCATGGGTCAGCAGTACATCGTTATTCGTAACATGCCAACTCCAGGCTCAAAGGCACACCACGAACGCGAGGCTCGCCTTGCTAAGAAGGGCAAGTTGCCAAAGAAGACCGAAGAGCCAGAGGCCGAAATCGTTGAGGAAACCCCTCGTCAGCGCACCCAACCAACCGGAAAAGCCCGCGCCAAGAAGGGTAAGAAGTAGGAATTATGTCTGAAGAATTGAACGAAACCGTCGTGGACGAAACTGAAGTACAGGCCCCGGAAGCCGCTGAATCAGCGGAATCTAGCGTCAAGGCCCTTGAAGAAGAAGGCGACATCGCTGCCGACTACCTAGAGGAACTGCTAGATATCTTTGACCTTGATGGCGATATTGACATCGATGTTCGCCAAGGTCGCGCCTACCTAGAGGTGACCGCAAATGGTGACAGCAACCTTCGCCTGATTTCGGACCCAGAAACAGTTGAGGCTCTGCAGGAGCTAACTCGCCTGGCAGTTCAGGTAAAGACCACCAACTTCAGCCGCTTGATTCTTGATGTTGGCGGTTCACGCCAGGCTCGCGTTGATGAGCTAACCCGCATCGTGAACAAGCTGATTGCCAAGGTAAAAGACACCGGCGAGGCTGTGCCAATGAAGCCAATGTCTTCTTACGAGCGCAAGATTGTTCACGACGTGATTTCAGAGGCTGGCCTTGTGTCAGAGTCTGAGGGCGAAGGCCGCGAGCGTCACATTGTCATTAAACCTTCATAAGGGTTAGTCAGTCAGCTCGTCGCTGTATTTCGGTTCGGGCTATATACGCCCTTCACCAAAACACAGCTGCGCGCCTGACAGTTTCACGTGAAACATTGAGGAATTCATGACAGATCTTGATTTCACTCCCGAAGCGGAGCCCTCAGCCGCTGCCCTCATATTCGCGGATCGAATCGAGGCTGCACGTAAATACACCGCTGCCCTAGTTCGTGACGGTGAAACATACGGACTATTGGGACCTCGCGAATACCCAAAGATTTGGACCAGGCACGTACTGAACTCTGCCGTGGTTGCCGAACTGGTCTCCCCTGGGCAAACCGTGGGCGATGTTGGCTCAGGTGCCGGACTGCCGGGAATACCAATGGCGATTGCCCAACCAGAGGCCGAATTCGTTTTGATCGAGCCAATGGAGCGCAGATCTGAATGGCTAAAGCAGACCGTTGAAGAGCTGGGCCTAAAAAACGTTCGAGTCCTACGAAACCGGGCCGAAGAAGTCGGTGAGGTTTTTGACGTGGTGACTGCCCGTGCGGTTAAGGCCATGCCGCAGTTGCTGCGGATGTGCGTGCCAATGACCAAAAATGGCGGCGAAATTATTGCACTCAAGGGAGCCAAGGCTGGCGAAGAAATCGAAGAGGCCAAGCCCCTAATGAAGAAATTGGGCATAGAAAGCTTTGAAATCGTATTCACTGGCGAACAGTTCCTGGACGAACCAACTCGCGTGGTGCGAACTAAGTTATTGTGATAACCGGAATGTTTCACGTGAAACCGAAGGGGGTATCTGAATGAGCATGACCGGCTCTCCCCTAGGCGATGAACTGTTTCAGTCGTCCTCTCGTCTCAAGAAGATCGAGGCCACCCCGCTACCTAAGCCGCTAAAGACCAGAGTTATATCGGTTTCTAACCAAAAAGGTGGCGTAGGCAAGACCACATCAACCGTGAACCTGGCCGCAGCCCTCGCCGCAAAGAGCCTAAAGGTACTGGTTATTGACCTGGACCCTCAGGGAAACGCCTCAACAGCACTGGGCATTGAGCACGGCGAAGGCACCCTTGGCATTTACGAGGTCCTGATTGAAGGCGCCGAAATCAAGGACGCCGTTCAGGTCAGCCCGGAAAACCCAAACCTAAGCTGCCTTCCGGCGACCATCGATTTGGCCGGCGCCGAGATTGAGATTGTCACAGCCTTTGAGCGTGAAAACTGGCACGCGCTGCTAAAGACCGCGATCGACACCTATCTGGCTCAAGGTAACCACCCCGATTACATCTTTATTGACTGCCCACCAAGCCTTGGGCTTTTGACGGTAAATGCCTTTGTTGCCGCCACCGAGGTATTGCTTCCGATTCAATGTGAGTACTACGCGCTAGAGGGCCTAAGCCAGTTGCTCAGAAACATTGAGCGAATTCAGCAGGCCCTAAACCCACAGTTGGTGCTGTCCACAATTCTTCTGACTATGTATGACAGCCGAACCAAGCTGGCCTCGGCCGTGGTTGATGATGTTCGTCAGCACTTCCCTGCTCAGACCTTGAATTCGGTGATTCCACGAAATGTTCGAGTTTCTGAGGCACCTAGTTTTGGTCGCACGGTGATCAGCCATGACAAATCTTCTGTCGGTAGCTTGAGTTATCTTGAAGCCGCAATCGAAATCGCACAAAAGGGAGCACAAAATGGCAGATAAAAAGAAGGTTGGCCTGGGCCGCGGAATTGGCGCACTGATTCCAACCTCAGCCGTTCCGAGCGAGCGCCCAATCGACGTTTTCTTCTCTGGAAATGGCGAAAATGGCAAAAAACCCGAATCTGCACAAGAACTTGTACAAGTTGACGGCCTTCGCTTCGGTGAATTGGACGTCACCGCAATCCAACCAAATGCCGCTCAACCACGAAAAGTTTTTGAAGCGGAGCCATTTGCCGAACTCGTGCACTCGGTTAAGGAGTTTGGTGTTCTGCAGCCAATCGTGGTTCGTGAACTTTCACCGGGCAAGTACGAACTCATCATGGGTGAGCGTCGCCTTCGTGCCTCTAAAGAAGCCGGACTCAAAAAGATCCCTGCGGTTATTCGTGAAACATCGGATGACAACATGCTTCGCGATGCACTGTTGGAAAACATTCACCGCGCAAACCTAAACCCACTTGAAGAAGCCTCTGCTTATCAGCAGCTGCTGAGCGACTTTGGCATTACCCAGGATCAGCTGGCTGAAAAGATTGGTCGCTCACGACCACAGATCACCAACACCATTCGTTTGTTAAAGCTGCCAATCTCAGTTCAGCAAAAGGTTGCCGCTGGTGTTCTTTCTGCGGGTCACGCACGTGCAATTCTTTCTGCACCAGATGCATCCCGCATGGAGTACTTCGCCAACAAGGTAATCAATGAGGGGCTATCGGTTCGCTCACTTGAAGAACTCGTTGGCATGGACAAGCCAGTTGCAACCGCGGGCAAAGCAACCATTACTCAGGGAGCGCGCAAGGATTCACTAAAAGTGATTGCCGAGCAACTTGGTGATCGCTTGAATACCAAAGTCTCGATTAACTTGGGTAAGAAAAAAGGTCAGCTAGTCATCGATTTCGCGACGGTAGCTGACCTTAATCGAATTCTTAAAGAACTTGGTCAGGAAATCAAGTATTAGCTAATAGCTGATTTCAAATCCTCCGCACGATCGGTGCGTTCCCAGGTAAAGTTTGGAAGCTCACGACCAAAGTGACCATAGGTTGCAGTCTGCGCGTAAATCGGACGAAGCAAATCAAGCGCCTCGATGATTGCCTTTGGACGAAGATCAAAAACATCTTCAATCGCCGCAACAATTTTTTCTTCGGCAACGTGTGCGGTTCCAAAAGTTTCAACGTACAAACCAACTGGACGTGCAACACCAATTGCGTAGGCAACCTGAACCTCTGCACGATCAGCAAGCCCAGCAGCCACAACGTTCTTGGCTACCCAACGCATGGCGTATGCAGCGGAGCGGTCAACCTTTGATGGGTCCTTACCGCTGAAAGCACCACCACCGTGACGACTTGCGCCACCGTAGGTGTCAACAATAATTTTGCGACCGGTCAAACCGGCGTCACCCATTGGGCCACCAATTTCAAACTTGCCGGTTGGGTTAATGAATAGGTTCACACCAGAGAAATCCA
The DNA here is from genome assembly GCF_000699505.1 of Rhodoluna lacicola. NCBI lineage: Bacteria > Bacillati > Actinomycetota > Actinomycetes > Micrococcales > Microbacteriaceae > Rhodoluna > Rhodoluna lacicola. The sequence continues at coordinate 1,424,669 of NZ_CP007490.1, read as the reverse complement.
AACCGGTGGACTCAAGAATTGGATTGATAACCTCTGCGGTCATTGCCTCAACAATTTGCGCGTGAGTTACACCAGGATTGTGCTGGGTTGACAACACAACTGCCTCAATGGTTTTAGGAGTCGCACCGTCATAACCAATGGTGACCTGAGTCTTGCCATCTGGGCGAAGAAAATCAACCTTGCCACTCTTGCGAACTTCGGCAAGCTTCTCGCTCAATCGGTGTGAAATTGTGATTGCGGTTGGCGAAAGTGTTGCGGTCTCATTGGTGGCATAACCAAACATGATTCCCTGGTCACCCGCACCTTGCGAGTCGTATTTGTCGCCAGAGTTGCCCACGCGGTTTTCGAAACCGTCATCAACACCTTGCGCGATGTCGGGTGATTGAGCACCGATAGAAACCGATACACCACAGCTCTTGCCATCGAAGCCGATGTCAGATGAGGTGTAACCGATGTCTTGAATCTTTTGGCGAACCAGCGCTGGAATTTCTACGTAGCCCGCGGTGGTAACTTCACCGGCAACGTGAACGAGTCCGGTGGTGACCATGGTCTCAACCGCAACACGTGAGTGCGGGTCTTGTTCTAGCATGGCGTCGAGAATAGTGTCCGAGATTTGGTCACAAATTTTATCTGGGTGACCCTCAGTCACAGACTCTGATGTAAATAGGCGAAGAGTGCTCATTAGGAGTGCATCATTTCTGTTAGAGGAGTGGAACTATTTAGTTTTTGTTTCGGTGTTTCGTATCAGTGTTACAGGTTTCGTTTTGCCGCTTCGGCTAACGAATAGTAGACCTCGCCGAGCGTGTTGCCACTGGCAGCAATTGCCTGCGGAACCAGCGAGGTTTCGGTTAGCCCCGGGGCAACGTTTGCCTCAAGGAACCAGCACACACCCTTTTTATCAACGATCATGTCGATGCGAGAAATGTGGCGTAATCCTAGAATTTCGTGAGCGCGAATCGCAATCTTGGCCGCCTCTTCATTGACCTGCGGCTTGACCCTGGCTGGTACATAGAAGTTGGCCTCGCCGGCAATGTAGCGCTCGTGGTATCCGTACTTTCCATCGCGCGGTTCAATCTCAACCGGTGGCAGGGCAATCGGACCGGCACCCAAATCAATCACCGATATCGCAAGCTCAGTGCCCTCGATGTATTTTTCGATGATGGCGACATCGCAGTAAACGTAGGCGTCAATCATGGCGCGGTTTAGTTCGTTCTGAGTTTTGACGATGCTGACGCCCTGGGCAGAGCCCGATCGCGCCGGCTTAACCACAACCGGCAAAGCGATTGAACTGGTGACCGCCTTCAGCACTCCCTCGGCATCCAGCTCGCGGAAGGTGTCTTTTGGCAAGGTGATTGATGCCGGGGTTTGGATTCCATCACGTGAAACCAAGACCTTGGCAATTGATTTGTCCCACGCCAATCTAGACCCCGATGCAGTCGCGCCAACAAACGGCACACCGCTAAGGGTTAGAACATCGCGCAGAGCGCCGTCTTCACCGGATGCTCCGTGCAGGCAAGGGAAGATAACATCTGGCTTATCTTTTTTGATATTTGAAAGCAGCTCGTTGTCTGGTTCGCGAATTACAACTTCGGCGCCAAAATCGGTGAGAGCATCGGCAACTCTGCGGCCAGATTTAAGTGAGATGTCGCGCTCGTGTGAAATGCCACCGGCGAGCACGGTGATTTTTAGTTTGTTGCCAGCCTTGCCCTTGGGAATCATTTTGATACCTCTTTTTTATTTGGCGAAAGTTTCAAGCAGTTCGGTTTGCAGATTGATCACGTTAGACAAACGCTTGATACCAATCTTGATATTTTCTGGTGTTGGGTACGAGTAGCAAATACGCAAATTGCGCTGACCGGTGCCATCACCAAAGAATGCGGTTCCCGGTGTGTAAGCCACCAATTCCTTAACCGCTAGCGGCAACATCGCCTTTGAGTCGATTCCCTCTGGCAAAGTCAGCCACAGATAGAACCCACCATCGGGTGTTGTCGTTTCAACATTCGGCAAGTATTCGCGCACTGCCGACAGCGCTGCATCTTTGCGTTCGCGATAAACACCGCGGAAGGTGTCAATCTGCTTTTGCCAATCTGCGTGTGCCAAGTATTCGCTGATCATGAACTGGGTAAACGAGCTTGGGCAGAGCAGGGCTGATTCCTGCGCCAGCACTAGCTTGTCGCGAATCGCAGGTGGTGCAAGCACATAACCCACGCGGAAACCCGGTGCCAAAATCTTTGAGAATGAACCCAGATAGATCACGCCGTCTTCGTCGGTAGCGCGAAGTGCATCGGGTACTGGCTTGTCAAAATACAACAGACCGTATGGGTTGTCTTCAAGAATCAAGATGTGTTCGCGCTTGCAGATTTCAAGAATCTTTGGGCGGCGATCAGCAGAAAGAGTCACACCCGATGGGTTCGCGAAGTTTGGCACCAGGTACAAGAACTTAATTTTCTTGCCCTGCTTTTTCATTCTGTCGATTGACTCTTCAAGAGCTTCAGGGCTCATGCCGTTGTTATCGGTGTAGACGTGCTCAATGTGCGCTTCGTAGTGACGGAAAATACCGATAGCGCCAACGTAGCTAGGGCCCTCGGCCAGAACAACGTCACCCTCATCAAGGAATAGGCCGGCAATCATATCTAGGCCGTGCTGCGAACCGGTGGTGATCACGATGTCTTCAACCGATGAGTGGATTCCCTCAAGGGCCATTAGGTCGCGAATCTGATCGCGAAGTTTTAGGTCGCCCTGGCCGCCGGCGTACTGAATCGCCAGGTCGCCGCGGGTGCGCATCATGCTTTCGTAGGCATCGCTCAAAAGATCTTTGGGCAGGGCCGCAACGTAAGGCATTCCGCCGGCAAGGCTAACCACCTCTGGGCGGGACACCACAGAAAACAGGGCTCGAACTTCTGAAACCGTTAGGGTTTCCGCGCGCGCCGCATAAGCATCCAACCATTGGTCGAGATTATTTGCCTGCGGGGTGAGTTCGGTCATTAGATTAGTTTACTTAAAGCAATAGTCGGTCCCCTAGCGGAGACCGACTTTCGGTGTTGAAAAATTACTTGATGTAGTCGGCAAGGTCCTGAAGCAAGATGTTCTTTGGCTTCGCGCCAACCATTGACTTCACCACAGCGCCACCGTGGAAAACCTGCAGCGCAGGAATTCCGGTGATGCCATACTGCTGTGCCAGCTGAGGCTCGTTGTCTACGTTTACCTTTACGACCTCAAGCTTGTCGCCGTATTCGGCAGCAATCTCATCAAGGATCGGAGAGACCATGCGGCAAGGACCACACCACTCGGCCCAAAAGTCTACGAGGACTGGCTTTGGGTTTGAAAGTACATCAGCCTGGAAGCTGGCGGTGGTTACGTCCTTGGACATCTGAATCTCCTAATTTTGTACAGATTTGAAGCTAGTGGTTGGCCAGGAAGTGCTCTGCGTCTAGCGCAGCCACACAACCAGAGCCGGCGGCGGTAATTGCCTGACGGTAAGTCGGGTCAATCACATCTCCACAGGCAAAAACGCCCGGCAGATTGGTCTTTGAACTGCGACCCTCAACCTGAATGAACTTCTCAGGGGTGAGCGTGACCTGATCTTCAACAAGCCAGACCCTTGGATCATTTCCAACGGCAATAAAAAGTCCGTCCAAAGCTAGTTCGCTGGTTGAGCCGTCCACGGTGCTCTTTAGGGTCACGCCCTCTAGGTTCTTTTCACCCTTTAGCTCGGCCACTTCTGAGTTCCAGATGACTTCAATCTTTTCGTGGGCAAGGGCTCGGTCCTGCATGATTTTTGAGGCCTTGAAGGTATCGCGGCGGTGAATCAGGTAAACCTTTGAGGCAAATCGGGTCAAAAATAGGGCTTCTTCCATGGCTGAGTCGCCACCGCCAACTACGGCAATGGTCTTCTCGCGGAAGAAGAAACCGTCACAGGTGGCACACCATGAAACTCCGTGGCCAGAAAGCTCTTTTTCACGTGGCAAACCAAGCTCGCGATAGGCAGCTCCGGTTGCCAAAATCACGGTCTTGGCTTCAAAGGTCTCGCCCGCGCCGGTTTTAACAATCTTTACGTCACCCTTGAGGTCAACCTCAACCACGTCGTCCATCAGGATCTCAGTGCCAAAGCGCTCGGCCTGGGCCTGGAAGTGAGCCATCAGCTCAGGTCCCATTAGACCCTCTGGAAAACCAGGGTAGTTCTCTACCTCTGTGGTTTTCATTAGCTCGCCACCGGCTTCAACCGATGAAGCAATCAGTAGCGGCTTCAAACCCGCGCGTGCGGTGTAAATACCCGCGGTGTACCCAGCCGGGCCTGAACCAATAATGATGACGTCGCGCATTTGAATTTCTTTCCGGGCCTGTCACTTAGGCACTGTTTCTTACTTGTGGCTATCAGCCAATTTTAGCGGCGCAGTATTCCCTTGAGTCCGGCCAGTGCCGTGTCTATCTCGGAAACTCTTAGTAAACGTAAGGCAACCACGTAAATGCCAAACATCACAAAACCAACTCCGGCAATCGTGAGCGACGAAGACAACACCGATGCCACCGCGAACGAACCAGGTTTAATGCCACCGATGATTTCGATTGCGCCATAACCAATTGCGCCAGCAATCACGCCAGCCAAAATAAATTGCGAAAGCGCGGTGGCGATTTTGTGATCGCCCAGGCTGCCGACTCGTTTGGTCAACATTGTGTAGGCGATGATCGCCTGCAGGGTCACGGTGGTTGAAGTCAAAAGTGAAAGTGCCACCACTAACCACTTTGCTTCAACGGTATTCGAAATCACAATTGCGCCCACGATGTAAATTGCAATCTGAATCGTGGTGAAGACAAAAGGCGTGCGGGTGTTCTCAAGTGCATAGAACGCGCGCTGCATCATGTAAACAAAACTGAATGGCAACAAACCAATCATGAATGCAATCAACACGTTGCCAAGCGAAATTGTTGCATCAAACTCACCAATAAAAACTCGCGACATTGGATAGGCCAACACGATCATGGCAACGCTAAAGAAAACTGCAAACACGCTGATGGCGCGAAGACCCGCAGAGAAATCTTTTTTGAACAGATCCATTTTCTTTTCGTGCGCGTGCTGAGCCATCTTGGTGAAGTAAGCGGTTGCAACTGAAACGGTTACCACCGAGTGCGGCACCATAAAAATTAACCAGGCCACACCGGCAACAGCAACCGATGCCACGGCCGCATTTTCTGAACGCGCGCTAATTGCTTGTGAGGCCACGATGGTTTGCACCACACCACCGATTTGTGTAACCACCACCATGCCGAGTGACCAGCTGGCCGCCTTGAGCGCCGGGCGCAAACCAAAACCGCGCCACTTGAAATTCAAATTGAATTTAATCTCGGCGCGCTTCCAAGCCCAAAGCAAAATGAAAGCCTGCGCGGCAACACCAACTGTTGCGCTACCAGATAACCAGGCAATTTGTGCCGGCGTCCAAGCGGTGATGTCTAGCGTTCCGGTTGGGTCAAGGCCAAACAAAATAATGAACGCAATCAGACCAACCATTGAAACTATGTTGTTCAAAACCGGAGCCCACATGTAGGGCCCAAACACGCTGCGTGAATTTAGTACTTCACCAAGCAGCGAATACAAACCGTAAAAGAAAAGCTGCGGCAAACACCAGTAGGCAAAGGCCGTGGCCAGCGCCAACTGCTCTGGCGTCCAGCCGCTGGTGTAAAGGCTCACCAACCACGGCGATGCAATTGTTGCCGCGAGTGTGACCACCAAAAAAACGCTGAGGATCAAAGTTAGCAATCGGTCAACGTAGCCCTTGCCGCCATCGGTGTTGGAACGAGCCTTCACCAACTGTGGAATCAAAACCGCGTTTAGCAAACCGGTGACGATGATTGCGTAAACGTTATTTGGCAGTTGATTGGCAACACCAAATGCGTCGGCGGCATCTGTGGTCACACCAATTGCCGCGGCCAACAAAACTGTGCGCGCAAAACCCAGAACGCGAGAAATAATTGTGCCCGACGCCATCAGCATCGACGAGCGAGCTACCGACTTGCCGCTCAAATTTTCATTCCCAAGTCAACTGCTGAATCCTCGCGCATTTGCTGTTCATGCAGTTTGCGATTCTTGCGAACAGTTCGCACGATACCAATTGCAAGTAGCAGCACAACTGCTCCACCAAAACCAAGCAGCATGGCAAGTTCGATATCGGCATTTACGTTCATGCTCAACACAACCGCCTTGCCAATTTGCAAACCGGAGAAAGTTTCAATCCACGCGCGCAACAAAACTTTTCCGTTGGCCACAGCGTTCACCGGAATCTTTGCGGTCACGGTGGTTTCGCCCGGCACCTTTACCGCAACTGCAATTGGAACAGAAACCCTGGCGTTGGTTGGTCGCACGTGAACGTGCACCACTACGTCTGAGGCAAAAGTGTTTTTGATTTGAATCGGAATGTTTGAGCTGCGGGCAACCAGATTAATTTCAGAACCGGTGACGATGTAAATGCCTTCGCCGTCTTTGGTTTCCACCGCGTGTGCCGGCACTCCAACAAACACAGATGCCACCGCGAGCAAAATTGCAATTAGTTTTTTCAAACGTTTCTCGCAATCCACTCTTGGACTCCGCGGGCGATGCGGCGCTCGTTCTCGTGGGCCAGGGTTTCGTGCAGGGAGTCAATCTCAAACCACTGCACGTCAACCGCTTCTTGCTGCGGGTCGTTTTCTACCGTGAGGTAGCCACCAACCTGACGCATTAAAAAGTGGTGCACGGTCTTTGAAATAAGTTTGTTGCCGGCCGAGAATTCGTATTTGATGTCACCCAGGCGCTCGATGATCTCAACCTCCAGGCCGGTCTCTTCGGCGATCTCGCGAATTGCGGCCTGCTCGTGATTTTCTTCGCCCTCTGGGTGCCCCTTTGGCACACACCAGTCGATGCGCCCGGATCTGGTTTCGCGGCCAATTAGTGCCACGCGAAGGCTGCCATCCTGGGCCAAAACGAACCCGCCGGCCGAGGTTTCTTCCACTCGGGTGAGTCGGCGCCCTCGATTAGCGCCAGTTGCCGGTGGATTCATAAAGCAACTCTAAACCTTCGCTTCTGCCGGCACCCGATATGCAACTTTGGCCCCCATCCGCCGCCGTGGCTGTGGCACGATTAGAGGATGCTCGACGTGAAAGAGGCGCTAGCCAACCTGGAGCGGACTACCGATAGTCCGCTTTTTGTCACACTCGGACGCATTTTCCAAGCGGCCGGGCACGAGCTTTCACTGGTTGGTGGCCCGGTTCGCGACGCTTTTTTGGGCCGAAAAGCCCCAGATCTGGACTTCACCACCTCGGCCAACCCCGATGAAACCCTGGCAATCCTCAAGCCCCACGTGGATGCCCACTGGGATATCGGCCGCGCCTTTGGCACTATCGGTGCCCGAATCGGCGATGACACCATTGAAATCACCACCTACCGGGCCGATCAGTACCAGCAAGACTCGCGAAACCCGGAGGTTACCTTCGGCAAATCCCTGGAAGATGACCTTTTTCGCCGTGATTTCACCGTCAACTCAATGGCGCTTCGGTTAACCAGTGAACGAGGGGGAGCCGCGCCGGTCGAAGTAGGCGCCAAACAATTCGTAGACCCATATAAAGGTCTGCAAGATCTGCTCGACGGAGTGCTGCGCACCCCCGGAAAACCGGAGGATTCCTTCTCTGACGACCCACTGCGCATGCTTCGGGCCGCGCGGTTCGCCAGCCAGCTGGGTTTTGAGATTGAACCGGCTACTTTTGAGGCCATGCAGGCCATGGCTGGGCGGATTGAGATCATCTCGGCCGAACGAATCCAGGTGGAGTTAACCAAGTTAATGCTGGGTAAGCACCCCCGCGCCGGGCTGGAAGCCTTGGTAGACAGTGGGCTGGCGGCCCAGATTCTGCCGGAATTGCCCGCTCTAAAGCTGGAAACCGATGAGCACCACCACCATAAAGATGTCTACGAGCACACCCTGACAGTGGTGGAGCAGGCAATTGACTATGAAAAGGACTACAACCTAGAGGGTGACTTCATCCTGCGCTTTGCGGCACTGATGCACGACACCGGCAAGCCACTGACTCGCAAACTAGAGCCGGGCGGCGGGGTGAGCTTCTATCACCACGATATGGTGGGCTCAAAACTCACCATTAAGCGCATGAAGGCCCTGAAGTTTGACAACGACACCATCAAGGCCGTGGCCCGATTGGTTGAGCTGCACCTGAGATTCTTTGGATACTCCGATCAGGCCTGGACCGATAGTGCCATTCGCCGCTACGTTCGCGATGCCGATGACCAGTTGCTGAGACTACATGCCCTAACCCGAGCCGATGTGACCACCAGAAATAAGCGCAAGGCCGATCGCCTGGCTCACGCCTATGACGATCTCGAGCAGCGTATCGGTGTGATTATGGAGCAAGAGCAGCTCAACGCACTTCGCCCGGATCTGAGCGGCGAGGACATCATGCGGATTTTGGATCTGAAGCCGTCGAAGCAGGTGGGCGAGGCCTACGCGTTTTTGATGGAGCTGCGTTTAGAAGAGGGCCCGATAGGCGCCGAGGAGGCAGAAAAGCGCTTGCTTGCCTGGTGGGCCAACCGGTAGACTAACCAGGTTGCCCGGAAGCTCTGTATTCCATCGGTGGCAATAGAAATATGCAATTTACCCTCCTGTCATGGAAATCCCATGGCCGTTCTAGTCCAAAGGAGGTGGGTTAGTTATGCATAAGTATGAGCTCATGGTAATTCTCGATCCAACCATCGAAGAAAAAACCGTCTCACCATCACTCGACAAGTTCCTAAACGTAATCCGTAATGCCAAGGGCACTATTGACAACGTTGATCTATGGGGCCGTCGTCGTCTTGCTTACGAAATCGCTAAGCACAAAGAAGGAATCTACGCAGTCGTTAACATGACCTGCACATCAGAAGCAGTTCTTGAGTTGGATCGCCAGCTAAAGATTTCTGAAGCAGTTTTGCGTACCAAGGTTCTTCGCGCAGAAGAGGCAATCGTAAAGATTGTTCCTGTTGAAGTTCCTGACTTCTCAAAGTCTGAAGACTCACCTCGCAAGGGCCCACGTAAGTCAGCTCCTCGAAAGAGCGAGTAATTACAAATGGCAGGCGAAGTAGTAGTTACTATCGTTGGCAATCTTGCTGACGATCCTGAACTGCGTTACACCCAGGGTGGCATTGCCGTAGTTAGCGTTCGTGTTGGTTCAACACCTCGTACCTACAACAAGAACACCAGCACATGGGATGACGGCGAAACCGTTTGGGTTCGCTGCACCGCATGGCGCGAAGTTGCTGAGAATGTTGCTCAGTCACTTACCAAGGGTGCTCGCGTTGTTGTTACCGGTCGCCTAAAGGCACCATCTGCTTACCAGTCAGCACAAGGCGAAGCACGCGCTTCACTTGAGCTAGAGATCGATGAGATCGGCCCATCATTGCGTTATGCAACTGCTGCGGTTACTCGTCGTGCTCGCGAAGCTGGCGCAGGCGCCGGTGCTGGTGCAGCTGCTGTTGCTGGCGATCCATGGGGCGATGCACCAAAGTCAATGGCGTCAAAGCCAGCGGCTGATGATGCATGGGCAAACCCAGGCGCTCCATCAATGAGCGACGACACCCCTTTCTAAATTTTCAAATTTAATTTTCTTTAGGAGAAAAACAAATGGCTCTATCAAAGAGTGATCCACGTAACGCTGCAAAGCGCGATGCGCCAAAGCGCGCATCAAAGTTTGCGAAGGAAGCACCAGCAAAGTTCCAGAAGGTCGGCATCATCGACTACAAGGACATCGCAACTCTTCGCAAGTTCGTTTCTGATCGCGGCAAGATCCGCGCTCGTCGCATCACCGGTGTTTCTGTTCAGGAGCAGCGCCTAATTTCACGTGCTATCAAGAACGCTCGCGAGATGGCACTTATGCCATACGCAGGCGCTGGCCGTTAAGGAGAAACCCCATGTCAAAGATCATTCTTACTAACGAGGTTTCAGGCCTTGGTTCAGCTGGCGATGTAGTTGAGGTTAAGAACGGGTTCGCTCGTAACTACCTACTACCTCGTGGCTTTGCAGTTCTATGGAGCAAGGGTGGTGAGAAGCAGGTTGAGTCAATCAAGGCTGCTCGCGCAACTCGTGCACTTGCAACTGTTGAAGAAGCAAACACTCTAAAGGCAGCTCTAGAAGGCAAGTCAGTTCGTTTGACTGCCAAGGCTGGCGTTGGTGGTCGTTTGTTCGGTTCAGTAAAGACCGCAGATGTTGCAGCAGCAGTTGCAGCAGCTGGTCTTGGTGAAATCGACAAGCGCAAGATTGCTTTCGTAGCTCCGATCCGCACCACCGGTGAGCACCTAGCAACCGTTCGTCTACACGGCGACACCGTTGCAACCATCACCCTCCAGGTTTCTGGTCGCAAGTAAGGACCGAGCGCGGCGTTAGACGCGGTGTTCGCAACTTGTGCGAATTACTTGAGAACGGGTCCCCAGTGGGGACCCGTTTTTGCATGACGGGCCATTGTGCCAGGACATGTGGATAACACGCCGTCGCCCTGTGGATAAGTGTGGTTTTGGGCGAGTTATACACAACCTTGAGGGTTAGGTTTAGGGTTTTCTGAATACTTTTATCCCCAGCCCAAAACCCTTGTAAAAACAAGGGATTGGGGGCAGATTCCACATATTCCCCACAGGTTTATCCACAGGTTATCCACATATAGAACGGCGTGTCTGCACAGTTATCCACATTCTTGTTCACAGCCTAGTTTTAGTAATGCGTGTCAGTAGTGGATGCTAGACAAGTATCGGTCTGAAGAAGGCCTAAAGATTGGGTTTAAATGTCACTTTTAGCTGTTCCTCCGGTTGATCCAAGCCGCGGAAACGAGCGCATGCTGCCAAACGATATGTTGGCCGAGCAAAGCGCGCTGGGCGGCATGTTGCTTTCTGCCGAAGCTGTGGCCGAGGTTCAAGAGGCAGTTCGCGGCGCTGATTTCTACGCGCCAAAGCACGAAATCATTTTCGACGCCATTCTTTCCCTCTTTGCCAAGGGTGAACCAACAGACGTAATTACCGTCACCGATGAACTCACCAAGGCGGGCAACCTGGTCAAGGCCGGTGGCGCCGACTATCTACACACTCTCACTTCAATTGTTCCTACCGCTGCCAACGCAGCTTTCTACGCGCAGATCGTTGCCGAAAAGGCCACCCTTCGTCGCCTGGTAGAAGTTGGTACCAAAATTGCTCAGCTTGGTTATGCCAACGAGGGTGAAGTTGAAGATCTAGTCAACCAGGCGCAAAACGATGTTTATGGTGTGATGCGCGGTGCAACCAAAGAAGACATCGTTGACCTTAACACCTCACTAGAGGCCGCGATTGCCGAAATTGAGAACGCGCAATCACGCGGCGGCGAAATGACCGGCGTGCCAACCGGTTTCGCAGAGCTTGATGAAATGACTCACGGCCTGCACGGTGGTCAGTTTGTAATTCTTGCTGCACGACCTGCGGTTGGTAAGTCAACGCTTGCTTTGGACTTTGCTCGCAACGCAGCGATCAAACACAACAAGGCAACTGTTTTCTTCTCACTTGAAATGGGTCGCGCAGAAATCGCAATGCGCATGCTTTCTGCGGAATCACAAATTCCGTTGCAGAACCTGCGTAAGGGTGCAATCGGCGATGCCGACTGGAGCCGCCTTGCAGCGGTGCGTGGTCAGATCAACGATGCACCTTTGTTTATCGACGACTCACCAAACATGACTCTGGTAGAGATTCGCGCAAAGGCTCGTCGTCTGATGTCACGCGTTGATCTAAAGATGATTGTGATCGACTATCTGCAGCTAATGACATCGGGTAAAAAAGTTGAATCACGTCAGCAAGAAGTTTCAGAGTTCTCACGTGCCCTAAAACTTTTGGCCAAAGAACTTAATGTTCCGGTGATTGCTATCTCACAGCTGAACCGAAACTCTGAGCAGACCAAAGACAAGAAGCCAGAAATTTCGCAGCTTCGTGAATCGGGATCACTGGAGCAAGACGCTGACGTAGTAATTCTTTTGCACCGCGAGGCGCAGTACGAAAAAGATCACCCGCGCGTTGGTGAGGCAGATCTTATTCTTGCTAAGCAACGAAACGGACCTACCGGAACAGTTGTGGTTGCATTCCAAGGACAATATTCTCGTTTTATGAATATGAAAGCTTAATTAATTGCGAATAACACAAGCCGTTCAGGCAGCCGCCGCAATCATTACCGGCATCTTCATCACCTTCTCGCAGATTCACGATGCGTTGATTGGAAACATGGGCCTGGTAATTCTTGCCACCGGATTTGCAATCTCAAGCGCAATCCTGGTTGCCAAGAATGAAGGGCGAACATCAAACATCATCAAGTTAGTTTTCTACGTTGCTCTTTTGATTTTTGCAATCGTCTTGATTGTTCAGCTTGATCAACTTTGGTTCTTTGGCTTGATGTTCATTTGGCCGTTCGTAAACGGATTCTTTGAAGTGGGCAAGCTATTCACTTCAAAGCCAGGCTCGGTATCTCGCAAAGACTCTGCATTAAACGCATTTATTAATTTTGGTTTGATTGTTGCTGTCTCGATTAGCGGATTTGTATCGGGGATTGATCCCGTTGCATTTGTTGGATTCTTTGGCGCCTACGCAATCATCCTGGGTGTGCATCTGGGCATATCTTCAGCGTCACCAAAGGCTTAGGCTAGACACATGTCAAACAAGCCAAAGAAATCCTCTGCTGCACGCAGCATTCGCACCTACCTAACACTGTCTTTTGCGGCAGCGTCTTTCGTTGCAGTTCTTGTCTTCTTTGGCACCGGCGGTGTTGATGAGGCAGAAGGCGCTTTTCAGCGCACCTCAATCTGGTTTGTGATTACCTTCATCGTTTCACTGGTGAGCATTGCAACCTTGGCGCTGACCGTAAAAGATGACGACGCCGATCCAAATCAGCCGCGCCTAAAGTAACGACTTGGCTTGAATTCGCTTAGCGAGTTCTTCGGCAAGACCGGTGTAATCGTGCGGCTTCAACTGCAGCAATCTGTACTTAGCTTCTTGACCAATTTCTAGACCATTCACAAAGGTGATCATGTCTTCGCCGCTTAGACGTTTGCCGCGAGTGAGTTCTTTTAGCAGAGCGTAAGGGTCAGAAATAGTTGAGCGACCAGCGGCAACCTCGGCGCGAATAACAGTCTGAATTGCCTCACCCAGAATCTCCCAGTTATCGCTGAGGTCTGAGTCAAGCGCAACCTTTGAAAGATCAATTTCGTGCAGTCCGCGGGTGACGTTATCAATCGCCAGTAGCGAGTGACCAAGACCAAGACCAATATTGCGCTGCGATGAAGAGTCAGTCAGGTCGCGCTGCAAACGAGAGGTCACTAAGGTCGATGCCAGAGAATCCAAAATTGCGTTTGAAAGCTCAAGGTTAGATTCTGCGTTTTCAAAACGAATTGGGTTGATCTTGTGCGGCATGGTTGAAGAACCGGTTGCACCAGCAACGGGAATCTGCTTGAAGTAACCCATAGAGATGTAAGACCAGATATCGGTGCATAGATTGTGCAGGATGCGGTTGAACAGCGCCACCGCTGAGTAAAGCTCTGCCTGCCAGTCGTGTGATTCAATCTGAGTGGTCAGTGGGTTCCAGGTAAGACCAAGGTGACGAACAAAATCTTCAGATTCTTTTAGCCAGTCAACATTTGGTGCTGCAACAACGTGCGCGCTAAAAGTTCCGGTGGCGCCGCTGAACTTGCCAAGGTAATCGGCATCTTCAATGCGGCGAATCTGGCGCTCAAGACGGTGAATGAAAACCGCCAGCTCTTTACCCATGGTTGAAGGGGTTGCCGGTTGACCGTGAGTGTGCGACAACATTGCATCGCCTGCGTACTTGGCAGAAAGTTCACGCAACTTGCCAATCAGAATCTGCACCTTTGGCAACCAAACCTCGTTGATTGCATCGCGCACGGTGATTGCGTAAGACAAGTTGTTAATGTCTTCAGAGGTGCAAGCAAAGTGAGTTAGCTCGGCCAAGTTTGAAAGACCAAGCTGATCCAACTTGCCGCGAATGAAATATTCAACGGCCTTCACATCGTGCTTGGTGGTGGCCTCTGTTGCAGCCAGGGTGGCAACGTCTTCGTCGCTGAAGTTGCGAATGATGTTGCGAAGTTCGGCCTGCTTCTCTTCGCTGATTGGCGAGTTTGTCTCTAGCAGGTTGCGGTTGGCCAACTGAATTAGCCATTCAATCTCAACCGCGATGCGTGCGCGGTTTAGTCCAGCTTCAGAAAGGTGGAATCCCAAGTCTGATACTGCCGCGCGATAGCGACCATCAAGAGGGGAAATTGGCTGGATTGAAAGTTTGCTCACCCATCTATATTGCCCCAACTTTTCCACAGATTCCGGCGCTGGCTTCATAAACACCGATACCTACCCCATCATCTGCATATGGATTCAATCGATCACGCAATTAATCAAGCAATCGTCTCGCTGCGCTTTTGTTTGCCGAACCCAACTCTGTGGCAAGGCACAGCAGCAAGCGCCTGTGCAAATTCAATTGAGGCACTCGCCCATCAACTTCAAAACTTAGCCGTGCGATTGTCGTCGTGGGCACTTTGATTGGAGCGCCGAGTTGGCAATTGTTAGCTACGGCGGTGACCCCGCGATTGTTGCCACCCGAGCCGAAATCGAGAGAATTCAAACCGGGCTGGCCACGGTGGCGAATCTACTTGGCGACCAGGTTGAGCCGCACGATTTTCTAAACAACCCGCTCAAGCGCATCGGCCTGGCCATGGAACTGCCCGCGGTTCAAGAGCGAATCAGGTTTTTGATGCAGGCTCTGGACGCGGCCGCCAACGAATACTTCGACGGCGAGGGGCTGCTGGCCAGAGAGCTCACCGACCTTGGCCTTATTTCAGCACCGATAATTGCCGGCGGCCTAATTGGCCTGGCCAATGAGGTGGGCATGTTTCGCGAACACAAGGTGACGGCCACCCCTGTGGATAAGTTTTGGCGTTCCGCTCCCCTTGGCCTAGAGGGCTTGGGCAAGCGGCTGGAACAGATCAGTGGCCAGGGGAACATTGTGGTCGAGCGCTACGGAACCAGATTCGTGGCCTACCTGCCAGGCACCCAAACCTGGAGCCCAATCGGGCTGGGCAACCCCATAGATTTCACCTCCAACTTGCAGGCCATGAAGGGTCCGGGCCTGGCGGCCAGCGAACGCGGGGTTCAACTGGCGCTCGCCGCAGCGGGGGCAACCGCCGGCAGTCGGATTTTGCTGGTTGGCCACTCCCAGGGCGGACTCATTGGAGCCAACATTGCCCTGAATGACAAGCGGGTAAAGGGTTTGGTCACCTTTGGGGCACCAATTAGCCAGTTAGCCGAGAAGCTTCCGGTGCCAACCGTGGCAATTCAGCACAAAAACGACATTGTGCCCAAATTGGGGCTAAAAGCTAACCCTTTGGCCCTAAACCTGGTCACGGTGGAGCGAGTTTTGCCAATTTCTACCCCGCTGGCTGCCGTTTTGGAGGCTCATGAAATTGAGAATTACACCAAAACAGCCGAATTGGCCGATAAATCCCAAGACTTTGGCCTGAGCCGAGTGCGCGATCAGCTGCTGGGTGATTTTTGGCCGAACGGAAGTATCGGTGTTGAAACCGGGGAAACCACGGTTTTTGAGCTGAAGCGGGTGGACTAGACCCTCTCGAGTAGCAGGGCTTAAATCAGGCGCAGGGTTTTGAAGACCGCGCGGGCGAAGAATGCGGTGATGCTCATCACGATTGAGCCCAAAATTGCCCAACCCAGCGACTCAACGGTGAGGCCTTCTTGGTTGAAGCCGTAAATGGTGAAGACCCCGTTGCCCCAGAGCTGTGAAAGCCAGGCCACAAATAGCAGCAGGGCTCCGTTAATCAGGAACGAGATCAGGCCAAAGGTCAAAATGTAGAGCGGCAGTGCCAAGACTTTGATGACCGGGGCGATGATGCCATTGACGAAGCCGAAAACCGCACCAACCAGCAGGAACGATGCGATGGTTTGCCAAAGTTCAGTGCCACCGTAGGGAGTTAGCTTGATCGCCGGGATGCACAGGGTTACCGCCCATAGGCCAAGTGCATTAATTACGGTGCTGACTAGAAATCGAACCATATTTAGATTGTGCCATTTAAAGCAACTAATCTGGTTTAGATGACTTCCCACGATGTGCGCGTGCCGATGGTGCAATTACTCTCTCCTGAGGGTGATTATGGCGTGCCAACCCAATATGCCGAATACGGCAAGTACATCGAGGCTCTAAAAGAAGAAGACTTCCTCAAGTTCTATCGCGACATGGCCCGCATGCGCCGCTTTGATTACGAAGCCACCGCTCTGCAGCGCCAGGGTCAGCTGGGTCTTTGGATTCCGGCCATCGGCCAGGAGGCCGCGCAAATTGGTTCCGGCTATGCCGTTGGCCACAACGATCACATTTTTCCGAGCTACCGCGAACACGGCGTAGCCATCACCCACGGTATTGACCTGATGAGCATTCTGAAAATGCTTCGCGGTGTTAACCACGGTGGTTGGAACCCCGATGAAACTCGCTTTCACCTTTACGCGATTGTGCTGGCAACTCAGACGCTGCACGCGGTTGGTTACGCGATGGGCGTTAAGTTTGACGGCAAGGTTGGCAACGGAGACCTTGAAAATGATCTGGCGGTAATTACTTACATCGGTGACGGTGCAACTGCCGAGGGCGAGGCATCGGAGTCATTCCTTTTTGCCGCCACCAACAAAGCTCCACTGGTTTACTTCATTCAAAATAATCAGTACGCAATTTCTTCTCCGGTTGCTACGCAAACCACTGTTCCACTTTTCCAACGCGGTGCGGGTTTTGGTGTTCCGGGAATTCGTATTGACGGTAACGACGTGCTTGCTTCTTACGCAGTTACGAAGAAGCACATGGATGACGCACGTGAGGGTGCCGGACCGCACCTGATTGAAGCACTCACCTATCGAATGGGTGCACACACTTCATCGGATGACCCAACCAAGTACCGCAGCAAAGAGGAAGAAGAATATTGGAAGGCGCGCGATCCACTTGCTCGTCTAGAAAAATTCTTGCGTCGCCAGGGAATCGGTCAGGACTTCTTTGATGAGTGCGATGCCGCGGGTGAAGAACTTTCTGCTTACGTGCGCAGCGAAACTTTTGCTTTGCAAAACCCACCGATAGAAAACATGTTTAAGCATGTTTACTCTGAGGCACACCCACTGGTTGAAGAGCAGCTTGCCTGGCTTGAGGGATACGAAGCATCGTTTGAAAATGGTGGTGCGTAATGAGCAACACCGTTGAGATGTCAATTGCTAAAGCGATTAACGCCGGTCTTCGCCGCGCTATGCATGACAATGAAAAAGTTTTGGTCTTTGGTCAAGACGTTGCCCAACTTGGTGGCGTGTTCCGCGTGACCGAGGGAATCCTTGACGAGTTTGGCCCAACCCGAATTTTTAATTCACCAATCGCCGAGGCAGGAATTGTTGGAACTGCAATTGGGCTTGCGATGCGCGGTTATTCATCGGTCGCTGAAATTCAGTTTGAAGGTTTTATTTTTCCGGCGTTCAACCAGATCACAACTCAGTTGGCAAAAATTCAAAACCGCTCTGAGGGTTTCCTAAGCATGCCGGTTGTCATTCGCGTTCCTTACGGTGGCGGTATTGGTGCGGTTGAGCACCACTCGGAATCACCAGAGGCATACTTTGCACACACACCAGGCTTGCGCGTGATTTCACCGTCAACACCTAACGATGCCTACTGGATGATTCAGCAGGCGGTTGCTTCAAAAGATCCAGTGCTTTTCTTTGAACCAAAGCGCCGCTATTGGCAAAAAGGTCCGGTAAATCTAGACACCCCACCGGCCGGCATGCACACCGCCAAGGTTGTGCGCGAGGGATCACAGCTAACCATTGCCACCTACGGCCCAATGGTTACGACCTCACTGGAGGCGGCAGCAATCGCGGCCGAAGAGGGCACCAGCATTGAGGTAATCGACATCCGTTCAATGTCACCGATTGACTTCAACACCATCATCGAATCGGTAAAGAAGACCGGTCACCTTGTGGTGGTTGCTGAAGCCAACACCAACGTATCGGTGTCTTCAGAAATTGCGGCGCGAGTTGCCGAGCTTGCTTTCTATCACCTTGAGGCGCCGGTGATACGCGTTGGTGGTTTTGATGTTCCTTACCCTGCGGCAAAGCTTGAAGAAAAATTCTTGCCAGACGCCGACCGCATTCTTGAAGCGGTTGACCGAAGCTTGGCTTACTAGGAGACCTCATGTCACAGATCGCATACTTTAATTTGCCAGACGTTGGCGAAGGTCTAACCGAGGCAGAAATTGTCACTTGGAAGATCGCAGTCGGCGACACAGTGACCGTGAACCAAATCATTGTTGAAATTGAAACCGCAAAATCACTTGTTGAACTTCCGGTTCCATTTGCCGGAGTTGTTTCGGAACTGCTGGCAAAAGAAGGTGACACCGTTGAGGTTGGCAAGCCAATCATCGCGGTTAAGGTTGCCGGAGCAGTTGGTGCAGTGAGCACTTCCACCAGCGCAATCAAGATTATTGAAGAAAACGAAGCAGAGGCCGCAGCTGCAGATGTTGCCTCAACTGTTTCTGACGAGCCAAAGAAAACTCCAAACCTAGTTGGTTACGGAGTGATGGAAGGTTCGCACAGCGGTTCACGTCGTCGTCGCGGACCGGTAGCAGCCACCGCACCTGCGGTTGCTGTTGCCGCGGCACATTTGCCGCCGGCAAACCCGGCAACCGAATTGCACAACACCGTTGCATTGGCCGCCGCTGAAAAAGTTATTGCCAAACCACCAATTCGCAAACTTGCCAAAGACCTTGGTGTAAATCTTGCAAATATTTCTGGCTCTGGAATTGGCGGAGAAATTCTTCGCGAAGATGTTGTGACTGGTGCGACACAGGCATCGGTGTTTAGAAACTTGTCAACACCAGAGGCACCAAGTTCTCGCGAAGAACGCATTCCGGTTAAGGGCGTGCGCAAGGCGATTGCCAACGCAATGGTTTCGTCTGCATTCACCGCACCACACGTGAGCATCTTTGTTGACGTTGATGCAACTCGCACAATGGAATACGTGAAGCGCTTGAAAGCGTCAACCGATTTTGCTGGTGTGAAAGTAACTCCACTTTTGATCATGGCCAAGGCAATGATTTGGGCTGTGCGTCGCAACCCAATGGTGAACTCAACCTGGACTGACGAAGAAATCATCGTGCACAACTTTGTGAACTTTGGAATCGCGGCGGCAACTCCGCGCGGATTGATCGTGCCGAACATTAAGAACGCAGACAAGATGTCAATGCTTGAGCTTGCTCAGGCAATCGAACAACTTGCCGCCACCGCGCGCGAAGGCAAGACCACACCCGCGGACATGAAAGACGGAACCATCACCATCACCAACATCGGTGTTTTTGGCGTGGACACTGGAACACCGATTTTGAACCCGGGTGAAGTGGGCATTGTGGCGCTTGGCTCGATTCGTCCGAAGCCTTGGGTTGTGAACAACGAGATTCAGATTCGCCAGGTCACCACGATTGGTGCCACTTTTGACCACCGCGTGGTTGACGGTGACGTGGCCTCTCGTTTTGTGCAGGATGTTGCCTCTGTAATTGAGGAACCTGCCCTGCTGCTGGACTAGCCGGCTAAAGCAGGCACTCTAATTGGTGCCGCGGTGTTGCCGATCAAGAAACTGGTGTTCAAGGCTGCTGCCAATTTAAAGAGTGTGCCAACTCGTGGTGCGTATTTAGCTCCCTCGATTCGACTTATTTCAGCCTGTGTGATTCCGGTAATTTCAGCGAGTTGGGATTGGGTCAAATTGGCCGCAATTCTTGCGTCGCGCACCGCCAGGGCAAGGTCAATGACTCTAAGTGCCTCGTCTATAAACTCCTGTGATGCACGCACTTGTTCTGGAGTTGACTTAGCTCGAATTCGAACGCCAATTTCCTCGAAGCCTAGTTTTTCAGCCATTTGATTCCCTTCTATGTCAGTTCTAACATAATTTATTCGTTTCCCACCGACAATTCCCTTATTGACAAGCATTCTCAATAAGGTTTAGCCTTGGGGTTATGAAAACCCTGAAATTCGTATCCCTTGCCCTAGCCGCTGTTCTAGCTCTTGCGGGCTGTGCCCCGGCCGAACAACCAATCGACGGCAAGGTAAAAATAGTTGCCTCGACCAACGTTTGGGGTGACGTTGCGAAATCCGTGGGCGGAGATTTCGTTGAGGTGACCAGCATCATCGACGACGCCAACAAAGACCCGCACTCTTACGAGGCAACCGCTCGCGATCAACTAGCGGTTGAAAAATCCAACCTTGTCATCGCAAATGGCGGTGGCTACGACGACTTCATCGAAAAGATGGTTGAGGCTGCGGGCAACAAGAGAATTTTTAGAGTGGCCTCTGCGGTGACCGCTGTTGCCTGGCAAGAAAACGAACACCTCTGGTACAGCATTTCTGCCGTTGGTGAAGTTGCCTACGCACTGTCTGACGCACTTGCCGAACTTGACCCTGAAAACGCATCTACATATTCCAAGAATGCCGACACCTATGTTGAGGGGCTCACCGGGGTCGCCGCGGTTTACGGTGAGGTTCGCACTCGCACCCAAGACCTAACTTACTTTGGCACCGAGCCACTGGCTGACTGGTTGCTTGCTGATCTTGGTTTTGTAAACAAGACTCCAGAAAAATTCTCAGAGGCAATTGAAAACGAAACCGATGTTGCCCCAGCCGTGATGAAGCAATCACTGGATCTAATCAATGGCGGCAGCATCAAATACCTTGTCATCAACGCGCAAACAGAAAACGCACAGGTCCAGCAAATCATTGACGCCGCTAGCAAAGCGGGAGTTCGCGTCGTGAAGCTTAGTGAAGTGCTACCCAAGGGAATTGGCTACGTGGAGTGGATGGGTCAAAACCTAATTTCACTGGACCCAGCTAACTAGAAACAGCTGATGTCAAAGCCAGTGCTGTCTATCAAGAACGCGTCGCTCGCGTTCGGCGATCGCACACTTTGGAGCAACCTAAATCTAGAAATTCAACCGCACGAATTTATTGCGGTGATTGGTTCAAACGGATCCGGAAAAACAACATTGCTGAAGGCAATTCTTGGGCAAGAGAAACTGTCATCGGGGTCAATTGAATTTTTAGGTAAACCCGTTGCTCGCGGATCAAGGCGCATCGGCTACATTCCGCAGCATCGTTCAATTGATGCGGCGACTCCAATGCGCGCAATTGACATGCTGCGACTGGGCCTAGACGGTCACCGATTTGGTTTGCCGATCACCTCTCGCGCAGCGAACAAAA
This sequence comes from Rhodoluna lacicola, assembly GCF_000699505.1. Taxonomy (NCBI): domain Bacteria; kingdom Bacillati; phylum Actinomycetota; class Actinomycetes; order Micrococcales; family Microbacteriaceae; genus Rhodoluna; species Rhodoluna lacicola. The sequence continues at coordinate 1,403,386 of NZ_CP007490.1, read as the reverse complement.
AAATCGAGCACATTCTTGGTTGCGTGGATGCCTTTGATTTAGCGGGCAAGCGGGCCGGTGAGCTCTCTGGCGGTGAGCTGCAACGCTTGCGAGTTGGCCAGGCGGTGATTGACGAGCCGGATTTGATTCTTGCCGACGAGCCACTGAGTGCGCTTGATCTGGCCCAGCAAAAAGTAATTGCCGACCTGCTTGATCGAGAGCGTCGCGAACACAACAGCGCGGTAATCTTTGTGACTCACGATGTGAATCCAATTCTGTCCATGGTGGATCGGGTTCTCTACTTGGCAAACGGAAAATTTAAAATCGGAACCCCCGATGAAGTTTTGCGCAGCGAAGTTCTTTCTGAACTCTATGGAACCGCAGTTGATGTGGTCCGCAATCAAGGAAGAATCTTGGTGGTTGGCACCCAAGATCATCGGCACCACGATGATGAGGAGTGGAGCTAATGAAGCTCTTTGACTTCTCTGATTACGCCGAATTAATCCCGCTGGTGCAAAACTCGCTCATCGCCGGTTTGCTACTTGGTTTAGTTGGCGGACTCATTGGTGTTTTTGTGATGACTCGCGACATGTCATTTGCAGTGCACGGAATTTCTGAACTTAGTTTTGCCGGTGCCGCATTTGCACTGCTTCTTGGTTACAACGTGGTTGGTGGATCAATAATTGGTTCACTCATTGCGGCGGCAATCATTGGCTATTTGGGATCCAAAGCAAAAGACAGAAATTCAATCGTCGCGGTTTTGATGCCGGCCGGTTTGGGTTTGGGAATTCTTGCGCTGGCACTTTACGAAGGCCGCGCAGCAAATAAATTTGGTTTGCTCACTGGGCAAATCGTTGCGGTTGATGATCCGCAATTGCTCTGGTTGGTTTTGATTTGTTCCATTGTTTTAGTTTCACTGTTGCTAGTTTGGCGACCGCTAACTTTTGCAAGTCTTGATCCAGAGGTTGCCGCCGCCCGCGGTGTGCCAACCAGAGCACTCTCAATCGTGTTTATGTTGCTGCTTGGTTTAGCCGTGGCCGCCAGCGTTCAGGTGGTTGGTGCGCTCTTGGTTTTGAGCTTGCTAGTCACACCAGCCGCGGCCGCACTTAGAGTCAGCTCTTCGCCAATCTTGACTCCGTTGCTTTCGGTTGCGTTTGCGGCGACCTCGGTTATCGGTGGAATTCTTTTGGCACTGGGTGCCGGTCTGCCAATCAGCCCCTACGTCACCACCATCTCGTTCTTGATTTATGTGATCTGCCGAATCGTTGAGCGGGTTAAGAAATGAGCCCGGAATCAAAAAAATCGGCATCGCAAGCCCCGGCGAAGCGCAATACCCCTCAGAAGCAAGCCGTGAAGCACGCCCTGGGTGAGGCCACCGGTTTCGTCTCGGCGCAGCAGCTGCACCAGACCCTGAAAGCTCACGGCTCAACCATTGGTCTGGCCACGGTCTATCGCACCCTGGCCGATTTGGCCAAGGCCGGCGAGGCCGACAGCCTGCAGTCCAAAGATGCCGAGGTGCTCTACCGAGCCTGCACCACCAGCCATCACCACCACCTGATTTGCCGAAAATGCGGCCTAACCCTTGAGATTGAGGCCCAAAACCTTGAAAAATGGGCCGATCAGGTGGCCAGCGAGCACGGATTCAGCCAGCCCAGCCACAACATCGACATTTTTGGGGTTTGTGCAAACTGCCGTTGAAAACACCCCTTCGGGGTGCTTGATTTTTTCAAACTTGGACTTGCTTAACCCCCGCCAAACCGCCTAAACTTGAGCAGTTGCCTATAAGGCGACCGAGATTTAACACACAAGCCTATTTACTGCATTTGCAGCATGTTCTGGCTTGCCCTATCAAGGAGAAGAAATGGCAGCGTATTGCCAGGTGACTGAGACTAAGCCGCAGTTCGGCCACAACGTCTCGCACGCTCAGAACAAGACCAAGCGTCGCTTCAACCCAAACATCCAGAAGAAGACCTACTTCGTGCCTTCACTAAAGCGCAATGTCACATTGCAGCTAAGCGCGCGCGGCATCAAGGTTATTGACGCACGTGGTATCGAGGCTGTTGTGGCCGCGATCCTTGCCCGTGGCGAGAAGATCTAAGGAGCGCCGCTAAATGGCTAAGAAAGACAAGGACATCCGTCCAATCATCAAGCTTCGTTCGACAGCTGGAACTGGTTACACCTACGTGACCAAGAAGAACCGTCGCAACGACCCAGACCGTATCGTTCTGAAGAAGTACGACCCAGTTGTACGTCAGCACGTTGAATTCCGCGAGGAGCGCTAAGAATGGCTAAGAAGAGCAAGATCGCTAAGAACGAGCAGCGCAAAGTCATCGTTGAGCGTTACGCAGAAAAGCGCCTAGCGCTAAAGAAGGCCCTAGTTGACCCAAACTCAACTGACGCCCAGCGCGAAGAGGCACGTCTAGGCCTACAGAAGCTTCCACGCAACGCATCTCCAGTTCGCGTTCGCAACCGCGATGCAATCGACGGCCGCCCACGTGGTGTTTTGGCTAAGTTCGGTGTGTCACGTGTTCGCTTCCGCGACATGGCTCACAAGGGTGAGTTGCCAGGTATCACCAAGTCAAGCTGGTAATCCCAACAGGTTTAAATGCAAGAACCCCGGTCTTTGGACCGGGGTTCTTGCTTTCTGTAAATTTTTTAAGTTACTCGGCTCAGGCCCATCTTCACCAGTGGCGGCTTCGGCCAGCGCGTCTCAGCACAGCTTCGCCCGCGCTCGGGCCTCTCGTGTTCGCTTCCGCGACATGGCTCACAAGGGTGAGTTGCCAGGTATCACCAAGTCTTCTTGGTAATTCACGCAAAAACCGCGTAAATCCAAGGGTTTTGAGCCCCCACGAATTACAAGTTTTAGACAAAATGATCGTCCGGATGGGCGGTCATTTTGCTTTAACCGGGGGATATCGGGCTAAAATCCGCTTCAAATCAAGGGAAATCCGAAAAATCCGCTTGGCAACACGCCGAGCGGGGTGAATGACAAGTTTTTCCTAGGCGATAGCGTGATTCCTGACAGTACGTCACACGTCTAAATGTCCAGGAGGACCAAATGTCTCTAAACAAGAGCGAACTAGTAGCAGCAATCGCTGCAGACACCGGCGAGTCTCAGGCAGCGGTCAACCGCGTTGTTGACTCTTTCTTTGATGTAATCTCAAAGACCATCGTCAAGGGTGGAAAAGTAACCATCCCAGGTTGGTTGTCAGTTGAGAAGGGTCACCGTGCTGCACGTCAGGGCCGTAACCCACAGACTGGTGAAACAATCCAGATCAAGGCTGCTAACACCGTTAAGGTTTCAGCTGGTTCAAAGCTAAAGGCTGCAGTTAAGTAAGTTTTAGTAAAAGAATTCGAGAAGGCGTCCACGAAAGTGGGCGCCTTTTCTTATGTCCTCACGAAGTAGCCTGAACTAATGAACGATAAAACCAAAGGCAACGTACTGGTTGTCCTGCAATTCGCTCTCATTGCAGCGATCCTGTTGATGGCAAGCGATGAGGTCAACGTTCCCTGGATTTATGTCGGTGGAGTGCTCTTTATTGCACCCGGCATCATTATTTTGTTTTTCAGCATCAAACAACTCGGCGGCTCACTAACTGCTAACCCGGTACCGCGCGAGAGTGGCAGGTTGATTGAAACCGGGCTGTATAAATATGTTCGTCACCCCATCTATACCGGGCTATTGCTGGCCACCTTGGGTAGTTGCGTGCAATCAATGGCAGTGGTCAAATTCTTCTTCTGGTTCCTGCTGCTTGCGCTTTTGATTTACAAGGCTCGCTTTGAAGAAAAACTTTTAGCTGCCAAATATTCCACCTACACCGATTACATGAAACGAACCGGAAGGTTTGTGCCTAGGCTTAAGTAATGACCCAATCCCTAACTGCAACTAAGCGCGCATCTGCTGCGTTTGGGTTAGGTATCGGTGCTGCAGTTATTGCACTGATTGCGGGCTTGCTAATTGGCGGGGGAGCAGCCGCCACAGCACTGGCTGACGCCGGTGAATTTGTGCGGCTGATGCAACCAATTGCAAAAGTGGTGCTGAATTTTTCAATGGCGGTTGCAGTTGGAACTTTGATCTTTGCTGCCTTCGCGCTGCCGCAGAACTCGCCCCTGCTTGGCAAGGCACTTGATCTTGCCGCGGGCGCTTCAGTGCTTTGGGCGCTAGCCGGCGCACTAAATTTTCTGCTCACCTACTTGGTGATTTCTGGTAGTTCAATAAGCACCGATGCCACCTTCGGCGAAAGCCTTTGGATGTTCGCAACCTCAATCGAACTTGGTACAGCTCTTGCGCAAAACGCAGCGGCCGCGGTGTTGGTATCGGTGTTGGCTATTGCTTTTAGATCACTGACCGCCACCGCGTTGCTTGCCGCACTGGGCTTGGCGTCGCTGGTGCCGTTGGCCTTGATTGGTCACGCAGCTGGAACAGCAAACCACTCGCTGGCAGTGAATGCAATTGGTGTGCACTTGGTGGCCGTGGTGATTTGGGTTGGCGGATTGGTTGCGCTGTTTACCTTGCGCGGCAACTCATCGCAAGAATCAAGCACCCTAACCAAGCGCTACAGCTCACTGGCGCTGCTGGCCTTTGGCTTGGTGAGCGTCTCTGGCGTATCGTCGGCGCTTATTCGCATAAAAACTTTCGAAGACATCTTCAGCAGCTACGGCCTACTGGTGCTGCTGAAGGTTGCGGCGCTGGTGCTGCTTGGTGTGCTTGGTGCTTTGTATCGCACCCGCCTGATTTCAAAAATCGCCGACAGTGCGCCGGCTATCAAAAACTTCTTTGGCCTGGTGCTGGTTGAGTTCGTGATTATGGGAACCGCCATGGGTCTGGCCACCGCACTCGGCAAAACACCAACCCCAGGTGCCGCCGAATGGATCGATGACATCACACCGGCGCAACTGTTGACCGGCGAACCATTGCCCCCAGAGCTAACGCCAATTCGTTTTCTCACCGAGTGGCGCTTTGATTTGGTTTGGGCGATCGTAAGTTTTGGTGCCATAGCCGCATACCTACTGGGTGTTCGCAAACTAGCAAAGCGCGGGGACAGCTGGCCGGTGGCAAGAACAGTGTCTTGGATTGTTGGAATGCTGGCGCTGTTTTACGTGACATCCGGTGCATTGAACGCCTATCAGGAATACCTATTTAGCATCCACATGATTGGCCACATGATTCTGGCCATGGGAATTCCGGTGCTGCTGGTTCCCGGCGCCCCGGTCACGCTGTTGATGCGCGCGGTTGAAAAGCGTCACGATGATTCGCGCGGAGTTCGCGAGTGGGTGCTTTGGGCGGTGCACACCAAGTACGCAAAATTCGTGGCTAACCCCATAGTTGCCGCGGTGCTTTTTGCCAGCTCACTGGTGACCTTTTACTACACACCGCTTTTTGCGTGGGCCACCAGTGAACACATCGGCCACATGTGGATGGTCGCGCACTTTCTAATTACCGGATACCTGTTCGCGCAGGCGCTTATCGGTATTGATCCCGGTCCGGTTCGTTTGCCTTACGCGGCGCGATTGCTACTGCTGATTGCCACCATGGCCTTCCACGCGTTCTTTGGTTTGAGCCTGATGAGCGGCAGCGGCCTGCTGCTTGCCGATTGGTACGGCGCCATGGGCCGAACCTGGGGTGAAGCACCGATAGACGATCAGCACACCGGCGGTGCGATTGCCTGGGGCATTGGTGAAATTCCAACCGCCATGCTCACAATCATTGTCTCTGTGCAGTGGTTTAAATCCGATGCCCGCGACGCAAAGCGCTTGGACCGTCAAAGTGACCGAAGCGGAAATCGTGATGTTGAGGACTACAACCAAATGCTTGCCAAGCTTGCCGCACGTGATGAGCGAGGCAAAAAGTAGTGGACATCGTGGAACTCTCTCGCGAGCAACAGAATCTTTTTGATTACATCGAAAACTCTGAGAACAATATTTTTGTGACCGGACGAGCCGGCACTGGCAAGTCAACGCTACTTACCTACTTCATTGAGAACACCAAGAAGCGGGTTGCGGTTTGTGCTCCAACCGGAGTTGCCGCGCTAAATGTTGGTGGTCAGACCATTCACTCGCTGTTTGGTTTTCCTTTTGGCTTGCTAGCCAATGAAGACCTTGGTCGGCACATGCATCGCCGCACTCGCGAAGTGCTAAAGACACTAGACGTGTTGGTGATTGATGAAATCTCAATGGTGAACGCCGACATGATGGACGCAATCTCACGTGCCATGGGAATCGCTCGAGGAAAGCGCAAGATTCCATTCGGTGGTGCACAGGTAGTGATGTTTGGAGACCCATATCAACTTGCACCGGTCCCCGGCAACAACGAAGAGCGCGCCTACATGGCAGAGAACTATCAGAGCTCGTGGTTCTTTGATGCGCACGTTTGGCGTGAGGATACCTTGGAGCGCTATGAGCTCAACGAAATTTTTAGACAGCACGACGAGCACTTCAAAGAAATTCTTAACGCCATTCGCGATGGCTCATGCACCCAAGAGATGCTGGACTATCTAAATCAGTGCGGTAATCGCTTTCCACAAAACGAAGAAGTGATTCGCTTGGCTACCATCAATGAATCGGTGAACGCGGTCAACCGTACCCGCATGGAGAAGTTGAAAACCGAATCCAAAAAGTTTGACGCAATATTTAGTGCCGCAGACCAGCAGGCCTTTGGTCGCAACCTGCCTGCCGAACCAGTGCTTGAGCTCAAGGTTGGCGCTCAAGTGATGTTCATCAAGAACGACGATGCCGGCAAGAAGGCCAGCGACGGTTCGTCGGTTAGGCGTTGGGTGAACGGCACTATCGGTCACGTGGTTGAAATGCCAAAGTCCGGTGGGGTCAAGGTTGAAGTTGACGGCGAAATTTTTGACGTTGGCCGCTCCACCTGGGAGAAGGTGCGCTACGAAATTGAAGAAGAGTTCGACGAAGCCACCGGCAAAACCCGCGAGGTGCTGATTGCCGTGCCACTGGCCGAGTTTCAGCAGATTCCGCTGCGCCTGGCCTGGGCCGTCACGATTCACAAGTCGCAGGGGCAGACCTACGACGAGGTGGTCATCGACATGGGCCGCGGCGCCTTCAGCCCGGGGCAGACCTACGTTGCGCTATCAAGGGTGCGTTCACTTGAGGGCCTCTACCTAACCCGCGCGATTCGCATGAGTGACGTGATGGTTGACCCCGATGTGCTCCGGTTCATGGGCGCCCACCGCCAAGCACCAATCGAAAAGCTGTTTTAGGCTGAAGCCATGACCGCTCGTAAAGAGATCACTGGCTATCACGAGGTTCGCGCCGCCGCGCGCGACTATGAAACTTACTCAAGTGATTTGCAGGGCGATCGCGATGTTCGAAACTATCGCCAGCTGCCGCTGGAGGTTGACCCGCCAAGACACCAACTTATTCGCCGCGCTATTCAGCCCCTGTTTCTGCCAAAGACAATTGAGGCACACGTTCCAGAGTTCACGGCGATTGCCAAGCAACTAATAAAAGAAATAAACGCTCGACTAGATGCGGGCGAAATTGTTGAGGTCGGCGACGAACTAGCGCTTCCCTATGTGGTTCGCTGCCTGACCATTATTTACAACCGCCCACAGGATTACGAAGAGTGGTTGAGCTGGGGCCCAGACGTTTGGACCGCCGAGTCACATGGCACCGATGAAGAAGCGCGCGCTGCACACCGAGAAAGAAATTTTGATGCGCACACCTCAAGATCTGGAGTGAAGTTGCAGACCTATCTTGATCGCGTATTTGACGAGGCCGACGCAAATCCAAAAGAAGACCTGTGGGGATTCATTTCAAAACTTGAATTTGATGGCGTGCCAATTACAAGAGTAGAAATGCAAGGCGCAGCAAATGTGATGCTTGCCGGCGGTCGCGACACCGTTGTGAAACTTATCACCGGTTTAATTTGGCACCTGATTAATTCTGAACAAGATCGCGAGTTTCTTACTCACACCCCGGATGCACGCAACGGTGCGATTGACGAGATGCTGCGTTTCCTGACTCCGTTGTCAAAGATGGAGCGCGTGCCGCGTGAGTACGTAGAAATTCCTGATGACCAAAGAGACACCAGCAAGTATGTGCTATTGAGTTTTGTGTCGGCAAACTACGACAAAACAGTTTGGGAAAATCCGGAGCAGATTGATTTGCACCGCAAGAAGCAGCCGCACATGGCTTTTGGTTTTGGTCCGCACACCTGCATGGGCATGGGAATCACCGAGCACGAAACCAGAACTCTGTTGAATGAATTGCTAGATGAGTGGCCGGGTTGGAAGTTTGCCGGCGAACCAGAGATTTACTGGTTGGAAGAATCGGACTACAAGTACATTGACCGATTCAAAGCGCTAAGAATTACTCGCTGACCTTTTAGCAATTTTTAGTTCGCGCATCGCCAAAAAGAATGGAAAGGTTGCTGCCATTGCGGTGACCCCAGAGAGCAATAGATAAAGCCAGACTCTCTTCATGCCCAAACGCTTCGCCTCAAAAATCATGAAGGCCGAACCGGCAATGGCAACAATGGTTAGATCCAATGAGAGCACTAGGTCTACCTCGCTGCCAAACCAAGCCGCCAGGTAATCCTGAGCTTTCATGACGGCAATGCCGTTGTAGTACCAGGCGGTGATCAGGCCAACGGCCGAAAGAATGAAAAAGAACCGTGCTCGCTTATTAGCCATGCCCTAATCATGCTCCTTTAGTTGGCGGTATTCTTGAGCCATGCTTATGTCAGACCGCGATATCCGCGCATCCATCGAGGCCGGCCAGATTGGCCTAGAGCCGCTAGACATGGATCTGCTTCAGCCGTCATCTTTTGACGTGCGAATTGACCGCTTCTTCAGACTCTTTGACAACCACCGATACGCCTACATTGACCCAGCCGAAGACCAGTCAGAGCTGACTCGCCTAGTCGAGTGCGCTCCTGACGAGCCGTTTATTCTGCACCCGGGCGAATTCGTGCTGGGCTCAACCTACGAATTTGTGAAGTTGCCAGACAACATCGCCGCACGCCTTGAGGGCAAGAGCTCACTGGGCCGCCTTGGCTTGGTGACCCACTCAACCGCGGGTTTCGTTGACCCTGGCTTCAACGGTCACGTGACCCTTGAGCTCTCGAACATGGCCACGCTGCCAATCAAATTGTGGCCCGGCATGAAGATTGGCCAGCTGTGTTTCTTCCAGTTGTCATCGCCGTCAGAGACCCCATACGGTTCAGAGAAATACCTAAACCGATACCAAGGTCAGCGTGGCCCAACAGCCTCGCGCTCGTTCATGAACTTCCACCGCACTGATGTTGGGAACACTCCTTTAGAGCAGTAATTCTGGCTTAAACTGGAAGTATGCAAATTAGAAGATTTTTCTTAATTTCCGTTCTCACAGCTTTAGCCCTAACCCTTGGTGCTTGCGCATCTAATCCCGAACCGGCACAGCAGTCAAAACTTGCGGCTATCGGTGTGGCCAACAAATGGGTCAAGGCCTCTGAATTTTCAGATCAGGTTGGCGGCATGACCGGTGTATTTGCCGACATCACCAACAACACTGATGCCCCGATTCGGCTAATTGGCGGCGAATCTAGCTTTGCCAGCATGGTTGAGGTGCACGAGGTGGTTGACGGCAACATGCGCATGCGCGATGGCGGAATTGAGATTGCCCCAGGTGAAACTGTTTCGCTGGAACCGGGTGGATTGCACGTGATGCTCATGGGCCTTAGCAAAAAGATTGCCCCCGGTGTTGAAGTTGATCTGAAACTTACTTTCAGTGGCGACTTTGGAGATCAAGAGACCACCACAATCACACTTGAAAAAATGTTGGCTAAAGAATCGGCAGCTGGTGAAGAAAATTATTCACCAATGCCAATGACAGCTAAGTAAAAGTAATTGCTGACTCGTCGACAAATACTTCTAGGCTCCGTTGCCGCAACCGGAGCAGGAGTCGCGGCAACTATTTCTGGTGCAGCAGCGGCCGAAGAATATCGCAAGGGGTATGCGGCCGCAGAACTTGCCAGTGAAACAAAACTAGCCAAAAGTAAAACGGCGTGGAGCGGTGACCACCAGGCGGGTGTGGAATCACATCCGCAGGCACACACAAATTTTATTGCGCTTGATCTGAAAGCCGGAATTACAAAAAGTGACATGCTGCGCTGGATGGTTATTCTCACCGATGACATCTCGCGCATGTGTAACGGTGTTGCAGCCCTTGCTGATCCGGCACCGGAGCTTGTGGTTGGTGCAGCAAACCTAACCATCACAGTTGGCTTTGGCCCCGGTGTATTTGAAAAATTCAATTTGCAAGATCAGCTTCCTGCCGGTTTTGCGCAACTCCCAAGTTTTGCAATTGACGAACTTGATAAAAAAATTAGCGATGGCGATGTGTTGATACACGTTGGTGCCGATGATCTGCAACTCCTTAGCCACATCACTCGCAACTTAATCAATGACAGTGAATACTTTGCAAACCTACGCTGGTTGCAGAGTGGTTTTACTCAAGCGGTTGGTACTTTGCCAGCGGGAACCACTCAACGAAATCTAATGGGCCAGGTTGACGGCACAGACAATCCAGAAATCGGTAGCGATGATTTTGCCAATCGCGTTTGGATTAGCGATGGACCTGAGTGGGCGATTGGTGGAACACAACTTGTGCTGCGCCGCATCAAAATGAACTTGAATACATGGAACATGCTTGGCCGTACTGAGAAAGAAGAAGTGATTGGTCGCCATCTAGATTCGGGTGCTCCGCTTGGAAAAAAGAATGAGCGCGACCCAATCGATTTTGAAGCGACGCGAGCAGATGGCCTTCAGGTAATTCCGCCGTTCGCACACATTCGTCGTGCCTCGGCGCAGAACCCGGACGAGATTTTCTTTAGGCGCCCATTCAACTATCAGGTGCTTGATGAACAGGCTAAAGAGCTGGAGTCGGGTTTGCTTTGGACCGCCTACGCCAAAGACCTAACTAAGCAGTACTTGCCGGTGCAGCAGCGCCTGGCCAAATTTGATCTACTGAATAAGTGGACCACCCCGATAGGTTCATCGGTGTTTGCAATTGCCGCGGGATTTAAGCCCGGTGAGGTGCTTGCCGAAAAACTCTTTGGCTAATTAGATCGTTTCTGCGACCTTAGGTTTTGGATCAACGCGAAGCAGCAAGATCAAACCAACTAGCAGGATCAACATCAGCCCCCAGATGCCCCAGACGGTGTTGTTCTTTTCAACGCCAAACACAAACGACAATGAAATCGCTAAGCTCCACATGGTGCCAGACAAGAAGCTGACTGCACGACCGGTTAGTTGATACATACCAAATACCTCACCTTCGCGACCAGCTGGTGCAAAGCGAGAAACAAAAGTTCTTGATGATGCCTGCGCAGGACCAACGAATAGGCAAAGAATTAATCCGCCAATCCAGTAGGTGATTGGCCCGGCACCCGCAAATACAAACACACCGGTTCCGGCAACGATCAAACCAATCAGTGAAGCAACGATGATTGTGCGCGAACCAAGAAGGTCATCAAGACGACCGCCAACTGCAGCGCCGATACCGGCTACAAGATTGCCGGCAATACCAAAGAAAATAATTGATGTCTGATCAAAACCAAAGGCCAGGGTTCCAAGCACCGCACCAAAAGTAAATACACCGGCTAGACCATCGCGATAAATTGCTGATGAAATTAAGAACTTGAAAGTCTCTGGCGCTTGCTTACGCAAGGTACCAATTTCACGAATGGTTTGTTTGTAAGCAGCAACCACACTCATTTTTTCATAGCTGGTCTTGCGCTTGGTTTCTGGAACGCGAAGCATCATTGGAATTGAGAAGACTGCAATCCAAATTGCTGCAAACAAAAATACTGAACGCACTGGCAGTGCATCTTCTTGCGGAATACCAAACCAGGCAACATCTGGAAGTACAAAACCAATTAGTGCAATTAGAAGCAAAATAATTCCGCCGGCGTAACCTAGTCCCCAGGCGTAACCAGAAATTCGTCCAATGGTTTTTGGAGTCGAAACGCTCGAGAGCATTGCGTAGTAATTAATGAATGCGGTTTCTTGAACGAAACTACCCAGACCGTAAAGAATCAAACCAAAGATGAAGAATTCTGGTTTGGGTTCAATAAAGAAACTCAGCGCGGTGATGATTACCAATACATATGTATTGAGCATCAGCCAAAACTTGCGACGGCCCGCTTCATCAGAACGACGACCGATAACCGGTGCGGTGAGAGCAAGAACCAACCCCGCGATTGTGGTGGCTAGGCCAAGCTGCACATCGGGCTTTTGATCCATGGTTGCCACGGCGCTGGCCAGGTAGACCGGAAAGATAAAGGTCTGCATGAGGGTGGGGTAAGGCTGCTGTGCCCAGTCCCACAGGGCCCACGAAAATGTGCCGCGAATTTTTACCCTGGTTGCTTTAGCCACTTTGCTCATTGCTACAGATTACTTGTGCAGGGTTACAACATGTAGGTTCATCGGCCTGATTTATTGTTCGGCTGGAAGACGCAATTAGACGGGTCGACATTGCGAAGCACCGGGAGACCCGTCAATTGGGTTTCCAGCCACCCGAAACTTGAGTCGAGAAGACTTAGATTTTCCTGAGAATACTTGACAGGTTTGGATCAAAGTGTGAAACTTGAGTCAAATCGGCTCAAGTTGGGCCATATTTGGACAAAAAAGGAGACAAACCATGGCTCGTGCAGTAGGTATTGACCTAGGAACCACCAACAGCGCCGTATCGGTGCTTGAAGGTGGCGAACCAACTGTTATCGCTAACGCTGAGGGTTTCCGCACCACCCCGTCAATCGTGGCTTTCACCAAGGATGGCGAAGTTCTAGTGGGCGAGACCGCTAAGCGCCAGGCAGTGACCAACGTTGACCGCACCATCGCATCGGTGAAGCGTCACATGGGAACCGACTGGACCTTCAACGTAGACGACAAGAAGTACACCCCGCAGGAGATCAGCGCCCGCATTTTGGCAAAGCTAAAGCGCGACGCAGAGACCTACCTTGGCGAGGCAGTTACCGACGCCGTTATCACCGTTCCTGCTTACTTCAACGACGCTGAGCGTCAGGCAACTAAGGATGCCGGTGAGATCGCAGGTCTAAACGTTCTTCGTATCATCAACGAGCCAACCGCGGCTGCACTTGCCTACGGTTTGGACAAGGGTAAAGAAGACGAACTAATTCTTGTATTTGACCTTGGTGGTGGAACATTTGACGTTTCACTTCTTGAGGTTGGAAAAGATGAAGGCTTCTCAACTATTCAGGTTCGCGCAACATCGGGTGACAACCGCCTTGGTGGAGACGACTGGGACCAGCGCATCGTTGATCACCTAGTTAAGAAGTTCAAGGAAACTTCTGGCGTTGACGTATCAAAAGACAAGATTGCACTTCAGCGTTTGAAAGAAGCAGCTGAGCAGGCGAAGAAAGAATTGTCACAGAGCATGTCGGCAAACATTCAGTTGCCATACCTATCGCTGACTGAGAATGGCCCAGCAAACTTGGACGAGACATTGACTCGCGCACAGTTTGAGCAGATGACAAACGATTTGCTTGAGCGCACTCGCAAGCCATTCAACGATGTAATCAAGGAAGCCGGTGTAAAGGTTGGCGACATTGCACACGTTGTTCTTGTTGGTGGTTCAACTCGCATGCCTGCAGTTACCGAGCTTGTAAAGTCACTTACCGGTGGTAAGGAACCAAACAAGGGCGTTAACCCCGATGAAGTTGTTGCAGTTGGTGCATCGCTTCAGGCTGGTGTTCTAAAGGGTGAGCGTAAAGACGTTCTACTTATTGACGTGACTCCACTATCACTTGGTATTGAAACCAAGGGTGGCATCATGACTAAGTTGATCGAGCGCAACACTGCGATTCCAACCAAGCGTTCTGAAACTTTCACAACTGCTGATGACAACCAGCCATCGGTGTCTATTCAGGTTTACCAGGGTGAGCGTGAATTCGTTCGCGACAATAAGTCACTTGGAAACTTTGACCTAAGCGGCATCGCACCAGCACCACGCGGTGTGCCACAGATTGAAGTGACCTTCGACATCGACGCCAACGGTATCGTGCACGTATCTGCGAAAGACAAGGGAACCGGTAAGGAAGCATCTGTGACCATCACCGGTGGATCTTCACTTTCAAAGGAAGACATCGAGCGCATGGTTCGCGAAGGTGAAGAGCACGCTGCTGAAGACAAGAAGCGTCGCGAAGAAGCCGACACTCGCAACCAGGCAGAGAGTCTTGTTTACCAGATCGAGAAGCTGATCAAAGAGAACGACGAGAAGCTACCTGAAGATGTGAAGACCACTGTTCAGGCAGACGTTGACGCTCTGAAGACTGCGCTCGCCGGAGAAGACATTGACGCTGTAAAGGCCGCAGTTGAAAAGCTAAACGAGTCACAGCAGAAGTTGGGCGAGGCAATTTATGCAGCGCAGCCAGCTGAGGGCGAAGCAGCAACAGAGGCAAATGCTGAAGATGTTGTTGACGCTGAAGTTGTTGACGACGAGACCGAAGAAGCTAAGAAGTAATGCCTGAGGAGTTTCAGGACGCTGCGGCCCAGGAGAACACTGGCTCGGAGGAGACCCAGTCTCCTTCACCAGATTCTCCTGCTGCCGAAGCGGACGAGATTGATCAGGCATTAGCGGACCTTGTAGACGAGACTGGCCCGATCAGCAAAGAGGCCGAGCTTCTTGCTGATCTCCAGCGTCTGCAGGCCGAGTTTGTGAACTACAAGGCGCGCGTTGAGCGTGACCGAGATGTTGCAAGAAGCGCCGCGATTGCCGAGGTTCTGCGCGCGATGCTTCCTGCACTAGATGACCTAACTCGCGCCGAGGCACACGGAGACCTAGAGGGCTCACCGTTTGCCGCAGTGGTTGCCAAGTTGCGGAATGCCGGTGACAAGTTTGGACTAAAGCAGTTTGGTGAAAAGGGCGACAAGTTTGACCCAGAGATCCATAACGCTTTGGTGCAGAACCCGTCAGCTGAGGTCACTGAAAACGTAGTTGCCGATGTCGTTGAGCCAGGCTACATGCTTGGCGAACGACTTCTTCGACCAGCAATGGTCGCCGTAAATATTCCTGCCTAAAAGAGGTGATGTAAATGGCAAGTCAAGACTGGTTCGACAAGGATTTCTATAAAGTCCTTGGCGTATCTAAAGACGTGTCGGATGCAGAACTGAAGAAGGTCTATCGCAAGCTCTCACGCCAGTATCACCCCGATACCAATCCGGGTGATGCCAAGGCTGAGGCGAAGTTCAAAGAAATCAGCGAGGCCTATTCGGTTCTCTCTGACAAAAAAGAACGCGAAGAGTACGATCAAGTTCGCGCGATGGGAAGTGGCGCTAGATTCACCGGCGGCCCCGGTGGATTCCAAGGCGGTTACCCTGGTGGAGCCAACTTTGGCGGCGGCGGTTTTGAAGACGTGTTTGCCAACTTGTTTGGTGGCGGCGGCGGATTCAACCGCGGACCACAACGTGGCGCCGACCTAACCATGAGCACAACTCTTGACTTTATAGATGGCGTAAAAGGCACTCAACTAAAAGTCAGACTTGGCTCTGGTGAAACCACAATCAAGATTCCTGCCGGAGTACAAGACGGTCAGAAAATCAAGATTGCGGGTAAGGGTCAGCAATCACCAAACGGTGGACCAGCCGGTGACCTAATTATTTCTGTGACGGTAAAACCACATCCGGTTTTTTCACGTGACGGAAATAATCTGCGCGTGACAGTTCCGGTAACTTTTTCTGAAGCTGTACTTGGTGCAACCATTCAGGTGCCAACTCTTGGTGGCGAACCGGTGAAACTTAAAGTTGCACCGGGCACTCCAAACGGTCGTGTGCTTCGTGTGAAGGGTCGCGGTGTTGTAACAGCAAAGAGCGAAGGCGATTTGCTAGCCACCGTTGAGATTGCCGTGCCAAGTCACATCAGTGACAAAGCCAAAAAAGCGCTAGAGGCCTTCGAGGAACTTTTGCCGCAAGAAGATCCGCGCGAAGAACTTTTAAACAAGGCCGGACTCCTCTAGGAGGTGCAGCATGGAACAACTTGATGAAAACACTCCGCTGTTTGCCATCGGTGTTGCCGCTGAATTAGCGCAGATGCATCCGCAGACTTTGCGTGACTATGACCGAATTGGTTTGGTCACTCCAGGTCGCACCGGAGGAAAGTCTCGTCGCTACACAATGCGAAACGTTGCGCAACTTAGAGAAATTGCGCGACTTTCTGCCGAGGGCGTAAGCCTTGAAGGCATCCGAAGAATTTTGGAACTTGAAAACCAAAACTCGGAACTTGCAGCGCGGGTTCGAGATCTTGAACAGGCGCTTGCCAATGAATTAATGAACCGCCCTGGAGCACGCGTTTTTGCAGCGGGTGATCAAGGAGTAGAGTCTCTCGCTCGCGGTAAGAGACCGTCGAAGCACACCTCGGTAGTGCTTTGGCGGGCGCGGTAGCCCCGCGCTAGGAGGTACAAAATGAACCAACCAAACATGCAACAAGAAGAACAGAAGTCTGCGCTGGAGCAGTTCGGTGTGAATCTCACCGAGATCGCTAAGTCAGGAAAACTAGACCCAGTGATTGGCCGTGACGCCGAGATCCGCCGCGTCTCTCAGGTGCTAAGTCGCCGAACCAAGAACAACCCGGTGCTAATCGGTGAGCCTGGCGTAGGTAAAACAGCCGTGGTTGAGGGCCTTGCGCAGCGAATCGTTGCCGGGGATGTGCCAGAGAGCCTAAAGGGCAAGCAACTGATTAGCTTGGATCTGGCCGCCATGGTTGCCGGCGCTAAGTATCGGGGTGAATTTGAAGAGCGCCTAAAGGCAGTGCTTGCCGAGATCAACGCCAGCGAGGGCGGCATCATCACTTTTATTGATGAGCTGCACACTCTGGTTGGTGCCGGTGCTGCAGATGGCCAAGACGCATCCAACATGCTCAAGCCAATGTTGGCTCGCGGTGAGTTGCGTTTAATTGGCGCCACCACGCTAGATGAGTTCCGCGAACGAATTGAAAAAGACCCCGCCCTTGAACGCCGCTTTCAGCAGGTTTACGTTGGCGAACCAAGCGTCGTTGACACCATCGCTATTTTGCGCGGTCTGAAAGAACGATACGAAGCTCACCACAAGGTAGCGATTGCAGATGCCGCACTGGTTGCCGCTGCAACACTTTCAAACCGATACATTCCTTCGCGCCAGTTGCCCGACAAGGCAATTGACCTGATTGATGAAGCGGCCTCTCGTTTGCGTATGGAAATTGACTCGGCGCCGATTGAGATAGATGAACTGCGCCGTCAGGTTGATCGCTTGAAGTTGGAAGAGCTTGCGCTAAAGAAAGAAAAAGACGACGCCTCAAAGGAACGTCTTGAAAAACTTCGCGAAGACCTTGCCGATAAATCCAAGCGACTTGACGAACTCAACGAACGTTGGGCAAAGGAGCGCGCAGAACTCAACAAGGTTGGTGAACTAAAAACCAAACTTGATGGACTTCGTATAGAGGCCGAGCGCGCACAGCGCGAGGGCAACTTAGAGCGCGCCTCAAAACTTTTGTACGGTGATATTCCTGCTCTAGAGAAAGAGCTTGTAGCAACCGAGACGGCTGAATCAGAAAACACCGATCGCATGGTCAATGACCAAGTTGGTGAAGATGACATCGCCGCGGTGGTTAGTGCCTGGACTGGAATTCCAACCGGCAGATTGCTTGCCGGCGAATCACAGAAACTTCTAAATCTTGAAGCAGAGCTTGGCAAGCGACTCATCGGCCAGAAGGTTGCAGTCAAGTCTGTTTCTGATGCAGTGCGCAGAACCAAGGCCGGCATTAGCGACCCATCAAGACCAACCGGTTCATTTATGTTCCTTGGTCCAACCGGTGTTGGTAAAACGGAACTTGCCAAGTCACTTGCGGAATTTTTGTTTGACGATGAAAAAGCAATGGTTCGCATCGACATGAGTGAATACGGTGAGAAGCACTCCGTATCTCGCTTGCTTGGTGCACCGCCGGGATATATCGGTTATGAGGAGGGCGGCCAATTAACAGAGGCCGTTCGTCGACGCCCTTACTCTGTGGTTTTGCTTGATGAAGTTGAAAAGGCACACCCAGAAGTATTTGATGTCTTGCTTCAAGTGCTAGATGACGGGCGACTAACCGATGGCCAGGGCCGCGTGGTTGATTTCAAAAATGTGATCTTGATCATGACTTCTAATCTTGGCTCGCAGTTCTTGATTGATCAGGAGCTAACCGCAGAGCAAAAACGCGATGGTGTGATGACCATGGTTCGGGCACACTTCAAGCCGGAGTTTTTGAACCGCCTTGACGACATCGTGATTTTCACCGCCCTGGACCGCAGCGAGCTGGGTCAGATTGTGGAGTTGAACATTGATCGTTTGGCACACCGATTGGAGCAGCGCCGCTTGCAGTTAGCCGTGACTCCGGCAGCGCGCGCTTGGTTGGCAGATAAAGGGTATGACCCAATTTATGGAGCCCGCCCGCTGCGCCGCCTGATGCAACAGCAGATTGACGACAAGCTAGCCAACCTTCTGTTGGCAGGTGATATCCACGACGGTTCGTTCGTAAAAGTGGACGTTTCCGAAGATGGAGTTCAGCTAGAGGTAAGCCCAGGGGACATTTAAGTAAACTTTCGGTTATGTCTGAAAACACCGAAACTCGCTCATATGGCCAAGGCGCTCAGGGTGAACCTGAAGCTCCAAAAGCAACCAAGGTAAGTTTGCGCACCAAGTTGCGCTACAACTTTGATAACTCGCTTTCAAGAGCGGGCGCCTTTGTTGGATACGTATTTATAGCAATCGTGGTGTTGGCGTTTGCCATGACAGCTGTTCAGGCGGCAATCGCTGCAGTTCAGCCACTGAACACGCCGCTTGATCCAGCCAGCTACTTCTTTAGCTACTGGGCAGCCTTCACCAAGATTCTTGGAATTGGAAGCACCGATGCCTGGGGCGCTCAGATTGTCAACTTTATTTACTGGGCCATCGGAATTGCAATCTCCGGTGCTGTAATCGGTTTTATCTCAGCGGCAATCACACGCGCTGTTGCCCGCCTAAAAGAAGGTAAGAGCGCAGTTATCGAATCAGGACACACTTTGATTCTTGGTTGGTCAAACCGCGTGTTCCCGATCCTTTCTGAACTTGCAATTGCAAACGAGAACATTCGCAAGCCACGCGTTGTAATTTTTGCTGGCACCGCACGTGCAGTGATGGATGCTGAAATTGCTTCACGCGTTCCAAACCTTGGAAAGTTAAAAGTAATCACTCGAACCGGTGATGTGACAAACCCAGAAGATTTAAAGCGTGCAAATGTTTCAAGCGCAAAGTCAATCATCATTCTTGATGCCGACGAATCTGGTGATGCAACCGTGGTGTCAACCGTTCTTGCGGTTAAGGCGGTTAATGCCAACGCATCAACTCGAATCATTGCAGAACTTGATGATGCGAACACCGCTGAGGCAATCAGCACCGCAACCAAGGGTCAAGTAATTGCCGTTCGTTCACACGATGTGATCGCACGCGTGACCGCACAGGCTTCTCGTCAGCCAGGTCTTGCAGCGGTCACTTTGGATCTGCTTGATTTTTCCGGCGATGAAATTTACTTTGCCGACGTTCCGGCTCTAGTTGGCAAGACTTACGCAGATGCACTTCTGGCATTCAACGGCGCAAGCGTTATTGGTGTTGTTGATGGCAAGGGGAAGACACACATCAACCCAGCGCAGAATTCAAAAATCGGTGCGGGTTCGAAGATTATTGCGATCGCGCAAGACGACGACAAGATTGTCTACACCGGAGTGCGTGACGACATTGCCAAGAAGAAAATTCCTGCGCACAAGGCACCGGTTCGTAAACCAGAGCACCTGCTGTTCATTGGTTGGTCTTCGATGGGTCGCTCGGTAGTTTCTGAGTTGGCGCAGTTCTTGCCAAAGGGTTCAACCGTGCACATCGTTGCCGAAAAGAAGCACGTTGCACCGGAGGAACTAAAGAGCTTGAAGTTTGGCTCAAACATCAAGGTGACTCACGCATCGGTGTCTGGTGACATTGATGAGTTAATTGCCGCGGCTGCCGCAAAGAAGTACAACGAGGTCATTATTCTTGGCTACCGCGAGGCAATCAGCGAGACAGAGGCCGACGCGCAGACCATGTTGACCATGCTGCAAATGAACCAGCTTTTCGAGGCCAAAGGCAACGGCGTTGAGCCAACCCGATTGGTTGCCGAGATTCTTGACAGCCGCAAGGCAGAGCTAGCCCGCGTGGCAGCCGCCGACGACATGGTGGTTAGTGACAACCTAGCGGCACTGCTGATTGCTCAGGTTTCTGAGAATCCTTCTCTGGCTCCAGTATTCGACGACCTGTTCGACGCCGAGGGTGCATCGCTAAACGTGAACCCAATTGAACACTACGTACCACTGGGCAAGTCAATTGAATTCGCCGAGCTGGTTGCAATTGGACGTGCGCACGGTGAATCAGTAATCGGTTACCGCACCCTCAAGGGCTCAAAACACGACCCGGCCTCGGGAGTTAAGTTGAACCCGTTGAAGACCGATAAGTTCAAGCCTGCTGAAGGTGACGGATTAGTTGTAATCGGAGACCTCAAGTAATTTAGTTTCATGACAACGGCGGCCAGTGTTCAAAAGGACCTGGCCGCTTTTGCACGCCTGAACCGGGTCAGTGATTACCTAAGGTTTTTCAAGGCCGGCCCAGGTGAGTACGGCGAGGGTGATGAGTTTATTGGCGTGCGAGTTCCTGATTCGCGCGAGGTGGCAAAAGCACACAAGGACTTGCCACTGAGTGAAATTCAAAAGTTGCTTGATTCCAAGATTCACGAGGAGCGTTTTGTTGGGCTTGCGATTTTGATTTACCGATTCAAAAAAGCACAGCACCCAAAGTCTTTAGATTTGCAGGTGCAGAAAGAGATCTTTGATTTCTACATGAAGAATCTTTATTCCCAGCGAGTCAACAATTGGGATCTAATTGATTCAACCGCGCCTTATCTTGGCTACTATCTGTTAGGCAGGCCAGGAACCACCAAGTTGCTAGACCAACTTGCGGCAAGCGAATCCTTATGGGAACGTCGTGCAGCGGTGATGTTTACCTTTGCCTTTATTCGCGAATTTGAACTGGACGACACATTGCGCCTCTGCAAGAAACTTTTGAATGATCCACACGATCTGATGCACAAGGCCTGCGGTTGGATGCTGCGTGAATTGGGAAAGCAAGACTTGGGTGCGCTGCGAGAATTTCTAGCTGCAAACGTAGGCAGGATGCCACGGACCATGTTGCGCTATGCAATTGAAAAGATGAGCGAACGCGAGCGCAAAGAATGGTTGAAGCGCTAAGCGCTAAATCAACTAGTCAATGTCAACGACCACGGGCACGTGATCACTTGGTGCTTCACCTTTGCGCTCATCGCGATCAATCACCGCAGAGGTAACGCGCGAGGCAAAAGGCTCGGAGCCCAAAATAAAGTCAATTCGCATTCCCTCGTTGCGGGGGAATCTAAGTTGCTGGTAATCCCAGTAGGTGTAGCCATCGGGAATTCTTTCTCGAACAACATCTTGCAATCCAATTTGCTCAAAGGCTTCAAAGGCTTGGCGCTCTTCTGGTGTCACGTGAGTCAATCCGGCGAAGTCGTCGATGTTCCAGACGTCAGTGTCCAGGGGCGCAATGTTGAAATCACCCATCAGTGCCAGCGGCTGATCAGGTTCGTGCTCAACCCATTCGGCAACGTTGCCGGCCAAGCGGTCAAGCCAGTCAAGCTTGTAGTGAAAGTGCGGGTCGCCAATTTCGCGACCGTTCGGCACATACAAACTCCAGAGACGCACGCCGTTGAATGTGGCACCAATCGCACGAGCTTCTTCGACGGCTTCTTTTCCCTCTTTGCCAAAAGCTGGCATTCCGCTAAAGCCAATCTCCACATCCTCGGCCGGAATTCTGCTGGCGAAGGCCACGCCGTTCCACTGGTTTAGGCCGTGCATGGTGATTTGGTAGCCGGCGTCCTCAAATTGCTTATACGGAAACTGATCTGGCTTGCACTTGATCTCTTGCATGGCAAGGACATCGGTGTTGGTTCGCTCTAGCCAAGAAACCACACGATCAACGCGTGTGCGGATGGAATTTACGTTGTGGGTGGCGATGCGCATGAGTACAGCCTAAATGGCTGGTGCAGGCTGCCAAGTAAACTGGCAACATGACCTTTACTTCCAGTGCAAAACCGCGCCTTGTTGAACTAATCAAGGAGCTTGCCGTTGTGCATGGCAAGGTAACCCTTTCAAGCGGTATTGAGGCCGACTACTACGTAGATCTTCGCCGTGCCACCCTGCACCACGAGGCCGCTCCCCTAATTGGGCAGGTTGTTCTAGACATGTTAGACGCCGCCGGAATCACCGATTTCGCCGCGGTTGGCGGATTAACCATGGGCGCAGACCCAGTTGCCACCGCAATCATGCACCAGGCTGCAGCGCGAGGCCGTGCGATTGACGCATTCGTGGTTCGCAAGGCCGCCAAGGCCCACGGCATGGGTCGCCAGGTTGAGGGCCCAGACGTTAAGGGCAAAAAAGTAATCGTGGTTGAGGACACCTCAACAACTGGCGGGTCACCGTTGACTGCTGCCAAGGCACTTGAAGAAGCGGGCGCAATTATCGTTGCGGTCGCCACCGTGGTTGATCGCGACACCGGTGCCGACAAAGTGATCGGGGATGCTGGCTACCGTTATCTGTCAGCGGTAAGTCTTGATGACCTTGAGCTCCGCTAAAAAATCTGCAGCAACTTCTAACACCGGTCTAGATAGCACCGATGACTTCGCGCACGAATTAAAAACTCGTAGACCATTTGTCTACATGCAAATTTCTTCGATTCTCAGCGTGATGGCTGGATCGATGGTGTTCATGGCTTTTCCATGGCTTGCGATTCAACTAACTGGTTCGGCCACCAGCGCTGGAATTCTTGTCACAATCACTGCGATTCCAGGATTGCTGCTTGCCCCGGTAATGGGTTCAATCATTGACAAGCTTGGTCGTCGAGTTACCGGAATCTGGATTGAAATTCTTACCGGCCTGGTCACCTTGCTAATTCCGTTCGTGGCAAATATTTGGGTCATGACCTTGCCGCTGCTAATTGTGCTTGGCACAATTCGTTCAACAGTTGGTTCTGGTTCTGGTAGCGCAAGAAAATCTTTTGTTCCCGATGTCGCTCGCGTTGCCAAGATGCCGCTTGAGCGCGCCAACTCAATTCAAGAAGCAGTGTTTGCATCTGGCTTTGCACTTGGTCCAGCCATAGCGGCCTTCTGCATTGGTTGGATTGGTATTTACAACACCTTCTATGTTGTCTCTGCGCTTTGCATCGTTTCTGGTTTGTTCATGATTCCTATCAAGGCGCTTGAGCACAAGGAAGATCACGATGAGGAAAAGAATCTTTTCAAGTACGCGCTTGAAGGATTCACAATTTTGTTCAAGACCCCATCGGTGTTTATTTTGCTTGCCGGTGTGATGACTTTGGCGATGGTCTATCTGCCAACAGAGATGATTGTGCTGCCGGCTTACTTCAACAGCACCAATAATCCACAGGGACTTGGGCTGTTGCTCTCGGCGATGGCCGGGGCTTCCGTGTTTGGCGCGCTTGCCTTTGAGCGCCTGGCTCGCAAATTCAAATACAGCTCCATTTTTAGAATCGCAATTCTTGGTATCGCCGGTTGCATGATTCCAATGTCGTTCCTGCTGCCATACGCATTCATGATTTTCTTTGGACTAATTCTTGGAGCTGTGTGGGGTCCACTCATGCCGCTTTTGAACACCGTGATCCAGCGCAAGATTCCACCGTCAAAGCGCGGTCGCGTATTCAGTTTGGAAATGGTGATTTGGTCTGGTGGCCCAATGATCTCAATGATCTTCGCTGGCGTTGCCGTTGATGCATTCGGTGTGCAACCGGTTTACCTATTTTTGGCGTGCTTCGTAACGTTCGCAGGCCTGTTGATTACCTTCAGTAAGTACATGAAGGAAATCAACACCGCTGATTACGAAAACTGATAAACAGTTATCGTTTGCCGGTTAGGACTCCTAGACGAGATCCGCGACCGAGTTAAGAATCTCGGTTGGGCGGAATGGGTACTTTCTAATTTCGGCGTCATCGGCAATTCCGGTGAGTACCAGAACGGTGTGCAAACCGGCCTCGATTCCGGCAACCACGTCAGTATCCATGCGGTCACCAATCATGCCGGTTGATTCCGAGTGAGCACCAATTTTGCGCATCGCGCTGCGGAACATCATTGGGTTTGGTTTGCCAACAATGTACGGTTCCATTCCGGTGGCCTTGGTTATTAGGGCAGCAACTGATCCGGTAGCTGGTAGCGGGCCATCGGCCGATGGGCCAGTGGCATCGGGGTTGGTGGCAATAAATCTTGCACCGGCATTGATCAGGCGAATGGCCTTGGTCAGGTTCTCAAAGTTGAAGTTGCGTGTCTCGCCAAGCACCACGTAATCGGGGTTGTTGTCTGTTTGGGTGTAGCCAATGTCGTGCAGAGCCTGGGTCAAACCGGTCTCGCCAATCACATACGCGCTGCCCTTTGGCATTTGTTTGTCGAGGAACGCGGCGGTGGCAAGCGCCGAGGTCCAGATGCGCTCCTCAGGAACATTCAGACCACCGGCGGTAAGCCTGGCCGATAAATCACGCGGCGTGTAGATGGAGTTGTTGGTGAGCACCAAGAAAGGAGTGTCTTCTGCCTGCCACTTACTAATAAGCTCGGCGGCCCCCGGAAGTACATGGCCTTCGTGCACCAGCACGCCGTCCATATCGGTTAGCCACGATGTGATTTTGCTGCGATCTACCATTCGTCAAGGCTAACAGAGCACCCTAGTCAGCAGTCGGCGAAGCAAACCGGCTAGTCAGAAATTCACCTAGGCTTAAGCCATGTCGAGAAAAACCAAGCTATTTGAACGCGCCTCAAAGGGTCAAACTCGCTGGCTTGGCAACGCACTTCGCAACGAAACCACCGGTGGAATCTTGTTGTTGGTCGCCGCATTGGTTGCAATTATCTGGGCCAACCTTGATTTTGGTTCCTACAGCAGCCTGAAGGATTACAAGATTGGTTTTGCTGATCTTCACCTGGAATTATCCCTGGGTAAATGGGCCGCAGATGGCTTGCTAGCTATCTTCTTTTTTGTAGCCGGAATGGAACTTAAGCACGAACTGGTGGTGGGCTCGCTCAGAGACAAATCTGTAGCAGCAGTTCCAATCGCCGCTGCCCTTGGCGGCATGATTTTTCCGGCTGTGATTTACACGGCGTTTAATTTCAATCAGCCAAGCGCATCTGGTTGGGGTATTCCAATGGCCACCGACATTGCTTTCGCTCTTGCTGTGTTGGCGGTTGCAGGTCGCTCCCTTCCGATTGAACTTCGAGCATTTCTACTAACCCTTGCCGTGGTTGATGACCTGGGCGCAATTATTGTGATTGCAATTTTCTACACCGCGCAACTCAACCTGCTTGCCCTGGCTGTAGCCGCAGGTGCACTCTTTATCTTTGGCATGCTGCAAAAAAAGAATGTAACTGGCTGGTATTTTTATTTGCCGCTGGCTGGAATTATTTGGTACACGATTCACGAGAGCGGCATACACGCGACTGTCGCCGGCGTGGCAATGGGTTTGCTGATGAACCTAAAACAATCCGATAAAGTCATGCACGCTGTGCACCCAATTTCAGCAGGATTTGCCGTGCCAGTCTTCGCATTCTTTAGTGCCGGGGTTTATGTGCAGGGTCTTTCAATTGAAGACGTCGCAGGTTCATCGGTTGCACTTGGAATTATTTTTGGTCTGGTGCTTGGTAAGCCACTTGGGGTAGTGGGAACCGCCTGGCTAATGGCCAGATTTACCAAGGCATCGCTGGCTAAAGAGTTGTCGTGGTGGGATGTTGCAACCATAGGAATATTGGCGGGCGTGGGATTCACCGTTTCACTCTTGATAAACGAACTTGCTTTCAAGAGCAATGAAGACATCGCATCTATGGGAACACTAGCCGTGTTGATTGCATCAACCGTAGCGGCAGTGTTAGCAGCCATCGCTTTGCAATTTAGAAAACGAGCACATGCAAGATAACTCATCGCCGGAACTCACCACCTGGGGCGTTGGTCCTTGGCAAGGGGAGTGGCCAGAAGATGCCGGTACTCCGGAGGCACCAAACCCCGATTCGATTCTTGACCCAGAGTTACTGACAAACGGTGACACCAGAAATGTGCTGGATAAATTTCGCTATTGGAAGATGGAGGCAATCGTTGCCGAGCTTGACCGTCGCCGCCACAAGTATCACGTCGCGATCGAGAATTGGCAGCACGATCTAAACATCGGGTCAATTGTTAGAACCGCAAACGCATTCCTGGCCGAAGAGGTTCACATTATTGGCAATCGGCGCTGGAACCGACGTGGCGCAATGGTGACCGATCGCTACCAGCACGTTAGCCATCACCCAACCGTTGAAGAGTTCGTTGCCTGGGCCAAGGACCGCAATTTGCCAATAATTGCTATCGACAACGTTCCCGGCTGCCAAAAGATCGAGGAATACGCACTTCCAGAAGAGTGCGTGCTTTTGTTTGGCCAGGAGGGTCCGGGTCTATCCGAGGCCGCCATTGAGGCAGCCCACGTGGTGCTTGAAATTACCCAGTTTGGCTCTACCAGGTCAATAAACGCCTCGGCGGCAGCGGCCATCACTATGCATCAGTGGGTTATGCAGCACGTCTTCAATAAAAGGTAACAACTGGGCAGGTCTGGGCTAGGCCGATAAACTTAGATGTACGCCATCGCGTACGAACCCTTTATATAAAGAGGTGCGAGTATGCCCGCAGTAGTGATTATCGGAGCCCAGTGGGGTGACGAAGGTAAAGGCAAAGCCACAGACCTTCTGGCAGAGCACATTGACTACGTAGTTAAGTTCAATGGCGGAAATAACGCGGGCCACACAGTTGTCATCGGCAACGAGAAGTACGCACTTCACCTTTTGCCTTCTGGCATTCTTACCCCTGGCGTCACCCCGGTTATTTCAAACGGCGTGGTCATTGACCTATCGGTGCTGTTCCAAGAAATTGAAGCGCTGAACGCTCGCGGCATTGACACCAGCAAGCTTCGCGTTTCTGCCAACGCGCACATCATCACCCCTTACAACGTCATCGTTGACAAAGTTTCAGAGCGCTTCCTTGGTAAGCGTGCGATTGGTACCACCGGTCGCGGCATTGGCCCAACCTACGCTGACAAGATTAACCGCGTTGGTATTCGTGTGCAGGATCTTTACGACGAAAGCATTTTGCGTCAAAAGGTTGAGGGCGCACTAGTTGCCAAGAACAACTTGCTAACCAAGGTCTACAACCGCGCAGCGATTCGTGTTGACGAAGTTGTTGCCGAGCTTCTTGGTTACGCAGAGCGCCTGCGCCCAATGGTCGCCGACACCGCATTGGAATTGCACACCGCACTTGATGAAAACAAGGTTGTTTTGTTCGAAGGCGGTCAGGCAACCATGCTTGATGTTGACCACGGCACCTACCCGTTCGTGACCTCATCTAACTCAACCGCTGGTGGTGCATCAACCGGTTCCGGAATTGGCCCTGGTGAGTTCAAGACCGTAATTGGAATCGTTAAGGCTTACACCACTCGCGTTGGCGCCGGCCCGTTCCCAACCGAGTTGTTTGACGAGAACGGCGAATTCTTGCGCGCAACTGGTTTTGAATTTGGAACCACTACCGGGCGACCACGTCGTTGCGGTTGGTACGACGCTCCGATTGCCCGTTACTCAGCCCGCATCAATGGTGTTACCGATTTTGTGTTGACCAAACTTGACGTGCTTACCGGACTAAAAGAGATTCCAGTTTGTGTGGCTTACGAAGTAAATGGCAAGCGCTTTGATGAGATGCCAGTTTCACAGTCTGATTTCCACCACGCAAAGCCAATCTATGAAAACTTCCCAGGTTGGTCTGAAGACATCACTGGCTGCCGCACCTTCGCAGATCTTCCAAAGAACGCGCAGGATTACATCGTTGCGCTAGAGAAGATTAGCGGCGCTCGCATCAGCGCTATTGGCGTTGGCCCTGGTCGTGATGCCATCATCGTGCGCCACGATATGCTAGCTCCGAGCGTGGGGCGTTAAGAAACTCTGAAGTTATCAGAGTTTTAGCAACACGGTGAGCGCAGTAGTTTCTTAAACTAGAGCAATTTCAGACGGTACTGCACCTTGCCGGCCTCTTGAACGTAAGTGTCATACAGGCGTCGAGCAGTTTCATTGGTTCGGTCTGTGTCCCAGTAAAGCCGAGAGCAGCCGGCTGCCTGGGCTCGAGCCTTCACCGCGTCAATTAGTTTGCGACCAACTCCTTTGCCCCTGGCTGCTGAACTAACAAAAAGGTCCTCTAGCAGCACAAAGCCATTGACTGAAATGGTGGAGTTCTGAAAGTTGAAGTGCACGATGCCAAGTAAGTTGCCATCTTCAAAAGCGCCCAGCCCGTGCAGGTTGAACTCAGGGTTGATAATCCGCTGCCAAGAAAGATCGGTCAGGCCCTCTGGAAGGTTTTCACTGTAAAAATCTAGGTATCCATTCCACAGCACAAGCCACGCGTCATAATCTGTGGCGCTCAGTTCACGCACTTCAATAGTCATGTTTTGATACTAGTTAAAGAGAAATCCCCCAGCCATTCGGCCGGGGGATTCGCATCGGTGTCTAATTACTTACCGCGTACAACGTTGATCTCGTGGGTTAGAGTCTCAAGCTCTGCACCACCAGCCATTGCCTTGGTTAGCTCTTCAAGCTTCACGTTCTTGCGCTCAAAAGCGTTGAGCAACTGACCCCGGTTTAGCAGGTAGAAGCGGTCGCCAACTAGGTAAGCGTGGTGCGGGTTGTGAGTAATAAACACAACCGATACACCGCGATCCTTAGCGGCAAGGACGTACTTCAATACGATTCCAGACTGGCGAACACCAAGGGCCGAGGTTGGCTCATCAAGAATGAGCACCTTGGCACCAAAGTAAACAGAGCGGGCAATCGCTACCGACTGACGCTCACCACCTGAAAGTGTTCCGATTGGCTGGTTTACATCGCGAAGGTCGATACCCATCGCTAGTAGCTCAGACTTGGCAATCTCTTTCATCTTGCTGACGTTCAACCACTTGAATGGACCAAACCCGGAACGGATTTCGTTACCCAAGAAGAAGTTTCGCCAAACTGACATCAAAGGAATTGTTGCCAAATCCTGGAACACGGTTGCGATTCCATTTGCCAGTGCGTCGCGAGGCGATTCAAAGACAGCATCTTTACCCTCTACCTTGAACTCACCAGATGACTGCTTGTGCACACCGGAGAGAATCTTGATGAGAGTTGACTTGCCGGCACCGTTGTCGCCAAGCACACAGGTAACTGAACCTGGCTCAACCTGAATCGAAATTCCCTGAAGGGCAATTACGCTTCCGAATTGCTTGCCAACATTTTTTAGCTCTAGGGCGTTTACCGTTGTCATTTTTTGCCTCCCTTAGCTCGGCGACCTATGTATGTATTGATCATTACTGCGGTGAACAAAATCACACCAAGGAAAGTTGCGGTCCAGTCTGAATCCCAACGTGAGTAAGGGATACCAATGTAAGCCATACCCATGATCAAGGCACCAAGTGAAGCACCGATAGCCGAACCGGCGCCACCGGTAAGCAAGGTTCCACCTACCGCTGCGGCGATAATGTAGTAGAACTCCTGGCCAACACCCTGACCAGCCTGCATGCCCTTCAAGCGAAGAACAAACATGGTGCCAACCAGTGCTGCAGAGAGTGCGGTGTAAACGAACAACATGATCTTGGTTCTGTCTACCGGTACACCTGCGTTGCGTGCGGCGTTTGCGTCGCCACCGGCTGCGAAAATCCAGTTACCAAAACGAGTGCGGGTTAGAACGAACGTAGCGATGATGGTAATTGCAATCCACCAGACCAAAGCGATTTGAAAATTTGCCTCACCAAATTTTGAAGCGAAGATGGCTTCGGCAAAATCAAACCCCTCGGCTTTATCGGTGCCGGTTACACGTACAGAACCCGTTACCATCTTGGTGTAAGCAAAGTTTGCGCCCTTAAGAATGAAGAAAGTTGCCAGGGTCACGATGAATGACGGCAACTTGGTTTTTACAACCACGTAGCCATTAATGAATCCAACTGTTCCAGCAAAAATAAATGCGCAAAGAATTGCGAGCCAAATGTTCATGTTGAATTCGGTGACCAACATACCAATCAGCAGACCAGTAGTTCCAACGAGCACACCGGTTGAAAGGTCAAACTCGCCAGCGATCATTAGCAATGCAACTGAGATACCGATGATCCCGATTGGAGCTGCAATGTCTGTCCAACCGGAGATTCCGCCGAGTTGAGCGAAGTTGCCGGTGGTATCGGTAGTGGCAAATAAGAAGAAGATTGCGATGGCGCCCAGAAACGCTCCGAACTCGGGGCGGCGCAGAATTTTGGTAATCAGCGAGGCTTGTTTAACTCGCTCATCTACCTTTGACGACTGTGTCATTTGTTACCTAACTTGAATATTTGAAGCTTTGATTTTGAGATAAAAGGTGGGCCAGGGATTCCCCAGCCCACCTTCTATATACTGCTTAGCTTTTGAAGCTAGTGACTAGCGTGAGCCAGCTGCTACTAGTTCCTTAACCTTGGCTACATTGTCCTTGGTTACGAAGCCAGGACCTGTGTATACAGGCTGACCGCCACCAAGCTCGTGTCCGTTAGTTAGGTTTAGGTACAAAAGAACTACTGACATGTAGCCCTGTGCGTACTGCTGCTGGTCAATCGCGAACTCCATGGTGCCAGCTTCGATTGCGTCTAGTGCCTCAGGTGACATGTCAACGGTACCGATCTTCACTGAAACGCCAGCTGCCTCAGCTGCAGGCATTGCAGCCTTTGCAGCGATGTCAGCGTTTAGCGCGAAGATTGCGTCGATAGTCTTGTCAGCCTCAAGAGCTGCCTGTAGCTTTGCGGTTGCTGCGGTTAGGTCAGCAAGACCACCATCAAGGTTGAACTCTTCAGCCTTACCCTTGAATGTCTGCTTTAGACCTGCACAACGGTCAGCAAGACCAACGTTTCCAGCTTCCTGGATTGGGCAAAGCACGTGCTTCACACCCATTGCGTTGAACTTTAGACCAGCCTGCTGACCAGCGATTACTTCATCCTGACCAACGTGTGTGAAAGCACCAAGCTTGGTGAACACTGATGAACCTGAGTTCATGGTTACGGTTGGGATACCAGCAGCCTTAGCAGCGTCCATTGGACCCTGTAGTGCTTCTGCATCTGGTACGGAGCTTGCGATACCGTCACAACCGGCTGCAACACCGGCTTCGATGGTTGATGCCTGCTTAGCAGCATCGTTGTTTGCACCCTGGTAGTCAAGTTCTACGCCTAGGTCAGCGGCTGCCTGCTCGGCACCCTTCTGAGCTACTGACCAGAAAGTTCCACCGTCACCGTGTGTGTAAACACAGATCTTGATGTCGCTTGTTGCTGGAGCAGCAGTGTCTGCTGCTGGCGCTGCACAGCCAGCAAGAGTAAGCATTGCCACTCCGGCAAGTGCTACATACTTCTTCATTGACATTTGTTGCCTCTCATCTTCGAGTTTTCGAGTTGTAGAACTAGAAGTCCTAACGTGGTCAGTATGTCAGCAAAAAGACGAAAATTTCGGACCGTTCCAGACTTTGTTACGACATTGAGATAAATTCGTGCTCGCGGTGTTATCTTTGGACGGTCCAATTGGACAGGTCCAAAAAACCGGCCTAGAAAAAGACCAACACCGATGAAAGGCAAGGCAAGTGGCTCAAACCAAGCGCCCCACAATTCGCGATGTAGCCGCCGCCGCTGGAGTATCAAAGTCGCTGGTCTCACTGGTTTTTTCTAGTGAAGAAGGGGTTAGCCCAGACCGCCGCGAACGGGTTTTAGCCGCAGCAAAAAAACTTGGTTTTACGCCTAACCCTTGGGCTCGGTCACTGGCTATCGGTGCTGGCAATTTCATGGCGATTGTGGTTGTTGATCTGCACAACCCGCTATTTACCGAAATTGCAGATGAAGCTCGCAAGGCGCTGTTAGAGCGCGGGCATCAAACTTTCATGACCGCGGCGAGTATCACCGAAGTGAACGGAAAAAAGGTTTTAGAGAAATCAACAGTGCAAACTTTGATTGATTTGAAGCCGCGAGGAATTCTTGTGGTTGGCGATTTGCCTGACAAAGGTTTTTTAAAGTCTGTTCCAGAAACTGTGCCAATTATTTTTGCCACCACAATTCCAAAAGGCTTGCCTCGCGCTATCGTGCTCAGAATTGATGAAGACGAGGGCATGAAGCTAATTGTTGATCACCTGGTTTCACTTGGCCACAAGCGAATCTGCTACATAGGTTCAGATGACGGTGAAGTTGCCACGGCGCGCATCCAAGGCTTCCGTAAAGCAATGATCGCCAAGAAACTAAAGCCGCTTGAACAATTTGGTGACCGCACTGAGGAAGCTGGCTACGCCGCAGCAAAACTTGCTCTTCAGGGAAAGTCAAAACCCACAGCCCTGGTCTGCTTCAATGACATCGTTGCCCTGGGTGCTCAGGAGGCAATCGAGGCATTCCAGGCTTCAGGCGGACACCAGGTTGCACTCACAGGTTTCGACAACACTTACATCTCAGCCTTGAACCGAATTTCGCTGACCACGGTTGAGCAGGAAAAAAAGGCAATCGCAATGAAGGCGGCAGAGATTTTGAGCGATGAAGATATTTGGCGAAAATCAGAGGGAAAGCACGTTCTGCTGCTGCCAAGACTTGAGGTTCGCAACTCCACCATCGGTGTAAAGCCGTAAATCGGCATTCACTAATTTCTGTTTTCATTCCAAAAAGCCAATGGTGTTCAGTATCATTGGACCGTTCCAGCATCTATTTCACAGAAGGTATTCAATGTCGAACACACCTAAGACTGTAGGCGTAGGCCTCATCAGCGTTGGCTGGATGGGTAAAGTGCACTCTCGTGCCTATCAAGCGCTTCCAGTGGTTTTCCCTGAGTTGGGAATCACCCCCAAACTCGTCATCGCTGCCGACACCGCGCAAGATCGCGTGGACTACGCAATTAATGTTTTGGGGTACGAGCGCGGAACGTTGGACTACACCGATGTGCTCAACGATCCTGAGGTTGATGTTGTCTCAATCTGTGCTCCAAATTTTCTGCACGCTGAAATCGGCATCGCCGCGGCAAAGGCAGGTAAAGCTTTCTGGATTGAAAAGCCAGTTGGTCGTGGAGCGGAAGACACAGAGGCCGTCGAAGTCGCAGCGGATGCAGCGGGTGTAGTTACCAGCATTGGTTTCAACTATCGTCACGCGCCTGCAGTGGAGCACATCAAAGAGCTAATCGCAAGTGGGCAACTTGGCCGCATCACAAACTTTCGCGGCGTTTTCTTTGCCGACTACTCATCAGAACCAAACGGAGCCCTATCGTGGCGCTTCATTCGCAAGCTTGCCGGCAGCGGTGTGCTTGGAGACTTGATGGGACACCTGGTTGATTTGATTCATTACATGGCCGGGCCGATTGCAGACGTGAACGGAATCACCAGCACAATTCACACTGAGCGCCCGGTTCAGCAAATGGGTGTGGGTACGCACTTTGATGTGATTGAAGGTGGCGAAAAGAAGCCGGTAGAAAATGAAGACTACGCCGGCATGATTGTTCGACTAGCCGACAATGCGGTTGCTGCCGGTGCAGTGGGAACTCTTGAAGCATCTCGCGTTGCTGTTGGCCCGCGTGCAAGTTACAACTTTGAAATTTACGGAACAGAGGGTTCTGTGATGTGGGACTTTGAACGCATGAACGAGTTGCAGGTTGCAATTGGTCGCAAGGGTCAACACCTGGGATACCAGCGCGTTATGGTTGCCCCCGGTTTCGGAGAATTTGGTGCATTCCAGCCCGGCGCCGGAACTGGTATGGGCTACGACGATCTCAAAGTCATTGAGGCAAAGAAATTCTTACTATCTTACATTGGTAAAGAATCTAAGAACTCAAACATTCACGATGCAGTTGCAGCCGCAAGGGTGAACGACGCGGTTGAAGAATCAATGAAAACCAAGCAGTGGATTTCAATCAAGCCATCGGCAAACACAACAGCCGCTGTTCGAAAGTAAAAATACTATGTCTAAATTAAAAATTGCTGGTGCTCCAATTTCATGGGGTGTATGTGAGGTGCCTGGTTGGGGTCACCAGATGACTCCAGTGCGAGTGCTCAAGGAGATGGCAGAACTTGGTTTGGGCGCTACAGAGTTTGGCCCGCTTGGGTTCTTGCCAGTCCAGCCAGCCGATCGCGCAAAAGTTTTAGCAGAACATGGAATGGAAGCCGTTGGCGGATTTTTTCCAATCATCATGCACCAAGAGAACTTTGACCCGCTGCCAGATGTGCTTACTGAACTTGAAAGCTATGCTGCCTCAGGTGCCAAAACCATGGTGCTCTCTGCTGAGACTGGCCTAGAGGGGTACGACACCAAGCGCCCAGAACTTGATGCTCACGGCTGGAATATCTTCTTTGCAAACTTAGAACGCATTAAGGAAGCCGCTGCCGCCAGAGGAGTGACCGCAGTGTTGCACCCGCACGTTGGAACCATGGTTGAAACAGAGGCAGATGTAAAGAAAGTCCTAGATGGCTCAACTATCAAGTTTTGTCTTGACACCGGTCACATGATTATTGGTGGCACCGATCCTGTGAAGTTTGCCCAGGATCACGCTGATCGCGTTGCTCACTCACACCTCAAGGATGTAAACCTTGCAATTGCCGACCGTGTTCAATCCGGTGAGATTACTTACTATCAGGGAGTAGTTGAGGGAATGTACGTTCCGCTTGGCACCGGTGACGTTGATGTTCGCTCGATAGTGCGCAGCTTGATTCAGTCTGGCTATCAAGGATGGTTTGTGCTTGAGCAAGACAATGTGATCACAGCCGAACCAGGTGACACCGATGGCCCATTTGCTGATGCAAAGGCGAGCGTGGATTTCATCAAGGCTGTTGCCGCTGAATTAGCTAGCGAGTAATTACAAAAAATAAAGAGTTCCGGTCTCAACCACTAGACCGGAACTCTTTTTACTTTGGGGAGGGGCTCGCCAAAGAGTTCAAAGTAATTACTTTGAAAGATCAACCTTTACTGCCTTGCCAGTCTTTGCAGATTCAGTTGCAGCATCAGCCAAGACTAGGGCGGCTCGACCATCTTCAAATGTTGGGTTCACATTTTTTCCGGTTTGGATGCCTTCAATAAACAAAGCCAGTTCACGACGATATGAGAACGCGTAGCGCTCAAGGAAAAGTTCTAGGT
This sequence comes from Rhodoluna lacicola, assembly GCF_000699505.1. Lineage (NCBI taxonomy): Bacteria > Bacillati > Actinomycetota > Actinomycetes > Micrococcales > Microbacteriaceae > Rhodoluna > Rhodoluna lacicola. Next base: position 1,368,167 of record NZ_CP007490.1, on the reverse strand, counting down.
AAGGCTTGCGTGCTTCAACAATTTCATTGGTGTAAAGCTTCACCGTTGTCGGTGAAACATTTGTTGCTAGCAGCGCACCCTTGGAACCAAAAGCCTCCAGGCGCTGGTCGTATCCGTACGCCGCGTGACGAGAGTTAGTAATTGAGACAAGCTCGTTTTTGCTTCCTCGCAGGGTTACAACTGCACTGTCGTAGTCACCAAGCGATTTGATGTCCTCACTGAAAGTATTTGCTCCAGCTGCGTAAACTTCAACAATCTCTGGCACAAAGAAACGCGCCATGTCAAAGTCGTGAATTGTCATGTCGCGAAAGATGCCGCCAGAAACTTCAAGGTAGTCCTTGCCAGCCGGACCAGGATCACGACTGATGATGGTTAGTTGTTCAAGATTTCCAATCTCACCGGCAGCAACACGAGCGTGGATTTCATTGAACTGCTGGTCAAAGCGGCGGTTGAAGCCAAGCGCAACGATGGTCTTGGCGGCATTTGCCTTGGCTCGCAACGAGTCAACTCGGGCGATGTCAAGATCAATTGGTTTTTCGCAGAGTACGTGCACACCCGCATCAATTGCTGCACTGATCAGATCAACGTGAGTTGGGGTTGGCGAGGCAACCACCACCGCATCAACTTCACCAGAGGCAAAAACTTCTGCTGGGTCGGCGGTTACTTTGCCGCCGTACTGGGCAGCTAGTTTTTTGGCGCCCTCGATAAAGACGTCTGCTACGTAAGTAAGTTCAACGTTTGGATTCTCGGCAATGCTAATCGCATGTACCTGACCAATGCGGCCGGTGCCCAAAAGGCCAATGCGAACTTTCTTCTCGCTCATTAGACGTCCTTGTACTAAAGTTGGGGTCCAATTCGTGGACCGTTCCAATGGTATTGTAATCACAATATCCAGCTCAAGGAAAACAAATGGCGAAAATCGCAATCACTGGATCCACCGGGTTCGTTGGTAGCAACATCTCATCGGTGTTGTTGGCCCGTGGCCATGACGTTCTTGGTCTGGGTCGCCGCACTCCAGTGGTGGCGCCAAACTGGCCAGTCAAGGTGGTTGATTTCACCGATGCCAACTCGATCGCCGAAGCTTTGCAGGGTTTTGATGCGGTGGTGCACTGCGCGATCGCCAATGATTTCAACAAATTAGTCGATGATCGAATCTACGCCTATGACTCCTACGTAGGGCTGACTCAATCGGTGACCAGAGCAGCAAACGCTGCCGGTGTGAAACCAATTTTGATTTCAACCGACTGGGTGATGGACGGAACACAGCATCGAGTACCGGAAACCGATCCAGGCAACCCAATCAATTTCTATGGCGCGCTGAAAATACTTAGCGAGCAGGTTATTCGAGACCTAGCGCCGCAAAACGGAGCGATCTGCAGAATTGCCGGGGTGATGGGGCAGCATCAACTCACCCAAAGCCCCAGGTCTCAGGATGTTGGTTTTGGATATTTTGTTTTTTCGTTGGTTGAAACTCTGCGAGCTGGCAAAAAATTTGCGGTTTGGGACGGAGATCGAGTCAACAAAGTAACCACACCGTCTCTGGCGGCTGAAATTGGTGCACAAATTGAGCGAGTTATTTTGCGTGATGCTGTTGGTACTTTCCACTTGGTTGGCGACGATGCCGTTTCAAGAATGGAACTTGCTCAACTGACCTGTGAGGTTTTTGGTTTAGATGCCAAATTGCTCACCCAAAGCGAACCCCCGGAAGATCAACTGTTTCCCGCAGCAGTGCCAGTTGATTCATCGCTTGGAAATGAATTCACAAAAAAGGTTTTGGGCATTCAGCCGCAATCAATTCGTGAGATTCTTTACGCCTTCAAGACTGAACTTGAAACCGGTGTTGTTACTCCACTAACTAGAGCTGAATAGTCTTAGGCAAAAGCCTCGGCGAATCTATCCAGGGCAAGATCGGAATCGGTTTGCGCCCAACCCTCTAGACCAACAACCCCTGCGTAATCAAGTGCTTTGAGTTCCTGCGCGATTCGTTTGTAATTAATTTCACCGGTACCAGGTTCGCAGCGACCAGGCACGTCGGCAACTTGAATCTCACCGATGATGGGAAATGCGCGACGAACAAGTTCAACTAAATTACCTTCACCAATTTGAGCGTGATACAGATCAAGATTCATTCGCAGGTGCGGACTGTTTACAGACTCAATCAGAGAGATCACTTCAGAGGCTAAACCGAAAGGGGTGCCAGGGTGATCAACCAGTAAATTCAGGTTCTCCAAGATAAAAATTTTGTCGTGCTTTTCACCCAATTCAGCAATTCGAGCCAGGGTATCCCTGGCGGTTTGCCACTCTGCCCGGGTAGTGCCATAGCGCTTACGAATTGCCTGGCCTTGGTCATCAAGCCCGGTACCGTGCAGATTCAGATTTGGGCAGTCAATTATCTTTGAAGCCTCAATTGATAGCTCGGCGGTTGCCAAAAGCTTTTCGATGCCGTCATCCTCTAGAAGGTCACCCTCTAGGTAACCGGTCATGGAATTGAACCTAGCCCCAGTTGCTGCAAGAGCAGGCAGATCTTTATTAGCCCAATTCCAAATCTCGACTTCAAATCCTCGGGAGTGAATCTTTTCTACTCGTTCAACAAAAGGTAAATCAAGAAACATCATTTCGGCTGATGCAGCCAAGCGGTATTTAGGCATGCCGCCACATTACTACAAAGAAAGAATTGCCTACTTTGCGCGCGACAGATTGATTCGCTGAGTCCAACCAACGCAAATAAGAATTGCAATGGCAGTAAACCAGGTGAATGCTGAAACGGTTTCTCGCAAAATAAAAATTGCCAGAATCATGGTGACGATTGGCTGGGCAAGTTGTAGTTGCGAGGCCTTAGCAATTCCAATTGTGTTTAGCGCATTTGCCCAGAAGTAGTGACCTAAAAATATGGAGTACAAACTTACAAACAAAAAGCCAAACCAAGCATCAGCACTTGGCATAACCGTAATTGGATTCACAATAAATTCGATTATGGTGAGCGGCAGCATGATTGGAATTGAGATAACAATCGCCCAACTAATTACGTAAAACGCCTTGTATTTTGCGGTTAGTGCTCCGGCCGATGAATTACCCACGGCACCAATGACAACCGCAATCGCCATAATCACGTAGCCCCAAAACTCACCGCCGCCTAAACCGTTTGATCTAGAAACAGAAAACAGCATTCCAAAGAAAGTTCCACCAAGTGCACCAATCCAAAATTTCGCCGAGGGGGTTTTGTTTCTAAAAATCAGGATTGCGGTTATAACTCCGGCCACAGGTGAAAGTGCAATCAAAACTCCGGCATCAGATGCAGGAACGGTTCGCATCGCGATGGTCGAGAGAATTGGATAGCCAAAAACTAAACCACCAGATACAAGCCAAATTCTCGACCATAAGTCTCGAGGCGGAAGCAAAGATTGCCGGCCAAGTTTGAGTGCAATTATTGCTCCGATTCCGGCCGGAATAATTCTGCCAATCGCCATGATGGTCGGAGAAAATTCGGTGAGCCCCAGTGCAAGACCAATGAAGGTTGTTCCAAAGCCAAGTACCGCAATAGCGCCATAGACATAGCCTTGGAGTTTGGACATAGGACTAGTATGTATTAACAAAGACAGCAAAAGAGAACCAAAGACGACGGAGTCATTCATGAGCAGCAAGCCAGATCGCAACCTAGGCGTAGAACTTGTGCGAGCGACTGAAGCAGCTGCAATCAAAGCCAGCGCCTGGATTGGTCGCGGTGACAAAAATGCAGCTGACGGCGCAGCCGTTGAAGCAATGCGAGATTTTCTAAACACCGTTGATTTCAGTGGCACTGTTGTAATCGGTGAGGGCGAAAAAGACGAAGCTCCAATGCTTGCTAATGGTGAGGTTGTTGGAAACGGCAACGGTCCTGAGTGTGACATTGCGGTGGACCCGGTTGATGGAACCAGCGTGACTGCTTCTGGTCGAGCCCACGCAATTTCCGTGATTGCCGTTAGTGACAAAGGCACCATGTACAACCCCAAAGACGTCTTCTACATGGACAAGCTAATTACCCGCCGCGAGGGCAAGGGCGCTGTGAGCCTGGACCAGTCTCCAGAAGACAACGTGCGCGAACTAGCCAAAGCCTTGAAGAAAGACATTAGCGAAATCACCGTTGCGATGATTGACCGCCCGCGCCACGTTCCACTTATGGAAGCTGTACGCCGTGCCGGTGCAAGAACGCGATTGTTTCTAGACGGTGATGTTGCCGCAGGAATTCACGCTGTAACCGGTGGCGGAAACATTGACATGTTGCTTGGCATCGGCGGCGCACCAGAGGGCGCAATTTCAGCTTGTGCCACGCAGGCACTCGATGGCTACATGCAGGGTCGCATTTCTCCGCAGTCACCTGAGGAAATGAAAAAGGCAATAACCGCAGGTCACGACCTTGAGAAAATTTTTGAAATCAACGATTTAGTTGCCAGCGACAACACTTACTTTGTTGCCACAGGTGTCACCGATGGTTTGCTCCTTGATGGAGTTCAAAAGCGCGGCGACTATCTGCGCACAGATTCAATTATTTTGCGCGCGCGCTCTGGCACCATTCGTCGCGTCAAGGCTGATTACTTAGCCTCACGCTGGATCTAAAAAAGTTATTTGCCAGATTTTGGTTTTGCCACACTTGTGCGCGGAACCAAAGTTGGCTTAATCAAAATACTCTTTGGCTTATAGCTACCCTTGCTACCAATTCTTTCAAGCAAGAGTGAAGCGGTCTGTCTACCAACCGGAATACCCTGCTCGTCAACCGTCGTTAACTTTAAAAGAAAATCAGAAGCTACCGGTGCGTTGTCATAACCAACCAGTGAAACATCTTCTGGAACGCTTAACCCATTTTCGCGAAGAGCAGACCATGCTCCTGCAGCCATGTAGTCATTCGCTGCGTAAATAGCTGTGAACTTTTTTCCGGACTTCAACAATTCCATCGTGCCCATGTAGCCACCAATTTCTGTGGTTGGTTGACCATTGCCAAAAACCATGTCATCAAGAATTGCGTCTTTCATAATTTTTGAAAAAGCTTTACGTCGGTTTGTAGCAATTCCACCCACACCGGTTAGGTGTGCAATTTTTTTGTGACCAAAACCAATTAGGTGTTCGATTACCAACCGTGTGCCTTCATAGTCATCGTTGAAGACCATGTCGGAGTTTGGCAAAATTGTTTCTCGCTGCCCGATCATCACGGTTGGGATATCAAGCTTGTGTGTTCTAAGTCCACCCACCTCTGTTGCAATCACCAGTCCATCAACTTTCATTGAAGCAAATGCGTCGATTGGGTCATCTTCAAAATTTTGGCTGCGGTGCATGTCGCTGATGATTACCTGGTAGCCAGCGTCATCAAAAATTTCACGAAGGCCTTTTAGAAAACCAATGTAGGAAAGGTTCTTGTAGTCGGTAATTAGAACACCGATAGATCTTGAAGCCGAGCTCGCCAATTGCTGAGCAAATCTACTTGGACGATATCCAAGTTCGTCGATCGCTTTTTGGACTGCCTCACGACGAGCCTCACTCACGTGGGCTTCGCCGCGCAACACCAAAGACACCAGTGATTTAGATACGCCGGCCGCTTTGGCCACGTCGTAAATCGTTGGCGGCTTGATTGGGTTGTTGGTGTCAGTCATGGTTAGTCCAAATTAGTCCAATTTTGTCCAACAAATCAAATGTAAAGACATGATAACAATCCGATAAAGCAGGGACTTTTTGTTCAACCTTGTTGCTACTTTGATGTGGAGCGCTCCAACTGGGAGCGCTCCAATTACCAAAGCAACAGCCTCAAAGGAGAGTAGTAGATGTCCATCGGTGTAGCAGTTATCGGCGCAGGAATGGCAGGTCGCGGTCACGCGGCGGCTTACCGTGCGGCAACCTCTCTTTACGGTTCAGACCTTCCAGAGGTGAAGCTGATTTCAATTGGTGACGTAAACGCCCAATTTGGACTGGCCGCGGCAAAGCGCTTTGGATTCGAACGCCACGACTCAGACTGGCGCGCAATTGCCGATGACCCAAACATTCACGCCGTGAGCGTTGTGGTGGCAAACAGCCTGCACCGTGAAATCGTTGAAGGCCTTTTGGCTGCCGGCAAGCACGTGCTTTGCGAGAAGCCACTGTCTGACACTCTTGAAGACGCCCGCTCAATGGTGGCGGCAGCTAACAACTCAAAGACCGTTGCTCGTATTGGTCTAACCTTCTTGCGCAATCCGGCGATTGCAGCAATTCAAAAAATCATTTCTTCAGGTCAACTTGGCAAGGTGCTTCACTTCACCGGAAACTACTGGGCCGACTACTCATGCGATCCAATGTCGCCAATTAGCTGGCGCTACAAGGGCGGCATGGGAACCGGCGCACTTGCCGACGTTGGTTCGCACATTTCTTACGTTGCAGAGTTCATCACCGGTCAGACTTTCAAATCTGTTTCAGGCGCACGCTTTGTGACTTCAATTACTGAGCGTCCGATTCCTTCGGGTGCGGTGCAGGGTCACTCTGGCGCAACTGTTTCAGACAAGATGGATTCCGTTGAGAATGATGACTACGCAGGTTTCATTGCCGACTTTGGTGGCACCGCTGGTGCAATTCAGGTTTCTCGTGTTGCCGCTGGTCACCCAACCTCTTTGGAATTTGAGGTTTACTGCGAAAAGGGTTCAGCACGTTTCACCCAGGCACGCAACGGTGAATTTGAACTGCTACTAAATGATGATCCTTATGGCCAGCGCGGTTTCCGTACCGTGCAGGTTGGACCATCACACCCATACATTGCTGGTGGTCTGCCAGTTGATGCACCTGGTGTTGGTGTTGGTCAGAACGATCAGTTCTTCTTCCAGAACCGCGCGTTCCTACAAGAAGTTGCTGGTCTTGCAGAAACTGCAGAGCTTCCGTACTGTGCAAACTTTGAAGATGGTCTTCACAACATGGAAATCATCGAAGCAGTTATTCAATCAGGTCTGAAGAGCGGTGCAAGTGCAACTGTTCCAGCGGCAAACCCTACCTACCTAAAGAAGGTCAAATAATGAGACTTGGCGTATACAACGCGATCCTGCACGATCGCTCACTTCCAGAAGCACTTAAGACCATCGCCGGTCTTGGTCTTACTGGTATCGAATTGAACACTGGTGGATTCTTGCCGGCAAAGCACATTCCAAACATCGATCAGATTTTGGAAAGCGATGCAGCTCGCGATGATTTCCTTGCAATCTTCGAGGGGACCGGCGTTGAAATCGCAGGTCTTAACTGCAACGGAAATCCTCTGCACCCTAACCCAGTTATCGGTGACAAGCACGGCAACGATGTTAAGCGTTCAATCCGTTTGGCAAACCGCCTAGGTCAGAACCGCGTGGTCACCATGTCTGGTCTACCTGGCGGTGAGCCAGGCGCAAAGCAGGTCAACTGGGTAGTAAATGCCTGGAACTCAGCGGCTCTTGATGTCATTGACTACCAGTTTGAAATTGCTGCAAAGTACTGGAAAGAAGTTGACCAGTTAGCGCGCGACAACGATGTGAAAGTTGCGCTTGAGTTGCACCCGCAGAACGTGGTCTTCAATCCGGCAACCATGCGGGAACTTATTGAGCGCACCGGCGCAACCCACGTGGGTGTAGAGCTCGACGCATCGCACCTGTTCTGGCAGCAGATGGATCCAGTTGCTGTAGTTAAAGATTTGGGCCCGTTGGTTTTCCACGCGGCAGCAAAAGATATTCGTGTAAACCCTTACGTTGCAATCAACGGTGTATTGGACAACAGCTTCCGCAAGTTGCGCGAAGATGAGCCACGTACCAACCTGGGCGGCGACGAGTGGGCTAACGAATGGCCAAAAAATTCCACCTGGGATTTCGTAGCGGTAGGCAAGGGCCACCCTGCAGAGTACTGGGCAGAATTTCTAAAGGCTTGTCACGATGTGGATCCAAACATGTGGGTCAACATCGAGCACGAAGATACTTCGCTTGGTCGTGAGGAAGGTCTTGCACTTGCGTGTGAGACCTTGTTCAAGGCGGCGAAAATTGGAAATCTGTAAAAACTAAATAAAAAAACTTCGGACAGATGCGCATCTGAAAAGAAAAATCTGAACCGAGAATCTTGAGAAGTTCCCTTCGATGGATAAAAACAAACAAAAATGGAAAGGAAGTGTGAGATGAAGATTTCACGTTCAGTAAAAATTGCTGCAGCAGTTGCAGCATCAGCATTGGCGCTGACTGGCATTAACGCATCTGCAGCAACCGCAGCCGGTGAGAAGGTCTACGTCATTGGCGGTATGCCATCTGACCCATTCTGGTCAGTAGTTAAGCGCGGCGCAGAGTCAGCAGCTGAGGCAGTTAAGGATGCCGGAGGCACCGTTACCTGGCTTGGCCCACAGAACTACGACAACCTAGGACCAGACGCTGGAAAGCTAGTTGACAACGCAATCGCTGCGGGTGCAACCGCAATCGTTGTAGCTGACTGGGTACCTGCTGCTGAGAACGCTGCAATCAAGCGTGCAGTAAAGAAGGGCATCTCTGTTGTTCACTACAACGCAGGTGGCGTTAAGGAAGCAAAGAACACCGGTGCACTTGCATACGTTGGTTCAGATGACTACCTAGCTGGTGTTGCTGGTGGAAAGTACTTTGCATCTAAGGGTGCAAAGAACATTCTTTGTGTAAACACAGTTCCAGGTTCAGCAAACCAGGAAGCACGTTGCAAGGGTGTAGCAGACGGTGCGAAGGGCAAGGCTAAGGCTAAGCAGCTTCCTCTACCTTCTTCAAACTTCGGTAACCCAACTGCAGTTTCAAACGCTGTGAAGGCAGCTCTTACCAAGGACAAGACCATTGACGCTGTTGTAACCATCGGTGTTCAGGATGCAGACAGCTCAGCTGCTGCAATCAAGGCTTCTGGTTCAAAGGCAAAGCTTGGCACCTTCGACTTGTCAGAGAACGTTCTAGCTCGCATCGCAGCCGGTACTCAGGCATTCGCAATTGACCAGCAGCCATGGCTACAGGGCTACCTAGCTACCTCAATGGCTTGGCAGCACGCTCAGTACGGCATCTTGCCTGCATCTAACCCAGTTTTGACTGGTCCTGCAATCGTGGACAAGTCAAACGTGGCTAAGGTTTCAGCAGGTGTTAAGGCTGGCGTTCGCTAAAAAATAATTGATTGGGCTGGGCCATGCTTAATGTATGGCCCAGCCTGTATCAACAAAAAACTTCGATCTAAAAATTTAGGAAACAAATTATGAGTGCTAAAGCCACCGCTAGCAAAGTTGCTAGTAAGCCAGGCTTCGACATCACAGCCATCGCTCGCCGGCCAGAGTTCGGCGCATTGATTGGTGCCGTTGCCGTCTTTATCTTTTTCTCTGTTGCGGGTGGCAGTGGATTTACCGATCCAGGTGGTTGGGCCAGTTGGCTCAACGTTGCCTCCGAGGTAGGCATCATTGCTCTGCCGGTAGCACTCGTAATGATCGCTGGCGACTTGGACCTATCTGTTGGTTCAACTCTTGCAGCTAGCTCAATGACCATGGCAATTCTTTCTGGCTTCTTTGGCCTACCAACCTGGGTTGGTGTGATCGCCGCACTTCTTTTTGGTGTGCTGGTGGGTTGGCTGAATGGCTACCTGGTCACAAAAACAAATCTTCCGTCATTCGTGGTGACTCTTGCCTCAATGTTTATTGTCATGGGTGCCACTCTTGGTGCCACTCGTCTAATCGTTGGTTCAACATCGGTAACCATGACCGCGGACCCATTCTTCCAAATCATCTTTGGAAATCTAATCTTTGGCCTATTTGAAACTGCAGTGGTTTGGTGGGCAATAATTGCGATCATCGTTTCATGGGTGCTCTACAAGAGCATCTACGGAAACTGGATTTACGCAATCGGCGGCGACATGGTTTCCGCTCGCGCCACAGGTATTCCGGTCAACAAGGTTCGCATCGCACTATTCATGGGAAGCGGTTTTGGTGCTGCCTTAGTTGGTGTGATTCAAACCTGTATCTACAACGGAGCTCAGGTTGCTGCCGGACAATCATTTGTTTTCAACTCAATCATCGCTGTTGTGGTTGGTGGCGTATTGCTAACCGGAGGTTACGGTTCGACACTTGGTGTAATCCTTGGAACCATCACCTTTGGAATTGTTAACCAGGGTATTTACTACACCGGTTGGGATGCCGACTGGGCTGCTCTAATTTTGGGACTTCTGCTTCTTGCAGCGGTTCTAACCAACAACACATTCCGTCGCTTGGCCCTATCGGGTGGCAAGAAGGAGAAGAAGAATGACTAAGTCAACTAAGAAGCCAATCCTGCGCCTAAAGAATGTTTCAAAGGTATTCGCGGGATACCAAGCGCTAAATGACGTGTCACTGGATGTATACCCTGGCCAGGTGCTTTGCCTGCTTGGTGACAACGGTGCCGGCAAGTCAACTTTGATCAAGGTGCTGTCTGGCTTCCACGAACCAACCTCGGGCACTGTTGAGTGGGATGGAGTTGAGACCAAGTTCAAGTCACCTAAAGATGCCAACGAGCGCGGAATTGCTACTGTGCACCAGTTTGGCGGAACCTTCCCACTGATGAGCATTGGCCGCTCATTCTTTGTTGGTGTTGAGCCAACCAAAGGGTGGGGTCCGTTCAAGCGCTTTGACCGCAAGTACGCCAACGAGACCGCGGTGCGCGAGATGCAGCAGCTGGGCATTACCCGTATCACCGATGGTGAGCGCCTGATTGGAAGTCTTTCCGGTGGTGAGCGCCAGGCATCTGCAATTGCTCGCGCAGTGCACTTTGGTGCCAAGGTTTTGATTCTTGATGAGCCAACTGCCGCCCTTGGAGTTAAGGAAGCCACCCACGTGCTGCGCATCATCATGCAGGCAAAACTAAAAGGAATTGCGGTGATTCTTGTGACTCACAACGTCTCACACGCGCTAACCGTTGGTGATCACTTTGCGGTTCTAATTCGCGGCCAGAAGGCTGACGATTTTGCAAAGGGTGAACGCACCCGCGATCAAATCACCGACCTAATGGCTGGTGGTGAGGCTATGGCTGAACTTGAGGCAGAGCTGAACACACTAACCGGAACCATCAATCAAATTCACTAACTCCATTCAACCCTTCCATGGTTGCAAAGTGCCCGGTCTAATCACCGGGCACTTTGTATTTAACTGATGCCAAGATAGACACATGATCATTGAATCCAAGTACCAAGAAATTGCTGACTTGTTTTTTGCGCAAGCAGAACGTTATCCATTAGGCGGCTCATCGCTGGCAATCTTTAAAGACGGAGAACCGGTGGTCAATATTTGGCAGGGTGACGCCGAAGCCGGAAAGCCTTGGACTCAAGACACAACATCGGTTGTTTTTTCTTGCACCAAGGGTTTGACTTCAATTCTTGCTCACCGACTGGTGCAAGAAGGCAAGCTTGATCTTGAACAAAAGGTCAGTTACTACTGGCCAGAATTTGCTCAGGCTGGAAAACAAAACATTCCGGTCAAGTGGTTGTTGCAGCACAAGGCCGGGTTATCAGCCACGCGACGCGACCTAACCATGGATGAAATCACCGATGGCCACACTCTTGAAGAAGAGTTGGCCGCACAGGAACCGCTTTGGGAGCCTGGCACCGCGCATGGTTATCACGCGCTAACTTTTGGAACCCTAATCGGAAAACTAGTTCACAATATCACTGGCAAAACAGCCGGAAAATATTTTGCTGAATTAATTGCAGAACCACTTGGTGTGGATGCATGGATTGGCTTGCCAAAAGATAAATTTGCAAATTTAGCTCCACTTATCTCTGACGGAAATCGCCAAGCTGTGGTTGCCGAACCAAACACTGATTTGTATTGGCAAGCCAAGGCCATGACCTTTGGTGGTGCGCTGAACCACTTGGTAGAAAGTTACGAGACCGGATTCAATAACCCGCAGTTAGTCTCTGCAGAGTTACCCGGAGCCGGAGGAGTATCCAACGCATTTGGATTAGCCAAGATTTACTCCGCAGCCGTAACAGAGATGAACGGCGTGCGACTTCTAGAAGATGAAACATTGCGCGCAGCAGTGGTACCGCAGGCAACGGGTCCGCTGAAGTTTGAGCCTTCAAATGGCACCTTGTTCCCTGCCTGGGGCAATGGCTTCATGGTTGACGTGCCCGGTCTGAAGGATCTTCTGGGTCCCGCTTCATTTGGCCACGATGGCCTTGGTGGCCAGAATGCCTTTGGCGACTTTGAGCACCGGGTTGGTTTTGCCTACACATCCAACTTCTTATTAAGCGGCGCAGACGATCAATGGCGCCAGCAGGTGCTGATTCGGAAACTCAAGGAAATTCTGAATTGATTCAGGCAAAATTGACTGCATGAGCAATGACTGGCAGGCAGGCGAGCCCGATGAGGCAACCCTAAACTGGGGCGTTGCCGAGGCCGATTCCAGCACCAAGGTGCGCATTCGCAAGGGCCAGCCAGAAATCAAGCACATCCCCTTTTATAAGTTCCCCTATTACCCCGATGTCCTTGACCTGCGCAAGTGCGGCTACGAAATTGAGAACTTTGCCGAGATTTTCGACCAGTTAGACGGCGCCCATTACCGCCACGCAATGGTTGCCCACATTCTGCTTCATTTACCCACCGATGAATACGGCCGGATGGGCGATGGCTCCGGCGGAAACCCGCTCTGGAACCCGCGACGAGCGCGCGAACTTGAGTTTGAGGTGCGTGCAGCCCTACACCGATTTGGCCTAAGCGATGTTCCAACCCTGCTGCGCCGAATGATCGGTAAGGCACTACCTGGTGACAGCATGACTCACATCGGTGTGGATTTATTGAATGTTTTCTTTTGGGCAGCTCTGGCTAAGGTGGCTCGCGATTTTGCTTGGCGCTCGCCGAATTTAGAATTTGCCGCTGACTATTTGGAGTATCCGGTTAGAAGGGCCTTTAGAACTGCAAGGTGAGTTTAGTTCCCCCGGTTGATTCTTGGACGAGGTCCCAATTTCCTTTAGAGACGCTGTTAAAAAAGGTTGAGCCCAAGCCGGCCTTACCGGCGCGTGGGCCGATGCCATCATCAATCACTTCAAGATTTATTTTTTGATCGGACAAAACCTTTGCAAGCACAAAAACGTTTTTAGCGAGACCGTGCCTAATCGCGTTCGAGGTAGCTTCGTCAATTAGTTGAATTAACAGTATTCGTTTTCTTGTTTCGAGATTCTTGAGATGGCTATCAAGATTCCATGTAATTCTCACGAAACCAAGCCACTGATTACTTAATTTTGCTAGTTCAGATTCTAAATCGCCAGAATTCAGGGTTTGAAAACCTGAATCTAACGTTTTCAAAATATTTTCGACTAGTGCTAGTGCTTGTTCAAGTTCCTCTTTAGTCGCCTCACCTTTTTCAAGCCCAAGGGCAACAGCAAGTAGCTTGTTTTGTACCTGCCCGTGAAGATAGTTAGCAAAGTCACGGTTTTGAATTCTTGCCTGACTAAGACGAACAGCGCGATCAATAGTTTCTGACCCATACAAATCGGCAAATTCCTGTTTTATTTCTGAGCTACCTTTACGAACCCCAAAGAGGAAGGCACTTATAAATGTCAATTGTGTCAGCCACAGCCAAACTGCCAAAACCGTTTGAAATTCATCAAACGCAGATACGTAGCCAAAGACAATCTCTCCGGTTACAAAAGTTAAGAATGACACCGCAAGATTGGCGAGTAAAAACCAACAGGTGGCAACCCAATATTTTTTAGGCCTAAACTCAGACATGAGCCAGAAACCAACCTGTATAACCGCTCCGGCGAGTATGCTGCGAAGAATACCTTCACTTATCCCTACTGATTTGATTATTGAAGGAAAGGCTGTGATGGCATAAACCACGGCGACAACAGTTCGCGCTTGGGTGAAACTAAAAATGGCTTGCCTTGCAATCTCAGAAAGAGAAAAACTTGAAATTCTTTTGTTTTCTTGTTCCCAGATTCTGTGACTCAGCGGCCTCAACTGCTCAGCCACCAGTCTTCGAATTGCACTTGCGTACTGATTCGCAGAATCCTCACCGTTAGTTGATCTGCCAATAGATGAGAGTTCATATTTAGCCATGTCCGCAAAGGCTCGAAGCGAGGCCTGATTATCACGCGTTTGCGCGATGCCAGATTCAATCAAGGTGTTAGAAACACGTTCAGCCACCAGGGAGTCTCGTTGGGCTTGTAAGACGGATAATCGGTGCGCTACCAATGATATGGCTGGGATTAACCAGGTCCCCAGCAGCGATGTTTGACCTACTCGATCAACGATGGTGGATCCTAGGTCGGATTCAATCTGAAGCAACCAGCAACCCAAACCAGTCATGGCGCCTTTTAGTGCTCCAACACTTGCGCTAAATATAATCACCCAAAATAAAGGAACAGGATTCCTGGCTCGATTTCTAAAAATTGTTTTAGAAAAAACTAGAACCCAGATAGCACAAATAGATAGAGCGAAAATGTTGGCGAGAAAAATAGCAGATAAAAGACCAAGAGTGTTTAGTGGGGGCTCTGTTTGCGAGAAGTATCCTGCACTTGTGGTTAGTAAGGAGGTGGTGATAACTAAGGGAGTAGTCAGCAAAAGGTAGCGGGTGTCTAGAAAAAACTTCCCGCCTGCGGCAGCAAGAAACGACTCTTCTTTAGTCGGAGACATTCTTCATTTGTCCCAGTGCACGGAAATATACGTTTGCCATGTGCACCCTCTGATTTATTGTCGAATCCTTTTCAACGCCAAGTGTTTTGGCAAGCCTAGAGATGGCTAGCTCCACGGACTTTTCTGTAACGCTTCTGCGCTTGGCAATTTCGGCATTTGAAAGGCCCTGAGCCATAAGTCTCAAAGTCTCAAGTTGCACGTCAGTCAAGGTGGCAATTGGTGACGAACTTGCCCGCGCCATAGATGGGACTCTCTCAGACTTATCGATAGATGCTCGTAGGGCCTCAAGAATGTTCCAGATGTCACTTATTTTGTTCTTGTGCAGATAAATAGATCTGAAGGGCAGTGGAGGCAAACTTGGATTCAATAGCCTTGGATCCTCAAAACTACTCAAGAACACAATGCCAATGTTCGGGGATTTACTTCTAAAGGCAGTTGCGACGTCTATTCCCGTTGGTCCTTTACCAAGATGAAGATCTAGTAGCGCCACGTGCGGCGTTGCTTTATCAAATTCCAGTAGAGCCTCGCTGGCCGAGCCTGTATCAATAACTACTTGAATGCCTTGAGCCCGCAGCGAAGATGCAACAGTTAGGCGCGTGAAGTCGTCATCTTCAACTAAGGCAACGCGCATCTGCATGACTTAAGTATCAGGCAGTGATGGGCTTTCCCTACATGAAAATAACGATTGAGATTATCTTGAGGGGTTATCCCCTCAATTACCCGTGAAGCCTTTTCGGTGTGAACTGCCAGTTCTAGCCTTTTAATATGAGTAAAAATTTGTGGAATTGGAAGTCGATAGCAATCATCACGGCTGTCACCGTCGTTGGCGTTTTGTCGCCTATCTCAGCTAATGCCTGGGAGGACTCTTCTGGACCAGATGAAATCGTTACAGTGTCTGTGGATCTAGGAGATAACCCCGATGACGGCGGCCCCGATAGTTGCACGGGCTTTGGATCCCTAAGTATCCCTCTTACCAACATATCCGTTAGAAAAGAGCGCAAGATCCTCAAAACTGCGTGGGAAGGTGACGGGTACGACGATGACAACAACTCAGAAACCCCTGCCGTAAGTGATCAGAATCAAGATCCCTCCGCAGGCGTTGTTCGAGACCCAAGAGACCTGAGTCGGTATCCGTTGGATCTCTTGCGTGAAAATACCCGCACAAACTTCGTATCTCAAGACTTTCAAGTTAGTTTTGACGCCGACAACTGTGAGGTATCTGATCGGCAGGGTTACGTTTGGACCGAGCGCCAACCGGTCGAACGCTTTTTTACCGATGATGGTGATTACTGGAGTCCGGTTGAGATGACTGACGCAGATGGAATTTTGGGTGCTTCAACCCTAAGAGCATCCGCCAATCTCTTTGTTGACTACTCTCTTTTCGGAGTGAATAGAAACGATGTAAAACTTTACGATGACGTTCACTGGGAGGTGAGGCCTCAAGATGATTGGAACGTACAGGCGTGGGGAACAGAGTATACAAATCAAAACATGCCGGTAATTTGGGGGTCCGGTGGAGAAGCCACCACCAAGGCGTCGATAACCATATTCGGTGACGTCCCAGTTGGCAAGTATCGGGTTAAGCACGGATTCACCTTGGACACCGGAAGTTTCAACGACGGACCTTGGCAGTGTTTCATAGGATTCTGTCCTTAAGAATTTGAAAAAATTACTCGCTTATGTAGTCGCGGTAACTCTGTCTTTTGGAGTTACCGCGATTCCGTCGTATGCGGCCTCTAACACCTTAAAGGTCAGTAACCCGCCGGAAGAGTTCATAATCGGCCAGCCTGGAATCCTTGAGCCCACACTCAATTTGGTTGTTATTATTACTGGCCCAGTCGCTGCTGAAATAGATGTGCAGTTTGTGGATTACGTGTTTGATGAGTCTGGGAATAAGGCGAGACTTCCAGAAAACTCAACACCACATTCGCTGGCAAAAATTTTCTCGGTCACTCCATTCCAAAATCTATATCGACCATCAAAATCTGGTTCAGAATTTTTAATCACTCTCAAGCCCAAGCTTAAAAAGATAGAGCAGATTTACTACGGCGGAATTAAGGTATCCATGAACCCTTTGGGCGGTACCAGACAATCGGGAATTGCAAGTGCCGCTTCCACTGGCGCTATTGCCTCGCAGGTGAATGTGACGCCTTATGGGTTTGCAGGGAGCATAAAAAACGGAAAAATAACTGGTGCAGAGCTTTCGCGAATCAACTTCACGTCAACAAATCGAACAAGCATCATAGACTCATTTCTCCCAGATCTGCCCGGGCTGATTAATTCGGGGCCAATTGAGGCAAAAGTCAGATACAGAAACAAAGGGGAACTCCCTGTTTTTGCATTCGCGAGCTGGGAAATTAGCGCCAACGAAAAGGTTTTGGCAACCAAGCGGACATCCAAAAGCATTTTGTTGGGTGGGCGAAGCGCCACCAGATCTGTCATAACCCAATCCAACATTGAGGGATCTCGAGAAACAGTCAACGTGCTACCCGATTTTGGGCCTGTCAAAATTAAGACAACCCTGCACTCGGAACTCGGTGGCACAAAGTTTGACCCTGTCACTGTGGAGTCATCGGTATTCGTTGTTCAGTGGAAGGAACCGTTCTTTTTTACAGCCTTGATTGCATGCTTGATCTGGTACGTATCGCGCCGCAGGCCTTCAAAGGGCGGACAAAAACGCAGGGAACCTAGCCTTGTCTGGCTGGCCCTGAAGGCGTTCAAAAAGTACTTGAAAAGCCGCCTGGCAAAGCCCTCGAATAAGGCAGTTTAGTTGAACAACATTAATAGCCTCAAGATTGTGAATATTCAATAAGTGTTTCGCGAGGCATCATCAGTAGTTGGCACGATGCCTGATTGCGCCTTCTTATGGCTTGATGATCCTTCACCGTCCGGTTTCAATTGAGGCCTTGATTCGGCTAAACTGGTAAGGTTCGTGGAGACGTCGCATAGCCCGGTCGAGTGCGCCTCACTGCTAATGAGGTAAGGGTGTTAAAGCCCTTCGGAGGTTCAAATCCTCTCGTCTCCGCCACGAACAACCCCTAGACCGCAGCTAGCAAAGCGGATAAGATAGGGAAGTTGCCTGTAAAAAGGTGACAAGGTACCAACCCAGAACGCGGCGATTGTGCGATTTCTAACGAAATCGACAAACGCTCGTCGGGTGAGATTGAGAGCTAGCTCTCATCTAACCCTCCTCGCGTTTGTAGCTCAACGGATAGAGCATCTGACTACGGATCAGAAGGTTGGGGGTTCGAGTCCCTCCAAGCGCACGAAATCCCGGTTCCTTCTCACGAGGACCGGGATTTTCTCTTATCCTTTTTGGTATCTAATAGCGGGCTGTAGCGCAGCTTGGTAGCGCACTTGTTTCTTGGAACTTTGAGAAGTTCCTAGTTCTTCCAAACGGTCAGGTGCACCGCTTTAGACCAACAGTCAAGCCAGATGCAACAGAAATCGTTTCGCTAATCGAAGCCAACCTACCCAACTAATTCGAATAAAAAACAGGTAAATAAATGAACGCAACATCAAAAGTGACTATCGAACAAAAAGGTCACGTACTTCTAATTGGTTTGAATCGCCCAGAAAAACTTAACGCGGCTGACATGGAGATGTTGCAAGAGCTTGCTCTTGCTTACGGCAAGTTGGATTCCGATCCAGAACTTCGAGTGGGACTGGTTTTTGCCCACGGTGATCACTTCACCGCTGGATTAGATCTTGCAGATGTTGCACCACGACTAAATGCCGATGGATTAGCAATGGTGCCTGAAGGCGGACTGGACCCATGGGGGATTCAATCAACGCCGGTATCAAAACCTGTAGTTATTGCAATTCAGGGAACCTGTTTCACACTCGGTGTAGAGCTTGCACTAAATAGCGAAGTTGTAATTGCGGCCGAGAACGCAAAGTTTGCTCAATTAGAAGTTTCCAGAGGAATTTTGCCCTTCGGTGGCGCAACCAAGAGAATGCCAAGATCTGCTGGTTGGTCCAACGCGATGAGATACCTACTTACTGGAGAATCTTTTGACGCGGCAACTGCGTTACGCCTTGGAATTGTGAATGAGGTTGTTCCTGTTGGAACCGAGAAAGATCGCGCCCTCGAACTAGCCGAAAAGATTGCCGCCCAGGCTCCTCTTGCAGTGCAGGCAACCCTCGCTTCCGCGAGAGCTGCCCTATTGGATGAGAAAGCCGAAGATGGCTTTATAGGCAAGCGCTTAGCCAGACTGGCGGCATCGAACGACGCCAGGCGTGCGATGGAGGCTTATCTTTCTAAGTCGCCAGTCACTTTTGAAGGAAATTAGGCTTCCAAAAAAACACCCAGTTTTTTGTATGTTTCATACAAAGAAGCAAACCTTGGATTTACTGAGGTTGTAGCTAATTACAGACTTATTAGACCCGCAATTTCAATGAATTCCTGCGTGCTTACAATCAAACCAACACGAAGGAGTGTGCAATGCAAAGCGAAATATTGCCAAAGGTAGACACCACCCTTGTTGGGGACATGTTGCTGGGAAAGTGGAAAGACATTCGTCTTCACACCCGGAAAATTTGCGAACAGCCCGAAATGTGGCAAATCCCAGGCCTTACTCACCACGAACATCGTGAACGAGTCTTTGGCCAGCTAAAGATCTTGGCGGAGAACGGCTCCACCGCCTACGGCTTCCCTGCTATCGCAGGTGGAAACGCTGATCCAGGTGGATCACTAACAGTATTTGAAGAACTGATTCTTGCTGACCCTTCACTGCAGATTA
The DNA here is from genome assembly GCF_000699505.1 of Rhodoluna lacicola. NCBI lineage: Bacteria > Bacillati > Actinomycetota > Actinomycetes > Micrococcales > Microbacteriaceae > Rhodoluna > Rhodoluna lacicola. Next base: position 1,348,838 of record NZ_CP007490.1, on the reverse strand, counting down.
AATATGGAGTTCAGTGGGGACTCTTTGGTGCTGCAATTCTGTACTTAGGTACAGAGTCACATCACGCAGAGCTACTTCCTTCAGTAGTTACTTTGGAAACCCCAGGTTCTTTTGCAATGACCGAGACCGGTCATGGTTCCGATGTTGCAAACATCGGAACTACCGCTATCTATGACGAGACAACAAAAGAATTTGTAATTCACACTCCATCTCGTCACGCTTGGAAGGATTACATCGGTAACGCTGCAATTCACGCCAAGGCAGCAGTTGTTTTTGCGCAGCTAATCTCCAAAGGAGAAAACCACGGTGTTCACGCTTTCTATGTTCCAATTCGCGACAACAGCGGAAATTTCTTGCCAGGTGTTGGCGGCGATGACGACGGAGTAAAGGGAGGTCTAAACGGTGTTGACAACGGAAGACTTCACTTCACTGATGTTCGAATTCCAAGAAAGTGGTTACTGAACCGCTACGGCAATGTTGCAGAAGATGGAACATACTCATCTCCAATCGAATCCAAGGGAAGAAGATTCTTCACCATGCTTGGAACTTTGGTTCAGGGAAGAGTATCTATCACCGGTGGTGTGACAAACGCTCAGAAGGTTGCACTAACAATTGCAATTCGTTATGCGCACGAGAGAACTCAGTTCCCAACTCACGATGGAACAGAACATGTTCTGATGGACTACGGACGTCACCAGAGAAGATTGCTTCCAGCTCTTGCAAGAACCTACGCGCAAGCATTCGCACACCTAGAGCTACTAGAACAGTTCGATGAAGTATTTAGCGGTCGTAACGACACAGACTCTACTAGACAAGATCTAGAAACCGTTGCAGCAGCTTCCAAGGCACTATCAACTTGGAACGCACTAGACATCATTCAGGTTTGCCGTGAGGCTACCGGTGGTCAAGGCTTTATGGCCCAGCACCGCATGGTTGGTTTGCGAGCAGACCTAGATGTTTATGCAACCTTCGAGGGTGACAACAACGTGCTTCTACAGCTTGTTGCAAAGAGACTACTTAGCGACTACTCAAAAGCATTTGCTTCACCTAACTTTGGAACACTCGCTCAGTATGTTGTTGAGCAAGTAGGAGAGGTTGCAATCAACCGAGGAGGACTTCGCGGAATCGCACAGAAGTTCACTGACTTTGGTTCAACTGCAAGATCGATTGGTTTTGTTCGCGACGAGGAGCACCAGCACCAGCTTCTTACCGACCGTGTTCACACCATGATTGCAAAGCTTGCTAACGAGCTTCGTCACTCTGGAAAGAAAGATCCTGCAGAAGCTGAAAGATTATTCAATCGCCACCAGAATGATCTGATCATTGCCGCCAAAGCACACGGAGAACTAATCCAGTGGGAGGCGTTCACCTCTGCTCTTAACAAGATTCAAGACCCTCAGACTAAGAAGGTTTTGACTTGGCTAAGGGACCTATTTGGTTTCACTTTGTTGGAAGAGAATCTTTCTTGGTACATGATCAACGGAAGACTAACCTCACACCGTGCCGAGGCAATCACCGACTACATCGACGGCAGATTGCTTGGAAGGCTAAAGCCTCACGCTTCGGACCTTGTTGATGCATTTGGTCTAACAGAAGGTCTAATCAGAAGCGACCTGGCCTTTGGAGCAGAATCTAGAAGACGCGAATCACTAAAGAAAGAAGCGAGCAAATAATGCAAAACACCTACTTCGTTGATGGAGTCCGCACACCATTCGGTAAAGCCGGAGAAAAGGGTGTCTATTGGAACACTCGCGCAGATGACCTAGTTGTTAAAGCCATGATTGGTTTGCTCGATAGAAACCAGTCGGTCCCTAAAGACGCAATCGACGATGTCGCTATTGCCGCTACCACCCAAACTGGTGACCAGGGTCTAACCATCGGCCGCACCTCAGCTATCTTGGCTGGGCTTCCAAACTCAGTTCCAGGCTTTGCTATTGACCGTATGTGTGCTGGAGCCATGACTGCAGTAACCATGATCGGTTCGGCTATTGGTATCGGAGCATACGATCTAGTCCTTGCAGGAGGAGTCGAGCACATGGGTAGACACCCCATGGGCGGTGACGCTGATCCAAACCCACGCTTCATCGCTGAAAAGCTAGTGAACCCAGACGCCCTAAACATGGGTAACACTGCAGAGAAGATTCACGACCGCTATCCAGTGCTAACCAAAGAGCGCGCGGATGCCTTCGCGGTGCAGAGTCAGAAGCGCGCGGCCGCTGCTTACGAAAAGAATTACATCCAGCAGGACTTGGTTTCTGTTTCTGCCACCACACCTGAGGGACTAAGGGTTGTAGACAAAGACGAACTATTGCGACCAGATTCAACTGTTGAAGGCATGAAAGACCTAAAGACACCTTTCCGTGCGAACGGAAAAGTAACCGCAGGTAACGCTTCTCCACTAACTGATGGCGCAACTATTTCTTTGCTAGCTGGCGACCAAGCAGTAAAGCAGTATGGACTGAAGCCACGCATGAAGATGGTGACATTTGCATTTGCAGGTGTTGAGCCAGAGATCATGGGAATCGGTCCCATTCCGGCAACCGAAAAAGCTTTGAAAAAAGCCGGTCTTTCAATTTCCGACATCGGACTATTTGAAATCAACGAAGCATTTGCAGTTCAGGTTCTTTCATTCTTGGAGCACTTCAAGATTGCAGATGACGACGCAAGAGTGAACGCTTGGGGTGGAGCAATTGCATTTGGTCACCCACTTGCTTCCAGTGGTGTTCGACTAATGAACCAACTGTCTCGTCAGTTTGAGATGAGACCAGATGTTCGCTACGGAATCACAACAATGTGTATCGGTCTTGGTATGGGTGGAACCGTTATCTGGGAAAACGAGAATTACGACGGAAAGAAAAACTAATGAAACTTGATCACTTCTCTGAGCTGTGGTCAAACACCGATGAGGTAATTACTCATTCGTATGTTCAGGATGTAAAACTTCCTTCCGGAAAAGTTCTTGCGCTCATCACGCTTGATAACCACAAAGATCACACCAGACCATCAACACTTGGCCCACTTACTCTGAAAGAATTCGCGGAGACTCTAGAGGTTCAAGAGCAACGCGCTAAGAAAGGCGAGATTCATGGTCTTGCTGTAACAGGTAAGCCATACTTTCTAGCCGCGGGTGCAGACCTTTCTAAAGTAGGTTCGATTCCATCTACCCGCGCTGGAAGACTGGTTGTTGAGCTTGGGCACTTCGCCCTAGGCAAGCTTGGAAATTTCCCAGTTCCAACATTTGTGTTTATCAACGGCCTTGCTCTTGGTGGTGGATTAGAGATTGCTCTGAACGCTAACTACCGAACCGTAAACTCTGCAGCTCCTGCAATCGCTCTTCCAGAAGTTTTCCTTGGACTACTTCCAGGCTGGGGCGGGGCGTACCTGCTTCCAAACTTGATTGGAATCAGGAACGCACTGAAGGTTGTAATCGAGAACCCACTGAAGCAAAACCGCATGCTGAGCCCGAAAGATGCTCTCAAGCTTGGAATTGCAGATGTCATGTTTGACCCACAAAGATTCATCGAAGACTCTGTTGTTTGGGCGGACAAAGTCCTTGGCGGTAAAAAAGTATCCCGCCCAAACAAGCCAGGCCTATTTGAGCGCTTGGTTATCTGGGGACCTGCCGTTTCCATCGCTAGAAAAATGGTGAAACAGAACATTGGCTCTGTGCCACTTGCTCCCTACGCAGCTCTAGATCTTCTAGGCGAGGCTAGATTCAGCTCTAAAGAAAAAGGCTTCAAGCGCGAGGACGAAGAACTAGAAAAACTGATTGCATCTGACCAGTTCCGTGCCAGTATCTACGCTTTCAACCTTGTTCAAAAGCACGCAAAGAACCCACAGGGTGCTCCGGATCCAAAGCTTGCAATCAAGGTGCAAAAAGTTGGTGTTGTTGGTGCCGGTCTAATGGCTAGCCAATTCGCTCTTTTGTTCCTAAGAAGACTTCAAGTTCCAGTGGTAATCACTGACGTTTCTCAGGAACGCGTCGACAAGGGTCTTGCTTACTGCCGTGCAGAGCTAGACAAGCTGGTTGAAAAAGGCCGCCTGTCAGTTGACGACCGCAACCGCTACAGCGCAAACCTAAGCGGAACTCTGGACATGAATGACTTCGCTGATTGTGACTGGGTTATCGAAGCAGTATTCGAGGAACTCAAGGTCAAGCACGATGTGTTTACCCGCGTGGAGGCAGTAGTAAGACCAGATGCAATCTTGGCTACTAACACCTCTTCTTTGTCTGTTGATGAAATCGGAAAGGTGCTCAAACACCCTGAGCGCCTGGTCGGTTTCCACTTCTTCAACCCGGTAGCGGTTATGCCGCTTCTCGAGGTGGTCAAAGCTGCTAAGAGCAACGATGTTTCTGTTGCCACCGCGATGCGGGTTGCAAATGATCTAAAGAAGACAGCGGTCATTACTTCTGACAGCACCGGATTCGTAGTGAACAGGTTGCTTGGTTACCTTCTGGGAGAAGCCATGAAGGCCGTTGACGAAGGCATTCCATTCGAAGAAGTGGCCGACGCAATCGCTCCTCTTGGTCTGCCAATGAACCCATTCGATCTTCTGGAGCTCGTTGGGTTGCAAGTTGGTGCTCACGTGCTGGATTCAATGTATGGATTTGCACCGGAGCGCTTCTATAAGACCGATTCTCTGCACCAGCTTGCAAAGCTTGGTCGAATCAGAACCAAGGATTCCAAGGGTAACAAGACTGGCTACGACCCAGAGGCAATCAAGATTGTTTCTGGTCGCACGAGGACTAGATCTAAGGATCAAGTATTCGATGACCTAATTGTTGGACTGACGACTGAAATCAAGCTAATGCTTGATGAGAAGGTTGTTTCCAGCGCTGAGGATATTGACTTGTGCATGATCATGGGTGCTGGTTGGCCATTCCACTTAGGTGGAATCACACCTTACCTAGATCGAATTGGTGCCTCCAAGAAAGTCTTTGGAGCAACTTTTCACAACCCGATGATCAAGGGCGTTTAACGAGACAAGAATCCGCTAGCTAGTTCCAAAATAGTTAGCGCACCTAGGCGAACAGTTCTTCCATCAGCACTGTCTGCCAATGCATCTATCTCGGTGATGTCGACAGATTTAACTTGTGTTGCTTTTCCTATTTGAAAAGCAAACTGCCTAAGTTCATCTGCGGAGATTCCTCCTGGAGCAGCGGCAGGACAAGCTGGGCAGGAACTTTGTCATGGTTGACCAGAACCCAGAGTCCATTGAGGTTATGACCGCGCGTTATGCAAAAGCTGGTCTGGGTAACGTTAGATTTGTTGAACTAACAGACTAAAACGAATTCCGGGGGCAGCATGATCATGACGCCAAGAATCGGCGAGGAGTTTATTGATTGGAAACAACCAGACGGAACGGATACAACTCTTGGTCTAGTTGATTTTTCTATCTTTCCGCACCTAGATCACCCAATGCTTACCGAGAACACAATGGCCGCGGCAGTTGAATGGGCAAAGAAGCTAGGCAACGACTCTTATGCAATTGACGAAGACACCGCTATCAAAGTGGTTGCTGACCAGGTTGAAGTAATCTCCGAAGGAAACTGGAAAAAGTTTTAATCTAGCGAAGGATTTTTTCCATCGGCCTGCCCTTGGCCAGCTCATCAATAAGTTTGTCTAGGTAGCGAATCTTCTGCATCAGCGGGTCTTCAATTTGTTCAATTCGCAAGCCACAAATCATTCCGGCAATAAGCGGTGCTTTTTCGTGAATCTTTGCCGCCGCAAAGAAATCGGTGAGGGTGCTACTTGCAGCCAGGTGTTTTTGAAGGTCATTCCGTTTAGATTCCGTTCAACGGACGGAAACGGACGGAAACGGGCATATCTGCAAAAGGTGGCTTGACTAATAAAATACTGGGGTAAATTGCCACTCAGGCTTCACATAGAGGTATTGCAACATAACTACGGATCAGAAGGTTGGGGGTTCGAGTCCCTCCAAGCGCACGAAAGCCCGGTTTCTTCTCACGAGAACCGGGTTTTCTCTTATCCTTTTCAGGTAAGTAATTACGGGCTGTAGCGCAGCTTGGTAGCGCACTTGTCTGGGGGACAAGGGGTCGCAGGTTCAAATCCTGTCAGTCCGACCACGAACCTAATGGGTGGGCCAAGCTACTTTCGCAGCGCCCAGGCGTAGGCGGCGGAAAAGCCAAAACCCACCGCTGCATATAAATAGGTAAACCAGCCAAGCGGCGCGGGTATCAACAGGGTCAAAACACCCAAGGCTGCGGCGCTAATCAGCATTACTCTGCCTGAAAACAGCACGGATTCGGCTGACCCTTTTATAGACACCGATAACATGTTGCCGGCCAACGCCACCAGTGTGATGCCGATCATGCGCATGGCCCAATCCAGCGCTGCCGAGGCCGGTAGACCCAATAGCTGATTGAAAAAGGCCGGAAACCCGATTAGCACCAGGGCGCTCAGGCCAAAAACTATAGATCCGGCCCTTAGGACCGCTCTGATGCGCCGTTCTTGGATTGGTTTTTCATTCATCGCTAACTAACCCCTATCTACGGCTTAACTATGGCATTTAGCCAAAGAATTGGCTGGCATCCGGGGCAATTTAGTCGAATTCCCCCAAGAATGTAAGCGTTTACAAATCGTTATCAAAAATGGTTTTTTGTCCGGACTAGAGGGTTTAGTTTTATAGCAAACCTCTTTTCGACGTCGATGGAGGTTTCCATGGAAAGGGAAATTCGTATGAAGAAAGCTACAAAATTTGCAGCTATCGCTCTTGCTTCTGCACTAGCGGTTTCTGTAATTTCAGCACCTGCAGCTAACGCTGCACCTGCTTGCCCTAAGAAGGCAACCGTAACAATGCTTGGAACAATCAAGCCTGAAATCCAGGACCAGTTCCTAAATGCAGTTGCTGCATACAACAAGAGTCAGAAGTGCTACACAGTTAAGTCAATCCCGGGCGACCGCAAGCTGACTTTCCTACAGAACGTAACCCCGATGTACGCTGCCAAGAAGGCTCCGACCATCATGTACGACCTACAGTTCCTACCAGACATGGCAAAGCGTGTTATGGACTGGAAGGGCACCAAGCTTGCAGCTGCTGCACCGAAGGACCTACTAACTGCAGCCAACATCGGTGGCAAGCAGGTTGGTGTTCCATCAACTGTTGAGGCTTTCGGTCTTCTATACAACAAGAAGGTTCTAGACAAGGCTGGCGTTGACCCTAAGAAAATCACCACCCGCACTCAGCTAGAAGAAGCTTTTAAGAAGGTTGAAGCATCAGGTACTGGAGCGATCCGCTTCTCAGCTATCTGGTGGTCACTTGGTGCACACGTAACCAACCTTTACTTCGCTAACGCATCTTCAACTCACGAAGGTCGTCTAAAGGTTCTAGACGCTATGGCCAACGGAACCAAGAAGCTAACTGGTGACCCAGTATTCAACAACTGGCTAGCAACCTTCGAACTAATGAAGAAGTACAACCAGGCAAAGCCAAACCTTGCTGACACCGAGTACGCTGCAGCAATTGCAGACCTTGCAGCTGGTAAGGCTGGTTTCTGGTTCATGGGTAACTGGGCAGAAGAAGACTTGATCAAGGCTTCTAACGGTGGAGACTTCGGAATCATGCCATTGCCAATCAGCACCAACGCGAAGGCATACGGAAACACCTCAATCTCAGTTGGTGTTCCTGGATACTTCATGATCGACAACCAGCAGTCAACCAAGGAACAGCGCGCTGGTGCTGTTGACTTCTTGACTTGGTTGTACCTATCACCAGCTGGTGAGAAGTTCGTAGCTGGCGCCCCTAAGGATGGCGGCATGAACTTCATCCCTGTTTACAAGGGCACCAAGTTGAAGGCAACCTCATTCATGGCTCGTGAAATTGCGACCTACGTGAAGGCAAACAAGTCAATCGAGTGGATGAACACTTACTACCCTGGTGGCGGTCAGGACCTATACGGTGCCTCAGGTCAGAAGTTGATCACCGACAAGATTGACGGTGAGCAGTACGCCGCTGAACTAGAGAAGGCTTGGAAGGGCGCTGTAAAGACCTGGCGCGGAGTTAAGAAGTAATTCTTACCTCAACTTTCTAGTCAACTAGAATCAAATTCCTGGGGTGGGGCAACCCACCCCAGGAATTTATAAACTTAAAAGCAAAACTCGCAAAAGCAAACAAAGGGGAGAGGCAAATGCCCTTTACTAAAAATTTGAAGAAATTCATAATCTTCGGAGCACTTCCGCTCTCGATCTTCACCTTTGTGCTTGTCTATCCTTTTGCGCAAGGTCTATTCCTTACCTTCACCGACTGGGATGGCTTTGAGTTTGCCAACTTCGTTGGTATAGACAACTACGTAAAGTCATTCCAAGATGAAACTTTTTGGGCGACTCTTTCTTTCACAGCACTATTCGTGGTTGTGTCTCTTATCGCGGTAAACGTTGTGGCCTTTGGCCTAGCTCTACTTGTGACTTCTAAACTTCGTAGCTCTAACATTTTCAGAACTTTCTTCTTCGTGCCAAACCTAATTGGTGGAGTTGTCCTGGGTGTGATTTGGCAGTTCCTCTTCAACAGCGCATTGACTTCGCTGGCAACCAGATTCGGTTGGACCGCCCTTGAGTCCTCCTGGCTAAACGAAACAGATACTGCCTTCTGGGCTTTGGTCATTGTGACCGTGTGGCAGCAGTCGGGTTACATGATGATTATCTACATCACCGGTTTGATTAGCATCGAGCAAGATGTTCTTGAAGCAGCTCGCATTGACGGAGCCTCAGCTCTTAGAACTCTATTAGCGGTGAAAATCCCGTTGATGGCATCGGCTTTCACCATTTCACTATTCTTGACACTGCGAAACGGCTTCATGGCTTACGACGTAAACCTTGCCCTTACCGGTGGTGGCCCTTACCGCACTACTGAGTTGATCTCGATGCACATTTTCCAAGATGCTTTTGCATTCGCAAACTTTGGTACCGGCCAGTCAAAAGCCGTAATCATGTTCTTGATGGTCGCTATCGCGGCGCTAGTTCAAGTGACAATCAGTAAGCGCCTGGAGGTTCAGCGATGAGTAAGAATGTATCTATGAACAGGCGTGCTTCGGTAGCCAAGTCAATTATTTTCACAGTTGGTTTGGTACTTTCAATTGCCTTTGTGATGCCATTCTTCTTGGTATTCGTGAACGCATTTAAGCCGATTCCTGAAATCATCTCAAACCCACTGGCTTTCCCAGTTGAATTCACCTGGGATAACTTCACTCAGGCACTTGAGAAGATGAACTTCTTCATGTCGCTAACCAACTCGGTAATCATCACCGTGCTAAGCGTTGGAGCATTGATTTTGATCTCGTCAATGTTGGCCTACTACCTACAGCGCACAAAGAACAAGTTCACCAAGAGCACTTTCTTGATCTTGGTTGCCTCAATGATCGTGCCGTTCCAGGCGCTGATGATTCCATTCATGTCAATCTTCGCGCCGTTCGTTTCATTGAATAACCAGGCTGCGTTGATCTTCTTCTACCAGGGCTTTGGTGTTGCACTTTCAACATTCTTGTACCACGGCTTTATCTCAAACATTCCAATGGAATTAGACGAAGCTGCGGCACTTGACGGAGCGAATGACTTCACAATTTTTTGGAGAATCATTTTTCCAATGTTGAAGCCGGTCACCGCCACAGTTGCCATCATTAATTCGCTTTGGATTTGGAACGACTTCTTGCTTCCAAGGTTGGTGTTGACTCCAGAGACCCAGACCTTGCCGCTTTCTACCTACCTGTTCTACGGTCAGTACATGACTGAGTATGGTCAGGCCATGGCGGGTCTGCTACTTGCAGTTGTTCCAATCATCGTTTTCTACCTGATTCTGCAGAGGCAGTTCATCTCAGGCATTTCATCTGGTGCCGTGAAGTAATTTTTGGTTATGAAAAACCGGCCTTTCTTGAAGGGCCGGTTTTTCTTTTAATCGCTAAGTAGGCTGAAGCTATGGAATCACTAAATCGGCACGAGGATTACGGCCAAGAGTCGCTGGATGAAACTCACCTACTCAGTGACCCAATTGAGCAATTCAAGATTTGGTTGCGTGAGGCAGAAGCGGCTCAGATATATGAGCCAAATGCATTCGTGCTGGGAACAGTTGATGAACACTCACACCCGCGAACCCGCACCGTGTTACTTAAAGGTGTTGACGAGCGCGGCTTCTTTTTTGCTACCAATTACCTCTCGCGCAAGGGCGAGGCAGTTGCCGTCAACAACAACGTCAGTGCCACCTTTGGCTGGTACTCAATGTATAGACAGGTCTTAATTCAAGGAACTGCCGAAAAGGTTGACCCAGCCGAATCCGATGAGTATCACGCCTCGCGTCCGCACGATTCGCAGGTGGCCGCTTGGTCAAGCCACCAGTCCAAACCAATTGACACCCGCTCTGCCTTGGATACCCAGTTTGAACAGGCACTTGCCAAATTTGAAAACACCGATGTACCGCGCCCCGATTACTGGGGTGGGTACCGAATTGTGCCGACCCGAATTGAGTTTTGGAAGGGCCGATCAAATCGCATGCACGACCGAATCGAGTTCTCACGTTCAACATTGGCCGATGGCAGCTTGGGCCAGTGGCAGGTTCAGCGGCTGCAGCCGTAGTTCACCTAAACTCGCAGTATGACCTGGAGCTTGTTGGTATCGGTGGCTGTTTTCAGCTTTGTGACCGCAGTCTCCCCAGGCCCAAACAACACCTTTTTACTTTCCTCAGGGGCCAACTTTGGGCTCAAAAAATCAGTGCCCTATCTAAACGGAATCATGGCCGGGCTAATCGGCATGATGGCTGCCCTTGCCGCCGGCCTTGGCGTAATTTTCACCACCTTGCCCCTGGTCTACCAGGTACTCAAGTGGGTGGGTTTTGCCTACATCGTCTGGCTTGCATTTCTAATCGTCAAAAGCACCAGCAAATCCGATACCGGTGAGGCTCAGTACATTGGCTTTTGGAAGGCGACCACTTTTCAGTTCGTGAACCCTAAGGCCTGGGTGGTTATCGGGTCATTTATGGCAACGATGGTGCCGGTTGGTTCCGGCCTTGGCGTCACCGCATTTATTTGCTTTGTCTTTTTGATTTTTACCTATCCGGGCGCGCTGCTTTGGGCAGTGGCTGGGCAGGTTTTGAAGGATTGGCTAAGCAACCCGGTTCGTCGCCGCATTTTCAACATTGCCTCGGCCATCTTGCTGGTTCTGTCGATGGTGCCCGTGCTGTTTCTTCAGTAGCCACTGATCCCAGAGTTCCTTTAGATCCCAGGCATTCTCGGCCATGATGGAGACCCCATTTACCCCGGTTCTGCGAGTTTTGCCACCGATAATCACCAGCTTGGTGTTGAACAAAATGTGCGCGCAGCGGGCCTGAGCCTCATCAAAGAAGGTGGCATCGGCACAGCCCTGGCCGTCATCAAGGGTGATGAATACCACGCGTTTACCCGACCGCATGGGTGGGGTTTGGGTAGCAACGCGAACTCCGGCCACCAGCACCTCTGATTTATTGCGCATGCCAACCAGTTCGTTGCTGGTGACCACCCCCATCTCATCGAGCATTGGCCGGTATTGATCCAGCACGTGCTGAGTGACATCAAGGTGCAAAATCTCAAGCTCGTGAGCAACCTGCTCTGTCACGCTCATTTCGGCATTGCCGGTTGGCAGTTGTTCAACGCCCGCGTAATCAAGCGAGGCGAAATCCAACATGGGCTGATCTTCGCGCGGGGTTGGCCGCTTCTTCAACGCGTTTAGTTGTCGAACTCGGGCCAGCACATCGCCGCGGGTAAAAACTTCACCGGCACTGATTCCGGCAACCCCATCTAGCGCACCAATCAGCGCCAGCCGTTCCATGGTTCGCCTGGCTGGTTTAGCCCGCATATAAAAATCGGCAACATCAACAAACGGCTGCTCTTCAATGATGCGCGCGATCTCGGCCTCGCTAATTCCCTGCACCTCGGTGAGTGACATGCGAACACCGATGCTGTCTGCAGATTTTTCTACACCGTTTCTTTCAACATGGCTTATTTCAACTCTGTATTCATCGGTGGATTTGTTTACATCAATTGGTAAAAGTTTTACGCCAAGCCGGCGAGCTTCACTAAGTAGCAATCGGCGCGGATACATTCCAGGGTCGTGGGTGAACAGGCCAGCCATAAATTCGGTGGGGTAGTGGGTCTTGAGCCACGCACTTTGATATGTTGGCACCGCAAAAGCGGCACCGTGCGCTTTGCAAAAACCAAAACTGCTGAAGCCCTCAAGAATCGACCAAACCCGGTCAATCACATCTTGCGGATATTTTCTGGCGGCCGCTTCTTTGCGAAAAAACTTTTGCACCAGGTGATTTTTTCTTGGGTTCTCTAGCGAGCGACGCATTTCATCGGCCTTGGCTAAACCGCAACCGGTCATTGTGTTTAGAATTCGCAGAACCTGCTCGTGAAAAACTACGATTCCAAAAGTCTCGCGAAGAATTGGTTCTAAATCTTTGTGCATGTAATCCGGTTTGGCAAAACCGTGACGACCATCAAGATATGGAGCAATCATGTTTCCCTTCATTGGGCCCGGGCGAAACAGTGAAATCTGAATGGTTAGGTCATTGAATTGAGTTGGTTGGTGCTTGCCGGTAAGTTCGCGTTGACCCGGGCTTTCAATCTGAAAAATACCAAGTGTGTTTGTGGTGCGAATAGCTTTGAAGGTTGCGGCATCGTCGCGCGGCACAGCATCAAGATCAAGCGCCTTGCCGTGCACGCGCTCAATCTCGCGAACGGCATAGGCCATGGTGCTTTGCATGCGCACGCCAAGCACATCTAGTTTCAAGAAGCCCATTGGGTCCATGTCATCTTTATCAAACTGACTCATTGGCAAACCAGCCCCCGATGGCTCCACCGGAGTCAGGTTCAACAAACTGGAATCACCAAGAATCACCCCGCACGGATGCATCGAGATGTATCGGGGTAGCCGGTCAAGCCGCTCCGTGATATCAACCAGCAGGTTCATGCGCCGATCTTCTTCTACGGCGGCGGCAAACTCGGCCAGCTCTGGCTTGCTGCTCAGCGCCCCGCGAAAACTGCGGGCACTGAAGCGCCACATGTTCTTGGCGATGTCATCGATCTGGTTGTCATCTAGCCCAAGCGCCAGGCCTGAATCCCGCATTGCCCCGCGACCCCGATAGGTGCTCTGCATCGAAAGCAGGGTGACCCGCTGACTGCCGTAGCGTTTGAAAATCGCCCGATAGATATCGTGCCGTCTGGCTGATTCAACATCGATGTCGATATCGGGCAAGCTGGAGCGCTCTGTGCTTAGAAAGCGCTCGAACAATAAATCGTGCTCAATTGGATCAACCCCGCTGATGCCAAGCAAATAATTCACCAGCGAACCGGCACCGGAACCACGCGCTTGACTGCGTATCTTCATATCGCGAATCATTTGCGCCACATCGGCAACGGTTAAAAAATATGTTGCAAAACCAAGTTTGTTGATGGTGATTAGTTCTTGACCTAATCGGTGTTGCACCTGTTGCAGCAATTTACCTTTTGCATTTGGGTAGTAGCGCTCAATGCCGGCGTGTGCTTTTTGCCAGAGCACCTCAAATGGATTGCCATCAATCCCAAGAGCAGATTGCTCTGGAGTCTTTGGTTTACCCCAACCGCAATCATTCACAGGATCAAGTCGGCAGCGTTCGGCAAGTTTTGCGGTGACATCAAACAGTTCAATCGCACGTGCGCGGTCTTCAGTGATTTCAATTGCTAGCGCCAGCATCTTTGCTTGCGGTTTTAACCACGCTTGCGCATTTGGTTGCGACTCAAAAAGACCAAGTGCTTCAAGATTTCTTGCCGCATCAAGAACGTCGGCGGTAAGGGCGTCATCGGGTTCTAAATAACGCACAGCATTGGTCAGCACCGCTGGAATTTTGTGCGCATCGGCCAGCTCAACCATGCGACGAGCTTGCACACTTGAAAAAGATGTGCCCGGTTCGGTTAGGTGACTAACAATTTCAATTGCAAAGGTGCCGGGGTATTGAAACAAGCCCTGCCAATTTTCTAGCAGCGCCTCGGCACGATCGCGATTACCGGCAACCACCGCGTGACCAACGTCACTGTCTGGGCCAATCAGCAGCGTGCAGTTGCCATTGGCAAGTAGCTCGGCAAGTGTGCGACGACCAATACCAACTTCTTTTTTTGAAGAGCGAGTGGCAAGTCGTTTGTTGTGCGCGGTAGAAACAATTTTGCAAAGCGTGGACCACCCCGCCCCCTTGTTGTTGCCGTGCGCCAAAATTACGCAGCGCCCCAAGCTAGAACCATCATCATCTAATACGGTCAGGTCAACGCCAACTATCGGTGTGATGCCAAGTTGCAAACAAGCACCGATATGTTTGACCGCGCCATAAAGTCCGTCGCGATCGGTGATGGCCAGTGCGCTGAAACCCTGGGCAACGCTGGCCTCAACCATTGCCTCTGGCCGGGTCACGCCGTAGTGCCCGCTGAATGCCGAGGCCACGTGCAGGTGAGTGAACGAGCTCATGAGTGGTAGATGCGCACCAGGTGCCAGGCGTGCTTTGAATCGTTGCGGTGCATGATCTCGAACATGCCGGTCTCTTGAGATTCGTTGGCGGCTTTGACCCGCCACATCTCAACCTCAAGCACCCCGGGGCCGATACCTCTTTGTACGTGGTTGGCCTCAGACCACCACTGCTTGCGGGCGAACCAGCGAACCGGCTTGGAAAGCACGGCGTAGGTAGCGCCCTGCCAGCTGAATTTGACCGGTTCACCAGCCTGGTTCACCGATACGGCAATGGTTTTCTCCATGATTACCCTCGTTTTGGACGTTTTACACAGATTTTGAGTTCGAACACTTGTTCGAATGTTAAGAGTGTATGGGGTAACGCCGACAAAGCAAATTCAACCTTGGTGTGGCCAAATTTGGGCAAATTTAGGTCCGTACATTAACAAACACCAACATTTTTAATGTTCGGGTAGACCCCATATTCGGAATTACGCAAATTTAGACCGTAGTTTAATTTGGTGAACCATTTATAGGGAGAAGTTCGCATGCACAAGGCCAAAACATCAAAGCTACTGATTTCGGTAGCCGCTGTATTTTCACTGATCTTTGGTGGGGTAGTCGGAATCTCGGCCCCAGCGCAGGCGGTAACTAATGGCTGCATCCAGTCAGGTTTTCAGCCGAACAACTGCACAACTGAAAAAACACCAATTTCAAACATCAACGCCGAAACTAACGCGGCGAATTTGTTGACCACTGCGACTTGTGCGACTCCAACAAACGTGTCTCTTAATAAGGTTGTACCAAAATCTAGCTCTGGCTACGAGTTGCTCTCTCTTGCGACTGCAACCACAAACGCCGTCAGTGGCGCCGCTGGTTTGAATTTTGCAATTAATGCTGGAACTATCACGTTGGGTGGAACAGCACCCGCAACCACACTTTCAACAACTAATTACATTATTTTGGCGAGATGCGGGTCAACTGATTACGCATTTTCATTCAGCATTACCATCACATCTTCAAGCGGCCCCGTTCTTTCACCAGACGTGCAAATTGTTTCTGGAACAGACAATGTTGCAATCACAGACACCGCTTCATACACCGTGACTCGATTTACTGGAGCTCCAACTTTTACAGTTAGCCCAGCACTACCAACAGGTTTGACCCTTAACTCTTCAACTGGTGTGGTTTCTGGTACCTATGTTGGAACAATGGTGGAAACCACATATACAGTCACCGCCACATATACAACCGAAACAGCTACTGCAACTATCAAAATCACAATTGATGCCGCCGTTCAGCAACAGCAGCAAGGCGGCGGCAGTGGCGGAGCCGCAGCACCAGAACCAAGTCGCAAGGTAACTATTTGTCACCGCACACACTCAGAAACAAATCCTTACGTGCGTATCACCGTTGACTACAACTCAGTAAATAAAAAGAGTGGTCACCAGGGGCACGATGAAATTTTTGCCGGCGAGCACGTTTTCAAAGCTGGAATTTATAAGCGCGCTAAGGACAAAGACTGGGGTGACATCATCCCTGCGGATCCATCGGGGTTGAACCGTTGGAAGCCACTCAACTGGACCGCACTCGGCGCCGATATCTACAACGGCAAAGTTGCTGGCTGCCCTGCATTTGATGCGGTGAAGTACTACAACGCACTTCGTGAAGCAGGAGTTCCAGAAAAGAAGATCAAGCAAGAAATTGGTGAGATTGAGGCCGAGCAAGCTGAGGCCGAGCCAACCGTCAAGAAGACCGATGTAAAAGAAATCAAGTACACCGGTACAGATAAAAATGTTGCTGAAGCGGACAACGATAAAGTCACTATCTGTCACCGCACCAATTCAGTGACCAACCCTTACGTTCGTATTACTGTGGCAGCATCTTCTATCTATAAGAATGCTGGTCACTACGGTCACGATGAAATCTACGACGGAAACCACGTCTTCAATTCGGCCGTGGATTACCCAAATAACAAGAAGGACTGGGGTGACATCATCCCTGCTGACCCAACCGGCAAGAACCGCTGGGCGGCGCTAAACATGACTCCACTGGGCAAGAAGATTTACGACGGAACCGTTGAGGGCTGTGCCGAGAAGTCATTGCAGACTCTATACAACGAGCTTCGCGAAGAAGGCAAACCTAAAAAGGAAATCATTGCCGAACTAGAGAAGATGAAGAACACCGATGAAGATCCAAAAGACATCGATGAACTTACCTACACCGGAACCGATCCAAAGACAGAGAAGACTGAGCCTAAAGAGCCAGTGGCACCTGCAGCTGTAAAAATTCCAGACCAGTCACTTTCAGGAATTGTTTGGTTGGACATCAACAAGGATGGTTTGAAAGACACCAATGAACCATTCATGAAAAACATCAAGCTATACGTGGTTCAGGTTTCTAGCATTCCAGCACCGGTTACCCCGGCAAACATTTTGGTTAATGCAACCGTTCGTCGTGCAAATCTTCCGGTGAAGGCCGCTGCCGTTGCCGAAGTACTAACCGACGAAAATGGTTTCTACCTGTTCCCAAGTTTGGGAGCCGGTGACTGGATGGTTACCACAACCGTTCCAGATGAACTGTACGTGACTTACGACAGCCACGAGAGTTCAGATGGTTCTATCACCACCACTGTGCCAGTTGCGTCACACGCATTTACCTGGGTTGGACTTGTGGGCGATGATGAAGAGATAACCCTAGAAAAGATTGCTGAAATTCTTAGTGAGAATCCAAATGCGCTTCCGCTTGCTGAGATTCCACCATCGCTTAAGGCCCAGGTCTTGCAAGCTAGAAACGCGGTTGCCGCCGGCAAAAAGCCTCCGGTGATTTCTACAAAGCCAGCAGTAGTTTCTTCAGGTGAGCTTGCTTACACCGGAACCAACGACCTAGCGATGTTGTTCTTTGGTGTGCTGCTCATGCTCAGCGGGGTTGCTCTGCGACTTGCTCGAACCAAACGATAATTCGTTCGCTATTCACATAAATAGGTGTGCAACTAGTCAGAGTCAGGTATTTGCCTGGCTCTGACTTTTTGGTTAAGCCTTTGGGCACCGGATTGATTACACCGATATCACTTGGCGCAACAATCTTGGTTTCCAAGTATTTGTAGGTGAACTTTTTATCTGCGGTTTCCACATAAACCAAGTCGCCATCGGTGAATTTATCTATGTTTCGCATTGGCCCACCGTTGCCAGCGCGGTGACCGGCAATCGCAAAATTACCAACCTCGCCGGGCATTTGAGTGTTCACGTAGTGACCAAGACCTACGGTGTTCAAAACTCGGTCAAGGCTCGTGCCCTCGGCAATCTCGCGCAGGTAGTCCTGCCCTAGGCGAGGAGCCGAAAGCTTGGCAAAGACCTCACCCTCTTTGAGCGGGCTTGAATTGGCTGTGGAACTGGGTGAAACCTCCAGCGGAACCGCTTCTGCCCTGGCCTGCTGGGCCTGCTCCGATGCCTGATCCCCAATAGTTAGGTTGTAGGCAGAGGTCGCCACTAGCAAGACCCCCAAGGCCAGCAAACCTTGGGCCAGTAGCCTGCTTGGCGGGCGCTTTTCGAAGAAATTCACCTGTTTAGGCTACCCCGCCACTGACTTAGGGTTGAAGCATGCCACCGGTAGCCAAGACAAAGAACGGGTTTGAACCCAAGATCTGTGAGCGCTGCGGCCTGCCGTTTGAGTGGCGCAAAAAATGGGCCAAGGATTGGGCCAACGTCAAATACTGTTCCAAGAAGTGCAAGGGTTAGTCGGTTTAGCGCATGGCTTTTGAGCGAATTCTTTATGTGGCCCATGACCACCTGAACCAAACCCGCGGCGTGCTAAAAAACGCCAACCCCAACACCGATGCAATCGTTTTGGTTGAAAGCGCTCGCATGACCACCGGTAGACCTTGGCACAAAGAGCGACTGTTCTTTTTGATTTCTTCTGCCAGGCACTTTGCCACACAACTTACTGAAGCCGGTTTCACCGTGCGCTACATCAAATCGGCTACAACGGTTGACGGACTTAAAGCCGCGAAGCAAGAATTTGGCAAGTTACCAATTAGCTCTGCCGAACCATCTTCTTTCAAGCAGTATGCGCAGCTAAAAGATTTTGGAGTGGAGTTTGTTGAGAATGATTTTTTCCTAACCAGTCGCGAGCTATTCAAGCTTTGGGCAGAAAAGCAAAAGACATTTGTGATGGAGAACTTCTATCGCGCGCAACGCACTCGTCTAGATATTTTGGTGACCAATGGAAAACCTGAAGGTGACCGTTGGAATTACGACGCCGATAATCGGTTGCCGCCACCAAAGAATTATTCTTGGCCGCCGTATCTAGAGCACGCTCGCGATGAAATTGATTTGCAAGTTTCTAAAGAATTAGATTTCACTCCAACTACCACCTGGGCTACAACCCGCGCCGGTGCTCTGCAGCAGCTTGAAAATTTTATTCAGCATCACCTGCACGCTTTTGGCCCTTATGAAGATGCCATTGCTGCTGACAACTGGGCGCTACACCACTCACTGCTAAGCCCTTATTTAAATAACGGCTTGCTACATGCTGATGAGGTGGTGGCTGCGGTTATCGGTGCTTATAAAAAGAAGAAAGCGCCAATTGAATCTGTTGAAGCTTTTGTGCGTCAGATTATTGGTTGGCGTGAATACATCAATGGCATGTATTGGTTCTTGGGTGAGGACTACCGAAACCGCAATGCACTGAATGCAAATCGCAAACTGCTACCGCTATTTACCGATTCATCAAAAACCAAAATGAATTGCGTGAAATCTGTGGTGCAAGATGTTGAAGCAAGATCTTGGACGCATCACATTCCACGACTGATGGTGTTGAGTAACCTGGCGCTGACCACCGGAACCAATCCGCAAGAATTTTTGAACTGGATGCGCGAGCAATTTATTGATGCCTCTGACTGGGTAATGGTGCCAAACGTTATTGGTATGGCTGTGCACGCTGATGGTGGCCAGCTGATGACTAAGCCTTACGCATCCGGTGGTGCTTATTTGAATCGCATGACTCAGCACTGCAAGGGTTGCGAGTATGACCCAAAGAAGCGCGTTGGTGAGGATGCCTGCCCGTTCACCACTTTGTACTGGGATTTTCTTGATCGTCATAAAGAGACCTTCGTAAGGAATCACCGAATGAGCCAGCAGGTAAATGGACTGAAGCGCTTGACTGATTTGCCAGAGCTCAGGGTGCGTGCCCAGCATGTATTGGCCGGTCTTGATAAAGGTGAAATCTAGTTCCAAACCAGTAAATCGCCTAGGCTAAATCCCATAAAGGCATCGGGGGCATTTTGGCAGTAATTCCAACCAGCGTGATTGTGTTTGGCTCAGCTCTCGTTGCCGCTACCCACCTTGGGATGCTGGCCGGGCGGGGATTTTTCCCTAAGTTCCTAGTACTTAGCTAGTTCTTCAACACTGCTGAAGCGGCGCACGCCGCCATCAGTGGTTGCCTCAATCACAAAGCTTGGTGCATCAACTGTGGTCTTGAACTCTAGTGACAACACATCGTTGCCGTTCTTCCACTCAAGACGCATGGTCTGATCATCGATGATGCCCCAGCTGAATTCACCGTTGAAAGCGCCGTGCTTGCGCACGCGTGCCAACGCAATGATTGCCTGAGTGACCGGCTGCTGAAGTGCCTCTTGAATTTCTGCAGGGGTGTAGTTGTGACGGTTGGTGTCGCGACCCTGGCCTGAACGAGCGAATAGATCGCGGTCATCCATGCCGTTGAACAAACCAACGTAGTAAACCTGTGGCTCACCCGGCAAGAAGAATTGCACAGCACGCATAATTACATAGCCGGTGTCGTTCTTAACAATGTTTGGCAGAGTGGCATTGATCTGGTGTGGCAGTGTGAACCACTGTGGGATCACCGATGCTATTGCTGAGTGACCATCGGTGTTTTTTTCGGCCACCTTGAAAATGTTTGCCATTTCATCTTGGGTAATCAAACCTGGGCGCTCACCAATTGGACCGCCATCAATGACGCCGTAACCGTCGTGAGTGTCAAGCACGTTCAAGCAGTTGTTTGGGCGAATCTTGAACCAGTCACCAAGGCGATCAACAGTTCCGGTAAATAGCGAGTGCAAAAGTAGTGGCGCGGTTTGGAAGTCGTAAATTAGATCAACCAACGGAGCGATCTCTAGCTGCTGGGTGTAGTGCGCGTGAACCTCAACCAAAACTCGCATATCGTAAGAGTGAATCAACTCTGAGATTTCTTTTACGAAATCCAAAGTCTCTTTGGTCATGAATGAGTCAGTGCCCGGAGTTTTAACCGCATAACCAACTGCATCAAGACGAACAACCTTTACGCCACCAGACTTCAGCGCTTCAAGAATGCGAACCAGGTAGGCCTTGCCGGCATCGTGCTTGATATCGATGTCAACCTGCGATGGCATGAAGGTGGTCCAAACCAAACGGCGCTTGCCGCCAACCTCGTAAGCGGTAAATGGCATGCCCGGACGCGGACGATAGAAAGAAGTGATGCCCTCCTCTGTGCCACCATTAGGGAACACCACGTCAAAGGTTAGGAACATGCCGTCGTACTCTGACTGCTCACCCTTTTCTTGCCAGTCTTTGAATTCAGGTGACAGATAAGAGGCGTGGTTCACGATTAGATCAGCGGTTAGCTCGTGGGTCTGCGAGATGCGCTTGAAGTCTGACCAGTCGCCAAGGCGCGGGTCGACGATGGTGTGGTCTATCGGGTCAAAGCCGGCGTCGTCACCGTCATATGGGTGAAAGAACGGCAGCACGTGAATGCCATCAAAATCGGCCAGGGGACCAGCCAGCAGCTTTTCTATTTCCCCCAGGTTGCCGCCCACGCGCTCGGCGTAGACCAGGATGCTGGTACCTGACATTTTGAACCTCTTTGTTAATAGCCGGGGCGCCACAAATCAGGCGCAAAACTCATCGATTTACCTAGGCTAACCCGAAAAATGTAAGCGTTTACAGTCTTTAGCCAATTGTTATATATGTGGCTTTCCCTAGACTTGATACATGTCTGATTTAATCCAAGTTCGCCCTAAAACAGAGGGCTGGAAGCAAAAACTTGGCCCAGACGGCAAGCCTCTGCTGATGTTCGCCGAACCAAAGCGCGGCAAGCCCCCAATTCACCTAGTTGACCTAACCGCCGAAGAGCGCGCCGAGCGCCTCAAAGAAGCCGGCGTGCAGGCATTCCGCGCCAAGCAGATCGCGGCCCACTACTTCACCCACTACACCTCTGACCCCAGCGAAATGACTGACCTGCCGGCTGCCGGTCGCGCCGAATTGGTTGGTTCACTTCTACCGCCGCTGTTGACAGAGGTCAAAAGGCTGCAAACCGATAACGGCGACACCATAAAGTTCCTCTGGCGCCTATTCGATGGCGCGCTGGTGGAATCGGTGTTGATGCGTTACACCGGAAGAATCACCCTATGCATTTCAAGCCAAGCTGGCTGCGGCATGAACTGCCCGTTTTGCGCTACCGGACAAGCGGGATTAACCCGAAACATGTCAGCCGGCGAGATCGTTGACCAGATCGTGCGCGCCAACGCCGTGATTGCCAAGGGCGAACTTGGCGGCTCAAAGGCCAAGATGAAAGACGCCCCAGAGCGCGTAACCAACATCGTCTTCATGGGAATGGGTGAGCCGCTGGCCAACTATGACCGAGTCATGAAGGCAGTGCGAACCATGGTTGCCCCGCAGCCTGAGGGGCTTGGCATGAGCGCTCGCGGAATTACCGTTTCAACCGTTGGCCTAGTGCCGGCGATTCAAAAACTGGCCGATGAAAACGTGCCGGTCACCTTTGCTCTTTCACTGCACGCGCCCGATGACGAACTTCGTGACGAACTGATTCCGATCAACTCAAAGTGGAAGGTCGATGAGGCCCTGGATGCGGCCCGCGAATACTTTGACAAGACCGGCCGCCGCGTTTCAATTGAGTACGCCCTGATCAAAGACATGAACGATCACGGTTGGCGTGCTGATCTGCTGGCCGAGAAGCTGAACGCCCGGGGCAAGGGCTGGGTGCACGTGAACCCCATTCCGCTGAACCCAACCCCGGGGTCTATCTGGACGGCGTCTGAGCCAGCCGTTCAGAACGAGTTTGTTCGCCGCCTAGAAAAGGCTGGAGTACCAACCACCCTGCGCGATACCCGCGGTAAAGAAATTGACGGGGCTTGCGGGCAGCTGGCCGCGGCCGAATAGCCTGGGTATTGCCGATTGCCTGGTTCTTGGGGCGTGGGCTCCAAAAAAATCAGCAAACTAATTTCAGAAAACACTGGAATAAAACTGTCTAGATGGGGTTTACTTAACTCGTGAACGCAATCGATCTGAAAACCATCAAATTTGGCCTAGACACATTTGGCGACGTGACCCACGACGACAACGGAGTGCCCGAGAGCGCTGCCCAGTCAATCCGCAACATCATTGAGCAGGGCAAGTTAGCCGACGAAATCGGCATCAACGGCTTCAATATTGGCGAGCACCACCGCGATGACTACGCGGTATCCGCCCCAATCACAGTGCTGGCCGGTTTGGCCACGGTCACCAAAAACATCACCCTGGGTTCCGGAGTGGTCGTGCTTTCAAGCGAAGACCCGATTCGTGTGTATCAGCAGTTCGCCACCGTAGACGCGCTAAGCAACGGCCGCGCAGAAATTACCGCTGGCCGCGGCTCATTCACCGAGTCATTCCCGCTGTTTGGTTACGAGCTGAGCGACTACGCAGATCTATTCGAAGAAAAACTAGAGATGCTGGTGGAGCTACTCAAAGAAGGTCCGATTACCTGGACCGGCAAGCACACCCCAACTTTGCGCAACCAACAGGTCTATCCAAAAACGGAGCGCGGTCAGATTCCGCTTCGTGTTGGTGTTGGCGGTAGCCCCGAGTCAGTTATTCGTGCAGCGCGACTTGATGCAAATCTTGCGCTCGCGATTATCGGTGGTGACCCAGCGCGCTTTGCTCCTTACGCCAAGCTTTACTACGACGCCCTTGATCAACTGCACAAACCGCACCGTCCGATCTCCATTCACTCACCGGGTCACATTGCTGACACCGATGAACAAGCTATCGAAGAAATGTGGCCGGCATACGAAGCTGCGTTTGGCCGAATTGGTCGCGAACGCGGTTGGCCACCGGTGCAAAAAGGAAACTACCTGCACGAGGTGCAGTACGGTTCGCTTTACGTTGGCTCGGCAGAGACTGTTGCAAAGAAAATTGCTTACGCGCTGGAATCAGTTGGCGCTCACCGATTTGATTTGAAATATGCCAACGGCCCAATGAGTCACAGCAAGTTGATGCACTCAATTGAACTTTATGGAACAAAAGTTATTCCAATGGTTCAGGAGCTAATGTCAAAGCAGCCGGTCTTTAGCTAAGGGTTCTTGTAGTTCTTAGTTTCTAAATGCCCGCACTGTGATGCGTTGCAATCCAACTAAACCAATTGCGACCGTCAAAAGGAACAACATAATTCCAACAATGTAGCTGAGCATTCCTGGAATTCCAGCTGGCTCATTTGGATTGATGAACCAGTACGGCCACCAGTCAACAATTAGTCCGCGAATAATTGAGTAGACCAACCAGACCAGCGGGAATACCAGCACCCAAAAAATTGCGCGCACGCGCAAGTTGATGCGGCGACTTGAAAGTATCCAATCAATCAACATAAAAATTGCTGCCCAAACGTGCAGAATTTCATTTGGCAATACTGGCCAAACATAGTCGCCATCGGCGGCGGCATCTGGCAAACCGCGAAGCAACAGGTTGTAAACCAAAGTCACCACAACCGTGAAGGTCACTGTGCACAAACGCACAATATTCAACACTCGGGTTTCTGTGCGACCATTCCAGGCAAACCAACCGGCAACGCTAAGCGTGACGATTGCGATCAAGCTGGTTTGAATCGTGAAGTAAGAGAAGTATTCCCACGGTCTAAACACGTTGTTGGCAACACGTGAAGAAATTTGCCAAATCACGCTTCCCAGCATGGCGAAAGCAGTGGCAAAACGAATAATTGCCGAGGTTCTAAGTGTGGTAACGGGTGAACTCATGCCCTAAATCTAGCCAGTAAAGCGTGAGTTAGGCTGGAGGGATGTCACGTAAGGCGCTATTCCTTTTCCTCGTTGTTGGTGTTGCCTGGGGTATGCCTTACCTATTTATTCGGGTTGCGGTTGAGGATTTCTCAACCTGGACAATCGTCTTTAGTCGCGTTGTGGTTGGTGCGCTGGTGCTGATTCCAATAGCTATCCACAGAAAGACCCTGCTGCCGGCACTTAGGGCCTGGCCCTGGGTGCTTGCCTACGCGGCACTTGAAATGATTGGACCCTGGTTCCTAATCACCGAGTCAGAGCGAGTCATCAATTCAGGTCTTGCCGGACTTCTTGTTGCCACCGTGCCATTCTTTGGCCTGATTATTGGCTACTTCTACCTTGGCGATAAGTCCCTTGCCCACCGCAACACCTTGGCCGGTTTGGTCATCGGGTTCACCGGCGTGCTTTTGCTGGTGGGAATTGACGCCTTCAATGGCAGCATTTCGCTGCCGCACGTGGGCATGGTTATTTTGGCTGCCATCGGGTACTCGGTTGCTCCGGTAATTGCTCGCATAAAAATGCCCGATGTCTCTGGCGTTGCGATTAACGGTTTAGCAATGGTGATGGTGGCAATTGTTTACGCGATTCCTGCGTTGGGCAGCCTGCCAAAGGAGTTGGCTGCAAATCCACCGGTTGAAGCTTGGGGCTCGTTGCTTGGCCTTGGAATATTCTGTACCTCGCTGGCCTTCGTAGCTTTCTTCAGACTTCTAAATGAAATCGATGTTGCGCGCGCCAGCCTGGTTACCTACATGAATATGGCGGTTGCGGTGTTCCTTGGCATTGTTCTGTTGGGTGAGCCAATCACCACTGGTATTTTGATTGGTATGCCGCTAGTTGTTGTTGGATCGGTGCTGGCCACCAGAAAGCATTCATATAAGTGAACGCAATCTTGAAAGCGGGATATGACTTTTTGTCGCTTCCGGTAGCGACCAAGATTTCTGACGCCTGGTTGATGGCAAAGTTTGCCCGCAAAGTTTCAAAGCGCGCGGCCGCAAAGATGGTTTTCAGTGATCTGCCGGTGACGCCAAAGGTAACCATCGTAATTCCGGTCTACAACGTTGAGCGCTACCTTGCACTTTGCCTGCAGAGTGTTTGCGCGCAGAACTATCCAAACTTAGATGTGATTTTGGTGAATGACGGCTCCACCGATAACTCGCTAGCGGTTGCTCGTAAGTTTCAAGAAAAACTAAACCTGCACATTGTTGAGCAAGAAAATGCCGGACTCAGTGCCGCGCGAAATGCAGGCGTTCGCGCAATCGAAAACACCGATTACCTAATGTTCCTGGACAGCGATGATGCCCTTGCTCCAGATGCACTGAAGCACCTGGTGAGCCGAATCATTGAAACCGGAGCTGACTTTGTTGTTGGTGACACCACCCGCATGAAGGGTGTCACCCGTCTGAAGCGTCGCGATACCCGTCCGGTATTCGACCGCAGGGGATTTGCTGCTAACTCAACTGGAAGCTTGGCATCGACGACGTTGCTGGAACACCCACACGCAATTTTGGATGTCACCGCTTGGAACCGGCTCTTTGACTTCAAGTTTTACAGCCAAAATAAATTCAGTTTCCCCGAGGGTTTGTACTTTGAAGATATGGCACTTATGACCAAGGCCTATATTCGGGCCGCAAAATTCTCAGTGCTTTCAGAGACTGTCTACTTATGGCGGGTGCGCACCGAGGGCGCCAAGTCAATTACTCAGCAAACTAATGACAGCCAAAAACTTGCCGACCGAATTACCGCGCTGCGCCAAATGCAGGGGCTGATCAAAGCTGGCATGGTGATGGGTAAAACCAACCAGCGCAACATGGAAGTGTTCAAGGATCGCGTTTGGAATCACGATATTCCGCTTTACAAGCACATCCCTGGCGCCCGGGCGCTATTCGACGGACTACTTAAGTAATAACTGATTCACGAGCCTGGGAACGGGCATCGGTGTTAATTGCCGCGTTTATTTATCTTGGATGAAGGTCTTCATCCAGTTGAGCAGATCGGTGCCCAGTTCCTTGCGCTTCAGGGCTAGCTGAATAGTTGCCTTTAGGTACTCAAGCTTGTCGCCGGCGTCGTAGCGCTCACCGCTAAACACAACACCAACTACGCCACCGTACTTTTGTGGCTCGCGAGCTGCGATTGCCAGAGCGTCAGTGAGTTGAATCTCGCCACCTGCGCCAGGCTCAAGGGTCTCAATAATGTCTAGGATCTCCGGGCGCAAAATGTAGCGACCAATCACCGCGTAGTTAGAAGGTGCAACCTCTGGCGCTGGCTTTTCAACAAAGTCTGAAACTGTGATCACATCACCGTTTTGACCAGCGGGCTTTACGCTGCCGTACTTGTGAATCTCACTGTTGGGTACTTCAATCAAAGCCACCACCGATGACTGTGTCTCAACGAAGACTTCAATCATCCGCTCAAGTAGGTGTGAGGTTTCCTCAATTACGTCGTCGCCGAGTAATACAGCAAACGGCTCGTTGCCGGTGAATGTTTTTGCGCAGTGAACCGCGTGGCCCAGACCTTGGGCGCCACCCTGACGAACGTAGTGAATGTTGGCCAAGTTGGTTGGCTTCTGCACTAGCGCTAGCTTTTTTTCGTCACCCTTTTCCTCAAGACGAGTTTCAAGTGCCTCGGCGGTGTCAAAGTGATTTTCTAGCGCGTACTTGTCGCGGCCGGTGACAAACAAAATGTCGTTGAGTCCGTAGCGCACTGCTTCTTCAACCACGTACTGAATCACAGGCTTATCTACTAAAGGCAGCATCTCTTTGGGCATTGCCTTAGTTGCCGGCAAGAATCGGGTGCCAAGACCGGCAACCGGGATAACTGCTTTAGTAGGAGCCTTGAACATTATTTGGTTGCCTTCAGTTCTTTAGCGATGGCCTGGAACTCATCTTTGTAAAGTGCAAAGGCTGGCTTCCAAGGCTTAGCCGGACCGGCCCAGTGCACAATCTTTGGATCTTTTGAGTAGTCCTGGGTTGGCACGTAGTTCCAGTCACCGTCAAGGTTCAACGCTCGACCAGCCGAGTAGAAGTTCATTACGTCCTGATCGTTCAAGCGCAGCTCTTCAACTAGGTACAGGTTGTTCTCGATGAAGTTTTCTTCACGCATCTTCTTTAGGTTCATCAACAAGATTCCCGCGTTGTAGGTATCTGCGGTCAACTTGCCGGTTGCGTGTGCACGACGGCGAAGCGCCCAAGCCTTCTTGGGTGGCAGTGACAAACTAACGCGAGTAATCACGTCAATCAAGCTTGCCCAGCCATCTAGCTCTGACTTCTTACCAGCGAATACCTTGTCGCCAAGTTTGGTGTCGTACAACTTGCCAACATCGCCTCGAACCAAAATGTCAACGTCTAGGTAAAGCACCTTGTCTAGCTTGTCCAGCACGCGAGGTAGGAACAGACGGTCAAAGGTTGAGACGGTGATGTGCTTCATTAGGTTCACGTTTGAGCCGTATGAAATATCACTGAAGTCGTGGAAGAAGAAGTTGATCTTTGGGAACAACTTGTGAATCTTCTTGAAGTAATCGTCTTTCAAACCACGGGTCAGAATGTGAGCGTTGATCTGGCGCTTGGTGTTGCGCTCAACCGATGCAATCACAACAGCAAGTTCATCTTGCAGGTTCTGGTCACAGGCAAAGGCAATGTTGATTGCATCTTTACCAAACTTGTTCTTGCCAAGTTCAACCACGTGTGACTTGAACTTCTTGTAGGTCTCTGGCAGGTCAATAGCTGACTTACCGATTGGCTCAAGCTTGGTGCAGTATTCCTCTGCGTAGGCAACGTCAGGGGCCACTAGCTCAGCCCAGAGCTTCATAACTTCTTCGTAGCTCTTGCCATCAAGAATGTGGCCAAGAATGACCTCAAGCTTGTGCTCTAGTCCCGAGCGAATCTTGTTGAATGCTTCCTTGTCTAGATCAAGCAGACCCTCGAAGCGCACGTCTGAGCGCTTTGAAGGAACGAACTCAACTGGCAAGCCCATTGAACGAGCCGGTAGGTAGCAGTGCAGACGCTTGGTGATTACCTTGCCGTAAGAGGCATACTTGGCCAGCATCTTGCGCGCATCCTCAAGACCCTCAACCAAGGTGAAGTCACGAACGTAATCACCAATCTGGATGTACCACCACTTCCACATGAATAGGTACTTAAGCTGCATCCACTTGGTGCCGGCCTCAACAACAGCAAGTTTTGGAATCTTTCCAGCAAGGCGAGCCTTAGGTAGCACCTGACCAACGGTTGTGGTTACACAACCACTGAAGAAGGCTGGTACGCCCCAGTCGCGCAAGCGGTAAACGGTAGTCCAGTCGCGGCAACCAATTGGTCCTAGTTTCTTTAGGTGTGCGGCAACTTCTTTGTTTAGAACGCCGGCATCTTGAATGTGGAACGAGATCATGATTGGGTTCACGTTCTCTGGGTACGGAAAGTCAACCGCTCCCTTGTAGGCACGGTGCATGAACCAACCGTTTGAAATCAACCAGGTGTTCTTTGGGTAAACGCGGCCCGATGAAAAGTCGCGGTGCATTTCAACCGGTTGAACCTTGACCGGTGCCAGACCGTTGATGCGACGCTTCTTGTGAATGCGTGGCTGCAGCCCTTTTAGGTAGTTGGCAAGCTTTGAACCGCCAACAAATTCAATGTTTTGAAAACGCAGCAGGTTTGACAGCGCTGCAAGAGTTTGCACATAGTCACCGCGGTTAGAAGATGAACGTGCGTTATCAAGCATGTTGTAATCCATCACTGCAAAGTTGATGGTCTTAGGTAGGTTCTTGGCCTGGCTGCCGTCATCGGCAAGCATCTTTACCCACCAGTTGAGTTCAAAGGCCTGGTCCTCATTGAGAGACTTGTTCTTCTTTTCGGCGGCTGCAAGCGCGCTTACCCACTTGCGAATGTCTGCTGTGTGCTGGTGCTTAATTGCTGCACGGATAACCTGCAGGCGGAATGCGTTGCTGTAGGAATCAGCGTCGGCAAGAATCGCATCAACTTCGGCGATAGCTTTCTTTGGGCTAACGGTTAGGTAGGCGTCAAAGTATTCGTAGGTAGCGGTCTTCTTTGAAAGATCAGCACCGGCTTCTTTGAAGTAACCGTAGGCAGCTGCCTGCAAACCATCGAGCGATAGAAAAGTACCAAAGGCCACGGCACCGGCAACCCGGGTTCCCTCAGAAGCGTAAACCCGCTGCAATAGGGCGCGGGTGTTAATGCGCTGCTTCTTGGCATAGGCCTCACGAACGTGGGCCACCAAGATGTCGTCCAGGCTCGTGCCAAGCTCAAGCTTGCGCACCAACTGGGCGTTTAGGTCGTCTGGACCCATAAGAAGTAGGTCTTCGCTTAGTTTGTTCAGGCGAAGGGTGACTCTACGAACCTTGCCGCGCTTCAGTACGTATTTCCAGGCGCGCTCGGTGAATTCTTTGGGGGTCAAAACGGCTCCTATTTATTAGCGTGTATCTAGGGGACAAGCCTACCCGAGCGCCCTTTTATTGACAGGGAAGTAGCCGTTACAGGGCTAGCGACTCGAGTGAGCTGCGAATGGCGCTCGCCGAAGCTTCAAAAAGTGCCTGCTCGTGCGGTTCCATTGCAATATCTATGGTTCGGCTGGCTCCCTGCCGGGTTACCAGGGTGGGCACCGACATCGCAATGCCTGAAATGCCGTGATAGTCAGTCAAAACTGAACTAATCGGCAAAATCGCGTGCTCATCGTTCAGGATTGCCTCAACAATTCGAGCGCCCGATAAACCGATGGCAAAATTTGTGGCGCCTTTGCCTTCAATCACCTTGTAGGCGGCGGTTTTCACCGAATAGGCAATTTCGTCAAGGGCCTCGCGGGTCAGCGTGCCGCCGTCGGCCAACTTCCATTCCAGCAGCGGGGTATTGCCCACCGTGGCTTGAGACCAAAGGGCAAATTCAGAGTCGCCATGCTCGCCAATTATGTTGGCGTGGATGTTTGCGGTTGAGACATCAAATTTTTCGGCAAGCAACCAACGCAGCCTGGAGGAATCCAGCACGGTACCGGAGCTAAAAATTCGATTTGCTGGCAGACCAGTTAATTTTTGCGCAGCTGTTGCCAACACATCGCAGGGGTTAGTCACCAAAACAAAAATTGCATCCGGAGAATACCTAAGCAAATCCGGCAGCAGCGACTTTAGAATTTCAAAGTTAACGCCGGCAAGTTCTAATCGAGTCTGACCAGGATTTTGTTTTGCACCCGCGGTGATCACAACTACATCAGAATTTGCGGTTGCAGAAATATCTGCACCGCCAGAAATTGATGATGAGCCGGTGAACTGCGTGCCGTGTGCAAGATCTAAAACCTCGGCGGTAACTTTGCTTTCGTTTATGTCATACAGAACAACTTCGCGCGCTGATTCACGAATCAACATGGCGTAGGCCATTGAAGCGCCAACCGCGCCTGCACCTATGACAGAAACTTTAGAGCTGTGCGAGTGCATCAAGCGCCGCAGCCTTTGCTGCCTCAGGTGAAGTTGCAACCAGAACCTTGTTTGCAACTTCTTTTGCTTTTGCAATATCAAGTGCCGAAAGTGATGCACGCACCGCACCAACTTGCGAAACAGAAACCGAAACCGAGTTGATGCCAAGTCCGGCAAGCACAACTGCGAACGCAGGGTCTGATGCGCTCTCGCCACAAACACCAACGCTGAATCCGCCCTTGGCTGCGCCA
This sequence comes from Rhodoluna lacicola, assembly GCF_000699505.1. Taxonomy (NCBI): domain Bacteria; kingdom Bacillati; phylum Actinomycetota; class Actinomycetes; order Micrococcales; family Microbacteriaceae; genus Rhodoluna; species Rhodoluna lacicola. Next base: position 1,317,665 of record NZ_CP007490.1, on the reverse strand, counting down.
TCAGCAATTCGCGCGAGTGTGCGAATCAATCCTGGCTGCCAGTGGTTGGCAAGTGCGCCAAGGTTTGCGTTCATTCGGTCTGCTGCAAAAAGATACTGCGACAAGTCGTTGGTACCAACCGAGACAAAATCAACAATCCCAGCCAGCTGATCAATCAGTGCTGCGATTGATGGTGTCTCAACCATGATGCCAACCTTGTAGCCACCAAGTGAGCGAGCAAGATCGGCGAACTGCTTTGCTTCTTGAACGGTGGCAATCATTGGTGCCATTACCCAGACCTCGCGGCCGGTCTTCACCCGCGCAATCTCAAGGGACTTTAGCTGGTCCTCAATGAAGTCGCGGTGGTCTTGAATCAAGCGGAAACCGCGAACGCCAAGAGCCGGGTTGTCTTCGTGTGGCATGTGCAAGAACGGAACCGGCTTGTCAGAACCCGCGTCAATTGTGCGTACCACGATAGGTCCCTGCGGTGCGGCGGCAAGAATGCTCGCGTACTCGGTGGCTTGCTCATCAACTGTTGGTACGACCTTTGAATTCAGGTACAACAGCTCAGTGCGGAACAAACCAACACCAACGGCTTCAGTTTTTGAAGTTGCGTTTTCTGCATCGGCAAGTGTGCCGATGTTGGCACGAACCGGAATGATTGGCTCATCGTTAATCGCGATGTAGGTGATTGCTTTTGTTGCAAGCGATTCGTCGCCACCAAATAGCACTCGGTCGCCAACCGGGTCAACCAAAACTGTGTCGCCGTTGTTAAGTGATGCTGCAGCACCACAAGAAACAACCGCCGGAATAGAACGCGAACGACAAATGATTGCGGTGTGTGAAGTTGGCCCACCCTTAAGAGTGATCACGCCAACAACAGCTTTAGTAAATTGCGCGGTGTCTGCCGGTGAAAAATCTTCACCAACCAAAACCAAACGTCCAATCTCTGGAAGAGCAAGGGCCATTTCAATTCCGGCAATGTCTGCCTGCACACGCTTTGAAAGATCTTGAAGATCTTTTACGCGCTCATCAAAATCTGCGTCGCCACCAAGTAGTTCCGCAAAAGTGTCTACGGCTTTTCCGTAAGCGGCCGCCGCAGTCCAACCTTCTTCGATGTGTGATTCTGCTAGTTCAAGAAGCTCTTCGTCTTCTAGAAGAAAGGTAAGCGCTTCGAAAATTTCGGCACTGGTTCCGCCCGCACGTTCGCCAAGTGCTGCAAGCGATGCGGAAACGTTTGCAATTGCGGTTTTTAGATCAGCGGTTTCTTCTGCTGCTGACTTTGAAGATTTGCTCCACTCTGGAAGTGGTGCCTGTGGCTTTACAACAAAAACTTCACCAACGGCTGAGTTCAGGCCAACGCCCAAACCTGAAAGGACGGCGCCTGCTGCTAGAGACAATTGATTAGCCCTTCAAGAACTCTTGGATCTGAGCGGCGATGTCGGCAGCCTTGGCTTCGTCATCGGTCTCAACAGTCAAGGTCAGCTTTTCGCCGGTCTTGATTTTTAGGCTCATCAGCATCAGCGCTGACTTGGCCTTGACGAATTCTTCGCCTGGGCGGCCAATTTCAACATTTAATTCAGATTCTTTGACCAGCTTGGTGATCTGGCTGGCTGGGCGAGCGTGCAGGCCGATTGGGTCTAGGACCTCAACTTCGTGGCTAAATACAGACATCAGGAGTTCTCCATTTATTTAGGGATTTATGGGGGACCTGAGCCTCATCGCTCGGGAGCCTTCTAATAATGCCACCACTTCTATATACGGTGCAATTTATGGCTACCGGGTCGGAAAATGCTGCCCAATTTGACCCAAAACACCGATATCGGTGTCTGGGAACCGGTTTTGGGCTGGGCGGAATGTAAACGATTACTTTGTAGGGTATCTACAAAGGAAAAACGTAACTTTCTCGCATCTTTTACCAAAATTTACCAAAAGACTGAGAAAAGCCTGTGTACGGTAAATGACACGAGCTCGAACAGAGCTTCAAAAAAGGAGCAGTTTGTCAAACGCAGTAACCACCGCCGACATCGTAATTGTCGACATTGAGGCATCGACCAAAGAAGAGGCCACCCGCCTCTTGGCTGAGCGCCTATTGGCCGCAGGCCGCATCACCGAGATCGAGGGCTATCTAGCTGCCGTTGCCGCTCGTGAAGAACACTTTCCAACCGGAATTGAGGGTGGCATTGCCATTCCACACGCTCAGAGTGACTTAGTAACCATTCCGTCAGTTGCCGTAGCGACAACTGAAAAGGGAATCGACTTTGGTGCCGACGACGGCCCATCGCACCTAATCTTTTTGATTGCCGCTCCAGCCTCTGGCGAGAGCGCGCACCTAGAAATCCTTGCAGCGCTGGCACGTAAAGTGATGCACGAAGAATTCCGTGACGCATTGCGCGCGGACAAGAGTGCTGCATCAATTGCAGAGACCGTTACTCGAGAGGTACAAAAATAAAATGGCAAAAATCGTTTGCGTAACTTCATGCATCACCGGAATTGCACACACCTACATGGCAGCCGAAGCACTTGAGCAGGCTGGTAAGAAGTTGGGTCACGACGTAAAAGTTGAGACCCAGGGTTCTGCTGGTTCAAACCCATTCAAGCAAGCAGAGATTGACGCTGCTGACGCTGTAATTTTTGCCGTGGATCTACAGGTGAAGGACCGTGACCGTTTCAACGGCAAGCCTTACCTTGAGGTGCCAGTTGCGAAAGCAATGCACGGCGCACAAGCTTTGATCAACCAGTTGTTGGAGTCGATTGAAAACGGCACCGCAAAGAAGGTTGGCGAAGGTTCTTCTGCGGCCCCGGCTGCAGAGAAAACGGAGAAGGCCCCAAAGCCTGCTTCAGAGAAGAAGGGCGGCTTCCTCGGAGGCCTCTTCGGAAAAAAGTAGTAAACAAAAATCCAATTAGAGAACTATTAGGAGACGAATAGTGAGCAACGTAAGTACAGGAACACGCATCCGCCAATGGCTGATGACCGGTGTTTCACACATGATTCCATTCGTAGCAGCCGGCGGTATTCTTATCGCTCTTGGCTTCTTGTTTGGTGCAGTAGCAGCGGGTACCGATGGTATCCACGCATATGACGCAGCAAAGATGTCAGTTCCAGTAGACGCTGATGGCAAGATCACCGGTTTCAACCTATTGAACGTTGGTAACTGGGCATTCATCATCTTCTGGCTAGGTAAGGCAGCATTCGCATTCTTCGTACCAGTACTTGCTGGCTACATTGCGTACGCAATCGCTGACCGTCCAGGTCTTGCTCCAGGTTTCGTTGCAGGTGCGCTTGCAACTGGTCTAGACGGTAACCCACTAGGTACCGGTACTGGATTCCTTGGTGCAATCCTTGGTGGTTTCATCGCTGGTTTCGTAGCACTGTGGATTTCACGTTGGCCTGTAGCTAACTGGATCAAGCCTGTTATGCCAGTTGTGGTTAACCCACTTCTTTCATCTCTAGTAACTGGTTTCGCAATGGTTCTAGTTCTAAAGACCCCAATCTCAGCTCTTGCTTCAGGTCTAACCTCATGGCTAGCTGGCCTATCAACTGCAGGTGTTGTAGTTGTAGGTATCGTTATCGGTCTGATGATGGCATTCGACATGGGTGGCCCAGTAAACAAGGTTGCTTACACCTTTGGTGTGACCGGTCTTGCAGCAGCTGGTGCAGTTGCTTCAGCACCTGAGTTCGTAATCATGGCGATTGTTATGGCAACCGGTATGACTCCTCCTCTAGGTCTTGCACTTGCAACCGTTCTACGTAAGAACCAGTTCTCTGACTCAGAGCGCGAAAACGGTAAGGCTGCATGGCTTCTAGGTGCATCATTCATCTCTGAAGGTGCAATTCCTTTCGCAGCTGCTGACCCAGCACGCGTGATTCCATCAATCATGCTTGGTTCAGGTGTTACCGGTGCTCTAGTAGCTATCTTCGGTAACGAGCTTCGCGCTCCTCACGGTGGTATCTTCGTGTTCCCACTAGTGAGCAGCCCACTAACCTACATCCTTGCAATCGCTATCGGTACCGTTGTTACCGCTCTAGCAGTAATCGTTGCAAAGGGTATTGGTTCAAAGAACTAATAACGTATTAGTTAGCGAAGGTCCCGGCAGCGATGCCGGGACCTTTTCTTTAACCACACCGATAAACTGAACGGGTGAGTCAGGAAAATCTAGCAGCCTACGCTGCCGAGCACGGACTAAAGCGCATGGGTGCGCGTCCGTCGTTTTTCAACTACATCGCAGAAACCTGGCAGCGCAAAGACTTTGCAGTTGCCCTCTCAACTTTTTCTAACGAAGCCGCCAACGCCAGAAACCGTTTGGGCAAGTGGTGGAACATTTTGTTGCCAACTATTCAGGCGGCCACCTACGGATTGATCTTTGGTGTAATTCTTGGCGACAGCCGACCAGATAACTTCTTGCCGTTTCTATTCACCGGCGTATTTTTGTTCTCTTTCCTGTCTGGCAGTTTTTACAGCGGAGCTTCTTCAATCACCAGCAACTCCGGGTTGGTTAGAAGTTTGAGTTTTCCTCGTGCCCTGTTGCCAATCTCTACCGTGATCACGCAGTTCGTTAACCTGCTGCCACAGCTGGGCATTTTGTTGGTCACGCTCTTGATCATCCAGCGTGAAATCACCTGGAGTTGGTTGGCGCTAATTCCAATTCTGTTTCTTATGACCATGTTTGCTGCCGGTCTAGCGATGATTGCCGCCCGCCTCACCGCGCAGGTTCGCGACCTAAGCAAGCTGTTGCCATTTGTGACTCGCATCTTCTTTTACACGTCTGGAATTTTCTTCAGCGTTGACGCGGTGCTAGCCAACTACCCGCAGGCTTTGGCAATCGCAAAGTTGAATCCGGTTTATGACTACATCGAGATTGCTCGCGGAGCCTTGGTGCAGGGCTACACCATGGAAACTGACATCTGGATTGCCTGCATTATTTGGGCCTTCGCTACTTTTATATTCGGCAGCATTTTCTTCTGGAAAGCCGAAGAAGAATACGGGCGGGACTAACAGCATGGTCGCGACTAAGAAGGCAACCACCAAGCAGGCTGAACGCAAACCGGTGGTAATCGTAGATGACGTGCACGTCATCTACAAGGTTTACGCATCGGGTAAGCGAGTAACCCGCGGTCAAGGCAAGAACGGAATCTTTTCGAAGACTTCAAACCTGCGCGAGGTCCACGCGGTAAAGGGTGTTAGCTTCACGGTTTACGAGGGTGAATCAATCGGCATCATTGGTTCCAACGGTTCTGGCAAATCAACTCTGCTTCGCGCGATTTCTGGACTCACCCCAATTGACGGCGGTAGCGTCTACGCAATCGCTCGACCAACCCTGCTTGGCGTTGGTGGAGCACTTCTGCCGAATATTTCTGGTGAGCGCAACATTCTGCTTGGCGGCATGGCCATGGGTGAGAGCCGCAAAGACATGGAGAACGCAGTAGACGAAATCGCTAAGTTCGCCGGCCTAGAGGAATTCATTGATCTGCCGATGCGCACCTATTCATCGGGCATGGCAGCAAGACTTAAGTTTGCAATTGCAGCGCATCGCGATCACGACATCTTGATTGTTGACGAGGCGCTATCGGTAGGTGACAAGCAATTCCAGAACCGTTCAGAGGCACGCATGCGTCAGTTGCGTGAAAACGCTGGCACCGTCTTTTTGGTCAGTCACGCAATGGAGTCGATCTTGGAAACCTGCAACCGAGTTATCTGGTTGGAAAAGGGTTTGATTCGCATGGATGGTGACCCAAAGAAGGTTGTTGGCGCATACACCCAGTACATGGACGAGATTTCCGAGTAACTATGCCTGCTGCTAAAAAAGCTCCGGCGATTTCAGTCATCATTCCTGTTTTGAATGAGCAGAATCATTTGGCCGCCGCCGTAAACAGTGTGCTCAGTCAGAAATATTCTGGTGACATTGAGGTCTTGTTGGCCCTGGGGCCATCTCGCGACAACACCAATCAGATTGCCGCCGAGCTGGCCAAGGCAGACAAGCGAATTCGTTTAATTGATAACCCACGTGGCCTGACCACGGTTGGACTCAACGAGGCCGTGCGTCAAAGCAAGCACTCCATTATTGTGCGAATTGATGCCCACAGTGAACCGGCGGCCGGGTATTTAGAAAACGGCGTAAGAATCTTGCTGGATAAAAAGGCCGACCTGCTCGGCGGAATCATGGACGCAAAAGGCACCAGCGCGTTTCAAAAAGCCGTGGCCTGGGCCTACACCTCACGCTTTGGCATTGGCGGCGCAAAGTTTCACGTTGGCGGCGACGAGGGTGAGGCCGAGAGCGCCTACCTGGGTATTTTTCAGAAGAGCGCACTGGAGCGAGTGGGTGGCTACGACGAGACCATCGTGCGCGGCGAGGACTGGGATCTAGCTCAGCGCATCAAGAAGACCGGCGGTTTGGTTTGGTTTAGCCCAGAGCTCAAGGTCACCTACTGGCCACGCGGCACCTGGAGCAAGCTGTCAAAGCAATTCCTTTCAACTGGAATTTGGCGCGGTGATTTGACTCGCAGAAATGCATCGGGTGCCAGCTTGCGCTACTGGATTCCACCGGTGCTGGTTGGCGCGGTTGCCATGGGCTTTTACTGGTTGGCCGCGGGGCAGTGGTTTGGCATTTTGCCAGCCGCGGTTTACCTGCTTGGCGTTGCCTTTTTGGCATCCACCGCCCAGAACTTGTCGCTCAAGTCACGGGTCGCGCTACTGATTGCACTGCCAACCATGCACTTCTCTTGGGGCATTGGCTTTTGGCGCGGCTACTTCTTTAGCGCCTTTGGAATCGTCGATAAGAGTCGAGTGTCCAAGTGACCTACACACCGGCACGAATCATCGGTGCTCTTCGCCGCCGCAAGAACGATTTGATTCGCAGTGCTCTGTATCGGCCTGTAGATGGTGTGCAACTTCGTAACGCGGTTTTGTTTGAGGCGTTCGACGGAAAAGTAATTGGCGATAGCCCGCTGGATATTTTCAATGCACTGAAAATTTCGCGACCTGACTTGGAGTTCTTTTGGACCGTGAAGCCGGGGGTTCAAGCGCCACAGGGTTCAACCGGTTTGAAGTACGGTTCGCGCGAATGGCTAAAAGTTTTAGCAACTGCCAAATTCCTGGTGAACAATTCCGCCTTCCCTTGGTATTTTAAAAAAGTTTCTGGCCAGATTTATTTGCAGACTTGGCACGGTACTCCGCTAAAGCGTTTGGTGCGAGACATTGAAGCCGGAAAAGTTTCTGCTCAGTACCTCAGCACAATGCGCAAAGAGGCTGCCGCCTGGGATTACCTAATTTCACCAAGTGCCTATGCAACCAAGTGTTTTGCATCGTCCTTTGGTTTTCCGATTAAAAACGGATCAGGCAACACTCTTGAGGTTGGTTACCCGCGCAATGACAGACTCAGTGCAAGTGCGGATGAGCGCGTTGCAGTTCGCAATCGGGTACGCAAGCAACTTGGCGTTAAGAGCGCGCAGACTCAGCTGGTTTTGTACGCACCAACCTGGCGCGACACCAATCGCAATGCAATTGGAACTTTGCAAACCGTGAACCACATTGATGCGGCCACCAAAATGCCTAAGGGTTTTCAGTTGATGTATCGCGGCCACAGCATGACTCTTGACGCGCACAATTCAAAAACCGCGAACGGCGCAATTGATGTCACCGATTACCCAGACATTACAGAGCTTTATTTGGCCGCTGATGTTTTGATCACGGATTATTCATCGGTGATGTTTGATTTTGCAATCACGGGCAAGCCAATGATTTTCTTGACCCCAGATATCGATAAGTATGTTGCAGATCGTGGTTTCTATTTTGATTTCGTTGCCGAGGCACCTGGACCAATTTGCCACACCACCGCCGAGGTTATTGCTGCGCTAGAGAACATCAATGAAGTGGCCAAGCAGTACGGCAAGGCCTACAAAGCCTGGCAGCAAAAGTTCAATTCGCTAGAGGACGGAAAGGCTACCGCCCGCGTAATTGCTGCTGTCTTTGGCGCAAAGTAGGGCCCGCCGCGAAGCGGGCGATTAGGCTGGGCGTATGTCAATTCAGGTCGTTATTCTTGCCGCGGGCATGGGCACTCGCCTCAGCCGCCCGTTGCCGAAGCCGCTGACAGAGCTAAAAGATGGTCGCTCAATCATGCAGCAGCAGGTTGACAACCTAAAAACCGCCTTTGGCGCTGACTACCGCCTGACCACCGTGGTGGGATTCAAACTTGAGGCAATCATCGAGCGCTTCCCTGAGGCAACCTACGTTTACAACGAGGCCTACGACCAGACCAACACCTCAAAGAGTTTGCTCCGTGCGCTTCGTGCCTCTGGCGACGGCGGAGTGCTGTGGATGAACGGTGACGTGGTTTTTGACCCAGAAGTTTTGCGCCGGGTGACGCCAATGATCAACACCGATGAATCCTTCGTGGTGGTGAACCACTCATCAGTTGCCGATGAAGAAGTCAAATACACGCTTGATGCAGATGGTTTTGTTGCGGAGCTTTCGAAGACTGTGGTTGGCGGGCTCGGAGAGGCGGTTGGCATCAACTTTGTTTCGTCAACTGACAAGGCTGCGGTAATCAAGCGCCTAGATGAGGTTGCCGATCAGGATTATTTTGAACGCGGACTCGAGTTGGCGATTGCCAACCGCGAAGCCAAATTCAAGGCGGTAGACATCAGTGATCTCTACGCGGTTGAAGTTGACTTCGCCGAAGACTTGGCTCGCGCCAACGAAGTTATCTAGCGCAAAAATATTTGACTACTGAGCAGCAGCCCATGCCGACTCAACGATGTCGTGCAGATCATGCTTTGCAGACCAACCCAAAACATTTTTGATCCGAGAAACATCAGCGCATAGGTATGGTGGATCACCTGCGCGTCGATCAACAACCTCTTCTTTGAAATCAATGCCAGAAACTTTTTTGATTTCTTCGATCACTTCAAAAACACTTGATCCCTTGCCAGTGCCAACGTTGAAGGTGGTGTGCGGTCGGGTATCGGTATTTAAGTAATCAATTGCCGCAAGGTGAGCGCTGGCCAAATCGTGCACGTGCACGTAGTCGCGCACGCAAGAGCCGTCATCGGTGGCGTATTCGTTGCCGTAAACCTTTGGAGTATTTCCGGAACGAATCGCTGCAAAAACAATCGGCACCAGGTTTGCCACTGCGGTGTCGGCAAGGTCTGGCCAACCGGCTCCAGCCACGTTGAAGTAGCGCAGGTTCACACCGCGAAGACCCCAGGCAGCGGCAGCGGCATCAACCATCCACTCACCAACCAACTTGGTTTCGCCGTATGGGTTGATTGGCTTGCAAACGGTGTCTTCAGTTACCGCTGGAACATCTGGCATGCCGTAGGTGGCGGCCGATGAAGAGAAAACCAGTTTGTTCAAGCCGGCCTCGCGCATCGCGCCCATTAGGTTGGCCATGCCGCCAATGTTCTGCGAAAAGTACCACTCGGGCTTCTCAACTGATTCGCCTACCTTCTTGCGGGCGGCAAAGTGGACTACTGCGTCGATGGCATCGGTGTTGAAAAGGTTTTTCAAAATCTCAAAGGCCTCTGGGGCGGCCAGATCCAGCTGGACCAACTTGGTGTCGCCGAGTCGGGCGCGAACTCCCTCCGACATGTCGTCAACCACGACCACCTGGTCACCGCGCTCCTGCAACATGCGTACAACGTGACTGCCAATGTAGCCGGCGCCGCCGGTGACTAGAACCTTCATGCGCTCAAGTCTAGGCAAGTGGCTGGCCCCCGGTGAAAGTTGCCTGTGAATTACTTTTGACCGCTTTTGCATGAGCGTAGAATTCGAATATGCGTACAAAAATCGGTGTTTTTCTTGCTTCCTGTGCTGTTGCAACCCTGGTGTTGACCGGCGCCAACCTTGCCAATGCGGCCAAGCCAGACACAAACCCGGGCAACGGAATGCTGGGCAACGGCAAGCCAGGCACCCCGCTGGTAATCAACACAGATTCCAACACCGATAAAGTAACCGGCAAGCCGGTTGACTCGGGCAAGCCAGTTGCCTCTGGAGACCCGGTTGGCACCAATAAACCGGCCGAAACCGGCAAGCCTTCAGACATCAGCAAAGATTTTGTCAACGCCAAGAACGATGCCACCGGAAAGCCGGTAACCGCCGAGGGCAAAGCCACCTTTGGCAACCCGGTCAAGTTAACCGGCGCCCAGAAGAAGGCCGCTGCCCTGGCCAAGGCGGCCGAACTCAAGGACAACGGCAATAAGGTTCAGTACATCATTCGCTTTAATGAGGCGGCTGACCCTGGCAACGAGATTTCAGCCCTTCGCTCGGCCAAGGCCACCGTAGGCAAGCAGTTCAGCAAGGTTTTCAAGGGCGTGGTGGCCGGATTGACCGATAAACAGCGCGCCGCCTTTGCCAAGCGCGGCACCGTGGCCTCAATCACCGAGGACGCCGAGGTCACCGCCACCGAGACCCAGATCAGCCCGGCTGCCTGGGGAATTGACCGAATTGACCAGACCGCGCTGCCGCTTTCTAGCTCCTACAGCTACAGCAGCAACGGCTCTGGGGTGCAGATTTACGTGGTTGACACCGGAATTCGCTCCAGCCACGCAGAATTCACCGGTCGAGTGAGCGCCGGCTACTCGTCAATCACTGACACCAACGGCACTGAGGACTGTAACGGCCACGGAACCCACGTTTCCTCAATTGCCGCGGGTACGAACTACGGCGTGGCCAAGGCCGCCACTTTGATTCCCGTTCGCGTGCTTGGCTGCGATGGCTCCGGCAGTATTTCTGGCGTGATTGCCGGCCTGGACTGGATTGCCGGCCAGCACGTTGATGGCACCCCTGCCGTGGTGAACATGAGCCTTGGTGGCGGGGCAAACTCATCCCTTGATGCGGCCGTTAACTCGCTGATTAACCGGGGAATTACCGTGGTTGCCGCCGCTGGAAACTCAAAAGTAGATTCTTGTACAAGTTCGCCAGCTCGTGTCTCTGGGGCGATTACCGTGGCTGCAACCACCAACACCGATACTTTCGCCAGCTACAGCAACTTTGGATCCTGCGTTGATCTGGCTGCACCGGGATCGGCAATCAACGCCGCCTGGTTCACCGGCGACACTGCAACAGCGGTGCTAAGCGGAACCTCAATGGCATCCCCACACGTAGCTGGCGTAGCCGCATTGCTCTTGGCTGGCGGATTCCAACAGCCAAATATTGTGGCCTTGGCCCTTACCGATGCCGCCACCAAAGACGTAATCAGTTCACTTCCAGCCGGCACGGTAAATGCGTTGCTGTACGCAAACCCTGCCGGAATCGGAATTCCGGTGGCCAAGGCGCCGGCGGCGCCGGTATCGGTGTCTGCAGTTGCCGGCAAGCGAGCCGCAACCGTGACCTGGGTGCAGGCTGACAACAGCTTGAACCCCTTGGTTTCGCAGACCGTGCGCGTCTGGGCAGGCGGCAATGTGGTGGGCACACTTAGGGTGGCGGCCAACGCAACCACCGCGGTGCTCAAGCTGCGAGCCGGCGTGACCTATGCCTTCACCGTGGTGGCCAGCAACGCCACCTCGTCCAGTGTGGATTCGCCGCTGAGCAATTCGGTGGTCCCTACCAATAAGTAGCGCCGTCGGGCATAAACTCGTGGCATGAACTTTGGAACAGCTGCAAGAGCCCTACTTATTTCATCAATTGGCGCAGTTGCGCTGAGCGGCTGTGCCGGTGGGGCCGTGGTGAATCCGCTGGTCCCGGCCGAGCCAGAACCGGTTTACGTGACCGCCCCGCTCACCGGCATGCAATACGAAGAGACCACCCCGGCGGCCCTGCAGCTCAAGAAGCCATCAGTGGCTTGCAAAATTGACAACGGATCAGAGGCCCCGCGCCCTCAATCGGGCCTAAATAGCACCGATATCGTCTTTGACGAGATGGTTGAGGGTGGGCTAACCCGTCTGGTGGCAATTTGGCACTCAACTCAGCCGGATGCGATTGGCCCGGTTCGCTCGATTCGCCCAATGGACCCCGATATTTTGAGCCCGTTTGGCGGAATCGTTTGTTTTAGTGGCGGCCAGGCCGTCTTCGTGAACATGATCAACCAGGCACCGGTCTTTGTGGCCTCTGAAACCACAGAGCAGGGTAAGGGCACGTTTAGCCGCAGCTCAGAGAGAGTTGCTCCGCACAACGTAATTGTGAACGTGCAAAAGTTGGCTGCCGACCACCCGGAGTTGGCCCCACCGGCTGAACAGTTCAAATTTGCAAAAGATGTACAAACTTCTTCGGCTGGCGCTTCAGGCGCCGCAGTGACCAAGTTTGAGGTCAAGTTCCCGCAGGCTTCGGCGCTTTGGACTCCATCCTCAGACGGTGGCAAGTGGCTGCGCACTCAGGACGGCAAACCGCTGATGGACAAGTTAGACGGTGCACAGGTGGCAACCACAAACGTTGTTGTTTTGCAGGTTCGAATCGATCGCAGCTACCTCGACCGAAAGTACGGCAACATTCCCAAGACCGTGATGGTAGACAGCGGCAAGGCCTGGGTATTTACCGGCGGCAAGTATGTTGAGGCCACCTGGTCTAAAACCTCGGCAACAGCGCCGATTGCCCTAGTTGATGCCGCCGGTGCCCCGGTGCTGTTGGCACCTGGAAACACCTGGGTTGAGCTGATGCCGGTGGCCCCAGAGGGCAAGCTGGCGATCACAGCAGCGCCGGTTGCCAGCCCAAGCCCGTCTCCTTCGGCGAAGGACTAGCCGACGCGTTCCAGAATTGCTGCAATTTTGAGAGATTGTGCGCAGAAAAAGCCTGCGTGTCGTTGCAAATAGCAATTTGTACATAATAGGCTAAGGGCATGTTAAACATCGCTCAGTTGCGCCTAATCCTTGCCGAAGACGGGGTTCAGGCAACCTCGATTGCCCGAGCCGAACTCACCACAAGAGTCGCCGAATACAAGACCCTGGGTACCGAGGCCAGACCAATTGTCTTTGGCAGTCACCGCAAACCACAGGCAGTTATCCTGCCTTACGATCTCTTCACCGAGCTGCTGGATGTCGCCGAGGGAGTGCCACACATTCCAAAGCAGCCGGAACCGGCAAAGCGCTCTCGCAAAAAGGCCGAAATGACCGAATCTGAGAAAATTGTACAAGATTTGCCCGCACTGGAAAAAGAGCACATTGGGCAGTCCACCCAAGAGCTTTTGGACCAAATCATGGCCAAGTGGAAGCTCTAATTGCGCCGAGATAAAGTCATTCGCCTTGGCGCGATCGTAATTGTTCTGGCCCTGCTGCTTTCGCTTTTGGCCGGTGCTTTCAGCGTTGCACCCGCCCAAGCGGCCACGGTTGCTGACTCGGCCAAGTTTGTACAGGTATTTCAAGTGACCAGCGAAATCGTTGATACGGACGGTGATGGCATTGAAAACAACAAGGACCCAGACATCGATGGCGATGGTCTGGTGAATGGCAAGGATCCGGACATTGATGGTGATGGCATAGAAAACTTTGAAGATGCCGATCCGGTTGACACAACCGACATTGATTCCAAATCACCCAATAAACCAGATCGTCCAGCTGGAGTGGGGGACATAATCGAGCAGCCATCAACCTGGCTACCGATTCTGTTTTTTCTTGTTTTGTCGGCAGCGATTTCCGCTTGGTTATTGGCCAAGCGGCGCAAAAAATAGTCCCAAAAATCTTTCAAAAAGTGCGACACGGGGGACAATTTATGTTCGGTTATACCCCATAATTACAAGCTTGTAATTCGAGTGGTTTTTTACTCTATAGATACACCTTTATGGGTGTATTCCTAGAAGTTTTGATTCCGCGAGGTGCGTATGTTGCAGAGTATCGAACTCCGCCTGCTCGCTCTCGCTGGGCTACCTCGCAGTTCTAGGAGCAAGTTATTCTTTGCCACCATCATCGCTCTTGCAACTGCGATCGCTATCGGCTTTTCAGGTATCGGTAGGGCTGCTGTAATTTCGGAAGCTGCGACAGGATGCTACGCAAACGTTGGCAACAACACTTCTGTCACTATCACCAAGTTGTCAAATGGCAACTGTCTGCTTGCTTTCAAGAATGTTGGCACAACAACTTGGACAGTGCCTGCCGGTGTTACAACTGCAGAAATTTCTGTCACCGGTGGTGGTGGTGGTGGTGGTGCCGATGGCGGTTCCGGTGGCGGCGGCGGTGGAACCAGAGTGTTTTATCCAACGCTAACTCCAGGTTCATCCGCAACAATCACTGTTGGTGCTGGTGGAAACAGCGGTATTCACACTCAGGGAGCTCAGGGCATCGCGCCACGTGCCGCAAGTGCAGGTGGACAGTCGGCTGTCACCATTGGCGCAAGTACTTGGACTGGCAATGGCGGTGGTGCTGGTGTTGGTTGGACTGGAATAACCGGAGGCGCGGGCGGAACTACATCAGGCCCTAGTGGAACTGGTTTCAACGGAGGCACTGGAGGATCTGGATTAGGTTCGTGTGACGCAACGGTTCGCGTCGGTGGCGTAGGTGCCGCGTCTATGGAGATGGCCTTTGCCGGAATGACAAACGTCAACCTTGGTGGTGGTGGTGGTGGTGGTTCTGCAGTCGCGGGTGCAAGCAGTACGCAAAACTGGGGTGCCGCCGGTGGTGGAACGCAGGGTAGAGCAAGCGGTGGTCGAGGAGCGTCATACAACATCAACGCCAACGACGGAGCATACTCACCAAGCGTTGCAATTGCCGGCACTGGAACTAGCGGAGCTTACTACTCAAACGGAATGAATGGTTTCCCCAATTCCGGTGGTGGTGGTGGTGGTGGTTCTGCCTGTGACTCTGGTGGTTCCAATGGCTATGGTCAACGAACCGCTGGTGGTTTTGGTGCCGCCGGTGTTGTTTACGTCAACTACACGCCTTCGTATCTTGCAAATGTTACCTCTGTTGCAGGAGTGGTAAACAACGAAAACTTCCTGACTCAGCCAGCCGTTCGTTTAGTAAATGCAGCTGGAACAAACGTTTCAAGTTCTGGAATCGCTGTGACTGTTGCATCGAGCGGTGGAACACTCTCGGGAACCACAACCGTGAACACCGATTCGTCTGGTATCGCCACCTTTACCAACCTAAAGCTAACCGGGCTAACTCTGGGAACTTCATACACGCTGACTTTCTCGAGCCCTGAATATCTCAATGTGACGCAAACGTTTACGGCGCAAAAATTCCCAGACACGATTTACATAAGTAACTCAGCTACAACCAGCTCTTGCGGTGGCTTCGTAGCCGGAGTGTTCTTAGCCAACATAAACGGTGTCTGCAACATCAATTCCACAGATCTGAGCACGGCATTGACTGCTGGCAACGTTACACTTCAAGCTGCCGGAGTTAGCGTGTCGGACAATACCGTGGGCGGAATCCGGATGGACTCATCAGCCCTAATCAGCGAGAATTCATCTTCAACTAGGACTCTTACCCTCAAGCTCAACAACACTTTCCAATTGATTAGCGGAGCCCGAATTGTTTCTACCGCAGGGGCACTCAATTTTGTTGTGTTTGCGAACTTTGATAACTCCAACGGCGGTGCAATCAAGATAGACGGAAACGCAAGCACCTACGCAATTGAAACCAACGGTGGCCATGTGTTTTTCGGTGGTGGCTCAGGAACCACAACCTGGAATTCCCTCACAGTTCCTTCAGGCTACGCAAGTGGTATTGCGGGTAATTCTGGCACTCCTCCTTGGTGGGGCTTAGAGCTGGGAGTCAACACCGACATTGCCGCTCAAAAATTGATAAAGACCTCAAATGGAAGTTTCAAGGCGCTCTCGATTTCTTCAGCAGCCTCAGGAGTGTCACTGCTTTACGGCATCGCCTGGGAATCCGGAATTATTGATTTAGGGTCTGGAACGCTAACTTTGGATGGCCAAACTTCTGGTTCACCGTCGGTCGCAACAAATGACAATTTTGGCGTGGGAATTGGCGTCAATCGAAGCACATCGAATGACGTTCCCAAGTTGGTCACCTCGCAACCAGTTTCAATATCAGGAAGCGTTGGCACTGCAGGAACAAGTCTGGCTCGTGGAGTTTGGTCCATGTATGCCGATCTTGACGCTGGTAGTTCATCGATTACTTTTTCAAGTACAAACAGTGCCGTAGGCACGGGCACTGGAAACACCGTCAGGTCCCCGTTGATTTTGACTTCTGACACCACCTCACCAATTGTCACTACAGGTAGCACTTTCAATTCCACTTTGACAATGAGTGCGCCATCGGTTTCTACAAGCAATGCCATCTCAGCCGCGGGTAATGTGTCACTTACTGCCACATCGGGTACTGTCACTATCGGCGGAGATTTAGCCTCATCAGGAACTGGTACTTCCATAACTTTGAAAGCCACTGCGGATGTGCTTCAAACTTCTGGAACTATCTCTACTCAAGGTGGCACCTTGATGATTTGGTCTGACTCCGATGCAACGAGCGGTGGTGGAATTCAGACTGCTCGAGGATCGTCAATTAACACAAATGGTGGCGCACTCACCATGTCTGGGGGCACGAACACTTCAACCGGATATGCCAAGGGAACGGCTAACACCGCCTTTAGAGGAATAAACATCCAAGGGTCAATTTCTACCGGTGCTGGAAATGTGACCATGCGCGGTGAAGATGCAGCCACTGAGGCAGCTTCCAACCTGGCTTGGGCCTGGGGTGCTGGAGTGATGTTTACCGATGACTCATCGATGACTACGACCAGCGGTGCTATTAGCCTCACGGGCTTGACCAATTCCGATAACACATCTGTTGGGCATAGACATGCCGGCGTCATGATCGGCATGGAGTATTTCAATGGTGTGCAGCAAACCGCCTATGCCGATGCTGCAATTACAACCGGCTCCGGAAACATCACGATAAGTGGAAATGGAGCTAATGTTCAGTATCGCGATGGTGTGACCTTCAACAAGTCTTCAATTAGTTCAACTTCTGGATCCATCACCATTGATGGAAGGACTTCGCGCACAGACGCCTGGGACATCAATTTTGGTAATTCAAGAAATGGCAGCTCAATCAGCACCGGTGGGGCTGTCACGATAACCGGTGACACATCTGGCGCCGCGTCGATGTTCAACACAAGTTCAATATCAGCTGGCGGCGTTCTGACGCTGAATGTCAATAAACCAACCTTTACCAGCATGACCATGAACGGTGCTGGATCAAAGATTATTCAGCACCCCACAACAGCTACCAACTTTGGTGCTGCGGTTGATATCACTGGTATCTCATTTGCTTCAACGTCCACAACCTTGACCGTTGGTCGTGCTGGTGTCACCCCAAATCAAAATGTGACTTTAGGGAATGCCAATACTTCTATCGCTGGAAACATTACTGTTTATGGAGCTGGAATAACTCAGAGCGGTGCCGTTGTAACCACTTCTGGAGGTAATGTCACCTACTCCGGTGCTGGGGCATTTTCGCAGGCGGGTGCATTAACCTCTGCTGGTTCGATCACGCAAACTGGAGGAACAACTGTAAGCGTTACCGGAGCAACTCAAGCGGCTGGGGCAATCAGCTACAGCGGATCCGGGGCAGTTTCAAACGGCACAAACGGCACAATTCAATCGACTGGGTCGTCCGTGTCACTTACCTCGTCTGCCAGCACGATGTCGCTTTCCAAAAATGTCACTGCAGCAACGTCAATCACAATATCTCAAACCGGTGCCTACTCTGGTGCGGGTGCACTGAATGCAGGAACCACACTCACCATTTCTGGTGGAACCACTGTTGATCCAACCGGAAACTTGAGTTCGGTTGGAAACATGATTGTGAGTGGTTCTGGGCGCCTGACCTTTAACGGAATTACAGCTGCCGTGAGTGGCACCGGAAGCATGACTTTGTCTGGTGGAACTCTTGCCAGCACAAACGGCGGCTTGCAATTTTCTGCTGCAAACGCAATAACCACATCAGGTGCAATTTTGATCACGGGCAACGCATCAGCTGCATGGGGTTTCTATCTCGGTGACACATCAAAAGTTCAAAGCACTTCGGGAGATATAACCATCAATGGAAACGCACCCTCAGGAGTTTGGGGAGGTTATCTACACACAGTTAACATCCTGTCTGACTCAGGCTCAATACTTATTGATGGAAAAACGAGTTATGGAATTAACGCAGGTTATTTTGCAACTACCAACATAGGATCCGTTTCTCCAGCAACTTCAACGAGCAACGTTCAAGTCTTAGCCAATGTTTACTCAGATAGCAACAGCAGCGCTGTCAAATATCGCACCTCTGGTGCCGTTGTGATTGAATCAACCGGACCAAACTTTTTAGCTGCGCCCACAATCAATGCGCATACATTCGATGGGAACGCCAATGTGCGCATTGGAAAACTCGGCAACAATTCTGCCGTGACGGTCAATGGCACGGCAACTGTCACGGGCAATTACACCGTGAATGGCGCAGCGATTACCCAGAATGCTCCGGTGACTACTACTTCTGGAAACATCACCTTTACGGGAGGTGGGGCATTTTCAAGTACCGGTGCCTTGACTGCGGGTGGTGGTTTGTACATAACTGGTGCAACTTCTCTTTCGTCAACCGCGGCCTGGATCACAAATGCGGCACTTGACGTGGCCGCGTCGGGAAATATCTCAACCAGTAATGTTGCGCCAATCACTGTAAACACCGGCTATTTGTCATTGGTTTCATCCGGTGGGACCATCACAATCGGCGATGACCTAACCGCACCCGGCAACGTGACCTTGACTGGAACATCTGCAACTATTTCGCAGCCAGTAAGCTCATCTGCTGGATCGGTCAGCATCACCGCATCAACCGGATCTGTATCTGTTGCCGCCAACGTGACTTCGTCGACGTCTCTGGCAATCTCCCAAGCAACGACCTACTCAGGTGCGGGGGCATTGAGCGCTGGTAACACCTTAACGATTTCTGGCGGAACTACTGTTTCTCCCACTGGAAACTTGAGTTCTGTCGGGAACATGAGCATTTCTGGCTCAGGGCGCGTTACATTCAATGGCATTACAGCTGCGGTGAGTGGTTCAGGCGGTTTGACGGTGAATGCTGGAACCTTGGCAAGTACAGATGGTGGCCTGGAAATCATCGGTTCAAATTTGACCACCACAACAGGCGCAATAAACATCACGGCAAATGCTGTTTCCTCATGGGGCTTCTACATTCGCTCCAATTCAAAAATTCAGAGCACGAGCGGTGCAATCACAATAAATGGAAACGCGCCGTCAAATGTTTGGGGAGGCTACTTAGCTGCGGCTGATATTCTCTCGGATTCCGGCGCAATCAAAGTTGATACCAAATCTAGCTATGGCCTGGTTAACGGATACACCGCAATTACAGATTTTGGAGCGCTTTCACCAGCAACTTCTTCTAGTTCCGTGACATTGATTGGCAATTATTACTGGGATGGCAGCACGACTGTAAATGTTAGAACTTCTGGAGCCGTGGTAATTGAGTCAACTGGAACTGCATTCTCAAGTGGTTCTGCCATTACCCAGCACAACTTCACTGGCAACTCAAGTTTGAGAATTGGCAAGAGCACCAACAACGCGCCACTTACACTAACTGGTTCAACTAGTATCGCCGGAAACTACGACGTCTATGCAACTGCAATTACTCAGACGGCAGCAGTAACTACAACCAATTCAGGTAACATCACTTTTACCGGGGCCGGAGCTTTTGCGAATTCAGGAGCATTGAATGCGGGTGGTGGTATCTACATCACCGGAGCTACAACACTATCTGCTACTGGAGCTTGGACTGCGAATGCCGCACTTGATGTGCAAGCATCTGGAAATATCTCAACCGGATCTCTATCAACCATCACCGTGAATACCGGTCTCGTGAAACTGAATTCAACTGCTGGCACTGTTGTGATTGGAGCTGCTCTTTCTGCCCCCGGGCCCATAACGCTATTAGGAAACACTGTAACTGCAAATGCAAACGTCATCGCTACCCAGCCCGGTCAGAACATTTTGATGAAATCCAAGGGCTCAATAATTTTTGCTGACAACATAACGATTCAAACTGCTGGTGGCGCTGCGGCAACTATTGTGTTGTGGACCAGTAGCACAGGAACTGCCGGTGGGTATGTCGATATTAATAATCGAGTGTGCATCAATACCCAGGGCAGCTGCTCCTCTGCCGCAAATACTGGTGGAGCCGATATCATCATCGGTGGTGGTTCCGCTGGAACTGATTACCCAACAGGATCTGTAATTGGTGGCTCAACTACCTCAGTTCAGATTGGTACCGGATCGCTTGGGGTCAAGAAAATATACTCAGCCGGTGGAAACATCTCAATAAAGGGAACTTCATCAGGCGGCGGCCACGGTCTCCTCATGTCAGCGGGTGTGGATGTAGACAGTGGGGTTGGAGCAATTGAACTCGCAGGTCAGACCAACGCCACCTCCGGATTTGGAATATATGTTTGTTGGGTGCGCTCACAAGGTGCCTGCAATTTCACATCGTCGAAGACAACGGGTACAGCTATCTCGTTCAACGGCACATCTACCGGAGGTCCGGGTACGGGCTGGTCACCGGGTATTGGTGGAGATAATGCCGGTGCGGGCGTAATGTCGACTATCAAAGCAGACGGTGGAGGCGAAATCCAACTCACCGGTAGCAGCACACACTGGGACATGATTCTAAGTTCATTCAATGTGTTTTCCACTTCAGGTGACATTTACTACAACGCTGGGAATGACGGAATTCTTTTTGGTCACCAAGGCCCTCAAGTTACTGGCGGAGCGACTTCCGGCGATTCAACTGCTGATGTCTTTATAACTGGTGACGTCTACTATGACGATGTTTCCAGCAATACCTTCAACACGACCGGAACAGTCACCATCGCGCCTTTCAGCGATTCATTTTCTACTAGCTACGCAGATGTGGGCACTAATACTGTCTTCAACGGCGTAACTGGTTTTACCTGGGGCAAGTCCAGCAACACATCAGCGATAACTTTCTCCATGACTCCAAACATTGCAGGTCCAATACGCATTTATGCGGGAGACGTAACACTTAATAATGGACTTACTTCGACCGGCGCAAATTCAAGCATTTTGGTGAAGGCTTCAGGAAACATAGTCGCGGCGGCGTCGACAACTTATCAAACCGCTGGCGGCAAGATTTTACTCTGGGCCAATTCAGATGACACAGGTACCGGATACGTGAGAATTGCGGCCGGCAGCACGATCAATTCTGTTGGTGGTGCGACGACTCGTACCTCGACTGGTGGTGGTGACATAATCATCGGTGGTGGCTCTGCAGTTGACTTGGCCGGAAATCCCACCGGCCCAGCCCTTAGTGGTAGCTCATCTTTCCACGGTGTTGGAATAGGTGGTGGCGGTTCGTCTTCAACACTGACCTCAATCTATTCCGGAGGCGGAAAGATATCGATTAGTGGAAAAACTACATCGACTTTGGATGGCGTCGGTTTCGATTGGCAAAATCGGGTTTGGGCTAATGGCGGGCAAATCAAAATCAATGGTGAGAATTCAAATGCAACTAGCGGCTACGCCGTGGTCCTGCAGGATGGTGGGCAATCCACAAATCCTTCTGAGTTTTTCTCCAGCAGCAACACCTCGCCAGCAATTGAAATTACTGCGCTGGCAACTGGTGGTGCGGTAGGCCTTGACTCCGGCTATTACTCAACCGCCGCTAACAAAATTTATCTCCAAGCAACAGGCACAGGAGGAATTACCCTCAGCGGAGACGCCGATGGGCAAAACCGCCCAGAAGTTGGTCTGAACGGCACAAACCTACTTTCCGCTGGCCCAATCACAATCAACACCAGTAGCACGACCCTAAGCCGAGGTGGTTTCTTTCACGGTGGCCTTTACAGCGGTGGAAGCGTTGGTGCCGTTGTCGTTGGGTATTGCGCAACTGCAACCTGCCCACTAAGCCAAGTAACCTCTTCGAGTGCAAATATCGTTATCAACACGAACCGCTCTGCTTCTTATAACTCAACTGGAGCAACGGTGGCATTCAATACAGCCGGCACCTTCACTTTCCAGCCAACTTTAAGTGCGGGATTCCTTTCGAGCGGCCTGAACACTGCTGGCTACTCATTCTCGTCAGACTGCACCGGAGTAACTTTTGGTAAGGACCAGAGCACCGATACGTTTGCACTGACCACCCCGGCAACAGCCATTTCAATTTCTGGGCCAATTAGGCTCTACGCCGGATCAATCACGACCGGTGCAAACCTAAGTAACACCGGTAATTCGGCACAAATATTAGTGAAAGCCAACTCCACTGCAACTATCTCTTCTGCCATCACTGCATCTGGTTCGGGTTCGAACATAAACATTGTTGCTGATCAGGTCGCAATCACTGCCGCCATTACTGCCGCTGGTGACATTGTCTCAATTTCGCCAACTAGCGCTTCAAAAAACATCGACCTTGGTGCGGCTGACTCATCGACCTTGCTTGGACTAACCGATGCCGAGTTGGATTATGTGACCGCTGGAACCTTGCGAATCGGTGACGCAGTAAATGCTCAAAACATAAATGTGTCGGCCAGCGTAAGCATCGCCTCAGCAAAAGTTTCGAACCTAGCAATTCGCGGAACCGGAAACGTGACAACAACAAACTCGGCAAATATTTCCGCCGCGAACCTCGGCATATCGGTTGGTGGCACT
The DNA here is from genome assembly GCF_000699505.1 of Rhodoluna lacicola. Taxonomy (NCBI): domain Bacteria; kingdom Bacillati; phylum Actinomycetota; class Actinomycetes; order Micrococcales; family Microbacteriaceae; genus Rhodoluna; species Rhodoluna lacicola. The sequence continues at coordinate 1,295,138 of NZ_CP007490.1, read as the reverse complement.
GTTAGCCTGCCAGGGAACAACTCAGTCACCGGCAATCTTGCGATCGCGGCAGCTGGCGCAACAGTTTCGTTTGGTCAGAATTCTGGCACCTACACACCGGCATCGGTTGATGGAATTACTGCCGACTTTGGTGTGCCAAGTGCAATCACCATGAGCCAGGTACCAACTTCAACTCCTCAAGATGCATTCATGGCTGTTGCTTTCAACCCGCCACCCGTTGCAACAGTGAAAGACAAGTTCGGCAACTCACTAGCAACAGCAAACGTCAACCGAAGCGCCTATGCGCTGGTTGCATCGATTGCAACAAGAACCACCACCAGCGGAACCATGACTCTTGCTGGTACAACAAAGATCACAGCCTCTTCAGGCGTGGCAACCTTTAGCGACCTAACGGTAAGCGGCGGTACCGGTACCGTGACACTGGCATTCACCCCGGTTCTAGCTACAGATGCCGGAAACACCTCACTATTTACCGCGGCTTCAACTGGTACCTACAACATTCAAGCCGGCGACCCAGATCACCTAATCGTAAAGCGATCTGCAGCAGGTTTTAGGGCAGGAATTGCCTTTACGACTCAACCGCAGATTGAAATTCAGACTGCATCGAACACAGTAGTCACCAACAACGGCACCACACTAAATGTGACGGCCAGCTTGAGCAGCGGCACTGGAACTCTGGTTGGTACCAAGACCGTCGCGGCGGTCAACGGCGTTGCTACCTTCACTGATCTTGCTATCGAGGGTTCAACTCAAAATACTTACGGAATTACCTTCACCGCCACCTACAGCACAAACCCGGCGATGACTGTCTCGCAAAACTCGATTTCGATCACATTTGGTACCGCAACTAAGTTGGCACTGACCACCGCTGCCAGCGGTTTCGTAAACCGTGCCAACTTCACAACTCAGCCAGTGGTCACAGTCCAAGACGCTTGGAACAACACCGTGACCGACTGGGCAACCAATGTTGTGGCCAGCATCTCTGGTGTTCAGGCAAGCGGACTTACCGGAACCACCAGCGTGGCCGTTTCAAATGGTGTTGCCACATTTACCAACCTGGGCAAGACAGGTAAGGCAGAGCTCAAGACCCTTGCGTTCTCGTCTGGTGCACTTGCCCAAACCTCACAGCAGTTCACACTGACTCACGGTGCTGCAGCGGGTATTGGTGTCACAACATCTGCGGCTGGAGCTACCGTTGGAGTCAACCTAACCACCCAACCGGTTGTCACGATTCAGGACGCCGATGGCAACACTGTTAACACCGGAACTCAGTCAACCCAGAACGTTGTTTTGTCGACATCGGCAGGTACAACTCTGACCGGAACCACGACAGTTGCGGCTATCAACGGAGTTGCTACATACAGTGGTTTGCGTTTGAACGGTACAGCTGGCTCGGCAACTTTCACCTACACAATTTCTTCACCTAGCACCATCACCCAGACACAAGCAATCACCTTAGTTGCTGGCACTCCTACTCAGTTGATTATCACAACCAGCGCCGCGGGCTGTTCTGCACGTATCGCTTGTACAACTCAGCCTGTTATCAAAATTGCTGACGAATCTGGCAATGCCACCACCAACACCGATACCGTCACTGCAACAATCACTTCGGGTAGCGGAACAGTTTTTGCTGGCGCCACAAAAGCTGCAGTGAACGGTGTGGCGACATTTAGTGGTTTTGCACTCAGCGGAACCGCCGGCACCTTCACAATTCAGTTTGCGATTTCTTCGCCGACACTATCGGTTAGCCAGACCGGCCTAACGTTGACCGCTGGTGCAGCCACCAAGCTTTTGATTCAAACTGCAGCAGCGGGTGCGGTAAACCGAGTTGCTTTCACCACGCAGCCATCGGTGTTTATTGCTGACGCAGACGGCAACAAGGTTTCCAGCGCGACCGGCTCAATTGCGGTTTCGGTCTCAGGCGGAGCACTAGGAAAGTCAGCGACACTGAGTGGAACCAGCCCAGTTGCGGCAAGCTCGGGAACTTCAACGTTTAGCGGACTAACCCTCACCGGTGGCGCCGACACCTACACATTGACCTACTCGTTATCTCCATACGCAAGCGTTGGCCAAGACATAACAGTCACTCCGGGTGCCGCAAGTCGATTGGCAATCAAGGAAGCTGCAACTGGATTCGTAAACAGAGCTGACTTCACCACTCAGCCGCAAATCGAAGTTCAAGATGCCGACGGAAACCTAGTCACCAACTCAACCGCAACCGTGAGTGTGGCAATTTCTGGCGGAACAATCGCCCTGTCAGGGACCACTACCGCGACCGCGGTGAATGGTATTGCCACATTCAGCGGGCTTGGCAAATACGGAACCGTCGCGACCGCTAAGACTTTGACCTTTAGCTCTGGAGTCTTGACGACTGCAACGCAGACTTTCACCTTGACTCACGGCGCTGCCACCAAGGTAGCCAAGACCACCCCGGCCGCCGGTTTTGCCAATAATGCTGCCTTCACCACCCAGCCAATAATTACTGTTCAAGACACCGATGGAAACACCGTTTCAAATTCAACCGCTACTGTGACCATCACCTCATCAGGCGGCACTTTGAGTGGAACATCATCAACTTCAATGGACGCTGTTGCGGGTGTGGCTGATTTTGTTGGCAAGGGAATCAAGTTAACTGGTGCCACCGGTTCCTACACACTTACTTATGCGTCTAACGGACTAGCCAGCGATACTCAAAGCATCACCTTGGTCGCCGGTGCAGCTGATCACCTTGCCCTGATCACAAGTGCGGCCGGAGCTAGAAGCGGACAAGTCTTTGACACCCAGCCGGTAGTTGAGGTTCAAGACATCAGCAACAACCCGGTACCAAACAGCGGCTTGTTGGTTGGTATAACCGGTACCGGAATTTCTGGAACCAGTAGGACCGCAGATTCTTCAACTGGTCGCGCTACATTTACCGACATCAAGATGACTGGCACCGCCAGCATCAGCGGCTACACCCTTACCTACTACGCAACCGGCGTAACTTCAGCCGCACAGAATTTGCCACTTGCAGCAGGTACCGCAACAAAGTTGATGCTCAACGTCACTTCAATGAACGCTGTCAACAACGTGAACTTCCCGACCACCACGGTGGTGACCGTTGCTGATGCACAGGGAAACCCAGTGCTAGACAGCACCGCAACGATAAGCATTGCAGGTAGCCCACCGGGGGCAACCATGTTCAACACAAATGCAAGGACTTTGAACAGCGGCAACGGAACGGTCTCGTTCCCAAATATGAAATTGCTTGGCACCGCCCAGACATATACGTTGGCTTATTCTTCGCCAGGGTTATCTGGAGTTAATCAGACCATCGTCTTGAGTGCTGGTGCCGCTACTAAGTTGGCTATAGCAACTGCGGCAAGTGGTTTTGTCAACCGCGAGGACTTCACCACTCAGCCGGTGATTCATGTCCAAGATGTGTCAGGAAACCGAGTCACAACAGCAACTGATGAAGTAACTGTTGCGATGAGCAATGGCTCGCTAACTGGCACCACTACTGTGACCGCGGTGAACGGTATTGCTACATTCAGTGGCCTTGGTAAATACGGATCAGTAAGCACAGATAAAGTCCTTACATTCACCGCAACTGGTCTTACTCAGGTTCAGCAAACTGCTTTCACGCTAACCCACGGTGTGGCTTCACGAATTTCTCTGACAACTCCAGCCTCTGGTTTTGTAAACCGCGCTGCGTTTGCAACTCAGCCGGTGATTACGATTCAAGACCAGGACGGCAACACAGTCACCAGCTCTAATGCCACCGTCACTGTTTCTTCTAGTGGATCAGCAACACTTGGCGGAACCACCAGCATGGCCGCCGTATCGGGAGTCGCAAACTTTAGCGGTAAAGGACTTAACCTCACTGGTACCGCGGGCTCAAACACTCTGGCCTACTCAATATCTTCGCCTTCAACTTTCAGTACCACTCAGAGTGTGACTTTGGGCGCGGGAACCGCCACGAAGCTAGTGCTGAAGGTGGCCGCCAGTGGCTTTGTGAACCGAGCCGATTTCACCACTCAGCCGCAGATTGAAGTTCAAGATGCCGACAACAACGTAGTAACCAGCTCTAATGTCACGATTACCGCGTCGATATCTGGTGGCACTATTTCCCTGTCAGGTACTACTACCGCGACCGCGGTGAATGGTGTTGCCACATTCAGCGGCCTAGGCAAATACGGAACCATAGCCACCGATAAAGTTCTCTCGTTTACTTCTGGAGTTCTAACTAGTGCATCCCAAACTTTTACCTTGACTCATGGCGTGGCGACTCAGGTTTCAGTAACTCGCAGCGCTCAGGGCACTTCCGATGCTTACTATCCATCTGGACCTCAAGTCAACGTGGCTGTTTCTACAGTCACTAATGGAGGCTGGACAGAGTGTTACCGCGACACCATGGCAACATTAGGTACAACACTAGAGCCAGCAATGAAGGCAGCATGTACCGGAACCTACCTAATGGTCGCGGGTCGCACTACTGGTTCGTCGACTTTGACGCTAGCGGCAGCTGCACCACGATCAGATGTTCTCTACGGAACAGTAGGCCAGGGTTTGCGGACTGCGAATGGTTCGAGTTGGTATTACGTCACTGGTTCGGCCATGGGATTTGTAAATGCTGGCGATGCGGTGACCTTGAGCAACTGTGACACTAACTCATCGGGTTCGAATAATAAGAGACTTTGTATTCATCTACAGGGTGTTGGTGGATACCGAATCGGAACCGCTACGGGTCTTAACAGCAGCACTGCTTACGAGCGCGTTTTCTACCAGATGAGTTCTTTGTCGATTCAGGGTCAGATTCAAAATGACCAGACTTTTAGCACCCAACCTCAGGTCACAATTAAGGACCAGGATGGCAACACCGTAAGCACTGGTTCTCAATCAACTCAGAATGTCGTTGCATCGATGCCTGATGGTCTTAGCGGAACTACATCAATCGCTGCGGTAAATGGTGTTGCAACATTTACAGACCTCAAGTACACCGGTGTGATTGGCTCGAAGACAATCACCTACACAATTGCCTCGCCAAGCACGATCTCAACTTCGGAAAGTTTGACCGTTACTTATGGATCTGCAAGTCAGCTTGCAATCACAACTAATGCGTCAAACTCGGCCAGCGGGGTAACTTTCACTACGCAACCAATTGTTGAAGTTAGAGACGTCTCTGGCAATAAGGTTGCCAACAGCACATTGCGCGTAACCGCATCGGTGAACACGGGGACCTTGGCATCCAGTGGTAACTTGTATGCCGATGCATCCAGCGGTGTTGCCACGTTTGCCGGGTTGAAACTAACCGGTGCTATCGGCACTTACACGTTGAGTTTCTCGGGAACATCGGTTTCGAATGCATCGCAATCGATCACGCTTTCACACGGTGCTCCAAGCTACCTAACGGTAACCTCTTCAAGCAGCGCAAGCGTTGGTGTTGACCTAGCCCAGCAGCCTGAGGTGAGCATCTTCGATGCCAGCGGAAACCTTGTAACTACAGGGGTTGGGGCCACAACCACCGTTAGCCTAAGTGCAACCGGTATGACCACAAAGACCGCCTCCGCCTCGGCTGGTGTGGCACGGTTTACCGGTGTTCAGTTGAACACCACCGCCGGAAACATCACATTGACCGCAAGCATCACATCGCCTAATTCGGCAAGCGGTACCAAAGTAGTGGCTTTGACAGCCGGAACACCTACCCAGTTGATTGTCACCACGAGTGCGGCAAACTGCTCGGCACGAATTGCATGTACCACTCAACCGGTTGTAAAGATTGCCGATGCCGCAGGTAACGCAACCACGAGTACCGCAACCGTAACCGCAACCGTTACATCTGGAACCGGAAGTGTTTCTTCCGGATCAACCTCAGATGCGGTCGGAGGCGTGGCTACCTTCAGCGGCTTTGCTTTGAGCGGAACTGCCGGAACATTCTCCGTTCAATTTGCGATTGCGTCACCTTCACTCTCCGTAAGTCAAACAGGCCTTACCCTTTCTGCAGGCACCGCAACTAAGTTGCTCGTTCAGACTCAAGGCTCCGGTGCTGTAAATGGTGTGGCGTTTACGACCCAACCGGTTGTGAATATTGCCGATGCCGACAACAACAAGGTGACCAGCGCATCAGGAACAATTACTGCCTCTATCGGCATGGGAATCACAAGCAAGACTGCAAGCCTCGGCGCAACTACCACCGCTTCTGCAACTAGTGGCCAGGCAACTTTCTCAGGAATTACCCTTACTGGTGGAGCAGACACCTACACAATTACCTACACACACCCAACATATGGAACCGCCACACAGTCGGTCACGTTAGGTGTTGGTGCGGCTACACAACTTGCGATTACCACTGCTGCTGACGGGGCAATTATCGGTGCGAATTTTGCAACCCAGCCAGTGCTTGAAGTCCGTGACTCAGGTGGAAACTTGGTTACAACATCTAGCGCTTCTGTGTCAGTGGCAGCGACAGGCGCAACTTTGGTTGGAACATCTTCTGTTTCAGCAAGCAATGGTGTGGTTAGGTTTGCCGGACTTAAGCTCACTGGCACTGCCGGAACAAAAACTCTTACATTTACCTCAACCGGATTGACTCAAACTTCTCAGAGTCTTCAGCTTATTCTTGGCACTCCGAGTAAGTTGATCATTTCAACCTATGCCACCGGTGCCGTAAACCGTGCAAACTTCAGCACCCAACCGGTCATTGAGGTGCAAGACGACTACGGAAACGTGGTTACCACCGCTACCGATTCCATCACCGTGACGATTTCTGACGCCACATTAACCGATTCGGGCTCCGCAACCGTAAGCAAGACCATCAACGCAGTCAATGGTGTGGCTACCTTCAGCGGTCTCGGCGCATACGGCCTGGTTGGCAGTAAAACACTGACATTTAGCTCTGGTTCACTCACTGGGGCCAGCCAGTCAATCACGCTGACCCATGGTGCGGCAACCAACTTGGCCATGTCGACGCAGGCCAGCGTTGCTAATGCCACCGTCTTCGACAGCCAGCCGGTGGTCACAATTCGCGACCAAGACAACAACACCGTAACCACAGGAACTAGTTCCACTCAGTTGGTGACCTTATCATCTTCGGATGCCACCGTTGGTGGCACCTATTCAATGAATGCTGTAGCCGGTGTTGCAAACTTCAGTGGCAAGGGTGTGAAACTTACCGCCCTAGTTGGGTCACGTCACATCGTGGCAACGATTAGCGCGCCAACCACGATTGTTATTTCAAACTCGGTGACCATCACTCCCGGTGTGGCAACCCAACTTGCTATAAAGACCGCGGCAAGTGGCTTTGTGAACCGTGCGACATTCACAACCCAACCAGAGATTGAAATCCAAGACATTTCAGGAAACGTCGTTGATTCATCTAGTGCATCGGTAACAGCATCAATCAGTGGCGGCACGATTGCTCTTGGCGGAACCGTCTCTGTAAATGCGGTCAATGGTGTTGCAACTTTCGCAAACTTGAGTAAGTACGGAACAGTTTCAGGCACTAAGACACTTTCTTTTGCCTCTAACCTGTTGACCGGAACATCGCAGACATTCTCGCTAGTCAACGGAACGCCAACCCAGCTTGCCATCATTAGCAAGCCAACTACTGCAAGATCGGGGCAGACGATTGCTGACAGCGTTATTGAGCTGCGTGACCAAGATGGCAACCCGGTCATTACCGGTGCTGGCGCGACCGCACCAATTTCTGTGGTTGCAGTAAAGGCAACCGAAACGGTAGCGCGCAGTCTTTTGGGAACATCAACAGTTAATGCGGTAGCTGGGCGTGCAACATTCAATGACCTTGCACTAAACGAAGCAGTTGGTACCTACAACTTTGCGTTTAGCGTGCCAACACCATCGGTGTTTGCATCAACCATCGGCGTCAACTTTGATTTTGAGCTAACCGCAGGCGCAGCCGTCGACATGAGGGTCACGCAGAACGTTTCAAACGTTGCCCGTAATGCAAACATGAGTCCTGCGGTGAAGGTGCAGCTCGTCGATGCCAACGGCAACGACGTGCTTGATGACTCGTTGACCCAAGTGAGTTACCAAGTTTTGAACTCCGGCGGTACCGCGTTAGTGAGTGATTCGGTTGCGCGAACTGCGGTGAACGGTGAAGTCAGCTTCAGCGGTGTAAACCTGACCTTGGCTCCGACCGATGGTCTGAAGCTGAGATTCAAGATTGTTGGTACCTCTTATACAGCGGATTCCGGCAGCTTTAATCTGCTGCCAGGCGCTGTGGCAGAGGCCCGAATTACCGACCAGCCGTCGACCCTAAACGCCCAAAGCGAGCGCACCATGGCCGGTGAATTGCTAAAGAACCAGCCGGTTATCTCGCTTTACGACAATGGCGGCTACCTGGTCAGCAACCTAAATTCAGGCACTGTGACCGTTGCGATTTCTTCTGGGTCCGGCGGTACTTTGAACGGCAGCACCAGCGCAACAATCAGCGGCGGTGTGGCAACCTTCGCTGGCGTCAAGCTGATTGGTCGTCCAGCTGGAACCGGTGGAGCTCAGGCCGAGAATTACAAACTGCGATTCAGTTATGGTGCCGTTAGTTCAAGTGAGTCAAACGCTCTCAGCGTTACTCACAACGTCGCACATCACCTAACCGCAACTCGTGCTCCGGGTGTGGGACAGGCGGGTGTGCCTCTTGGCGGAGCAGACAGGCCTCAGGTTGAAATTCGCGACCGATACGAAAACCTAGTCAATACCGGAACGCAAGCAACCGAGTTGATTCACGTAGATGCCGCAATTGCGAGTGGTTCTGGTTCTGCCTCTCTTGTGGGTTCAACTACGATTTCGGCAAATGGCGGTGTTGCAACATTCAATATCGGTGTTGGTGGTTCAATCAATAACACCTATAGCTTGACCTACTCGTTCATCAACGATTCAAGCGTTGCAAGCGCTACTCAAACTGGAGTTCAGGTAACTGCTGGAGACGTTGCCAAACTTGTGATCACGCGCCAACCTGCAACAGTAGCCAATAGCGTGCAGAACAAAACCGGTGAGACTCTTAAGGTTCAACCGATTCTAGAATTCCAAGACAACTACGACAACGTTGTGCCAGTTAGCTATCAGGTAAATGCAGTCATTCAAGGCAGCCCTGACCTAACAAAGAACTACTTGATTAATCCAATTAAGTCGGCAGTTAACGGCGTCGTTACCTACACTTCACTGGGCTTGGTATCAGCCCCAGGAGTAGCACGTGAGATTACCTTCTACTGGAACGGTGTGCCAACCACAAACCGCACATCTAGCGCATCGCTTTCTGTAACGCACGCAGAAGCGCACCATCTAACTATCGTGACTCAACCTGCGGCAACATCAGGCGTTCGCACCGGTGATGTGCTTTCAACTCAGCCAAAAATTGAGGTGCGCGATAGTTACGAGAACGTAGTGACATCAATGACCAGTGGCCAGTACATTACGGCTGCGGTAACTACCGGCGGCGGATCAGCTGACACTACCGATGGTGTGGTCAGAAACAACAACACCGCACAAATTATTAATGGTGTTGCACAATTCAATAACCTAAAGATTGTTGCGCCGCCGGGTGTCGCCCAGAAGCTGACCTTCACCGGCGTCACCTTCACCTCAGCCGAGTCCGAAGCCTTTACAGTGACCTATGCGGCAGCATCGAAATTGGCGATCACCCAACAGCCTTGTTCTGGCGCGGTTTCTGGGGGCATTTGTGCCAACGGACCAACTGGCAGTACCTTGGTGACTCAACCCGTGGTAGCTGTTCAGGACCGCTTCGGCAACCTCGTTGCTAACTCAACAGGTGCCGTAACTGTTTCGCTGACCGGAACTGGCGGCACACTGACCAACGCCGTGGATTCTTCGGGCACCGCGTTTACTGTAAACGCTGTCAACGGATACGCAACTTTTGCCAACCTGGTTTTGACTGCCACACCACTAGCGAATTACCAGTTGAACTTCGCCTCAGCCGGTCTGACTGGAATCGCAAGTGGCAACGTTCAGGTGACGCACGCAGCACCTACGCAGTTGATCATGGTTAGCCAACCGCAGGGTTCTGCCACCGGTAGTGAGCTTTCGGTGCAGCCAGTGCTTCGTGTTGCTGACGCATACGGCAACACCGCAACCACCGATAATTCAACCGTGGTTACCGCAAGCACTTCCAGTGGAGTTGTCCGCGCAACTGTTTCTTCAGGAGTGAACCGAACCGCATCAAACGGTATCGTGACATTCGACGACCTGACCTTCAACGGAACACCGCAGGTAAATTACAGTTTGAACTTCAGTTCAGGTGCACTAACTGGAGTCACCAGTGCCAACTTCACCGTGACGCACGCCGGTTTGAACAAGCTTGTTTGGCGAACCCAGCCAGTTGGTGCGCAGACCGGTGAAAACTTGGCAACGCAGCCGGTGCTTGAGCTGCAGGACTTCGAAAACAACATTACGACATCCGATTCGGCAACAGTTGTCCGGGTGACAGTATCTGGTTCTGGCGGATCTGTAACCGGATCAACAACAGCCACAGCAGTAAATGGTGTTGTGACTTTTGCTGGACTGAAGCTAGTGGGAACCCCGGGTGTGGATTACACCTTGCGCGTTTCAACGGTTTCTGGTCCAACGATTCAGTCATCTGTTTCTCAGTACGTGCGAGTCACTCACGCTCGACCTGCTCAGCTGAGCATTCAACTTCCGGTAATTTCATCGCACTTTATCTCTGGCACCGCCCCTGCGGAACAACCAAAGCTTTTCGTTCTGGATTCTTATGGAAACAAGGCCACCACCGATAACAGCACAGTCGTAACTGCGTTTATCGCTAGCGGTGTGAGTGGCACAGTTACTGGCCGCACCTCAGCAACGGCTGTAAACGGTGAGGTCCAGTTCAGTGGCCTACAGATCGCTGGTACCCCAGGAACCGCCTACACACTGGGCTTTAGCGCAGTTACCAACGACTCACGGACCTTCAGCGTCAACGACGTATCGGCTAATGCCTTCACTATGGACAAGGTCGCTGACCTAACGATTAGCTACGTGGATCAGGCTTATGTACCTTCCGGACAGTCAGGCAACGTAGTTAGCGTAAGCAGAACCACCGATTCTCCGGGCACTATTACTTACTCAACAACCTCGGCTAGCACAATCTGTACCGTTAATTCTTCGACTGGTGCAATCACGATTGCTGGTGTCGGAAACTGTGTGGTCACAGCTTCTATTGCGGCAACGGCCGACTACCGAGCCAACACCGCGACCGACACATTCACAATCTCAAAGGCCGCGCAAACAGCCCCGGTAATCACAAGTGATGACAACGTGGACTTCTGGCAGTACCTAACTCCTGCTGCTACGGGCGGAGCTGCCGCAACATCTGGATTCGTCTGGAGTGTTGATGGTGACTGTCAACTTGTTGGTGGCAAGGTTTGGCCAGGAAACGCGGGAAACATCTGTGACCTTTTTGTCTTCAAGCGTGGAAATGCAAATTACCTAACTAGCCCGGTTACAGACATGCGCATCACCATCAACAAGATTGGACAGCAGCCACTAGCAATTGGAAACTCAAACCTTGTAAATGTTGGCGACATTGACTTGTTCACCACTGGCGGTTCTGGTGATGGTGCTGTTACTTACTCTGTTTCAAGTTCTAACAACACCGCAGGCTGCACAATTGAGTCTGGTTCTGGTGGCGCAAACGTTCTGCACGCCACCGCCAACGGCAGCTGTCGTGTTGCAGCAACTAAGGCTGCGTCAACAAACTTCTTGGTTGCACTAAGTCCAACCAAGACTTTCACCTTCAGTAAGCAAGACCAGACTGTTGCATTCACATCAACAATTCCGATGGCACCTGTGCCTTTGACTTCGTACACCCCAACTGCATCTGCAAGTAGTGGCCTAGCTACAACAATTGCAATCACCGCTGGTAGTGGAACTGTTTGTGCTTGGGATGCAACCGTCACCACAAAGATCAATTTCTTGAGCACCGGTGTCTGTGATCTAACGGCAACTCAAGCTGGTAATGCTTTGTACAATTCAGCAACTGCTACTCAGCGAATCACCGTTGGTTCGTTGAACCAGACAATCACGTTCTCATCAATCACCGATAAAACCTTCGGCCACCCCAACTTCCGACTTGCGGCAACTTCTAACTCGGGCCTAACCGTCACGTACCGCCTAGGTACCAACGTGAGCTCGCAGGCTTGTACGGTAAGCACAGCAGGCCTAGTAACCCTTACCAGCGCTGGCTTCTGTGAGATTGTCGCCGAACAAGCCGGAAATAACATCTACCTTGCTGCACCGCCGGTTACCCGGATGTTCCAAGTGGCGGCCGACTTTGCCGGCAAGCCACGAGTGGTATCGGTGTCTGCAGGAAACCAGTGGTTTACCGCCACCTTTACTCAGCCAAGCTATCTTGGCGGCTCAACCGTGAGCGACTACATTCTTGAAGTTACCAACACCAACGGTGATGTTTACGAAAACGCTGCCTGTGGCACTGCTGCCGTGAATGGTGAAATCACCTGTACCATCGTGGGAATTCCGAACAATGTGGCCTACACAGCTCGCGTTGCGGCCATCACTGAGGCTGGTGTTGGCTTGATGTCAGACTCAGCAGGTCCGCTGACCCCTGCGCGTCAGACTCAGGGTGTAACTAACTTGGCTGCTGTTTCATCTGGTTCATCACTAGTTGTTTCATACGATGCCCCACTTGTGACCGACTCAGTGGTAACGGGATATCAGATTTACGTTGCTCCTGTCGGAGGAACCTTCGGCAGCACGCCAATCACGACCCAGAATCTGTCTGCGACAATTCCAGTCAGCTCAATTTCATCGGCTTCTGTAAGCAGCTCGTCGACAAATAGCTCTACTGTACGAACAGCTTCAATGCGTGCGGCATCAATTCGAATTGCATCTGTGCCCACCTCGTCGCCAGGTGCATCAAGTTCAACTTCGTCAAGCGGTTACCAGGTGAAGGTTGTAACAATTACTCAATCGGCCGAAGCTCTTGATCCCAACGATTACATCACCCGTGGTTTGCATATTGGTACAACAGTTCCAAGTGCACCGCGTGCAATTACAACTGCACTAGTAGCCGGATCAGTTTCTAAGTCGGTGTTTATTTCTTGGTCAACACCGATTTCCGATGGTGGTCTAGGTATCTCTGGCTACGACGTGATTGTTGACGGTGTCACAGTTTGTGCAGCAACAAGTTCGTTGACCTGCGAACTTACTAACGCAACCGATGGTCGCAACTATCAAGTCTCAGTTGTAGCCAAGAACTCAGTAGGTGCCAGCTCGGCGATTACAGCGGTTCACGCTATGCCTGCGCTGCCAGTTTCGTCTGGTGGCGGCACCGCACCAACGCCAACGATTTTGCCTACTCCTTCGCCGACCCAAACCGTGCGCCCAACACCAAGACCAACCCAAACCGTGCGCCCAACCACGCCGCCTGCTCCGACTCAGGCTCCAAGTACTGCGCCTACTGCTGAACCAACCACTGAGCCAACCACTGAGCCAACGGCTGCACCTACCAGCGAACCAACCGCTGCACCGGCCCCGGTAGACCCAACCGCGCCAGTTGAACCTGGGGCACCGGTGCCAAACCCAGCTATTGGTGCCACCGGAGACGACGACGCACCACCAGCACCATTTGACCCAACCGGCAGCCCTGAGGCGATTGCCGCAGCCATCGACACCGCAACCACTGCGGTTACTTTGGCAGCTGCAGTTGCTGCAGCAGCGGCCGCCGCGGCTGCCGCAGCCGGGGCCGCAGCCGCAGCCGGTGCTGCTTCGGCTGCCGCCGGAGGAATTGGTGGTTCACCTGCCGGTGGTTCAAGCGCAGCTGCCGGAGGTGGCGAGGCTGGTCGCAAGCCAGAGGAAGGCGCCGAGGGAGAGGGCGAAGAAGAACCTGGCGAGCTTGATGTTGCCAACGACAACATCACCATCGAGCGCGAAAACTGGGGTGACCGCCTGGCCATGTTTGCGATTCCGTTCATCACATTCTTCGACCGCCGCAGCCACAACGCCGCTGAACGCATCGGAAACATCAGTCCGTTCTTTGCCAAGGTAATTAACGACGGCGCCTACCTTCGTGCGATGCTCGGAACCATCAGCTTCACCGGTCCAATCGCCGCCATGATTATTGCGCTCGCCGCGGTTGCCGAAAACGCAGCCGAAATTGCCGCCGGTGATTACAGCAAGATCATCACACCTGGTTGGATGTTCCTACTTGCCATTGCTGCCCTTGGTGCATTCGATGCCGCCGCCGGTTTCGTTGGTGCCATGACCTTCATCATCGGCAGCCTGATTACAGTCGGTCACGTTCCAGACAGCGGTGAGATTCGCACCATGTTTGGCATCATGTTGATCTCTGTTGGTCCGGCAATGCTCACCACCGCGTTCCGTTCCATCCGTCGTCACGCGGCATTCAATTTGAACCAGTGGTGGGAGCGCATCGCCGACTTCATCATTGCTCCGTTCATGGCCGGTTGGTCTGCCAGCGCCATGGTTGCCGGTCTGCCTGCACTTGCCGGTCTAACTCTTGATGCCGCAAACCACGTCAACGACTTTGCAATCTTTATTGCTCTTGCAGTATTCATTCGAGTTGCGCTTGAAGAGTTCGCCGCTCGCGCGTTCCCTGCACGTCTAAACAAGATCAACCCCGATGAAATCCCCGACCCATCGCTAATTCAAAAGTCAATTGTTTTGGTGATCAAGTATGCGATCTGGGTTTTCATTGGTGGCGCACTAATTGGAAACAGCTGGCAGGTATTTGTTGGCTCGGCCCTGTTCGTGTTCCCAACCGTGATCGGCTGGTTCAGCGAAAGGTTCCCAAACATCCCACGCATCTGGCGCATCTTGCCAACCGGTGTTCCAGGGCTTGCCTTCACACTGATGGTTGCCTCGGCCACCAGCGCTGTGGTTGGAGCGGTGCTTGGCAATGACCCGGCCCTAGGCCAGTGGACATTCCTAATCCTGCCGCTTCCAATGCTGGTGATTACTGCACTGGGTTGGTTTGGTCGCCACGGTGAAATTGATGCCGACGGCAACGAGGAAGAGCGCCCTGGCAAGCGCAATAAGTGGATTTACCGCATCGGTGGAATAGTCGTGATGATCCTCACGCTGAAGCTAGCGGGAATTTTTTAGTCCATTGGTTCGCGGTTGCTTTGCAGCTCCCAGGCGATTTCAGTAATTGCCGCAACGTCAACTAAGGCACTTCCGGCTTCAAAATCCGCCGCCACAACCTCAACAATTCGGTGTGCGGTGCGTCCCGGATTTGGCACCGCGGCCGCGTGCAGCTCGGCGATTTCAATTACGCGATTAGGTGCATGATCAATCATCGCGATGGCACCATCTAGTTCACCAATCATCGAAATCTTGTGAGCGGTGGCGGCAGCAACCTCACCAAGCGGTGAGAACTCCCAGTGTCCGTCGTGTTCCAAAAATATTGCGGGCTTGCCGGTGGCCAATGGCCACTCGGCCAAGTAAGAAATGCCATCGGTCAGGATATGTGAGGCCTTCGCAAAAACTTGCGCCGATGAACTTGAAACATCAATCGAGGTATTTGGTAGCGCGTTCCACCAGTTCAGCCAACTATCCAACTCGGTTGCTGCAATCACCTTGCGATCAATCAGCGTGCCAAACAAAAATGGATGCGGCCGAAGAATTATTTTCCAATCAGGGTGAGCACCTGCCCACTCCAACATCTCTTCTTTGACCTGAGGAAAGTTTCCAAAGTTCAACCAGTGCCGCGAGTAACTGTGGTGCGGAGCCCAAAGCAAAGTCTTGCTAACTCCGGCAACTCCATCAACTGCCACCTTGTAATCCGCCAGCAACTCATCGAGTTTCGTTGACCCAACAAAGTGCACGTGAGTGTTGCCGCGCTGGGTCAAAGCAAAGGCATCGCGGGTGAAGTCATCTTGAGTAAAAACCAACGAGGCCAACTGATGCATTCGCTGCGTATAAAGATGTGCGGCTATCGGCTCAAAACCACTATCGGGGTTTACGCCGTCAGCGGGCTCCTGCACCAGCGGCAAACTGAAGTACGGCACGTAGGCAATCCGGGCAATCTTGGCCAACTCATCTGGGCGGTAGCGCTTCTCGTAATTGCGCTGCCACGGGTAGTTCACAAAAATGTAGTCGGGCGCGGTGCCGTCAAAAATCGTGGTGAGGTCGGCATTGACCTGGTGGGGGATTCCCAGCCGATCAAAAAAGGCCGATACCCCAGCCGCGTCATCAAAGCCAGCCTGGCCGGTCAGCTTTCGACTGATTGCCACCACCCGCACATCAAATCGGGAATCGGCCCGCATCAGTTGATAGATTCCGGCTAGGGCGTCCCACGCTTCGTAATAGAAGGTGAGAAAGGTGACCCGGATTGGGCGGCTGGTGCTCATAGATAAAGTAAACACTGGCGTTGCGCCAAAACATCCTTAAATGGGAAAAGTCCCGAGGCTACGAATTCATTAGTCCCGAGACTTCCCTTTGCCTGTTACGGCTTTTGCTCTTTCAAGCGGTGGCTCGCCGAGACGCATCTCTTTGAACCGGTTGGCCTTTTGGATCGCGATCCGCTAGGCCTGTATTGTTTACGACGCCTCACGAGGCTTGGTTTCAAGTGGTTTGTCGTAACCTTTACGTTACCAGTACACGCCGGGCCATCCCCTTTATTACGGTAACCAAGGGAAATAATCAGGTAAACGTTGGGTTTTCGCCTTCGCCCCAGCGAACACCGATAACCTCGCAGGGCAAATTGGCCCGCGCCCAAGCCAGCGCCTCAGGCGAAATCCAGCCAATAATTTGTTGAACTTGGGCCAAATCTTGGCCCAAATGCCGATTGAAAATTGGCTCGTGGTGGGCGATCCGATTGCGCAGTTCAACAGCAGATTCCACGGCAGAAAAAACCGTTGCTCTGCGCTTTTGTCGTAATCCCGGAAAAGCCCAGCGGAAATTCGTGACCCACAGACTCGTCTGATGTTTTGAAGAAAGCAGACTTCTCCAAAACCCAAAAGGGAGCTCAGTAATCAAGGCATTGAAATTGCCGGGCTTGGCTTTGGTGGCTGCTTGATTTTGTGCTTTTTTATAGGCCCCCTTCTCCGCGGGACTCAAGTCGGCCCAGATTGACAAGAGTGGGTCAAATCCCTCGTGGCGTTCAACCGGCATAAGGGTTTCTATAAGCGCATTTCTAAGGGTAATTTCTAGTAATCCAAGCCAAAGGTGCATCTCGGCACTCGCTTGTAAATTCAGTGAATAAAGCTTCAAGACACCTGCTGGATCACCATTCATAGCCGCTTGGTACTGGCTCAAGCGCGCAGGGGTGAAAACAGACGCAGGCCAATCCAACTTTTGCACAACTCTATTGAATGCACTTGACATAGCCTTTTGAACCCCGATAACTTGGACTTGTTGACCCCGGTGTGTTCCCTACAGCCCTAGAGCTGAATATCCCCGGGGTTAGTGCTTTAATGTGCCTCATTTTTAGCCTCAAAAAACCACACCCACAGATTCTGTGAATAAGTCGGGGCAACACCGTAATAAACCACTGCCCCTACCGTTTAACTAGACAGGGCAATAAACTTGCCCTAGAGCCGTTATGTCTGGATGAAAGGGGCACCGATGTCAGACATCACCCCAATTCGTCCAGAGGGCGAATTTACTGAAGATCCGCTAGAGAATCTGCTAGACGAAGAATCCGATGAGGACTTCGGCTACGTAGTAACTCGCGATCGCGCAAACGGCCCAGACGGCCACCCGGTCAAGCTAGCCGAATGGTCGGCCCAAGATTTTGCCAGCATCTACACCCGCTTCCGTCCACACCTAGAGCGTCACGCTCGCCGCTTCCTGCACAATCCAAGCCAGGTTGACGAAGTTGTACAAGATGCTTTCCTATACCTGATGGTTAGTCTTCCTGAGCTTGACTCAGAAATTGGTGTGCTTCGCTTCCTGAAGTGGAAGGTGCGCCTGCTTTGCCTAGACGTAATTCGTGCCTCAGGTAAGGCCTATGTTTCAAACCTCGATGACGTTGCCGAGCCAGTTAGCTCAGACCCAGAGGTCAGCTCATACCTTGAGCAGCAAGATGACGCCGCTGTATTGCGTCTGGCGCTCAGCAAGCTGAACCCTCGCCACCGTGAAGTTCTTCTGGCCTCTATCTATGAAGAAAAGTCAACAGAGCAGATCGCTGCCCAGGTTGGCCTATCAGAGAACGCCACCCGTCAGCTCATTTTCCGTGCCCGCGCAGCCTTCAAGAAGGCCCTGCTTGGCGACGACGTAAACACCAGCGGCATGTCAGCCGCCGCAATTCTTTCTGTTGCCGCCCGCAAGGCAGCTATGGAGGCCAAAAAGGTTGGCGCCCAGGCAATGGTCTTTGTGCTGTTTCTGATGCTGGCAGTTGGCGCCTTCGTAAACTTCACCGGTCGTGGAACCCAGACTCAAGAAGTTGCCCAGCAGGGTGCTGAAACTCAGGCCCCTGCAGCTACTGAAGAGCCGGTTTCTCCGGCCCCAACCGCATCGGCAGAGCCTAGTGACGAAGTTGTACAGATTCCGGAAATCCCAGCTCCTGCGCCTGCAAAGCCTTCATTACCAGTGTCAAATGTGGCCGCTTCGGCTCCATCTGCCAGCCCAAGCCCATTTAGGCAGTCTGATTTGACCAAAATTTTTGACAGCTCAAAGAGTGACGTTGTTTTCGTGAAGACCAGCGCGGTTCAGGTAGACCAGATCACCATTCCAGCTGACTACCGCGTCTACGCCAGCCAGGGTATTTTTGCTGACTTCACCTTTGACTATGATGCTAAAGAGCAGTTCCAGAACACCCTAATTACCGTGATGGTAGACAGTGTTCCTTATTTTGCCTACCCAACCAAGGTTGAGGTTGTCACGGCCATCGATAAGCAGGGACTAGAGCACGTCGTTTTCTATGCTTCTTTGAAGTACTTGGCTGACAAGAGTGGCAAGGTTTATGACGAATCAGATCTGGCTAAGAGCACCGTTCGTCTTGAATTGGTAATCAACAAGGACCGTTCAGGTCTTGAAAAAACTGCCCTCGACATCCTCAAGGTAGAAAAGAAGTAGTCGATCCCTAAATCCTTCAAAAAGCCGCCAGAAATGGCGGTTTTTATTTTGCGACTTTTTCAATATATCCGGACAAATACCGTAATAGTCCGGACATTTCTCCGGTACCTTTAACGAGGAACCCCTCACGCCATCCTGCTTGGTTGCTTGGCGCGTCAGGATTCTCAGTCTTTTGCCCCGCAAAAGGCTTACTAACCAAGAAAAGAAAGAGACATACATGTCTAAGAACCTAACCCGCAAGGGTCTAGTTTTTGGTGCAGTAATTGCTCTTGGCTCGACCGTAATTGCTGGTACTCCAGCTCTAGCGGCGAACGAAGTGACTCTTACCCCATCAGCTGGTACTTCTTACTCGCTAATCTCAGGTGAAACATTCACCTTGACTGCAGCTACTGGTTCACTTATCCCTTCATCGAGCTATGCTCGTTTGAAGACAAAGGTGACCAACAACAGCTCTATCGCTTACACCACTGGTGCAACCCAGACTGGCCAGACCTTCTCGGCAGGTACCGGTAGCCAGACTTCTTCAACTGCATCTGTTGTTATTGAAGGTTCAGGTGCTACCGCAGCTTCTGCAGCAATCACACTTTCCGTTGCGGCGACCGCTGCTGGCAACTTTTCAGTGCAGTCATGGCTAGACGACAACGGCAATGACCTAATCGATTCAGGCGAGTTCGCTTCAGAGACACGCACTGTAACTTTCGTGAAGGCCGCTGACGTCACTGCAACCACAGCAATCACTGCACCTGTTGAAGGTGACACAACTGTTTCTGCAACCGTGAAGTTCAACGACATCAACAACGAGCAGCTTCCTGCCGCCAACGTAGGTGCATACTTCACCAAGGGCGACGGAACAGCTTTGGCTGCTAACACAACCTCAAGTGTTGTTCGTTTTAACTCAGCATGGTCTGCAACTGATTACTTCAAGTTCACTACTGCGGCAGTAAACGCCCTAGCAAAGGACTCTGCAGTTAAGGTTCAGCCTCTTTACAAGGTCACCGGTCTAGCAGCTACAGATGCAGCATCAACAATTGCATCTGCAGCGACCGCCACAGTTGTTGCTCGTAAGGCTGCGACCATCGTGGCTTCTGCTTCTGTTAGCACAACAGCAAAAGACACAGGTGCTGGAACTGCTGACTCGCTTTTGAACTCATCATTTGCAGTGAAAGCAGTA
Organism: Rhodoluna lacicola; assembly: GCF_000699505.1. NCBI lineage: Bacteria > Bacillati > Actinomycetota > Actinomycetes > Micrococcales > Microbacteriaceae > Rhodoluna > Rhodoluna lacicola. Next base: position 1,274,962 of record NZ_CP007490.1, on the reverse strand, counting down.
GTTAAGGATGGCGCTACAACTCCTGCTGTTGTTGCAAACCAGGCAGTTACAGCCGTTATCTCTACTAACGCTTCATTGACAACAACCGCTCCTGCTAAAACATTGACCGTAAATGGCACTAGCTACAGCAGCGCTTCGGCATTGCCTGGGCAGGGCTCAGTAGCAAAGCTTGCTTTGACTACTAACGCTTCCGGTGAAGCAGTTGTAAACCTCACCACTGTCGGATATGCCGCCGGTGAAACAGTCACCGTCTCATTCACAACTGAGAACTTGACTGCCTCTCAGGTTGTTGTTACCCAGCGTGCTGCAACATACACTGCTTCGGTTAACAGCCAGGCATCAGTTGCATCTGTGGCTGATAATGGCACCGCAAGTGTAGCGGTTGCTGTTTACGACCAGTTCGGTGGAGCACCTGCAGACAAGTACGACGTGACAGCAACTCTAACCAGCTCAAACCAGGCAACTACTGCTGCAACTGCTGCTGGATCAAACAGCAACGTTGCTCTAGTTGGCGGCAAAGCAACAATTTCCCTAGTAGAGAATGGAACCGGTAACGGAACCAACGTTTACGACCTAAAGGTACAAGAGCGTCTATCAGGTTCACAGTACGGAACAACTGTTGTTACTGCTGTTCCTTTCACTGTAAAGATCGTTGATGCAACAGCACTTGTGGCTGGTGTTGTAACTTCTTCAACTGGTACTCAGAACTCAACCACCAAGGTCTACGAAGTTGCAGGCCCTGTTGCACTGAGCTTGAACGATGTGAAGAACGCTGACACTCGCAAGATTGTAGAGACTGCACCTACTGTTACAAACAACCAGGCACTTGCTGGAACTGTAACTACAGCATCTTCTGCAACTCAGGCCGCTGTAGCAATTGCTGGAGCACCAGTTACCCTTTCAGGTGCTGGACTTCAGTTCTACTCTGGCAGCGTTTACGCAGCTAACTCGCTAACTGTTGCAACTGATGCATCAGGCGCATGGGCCGCAAACGTCACCTCGAACAAGGCTGGCAAGCAGACCATCACTGTAACCTCAGGGTCAGCTAGCGCGACCATCACTGTAGTGTTTGCTGCTGCTGCTGCTGACACTGGTAGCGTTCTGAAGATTGATGCTCCGGCAACTATCGTTCCTGGCCGCACATTGACCGTGAAGGCAACTCTTGTAGACAAGTACGGCAACCCAGTTGCAGTTCCTAACACAAGTGCAACAAGCCCAACAACAAGCTTGACCTACTCAGGCCCAGGCTTTACAACATCAGCAATCACCCAGACCCTAGATGCAGATGGTCAGTCGACTTTCCGCGTTCTACTAGGTGCTGCAGATGAAGGTTCGGCAACAATCACCTTCACTTACGATGCTGATGGAACAACAGCAACAATCGAAAAGAAGACAGTAACTGCAACCGTTGTTATCGGTGCTGCAGCTGTTGCTTCAGCTACTGCTGCTGTTTCAGGTTCAACTGGCAAGTTCTACGTATCAGCTACTAACGCTGCTGCGAAGAAGGTTGTTGTGAAGGTTGCTGGAAAGTTCTTCAGCAGCTTCACTGGAACTGCTGCTAAGAAGACTGTTGCTTTGAAGGCGCCTAAGGGCAAGCACAAGGTAACCGTATTCGTTGGTGGCAAGCTAGTAACCACCAAGACCATTACCGTAAAGTAATAGTCCTTCGGTTATAACGAAAATCCCCCTGGCTTCGGCCAGGGGGATTTTCACTAAACAATTTCATTCAGGAGTTGATCTAAGCGGGGGGGGGGGGCGCTTTATGAGGCCAAGGGCCCGCCCTTTCTTTGCAGCTTCGCCACGATTTGGAACTCCAAGTGCCCGATAAATTCGCACAGTCTCTTGGCGAATTGTGCTTTCAGAAAGCATTAGTTCACGAGCAATTTCTACGTTCACCATGCCCTCAGACATAAGCTCAAGAATCTTTACTTGGCGTGAGGTTAGATCTTCGCCATTAGCTTCACGGTTAGACGATGAATAGCTTCCAGTAGAGCGTCCGGTAGAAGCTGCAAACGCTGTGAGACAGTATGTTCCAAGCTTGCTAAGAATGGGTATCAGGGTTTCGTGAATTGGCATGCCTTTTACGCCGGGGTCCAGGACTAAGGCCAGGGCACCAACGGGAATCGAGTCCTTTAATAAAGGAATTGCCAGAACACCTCTATTGGGGGACTTTGTCGGTGCTAGGAATTCAAATTCTTTTTTCCTAATACACTCTGCAATCGGGTCATCATCCCACGCACTAAGTGCGACCTCACTATCTAGATATGTTCGACCGTATCCCGAGACTGGTTTTAGGTGCGACTCCGAGTCCAGAGAATAAAAGTGGCAACCCTGTACCGAGTCTTGGGTCAATTCTGAATGCACGATGGCGCGGCAGAAGTCCGCGATGCTTTCGCTTTTTACCAGCACATCAAGCATTGTTTCAATGCTGCCTAAGGCTACTTTCCCATCCCCATAGGTAAGCGTCATTTTTATACCCCCAAGTACATAGTGCTACCCCTACAGGGTAAGTCTGGCCAGTGACAAACAAATGTGAATGTCCGGACACTAAAACGACAAGTCCAGTCAGAGGTGGTGTCAGGGCCGTAAGTAAAGGCAATCCCTCTAGTTATCTAGAGTGTGAGGTCTTTTATGCCCGCCTGCTTGGTTGGCCGGTATTGAGATTTCCAATCCGAACTCCATCCTGGAGATCGGGCAATAAACCAAGAAAGAAAGAGACATACATGTCTAAGAACCTAACCCGCAAGGGCTTGGCGCTTGGTGCAGTAGTAGCTCTCGGTTCAACCCTGTTTGCTGGTACTCCAGCTTCAGCGGCAACCGCGATCTCACTGGACACAGCGTTCGGTACTTCAGGTACAACTCAGAATGGTGTTCTAGGGGAGTATTTCACCCTAGCCTCATCTCTAACTGGTGGTACTAGTGGTGACAAGCTGAAGTTCAAGGTTGAAGGCGCCACAGCTGCCAACCTAGTTGCAACTTCACGTTCAACAGTTAGCCTTACCGCAACTGGTGCCGCCGGCTCGTACACTGCCGCTTCTGTTGCAGCGGTAGACACCTACGCGGCTAGCACAATTCCTGTAGTGGATAACAATGCAAAGGTCGCTGCTGTAATTCCGGTTGCTTATGTAGCTGGCCAGTACACTCAGGTTGCATTCGGATTGGGTGCCGCCGTGACTGACACCACAACACTAAAAATTACTCCATTCATCGACAATGGTGTAACAGACAACCTAATTACCGCTGGTGAATTGACTGGAACCCCAGTTTCAATTACTTTCCACAAGCCAAGCACCATTACTGCCACTCCAACCCTTAGTTCAATCACCACAGGGTCTGCTGTAACAGCTGTTGTTGCTTTGAATAATGGAATCAATGTTGAGCAGCTTCGCCTACAGGCTAATGGTGCTCCAGTAGACGCATCAAAAATCGGTGTGAAGTTCCTATACAACGGTGTTGCTCAGGCAGAAACCGCTGTTCGATGGAACACTACTGATAAGGCATTCCAGGCAACTGCTGAAAACGCAGTAACTGGAAAGATCTATGGTGCTACCGGCGTTGTTGACGGAACAGACTCTGTATCCGCTGGATCAGGTACATCAAGCTCAGCGACAAACATCACTGCAACCTCTGCTCTTTCAGTTTCAGGTGCTCAGTACCGTGCAACTGACTCAGCGGCCCCAGGTACAACTACTCAGGTAGTTCGTGCAGGTGCAGGAACTATCACTGCAGAATTTGACGTGACAACCGTTGCAGCAACAAAGCTAAAGTCAGGTCAGAAAGTGTCATTCACCGTTGTTGAAGATGGCGTTGATTCATTGGACGCCGGGGCTAGCGTAACCGCTGGTGGTAAGACTTTGACAAATTCGAGCACTCTAACTCGACAGTCAATTACTGTCGATGTAACTACTGACAAAGATGGAAACGCTGCATTGCCGATTTCATACACTGGTCTAAAGAACAACAACACATTGCGAGTATTTGGCTCTTACATTGCCTCTGGTGGCGCGCTTACAACCGTTCCAGCATCAAGCACTGTTGCCTCGGGCGGTTTCCTTCTAACAGGTGAAGACAGCCTTGCTGTAAAACTTGTTAATGAAGACAAGTCTGGAAACGCGGCTGCTGTCTCTCGTGTTGCAAAGGGTGGCACTTTGTCACTTCCTTTTGTGCTCGTTGACCAGTTTGGAATGACTCCGGTCGGAACATACCGCGCAACAGTAACCAACGCAGGAAACGCGTCAATCACATCGCCAATTGCTTTAGTTGACGGAAAGATGAGTGTGTCTGTAAAGGACAACAGCACTGCTGACAACAACGCAGGCTATGCAGTGACTGCTCAGATTCAGAAGCTTGGCACAAATGGTGTGACTTACACTGATGTCTCTGGCGTTACCGAATCACACACTGTTTCAGTGGGTGCTGTAACAACTGGATCAACAATCACTTTGGGTGCACTTGGCTCAGCTACTCCGGCTGCGGCTAGCGCGACTTTGAAGCCTGGCAATTTTGATATTCTTCAAAACAAGACTATCCAAGTTGGTACCACAACTATTGCTTCGGGTTCGGTCGTGACTGGCCCAACTGGCGCCGCGGTTGCCGGTGCAAAGGTAACTTTCTCGGCCAAGGGCGTGCTGTTTATTTCGAACAATGTCGCAGGTCTTGATTCTTTGACCGTAACTGCAAATGAGAATGGTGTACTACCTGCAATCGGAATTATGACTAACACTGTGGGTAAGACAACAATCACTGCTACCTCAGGATCGGGAAGCGCTACAGCAACAATCACAGTTGCAGCAGTTGCTACTGGCGGTTACTCATGGACCATCACTGCACCAACATCTATCCTTCCGGGTCAGACCCTGAAGGTTACTGGTGTTCTAAAGGATGCATATGGCTCATTGGTTAACACACTTGATGCAGATTCAATCTCTGTTGTCTACACCGGTCCAGGCTACGTAACAACAACAATTGCTAAGGGAACTGATGCAGATGGTGCTGTTTCGTTCAGCGTTCTTCTCGGCGCTGCTGATTCAGGAACAGCAACTGTGAAGTTCACATACGGCGGTGCAGACCTAATCGCTGCAGACACAGTTGTTGATGACGTAGTTGCTACTGCATCAATCATCATCGGTGCCGCTCCAGTAACAGCTCCTGCTGCAACTGCTGCTGTTTCAGGTTCAACTGGCAAGTTCTACGTATCAGCTACTAACGCTGCTGCGAAGAAGGTTGTTGTGAAGGTTGCTGGAAAGTTCTTCAGCAGCTTCACTGGAACTGCTGCTAAGAAGACTGTTGCTTTGAAGGCGCCTAAGGGCAAGCACAAGGTAACCGTATTCGTTGGTGGCAAGCTAGTAACCACCAAGACCATTACCGTAAAGTAATAGTCCGCAATTAGTACGAACACCCGTCGGTCGAAAGGCCGGCGGGTGTTCTACATTTAAGCCATGGCCAAATACCAATATCAGCAACATCCACACACCAAAACCCGTGAGCACCAGCCAGCCTCCAAGGCAATCGCTGGTTTCAATAATCGGTTGGGTGCCTGGATCACCACCAAGGTGGGCACCATGTGGGCGGCCTACGCTTTTGCGGCCCTGGCTTTGATCAGTTTGCCTTCGGCAATTTCCACTGGCGACGTTCGCGTGATCGTGGACTGGATTGCTCAGACCTTTTTGCAGTTGGTTTTGGTATCGGTGATTATTGTTGGTCAGAATCAACAAACCGCACGTGCTGAAATGCGTGCAGAGGCAACCTATAAAGATGCCACCGCCTTGCTGCACGAGGTGCAGCAGTTGCAGCAGCACCTGTCGCATCAAGATGCCGAGCTACAGCGGCTCAGGAAAGATTTGGGCAAAGATTTAGGCAAGTAGCCGATAGCCTGAAAGCATGAAGTCTCTAACTGCCGCAGCTCTCGCTTTTGTTCTTGCCATTAGTTCAGCCCTTGCATCACCCTTGGCAGCAAATGCTGCGGTGGTCACAGTTAATTGTTCAACCAGCGGCACCTTCACGGTTACTGACAGCGTAGTTACCAGCAGCACCTTGTGCGTTGGTCAGGTGGAAATCCCGGCAGGAGTCACTGCGGTGGCAGCAAATGTTTTCAAGGACTCCGGTGTGACATCGGTCAAGTTTCCGGCATCGTTTACCACCCTTGGCGACCTAGCTTTTGCTAATAGTGCGAACTTGAGTGAGGTGACTTTTAGGGGCAACGCTCCAACTTTGGGCACCACACCTTTTGCCTCTATTGCGGCCGGGGCCAAGGTTAATTTCTACTCACCCGCCACCGGATTTGGTGCAGCTGGTTCACTTTGGAATGGCTTGCTGGTTAACGATCTGACTCCGTTGCCACCGTTTGCGGTATCTGCTGATGTCACTCGAAACTCTTGGCGCCAAGGCAACACCGTAATTGCTACTGCCAGCGTTAATCGCGCAGAGGCAACTTTGGTTTATAGCTGGTACCGCTGCACCGATCCAATCACTGCAACTTCTGGCGGGGTAGTGCGAACCACGGTTCCGGTTGGTTGCCTGGAGATTCCATCGGTGGTTTCAAATTCATACGTACTTCCTGTCACCGATGTTGGTTGGTACATCACCATGCAGGTCAAAGCCAGCTACAACAATGTGACCGTCAATTACATCGCGGCCAACCCAAACCCGGTATTGGTTGCTCAAACTAGCGCCAAGGTGCTGTCAAAAATTGGTGGCTATGCGGCCACAGCGATTTCACCAACAACAATCATGAAGTTGCGCATCAAGGGCATCATGGTGACCAATCCGGGTTATCAGCGCTTGCACTGCGTGGGCGATGTCACCGGATTTGCCAAGAGTGCTCAGCAATTGAAGTTGGCAACCAGTCGCGCCAAGGCTGCGTGTACCTATGCCAAGACGCTCTACCCGTACTTGACCATCACCTATGCAGGTAAGCAGTCAAAGACCACGGGCACCAAAGCACGTCTGGTCAACTACACGCTTGTACCTTAGTTACTCACAAAGGCGACATTATTGTCACGGCTTGGCAATAAATTACTTTCATGAAGTTGACATTCAACGCCTACGTTGACGGTTTTAGCCTTTACAAAGGGTCACTTGAGTCACGACCAAGCTTCAAGTGGTTGAATCTATTGAAATTCTGTACTGACCGTCGGCCTGATATGGAACTTGGTCAGATTTACTACTTCACTGCCCCTGTAAAAAGCAGATTCCCCGGTGATACTGGCATGAACCGCCAAGATGCATACATTCGAGTCCTTCGGGATCAGGGTGTGAACGTAATTCCTGGACAGTTCAGAAAGGACGTAGATTGGCTAAGAGTTGCAACCACGACTCGAAGTTCAGTACTCAGCCCTATGTTGCCAAACCACTTAGGGCTAACTCAGATGGCCCTCAACCGGATTTCAAAGCGAGCGATACCAGATTTCCCTAGGGCTCAGGTCTGGAAGTTTGGTGAAAAGGGTTCTGATGTGAACCTCGCATCTCATCTCTTATTCGACGTCCTCAAAGAAAATTTGAAAGCCGCACTCGTCATTACGGCAGACTCAGATTTCGTCACCCCAATTAGAATGGCCACTCAGGTGGGAACAGACGTAAAAGTTGTGGTGCCTAAGGTGCACGATTCAGCGAAAGCCGATGGCCTCCGGAAGGTTGCAACCCATCTGGAGGAGCTGCACGTTGGCTGGTTGGCTGACTCTCAATTGCCGCGAAGCTATATAACTTCAAAGGGTGGGAACATCACTCGGCCCCACACTTGGGCTTAAAGCAAGAACCCGGCCTAAGCCGGGTTCTAATCCCAAGGTCCAAGCCATGGGCGGGTCACTTAATAAATTATCAGTTGCCACCGACATTGCCAAATACATTTTGTAGTCTTGCAGAATGCGTCTAATCATTGCCGAGTGCTCGGTGGACTATGCCGGGCGTCTGTCGGCACACCTGCCGCGCGCCAAGCGCCTGTTGGTGATGAAGGCTGATGGTTCGGTGCTGGTGCACTCGGACTCTGGCTCATACAAGCCGCTCAACTGGATGAATCCGCCGTGCACGGTATCGGTTTTGACGCCTTCGGCTGAGCAGGCGCTCGTTGGTGTGCAACAGGTTTGGCAGGTGCAGCAGGCCAAGACCGATGACGTTCTCATGATTTCAATCTTTGAGGTGCTCAGCGATATTTCGCACGAGCTGGGTGATGACCCGGGGCTGATCAAGGACGGCGTTGAAAAGCATTTGCAAGAGCTGCTGGCCGATCAACTGCATCTGATTGAAGAAGGCGCAAGCCTCATTCGCCGCGAGTATTTCACCGCAATTGGTCCGGTGGATATTCTGCTGCGGGATGCAAATGGTTCAACCGTGGCTATTGAACTAAAGCGCAGGGGAGACATCGATGGCGTTGAACAACTAACCCGATACCTGGAACTGCTAAACCGTGACCCGCTGCTGGCTCCCGTGCGTGGCATCTTTGCCGCCCAAGAGATCAAACCTCAGGCTCGCAAACTGGCCGAGGACCGCGGCATTGAGTGCTTAGTCTTGGACTACGACGCAATGAGAGGAATCGACGATGGCAGGCCGCGACTTTTTTAAGCGCCTTGGCCCGGGCATTGTCACCGGTGCGGCCGATGATGATCCATCGGGGATTGGCACCTACTCCCAGGCTGGTGCCGCCGCTGGATACGGATTCCTTTGGTCGGCGCTTTGGTTATTGCCGCTGGCTTTTGCCGTTCAAGAGACCTGCGCGCGTTTGGCGCTGGTCACCGGAAAAGGCTTAGCCGCCCTAATCAAGTCGCGCATGCCCCGCTGGGTTTTGGTTGTGGCGGTGGTGCTAGTTGCCGTGGCCAACACCGTCAACATCGCCGCCGACCTTGCCATCATGTCTTCGGCACTTGGACTAATCGCACCGGTTGAACAGTGGGCCGGCGTGGTGATGTTTGCCGTGTTACTTGCCGCCACAGAAATTGCAATTCCATATCACCGATACGCCCGCGTACTTCGCTGGCTAACCATTTCACTGCTTGCCTATGTTGCGGTGTTATTTGTTGCAGAGGTCGACTGGGGACAAGTCGCGACTTCTACGCTGCTTCCGCAATTTGATTTCACCAGAGTTTCGTTTGAGCTTTTGATCGCACTGGCCGGCACCACAATTTCTCCTTACCTTTTCTTTTGGCAGGCTGCCGAAGAAATTGAAGAGCGCAAACACATTCAGACCCGTCGCGTGCGGCTCAGCAACCTTCAGGCAATGCGGGGAGACGTCTTCACCGGAATGTTCACCGGGGTCTTCATCATGTTCGCCATCATGGCTACCTCGGCCGCAACATTAAATGCCCAGGGCATCACCGATATTGCCACCGCAGCAGATGCCGCACTTGCCCTAAAGCCAATCGCTGGAGAGTTTGCCGGATTGCTATTCCTGCTTGGAATTCTTGGTGTGGGTTTGCTTTCGATTCCCGTGTTGGCTGGCTCAACCGCATACGCCGTTGCCGAAACTTTTGGTTGGCGTGAATCGCTTGAACTAAAACCGCGTCAGGCCAAAGCGTTCTACGCGGTGATCGTGGTGTCAATGTTCGTGGCCCTGGCGCTTAACCTAATTGGCATTGAACCGGTAAAGTTCCTAATTCTGGCCGCCGTGCTGAACGGCCTGGCCGCCCCGGTTTTGATGGCAATCGTTTGGTGGCTTGCTCGCGATAAAAACCTGTTGGGCAAATGGGCCTCACCAATCTGGTCCAAGCTGCTACTTGGCATGGCCACCGTGGCCATGGGCTCCCTGCCTTTGTTCTGGCTACTCGCCAAATAGTTTTAGCGCTGAGCTTTTTGCGCCAATAAGTTGCGCATTTGCGAAGTTTCGGTGGCTACCCGAACATCGCTTTGGCACACTTATGACATGGGAATTTTTGACCGCAAGGTTCTAATCGTTGAAGATGAGCCGCTTATCCGTGGCCTAATCTCAGCGAACCTTGAGGCAGACGGCTTCGTGGTTCGAGCAGCCGGCTCAACCGCCGAGGCACGTAAAGTGGCCGAAGATTTTGACCCCGATATCGCCATCCTAGATATTGAGCTAGGCGATGGCCCAACCGGCATTGATCTTGCTTTGATTTTGCGACGCAAGCACCCAGAAATCGCCCTGGTATTTCTAACTCACATTCCAGAGCCACGAGTGGTTGGAATTGATAACCGTGCAATTCCTCGCAACGCCGCGTACCTGGTCAAAGACCGCATGGCTGACCCAGGAGTTTTGCGTCAGGCGATTGAGGCAGCAGTGCGCGACAGAGTTTCAAAAGATTTCCGTGATGACAAGAACGTTCAGCACCAATTGTCAGAGGTTTCACGCAGTCAACTAGCCGTGCTGCAAATGGTGGCCCTTGGTTTGTCTAACCAGCAGATTGCAGCCGAGCGCGGCACCACGGTTCGCGCGGTTGAGAACCTGGTCAAGCGCGCTTTTGAAGCGGCCGGCATTGATCTTGAAACTAGCAATAACCCGCGCGTGACCGCGGCCCGCGAATTTATTAAAGTCGCCGGCATGCCACACGGCCGCTAATCAAAGATCTTGATGTCGGGGGCTAAGCGAGGTTTCAAAACCTACTACCGGCTTGGGCTAATCGAAAACTGGGATTGGCCGCTGCTTTGGTTCTCACTACCGTTCTATGTACTGTTCACATTTCTATATGATGTGCTGATTACCGGCCAATGGAGTTTGCTCTGGATTGTCACGTTCACAGCCGGAACTGTTCTAGAAATTTTGCTTGTCGTTGCAGCTAAGAAAACTTTCTTACCCTGGTTACTTTCAAAACCCGGTGCCGGAATTTACGGTTTGCTTTTCGCTGGTTTTGTGAATAGTTGTCGCAACTTGTTGGTGGCGGCCATGGCCTTAGATTTTCAGCTCGAAGAAAAAATAGACTGGGTGCAGCGGGCTATCGGTGGTTTTGCATCCGGTGCTGTCTTCATTTTGATTTTTGTTTCAATCGCTGGTTCGCGCATTCAACACGACTCCACAATGCAAAAACAAAAAAGCATTCAGCGCGCATTAGTTAGCCAGCGTGCAGAATCAGCAACAATCTTGGCGGCTGAAAATCAAAAGCTTTTAGCTCAAACCCAGCAGACCCTGCTGCCAAGAATCGACCAAATCGCCAACATGCTCACCACCAACCGTGCTCGTCTTGAATCAATTCAAGAGCTCAGGGCCTTGGTTGCAGATCAAGTCAGGCCACTCAGCGAGCAGCTCAGAAGGGGAGGCCTCAGCCTCAGTCAGGCTCAGCCACCAGCAGAGGTGACCACAGTAAAAACTCAGTTCTTTATTGATCGATTCAACCTGAGCAAAGCATTCAGACCCGTGATCTTGCTCATTTTAGGTGGAGCCACCCAGTTCCTAATCATGCAGATGCTTTTTGGTACCGCCGTGGCCCAGGCAAATCTGCTACCAATTGCAATCGGGTCGGCAACCTTGCTTTTGCTGATTGCCTTGATTCCTAAGCACAAGGTTGTCACCCGCAAGTCAGGAATGGTCTACCTTTCCTTGATTCTCAGCACCATTGGTGCGCCGCTGTTCCTGACAAATCTGCAACGGGTTCAAGACTTGGCCACGGCACTCATGTTTTCAATGGTGATTATTTTTCCAATATTGATGGGTATTGCCTTGGGTAACTCGGCAATTCTTGACCTGGCCCGTGAGCAAGCAGAAGCCCAGGTAGTAAGCGACAACAGCAGGCTCGAACGCGAGACATCGCTATTTGAGCAACGCATGTGGTTGGCCAAAAGAAACTGGAGTTTTGTGGTTCACGGCACCGTGCAGGCGGCCCTAACGGCAGCAATCAGCAGGCTGAGCGCCAGTGAAGAACTTGAGCAGTATCAGATTGATTTGGTGCTTCAAGATTTGCAGCGCGCTAAAGACGGCCTTTCAAAAACTCCTGAACTCGATATCGACCTCAACACAGCTTTGCAGGCAGTGGTGTCTACCTGGAAGGGTATCTGCACCGTGGACTGGCATTTCACAGAGCGGGCAACTCGATTATTAACACGTGATGTCAATGCTCGCATGTGCGTAAACGAAATTATTAAGGAGGCGGTTTCAAATGCGGTTCGCCATGGTGAAGCCAACCAGGTAAATATTGAACTGGATCGCACCGGTGACGAACTATTGGTAGTTACTGTATCCAACAATGGCCGAGCACCTCGGCAAGAATTGAGAAACGGCGTAGGATCGCAAATGCTAGACGAGCTCACTCTTAGCTGGTCGCTCACATACAATCGCGCTCAGGCGAAAACTATTCTTGAGGCGAAACTGGCATTGGAATCCATTTCGCGAGGAACACTTTGAAGCTGAAAAATTCAGTGGTTTGGCAGCGCATCGCAGGCGCTCACCTTTTTACTTGGGGCTACCTTGGCTACCACGTCTTCGCCATGGTCAGCATGAGATTTTTCCTCAACTCAGAAAACATAATTGAGTTCTTGCCTTTTTGGACGGCGATGGTTGTGCTTGAGCACCTGGTAATTTTTACCATTTTTGGTTTAGCCAAAAAATTCATCAAAAAGTACTCAGCACCACTGGTGATTGCTGGCGTCCTACTAATTGGAGTGATTCGCACCCTCATCACCACCTCGCTGGCGATTGCCGTGGGCGCAGACCCGGGTGTGGCCTGGCAGTATCAGCTCTTGCTGGGGGCCCTGTGGGAGCTCAGCATCACCGTAATGTGGGCAAACCTAAATGGTGCTTTTCGTGATCACAGCCAATTGGTGCGCAAACTCAGGGCCACCCAGGATTCCATCATGGGCTACCGCGAGAACGCAGAGATCATTCTTGCTGAAGAGCAAGAAAAGTTGCTGAAGTTAACCCGCAACACTTTGCTGCCGCAAATTCAAACCATTGAGGAAACCATCAACGCCGGCAACCTAGAAATGTCAACCCGATGGGGCATCGCTCACGAGCTAAAGGGAATCATCTACAACCAGGTTCGGCCGCTTTCAGAATCGCTGCGTTCAACTGCCCGCGCCCTAACCGCACCAGCCAAGCGAACCCCAAGTCACTTTTTGTATGTGATCACGATTCCAAAATCGTTTCGTATCGTGAACTCAATTTTCCCAACCGCAACCTATGCAGCAATGAGCCTAAGTTTTTTGGCGTCGCCATTTTGGTTGCTAGATATGTCTTGGGTTCTTCCAAGCCTTCTGCTGAGCCTCAGCTACCTGGCGATCATCCTTGCCTTCAATCGATTCTTCAAAAACACTCCCGAGCAAAGCGCCTGGATCGGTGTCCCGGTCTTGGTGATTATGGCTGTGCTGGCAGTGATTCCCACCTATCTGGTTGCAGTGCTTTTTTACCCCGATACTCAGCAAGCCGCCATCTACGGATCAACCCTGGTTTACACCTCGCTGATGGTGGTTGGCATTCTGGCGCTACTTGATTCTTTTGATTTTGAAGCTCGCAGATATCGAGATCTGCTCCAGGAGCACAACGAAGAACTTGCCCTAGAGGTCACGCTGTTTGAACAGCAACTTTGGGTGGCTCGCAGAAACTGGTCCTTGGTAATTCACGGAACTGTGCAGGCTTCACTCACCGCTGCACTAACCAGACTCAACGCACCCGATGCCGACAAGAAAACTCTTGACCTGGCTAAAAAAGATTTGGATCGCGCCATCATGGCGCTTTCTACACCTCCGAATACGGAAATCAAATTTGCCTCAGCGATTAAGGAAATTATTGCCACTTGGCAAGGGGTCTGCGATGTTGATCTTGATGTGCAGCCAGAGGTGAAGAAATTGGTCAGCAAGGATCCTCGGCTTAGCATGTGCGTCAATGAAATTGTCAAAGAGGCGGTTTCAAATGCGGTTCGTCACGGCGATGCCCGTACCGCCCAGGTCTCGATCAAGCTTGCGGCCGATGGGCTGATAGACCTAACCGTCAAAAACGACGGCCAGGCGCCGCGTATCGGTGTTCGTCATGGTCTTGGTGGGGCTCTTTTGGATGAATTAACCGTGGATTGGTCCTTAGATTTCGATTCGGCAACGGATCAAACAATTTTGTCTGCGCGACTGCCATTTTCAACCGCCCAGGCGTAGCATTCCAGCATGAGAGATGACGAATTCGTTTACGCGGTAATCGCCGATCACGCCGCCGGCGCCGAAGAGTGGGACAAAATTTTGCAGAAGCAAGATGGCAAAACCCACCTTGAGCGGGCCATCCATAAGGCCGTCAATTCAAAGTTCGACGCCGGGGTAGACGTGGTCATCGTGCTCTCGTCCAATGAAGCAGTGCTTGATGCAGCAAGCGATCTAGGCGCCGTGGCCCACATGGTGCCAGGATTCTTTGACACGGTCAGCATGATTCGAACCTTTGCGACCGCGCCGGGTGTGGATATTGACCCTAACGATGACCCCTGGATCGTTGTGATTGACCCCTACACCCTTGAGTTGGCCGAGGCCCGGCAGATGAGCGAAATAAAAGCCGACTAACTGTAGTTGGATAGAGGTATGACCTCTAGAACAGCTGAAACTTCTGCGCCCATTTTGCCCGTACTTGCCGACCGTTGGAGCCCACGCTCTATGGACGCAAACCACGAAATCTCAGATCAGGACCTATTGAGCCTGGTTGAGGCAGGTCGCTGGGCCCCGTCGGCCATGAACGTGCAGCCTTGGCGCTTTTCAGTCGCTAAGCGCGGCAGCGAGCTATTTGGAAAGATTGTTTCTCACCTTGGCGGTTTCAACTCGGCTTGGTCTCCAAGATGTTCGGCTTATGTGGTGGTTTCGGCCTTCACCAATGGTGACAAGGACCAGCCAGGCAGCACCAGCCAGTTTGACGCCGGCTTGGCCACCGCACAGATTTTGATCCAGGCTGAGGGGCTTGGTCTTAAGGCTCACGTAATGGGTGGCATTGATCACGTAGCTCTGCACACCGAACTTGGCTACCCAGAGAATCTTGGACTGTTAGTTGTTGTGGCAATTGGTAAGGGCGCTCCGGCCGAATTACTTGAGGGTGGAGCATATGACCGCGAGGTTGCGGCCCGCACCCGTCTGCCGCTAAACGAAATCGTTCTGCACGGTTTGCCGAACGCAAAGTAGTTCTTCTTTTTCATGAACCCGGTTATTCAGCTCGCCATCTCTGACCAGATTATTAACTGGTACGACCACATTGGCCCGTGGCTTTTTTACGCGGTGGTTTGGGGTTTGGTTTTTGCTGGCACCGGATTGTTCATCGGTGCTTTCATTCCGTTCATCACCGGTGACTCCTTAGTTTTTGCCGCCGGCTTGGTTGCCGCCGGCGCTGGGGTTTCAAACTCAACTGATTCACCGGTAAATATTTGGGTGATGGCAATTGGTGTGGGTATTGCGGCCTGGCTTGGTGATCAGGTTGGTTACACCCTTGGTCGTCACTACGGCCGCCCTTACCTAGATAAACGCAAGGGCGAGTGGTTGCAAAATGCCATCGCAAAATCAGAGAAATTTTACGCGGCTTGGGGTTGGTGGGCAGTTGTGATTGCGCGCTTTATGCCCTGGGCTCGTGTTTTGATTCCGGCAATCGCGGGTATTTCAAGAATGAACTACTACAAATTTTTCAGCGCTAACGCCGTTGGTGCATTGGCTTGGGGAACTGGTCTTACCGTTGCCGGATACTTTGCGGCATCAATCCCCGCGGTTAAGAATGCGTCTTACGCAATCGCCATCTTCTTCATCACGGCTTCTCTAATTGCCGGTCTTCGTGCTTGGTACAAAAACCGCGCACGCTAAAAAGAAAAATTGGATTAGTTAAATTTAGAATCCGCTAGCTGGCTAGATTTTTCGCGGGCGTAGAACTCTTCTTCTTGAGCAGCCCACTCGGCCCAGTGCTCGCTTGAACCCTCGCGGGCTAACCAGCGCTGCAGTCTGGTCTCTTGGTCAGCCTCTAGCCAAACCCTAATGTCGGCAAGCGGCGCACTCAGTTGATTTAGCGCGCCACAGCCTTCAACAATCAGGGGAGTGCCACCACTGAATTCACGCCACTCGCCGTTTCGCGATTCGTAGCCAGGTTCGCCCTGGTTAGACCAATCAAACTCACGCCACTGGGCGATGTAGGAATCCGATAACGGCTTCAAAATGAATCGCTGCAAATAATCCACCCCGGCTTGCAATCCATTCCAGCCAAGGTAAAGGTCGTCCATGTGCACAACTCGTGGCGCAGATTCGCCATCTTTGAAAACCAGGTTTTGAATCTCGCTGGCCAGCGTGCTTTTTCCTGAACAACTGCGACCATCAATCAGCACGATTGGCATGGAGTTGCCGCGATCAATAAGTTCCAGCACTTGGGCTGCAATTTTTTCGGCCAGCCCTGGCTCACCCTGTGTCGCAGAGTTTGAATTTTCTGTCATTAGATTTCGTAAATTACTTCGGGGTGCTTATCAAAACGGTAGCCCCCACCGCGCACCGTGCGAATGATGTCTTCGTAGCCGGCAATCTTGGCGCGCAAACGGCGAATGTGCACGTCAATGGTTCTGTCATTAGGAATTTCGCCTTCGCCTTCATTCCAAATCACATCGATAATTTCGCGCCGAGAAATAGTCGAACCCTCGTGCTCGATCAGGTACTGGAGCAGTTCAAATTCTTTGTAGGTAAGGTCGGCATTTTCACCGTCGGCAAAAACCTTCTTGCGACTTGGGTCAATAACGATGCCCTTGGTCGGTTCGTTTGGATCGATTTTTTCTTTTGCCAGGGTCAGCTTGTCTAGTGCCCTAGGGTCTCGCAGTGCGGTGCGAACCACATCGATAGGCTTGCCACCAATTCCCTTTGGTGCCAACGCAACGGCCGCGTAGGTTTCGGCGGCGGCACTCGGCACCAAGTCGGCAACGGTCTTGCGCAGTGCAGTGACCAACTCCGATAGTGATACCCCGGCTGCAGCGGCAGTTGCCTCATCCACTCCCACATAAAGTGCAAAGCCGCGCGCTTCAGTCTCTAGCGCAGGCGCGTTTTCAGCCGAAATGGCCGGGGAGGCCGAGTTGGCCAAGCCAGCCGGGTCGGCCGAGTTTTCGCCAGTTGGCTTTGGATTGGTCATGAGTAAAGGTTACCTATGGCTTAGAGGCTTATCCACAGTTTGTTACGCTCTGAGTCAAGGCCAGAGCCGGCGTAGCAAAATCTAGCCGTGATTGAAATTGATTTTGCGGAACTCATCAAGAACAGCCTTTCGCTGGCGAAGATCCACCAAGCCCGGCTATCCCGTAGCCGGTTATCCATAATCTCCCCACTGAGTAATGAGTTGGTTCGAAAAACGAGACCGCCAAGATTTTGGGTTGGAGCATCAACACTGACGCGTCCAAAATTGGTTGTGCCCAGGACAATAAGAAAAAGTGGTGCAGATTCCGAAAGTTCTGAGCTTGACCTATTGCAGGAATTTCAAAATATGCTCCACTTTTTCTTAGTCAGCAAAATGGTCCCTTTGACTCAGATCCCTAAATTGATGCGAGCGCTTAGTCGGTTTCCGGTTATTAGCATCACTGCTCTATCGGTGGAGGCAGGCATCTCACGACACACAGCAAAACGGTGGCTGCATGGTCTAGAACAGGGTAGAAAGCTGCAGGTCCGTGAATTTAACGGAATGAACCAATACGCCTACTCGCCAATCATCGAAATTTTAGACAGACATATACGAGAAGTAGCCCAGCTGGAAATTACTGAGCTACACCGTAGAGACGATCACCAGCATCACCAAGACCGGGAACGATGTAGCCCTTCTCGTTGAGCTTCTCATCCAGTGCACCCAGCACTACCTTGACGTCTTTACCTGCAACGTGCGCCTCAACCGCGGCCAAACCCTCAGGGGCACCAAGTAGACAAACGCAGGTGACATCGGTTGCACCGCGTTCAAAAACGTAATCAATGCTGTCAATCAGAGTTCCACCGGTGGCAAGCATCGGGTCAATGATAAAAACCTGGCGACCGGTCAGATCATCTGGCAGTCGGTTGGCGTAGGTGTAAGGCTCAAGGGTTTCCTCATTGCGCTTGATGCCCAAGAAGCCAACCTCGGCAGTTGGCAGCAACTTGGTCATGCCCTCAAGCATTCCCAAACCCGCGCGAAGCACCGGAATGATGATTGGGCGGGGGCGGGCAAGCTTCACACCGTTATAAGGAGCAACGGGAGTATCAACAACTACCTTGTCTACGCGCACATCGCGAGTTGCCTCATAGGCAAGCAGAGTCACGAGCTCCTCAACCAGCTGACGGAACACCGGCGAAGGCGTTGCCTTATCGCGCAGCACAGTCAGTTTGTGGGTGATCAACGGGTGGTCGGCAATGTGAACTCGCATACCGCAAATCTACCGTCAAGTTGCATTGAGGTAAATTGGCGTTATGGATTACGAAGCCCTGATGCAGAAAGCGCTCGCCGAAGCCGAGCAATCGGGCGAGGATGTTCCAGTTGGTGCGATCGTGGTCACAGCGTCTGGCGAGGTTATCGGTCGCGCACATAACAATCGCGAGGAAACCAAAGATCCAACCGGCCACGCTGAGATCATTGCCATTCGCGAGGCAACCGCCGCAATTGATGACTGGCGCCTAGATGGCTGCACGCTCGTGGTAACTCTTGAACCCTGCGTGATGTGTGCTGGTGCAATCGTGGCCGCAAGAATTCCACGAGTTGTTTTTGGAGCCTGGGACGAGCGAGTTGGCGCCAGTGGCTCACTTTACGATTTGCTGCGTGACGCCCGCCTAGGCAACCCGGTTGAAGTTATTGCCGGAGTTAAAGAAGTTGAAGCTTCTGCGCAGCTTAAGAGTTTTTTCGCAGCACGTCGGGCTCAAGATAAATAACTCTGGCGGCAGGAACCGCACTGCGCATGTTCCCCTCAGCATCATTAATTACCTGTGCGATAAATTGCCCGGTGGCATTTGAAGCCACACCGATTTTTGCGCCAACCATAAGTTCCTCAGGGCCAAGGTAAAGAGTCTTCATGTGGATCACAGACTGCACTCCCGGAGTTTCCTCAAGTGCCTTGCGAATCTTGCCGGTGTCTTCGGCGGTAGCGCCCTCACCAACCAAAAGGCTTGAAGTTTCAAGACCAAGCACGATGGCAACCAGCACTAGCAATCCACCAATTGCCAAAGTTCCAATTGCATCCCAGATTGGATTGTGGGTCACAACGGTTAGACCAACACCGCCAAAGGCCAACACCAAACCAATTAGAGCGGCCAAGTCCTCAAGCAAAATAACCGGCAGCTCAGGGCTCTTAGCGTGGCGCACAAATTGAATCCAACTCTTGTTGCCGCGCACGTGGTTTGATTCCTTAACCGCGGTGCGAAGTGAGAACGACTCCATGATGATTGCCGCGCCCAAAACCACCAGCGGCAACCAAACCATTTCAAGTTCGTGCGGGTGTTGAAGTTTCTCGATGCCCTCAAGAATTGAGAACAATCCACCAACGCTAAACAAAACAATCGAGACCATGAACGCGTAGATATAGCGTGAGCGTCCATAACCAAATGGGTGAGCAGCGGTCGCGGCTCGCTTGGCCCGCTTGCCGCCAATGATTAGCAGGATCTGATTACCCGAGTCGGCCACCGAGTGAATTCCCTCGGCAAACATCGATGCCGAACCAGAGAAGGCCGCCGCAATGAACTTGGTGATTGCGATTCCGATATTTGCCAGCAGTGCCGCAATGATTGCGCGCATTGAACCTTCAGTACTCAAAACTCCCCTTTATTGGCGCCAGATCTGGTTGATACTCCGTGTAGTAGCCTATTTGACGGTGACGTGTCCGAGCGGCCGAAGGTGCAACTCTCGAAAAGTTGTGTGGGTGAAAGCCCACCGTGGGTTCAAATCCCACCGTCACCGCCAGGTTTACCCAGCGACTGCGTCGTAAATCACACCATCGCGAATGGTCAGGCGAATTCTTTCCGGGTTGTAAGAGGCATCGGTAATAAATTCCTCGCCGTCGCGATCAACCACTACCCAGGTGTAGCCGTCAGATTCAATCTTGGCGATCGCATCGGCCTCTTTCATCCCGATAATCGGATTGGCCGTCTTCATAGTTTCAGCCGCACGCTCGTTTAGTTCGTTTCCAGCATGCACCTCTGGTTGAGTTCTAAGTTTTGGTTTCTCAATTCCATAGGTGATTGGACCAACCCGATTCAGATCTTTAGAAAACGCTATCGTCAGATTAAATCTCTTGTCTCCAACAGACTCAACTCCGCGCCCCAGCGAGAAATACTTGCCAATTTGGTCTTTAGCTCCATCGTCATAAAGCGCCAACCCCTGATAAATTTCACTGCCATCGAAATTCTTTAGCGGCTTGGCAAGTCCAACTGCGCAGAGTTCAATTACCTCGTCTTTTTTGGCTGGCAATTTTGCGGCGTTGCCGGTGCCATCATTGAGCGAATAGGCAACCGCACCAAATCCCTTAGCTAAATCAAAAAATTCTGTGCAAACCAGCTTGGTATCAAGGTCCGCCGGTGCTGCAAAAACCACATCGTGCATGGGCTGCGGGCAAAAGATTCCAGTCAGCTGGATGCAACCCCAAGAGCTGGCAATCGGCTCTTTGAAAACCGTGTCAGCCACAGTTGCGTTTAGTTTTTCCAAAAATGGATCGGGCGCCGTGGAACAAGAACTCAGCAGGGGCAGCGCCAGTGCGGCGACCCCAACTACTTTCAGCAGATTTCTAATTTCCACACTGTCAACTGAACCATAAACTCTATTTATGGCCCAGATCGAACTCACCCAGACCCACATGCTGATCAAGCTGACCCGTGGCGAGAAAATCTTTGGCCTGCACGGAGACTTCAAAATCCCAGCGGCCCTAATTAGAGGTGCCGAAGTTGCCGATAAAGATGTCTGGAAAACCTTTGGCCTGCGCCTGCCCGGCACCTCGATTCCAACCCTTTTGGCCTACGGCTCGTACCTGCGCTTTGGCAAGACCGGTGGCTGGACCTTCGCCCTCTGGCGCTCAAACCAACCCGCCATCACCCTCACCCTGGCAACCTCGGCCACTCAGCGCTATAAGCGCCTGGTTATCAGCACCGATAACGCCCAGGCCCTAGCCGACGAAATCAACGACGCCCTAGTGGCCTGTTAAGTAAGGGGTCGTTTTATGGAGGCATATCAGCCGCAATATCAGGGGTCCCCAAATCCGGTGGCCCTTGTCGGGGTTCACCTGGCCAAAAAAGGCCTAAGTGGAGCAATCGCCTGTGATTTGAAGCGAATTTCACGCAAAAAAGCCCAATTTAGAGCCCTTACCGCCGCATATAAGGCCGATTATGGGGTGGATTTTGAGCTCAGCGCCTCGGCAACCGGCAAAGAGCCTTGTGTTTTAGCCAAATTTGATGATGGCAGCACCGCCATGCTGCTGGACGCTCGCGATTTGGCGCTGGTCGACGGAAACGTCAAGAAATTTGACCAAAACCTTAGAGCAAAAATGATGTTTTTCTTTTAATTGTTTACAACCGTTCGATAACGGTTATAGACTGATTCTTTGCTCCCAAACACCCCGCATGCATATTTTGGCTGCGCGCTTGACCGCATATTTTGGCGTCAACGGTTTTAGGTTGCGATTTTTCACCCAAACCTATTTATCAATTCGCGATTGATTAATAAAAGATTCCTTGGAGGAACATTGGCTGCGAAGAACGCAAAAACCCAGAAGAACGATCGTCTTGCAAAGCGTCTTAGTTTTGCAAAATCACCAGAGCCGATCGAACTACCCGATCTACTAAGTCTGCAGACTGAGAGCTTTGACTGGCTCGTTGGTAACCCTGCATGGCGTGAAAAAGAAGGACCAAAGGCTAAGACCGGTCTGGAAGAAATCTTTGAAGAGATCTCTCCGATCGAAGACGCCTCTAACTCTTCGCAGGACGCGAAGATGGGTCTTACTTTTGGAAACCCAGAACTTTACGACCCTTCATACACTCCTGACGAGTGCAAGACCAAGGGCAAGTCGTACACCCAGCCGCTTTACATCAAGGCTGAGTTCACCAACTACCTAACCGGTGAAATTAAGTCACAGACAGTTTTCATGGGTGACTTCCCAGTCATGACTGAAAAGGGCACCTTCGTTATTAACGGAACAGAGCGCGTGGTTGTTTCACAGCTAGTTCGTTCACCTGGTGTGTACTTCTCTGTTTCAACAAACACCACCGGTAACTTGGACGTTCGTAACAACAAGGCGCAGATCATTCCGTCTCGTGGTTCTTACCTAGAGTTCCTAACCGAGTGGGTGCGCGATGACCGCAAGCCAATCGCTCGTTTTGGTCAGCCAATCATTCAGGTGCAGGTAGATCGCAAGACTAAGGTTTCTGCAACCATCTTCCTTAAGGCACTTGGTCTTTCAGAAGAGCAGATTCGCGAAGAGTTCAAGGATCTTGAGTCAGCAGTTAAGGCTGGAGCACCTAACTGGACTTACGACGTTGATCTAATTGAGAACACTCTTGCCTACGACAAGTCAAAGGTTTTCGCTAACCCAATCCTTACCAAAGAAGACGCGCTTCGCGAGCTATACCGCAAGGTACGTGGCGAGGCAGCCGGTGCTGAAGTTTCAGAAGCATGGTTGAAGTCAACTTACTTTGAGTCAAAGCGCTACAACTTGGCAAAGGTTGGTCGTCACAAGCTAAACCGCAAGCTAGGCCTATCGGTTGACGCAGCGCAGAACACTCTTACCGTTGAAGACGTAGTTGCAACTTTGAAGTACCTACTTCTTTTCGACCAGCAGATCGCTAACGCAGCAGCCGTTTCAACCGGTGCTCGTCTAGAGTTCCCAATCAAGATGGGTGGCAAGTCTGTAAAGATTGCCGTTTCATCTGACGACATCGATGACTTCTCAAACCGTCGTATTCGTTCAGTTGGTGAGCTAATCCAGAACCAGGTTCGTATTGGTCTAAGCCGTATGGAGCGCGTTGTTCGCGAGCGTATGTCAACTCAAGACATTGAGGCGATCACCCCGCAGACCCTGATTAACCTGCGTCCAGTTGTGTCAGCAATCAAGGAGTTCTTCGGTGCTTCTCAGTTGTCACAGTTCATGGACCAGAACAACCCACTTGCTGGCCTGGCCCACAAGCGTCGTCTATCAGCGCTTGGACCCGGTGGTATCGCTCGTGAGCGTGCCCAAATGGAGGTCCGTGACGTTCACCCATCTCACTACGGACGTATGTGTCCAGTTGAGACTCCTGAAGGTCCGAACATTGGTCTTATCGGTTCGCTCACTGCTTACGCACGCATCAACGCGTTTGGTTTCATTGAGACTCCATACGCAAAGGTCGTCAATGGAAAAGTTTCAAAGACCATTGAGTACCTTGATGCAGCTGCAGAGCAGGGCAAGGCTATCGGTGCTGCCGAGACTCCGCTAAACCCAGACAAGACATTTGCAAACAAGAAGGTGTTCGCTCGCTTCCAGGGTGACGTTGTTGAAGTAGACGCAGAAGACGTTGACTACCTAGACATCTCACCTCGTCAGCTTGCATCTGTTTCAACATCATTGATTCCGTTCCTTGAGCACGACGACTCGTCTCGTGCGTTGATGGGTGCGAACATGCAGCGTCAGGCTGTTCCACTGCTACGTTCTGACTCACCATTTGTTGGAACCGGTATGGAGCGCGTTGCCGCAATCGACTCTGGTGCAGTTGTGATTAACGAAACCGCCGGTGTCATTGCAGAAGTTGATGCAGACACAATCACCGTTCAGCAGGACAAGGGTGGAACCAAGACTTACGTACTTCGTAAGTTCGACCGTTCAAACCAGGGAACTGCAATCAACCAGCGAATCATTGTTGAAGCTGGTCAGCGTGTAGAGGCCGGCGAAGTTCTTGCCGATGGTCCTTCAACCGACATGGGTGAACTAGCTCTAGGTAAGAACTTGCTAGTTGCGTTCATGCCATGGGAAGGTCACAACTTCGAGGACGCGATCATCCTGAGCCAGAACTTGGTTAAGGAAGACACTCTTTCTTCTATCCACATCGAAGAGTACGAAGTTGATGCTCGCGACACCAAGCTAGGTAAGGAAGAAATTACTTCTGACTTACCAAACGTTTCGCAAGAGGCATTGGCTCAGCTTGACGAGCGCGGCATCATTCGCATTGGTGCAGAGGTTCGCCCTGGCGACATCTTGGTTGGAAAGGTAACACCTAAGGGTGAGACAGAGCTTTCAGCCGAAGAGCGTTTGCTACGCGCGATCTTCAACGAGAAGTCACGCGAAGTTCGCGACACCTCATTGAAGGTGCCACACGGTGAGCAGGGAACTGTTATCGGTGTTCGCGTATTTGACATTGAAGCTGGCGATGACGAACTAGGTGCCGGTGTAAACCAGCGCGTGGTCGTTCACATCGCACAGAAGCGCAAAATTACCGAGGGTGACAAGCTTGCTGGTCGTCACGGTAACAAGGGTGTTATTTCTAAGATCCTTCCTGTTGAAGACATGCCATTCATGGAAGACGGAACTCCGGTTGACGTTGTTCTAAACCCACTTGGTATTCCTGGCCGTATGAACTTTGGTCAGATTCTTGAGACCCACCTAGGTTGGATTTCAAAGCAGGGTTGGAACGTAGAAGGCGTTGCAAAGTGGGCCGACGCAATGGTCGCAGAAATGCGTTCAGCTGCTCCGGGCACCAAGGTTGCAACCCCAATCTTCGACGGTGCATCAAAGGATGAAATTGTTGGGCTTCTAAACTCAACTCTTCCAAACCGCGATGGCAAGCGTCTGATTGACGGAACCGGTAAGACTCGTCTATTCGACGGTCGCTCAGGTGAGCCGTTCCCAGCGCCAATCTCAGTTGGTTACATGTACATCTTGAAGTTGCACCACTTGGTAGACGACAAGATCCACGCACGTTCAACTGGTCCTTACTCAATGATCACTCAGCAGCCACTAGGTGGTAAGGCGCAGTTCGGTGGACAGCGCTTTGGTGAAATGGAAGTATGGGCGCTTCAGGCATATGGTGCAGCGCACACATTGCAGGAGCTTCTAACCATCAAGTCTGACGACATCACTGGTCGTGTGAAGACTTACGAGGCAATCGTAAAGGGCGAGAACATTCAGGCTCCTGGTATTCCAGAGTCGTTCCGCGTTCTTGCGAAAGAAATGCAGTCATTGGCTCTAAACGTTGAGGTTCTCAACGCAGCTGGCCAGGTTGTATCTCTAAAGGAAGATGACTTTGAGTCAGACCGCGCAGCGGAAGAACTCGGCATCAACCTTTCACGCAACGAGAACTCATCAGTCGACACCGAGTACACCGGTTTCTAACCGATACCACGAGATTTAGGAAAGAAAAATGGAAGTAGAAAACTTCGACGCTCTTCGAGTTGGTCTAGCCACCTCAGACGACATCCGCTCTTGGTCAAACGGTGAAGTAAAGAAGCCTGAGACCATCAACTACCGCACCCTAAAGCCTGAGAAGGACGGTCTTTTCTGTGAAAAGATCTTTGGTCCTACCAAGGACTGGGAATGTTCATGTGGAAAGTACAAGCGCGTACGTTTCAAGGGCATTGTTTGTGAGCGCTGTGGTGTTGAGGTAACCAAGTCTTCAGTTCGTCGTGAGCGCATGGGTCACATTGAACTTGCTGCTCCGGTAACTCACATCTGGTACTTCAAGGGTGTTCCTTCACGTCTTGGCTACTTGCTAGCTATGGCGCCAAAGGACCTTGAGAAGATCATTTACTTTGCTGCCTACCGCGTAATGGGCATCCACTCAGAGGACCGCACACTTGATGCTGCTCTGATCAAGGATGACTACATTCACCGCATGCAGACTCTTTGGAACTCACGTCTTGAAGAGATGCTTTCTGTTGCACAGGGCGAGTACGACCAGCTAACCGCTTTGGGTCTTGCTCTTGAGCCTGCAATCAAACTATGGGAAGCACCGATCTGGGTTGACGCGCAATTCGCTAAGTCAATCGAGCAGCTAATTCTTGCCGAAGAAAAGAACCCTGAGGGTTTCTGGGGCAAGAAGGCAACTGCCGCTGCAGAAGAAGCTGCTGATGAAGAAAACTCACCAGTAGTTCGCACTCCTGCAGAAGAGAAGCAGATCAAGGCTCTTCTTTCTGAGTTCAAGAAGAAGACAGACAAGATCGTTAAGGAATACGCTCGCATCGAGCGCCCAGCGAACCTGCAGAAAGAGCAGTTGGCTTGGCGTTTGTTCCTGACTCTAAAGCCAGGCGACCTAATCCAGAACGACGTTATCTTCGATCACTTCGACTACTCATTCGGTGAATACTTCGATACCGCTATCGGTGCAGAAGCAGTTCAGCGCGTGCTTGCAGAATTCGATCTTGATGCAGCTGCTGCGGAACTTCGCGAAGCAATTGCAACTACCAAGGGAACCAAGCAGACTCAGGCGATTAAGCGTCTAAAGGTTGTTCAGTCATTCATTGGCTCATCAACCCCACCGACCTCAATGGTTCTTGATGTGCTTCCAGTTCTTCCACCGGAAATCCGCCCGATGGTTCAGCTTGATGGTGGACGTTTTGCGACCTCTGACCTAAACGACCTTTACCGTCGTGTGATCAACCGCAACAACCGTCTAAAGCGATTCATTGATCTAGGCGCAGTTCCAAAGACAATTCTTAACAACGAAAAGCGCATGCTTCAGGAAGCTGTTGATGCGTTGTTCGACAACGGTCGTCGCGGTCGTGCAGTTACCGGTACCGGTAACCGTGCGCTGAAGTCACTGTCTGACCTACTAAAGGGTAAGCAGGGTCGTTTCCGTCAGAACCTTCTAGGTAAGCGCGTTGACTACTCAGGTCGTTCAGTAATCGTTGTTGGTCCTCAGCTAAAGCTGCACCAGTGTGGTCTGCCAAAGTTGATGGCGCTAGAGCTATTCAAGCCGTTCGTTATGAAGCGTCTTGTTGATCTGGGTCTTGCTCAGAACATCAAGAGCGCAAAGCGCATGGTTGAGCGTTCACGTCCACAGGTTTGGGGAGTACTTGAAGAAGTAATCCGCGAGCGTCCAGTTCTTCTGAACCGTGCGCCGACCCTACACCGATTGGGTATCCAGGCTTTCGAACCTCTACTAGTAGAAGGTAAGGCAATCCAGCTTCACCCACTTGTTTGTGCTGCGTTCAACGCGGACTTCGATGGTGACCAGATGGCCGTGCACCTTCCGCTATCAGTTGAGGCTCAGGCCGAAGCTCGTATCTTGATGCTTGCCTCGAACAACATCTTGAAGCCATCTGATGGTCGTCCAGTTGCTGTTCCAACCCAGGACATGATTATTGGTCTGTTCCACATGACCACTCTTGTTGAGGGTGCAGTCGGAGAAGGAAACCTTTACGGTTCAATCTCTGAGGCAATCATGGCTTACGACGCAAAGGCACTTGACCTACAGGCCAAGGCACGCATTCGTCTAACCAACGCTGGCGAGACAAAGATTTACGAGACCACTCTTGGTCGCGCTTTGTTCAACCAGGCACTTCCTGATGACTATGACTACTACGAAGGTCAGGTTGGCAAGAAGGAAATTGGAAAGATCGTTGCCGAGCTAGTAGAGAAGTTCTCACGTGTTGAGGTTGCTCAGTCACTTGACCGCATCAAGGATGCCGGTTTCCACTGGGCAACTCGTTCGGGTGTATCGATGTCAATTGCAGATGCAAACTTTGACTCATCAGGTGCGTTCGACAAGGCTCGCTCAAAGATGATCATCGATGGTGAAAAAGAACACACCAAGATTCAGGAAGCGTTCGACAACGGTCTGAAGTCAGACCTTGAGCGTCGTGACGAACTTGGAGCTTTGTGGTTCAAGCGCACCAACGAGATTCAGAACTTGCTTCAGGAGTCAATCCCAGCAGACAACGCCATCTTCAAGATGGTAACTTCTGGTGCTCGTGGTAACTGGCTACAGATTCGTTCGATCATCGGTATGCGTGGCCCTGTGGCTACATCATCTGGTGACTTCGCACCGATGCCTGTAAAGGGAAACTACCTAGTTGGTCTAACCGCTAACGAGTACTTCATTAACGCAACCGGTGCTCGTAAGGGTAACGCGGATACCGCGATGAAGACTGCTGCCGCGGGATACCTAACTCGTCGTCTAGTTGACGTGGCTCAGGACGTTATCGTTCGCGAACCAGACTGTGGAACTAACAAGGGTCTAGAGAAGTCTCTAAAGGACATCGATGGCAACTGGGATGAGCAGACTATTGAGCTGTCAGTTCTACACCGTGCACTTCAGTCAGACGTAAAGGTTGGCTCTGATGTAATCGCAAAGGCTGGTCAGACTGTTGACCAGAAGATTGTTGATGCATTCAAGGCAGCAAACGTTGACACTGTTGGCGTTCGCTCAGTACTTACTTGTGAGTCGCTGCAGGGTGTTTGTGCACTTTGCTACGGAACCTCACTTGCAACCGGTGACTCAGTTGATCTAGGTGAAGCGATCGGTATTATCGCTGCTCAGTCAATTGGTGAGCCAGGTACTCAGCTAACAATGCGTACTTTCCACACCGGTGGTGCTGCGTCTTCTGCGAAGAAGCAGACAATCCTTAAGTCAATCGGTGGTCAGAAGGTTCGTGTTGAGCGTCTGATTTCCTACGACATCACCCAGGGTCTAAACGGTGTAACCGACTTGCTAGAAGCTCGTGTTGGTTGGCGTCAGCAGGGCAAGGTTGCCGTTATGGCATTCTGGCCTGGAACAGTTGACATCGTTGAGGTACCAACCTCAGGAGGAGCTAAGAAGTTCGACATCTACGTTCGTCCGAACGGTGAAGCTGCAGAGAAGGCTGCTGAAGACCTGGCTAACCAGTACTCTTTCAGCCGCACAACCTCTAAGACCTTCAAGAAGTTGAGCCCTTACACACCGATCACCTCAGTTTCTAACCCAGACGACCTATTGGTTGAAAAGGGTGAAGAAGTTAAGGCCGGAGACTACCTAGTTGACGGAACCCCAATCCCACACGAAGTTCTAATGGTTAAGGGTGCTCGTGAAGCAGCAGCCGAGATCATCCGTGGTGTTCAGGCCATCTATGGCTCACAGGGTGTTCCACTGCACGACAAGCACCTTGAGGTTATTGTTCGTCAGATGCTGGGCAAGGTTACCGTTATTGATTCAGGTGACACAGAGATGCTTCCTGGTGAAATCATCGACCGCAACCGCTTTACCGCTGTCAACCGCAAGGCTGTGGCAGAGGGCAAGAAGCCGGCTTCAGCTCGTCAGGAAGTAATGGGTATGACCCGTGCCTCATTGGCAGCTCAGTCATGGCTATCGGCTGCATCGTTCCAGGAAACAACCCGTGTTCTAACTCAGGCTGCTCTAGATCGTCGCGAAGACCCTCTAGTTGGCCTAAAGGAGAACGTCATCATCGGTAAGTTGATCCCAGCCGGTACCGGTCTGGGTGTTTACCGAAACATCACAGTTGAGGCCACTGAAGAGGCCAAGGCTGAGAAGTACCCAAACCGTATCTGGTCTGAGCCTGTGCAGTCTTCGGACTTCTCAGATGAGTTCAGCCCAGCGGATTTGAGCTTTACCTCAATCGAGTCTTACTCGGACGAGGTCTAAGCCTAAAATCCATTTGACCCAGACGGTTATATTCGGCTAGTGTTGGGGGAGCGCGTGGTAATTACGCGCTCCGCCCAAAACAGCTGGTTTTAGCCAGGTTTTCAAATATGGGCCAAACTTTTGAAGCTCCATCGGGGTGCAAAAGTGTGTTTTTCAAAAAACGAAAGAACATTCGTTGCGAGTAGCGGCGGATTAAACAAGGAGAAGTAGTGCCAACAATTCAGCAGTTGGTCCGCAAGGGTCGCTCGCCAAAGGTCTCGAAGTCAAAGACCCCGGCTCTAAAGCAGAGCCCGCAGCGCCGCGGAGTGTGTACTCGTGTTTACACAACCACACCAAAGAAGCCAAACTCAGCGCTTCGCAAGGTTGCTCGTGTCAAGCTTTCAAACGGTATCGAAGTTACCGCGTACATCCCGGGTGAGGGTCACAACCTTCAGGAGCACTCAATGGTGCTTGTTCGTGGTGGCCGTGTTAAGGACCTACCAGGTGTTCGCTACAAGATCGTTCGTGGTGCTCTAGACACCCAGGCAGTTAAGAACCGTAAGCAGGCTCGTAGCCAATACGGTGCAAAGAAGGGTAAGTAATTTAAATGCCACGTAAAGGTCCAGTTACCAAGCGTCCAGTCGTTGCCGACCCGGTTTACGGCTCACCAGTTGTTTCACAACTTGTAAACAAGATTCTGCTTGATGGCAAGAAGTCAATCGCAGAGTCAATCGTTTACGGTGCACTTGATGGTGCACACCAGAAGTCAGGTGCAGAGGCAGTCGTACTTCTAAAGAAGGCTCTAGACAACGTACGTCCAACCGTTGAGGTTCGTTCACGTCGCGTTGGTGGTTCTACCTACCAGGTTCCAGTTGAGGTAAAGGCACACCGTGCCAACACTTTGGCTATGCGTTGGTTGGTTAGCTACGCAAAGGCTCGTCGCGAGAAGACCATGACCGAGCGTCTAATGAACGAAATTCTTGACGCATCAAACGGTCTAGGCGCAGCAGTTAAGCGTCGCGAAGACACCCACAAGATGGCAGAGTCAAACAAGGCATTCGCTCACTACCGTTGGTAGGAGCCAACATCCGCTCGATCCTCGCTCAGTTTTTACTGGGCGTTCATCGGGCGGATGTTTTCATTTGTACCAATAGCAACATCATCAAACTGATCTAAAAATCCCGGAGGATATCGTGGCACAAGACGTGCTTACAGACCTTAATAAGGTTCGCAACATCGGCATCATGGCGCACATTGACGCTGGTAAGACAACTACCACTGAGCGCATTTTGTTCTACACCGGTATTACTCACAAGATCGGTGAAGTACACGATGGTGCTGCCACCATGGACTGGATGGAGCAAGAGCAAGAGCGCGGTATCACCATTACCTCAGCTGCTACTACTTGCTTCTGGGACAAGAACCAGATCAACATCATTGACACTCCTGGACACGTGGACTTTACCGTTGAGGTAGAGCGTTCACTTCGTGTTCTTGACGGTGCCGTTGCTGTTTTCGACGGTAAAGAAGGTGTGGAGCCTCAGTCTGAGACTGTTTGGCGCCAGGCTGACAAGTACGACGTACCTCGCATCTGTTTCGTAAACAAGATGGACAAGTTGGGTGCTGACTTCTACTTCACCGTAGACACCATCATCAACCGTCTTGGTGCAAAGCCACTTGTTATTCAGATTCCTATCGGTGCTGAATCAACTTTTGAAGGTGTTGTTGACATCGTTCAGATGAAGGCTTTGACCTGGCGCGGTGACGTAGAGATGGGTGCAAAGTACGAAGTCGAAGAGATTCCTGCTGACCTTGTAGAAAAGGCAAACCACTACCGCACCATTCTTCTTGAGACTGTTGCTGAAACCGATGAAGCTCTCATGGAGAAGTTCTTCGGCGGCGAAGAGTTGACCGAGAAGGAAATCAAGGGCGCGATTCGTAAGCTAACCGTTAACTCAGAGATCTACCCAGTTCTTTGTGGTTCAGCTTTCAAGAACAAGGGTGTACAGCCAATGCTTGACGCAGTGGTTGACTACCTACCTTCACCACTAGACGTTCCTGCAACTGAGGGTGGCGACCCAAACAACGAAGAAATTCGTTTGACTCGCGAGCCTAAGGTTGACGCTCCGTTCGCAGCTTTGGCTTTCAAGGTTATGACCCACCCATTCTTTGGTCGTCTAACCTACATCCGCGTTTACTCAGGTCACGCTGACTCAGGTGCGCAGGTTGTTAACTCAACCAAGGGTAAGAAAGAGCGCATCGGAAAGCTTTTCCAGATGCACGCCAACAAGGAAAACCCAGTTGACTCTGTAACCGCCGGCCACATCTACGCGGCTATCGGTCTAAAGGATGTAACCACTGGTGACACCCTTTGTGACCCAGACAACCAGATCGTTCTTGAGTCAATGACTTTCCCAGAGCCAGTTATCTCTGTTGCGATTGAGCCAAAGACCAAGGGCGACCAGGAGAAGCTAGGTCTAGCTATCCAGAAGCTTTCAGAAGAAGACCCAACCTTCCGCGTTGAGCACGACCACGAAACTGGTCAGACTGTTATCTCAGGTATGGGTGAGCTTCACCTTGACATCTTGGTTGACCGTATGCGTCGCGAGTTCAAGGTTGAGGCAAACGTTGGTAAGCCACAGGTTGCTTACCGCGAGACTCTAAAGCGCAAGGTCGACAAGTACGACTACACCCACAAGAAGCAGACCGGTGGTTCAGGTCAGTTCGCGAAGATCCAGATTTCTCTGGAGCCTATGGAAGTAGAAGGCGACAAGACCTACGAATTCGTAAACGCTGTGACCGGTGGTCGTGTTCCTCGCGAATACATTCCATCAGTTGACGCTGGTATCCAGGATGCAATGCTTGTGGGTACTTTGGCTGGCTACCCAGTAGTTGGCGTGAAGGCAACCTTGCTTGATGGTGCCTACCACGATGTTGACTCGTCTGAAATGGCGTTTAAGATTGCGGGCTCGATTGCTTATAAAGAAGCAGCACGCCTTGCAGCACCTACTCTGCTCGAGCCGTTGATGGCCGTTGAAGTACGTACCCCTGAGGAATACATGGGTGACGTAATCGGCGACCTAAACTCGCGTCGTGGTCAGATCCAGTCGATGGACGACGCTTCAGGCGTCAAGGTCGTTCGCGCCCTCGTGCCATTGTCTGAAATGTTCGGTTACGTTGGTGACCTGCGCTCAAAGACCTCTGGTCGCGCGGTTTACTCAATGACCTTCGAAACCTACCAAGAGGTTCCAAAGGCTGTTGCTGACGAAATCGTTCAAAAGAACAAGGGCGAGTAGTAGCTTTTCGGCTACCGCGAATCCAAGTAAGATAGTAATTCTGTAAATCCCAATTCTGTCGGGCCCAAAAAGGTCCGAGTGAACAACGAGTCCTGAGGAGGACCCATAATGGCTAAGGCGAAATTCGAGCGCACCAAGCCGCACGTCAACATTGGTACCATCGGTCACGTTGACCACGGTAAGACCACTTTGACTGCTGCGATCACCCGTGTTCTACACGACGCGTTCCCAACACTAAACACCGCATCTGCATTCGACCAGATCGACAACTCTCCAGAAGAGAAGCAGCGCGGTATTACCATCAACATCTCACACGTTGAGTACCAGACCGAGAAGCGCCACTACGCTCACGTAGACGCTCCGGGCCACGCCGACTACATCAAGAACATGATTACCGGTGCAGCTCAGATGGATGGTGCGATTCTTGTAGTAGCAGCAACTGACGGTCCTATGCCTCAGACCAAGGAGCACGTGCTTCTTGCTCGCCAGGTTGGTGTTCCTTACATCGTTGTAGCGCTAAACAAGTCAGACATGGTTGATGACGCAGAAATCCTAGACCTAGTAGAGATGGAAGTTCGTGAACTTCTAAACACCTACGAGTTCCCTGGCGATGACGCACCTGTTATCAAGGTTTCAGCTCTAAAGGCACTTGAGGGTGACGCAGAGTGGGGCAAGCGCGTTCTTGAGCTTATGGATGCATGTGACACTCACATTCCAGAGCCACAGCGCGACACCGACAAGCCATTCCTTATGCCTGTTGAAGACGTTTTCACCATCACTGGTCGTGGAACCGTTCTTACTGGCAAGGTAGAGCGTGGTCAGGTTAACGTGAACGACGAAGTTGAAATCGTTGGTATCCGCGAGAAGCAGAAGACCACCGTTACCGGTATCGAAATGTTCCGTAAGCTACTTGACTATGCAGAAGCAGGCGAGAACGTAGGTATCTTGATCCGTGGTATCAAGCGTGAAGAAGTTGAGCGCGGCCAGGTTGTATGTAAGCCAGGCTCAATCACTCCTCACACTGGTTTCGACGCAAACGTCTACATCCTTTCAAAGGATGAGGGTGGCCGTCACAACCCGTTCTACGCAAACTACCGCCCACAGTTCTACTTCCGTACCACTGACGTGACTGGTGTTATCACCCTTCCTGCTGGTACTGAAATGGTTATGCCTGGCGACACCACCGAAATGTCAGTTGAGCTAATTCAGCCAATTGCTATGGAAGAGGGTCTTCGCTTCGCTATCCGTGAAGGTGGACGTACCGTTGGTGCGGGTACCGTAACCAAGATCACCAAGTAATTTTTATTACTTAGTTTTTAGAAAAATCCCCCGGCTTCGGCTGGGGGATTTTTCGTTTCTTTTTTAGTTAGGCTCATCACGTGATTGATTTTGAAGCCGGCGACTTAGTTCCAATTGCAAATTTGGTACGCAATGATTTGGTTGAGTCGCAGCACTTTGGCATCGCCTGCTTAGTTGATCCATCGGGCAAGCTGCTTGCCGAGCACGGTAATTCCAAAAAATTGATCTACCCGCGCAGTGCCGTCAAACCGCTTCAGGCAGTTGCCGCCCGACGCGCGGGACTCAGATTAGCCGGCGCAGAATTAGCAATATCTGCGGGCAGTCACCACGGCACCAAAGCACACACCGATCTGGTGCTCTCAATTCTCAATTCCGTTGGCCTTGGCGAAGAAGCATTGCAGTGCCCGGTTGCCTGGCCGACCAATTCGGCCGCTCGTGCACAGGCAACTGAAGAAACCAAAGCCTGCTTCAATTGCTCTGGCAAGCACGCCGGTTTTCTTGCCGCCTGTGTAGCCGCCGGATGGAGCACCGATTCCTACTTGGACCCAACTCACCCGCTGCAAAAATTAATTGTTGAAGTCTTTGAAGAGTATTCGGGCGAGCCGGTTTCACACTCAACTGTTGACGGTTGCGGCGCACCGCTGCACGCTGTCTCGCTGCTGGGCCTGGCCAAAGCTCTCGGCAAGTTTGCGTCTGAAGATTCTGAGACTGCTCAGGCCATGATGCAAAACCCCTGGGCCGTCGCCGATGCCAAAAGCCCAGACGCCCTGATCATGCAGCATGGTTCTAGTTCAAAGACCGGCATCGTTTCAAAGTTGGGGGCCGAGGGCGTTTTCATTGTTGCCAACACCGATGGCTTCGCCGCTGCCGTAAAGGTTGCCGACGGCGCTCTTCGACCGGCACCATTGGTGGCCATCAAACTGTTTTTGGATCACGGACTAATGACCCAAGAAGTTCACGACCAGCTTGCTACCCAGATTGCCCCAGAGGTCCTTGGCGGCGACAACCCGGTTGGTTATTTCGCGGCCTCGATCTAAGTGAAAAAAGTTAACTTCGTAAATAGAGATTTAACTTTCTAACAGCCCTTTTGCGAATATTCGTTAACGTTCATCTGCCAAGGTTGCGCCTATGACTATTTTGAAGACAGCAGCTGCTAAGCCAGCTGCAAAGAAAGCTGCGGCAAAGCCTGCAGCAAAGAAGACCACCGTGAAGAAGCCGGTTGATCCGGCAAAGGTTGCAGCGAAGGCTGCAAAGAAGGCAACTGAGAAAGTAGCAAAGAAGGCAGCCGCAAAGGTTGC
Organism: Rhodoluna lacicola; assembly: GCF_000699505.1. Classification (NCBI taxonomy): domain Bacteria; kingdom Bacillati; phylum Actinomycetota; class Actinomycetes; order Micrococcales; family Microbacteriaceae; genus Rhodoluna; species Rhodoluna lacicola. Next base: position 1,239,708 of record NZ_CP007490.1, on the reverse strand, counting down.
CAAGAAAGTTACTAAGAAGGCCGCTCCTAAGAAGGCTGTAGCAAAGGCAACCAAGAAGGCTGTTGCTAAGGCAACAACCAAGGCAACCAAGAAGGTCGCAACCAAGGTTGCGTCAAAGGTAGCCAAGAAGGTTGCCAAAAAGGTTGCTCCTAAGAAGGCCTCAGCGAAGGCAACCGCAAAGGTAGCAACCAAGGTTGCTAAGAAGGTTGTGAAGAAGGCCGCTCCTAAGAAGGCTGCTGCTAAGAAGTCTGCTAAAGGCAAGAAGAAGTAAATCCAACTCCATCGGATTCATCCCCCGGCAACCCATCATTTGGGTCCGGGGGATTTTCTTTACCATTTTTCTGTTTGACTTAGAGAAATGCTGATCCAGCCGCGCTCCGTAAAACTAACAACCCGAACCGGGGTAGAGGTTCGTCGCACGCTGCCGCATCGCGATCTGAAAATGATTGGCGCCTGGTGCTTCGTGGATCACTTTGGCCCAACCGAGCAAACTGACGGCATGGTCGTGGCCGCCCACCCGCACACCGGATTGCAAACCGTGACCTGGCTGATCGAGGGGGCTATCGAGCACCGCGATTCAATTGGCTCGGTGCAAATTATCAATCCCGGCCAGCTAAATCTGATGACCGCCGGCCAGGGCATCGCCCACTCTGAACTATCGCTTAGAGGTCCAGAGAATCTGCACGCCGTTCAACTTTGGATTGCGCTACCAAAGGGTGCAATTGACACCGCCCCAGAGTTCGAGCATCAGAACAACTTGCCGGTAATCATTCACGAAGACTTTCAGGCCACCGTGCTTGCCGGCGAATTCATGGGTAAAACGGCAATGACTAAGACCTTTTCGCCGATGATAGGGGCAGAACTGCGATTTGACCGCCAAATTAGCACCCGAATCCCATTAAATAGCCAGTTTGAGTACGGTTTCATGCTGGCCAGTGGGGACTTGAAGGTAAATGGGCTGCCAGTGCCCGTATCGGGGTTGTATTTTGTTGCCGCGGGCGCCGAGAGCGTGCTGCTCGAGGCCAGCCCGGACGCCATCGTGCTGATGCTGGGCGGGGAGCCTTTCGGCGAGAAGATCCTGATGTGGTGGAATTTCATCGGCCGCAGCCACCAAGATATCGCCAAAGCTCGCGAAGAGTGGAACGCCCAAACCGGCCAGCGCTTCGCAGCCTTTGAAGACAGCATCGGCGGCTACATCCCAGCCCCAGATCTGCCCAGCGTCTCACTTCAAGCCCGATAAAAATGGAAAATAGTACGCCTAAATTGCCAATTTAATTTGCTTTGACACGCCTAACTGTGGCAGGATTGACAAGTTCGTGAGTAGTCGCGCCTATCTTGGCGTGAACCACTCCAGGCATGTGCCCAGAACCCTTGTAAATAAAGGGAAGTAAGCCCCCTGGAGCAAGAACAAAAATGTATCTGATTTACGTTTTAGGGTTTCGTTTCTCTTTGAGAAACGACACGCCCGACAGCGTGGGTCGGAGCTTTGACAAAAATATAGGAGAGCGAGTCAAGATGGCCGGACAGAAAATCCGCATTCGACTTAAGTCATATGACCACGAGGTTATTGACACTTCGGCACGCAAGATCGTCGACACAGTTACACGTGCCGGTGCGACTGTGGTGGGCCCAGTGCCTTTGCCTACCGAGAAGAACGTGGTCTGTGTGATCCGCTCTCCTCACAAGTACAAGGACAGCCGCGAGCACTTCGAGATGCGCACCCACAAGCGCGTCATCGACATCATTGACCCAACTCCTAAGGCAGTTGACTCATTGATGCGTCTCGACCTTCCTGCCGATGTCAACATCGAGATCAAGCTCTAAGGAAATCATGTCTGTAAATAGAACCGTAAAGGGACTTCTGGGTAAGAAGCTCGGCATGACTCAGGTATGGGACGAGAACAACAAGCTTGTTCCTGTGACCGTAGTTGAGGCTGGCTCGAATGTTGTCACCCAGATCAAGAACGCTGAAACCGATGGCTACGAAGCTATCCAGGTTGCATACGGCGCCATCGACCCACGCAAGACCACCCAGCCTCTAGCTGGTCACTTTGCAAAGGCTGGCGTTACTCCTCGTCGTCACATCGCAGAGATCCGCACTGCTGATGCAGCTGAATACACAGTTGGTCAGGAACTTGGTGTTGAGACTCTAGAAGTTGGCTCAAAGATTGACGTAGTCGGTACCTCAAAAGGTAAGGGCTTCGCCGGTCACATGAAGCGTCACGGCTTTGCTGGTGTATCTGCATCTCACGGTGCTCACCGCAACCACCGTAAGCCTGGATCAATTGGTATGTCATCTACACCGGGTCGCGTTTTCCGCGGCAAGAAGATGGCTGGCCGCATGGGTTCAGACCGCGTGACCACCATGAACCTAACTCTTCACGCAGTTGATGCTGAGAAGGGTCTTCTAATCATCAAGGGCGCAATCCCTGGTCCTAAGGGCCAGTTGGTATTCGTTCGCAACGCAGTGAAGGGAGCGTAAGTCAAATGGCAGAAACCACAAAGCTTGACGTTCTAGACGTTGCAGGTAAGAAGGCAGGGTCAGTTGACCTTCCTGCTGAACTGTTCGACGCACAGACCAACGTTCCACTAATCCACCAGGTTGTTGTTGCCCAGCAGGCAGCAGCTCGCCAGGGTACTTCATCAACCAAGCGTCACGGTGAAGTTTCTGGAACCGGTAAGAAGCCTTTCAAGCAGAAGGGAACCGGTCGCGCGCGTCAGGGTTCGCTTCGTGCTCCACAGATGCGCGGTGGTTACGTCACTCACGGTCCAAAGCCTCGTGACTACGACCAGCGCACACCTAAGAAGATGAAGGCTGCTGCGGTTCGCGGTGCTGTATCAGACCGCGCACGTAACGGTCGTCTACACGTAATCAACGAATTCGCAATTGGCAAGACTCCTTCAACAAAGGCAGCTGCTGCGATCCTTGCTCAGCTAACTCAGCGTCGCAACGTGTTGATCGTTCTAGACCGCACCGATGACCTGAGCTACAAGAGCTTGCGCAACATCCAGGGCGTTCACGTTCTGCCTGTTGACCAGCTAAACGCTTACGACATTCTGTTGAGCGATGACTTGGTATTCACCAAGGCAGCACTTGACGCATTCATCGCTGGCCCAGCTAAGGGTGCATCAGCTAAGGCTGTTGCTTCTTCATCTGAAGTGGAGGCGTAGTCATGACTGAAATTCAGAAGGACCCACGCGAAGTAATCATCAAGCCTGTTGTTTCTGAGAAGAGCTACAACTTGATCGACAACGGCAAGTACACCTTTGAGGTTGACCCTCGCTCGAACAAGACTGAAATCAAGCAGGCTATCGAAGCGATCTTCAACGTAAAGGTTGACAAGGTCAACACTCTTAACCGCGTTGGTAAGACTCGCCGCACCAAGTTTGGCTTGGGCAAGCGCAAGGACACCAAGCGTGCAATCGTTTCCCTTAAGTCCGGCTCAATCGACATTTTCACCACTGCCGGTTAAGCGAAGTAGAGGATAAATTAAATGGCTATTCGCAAATACAAACCAACGACTCCTGGTCGTCGTGGTTCGTCAGTTTCAGATTTTGCTGAAATCACACGCACCACTCCAGAGAAGTCACTACTTCGCCCATTGTCAAAGACTGGTGGACGTAACGCATCTGGTCGCATCACCACTCGTCACATCGGTGGTGGACACAAGCGTCAGTACCGCGTTATCGACTTCCGTCGTCACGACAAAGATGGTGTTCCAGCAGTTGTAGCTCACATCGAGTACGACCCAAACCGTACCGCTAACATCGCGTTGCTTCACTACGCAGATGGTGAAAAGCGTTACATCATTGCGCCGAACAAGCTAAAGCAGGGCGACCGCATTGAGCAGGGTGCAACCGCTGACATCAAGCCAGGAAACGCTCTTCCATTGAAGAACATTCCAGTAGGTACCGTTATCCACGCAATTGAATTGAAGCCAGGCGGCGGAGCAAAGATGGCTCGCTCAGCGGGTGCATCAGTTCGTCTAGTTGCTAAGGATGGACCTTACGCACAGCTTCGTCTACCTTCAGGTGAAATCCGAAACGTAGACGCACGTTGCCGCGCCACCATTGGTGAAGTTGGTAACGCCGAGCAGTCAAACATCAACTGGGGTAAAGCAGGCCGTATGCGTTGGAAGGGCAAGCGCCCAACCGTTCGTGGTGTTGCTATGAACCCGGTTGACCACCCACACGGTGGTGGTGAAGGTAAGACTTCTGGTGGTCGTCACCCAGTTACCCCATGGGGTCAGGCTGAGGGTCGCACACGCAAGCCAAACCTTCCAAGCGACAAGCTAATCGTCCGCCGTCGTACCGCTAACAAGAAGCGTTAATAGGGAGTCTGAATACAAATGCCACGTAGTTTGAAAAAAGGTCCATTCGTAGATGACCACCTATTCCAGAAGGTCGCTAAGCAGAATGAGGCTGGCACCAAGAACGTGATCAAGACCTGGTCTCGCCGTTCAATGATTGTTCCAGCCATGCTGGGCCACACCATTGCGGTACACGACGGTCGCAAGCACGTACCTGTATTCGTCACTGAGACCATGGTTGGTCACAAGCTTGGCGAATTCTCTCCAACCCGCACCTTCCGTGGTCACGTGAAGGACGATAGAAAGGGAAAGCGTAAATAATGCAAGCTCTAGCTAAAGTTCGCCACATTCGCATCACCCCAATGAAGGCTCGTCGAGTTGTAAACCTAATTCGTGGAAAGCAAGCCGCTGAGGCAATGGCAATTCTGAAGTTCGCCCCACAGGCAGCGTCAGAGCCAATCTTCAAGTTGGTTCAGGCAGCAGTTGCAAACGCAAAGGTTAAGGCCGATGCAAGCAACACTTTCTTCAACGAAGATGACCTATTTGTATCTGAAGCTTTCGTAGACGAAGGTACAACCCTTAAGCGTTTCCAGCCTCGTGCTCAGGGACGCGCGTTCCAGATTTTGAAGCGCACCAGCCACATCACCATTGTGGTTGCAACCCCAGATGAACTTGTTGCCAAGGCAGCCAAGAAGACCGCGAAGAAAGGTGGCAACTAATGGGTCAAAAAGTAAACCCATACGGTTTCCGTCTAGGAATCACCACCGATCACGTATCGCGTTGGTTTGCTGACTCAACCAAAAAGGGACAGCGTTACCAGGACTACGTAACCGAGGACATCAAGGTTCGCGCACTACTAACCGAGCGCCTAGACCGCGCTGGTGTGTCACGTGTTGAAATCGAACGTACTCGTGACCGAGTACGCGTTGACATTCACACTGCTCGCCCAGGTCTAGTTATCGGTCGTCGTGGTGCAGAAGCTGAGGCTATCCGCGCTGACCTAGAGAAGCTAACCAACAAGCAGATCCAGTTGAACATCCTTGAGGTTAAGAGCCCAGACATGGATGCACAGCTAGTTGCTCAGGGTATTGCCGAGCAGCTAAACGCACGTGTGGCTTTCCGCCGCGCAATGCGTAAGGGTATGCAGGGTGCACTTCGCCAGGGCGCAAAGGGTATCCGTGTTCAGTGTTCAGGTCGTCTTGGTGGAGCCGAAATGTCTCGCACCGAGTTCTACCGTGAAGGCCGAGTGCCACTACACACCCTCCGTGCCAACATCGACTACGGCTTCTACGAAGCTAAGACCGTTTTCGGTCGTATCGGTGTGAAGGTATGGATCTACAAGGGTGACATGACCAACAAGGAACTTGCTGTGCAGCAGGCGAACGCACCTAAGCGCCCAGAGCGCTCAGACCGTCCTCGTCGCTCACCAGGTACTGAAGCTCCAGTAGCAGCAGCATCAGTTGCAGCAGCTCCAGCAGCAGAAAAGGTTGAGGCTTAATTATGTTGATTCCTCGTAAGGTAAAGCACCGCAAGCAGCACCACCCAAAGCGTGCGGGTGCAGCATCAGGTGGAACCACCGTTGCATTCGGTGAGTACGGAATTCAGGCACTAACACCTGCATACGTAACCAACCGCCAGATTGAGTCAGCGCGTATTGCAATGACTCGTCACATCAAGCGTGGTGGAAAGGTATGGATCAACATCTATCCAGACCGTCCACTAACCAAGAAGCCTGCGGAAACTCGCATGGGTTCAGGTAAGGGTTCACCGGAGTGGTGGGTTGCCAACGTCAAGCCAGGTCGCGTACTTTTCGAAGTTGCCGGTGTATCTGAAGAGCTTGCTCGTGAAGCAATGACCCGCGCAATCCACAAGCTGCCTCTAAAGGCACGCATCATCAAGCGAGTAGAAGGTGACGCATAATGGCGATCGGTTCAAAGAACTTGCAGCCGGCTGATCTCGACAAGATCGAAGATTCAGTTTTGGTTGAAGAACTAAAGAAGGCTCGTGAAGAACTTTTCAACTTGCGTTTCCAGTCTGCGACTGGCCAGCTTGAAAGCCACGGACGACTACGTGCAGTAAAGCGCGACATCGCTCGTATCTACACAATCATCCGTGAGCGTGAACTTGGTATTCGTGCAGTTCCAACTGCAACTGCTGCCAAGAAGGCTCCAGCAAAGAAGGCAGCTGACGCTGCCCCAGTTGCAGAAACTCAGGAGGCATAATCATGGCTGACAAGAAGGTAGAAACTTCAGCTGCAGAAGCTCGCGGTTACCGCAAGACTCGTCGTGGCTACGTAGTTAGCGACAAGATGGACAAGACCATCGTTGTAGAGGTAGAAGACCGCGTAATGCACCCGCTTTACAAGAAGGTTATTCGTCGCTCAACCAAGGTCAAGGCACACGACGAAACTAACTCAGCAGGTATCGGTGACCTAGTCATCATCAACGAGACCCGTCCACTATCTGCTACCAAGAACTGGCGCCTAGTCGAGATCGTCGAAAAGGCCAAGTAACAAAAACCCCTCGGATGCCCGTCGGTAATGGGTATTCGTCTAACAAGGAGTAAAAATGCTTCAACAGGAGTCAAGACTCAAGGTTGCCGATAACACCGGCGCCAAAGAGCTTTTGGTTATCCGTGTGCTCGGCGGTTCAAAGCGTCGTTATGCGGGTCTAGGAGACCTAATCGTTTGCACCGTCAAAGATGCGATCCCTGGCGGCAACGTCAAGAAGGGTGATGTCGTTAAGGCGGTTGTAGTTCGCACTAAGAAGGAGACCCGTCGCGTAGATGGTTCTTACATCAAGTTCGACGAAAACGCAGCAGTGATCATTAAGAAAGATGGCGAGCCTCAGGGCACCCGCATCTTCGGCCCAGTTGGCCGCGAACTTCGCGACAAGAAGTTCATGAAGATCATCTCGCTAGCACCGGAGGTAATTTAATCATGGCAAGCATTAAAAAGGGCGACACCGTAATCGTTATTACCGGTCGTAAGCAAGACAAGGGTGGCGACAAGGGCAAGACTGGTCTTGTTCTAAACGTTGACCGCGAAAAGAACCGCATCCTGGTTGAAGGCATCAACATGGTTACCAAGCACACTCGCGTAGGTCAGACCGACCGCGGTGGCAAGACTGGTGGCATTGAAGTTGCTGAAGCTCCAATTCACATTTCTAACGTTGCTCTGGTTGACCCGTCAACCAAGAAGGCAACTCGCATCGGTGCTCGTCTTGAGACCAAGACTGTCGATGGCGTTAAGAAGACTGTTCGTGTTCGCGTTGCGAAGAAGTCAGGTAAGGACATCTAATGGCTACTACTAAGACTCCAGCAAAGGCACTTCCTCGCCTAAAGGCAAAGTACCGCGCAGACATCTCAGCTGCACTGGCTAAGGAATTTGGTTTTACCAACCCTCACCAGATCCCAAACCTAACCAAGATTGTTGTAAACATGGGTGTTGGTGACGCTGCCAAGGATGGCAAGCTAATCGACGGCGCAATCCGCGACCTAACTGCAATCACTGGTCAGAAGCCTCAGGTTAACTTGGCTCGCAAGTCAATTGCGCAGTTCAAGCTTCGTGAAGGTCAGGCAATTGGCGCACACGTCACCCTTCGCGGTGACCGCATGTGGGAATTCCTTGACCGTCTATTGAACCTAGCTCTTCCTCGTGTTCGCGACTTCCGCGGCTTGAGCGACAAGCAGTTCGATGGCAACGGAAACTACACCTTTGGTCTTCAGGAGCAGACACTGTTCCACGAAATCGACCAGGACAAAGCTGATCGTGCCCGCGGAATGGACATCACTGTTGTGACTACAGCTCGCACCAACGATGAAGGCCGTGCACTACTTAGAGCACTTGGCTTCCCATTCAAGAACAACGACGCTACAAACTAACCCCTAAATCGGGAAGGTCCGGCCGCTTGTAAACGAGCCGGATACCTCCGAAGAAAGCAGTAAAACAATGACAATGACAGATCCGGTTGCAGATTTTCTGACCCGGCTGCGCAACGCAAACTCTGCGTACCACGAAACCGTTAGCCTGCCTTACAGCAAGCTAAAGGCAAACATTGCAGAGATCCTCAAGTCAGAGGGTTACGTTGCTGGCATCAAGGTTGAAGATGCAGAAGTAGGTAAGACACTTACTATCGATCTAAAGTACGGCCCAAACCGCGAGCGTTCACTTGCTGGTATCAAGCGCGTATCAAAGCCAGGTCTTCGCGTTTACGCAAAGTCAACCGAGCTTCCTCGTGTTCTTGGTGGATTGGGTATCGCAATTCTTTCAACTTCATCAGGTCTACTTACTGACCGTCAGGCTGCCAAGAAAGGAGTAGGTGGGGAAGTTCTCGCCTACGTTTGGTAATCACTCATGTCACGTATTGGTAGATTGCCGATTCCGGTTCCAGCCGGCGTCGAGGTAAAGATTAACGGTTCTTCAATTGAGGTAAAGGGTCCTAAGGGAACCTTGTCTCACGAAGTTCCAGCTCCGATCACAATTGCACTTGAGGACAACTCAATCGTTGTTACCCGTCCAGACGATGAGCGTGTATCACGTTCACTGCACGGTCTAACTCGCACACTGATCGCAAACAACATCGAGGGTGTAACCAACGGTTTCACCAAGGGTATTGAAATTGTGGGTACCGGTTACCGTGTAACCGCAAAGGGTTCAGACCTAGAGTTCGCTCTTGGTTACTCACACCCAATTCTTATTCAGCCACCTGCTGGCATCAGCTTTGTCGTCGAGGGTAACACCAAGGTGACCGTTGCTGGTATCAACAAGCAGGCTGTTGGTGAAATGGCTGCAAACTTGCGCAAGCTTCGTAAGCCAGAGCCTTACAAGGGCAAGGGTGTTCGTTACGCTGGCGAAGTTATTCGTCGCAAGGCCGGAAAGTCAGGTAAGTAATCATGGGTCTCATTCCTAAGACTCGCGGCAAGAGCAAGTCAGCCGCTCGTGGTCGTCGCCACCTACGTCTTCGCAAGAAGATTGCCGGTGACGCACTTCGTCCTCGTCTAGTTGTAACTCGTTCAGCACGCCACGTATTCGTCCAGGTAGTTGACGACACCAAGGGCATCACCCTGGTGTCTGCGTCAACCATGGAAGCAGAAATGCGTAAGTCATCTGACGACAAGTCAGCTAAATCAAAGGCTGTTGGTCTACTTATCGCCGAGCGCGCTAAGAAGGCTGGCATCTCAGAAGTTGTATTCGACCGTGGCGGTAACAAGTACGCCGGTCGTGTAGCAGCTATCGCTGACGGCGCACGTGAAGGCGGGTTGGTTCTCTAATGTCTGAAAACAAGGAGCAAACAGTGTCAACTGAGACAACTGGAGCAGCATCAACTGTTGTTGAGGCTACAGAAACCAACGAGCGCGACGCACGTCGCGGTTCACGCGAGCGTGCACCACGCAACGATCGTCGTGAGCGCGAAACCGAGAAGAGCCCATTCCTAGAGCGCGTTGTTACAATCAACCGCGTTTCAAAGGTTGTAAAGGGTGGACGTCGTTTCAGCTTCACCGCTCTAGTAGTTGTCGGTGACGGCAACGGTCTAGTTGGCGTTGGCTACGGAAAGTCAAAAGAAGTTCCATCAGCTATTGCTAAGGGTGTAGAAGAAGCCAAGAAGAACTTCTTCCGCGTTCCTCGCATCGCAAGCACAATTCCTCACCCGGTTCAGGGCGAGGCAGCTGCTGGTGTTGTACTTCTTCGTCCTGCAGCAGCGGGTACCGGTGTTATCGCCGGTGGTCCTGTTCGTGCGGTACTTGAGTGTGCCGGAGTTCACGATGTGCTTTCAAAGTCATTGGGATCTTCAAACACCATCAACATCGTTCACGCCACCATTGAGGCACTGCGTCAGCTCGAAGAGCCAGCAGCAGTTGCAGCACGTCGTGGCCTATCGCTAGAAGAAGTTGCTCCGGCAGGTCTTCTTCGTCAGCAGAAGGCTGGTGCATAATGGCAACTCGCCTAAAGGTAACCCAGATCAAGAGCTCGATTGGCAACAAGCCAAACCAGCGCGAGACCCTTCGCACTCTAGGACTAAAGCGAATTGGCGACATCATCGTCAAGGAAGATTCAAAGTCTGTGCGCGGCATGGTTAGCACTGTTGCACACCTAGTAAAGGTTGAGGAGATCAACTAATGGCTGAAGAAAAGTCAACCGCTGCAAAGAAGCCAGCTGCTGCAAAAGCAGCTCCTGCAAAGGCAGCAGCTCCAAAGGCTGCAAAGGCTGAAGAGACCGAAGCAAAAGCAGCAGCTCCAAAGGCTGCCGCTGCCAAGAAGGCTGCAAAGCCTGCCGCTGAGAAGTCAAACGTTCTAAAGCTTCACCACTTGCGTCCGGCTCCGGGCTCAAAGAAGGACCGCACTCGTGTTGGTCGTGGTGAGGGTTCAAAGGGTAAGACTTCAGGTCGTGGTACCAAGGGTACAAAGGCTCGTTACCAGGTTCGTCCAGGCTTCGAAGGTGGTGGTGTGCGTCTAGTAATGCGTACTCCAAAGCTTCGCGGTTTCAAGAACCCATTCCGCGTTGAGTACCAGGTAGTTAACGTAGAAACTCTTGCCGAGATGTTCCCAGCAGGCGGAAACGTGACCGTCGCTGATCTAGTAGCCAAGGGTCTTGTTCGCAAGAACGAGCCTGTAAAGGTCCTAGGAAACGGCGACATCGCGGTTAAACTAAACATCACTGTCGACAAGGTATCTGAGTCTGCAAAGACCAAGATCGTCGCAGCTGGCGGAACTGTTAACTAAAGGACTGAATTTTGATTAGCGCTATTGTTCGTGCATTCCGCACTCCGGATCTACGTAACAAGCTTGCGTTTACGCTTGCGATCGTTGCCATTTTCCGTTTGGGCTCGTTTATCCCTGCCCCATTCGTTGACTATGGCAACGTTCAAAAGTGTCTAGCTCAGACCCAGAACACCTCAGGTCTTTACGAACTCGTAAACCTATTCTCTGGTGGCGCTCTTCTTCAGCTTTCTATCTTTGCGTTGGGCATCATGCCTTACATCACCGCATCGATCATCACTCAGCTACTTCGCGTAGTTATTCCTCGCTTCGAAACCCTTTATAAAGAGGGTGCCGCAGGCCAGGCAACTCTTACTCAGTACACTCGCTACCTAACCATCGCTCTTGGTGTTCTTCAGTCAACAACTTTGATTGCTGTTGCTCGCCAGGGTGCATTGTTTGGTGCTGACTGTGTGCTTCCTATTCTTACCGACTCATCACCGATTGCGGTTACCCTCATGGTCATCACCATGACTGCGGGTACCGGTCTGATCATGTGGATGGGTGAGCTAGTCACCGAGCGCGGTGTTGGTAACGGTATGTCACTTCTTATCTTCACCTCGATTGCCGCACAGTTCCCTTCATCTCTTTTGAGCATCGCAGAGACCAAGAGCATCGAGACCCTACTGATCGTTATCGCTATCGGTGTTGTTGTGGTTGGCCTGGTTATCTTGGTTGAGCAGTCACAGCGCCGCATTCCTGTTCAGTACGCAAAGCGCATGGTTGGACGCCGCACCTACGGTGGGCAGAGCACCTACATTCCAATCAAGGTAAACATGGCTGGTGTTGTTCCAGTTATCTTTGCTTCGTCACTTCTTTACCTACCGGCTCTGATCGCTCAGTTCAACCAGCCAGACGCCAACGGTCAGGTTGCCGGTTGGGTTACCTGGGTTTCTACCTACCTAACTCAGGGTGACAGCCCGCTTTACATGGCAATCTACTTCTTCCTGATTCTTGGATTCACCTACTTCTATGTAGCAATTACCTTCAACCCTGAAGAAGTTGCCGACAACATGAAGCAGTACGGTGGTTTCGTGCCTGGTATTCGTGCCGGTCGCCCAACCATGGAATTCCTGGAGTTTGTGCTTTCACGCATCACCTTCGCCGGTGCTATCTACCTAGGTCTCATTGCTTTGATTCCTTTGGTGGCCTTCACCGCTATTGGTGCAAACCAGAACTTCCCATTCGGTGGAACTTCAATCCTCATCATCGTTGGTGTTGGTCTTGACACTGTCAAGCAGATCAACGCTCAGATGCAACAGCGAAACTACGAAGGTCTTCTAAAGTGATCCGCCTACTCTTGATTGGCGCCCCAGGTGCCGGCAAGGGTACCCAGGCAGAGAAGCTTTCAGCTGCCTACAGCATCCCTGCAATTTCAACCGGAGACATCTTTCGTCACAACGTAAAGAATGAAACTGAGCTTGGAAAGCAGGCCAAGGCGTTCATGGATCGCGGCGAGTACGTTCCAGATTCACTAACCAATGACCTTGTTCGCGATCGCCTTTCTCAAGACGACGCAAAGTCAGGTTTTTTGCTTGACGGCTATCCGCGCACCGCTGAGCAGGTTGCCGAACTTGATTCAATTCTTGAGGCACAGGGCAACAAGCTTGACGTGGTTGTGCAACTAACTGCAGACACCGATGAAGTTGTGCGTCGTCTTTTGAACCGCGCAATCGAACAGGGTCGCGCCGACGACACCGAGGACGTGATTCGTCGCCGCCTTGAGGTTTACGAAGAGCAGACCGCTCCACTTACTTCTGTATACGCAGGTCGTGGACTTTTGGTAACCGTTGACGGACTTGGCGAAGTTGAAGAAGTTACCGGCCGCATTCTTGAGGCGCTAAACGCCCGCACTTCTTCCAACTAACTAAATGGCACGTCACGGGTTTGAATTAAAAACCAACGAACAAATAATCCTCATGCGTGAGGCAGGCTTGGCCACGGCCGCTGCCCTAAAGGCTGTTCGTCAAGCCATCAAGCCCGGCATTTCCACCCTTGAACTAGACAAAATCGCCGACGACACCATCAACGCACTGGGTGGCCACTCAAACTTTCAACTGGTGCCTGGCTACAGCCACACCATCTGTGCCTCAATCAACGACGAGGTGGTCCACGGAATCCCTGCCGTAAATCGCATTTTGCAGGCCGGCGACATCGTCTCCATCGACTGCGGCGCCGAAATCGGTGAGTGGAACGGCGACAGCGCCATCACCGTAATCGTGCCTGGTGAAACCAACCCCGATACCCTTGCTCGTCGCCAAAAGCTGTCGGACGTAACCGAGAGCTCACTTTGGGCCGGAATTGCCGCCTTAGCTAAGGCCAAGCACCTAAACCAGGTGGGCGAGGCGATTCAGGACTACATCGAGGCCCAGGGTCAAAAAGACGGAATCAACTACGGAATTCTCGAAGAATACGTGGGCCACGGCATTGGTCGGTCAATGCATGAGGATCCGGCGGTTTACAACTATCGGGTTCGCGGAAATGGGCCAAAAGTAATACCTGGCCTAGTCGTTGCCATTGAACCCATGGTCACGGCAGGATCTGCGGTAACTAAGGTTTTGGGCGATGGCTGGACTGTGTCTACCAAGGATGCCTCCGATGCAAGCCACTGGGAACATTCGGTGGCGGTCCATGACCGAGGCATATGGGTTTTGACCGCCGAGGATGGGGGAGCCTCAGGACTTGCCCCATTCGGTGTAGTTCCGGTTCCGCTTAACTAGCATTTTCCGGCCATATTCCGTAGGATTGGAACTCGGTGTTTCTATCCGCAAATCCCACCTTTTAGGTAGGTATTTTTGCGTGCGGATTCCCCAAAAAACTTGAAGTAGATAAGTGAGTTATGGCCAGTAAAGACGGTGTCATCGAGATCGAAGGTTCGGTCGTCGAAGCTCTACCAAACGCGTTTTTTCGCGTGGAACTAGACAACGGTCACAAGGTACTAGCCCACATCTCAGGCAAGATGCGCCAGCACTACATTCGTATCCTCCCAGAGGACCGCGTGATTGTGGAGCTAAGCACATACGACCTGAGCCGTGGTCGCATCATTTATCGCTACAAATAAAAAGGAAAAAATCATGAAGGTTAACCCAAGCGTTAAGAAGATCTGCGACAAGTGCAAAGTCATTCGTCGTCACGGTCGCGTCATGGTTATCTGCGACAACCCACGTCACAAGCAGCGCCAGGGTTAATTCACTGCCGCATCTACGACACGGCGCATAAACCGTGAAGCAAAGATCCAAAACTAAAACTAAATAGCTACAAAACATAAGGCACCACAAAGTTCTTAGGAACTTCACCTCCGGAGAAGGCCGGAGCCCAATCGTGAGATTCGGATGTGATGCTGCAGACCTTCTAACAACAAGGAGAAATCCCATGGCACGTGTTGCCGGAGCCGATATTCCAGACGCAAAGCGCGTCGAAATCGCACTTACCTACATTTACGGAATTGGCCGTACTCGCTCAGCAAAGATTTTGACTGAGACCAAAATTGACAAAAACATCCGCGTAAAGGACCTTACCGACGATCAGTTGGTTGCTATTCGTGACCACATCGAAGGAAACTTCAAGGTTGAGGGTGACCTCCGCCGTGATGTTAACGCAGACATTCGCCGCAAGGTTGAGATCGGTTCATACGAAGGTATTCGCCACCGCAAGGGTCTTCCAGTTCGTGGCCAGCGCACCAAAACAAACGCACGTACTCGCAAGGGTCCAAAGCGTACCGTAGCCGGCAAGAAGAAGGCTGCTCGTTAATCACGAGAGCCCCCACAAACTTTAAGAATCTAGGAGAAATCTCATGGCAGCACCTAAGGCAGCAGCGGGAGCACGCAAGCCTCGCAAGAAGGACAAAAAGAATATTGCTGTTGGTCAGGCTCACATCAAGTCGACCTTCAACAACACAATCATTTCGATCACTGACACCACCGGTGCAGTTATCTCATGGTCATCATCAGGTGATGTTGGCTTCAAGGGTTCACGTAAGTCAACTCCTTTCGCAGCGCAGCTAGCAGCAGAAGCAGCGGCTCGCAAGGCGCAGGAGCACGGCCTAAAGAAGGTTGACGTTTTCGTAAAGGGCCCAGGCTCTGGTCGCGAAACTGCAATCCGTTCACTACAGGCCGCAGGTCTTGAGGTTGGTTCAATCTCTGACGTGACTCCACAGCCTCACAACGGTTGCCGCCCTCCAAAGCGTCGCCGCGTTTAGTCCTAAAAAACTAAATTCAAAAACTTAAAATCGCTCGCAGTATTTATTGTGATGTCTCCGACATCACGTAAAACCTCGTGGCAAAAGATTCACGTTTCAAACCTGAGCAGTGGCCACTGCTTAGGCCCCAACAAATAGATATCAAATAGTGGATATCTAGCTGAAAGGAACCATAGTGCTAATTGCACAGCGTCCATCACTTCACGAAGAAGTACTTTCATCAAACCGTTCACGTTTCTCACTTGAGCCACTTGAGCCAGGTTTTGGTTACACACTTGGAAACTCACTTCGTCGTACCCTGTTGTCATCTATTCCAGGTGCAGCAGTTACCAACATTCGCATCGAGGGTGTTCGTCACGAGTTCAGCACCATCGAAGGTGTAAAAGAAGACGTAACTGAGATCATCTTGAACATCAAGGATCTAGTTGTTTCATCTGAGCACGATGCACCTGTAGTTGCCCACCTTCGCAAGCAGACCGCTGGCGTTGTAACAGCAGCTGACATTCAGGTCCCTGCAGGTGTTGAGGTTCACAACCCAGAGCTAGTTATTGCAACTATCAATGCAAAGGCAAAGTTTGAGGTTGAGCTAACCATCGAGCGTGGCCGTGGCTACGTTCAGGCATCTCAGAACCGCAACCCAGATGCAGATGCTGGTGTGATTCCGATCGACTCGATCTACTCACCAGTTCTAAAGGTTTCTTACCGCGTCGAGGCAACTCGTGCCGGTGAGTTCACAAACTTCGACAAGCTAATTGTTGATGTTGAGACCAAGCCATCAATCACTCCTCGCGATGCAGTTGCATCTGCAGGTTCTACTTTGGTTGAACTATTCGGTCTTGCTCGCGAGCTAAACACTGCAGCAGAAGGTATCGAGATCGGCCCAGCACCTGTAGAGGCTGGCCTATCACCTGAGCTTGCAATGCCTATCGAAGACCTGGACCTAACCGTCCGTTCATACAACTGCCTAAAGCGTGAAGGCATCAACACCGTGTCAGAGCTAATTGCTCTTTCAGAGGACCAGTTGATGAACATCCGCAACTTCGGCAGCAAGTCTGTTGATGAAGTTCGCGACAAGCTAATTTCTATGGGACTTAAGTTCAAGGATGCTGTACCAGGTTTTGACGCAGCGTACTTCAGCTCGGCATACGACGAGGACGACCAGGCGTAAGCCGCAGGTCTCTCGAGAATTTCTAAGAGGAGAAAAAAATGGCAGCCCCAACTAAAGGCCCACGTCTAGGAGGCGGACCAGCTCACGAGCGTCTGCTTCTTCGCAACATGGCAACTTCGTTGATCAAGCACGGCAAGATCACCACAACTGAGACCAAGGCCAAGCGTCTTCGTCCACTTGCTGAGCGTCTAGTAACTTTCGCAAAGCGCGGAGACCTACACGCTCGTCGCCGTGTGATGACCATGATCACCGATAAGTCTGTTGTGCACGAACTGTTCACCAACATTGCACCTCAGGTTGCAGACCGTCAGGGTGGCTACACTCGCATCACCAAGCTAGGTTTCCGTAAGGGCGACAACGCTCCTTTGGCACTGATCGAGCTTGTTCTTGAGCCAGTGAACCCAAAGGCAATTAACAAGAAGCCAAAGCTTGAGAACGCTGTGAAGGCAACTGCTGGAACCGCGGCAGCGGTTTCAGAACCAGTCGAGGAACTATCGGACGCTAGCGAGACAGCTGCTGAGACAGTTGCTGAGGCTCCGGCCGCTGCAGTTGAAGCTCCAGTAGTTGAAGAGGCAGCAGCGGAAGCAGCTGGAACCGAAGAGACTCCAGCTGAAGAGACCCCAGAGGCTTAATCCTCTACAACTCTCCTGAATTATGAATAAGCCCGTCGACCCATCGGTTGACGGGTTTATTCGTTACCGGATTGACCTGGCCTACGACGGCACCAATTACTGGGGCTTCGCAGCGCAGAAGAAGCACCGCACAGTGCAGGGAGAATTGCTCAAGGCACTGACTACCGTTTTTGGTAAATCCAAGACTGCGTTCGATATGCGAGTTGCCGGCCGCACCGATGCTGGTGTCCACGCCACCGGCCAGGTAATTCACATTGACCTCACCCAAAAGCAGCTAAAGCGCCTGGGTCGCACGGTTGGCATGATGGGCAGCCTGAATGACCTGCTTCCTCAAGACATCCGCATTTACTCCGTTTCCGAGGCTCCAGCCGGCTTTGACGCCCGATACTCGGCCTCCTACCGCCGGTATCGCTACGTAATTGCCGACAAATTGGCCCCAAAAAACCCGCTTTTGGCCCGTTCAACCCTGTGGATCAAGCACGAGCTTGACCTGGTCCAGATGCAGGCCTCGGCCCTGGGCCTAATTGGATTGCACGACTACGCCTCATTTTGCCGCCCCAAACTTGGGGCAACCACCATCCGTGAGGTTCGCGAACTTACCGTAAAGCGCAACCCCGATGCCGGGAACGTTATCGAGGTCGAGATTTTGGCCGATGCCTTCTGCCACAACATGGTGCGTGCTATCGTGGGGGCTCTAATTGCCGCGGGGGAGGGTAAAACTACTCCTGATGGCGTGATCAAGCGTCTTGAAAAGCGCTCAAGAATTGGCTCATTCAAGGTCCAACCGCCACACGGTTTGACCCTGATTGAGGTGGGTTATCCGGCCGACGACAAGCTCGCGGCACAGGCCGAGATGGCCAAGAATCTGCGGACTTTAGACGAGGCCGAGGACTGATTCAGTTCAAAACTAGGGTTTGACCTAGCCCCAGTCTGCGGGTTAGTATTGACCTTTGGTATCGGCAGTAAGTGCCGATGTAAAAAGCTTGAATCCCTTGAAGTTTCTTCTTCAGTCGCGGGTTCATCTCAATCCGATACAGAAGTAGAAGGCAATTTAACGTGCGTACTTATTCTCCAAAGGCTCACGAGCTGAGCAACGAGTGGCTAGTCATCGACGCCACCGATGTAGTTCTCGGCCGTCTAGCAACCCACGCAGCAGCATTGTTGCGCGGCAAGCACAAGCCAACCTTTGCTCCTCACATGGACAACGGTGATTTCGTTGTGATCATCAACGCTGAGAAGGTTGCTCTAACCGGTTCAAAGCTAAAGCAGAAGAAGGCTTACCGTCACTCTGGTTACCCAGGTGGTTTGACTGCTACTACTTATGCAGAACTTCTAGAGAAGTCACCTGAGAAGGCTGTTGAAAAAGCCATCAAGGGAATGCTTCCTCACAACAAGCTAGGTGCAACCCAGCTAAACAAACTTAAGGTTTACGCAGGTGCAGAGCACCCACACGCTGCACAGCAGCCAAAGCCTTTCATCATCGACCAGGTAGCTCAGTAAGGAATTTGACGTGTCAAAAGAAACCGTAGAAACCACACCAGAGAGCTACACCACCGAGACCCCAGCAGCTAAGGCTGCTCCGGTTAAGTCACGTGGCCCACTTACCACACCAGGCGCAGGCCTAGGTCGTCGTAAGGAAGCTGTTGCACGTGTTCGCATCATGCCAGGCACCGGAGTTATCAAGGTGAACGGTCGCGAGCTTGCAGATTACTTCCCAAACAAGTTGCACCAGCAGCTAATCACCGATCCATTCACCGTTCTTGATCTAAAGAACGCGTACGACGTTGTTGCTCGTATCCACGGTGGTGGCATCGCTGGTCAGGCAGGTGCGCTTCGTCTAGGTATCGCTCGTGCACTAAACGAGATCGACCGCGACAACAACCGCCCTTCACTAAAGAAGGCAGGCTTCCTAAAGCGCGACCCTCGTGTTATCGAGCGCAAGAAGGCTGGTCTAAAGAAGGCACGTAAGGCTTCACAGTTCTCGAAGCGTTAATCTTCACTTTCTAGCTTTCAAAAGCATAGGCTTACGAAATGGCGAGACTCTTTGGCACCGATGGTGTTCGAGGTCTCGCCAATCGTGATTTAACGGCAGAACTTGCCACCAAACTCGCGCAAGCCGCCGCCATCATTCTTGGTGAAGATGCCCGCGCTCGCGGAATTAAACCAAAGGCCGTTATTGGTCGCGACCCACGCATCTCTGGCGAATTTTTAGCGGCAGCAATTTCCTCCGGTCTGGCCAGCTCTGGTGTTGATGTATTTGACGCTGGCGTACTACCCACACCGGCAACCGCATTTCTTACCGATGACCTTGACGCTGACTTTGGTGTGATGATTTCTGCTTCACACAACCCAGCTCCTGACAACGGAATTAAATTCTTTGCTCGCGGCGGTCACAAACTTGCTGATGAAATCGAAGACAAAATTGAGGCCGCAATGTCTGCCGAGCCACTGGCTCCTGTAGGCGCAGCGGTTGGTCGAGTGCAGCGCTTTGCCGATGCAGAAGATCGATACATTGTGCACCTGCTGCGTTCGCTGCCTAATCGACTAGATGGCCTGACCGTGGTAGTTGACTGTGCCCACGGAGCGGCTGCCGGAGTTTCACCCCAGGTATTCACCGATGCTGGTGCCAAGGTAATCGTGATTGGCGCAGACCCAGACGGCAACAACATCAACGAGGGTTACGGATCAACCCACATGTCGGCACTCCAGGCTGCGGTGCTCGAGCACGGTGCAGATTTTGGTGTAGCCCACGACGGTGATGCCGATCGTTGCCTTGCGGTAGATGCATCGGGTGCAATTATTGACGGCGATCAGATCATGGCAATTTTGGCGCTATCGCTAAAAGAACGCGGCCAGCTAGCCCGCAACACTTTGGTGGCCACCGTGATGTCAAACCTTGGACTTCGTATCGCCATGAAGGAACACGACATCAACCTGATTGAAACCGGAGTGGGAGACCGCTACGTTCTTGAAGAGATGCGCGCCGGTGGTTACACACTTGGTGGCGAGCAGTCTGGTCACGTGATTTTTGCGCAGTATGCAACCACCGGTGATGGAATTCTTACCGGCCTAAAAATCGGTGCCGAGATCGCTCGCACTAAAAAGTCTTTGGCCGAGTTGGCATCGGTGATGAAGATTTATCCTCAGGTGCTAATCAACGTTCCTGGCGTAGATAAGAGTCGTGTCAACACCGATGCAGAAGTTCAACAGGCGGTTGCCGCGGCAGAGTCAGAGTTACACGGCACCGGCCGAGTTCTCTTGCGTGCTTCGGGAACCGAGCCACTGGTGCGCGTAATGGTTGAGGCAGCCGATGAAGGCACCGCGCAATCTTGGGCTGATCGAATTGCCCGCGTGGTTGAGAAACAACTCGCGCTCTAAAAATATTCGCAAATAAAAATGGGCCCCCGTTTCCGGGAGCCCATTTCTATTGGTTTTGCTTAGGCGTCTTTGAACTCTGCCTTTGCGAATTCCTTGTCATCTTCAGCTGACTTGATACGAGCGATGCTGTAGATGATCAGACCAAATAGACACTTGGCCAGGATGTCAGCAATGCTGTATCCAACTTCACGAGCTACAAACTCACTGGCGTTGAACGGTGCACCCGGAGGGGTACCCATTGCCAAGATGAAGGTGATTGGGTAAACGCCCCAGGTTGCAATTAGCAATAGGCGCAGAATCTTTACCTTCTTCTGTACTGCCTCTGACTGGCGAGACAAGCTCTTGCCAAGCTCAATGAATAGTACGTACAGGATGTATAGGAAAGGAATGGTTGATAGCAAGCCCCATACTGATGGCGCGATGCCCCAGATGTCTAGCTTTGCGTCACCAGGGTAACCAAGAACAATCATTGCTGCTGCTGCAGGAACCAAGCGGTTCAAGATTGAGCTCTGGGCTGCCTTAGCAAGTGCAAGTACTGCAACCAATTCAACCAATAGCAATGGCACTGTTAGTAGCCAGTCAACGTAGCGGTATCCAACGTTGTATGCGTCTGGATTGTTTTCTGCTCCAGCAAATGCGTGGCTGAAGTTGTCGAACATACGGAAGTAGTGGTACGCGGCGATAGCGGTTACTGTCGCTGAAACCATCACTGCAATGCGGTAACGAGGCAATACGCGCTCGCGAGCCACAAATAGGAAAATCGCTGTAAATAGCATCGATGCTATTCCCAGCGACAAAATGTTGTAGACCAAGTTAAATTGGCCGTTGTCTAATGCATT
Source organism: Rhodoluna lacicola (assembly GCF_000699505.1). Lineage (NCBI taxonomy): Bacteria > Bacillati > Actinomycetota > Actinomycetes > Micrococcales > Microbacteriaceae > Rhodoluna > Rhodoluna lacicola. Next base: position 1,218,427 of record NZ_CP007490.1, on the reverse strand, counting down.
AGACAATGTGTTCATTTGAAGCCTCTCAATAGATGTACTTATATAAGAAGTCATCGTTTGCATCGTCTGGGCCAAGATCTGAGACCCTCGGCGACACCCATACGGTGGCTCACTCTGAGTCAACCGCTACAGCAAGCCCGCTCATCCGTTAATCGGTTACGATTGGGTCACGTTATCTGTTAATAAGGTAAACCAACCAGGGTCGCCTAAGCCGCAAAACCTAGAGCTTACGAAGCAAAACCCGCTCAACCGCGTGCATTGCGCCCTTCTGCAGCACCAAGGTGGCCCTAGAGCGTGTGGGCAGGATGTTCTCAATCAAGTTGGGCAAGTTGATGGTTGACCAGATTTCGTTGGCCCGGGCCAGAGCCTTCTCGTGGGGCATCTCGGCGTATCGGTGAAAATAAGAGGCTGGGTTGGTAAAGGCGGTGTCCCGCAGCTTTTCGAAGCGATCCAAGAACCACTGGGTCAAATTCTTTGTGTCGGCGTCAACGTAAATCTTGAAGTCAAAAAAGTCGCTCAGCGCAACATACTGACCGGGACCGGGTGATTGCAAAACGTTCAGTCCCTCAACGATCAAGACATCGGGGTTTTTGATTGTCTGTCGCTGGCCCGCAACGATGTCATAGATCAGGTGTGAGTAGACCGGCGCCGAAACCTCTTTGGCACCGCTCTTCACATCGGCGATGAACTCAAGCAAGGCCATGCGGTCGTACGACTCGGGGAAGCCCTTGCGAGACATCAGCCCGCGTCGCTCAAGTTCCTCGTTTGGGTGCAGGAATCCATCGGTGGTGATCATCTCCACGCTTGGCGTGCCATCCCAGCGACTGAGCAGCTCTTTGAGCAGACGCGAAACGGTTGACTTGCCCACCGCCACAGAACCGGCAACACCGATAATAAATGGCACCCGGCCAGCGCGCTCGCCGAGGAAGTCGCTGGTGCTGCGGTGAAGTTTTTGGTGCTCGGTCACATAAAGATTTAGCAGGCGACTCAGCGGCAGGTAGACGTCCTGCACCTCTTTGATATCTAGAAAGTCGCCGAGCCCGCGGATTTGCTGAATTTCTGACTCAGTCAGTGGAAGCTCGGTTGAATTGCCGAGGACAGCCCAGTCTTCACGACTTATCTCGTTGAAAGGGCTTAGCGCATCGCTCACAACGGTCTATTCTGCCGTAAATTAGTACCTATGTGCGGAATCGTTGGCTACGTAGGCCCAAAGTCAACACTCGAGGTTCTGCTGGGTGGGCTTCGTCGCCTTGAATACCGCGGCTATGACTCCGCCGGCGTATCGGTTATTTCTGGCACCGGTCTGGAGACCCGCAAAAAAGCCGGCAAGCTCGACAACCTCATCAACGAGATCACCAACCACCCGCTGCCAGATGCCCACATTGGCATTGGTCACACCCGCTGGGCAACCCACGGGGCACCTACAGATGGAAATGCTCACCCGCACATCGGTGGCTCGGCCGCCAAGCTGTCTTTGATTCACAACGGAATCATCGAAAACTTCTATGAGCTCAAGGCTGAGCTGGTGGCCGCAGGCACAAAATTTGCCTCGGAGACCGATTCCGAGGTTGCCGCCCACCTGGTCGCCGCCGAGTTTGAGAAAACCGGTGACCTGCCGACCGCATTCACCAACGTGGTCAAGCGCCTGCACGGTGCCTTCACCCTGCTGGCAATTCACGAAGACCAACCCGATGTTGTTTTGGCAGCCCGTCGTAATTCTCCACTGGTAATTGGTCTGGGCGATGGCGAAAACTTTTTGGGATCAGACGTCGCGGCTTTCGTTGAGCACACCAAGCGCGCGATTTCAGTTGGTCAAGACGAGATTGTGATTTTGCGTGCCAGTGAAATTGAGATTCGCACTTTCGACGGTGCCCCGGTTACCCCGGTTGAGTTTGAGGTTAGCTGGGATGCCTCGGCCGCTTCAAAGGGTGGTTGGTCATCGTTCATGGCTAAAGAAATTGCCGACCAGCCACAGGCGGTTGCCGACACACTGATGGGTCGCTTGGCTTCCGATGGCTCGGTGCGACTTTCCGAGATTGATGGCTTGACTGCCGAGGACATCAAAAATATTGATCGCATCATCATGGTTGCTTGTGGCACAGCAAGTTACGCGTGTGATGTGGCTAAGTACGCCATCGAAAAGTTCGCGCGCATACCAGTGCAGGTTGAGCTCTCACATGAGTTCCGCTACCGCGATCCAATCATCACCGCCAACACTTTGATTGTTGCCGTTTCACAATCGGGTGAAACCATGGACACCCTCATGGCGACTCGCTTCGCCAAGGAGCAGGGCGCCAAGGTGCTGGCCATTTGCAACACCCAGGGTGCCACCCTTGCTCGTGAATCTGACGCCACCATTTACACCCACGCTGGCCCAGAGGTTGCCGTGGCTTCAACCAAGGCACTGGTTGCCCAAATCACTGCGGGCTATTTGCTGGCGTTATTCCTTGCGGCAGGTCGCAACGCCACCGAGCAAAAAGTTTTGCGCAGCCTAGGCCAAGAACTTTTGAAGATGCCGGCACGTGTGACTCAGGTGCTTGAGCGTCTTGATGATGTGCGCGCGCTTGGTAAAGAAATGGCGAATGCAAAATCGGTGTTGTTCTTGGGTCGCAATGTGGGATTCCCGGTTGCCATGGAGGGGGCGCTTAAACTCAAGGAGCTTGCCTACATTCACGCAGAGGGTTTTGCCGCCGGAGAATTGAAGCACGGGCCGATTGCTTTGATTGAAGAGGGCCAGCCGGTAATTGTGATTGTGCCAAGCCCGCGCGACAGCGACAGCCTGCACCCAAAGGTGATCTCTAACATTCAAGAAATTCGTGCTCGTGGTGCAAAGGTAATTGCTGTTGCCGAAGACGGTGACACCGATGTCGCTAACTTTGCGGAGCACGTAATTTATGTGCCAAGCTGCGAAAACATTTTCTCTTCAATCCTGACCGTGATTCCACTGCAGGTTTTTGCTCTTGAGCTTTCCAGCGCCAAGGGCCTTGACGTTGACCAGCCACGCAACCTCGCCAAGTCGGTCACAGTTGAATAAGGCCGTTGAATAAATGATTTTAGGAACAGGTGTCGACACCGTTTCACTAAGCCGCTTTGAATCCAAACTGGCCGAGACCCCGCGTCTCAAGGATCGCCTTTTTCTGGACATCGAGACCCTGAACAATGGGGCCGAAGCCAGCATTCAGACCCTCGCTGGCAGGTTCGCCGCTAAAGAAGCCGTAATCAAGGCCCTGGGTGGAGAGCCGGGTATTGAATGGCACGGCATTGAGGTGGGCAAGGAATCAAGCGGTAAGCCGGTGATTTGGCTGCACGGTGAAACTGCCAAGTTGGCGCTGCGTGCCGGAGTGAGAAAATTACATGTATCAATTTCGCACGACGGTGATGTTGCCGTTGCATTCGTAGTGGCAGAAGGGGATCCACAATGAGAGAACTGATCATTGACCTCGACGCCATCGCTAAAAATTTAAACACAATGCGCGCAAAGACAAATGGCGCACTTGCCTTGGCTGTTATCAAAGCAGACGCTTATGGTCACGGCATGTTGCCGGTGGCAAAAAAACTTGAGGCCGCGGGCGCCGACTATCTTGGTGTTGCCGACATCGAAGAGGCAATGAAACTTCGTGCCGAAGGAATTGATCTTCCAATTTTGGCGTGGCTGCACTCACCAACCGAAAACTTTGTGTCCGCAATTGACGCGGGCATTGAACTTGGCATCGCCAACATCGATCACTTGGAACGAATTGCTAAAGCATCGCAGCAACTAAGACGAGTCGCACGTGTGCACCTAAAGGTTGACACCGGTCTTGGCCGAAACGGTGCCGGCGCAGCCGAGTGGCCCGAGGTGTTGCAGAAGGCACACGAACTAGTGGCCGAAGGATTTATTCAGGTGGTTGCAATTTTCAGTCACCTGTCGTGCACCAGCGAAGCCGATGACCTAAACCAGATTGCCAGATTTGAGGCAGCCTGTGACGAGGCCAAGGCCGCCGGTATTGATTTTGAACTGCGCCACCTAGTCGCGAGCGACGGACTTTTGCGCTACCCACAGGCTCACTATGAGATGGTGCGCATCGGTGTGGCACTTTATGGGCTTTCACCTTTTGTCGAAAACAGTGCGGCCGATTTTGGTTTGGTGCCGGCGATGACCGCAACCGCGCGAGTCACCCAAACCAAGCGCGTGGGTGCCAATCAGGGGGTTAGTTACGGCTACCTGCATCGCACCGCGGCCGAGACCACCCTGGCATTGATTCCGGTTGGCTACGCAGAGGGGCTACCGCGCAATGCAACCGGCAAGGCGCAGGTTTCTATTCACGGCAAGCAGTACTCGGTAAACAGCCGGGTGGCAATGGACCAGTTCGTGCTGGATGTCGGAGACGACGCCGTGGTAGCCGGGGACTTGGTCACGATTTTTGGTGATCCGGCGGCCGGAGTTCCATCTGCCGATGATTTGGCCGCGGCCTGCGACACAATCAACTACGAGATTGTGACTCGAATGGGCGGCCGCTTTCACCGCAGCTACCTAGGAGAAAGTAACTAGGTGGCCATGCCTTCAAAGAAAGCATCGGCCAAGCACATCATTGAGTCACCCCAGGCCATGCATAACTTGGGGGTCCAGCTGGGCGCAACTTTCAAACCCGGTGACTTAGTTCTGCTAACCGGCCCGCTTGGTGCCGGCAAAACAACTCTGACTCGCGGTATCGGCGAGGCGCTGGGCGCAATCGGCAACGTCTCTAGCCCAACTTTTGTAATCGCCCGCACCCACAAACTTGAAGGCCAAGAACACGTGCTGGTGCACGTAGATGCCTATCGCCTTTCGAGCGCCGCCGAATTGGATGACCTAGATATTGATTTCGAAAACTCAATCACAATTGTGGAGTGGGGCAAGGGCTACACCGATGGAATTACCGACCGCTGGATCGAGATAGACATCGAACGCGATCACACCGGGGAATCCGAAGTGCGCGAGGTAATTATCAGTGAGCACAAGACGGCAACCGATTCTGGCGGTGCTGCAAATGCCTAACTACACACTTTGCATTGACACTTCTGCCGGCACCACAGTTGCCGTGCTCCAGGGAGATGAAACTCGTAGCGAAATTCACTTTGACGAGAACATGAAGCATGCTGAGCGCATCGGTGATGCAATCGCTCAGGCTATTGCCGCTGCTGAGATTAATCCCAGCAGAATTTCAAATGTTGTGGTTGGCCGCGGCCCTGCCCCGTTCACCGGTTTGCGCATTGGAATTGCTGCAGCGCTGATGTTTGCCGAGGGTGTGGGTGCAAAACTCTGGGGAGTTACCAGCCTTGACGCAATTGCCCTTGCCGCGTTCAACAAACTTGGCGTTGCACCGGGTGCAGCGACTAAACCGTTGTTAGTCACCGCCGATGCTCGCCGCAGCGAAGTTTACTGGGCGCTGTACTCGGGTCTGTCAAAATCTGGAGCACCAATCCTGGTTGAGGGACCAGCGGTGGCAAAGCCGGCCGCACTGGAAGAACTACTGGCAGTAAAAGAATTTCAACGAACCGACCTCAAAATTAATGCGGTTGACCTTGGCAAAGTTTTTGAGGCCCAACTGCTAGATGGCACAGCCTCGCAAAGTGTGAGCGCACTTTACCTTCGTGAGGCAGACGCGGTGGCCCCTAAGGATTTGCGTGAGTTTGGAAAGCGGGTTTCCGGATGACCAGCTCAATTAGCAATCTAAATTACAAAATTCGCGAGGCTAACGATCAAGACCTTGACGCAATCATGGAACTTGAAAACGCCTGCTTTGGCAATGATGCCTGGGATGCAGATACCATGCACTTTGAAGTGGTTGCCCACCACACCTACTATCTAGCCGCCTTTGAAGGCCCAACAGACCAGGGCAAACTTATTGGGTTCGCCGGGCTAAGCAAGATTCCGGGCAACGACCAGGCAGATATTCAGACCATCGCGGTGAGCCAGGCTGCGCGCGGTCAAGGAATCGGCAAGGCGCTGATGCTTGAGCTGCTAAAAGAGGCTCGTCGACTACACACTCAAGAAATTTTTCTTGAGGTGCGCGCCGACAATCCGGCAGCGCAAAAACTTTACCTAGCACTTGGTTTTGAACACATCGATACCCGCAAGCGCTATTACCAACCAGATGATGTTGATGCCTGGGTAATGCGTTTGCAATTTGCCAAGACATCGATCGGCCGCGAACCAGTTGTCTTGGGAATCGAGACATCTTGCGATGAAACCGGCGTTGGCATTGTGCGTGGCAACACCCTGCTGGCCAACATCATTTCTTCATCGATGGACGAGCATGCCCGATTTGGTGGAGTGGTTCCAGAGATCGCCGCCCGCGCGCACCTTGAGGCACTAAAGCCAACTCTTGATCAAGCGCTGGCGAAGGCAAATCTTTCTCTGAAAGACATCGATGCAATTGCGGTGACCAACGGCCCTGGTCTTGGTGGTGCCCTCATGGTTGGAATTGGTGCGGCAAAAGCTTTGAGCGTGGCAATCGAAAAACCTATTTACGCGGTCAATCACTTGGTTGGTCACGTTGGCGTTGACGTTCTTGAACGCGGTGAATTGCAAACCCCTACAGTGGCACTCTTAGTGAGTGGTGGGCACACCTCTCTTCTTTTGGTACGCGATTTAATCAACGATGTTGAGCTGCTTGGTGAAACAATTGACGATGCCGCGGGCGAGGCCTTCGACAAAGTCGCCCGCGTTCTACGTTTGAAATATCCGGGCGGACCAGAAATTGACAAGGCAGCTATCGGTGGCGATCCAAAAGCAATTCGTTTCCCGCGTGGCCTGTCGTTGCCAAAAGATATGGAAAAGCACCGTTACGACTTTTCTTTCTCCGGTTTGAAAACCGCGGTAGCCCGCTGGGTAGAAGTTGCCGAAACCAAAGACGAGCCAATCAACGTGGCTGACATCGCGGCATCATTCCGTGAGGCGGTTGCAGATGTGTTGGTTACCAAGGCCGTCAACGCTTGCCTAGATCACAAGGTGCCGCGCCTGCTTCTAGGCGGCGGGGTAGTGGCCAATAAGCGTTTGCGCGAACTGGCTCAGGAGCGCTGTGACGCGCACGGCATTGAACTCAGAATTCCTGCCCTAAGTCTGTGCACCGATAACGGAGCAATGATTGCCGCCCTTGGCGCCCAACTGATCATGGCCGGCCGAGCACCCTCTAGCTTGCACTTTGGCTCAGACTCAACCCTGCCGGTCACCACGGTCCAGACGCTCTAGGTCGCAGCAATTTCTGACACGTGACACACAGGCTGCTCACAGGGGACTCCCAGCCATCGGTGTTCAACTATGGGCATGGCTAAAACAGATGCAGTCCCGCAGAAGGACAAATACGATTTCACCAAACTAAACACACTCTCAGTAGTGTCACTTGCTTCCGCACTCACCGGCTTTGGTGTTGTGGCAGCAATTATCACCGGGCACATTTCACTGGCTCAGATTAAGCGAACCGGAGAAAACGGTCGCGCGCTTGCTCTCTCAGGCGTAATTCTTGGCTACGTGTCTATTGCCCTGTGGATCCTGGGTTCTGTCTTCTGGACAGTATTCATGTTCTGGGCAGCAAAGAACGGCTATGGCGACATGGGCGGAATGCGCGGTGGCTGGGACATGGACCACATGGGCCCAAAGCTGCCGGGAATGATGGACAACAGCTAACGGTTATACCTATTTCTAGTTTCTCTAATTGGTAAAAGTCACTAGAACTTAGAGTTTGGAATCTGAGGTTTCCCTATCGCCTCGGCAACCAACACTCTGTGGGCGTCGCCCACCCTGGTCACGATCAGGGTGGCGGCGCCTTCACCTTTAAGCGCCAGCTCCCTGCGCAATTGCTCGGGCACGATATCGCTGCCGCGTTTTTTGATCTCCAAAACTCCGATGCCACGTTCGCGTAAATAAGCTTTTAGTTTCTTGCGGTCAAAGACCAGGTTGTCGATGACCCGGTAGCCCTTGAGCCAGGGCGATGTTATTTCCTTGTCGCTGGTGAGGTAGGCAATCTCCGGAGCGAACAGGTGCGCCTCAATTTGCTCGGCTAGTTGGCCAATCAGATGTGAGCGCACGACCGCGTTATCGGGTTCGTAAACAAAATCACCTAGCTCGGCTATCGGGGCATCCAGACGTTCCGCGGCGTGACTGATGATTTCGTACCTGCTGTTGCCGCTGATCAGCAGGGCCGAACGCTTTACTCCGGGCCTAGCCACCGATCCAAACCACAGGCCAAGTTCCACCAGGTCCCCATCCACCGATACCCACTGCGCCTCGGCATCGTCTGGGATTGCCTCGTGCGGGTGACCCGGGCCAAACTTTACGCCGGTGGGTTTCTGATCGGCAGCCTGCATGACAAAGTCAAAGCTTGGCGAGAAGGCCGCCGGGTCAAACTTGCGATTTGCGCGCTCGCGAGCTGGACCGCCAAGCTCACGCCGAGCCGGATCAAAAAACAGCCCGTCAAATTTTGACAGGTCAACTGTGGTGACATCAGCCTGCTCGACGAAGGCGTTCTCAAAGGGAGCCAGGTTGTAGGTGGCAACCGCGGCGGTGACCTCGTCAATTTCGAAGGCCTTTACGTTGATGTCAAGGCTGGCCAGCGCCATTGATTCAGCACCGATACCGCAACCCAGGTCGGCGACAGTGTTTAGGCCAGCCTGTCGGAATCGATTGGCGTGCAGGGCAGCCACGCTGAGTCTGGAGGCCTGCTCAAGGCCGGCCTCTGTAAAGATCATCCGCTCGGCAAAGGGGCCAAATTTTGCTGCGGCCCGGCGCCGTAATTTAGCCTGGGTCAGTACGGCCGCCACCAAAGCGGCATCGTTGCCCTGGGCCCTGAGGCTGGAAACCAGTTTGACCACATCGGCCTTGGCTTCGAGCGGGCCGACCTTCGCCAAGAGCTCCTGACCTTCTGGGGAGAGCAGGCGAATAAAGTCTTGGCGTTCCATTAGGACAGGCTACCTATTTATAGCGCGCCCAATAGGGCAAAATGGAATTTAGCACTCTTGGCTGTCGAGTGCTAACATTGAGACACAAACCCCGCAATAAAAGGAGAGGTTACTATGTCGGTTTCAATCAAGCCGCTTGAAGATCGCATCGTTGTTCGCCCAGTAGAGGCTGAGCAGGTAACTGCATCGGGTCTGGTAATTCCAGACACCGCCAAGGAAAAGCCACAGGAAGCAGAAGTAATTGCTGTTGGTCCTGGACGCGTAGACGACAAGGGTGTTCGCATTCCTGTTGACGTAGCAGTTGGCGACAAGGTCATCTTCTCAAAGTACGGTGGCACCGAGCTTAAGTTCAACGGCGAGGAGTACCTAGTACTTTCAGCACGCGACGTTTTGGCGGTAGTAGTTCGCTAAAGTCGTTCTCATGAACAACAAAAAAGACCCCGGCTTCGGCCGGGGTCTTTTCTTTGGTTTTGGCGCCTACCTGATCTGGGGCAGCTTTCCACTAATCATCACCATGCTGGCTTTTGCTACGCCGCTTGAAATCGTCACCTGGCGAATTGTCTTTGGCTTTCTAGTGGCCGCTCTGCTCACCACAATGACTCGCAGCTGGCCGGCGATTATCGGTGTTCTAAAAGATAAGAACCTGATGAAGTGGATGGCGCTGGCCACGGTGTTTATTGCCACCAATTGGATTGCCTACGTGATTGGTGTGGCTTCGCAGCAGACCATTCAGACCGCTCTGGGCTACTTTATTAATCCGCTGGTCACCATTTTGCTTGCGGTAATTTTTCTTGGCGAAAAACTCAGCCGGGCTCAGTGGGTGGCTACGGCCTTTGGCGCGGTGGCGGTAATCGTGCTGACTTTTGATTACGGTCAGCCGCCCTGGATTGCACTGATCTTGGCTGGGTCATTTGGTATTTATGGTCTGGCCAAAAACAAACTTGGTGGCCGAGTCACCGCAGTAAATTCTTTCGCCATGGAAGCCGGAATGCTGCTGCCGCTGGCCGGTGTGCAATTTGCGATCATCGCCGCGACCGCAGGAACCCCTGGTGGCGGCATTCAGTTTGGCAACGTAGGTTTTTGGGGAACCGTGGGCCTGATTTTCTTTGGTGTACTTACCGCTGTTCCGCTAATCATGTTTGGCACTGCGGCCCAATTGCTGCCGCTGCGCTTTTTGGGCTTTATTCAATACACAACCCCGGTGCTGCAGTTCTGCCTTGCCCTATTCGTGCTGGGGGAGCCAATGCCCACAGCACGATGGGTTGGTTTTGGGCTGGTCTGGATAGGGCTTGCCGTGCTTATTTTTGATGCACTGCGCAGAAACCGGGCCGCAGCCAGGCCGGTTGACGAAGCGGTCGTTATAAATTCGTAACCTAATCTTTACGTTGGGTCCCCCCTTTTGTTACATAAAAATTTTCATTGTCCCCAATAAGTGATTAGGCTAAAACTCACGTTCCGCATAGACGCGGTGCGTTCCATGGAGTAATAAATAGGAGTTCTTATGAACAACGTTTCAAAGCGCCGCGCGCTTGGAGCAGTTGCAGGTTTCTCTGCAATCGCCCTTGCAATCGGTACCGCTCTGCCGGCTCAGGCTGCAGACAGCCAGCTAAAGATTGGTGCGGTTATCCCACTAACTGGTGCCCTTTCATTCCTTTCACCACCTGAAATTGCAGGTCTACACATGGCCGTTGACGAGATCAACGCTGCCGGTGGAGTACTTGGCAAGAAGGTTTCACTAAGCATTCTTGACTCTGGTGACGGTGACACTCTAAGCATCGCTGACCAGTCAGCAACCAAGCACTTGGCTAACAAGGTTGACGTTGTTATTGGTGCTGCAGCCTCAGGTGTAACCCGAAGCATCATCAACAAGATCACCGGTGCAAAGGTTGTTCAGATCTCAATGTCTAACACCGCACCTGACCTTTCAACCTGGAAAGACGGCGGTTACTACTTCCGTACTGCTCCATCTGACCTACTTCAGGGAAAGATCGTTGCAAACCAGATCCTTCAGGACGCTGCAAAGAACGTAGCAATCGTTTACCAGGACACCTCATACGGTAACGGTCTAAAGGATGTTGCTGCAGCAACTCTGACCAAGGGTAAGGCAACTGTAAAGTCATACGCATTCCCTGAGAACGAGACCAACTTTGCGTCAATCGTTGACAAGGCTCTTGCAGATGACCCAGATGCAGTTCTTCTAATCTCATACAACGAGGCTTACAAGGCGATTCCTGCATTGAAGTCAAAGGGTTACAACGGTTCAAACATCTACTTCGTTGATGGAAACCTAGCTGACTACTCAAAGGAATCATTCGCTTCATACCTAAACGGTGCGAAGGGTACTCTTCCTGGTAAGGCACTATCAGCTGGCTTCAAGTCAAAGCTTGCAGCTGTTTACAAGGCTAAGACCGGCAAGACTCTAACCGAGTACTCATACGGTGCTGAGACTTACGATGCAGTATTGCTAGCAGCAATTGCTGCACAGGCTGCAAAGGACGCATCAGGCCCTGGCATCAAGAAGGAGATCACTAACATCTCTCTAAAGGGTGCTGGCAAGGTTACCGTGTCAAACTTCAAGGCTGCTCTAGCAGCACTGAAGGCTGGCAAGAAGGTTAACTACGATGGTGTTTCAGGTCCAGTTGAATTCGACAAGAACGGTGACCCAACCGGTGCTTACATCGGTATCTACCGCTTCAACTCAAAGGGACAGTACTCAGACAACCTAATCAAGGTTGTTGCAGGTAACACTGTTAAGTAATAACTAGTTCAAAGCGAAACCCCCGAGCATTGCTCGGGGGTTTCGTCGTTCCGATGTTTGTCTGGCGAACTTGATTTTTGTTCTGGCCTACTTTTGTTCGGCTAGGTCGCCAAGGTAGAGCTTGATCATCTTAGGGTCGGTTAGTAGCTCACGGCCGGTACCGGTGTGTGCATCCTTACCCTGGTCAAGCACGTAGGCGCGGTCACAGATCTGCAAGCAACGGCGTGCGTTCTGCTCTACCATAACCACGGTTACGCCCGCCTTGTTTACTTCACGAACCCGCAGGAAAGCCTCGTCCTGACGAACCGGAGACAGACCCGCTGAAGGCTCATCCAGAAGAAGCACAGAAGGGTCAACCATAAGTGCCCGACCCATGGCAACCATCTGACGCTCACCTCCGGAAAGTGACCCGGCTTTTTGCGCGCGGCGGGTAGCTAGGTCAGGAAAAATGCTGGTCACGAATTCAAAGCGTTCCTTGAAAGCCTTTGGATTCTGGAACACACCCATCTCAAGGTTTTCTTCGATGGTCAAGCTAGGGAAAACGTTGTTTGTCTGCGGCACAAAAGCTACGCCCTTTTCCACCAACTTATTTGCCTTGAGTCCGGTGATGTCTTCACCATTCAGCAAGATGTTTCCGCTACGCACATTCACCTGACCAAAGATTGCCTTGAGCAAGGTTGACTTGCCGGCACCGTTAGGTCCGATGATTCCGATCAACTCGCCTTTATTGGCGGTCAGTGAACATCCGTTAAGAATGTTGATGCCAGGTAGGTAACCTGCGTGCAGGTCTTTAGCCTCAACTACTGGAATTGCCTTAGCCATATTTACTTACCTGCCTTAATGGTCTTGATTGCAACGGTACCTAGATCGGTGTCTGCGTGAGCACCCAGGTAGGCATCGATAACCGCCTGATCTTTCATCACCTGAGTCGGTGGGCCCTCGGCAACAATGCGGCCCTCGGCCATCACAATTACCCAGTCAGAAATGTTGCGCACCATGTGCATGTCGTGCTCAACAAAGAGAACTGTGGTGCCATCGTTCTTTAGTCCCTTGATGTGCTCAAGCAGGCTCTGAGTCAAAGCGGGGTTCACACCCGCCATTGGTTCGTCTAGCATCACAAGCTTTGGCTTGCTCATCAACGCGCGTGCCATCTCTAGCAACTTGCGCTGACCACCAGAAAGAGAAGCCGCAAAGTCTTCACGCTTGGCATCAAGCTTGAAGCGCTCTAGAAGCTCATCGGCGCGCTGGGTAATTTCTACTTCGCGCTTCTTCCAGATTGGTCGAAGGAAAGACTGAAGCAAACCCTCACCAGGCTGGTTCTGCGCGCCCAGACGCATGTTGTCGATAACTGTCAACAGGCTCAGCGCCTTGGTTAGCTGGAAGGTGCGGATCATTCCCATGCGCGCGACCTTGTAGGGGGCAACGCCGGCTAGGTCATGCCCGTCGAAGTTCCAGGTACCGGTGTTTGGCTTATCAAATCCGGTCAACAGGTTGAACATCGTGGTCTTACCGGCACCGTTTGGTCCGATAAGGGCGGTGATCAAACCGCGAGGAATTTCTAGGTGCTCCACGTTAACCGCAGTAAGACCACCAAACTGTCTAGTGACGTTGTCTGCCACCAGGATTGGGTCGACCTTCTTGCATCCAGGAGATGGGTTACCAACTGAAATTGAATTAGCCATTGAACTGCATCTCCTTTTTGTTTCCGAAAATTCCTTGAGGCCTGAAGATCACTAGAAGCATCAAAATCAAACCAACAAGTAGGAATCGAATCTGTCCCACCTGAGCGATGTCTAGGAAAGGTAGCAGACCAAGGTTTACTAATCCTTCTAGAACGTTCTGCAGGAACATCAACAGTGCGAAGAAAATCATTCCACCAACAATCGGACCAAGAATGGTTGCCGCTCCACCAAGAAGCAGAATGGTCCAAATCATAAAGGTGAAGTTGGTTCCCCAGGTTGATGGCTGGTTGGTCTGTGAGGACATCACGAAGACCATGCCACCAAGGCTGGCTAGCGAGCCACCAATTGCCAGTGACTGCAACTTGTAGGCAAAGATGTTCTTGCCAAGTGCACGTACCGCGTCTTCATCTTCGCGAATTCCCTTAAGCACACGACCCCATGGGCTGCGAGTCAGAAGCAAGAGCAATACCGCTGCAAGAATTACGAGACCCCAACCAACTACACGGATGAACAATTCATCAGCTGAGAAGGTCAGCACACCAATTTCGTAGCGGCCATCCGGGAAGAAGTTCAAGCTGTAGAAGCTCTCGCCAAACTGGCTGAGACCGTTGGCGCCACCGGTAACCTCGCGATACTCACCGGTACCAAAGGCAAAGCGCAAGGCTTGGGCAGCGGCAATCGTAACAATCGCCAAGTAGTCAGCGCGAAGACGAAGGGTTGGAATACCCAAGATCACGGCAAAGGCCGCGGAGCAAACCAAGCCAAAGAGCACTGCGCTGTACCAGGGCCAACCCCAGCTAAGGGTTGAGATGGCATAGCCATAAGCACCAAGAGCGGCGAATGCAGCCTGACCAAAATTGAGCAGACCGGTAAAGCCAAAGTGCATGGCCAAACCTAGAGCACAGAGCACGTAGGCAGCTGTGTATGCACCAATCAACTCACCTCCGGTGAGGTTGAGAATATTTAGGAAATCCATTTACTTAACCGATCCTTTGCTTCTTGCCGAGTACACCCTGTGGACGAACGATCAAGATCACAATCAAGATCACAAGAGCAGCTGCGTACTTAAGTTCGTTAGGAATAAACATCGAAGAAACTTCAACTACCATTCCGATGATTAGCGCACCAACGGTTGCGCCCAGAGCGGTACCAAGACCACCAAGGGTCACGGCCGCGAATAGCAATAGCAGAATGTCAAAACCGGTTAGCCAGTTCGCCTGGAACTGCAGTCCGTAAAGCACTCCGGCAAGACCGGTGAGTGCAGCCGCGAACAACCAAACGATGCGAATGATTCGCTCAACGTCAATACCGGTTGAGGCAGCTAGAGACGCGTTGTCACTAACTGCGCGGGTTGCCTTGCCTACACGGGTGCGGGTTAAGAACAGCGCAACACCGGCAAGAGCTACTACGTTGATGATCATTCCGATGATGGTGATGTCACTTGTGTAGATCGGGCCAAGTTGAATGATGTTTCCGCTGCCACCGATATCTTTAGTGTCACCATCGAAGAAGAGCAACATTAGGTAGCGGGCAACGATTGAGAAGCCAATTGACACAATCATCATTTGGTTAAGGCCCATGCGGCGCTTACGCAGCGGCTTCCACAGACCTGCATCTTGCGCCCAACCAAATGCCGTAACGGCAAGGATAGAAACAACGGCGGCAATGACGATGTTGAGTTCTAGCACCGCGAACGCTAGCCACATTACTAGCGCACCAAAGGTGACCATTTCACCGTGAGCAAAGTTGTTAAGACCGGTCGTACCAAAAATTAGTGAGATGCCGATGGCCGCAATTGCAAGCAACAAACCAAAGTTCAATCCGGCGTAAACGCGAATCAATAGTTGATCAGCAAAAGTAATTTTTGTTGAGGTGTCCGCACCAAAGGAGAACAGCACAGCTGCGAAATCTGTCTCAGATAGGTCTGCTTCGCCAATCGCACCATTTTCCGGATCCGAAAGTGCAAAACCTTCGGGAATTGTTGTGACGTCAATCTCAACTTTGTACTTGCCGAGCTCGGGAACCATGATGGACCATTCGCCCCACTCGTTGGAGACCGATGATGCACTGAAGTCACCAAGGGTTGCGGTGACTTTCACGCCTTCAATTGCAGTTTCGTCCTGCAAGAAGGTTCCGGCAATCGTGTAGGCATAGGTACTTGGATCAGCATCCTCAGCGTGAGCTGGGGTAGCGGCCATAAGACCTGCGAATAT
Source organism: Rhodoluna lacicola (assembly GCF_000699505.1). Taxonomy (NCBI): domain Bacteria; kingdom Bacillati; phylum Actinomycetota; class Actinomycetes; order Micrococcales; family Microbacteriaceae; genus Rhodoluna; species Rhodoluna lacicola. Next base: position 1,202,855 of record NZ_CP007490.1, on the reverse strand, counting down.
CAGGAAGCCCGCAATGAGCGCATTTATTGCGCGCGCCGGGCCCTTTAGTAGTCGGTTCAAACCAACCTCCATTGGTGATTTGGCGCGCGATTCGCGCCTTTGCTAGTAATTTTCAAGATTACAGGGATTTTTATGCCTGCTTGGTTGAACTAAGTGGCAGATTTGGCGGCTCCAAAATCGTTCCTGAGTTCTCGTAAATCCTGCAGGTTTTACGTAACATTCCTATAAAGTTCGTAGATTCTGCTGAATCCAAAGAAATATTTCAACAAAATTCGATTTTTAACCAAAAATTCAGTAAATCGTGAACATTGTGCGGTTTTTAGAGCCTTTTTCTGCGGTCGCAGGAGCCCTCTGTTTGGCCCCAACGCCAGCGGGTAGAATTGGCGAAAGTGCCCTCCTTCAGCTAGGACCCTCGATGACTCAAAATGACCCGTTTGGCTTTGTTGGCCTCACCTACGACGATGTTCTGCTCCTGCCGGGCGAATCAAACGTCGTTCCATCGGGGGTAAACACCAAAACCCGCATTACCAAGCGCGTCGAGATCAACGTTCCACTGCTTTCTTCAGCAATGGACACCGTAACCGAGGCCCGCATGGCCATCGCCATGGCCCGCCAGGGCGGCATCGGTGTTTTGCACCGTAATCTTTCGCTAGATCGCCAGGCCAGCGAGGTTGACCTAGTCAAGCGCTCGGAAGCCGGCATGATCACCCACCCGGTGACCACCACCCCTTACGCCACTATTCAAGAAGTTGATGACCTTTGTGGCCGCTACCGAGTATCTGGCCTGCCGGTTATTGACGAAGATGACCGCCTGGTTGGCATCGTGACCAACCGCGATATGCGTTTCGTGCTTGATGTGCAGCGCACCACCACATTGGTTAAGGACGTCATGACGCCGATGCCTCTTATTACTGCACCGCACGACATCAACCCCGATGACGCAATCGGAATCTTTGCTCAGCACCGAATCGAAAAGTTACCTCTTATTGATGCAAACGGAAAGCTGCGCGGCCTAATCACCGTGAAAGACTTTGACAAATCAGAAAAGTACCCGCTGGCTTCGAAGGATGCCAACGGTCGCTTGCTGGTAGCTGCCGCAGTTGGTGTTGGGCAGGACGCCTGGGAGCGTTCGATGGCGTTGATTGATGCCGGCGTTGACATTCTTGTGGTTGACACCGCGCACGGTCACAACAGTGCTGTTCTAGAAATGATTGCAAAACTAAAGTCTGAACCATTTGCCAAGAACGTTGATGTTATCGGTGGCAACGTTGCTACTCGCGAAGGTGCGCAGGCGCTAGTTGATGCTGGTGCCGATGGCGTGAAGGTTGGCGTTGGCCCAGGTTCAATTTGCACCACTCGCGTTGTTGCCGGCGTTGGTGTGCCACAGGTCACCGCGGTGTATCAGGCATCACTTGCATGTAAGCCAGCGGGTGTTCCGGTAATCGCCGATGGTGGATTGCAGTACTCGGGTGACATTCCTAAGGCTTTGGTTGCCGGAGCAAACGCGGTGATGCTTGGTTCATTGTTGGCCGGCACCGATGAGGCCCCAGGTGACATCACCTTCGTGGGCGGCAAGCAGTTCAAGACTTACCGCGGTATGGGTTCACTTGGTGCAATGCAGTCACGCGGCGAAGCAAAGTCTTACTCAAAGGATCGCTACTTCCAGGACGATGTTCTGCGCGAAGACAAGCTTGTGCCAGAGGGCATCGAAGGCCGAGTTCCTTACCGCGGCTCAGTGGCATCGGTGGTTCACCAACTAGTTGGTGGCCTTCGTGCGTCAATGGGCTACGTTGGCGGCGAAACAATTCCAGAACTTCAAGAGCGCGGAAAGTTTGTGCGCATCACTGCTGCTGGTCTAAAGGAATCTCACCCACACGACATTCAGATGACTGTGGAAGCACCAAACTACGGAACTCGCTAAAAGCGATTAGGAAATAATGACCGAAATTGAAATCGGCCGCGGCAAGCGCGCCCAACGTGCCTGGTCTTTCGATGACATCGCCATCGTGCCAAACCGCCGCACCCGCGATCCTCAGGATGTCTCCACATCGTGGAAGATTGACGCCTACGAATTTGGTTTGCCAGTGCTTGGCGCACCGATGGACTCCGTGGTTTCACCTGAGACCGCAGTGACTATTGGCAAGCTTGGTGGCCTTGGTGTGCTTGACCTTGAGGGGCTATGGACCCGATACGAAGATCCTGCCCAGCAGTTGAACGAGATCGCAAAGTTGCCGGCAGATAAGGCAACCAAGCGCATGCAAGAGATTTACTCAGAGCCAATCAAGGCAGAGCTAATCCGTGATCGAATCGCACAGATTCGTGCCGCTGGAGTTACCGTGGCAGGTGCGCTTTCACCGCAGCGCGCGGCAGAATTTTCTGATGCCGTTATCAAGGCTGGCGTTGATATTTTTGTGATTCGCGGAACTACAGTTTCTGCAGAGCACGTTTCAAAAAACGTTGAACCACTGAACCTCAAGGAATTCATCTACAAGTTGGATGTTCCAGTAATCGTTGGTGGCGCTGCAACCTACACCTCTGCGCTGCACCTAATGCGCACCGGTGCCGCCGGAGTACTGGTTGGTTTTGGTGGCGGTGCTGCTTCAACAACGCGTCGCGTACTTGGCATTCACGCACCAATGGCTACTGCAGTTGCCGATGTTGCCGGTGCTCGTCGTGACTACATGGATGAATCCGGTGGCCGATATGTTCAGGTGATTGCCGATGGTGGGCTTGGAACATCGGGCGACATCGTCAAGGCAATTGCTGTTGGCGCCGACGCCGTGATGCTTGGTTCAGTTCTTGCTCGCGCAGAAGAGGCACCGGGGCAGGGTTGGCACTGGGGTCAAGAGGCATTCAATAAAGATCTTCCACGTGGCAACAAAGTACAGGTTGGCACCGCGGGAACCCTAGAAGAGATTTTGCTTGGCCCATCTTCATCTGCTTCTGGTGGTACTAACTTGATGGGTGCTCTGCGCCGTTCAATGGCAACCACTGGTTACTCAGACGTCAAGGAGTTCCAGCGCGTTGATGTTGTTGTAGCTCCTTACCATGCTTAACAAAACTCCAAGCTTCCTTTCTGTCGCAAGACAGCCAAAGTGGATTGGCGCTTTATTTTTATCCTTGGCAGTTGCGGCTGTATTTGCGGCCCTTGGTCAGTGGCAGTTGGATCGAACCTTCACCAAAGACAGTTCAGAAAAAATCGCAATCAATATTGAATCGGTCAAGGTCAAGTTAGACACCAAGAATGTATTCATAATCGCTAATCGATTGAACGGCGATGAGCAGGGCTTCTGGCTAATCGCAAACTCTCTGAATGCCAAGGGCAAAAACCAAACCATTGCACTTGGTTGGTCGGCCGATTTAGCCGAGGTCAAGGGTGAGCGTACAGCGCTCATGCAATCGGGGTTAGAAAAAGTAGACACCAGCCTTGAGGGCGTCTTCATTCCTACAGAGGCCCCGCTGCCTCAGGTAAACCAAGAAAAATTTGTTTTGGAATCGCTGTCTCTTGCACAGCTGGTGAATCTCTACTCACCGGAAAAACCAATTTCTGTTGAACCGCAGATACTGGCACTAAATGGACACAGCCAGGCTTCTGCTTGGCCGCCACTAAAGCCAATCAATGTGTTTTATGAACCAATCCAAAGAATCAATTGGCTAAGCGCGTTTTACTTCCTGGAATGGGTGTTGTTTGCCGGCTTTGCAGTGTTCCTATGGTGGCGCCTAGTAAGAGATGAGCAAATTCTGCGGGCCTCGGTCGGTTCGGGCGAAAAGGTAAACTAGTCCAATGAATCCACAAGAATCCACCCTTCGCGGGGCCTTGAAGTATTTCAAGGTGACCTCTTACATCACCGGAATTTTCTTGGTTTTGATCATGATCTTGTGGGGCATCCGCCTAACTATTCAGGCAGATCTTTGGCTAGCCGGACCGGACGGCTTCCTCTACCTGGCCTATTACTCGGTGGATGCAAATGACACCAAGGTTGGCCTGCCAGATAGCGGTCTAGACCTAACCGTTATTTCGCTAATTGTGCACGGCTGGCTTTACGTGGCCTACCTACTCGGTGACTTCCGCATGTGGACGCTCTACCGCTGGAACTTCATGCGATTCATCGTGATTGCACTTGGCGGTATCGTGCCGCTCCTTTCTTTCTTCACCGAACGCCACTTCAGCAAGGTTGCTGAAAAAGATATCGCAGCAATCGTCAAGAAGGTGGCCTAATGACCGCTAATCGCCCGGTACTAGTTGTTGACTTTGGCGCGCAGTACGCGCAACTAATTGCCCGTCGCGTTCGCGAGGCAAGTGTTTATTCTGAGATTGTTCACCACAACGTCACCGCCGAAGAAGTTCAGGCCAAAAACCCGCTGGCAATTATTTTGTCTGGCGGACCATCATCGGTGTATGAAGAGGGCTCACCTCAGCTCGACAAAAGAATTCTTGAACTGGGTATCCCCGTGCTTGGCATTTGCTACGGTTTTCAAACTCTGGCTAATGCTCTTGGTGGCCGCGTTGATAAAAGCGGCAAGCGCGAGTACGGCGCGACTGAGCTAAAGGTAAAAGCCGGCGGTGAAATTCTTGCCGGTCAACCAGCGGAGCAAACGTGCTGGATGAGTCACGGTGACCAAGTAATGGAAGCGCCAGCGGGCTTTGAAGTTTTGGCCTCGACCGACATCACTCCGGTGGCAGCCTTCGCAAATAGTGAAAAGAAAATTTACGGAGTGCAGTGGCACCCAGAGGTAAAGCATTCAGAATTTGGTCAAAACGTTTTGACTAACTTCCTACACAATGCCGCGGGCATCCCAGCAACCTGGAACTCAGGCAACGTAATTGCCGAGCAAGTTGAAAAAATTCGCGCACAGGTGGGCGATGCCAGAGTAATCTGTGGTCTTTCTGGCGGAGTTGACTCAGCTGTGGCTGCGGCGCTGGTGCACAAGGCGGTTGGCGATCAACTGGTTTGCGTTTTTGTAAACCATGGTTTGCTTCGTCAAGATGAGGCAGAGCAGGTTGAGCGTGACTACGTGGCTGCAACCGGTATTCGCTTGGTGACCGTGAACGTGGAAGAAAAATTCTTGACCGCACTTGCCGGTGTTAGTGATCCAGAGACCAAGCGCAAGATTATTGGCCGCGAATTCATTCGCACCTTTGAAGAGGCGCAGGCAGCACTTTACGAAGAGTCAAAGGCAGACAACCGCCCAATCAAGTTCTTGGTTCAGGGAACCCTTTACCCAGATGTGGTTGAGTCTGGTGGCGGCGTAACCGCCGGCATTAAGAGCCACCACAACGTTGGTGGCCTGCCTGATGACATTGAGTTCGAGCTAGTTGAGCCGCTTCGCGCTTTGTTTAAAGACGAGGTTCGCGCCATCGGTGCTGAACTGGGTTTGCCGGCTGAGATCGTTGGGCGTCAGCCGTTCCCTGGCCCGGGTCTTGGTATTCGCATCGTTGGCGAGATCACCAAGGAACGACTTGACCTGCTTCGCAAGGCTGATGCAATTGTTCGCGCTGAACTTTCGGCAGCCGGCCTGGATGGCGAAATCTGGCAGTGCCCGGTTGTCTTGCTTGCCGATGTCAGATCGGTGGGTGTGCAGGGTGATGGTCGTACTTATGGCCACCCAATCGTGCTGCGCCCGGTATCTTCTGAAGATGCCATGACCGCCGACTGGACCCGCTTGCCTTACGACCTACTCGCCAAGATTTCTAACCGAATCACCAACGAGGTGGAAGGTGTAAACCGCGTAGTCCTTGACGTCACCTCAAAGCCACCTGGCACGATTGAGTGGGAATAATTGACAACAGTCAATTATTGGAGCCAGCGGTAGCGATGCGACCAGAAAAAATTAAAGTCTTTGGCCACCGCGGAGCCTCTGCGTATCGACCAGAAAACACCCTTGAGGCTTTCAAACTTGCCTTTGACATGGGTGCCGATGCAATTGAGTGCGATCTGGTACCAACTAAAGATGGCCAGTTAATAATTCGTCACGACAACTATCTTTCAACCACCACCGATGTCGCTTCGCGCCCTGAGTTTGAGCACCTAAAGCGCGAGGGAATTGTGGGTTGGCAAGAAACTCGTGCGGATTGGTTCTGCGAAGATTTCACGCTTGCCGAGTTAAAGCAGTTGCGCGCCACCGAGCGACTAACTGACGAGCGACCAGGCAGTGCAAAATTTGATGGTCAGTTTGAACTTGCCACCCTTGATGAATTGCTGACCTCCGATTTCACAGCGGGTAAACATTTGATTCTTGAGGTCAAACACGGCGCCTATTTTGCGGCGCAGGGTTTTCCAATCTCAGCAATCTTGGCTAGAAAACTTCGTGAAATTGATTGGCGTTCGCACGGCATCACTTTGACACTGGAAAGTTTTGATTTCAAAGTGCTCGAGCAAATGAAGAAGGTTTGCGGCGACGTAGGTGAGTACGTATTTTTGGTTGACACCTGGGGTGAACCACGTTTCGACGAGACGGCAAAAATTTTCGATGGCATCAGCTTCAATTCTGTTTTGGTTTTTAACTCGGATTGGATTGAAGAAGCCAAGGCCCGCGGGCTCAAGGTGTTTGTCTGGACTGCGCGTGCTGAAGACGCAGAAGCCAGCACCGATGAATACTTCGCCAAGTTTGCCCTGTGCGGGGCAGATGGCGTTTTCACCGATAACCCAGACCTCCTGGTTGAGGTTGTCGCCGGGCTTGAGCATTAGTCAGTGCGTGCGGCTAAACCAAAGTCGGCGCTTGCGCCTAGGATTGCGTAGTTATGAATGAGTTGAGCTTTTTTGCAGCGGATGCCACCGCAGGCCTAGTCGAGGGGCTCAACCCGCAACAGCGTGAGGCCGTGGAATACCGTGGGCCTGCGTTGCTGATTGTGGCTGGTGCCGGCTCTGGCAAGACCCGCGTGCTTACCCACCGCATTGCCCACCTGCTGGCAACTAAAGATGCTTGGCCGTCACAGATTTTGGCCATCACCTTTACTAATAAGGCCGCCGCAGAAATGCGCGAGCGAGTGCGTTACCTACTTGGCGAGGCCGCCGACGGCATGTGGCTCAAGACTTTTCACTCAGCCTGCGTGATGATTCTTCGTCGCGAAAGCGGCCGCCTGGGTCACGACTCAAACTTCACCATTTATGACTCGGGCGACAGCCGCGCGATTCTCAAGCGCCTGATCAAAGAGCTTGGCGCAGACATTCACAAGCTAACCCCAGCCGGTGTTGGTGCCGCGATTTCTAACGCCAAGAACGAACTTGCCGATGCCGAGTCGTACGCCCGCAACGTTGATCAGAATGACCCGGTTGCCCGAATGATTTCAGAGATTTTCAGCCGCTACCAATATGAGCTCCGCAAAAACAATGCCTTTGACTTTGACGACCTAATCGGTGAGACGGTTCACCTGTTCCGTGCTTTCCCAGAGGTGCTCGCCCAATACCAGCAGAAGTTTAAACACATTCTGGTTGACGAGTATCAAGACACCAACCACGCGCAGTACGCACTAATTCGCGAATTGGCAAAAACTGCATCGCTGACTGTGGTGGGTGACTCGGATCAATCTATCTATGCCTTCCGCGGCGCCGACATTCGTAACATCACCGAATTTGAAAAAGACTTCCCAGGTGCCAAGACAATCCTGCTGGAACAGAACTACCGTTCAACGCAGAATATTCTTTCTGCTGCCAATGCGGTTATTTCAAATAACTTTGATCGACCAGCAAAAAATCTCTGGACCGCAGCTGGCGACGGCGACAAAATTGTTGGCTACACCGGCTACTCGTCACATGATGAAGCCCAGTTCATTGCCGATGAAATTAACAAGCTGCATAGCAAAAGCCAGGGCGATGACGCAATTGCCTTTCGTGACATCGCTGTTTTCTATCGAACCAACTCGCAAACCCGTGCGCTGGAAGATATTTTCATTCGCTCGGGCATTCCTTATCGCGTAGTTGGCGGCACCAAGTTCTATGAGCGTCAAGAAATCAAAGACGCCATGGCCTACCTGGTTGCAATTGCAAATACCAGAGATGACCTAGCCACCAGACGAATTCTTAACGTGCCAAAGCGCGGCATCGGCGATGCTTCTGAAACACAGATTGCCAGCTACGCCGAAAAAAACAATTTGTCAGTGCGTCAGGTGCTCTCGCATGTGAGCGACCTTGGTTTTGGCCCAAAGATCACCGGTGCAATTAATCAGTTTGCCGAATTAATGGACAACCTTGAGGCCATGATTCCAAACGAAAACGTTGACGTAATTCTGCGTGCGGTGCTAGACCGGACCGGCTTGCTGGAATCCCTGCGCAACAGTAAGGATCCGCAGGATGAAGCGCGAGTTGAAAACCTAGAGGAACTTGTTTCTGTTGCTCGTGAATTCCAGCGCAATAATCCAGAGGGACGTCTTCCTGATTTCTTGAACGAGGTTGCCCTGGTTGCTGCGGCCGACGAACTAGATGACGAATCTGGAACCGTATCGCTAATGACTCTGCACACGGCCAAGGGCCTTGAGTACGAGGCAGTGTTCCTAACCGGAATCGAAGAGGGGCTGCTGCCGCATCGAATGAGCTTCATTACTCCCGGCGGCATGGCCGAGGAACGTCGTTTGTTCTACGTGGGTATCACCCGCGCTCGTAAGAAACTGCATCTTTCGCTTGCCATGACCAGAACCACTTTTGGTGAATCCGAGTCGGCAACCCCATCGCGCTACCTGCAAGAAATCCCAAGTGACCTAATCGATTGGCGTGAATCAGGATCGGGCCGAGGTATGCCTACAACCCGATACCGTGCCTCGATCGCTGACGACCAGGGCTACGGTTCAAGCGAAGGCTCTTCAGGTGGCTACGGCGGAACCCCATCCACCAAAGAGAAGAAGGTCTGGTCAGGCGCCATATCATCTGTTCGTAATAACGAGGGCTTGCAGCTTGAGGTTGGCGACATGATTGAGCACTCTGACTTTGGTAAGGGCAAGGTTATTGCCACCGCCGGCGAGGGAGCTCGGCAGACCGCCGAAATCCATTTCGGCAGTGTTGGCACCAAACGACTGCTGGTCAAAGTTGCCCCAATTTCCAAGCTCTAAAACCTAGAACTGGGCCCTCCGGGGTCGGCATCGGTGTTCTGGGCGCCCTGCTCTGAAGCGTAAACTTAGAGGGTTGTCCAAATATCTGAATGGAAATAGACGTGGATTTATTTGAATACCAAGCCCGCGACATGTTCGAGGCCTACGGCGTACCTGTTCTGCAGGGAATCACCGCAGATACCCCAGAAGAGGTCGAAGCAGCTGCTGCGAAGATCGGTGGAGTTGTAGTTGTAAAGGCTCAGGTTAAAGCCGGTGGCCGCGGAAAAGCTGGTGGTGTAAAAGTTGCCAAGTCTCCAGAAGAGGCAAAAGAACTTTCAAAGAACATCTTTGGTCTAGACATCAAGGGTCACATCGTCAAGCGCGTAATGGTCGCTCAGGGTGCATCGATTGAAAAAGAGTTCTACTTCTCTGTATTGCTAGACAGATCAAACCGCACCTTCCTTTCGCTTTGCAGCGTTGAGGGCGGAATGGAAATTGAGCAGCTTGCCGAAGAGCGCCCAGAGGCGTTGGCAAAAGTTCCAGTAGATGCAACCAAGGGCATTGATCTTGCAACCGCACTGAGCATCGCCAAGCAGGGTGGTTTCGACGACGAAACTGCTGCAAAGGTGGCTCCGGTTTTTGTAAAGCTTTACGACGTGTTCGTGAAAGAAGACGCAACCCTGGTTGAGGTAAACCCACTCATCTTGAGTGCCGATGGCGAAGTTATTGCTCTTGATGGCAAGGTTTCTCTTGACGACAACGCTGAGTTCCGTCACGAGCGCGAATCAATGGAGCGCGACGCACTTGACCCACTTGAAGCCAAGGCTAAGGCCATGGACTTGAACTACGTGAAGCTTGATGGCGAAGTAGGAATCATCGGAAACGGTGCAGGTCTTGTGATGTCGACACTTGACGTTGTTGCTTACGCAGGTGAGAAGCACGGCAAGGTTCGCCCCGCGAACTTCCTAGACATTGGTGGCGGTGCTTCAGCAGAAGTTATGGCTGCAGGTCTTGACGTTATTTTGAACGACCCACAGGTCAAGAGCGTTTTCGTAAACGTATTTGGAGGCATCACCGCCTGTGACGCTGTTGCAAATGGAATCGTTGGTGCGTTGAAGACCCTGGGTGACAAGGCAACTAAGCCGCTTGTTGTTCGCCTAGACGGAAACAACGTTCTTGAGGGCCGCTACATTTTGAACGAGTTTGCCCACCCACTTGTAACTCTTGTTGACACTATGGACGACGCAGCCGACAAGGCCGCCGAGTTGGCAAACCGCTAAGCGCGAGAAGGAATTATTGAAATGGCTATTTTTCTAAACGAAGACTCGCGAATCATTGTTCAGGGTATGACCGGCTCTGAGGGCATGAAGCACACTCGCCGCATGCTGCTTGGTGGATCAAACATCGTTGGTGGTGTGAACCCACGCAAAGCCGGTGAGACCGTTGATGTTGAAGGCAAGCAGCTCCCTGTGTTCGGCACCGTTGCCGAGGCAATGAAGGCAACCGGCGCAAACGTGACCGTTATTTTTGTTCCACCAGCATTTGCAAAAGCCGCGATGGTCGAGGCGATTGACGCAGAGATTCCTTTGGCTGTTGCCATCACAGAGGGAATTCCAGTGCACGACTCAGCGTGGGCTTGGGCCTACAACGTGGAGAAGGGTCAGAAGACTCGCCTGATTGGCCCTAACTGCCCAGGCATCATCTCTCCGGGAAAATCCAACGCAGGTATTACTCCTTCAGACATCACCGGCCCTGGCCCTATCGGGTTGGTTTCAAAGTCTGGCACCCTGACCTACCAAATGATGTTCGAGCTGCGTGACATTGGCATGTCAACCGCGATTGGCATTGGTGGAGACCCAGTTATCGGAACCACCCACATCGATGCACTTGCTGCGTTCCAGGCTGACCCTGAGACTAAGGCGATCGTGTTGATTGGTGAAATTGGTGGCGACTCTGAAGAGAAGGCCGCCGCCTACATCAAGGAAAATGTGACTAAGCCAGTTGTTGCTTACGTTGCAGGTTTCACCGCTCCCGAAGGTAAGACCATGGGTCACGCTGGTGCGATTGTTTCTGGTTCTGCCGGTACCGCTCAGGCTAAGAAGGAAGCATTCGAGGCCGTTGGCGTGAAGGTTGGAAAGACTCCTTCTGAGACTGCTGCGCTTATGCGCGAAGTTATCAAGAGCCTATAAATCTAAAAGCGATTTTTGGCATCTAGGGGGAGTGTTTCGTCTTGAACCGTCGACTCACTTTTCTTGTTGCAGCGTTTGAGGCACTGGTTGTCGCTGGCATTGGACTTGGCATCGTGCTGCTACCACTCACCGCGGTGTGGCTCTTTGAAAATGATCTGAGCATCGACTGGCTAGTGCCTTTTCGCGCATCTGCAGATGTTTGGATGATGGCACATGGAACCCGATTGGTGGTTCCGGCTGGTGCGTTTGGTTCAACTCAGGTTCCGCAATTTGTTGTCAGCATGATTCCGCTTGGGCTGAGCCTATTGATTGGCTTCATGGCGCTTCGAATGGGCCGTCGCCTGACCAGTGCAATTGAACTTTGGCCAGCTTGGCTGGCTACCGCACTTGTCTATGGTGGCATCTCATTTCTTCTAAGCACCGTTGCCTATAACGAGTTTGTTTATCCGGTCACCTGGCAGGGAACTTTTCTGCCGCCGGCTTTTCTTCTGCTTTTTGTGATTCTTGGTTCTTTGTTGGGAAAGAGGCAAGCATTTGGCGAAGCGGCTTCCTTGCCGGAGCCAGCGGAAAGAATCTGGGTACTTGAGTTTCTAAATCGCAGAGTCGATAACCTTCACTGGGCCATCAGAGCCGTAAGTGCTCCGGCTCTCAGGGCCGGTACGGGCGTGGTTGCAATCTTGCTAGGTGTATCTGCAATTTTTATTGCCGTCATGTTGGCAATCAACTGGATTCAAGTTATCCGACTCTACGAGGGTTTGCAGGTCACCTTCCTGGGTGGAGTAATGATCACCGTTGGCCAGTTGGCGATCCTGCCGAATCTCGTTGTTTTTGGTGCCAGCTGGTTTACGGGCGTTGGTTTTCAGATCGGCACGGGCTCTCTTATTTCGCCGGTCGCCACCGTGGTTGGCCCGCTTCCTGCTCTTCCAATAACTTCAGCACTGCCGATTGGAGAACTTAGCTTTGGCACGATTGCTCTGCTGGTTCCGTTGGTGGGGGCTTTCCTAGCCACAATTTTGATTCGCCGCCATGCAGACGCAATTCGTTTTGAATTTGCCTCGGCTTGGAGTGCGGCAATCATTCTCGGACTATCGATTGCCGTGGTTTCGGCGGTAGAGATGGGTCTGTTGGCGTTACTTGCATCCGGCGGGGTCGGACCTGGTCGCTTGCAGGAGATCGGTGTTAATCCGCTGCTGGTTGCAGGCGTTGTTTTTGTTGAGGTAGCCGTTGTCTCAATTTTGGCCGCTTTCTTCAGTGCAAGACCAGATGCCCCAGATCATCCGCTTGTGCAAAGCCCACGGAAATCCCGCTGATTGGGCTACCGGTAAACTGGTCCAATGCTGTCGGTCGTCGTTCTAATTTCGGGTTCGGGTTCAAACCTTAGAGCCCTTCTTGAGGCCACAGAAAACCCACTCTTTGGCGCAAAAATTGTTGCGGTTGGCTCCGATAACGCCGCCGATGGGCTTGCACATGCCGAGCAGTTTGGGGTTCCTACCTTTGTGGTTTCCCCTGGTTCTTTTGACACTCGCGAGAATTGGGCGAATGTCCTGCTCGCGAACATCAATCACTTCAAGCCGGATCTTGTTGTGCTAGCCGGTTTTATGAGAATTTTGCCAGGCAATTTTGTGTCGGCACTAAGCCCAAATTTAATTAACACTCACCCATCTCTTTTGCCTGCTTTCCCAGGCGCCCACGCTGTGCGTGATGCTCTGGCAGCTGGCGCGCAGGTATCGGGTGTGACCATACACGTTGTCGACGAAGGTGTTGACACCGGGCCGCACATAGCTCAGGCGAGTGTGCCGGTTCTGGCTGATGATAGCGAATACGATCTGCACGAGCGCATCAAGGTTGTTGAGCGCGAGTTGTTGATTGCAACCGTAAAAGATATCGCCAATAAGAAAATCCACCTTCCGTCACTAGCAAAGTAAAAGGGGCTTCATAATGGCCGCACACAACGACCACAAGCCAGCCGACTACCGTCACCGCGATCGCGTTGAAATCAAGCGCGCACTTCTTTCAGTTTCAGACAAGACCGGCTTGTTAGAGCTAGCCAAGGAACTTGCAGCCGCAGGTATCGATATCGTTTCTACCGGTGGAACCTTTGCAGCTTTGAAGGACGCTGGAATTCCTGTCACCGAGGTTTCGCAAATCACCGGTTTTCCTGAGTCGCTGGATGGCCGCGTAAAGACTCTGCACCCAAAGGTGCACGGCGGCTTGCTTGCCGACATGCGTTTGATTGCGCATGAAGAGCAGCTTGCCGAACTTGGAATTGAAGCATTCCAGCTGGTGGTGGTAAATCTTTACCCATTCGTGCAGACCGTGCAGTCTGGTGCCAAGGGCGATGCAGTTGTTGAGCAGATTGACATTGGTGGTCCAGCAATGGTGCGCGCCTCGGCCAAGAACCACGCCAACGTTGCCATCGTGGTTGACCCGGCAAAATATTCAGAAATCATCAAGGCCGTCAAAGACGGCGGCACAACTCTGGCGCAGCGCCGCGAACTTGCCTATTCGGCGTTCTCACACACCGCTAGATATGACTCTGCAGTGGCTAACTGGTTTGCCGCAGAATTAGAAGGGGACTGGAAGCGCGCAGCTGGCCAAAAGGGTGACATTGAAAATGCCAACCCAGGCTTCCCATCAAATTTCAAAGTTGACTCACAACTGGCCAACGTACTGCGATACGGCGAGAACTCACACCAAGCTGCAGCGCTCTACCGCACTACCGGTGAAAACTCTGTGGCCGGCATTGCTCAGGCCCGCCAATTTGGTGGCAAAGAGATGTCTTACAACAACTACGTGGACGCCGATGCAGCCCTTCGCGCAGCGTATGACTTCAATGAGCCAGCGGTTGCAATCATCAAACACGCAAACCCATGTGGAATTGCAATTGGTGACCCAACCAGCCCAGACGTAATTGCCGATGCGCACGCCAAGGCTCACATGTGTGATCCGGTATCGGCATTTGGTGGTGTGATCGCGACCAACCGTCCGGTAACCGTGACAATGGCAAAGCAGGTTGCCAGCATCTTCACCGAGGTCATCATTGCCCCGTCTTACGAGATTGAGGCGCTTTCGATTTTGCTGGAAAAGAAGAACCTTCGCGTGCTTGAACTTCCGGCTAACTACTCTCGCGAGGCACTGGAATACAAACAGATTTCTGGAGGTGTGCTGGTGCAAGAAACCGATGAGTTCTCGCAGTTCAACTCAAGCGGATGGAAGCTAGTTACCGGTAAGAAGGCGGACCTCGAGACTATGAAGGAACTTGAGTTTGCCTGGCGTGCATGCCGCGCGGTGAAGTCCAACGGAATCTTGTTGGCTCGCGAGGGGGCATCGGTTGGTGTTGGCATGGGCCAGGTAAACCGAGTGGATTCGTGCAAGCTTGCGGTTGAACGTGCTGAGTCCAGATCCAAGGGCGCGGTTGCTGCCTCTGACGCATTCTTCCCGTTTGCCGATGGCCTGCAGATTCTGATCGACGCGGGCGTGCGTGCAGTGGTGCAGCCTGGTGGATCAGTGCGCGATGAAGAGGTAATTGCCGCGGCAGAAGCGGCTGGCATCACCATGTACTTCACTGGTGAGCGCCACTTCTTCCACTAGATCAAAAGTCGCTCGAGGACCCACTAAAAACCGAGACTTTGACTGGGCTTCCGCCCACATCGGTGTATTGGTCGAGCCGGTAGGCTAGAGGGTGTTTGGGCAGTCTGCCCTAAGTTCTCAGAAATACAGGAGCCCCGCATGGCAAAAATCAAGGTAGTTGGCAAGGTCGTTGAGCTAGACGGCGACGAAATGACCAGAATCATCTGGCAGAACATCAAAGACAATTTGATCAACCCTTTCCTAGATTTAGACCTTGAGTACTACGACCTTTCAGTTGAGAACCGCGATGCCACCGATGACCAGGTGACCATTGATGCAGCTCACGCAATCAAGAAGCACGGCGTTGGTGTGAAGTGCGCAACTATCACTCCTGACGAAGCTCGCGTTGAAGAGTTCAAGCTAAAGAAGATGTGGAAGTCTCCGAACGGAACTATACGAAACATTCTTGACGGTGTTGTGTTCCGTGAGCCAATCATCATCTCAAACGTTCCTCGTTTGGTGCCTGGTTGGACCAAGCCAATCATCATTGGTCGTCACGCACATGGTGACCAGTACAAGGCAACTGACTTCAAGGTTCCGGGCAAGGGTCAGGTAACCATTACTTGGACCCCTGCCGATGGTTCAGCACCGGTCACTCAGGTAGTCGCTGACTACCCAGAGCACGGCGGTGTAGCCATGGGTATGTACAACTACATGGATTCAATTCGTGACTTTGCGCGTGCATCATTCAACTACGGTCTAATGCGCAACTACCCGGTTTACCTTTCAACCAAGAACACAATCTTGAAGGCTTACGACGGTGCTTTCAAGGATGCCTTCCAGGAAGTTTTTGATGCTGAGTATGCAGACAAATTCAAGGCTGCAGGCATCACCTACGAACACCGATTGATTGACGACATGGTTGCCGCCGCGCTTAAGTGGGAGGGTGGCTACGTTTGGGCTTGTAAGAACTATGACGGTGACGTTCAGTCAGACACCGTTGCTCAAGGTTTTGGTTCTCTAGGTCTTATGACCTCAGTGCTAACTACTCCAGATGGAAAGACAACTCTTGCCGAGGCAGCGCACGGTACTGTGACTCGTCACTACCGCGACTGGCAGGCTGGCAAGAAGACCTCTACCAACCCAATCGCATCTATCTTTGCTTGGACTCGTGCTCTTATTGCACGCGCCGAGATTGATGGCACTCCTGAGGTTCGTAAGTTTGCCGAGACTCTTGAAGATGTAATCATCAAGACCGTTGAGTCAGGAAAGATGACCAAGGACTTAGCCGCTCTCGTTGGCAAGGACCAGGCGTACCAGACCACAGATGAGTTCTTAGCCTCACTAGCAGAGAACCTTCAGGCGCGCATGGCCTAAGCACAATCTGTGCATAACTTTTAGCCCTAGGGCTTTGTGCATAACTCCGACAACATGTTTGTCGGAGTTATTTGCTTTTTGTCATGCACAAGAAAAACACACAGCGTTGGTCAAAGCTAATTTCGACCGCAGGAATCCTTGCTGTGCTGTTCGGGGGATTGTTTGCACAATCGGTTCGCGCAGTCATCAGCAATCCAACCCCCGTTTGCGTTGGAACCACATGCACCCTAACTTTTGATGCCACCGGCGACTACTATTTGTGGACGCCACCGACCGGTGCTAGAAACATCACTTTTGATCTGATGGGCGCTCAGGGCGGCAAAACCGGCGGCCTCGGTGGGCGAGTTCAAGGCACTCTAACCAGCACACCCTCCGCGCTTTACATTTACGTGGGCGGAGCAGGTGCCGCCGGCGCCGGTGCGGCCGGCGGTTTCAATGGTGGTGGGGCTGCCGGTGGTTCGCGCGGTGACGAAGGTTCGGGTGGTGGAGCAACCGATATTCGCTCAACCACATCACTCAATGACCGAATTGCGGTTGCTGCCGGAGGCGGTGGTACCGGTGGATTCTTTGGCGGAGCAGGTGGAGCCGGAGGCGGCACATCCGGTTCTGCAGGAATCAGTGGTCAGGGTCAGGGTGGATCTGGCGCATCGCAAAGCGCCGGAGGTAACGGCGGATCTCCAAATGGAGGTACCTGGGGAACTGCCGGTGGCTTTGGAATCGGCGGCACCGGAGGCACAAGTTCAACCTCGGGCGGTGGCGGCGGCGGAGGCGGCTACTACGGTGGCGGTGGTGGGGGCGCTGACATCGATGGCTGCTGCACCAACGGCGGAGGTGGTGGCGGTGGCTCATCCTGGAATAACGCAACACTGACCTCATCGGTAACCCACACAGCCGGATACCGATCCGGCGCTGGAATCGTCACCATAAGTTATGTGCTTCCACCATCGGTGTCATCGTTCACACCGGGCGCAACCTTGACAAACTCCACATCTATTTCTTACAACCTGGTCTTCAACGAATCTGTGACTGGTCTTACCAACACCGATTTTGCGACCACGGGTTCAACTGCAACCTGCACAACCATTTCAGTATCAGGCAGCGGCACCAGCTATCTCGTGACTGCATCGGGTTGCAGCACGGGAACGTATAAATTAATTCTGCTGGCAAACACGATTACGGGCACAGTCAATGGCCCAAGCGCAGATTCGACCAGCACCGATGTTGTGATTGAGCGAACTGCACCAACTGTGACAGTCACTTCACCGACTTCACCAAATAATGCCTTGACCTTTGAATACACATTGACATTTTCTGAATCAGTAACCGGGCTTACAATAAGTGATTTCAGTATCAGCGGTAGCTCCTGTGTTATTTCCTCGGTCTCCGGTTCGGCGGATCAATACACCGTGCGAGTGCAATCTTGCGCCGACGCAGCCAGCGCCTTGTTGGTGATGCAACCAAATTCTGTTTCAGACGCGGCACTGAATCTTGGACCACTAACAGCTCCCAGTTTTACCACCGTAACTTTGGATAGAAGCGCCTCGGAGCCCACTTGGGCAAGCGCAGTTGCAACTAGTTACATCAGCCCAAGTTTTCAAGTGGACTTCTCCGAAGCTGTCAACGGATTCACTGCAAGCGACGTTTCCAATACAGGAACGGCAACGGGCTGTTTGATCTCTGTTTCATCGGCAACGGTGACCAGATACTCAATTTCGACCACAGGTTGTTCGCTTGGATCTGTGCGTCTAGAGATTGCCCAGGGCACCTACACCGATGCCCTTGGCAACACTGGCCCCGCGTCGGTTTCGGCATCCGGCCTAACCACGGTCCTTGCCCAGCCTGCCCCTACTCCAACACCTACCCCAACCGCAGCGCCAAGCCCAACTCCAACAGCCACTCCCGCACCGGCGCCAATTTCTAGCGGTGGGGGAAGCAGCGGTGGCTCCGGCGGGGGAACGGGTTCCGGTGGCTCAACAGAACCAAGCAATTCAACTCCGGTGGAAACCAAATTGAATTCTCCAACTGCAAACCTAGAGCCAGCTGCAACTCTTGAAATTGTGGCCGCTCAACCAATTCGAAAGACCTACGCATTTTCGAGCGCCATCAAATTGCCGACCAGCCCAACCGAAGAGCCAATTGCAATTTATGAACCAGATGCTCCACAGATCACAGTTGATAATCCAACCAATGATCCTCCGGTTAGGCCAAGTACTAACTGGCAGCAGTACGCGATTATCGGTGTTGGTGGTTTGTCTGGATTGCTAGCCACGATTGGCATCGCAAAGGGCGCACGGCAATTTCGCAATCGAAGACTGGTGAAAAAGTTTGCCTGAACTGCAAGAAAAAACTAGCTGAAAATAATTGTGCGTTCACCGTCTAGCAGCACGCGACGTTCGGCGAACCAACGCACTGCCTGGGTGAGGGTCTTTGACTCAACATCTTGACCAATAGAGACCAAGCGTTTCTTTGAGTCTGAGTGTTCAACGCGAACCACGTTTTGTTCGATGATTGGACCCTCATCTAGGTCTGCGGTAACAAAGTGAGCTGTGGCACCAATCAACTTCACACCGCGGGCGTGAGCCTGAGCGTATGGATTTGCACCCTTGAAGCCAGGCAAGAATGAGTGGTGAATGTTGATGATCTTGCCTTCGAATTCCTTGCAGAACTCCTCGCTCAAAATCTGCATGTAGCGAGCAAGCACAATCAATTCAATGCCAGCGGTCTTGATGTAATCACGCAGCATGTTTTCAAAGGCCAGCTTGTCGGCTTCGCCGGTGATTGGGTGCACCTCGAATGGAACGCCATAAAACTCGGCCAGGCTTTGAAGGTCAGGGTGGTTTCCGAATACCACCGGAAGTTCAACCGGCAATTGGCCGGCGCGCTGGCGGAACAGCATGTCGTTCAAGCAGTGGGCGCTCTTTGAGACCAAAACTAGAGTCTTCATTCTTCGGCCGACCTCGTCGAGCTCCCAGGTCATGCCGTAGCGCTCGGCCACTGGCAAAATCTGGTTGACGAAGTGTTCACGAGGCACAGCCGACTCAATCTGCAGGCGCATAAAGAAGCGGCCAGTGTCATCTGAGGTGAACTGGGAGGATTCGGTTATGTTGCCATTTGCAGCCACAATTGCCCCCGAAATAGCGTGGACGATTCCAGGCTGATCTTTGCAAACGAGGGTTAGTACCCAGTGGGTATTGGCTGTAGTCATAGGCTCAAGTTTAGGTTAAGGCGGCAAATAGGCGGCCAGGGGCGTGGTTTGGGGCTTTAGACCAGGGGGTCGTTGCCGTCACGATTACGTGAAACCGCTTTGATCGCCACGTAGATGCCCAGGGCAACGCCAAGCACGATCATGGCAGCACCGATAATCACCGGCAGTGGCACTCCGTACATGTTCGTAAAACTCCTAGATTCGAGGACCCCAATTTGAGCCTCGTTCAGTTTACGAAACATTTCTGTGGGATTTGGCTTATTTGACGGGATTATGACCGGCCGGTCGGGGAATTCAGTTCAACCTCCGAATGTTAGAATTTACACATCGCAACTGGCGCTAAAGATGGGTTTCCATCGTGGAGCGAAGACATTTTGGTCGTGCGCCTGGGCCAAGACTTACACCTTAAACAGGAGTTTTCCTATGTCACAGCTTCCATCTAGCTTCAACTCGCCACTGAGCGAGACAGACCCAGAAATCGCAGCAGTTCTAGCCGCAGAGCTAGATCGCCAGCGTCACACCCTTGAAATGATTGCCTCTGAGAACTTCGTGTCTCGTGGCATTCTGCAGACCCAGGGTTCAGTTCTTACCAATAAATACGCCGAGGGCTACCCGGGCAAGCGTTACTACGGTGGTTGCGAGGCCGTTGACGTTGCCGAGAACCTAGCCCGCGACCGCGCTAAGGCACTTTTTGGCGCCGACCACGCAAATGTTCAGCCACACTCGGGTGCATCGGCAAACGCCGCGGTGCTCATGGCATTGGCAAACCCGGGTGATCGCATTCTTGGTCTTGAGTTGGCCCACGGTGGTCACCTAACTCACGGTATGCGCTTGAACTTCTCTGGAAAAATGTACGAAGCTCACGCTTACGAGTTACACCCTGAGACCTTCTTGATCGATATGGACATCGTTCGCAAGCGCGCGCACGAGGTAAAGCCTGCCGTTCTTATTGCTGGTTGGTCGGCTTACACTCGCAAGCTTGACTTTGCCGAGTTCCGCAAGATTGCCGATGAAGTTGGCGCAAAGCTTTGGGTTGACATGGCTCACTTTGCCGGAATGGTGGCAACTGGGCTTTACCCAAATCCGGTTCCTTACGCAGACGTAGTTTCAACCACCGTACACAAGACTCTTGCCGGACCCCGATCTGGTCTAATTCTTTGCAAGGAAGAGTACGCAAAGAAGATTGACTCAGCTGTGTTCCCAGGTCAGCAGGGTGGACCACTCATGCACGTCGTGGCCGGTAAGGCTGTTGCATTCAAGGCAGCGATGACCGATGAATTCAAGGATCGTCAGAAGCGCACTCTTGAGGGAGCTGCAATCATTGCGAACCGTTTGATGCAGTCGGATGTAACTTCAAACGGCGTTCAGGTGCTAACCGGTGGCACCGAGGTGCACATGGTTCTGGTTGACCTTCGCAACGCTCCAATCAACGGTCAAGAGACTGAGGACTTGCTACACGAAGTTGGCATTACCGTAAACCGAAACTCTGTTCCGAACGACCCGCGTCCGCCAATGGTTACCTCTGGTGTGCGTATTGGTACTCCAGCACTTGCCACCCGTGGTTTTGGTGCTGAGCAGTTCACCGAGGTCGCCGAAATCATTGCCGGTGTATTGGTTCCAAACCCAGACATCGCCGCACTGCGCGCGCGCACTCGCAAGTTGACCGAGGCGTTCCCGCTCTACAGTGGCCTTGAGAACTGGTAACCGCGAACGCTTTCAGCTCGCAGTAAATTAAGGAACACCGATGACCGCTATTCGCTTGGACGGCCTTGCTACTGCAAAAGCAATCAAGGCTGAACTAGCCGAACGCGTAGTTCACCTAAAGCAAAAGGGCATCACGCCTGGTCTTGGCACTTTGCTGGTTGGTGACGACCCCGGTTCACACTCTTATGTTGGTAGCAAGCACCGCGACTCAGCCGAAATCGGCATGCATTCGATTCGTGTGGATCTACCTGCAGATGCCAGTGCAGCAGATGTGCGTGCAGCCATCAGGGATTTCAACAACGCTAAGGATGTCACCGGTTACATCGTTCAGTTACCGCTGCCGTTTGGTTTGAACACGAACGAAATGCTTGAGCTGATTGACCCAGCCAAAGATGCCGATGGTCTTCACCCGGTAAATCTTGGAAAGCTGGTCCTTGGGGTATCGGGTGATTTGAATTCACCGGTTCCTTGTACACCGGCCGGAATCGTTGAGTTGCTGAAGCGTCACAATGTGCCAACTGTTGGAGCTGAGGTAGCCGTGATTGGTCGCGGAATCACCGTTGGTCGCCCGCTTGGTTTGCTAATGACTCGCAAGGGAATCGACAGCACAGTCACCATGCTGCACTCTGAGTCTCGTGATCTTGAGCACGCGGTGAAGCGAGCAGATATTGTTGTTGCCGCAATTGGAGTTGCTCACTTTGTGCGCCCAGAGTGGATCAAGCCAGGGGCCGCAGTGCTTGACGTTGGTATTACCCGCGTTGATGGTGCGGATGGCAAGGCTGTCCTTGCCGGTGACGTTCACCCAGATGTAGCGAATGTTGCCGGTTACCTATCACCAAATCCTGGTGGAGTTGGCCCAATGACTCGAGCGATGTTGGCTTACAACGTTGTGAAGGCGGCCAGTCTATAAATCGCTTACAGGCGATTTATTAGAGTCGGCCGATATCTAAAAGCGAGAACGAATAGCCCAGAGGTCTGCGAAGACCGGGCGGAACAAAGTGCTCGACAAATACCCAACGCCGCTTGAACCGCCGCTTCCCATCTTGTGGCCAATTGTTCGTTCAACCATTTTTACATGGCGGTAGCGCCACTCTTGTAGGCCCTCATCAAGATCAACCAGAGCTTCGCAAATCATCGCGGCTTCGGCATCGTTGCGGTGCACATCAAGCAATACTTCTTGCACGCCTTCGTGATCGGTATAGCCCACGGTCACATCGCGATTCATCACATCGGCTGGCATTTTGTGACCACGCGATTCAAGATAAATCAGGGTGCTGTCCCACAGTGAACGGCGCTGCATTGCAGCCTCAACCCGTGCCCGGGCAGGTGAGCCAGCAATCAAGTGCTCGGCCATGCCCATGCCACTGTGCTTATCTGCGCCGGCTCCGGCCTGGTCGCGACGGCCCAGCACTGCTTCAAATTCGCGGAACTGCGCCGACTGAAAACCGCTTGATGACTGCAGTCGGCCGCGGAAGGTGTTGAACTGCAGCGGGGTCATGGTCTCAAGAATGTCTAGCTGACCAACGCACGTTTTCATGATGGTGCGCACGCGACCCAGGATTGCCAGTGATCTGTGCGACTGACCGGCCTCTAGGGTGCGCTGTAGTTCGGCAATTTCGTGCAGCATCTGCTTGAACCAAAGTTCGTAAGTCTGGTGAATGATAATGAACAGCATTTCATCGTGTTCACCATCAGACTCTGGCTGCTGTAACTCTAAGAGTTCATCAACTTTTAAGTAGCTGATGTAGGTAATGGCTTTTTGATCTTTTTCACCCATGCTTAGGTAACTCTGCTTCCGCTGTCTTGGATTTCTAGGTATTTTTTGCTCTGCACCAAATCGCGCATGCGCTTCAGCCCGTCGTATACCTCTGTGTAACTGGTCGGTAGCGGGGCGATTGCCAAGCGAATCGAATCTGGTGTGCGGTAGTCGGGAATCGTGTTGGTCATTGAGCGCATTGCCGCAGCAATCTTCTTGGCGTCCGGATGACCAACGGTGATGTGACCACCGCGCTTGTTTTGATCGCGCGGGGTAAGCAGCGTGAATCCAAGCGGTGCCAGCCAAGCATCGTAGAGCGCAATAATGAGTTCGGTGCCAAGGGCTGCCTTCTCGCTGATTGCCTGCATGCCGGCTTGCTCAATTATCTGGTAGCTTGCCTGCATTGCACGAATACCAATAATTGATGGGCTGG
Organism: Rhodoluna lacicola; assembly: GCF_000699505.1. Taxonomy (NCBI): domain Bacteria; kingdom Bacillati; phylum Actinomycetota; class Actinomycetes; order Micrococcales; family Microbacteriaceae; genus Rhodoluna; species Rhodoluna lacicola. The sequence goes on along the minus strand of NZ_CP007490.1, from coordinate 1,179,599 downwards.
CAATTTGAAAACGACGAATGTGATCGGCCGGTTCAAAGAATGGTCCCATCTCAAACTGCTTGTCGTTGGCAAACCAACCTTGAATGGTTGGCAGCACCTGCGACTGGATTGACTTGTTCACGTAGAGCCACGCTGGAGATCCAGGGCCCGAGTTGCCATATTTATAAGTGCAACCAACCGCTAGGTCAACACCCCAGGCATCAAACTGCAAATCAATTGCCCCACCGGCGTGTGAAGCATCCCAAACCACTAGACCGCCGTGCTTGCGCACGAGATCGGTGATGGCTTTTACATCTGGGCGCGAACCGGAGCGGTAGTGAATCACCTGCAGAGTCACTAGCGCAACATCGTCGTTCAGAAATGGTTCAAGGATTTCCGGCGTGATGAGTTCGCAGTCAGCGGCAACGTCAACCTGCCCCGGTCCACCCATTCCATCGTTGTTCAACGTGATCAGATTTAAACCAAGGTCCTTGGCGATGCCATCAAGAATGTAGCGGTCGGTAGGAAAGTTTGATGAGTCGATGATGACGGTCTTGCGACCAGGGCGTGCCTTAATCGCTGCGTTGCACAGCTGGTAAAAATTCACCGATGTGGTGTCTTGCACCAGCGTCTGGCCCTCGGCTGCTCCCAGCGTTGCGCGGCCCAGTAGGTTGCCAGCTGCCTGAGCTTCATCAATCCAGTGAGCCCAACCATCAACTAATTCCTTGCCCCACTCTTGGGTTAGAAAATCATTCACGGCCTTGACTGAGGCAAGTGGCATGCGACCAAGCGAATTGCCATCGAGGTAGCAAAGGTCTGGGTCGGAAATCTGAAAAGCCTGCTTGTATTTCGCCAGCGGATCTGCGGCGTCTAGGGCTAGTGCGGTTGAACGGTTGGTAGGTTCGCCATACTGGGCGAGCGGCTTCATTGGGCTCATAAACCCAATCTAACACCGGGTTTTTGGGCGATAAACCTATGCGGTTGCCGCCACCCAGCGCTTGAAACCCCATTGGGTTAGCCAGTCCAGGCTGTAGCCAATAATGCCAATAACCAGCATGATGGCTGCCAAAAGTGCGTAGTCCAACTGATCGCGGGCATTCAAGATTTGGTAGCCCAGCCCCGAATCAACGCCAAGCATCTCGGCCGGCACAATAACAATCCAGGCCACTCCAAGAGCTAGGCGAATACCGGTGAGCACGTGCGGGCGGATCCCCGGAATCACAATGGTCTTCAAAATTTCAATTGGAGTCGCACCAAGCGATTTGGCCAGCAGCGCCCAATTTGGATCAAGCGAACGCACCCCAGCAACAGTGTTCATGGTTACCGGCCACACGGCAGCAATCGCAATCAAGAAAACTACCGGCGGACTTCCAATTCCAAAAAGCACAATCGCTATGGGTGTCCAGGCAAGTGGCGAAACCATTCTTAGAAACTGAATGATTACAGAAGTAGCTTCATCGATTCGTTTGCGTGAACCAATTGCAAGTCCAAGCAAAACACCGATAACAGTTGCGATGAGTAGACCACCAAGTAGGCGACCAAGACTCACCGCAACCGTATCGACAAGTGTTCCGCCAATAATTTGCCTACCCAGTGCATCGATAGCATCAACCGGACTCATTGAGCCCAGAATTGGATTATCGGCAGACCACACATCGGTGCTTAGCCACCACAGCAAAATAGCTGCGATCACCGCACCAATGCGGGTCAGTGCACTAGATAGTTTTTGCATTAGGAAATAACTTCCTTGCGGGTCAGTGACTTAGGCAGGCCAAACTTTGAATTGCCACCATTCTTGGCAATTGCTTTCTCGGCAAAACCAAGTGCCACCAAATCGGCGTGAGCAGTCTTTAGGTTGATGCTGTTTAGGAAAGTCTTGTCTGTATCAACCGCAGTTAGCTTCAGGCGCTTGATTAGTTCTACGGTGTAGCTAGGGTAAGGGAACGGCTGAAAGTTTATTCGCTGTGACTTCCACTCTGGGTGCGTAATTGCCTTTGGGTACTCTGCGGTTGTGTAGTCAGCAAGTGCCTTCTTGATTGCCTTTACATCCTGCGGCAGGTAACCACCGGTCGAAAGATTGGTCGCAGCCTGATTGCGGTCACGCTCAATAATGAGTTGTGACTCGGCAATTACATTAGCGATTGCCTGAGCGGCCAGCGGGTTCTTTTTGATTAGGTCACCGCGCACCAAAGTTACGCAGCAAGCGTGGTCCTTCCAGATGTCACCTGAGAAACGCAGGATTTTTCCGATGCCCTTTACCTCAGCCAGAGCGTTGAACGGCTCGGCCACCACGTAGCCAGCAATCTGGCCGGCAGCCAATTGAACCGGCATGTCAGCAGGGGCGGCAGGCACCAGCTTTACGGTCTTGGCATCAGCACTTGCCTCACCCTTAATGATTGCCTTTAATCCAGCGGTCTTGAAGGCCTGCTGGATGATTACGTTGTGTAGTGAGAACCAATGCGGAATCGCCACGGTCTTGCCAGCCAACTCGGTGATGTCATTGATGTTCTTGGCAACGGTGATTGCCGAGCCATTGGTGTGATTCCAGGTGAGTACCTTTACATCTTGCTTGGCCGCAAACTTTAGCTGCAGTGCCAGCGGCATCAGCACGTGGATGATGTCTACTTGCTTGGCGGCAAAGGCTTCTACCAGCGCGGGCCAAGTACGAAATAGGGTTGGGTCAGCGGTTTTGATGCCGGCTTTAGAGAACAATCCGTTTGATTTTCCAATCAACAGCGGAGCGGCATCGGTGATTGGCAGGTAGCCAATTTTGAGAGTGCCGAGTTTTTCGGTCCAACTTGCAGCCGAGGCTGGGGCTGCCTCACCAAAACCAACAACTGCAGCAGCAGCTGCACCGGCGGCACCGATGCGCAACATAGTGCGGCGGTCAAACCAGGTGTTGGTGTCGTGTGCGCAAGCAGCTTCAAAGTTTTCGTTAGTCATTTGTTGGTTTCCTAGATTTCATACGAGGCAAGTGATGCCAATATTTCTTGTTTGATTTTGTTGGTATTGCCTTTTTCAGCGGAACTGAAAATCTTTAGTGATTCGCCGCTGGCCGGAAGAACCAGCACGCGGTCTGCCAAGGTCAATGCCTCATCAATGTCGTGGGTCACAATCACCACGGTGAGCTGAAGCATGTTGCGTAGTTCAATCAGCCAGTTCTGCAGTGAGCTGCGGGTAGCGGCGTCTAGTGCAGAGAACGGCTCGTCCAGCAGTAAAACCCTTGGCTGAGTGGCAACGGTGCGCGCGATAGCGACTCGCTGAGCCTGACCACCTGATAGCTCTGAAACTTTGCGGTCAGCAAGTTCCTTGATGCCAAGAATTTCAAGCAGAGAGGTAACTCGTGCATCAAATTCTTTCTTGCTGCCGGAGCGATTTGCTTTGAATTTGTAACCCAGGCGAATGTTCTGGTTAACGGTCAGCCATGGCAACAGCAGTGCGTCTTGAAACACCACTCCGGTGGCACGGCCTGACTTGCCGGAGGCATCGGTGTCGTGCGGGTAGTGCACGATCTGACCTTTGGATACGCCGATTAATCCGGCGAGAGCATGCAACACAGTGGTCTTTCCGCGACCAGAGGTACCCACCAGCGCAAGAATTTCACCGCGCGAAATATCAAACGATAGGTCGCTGACCACGGTGTTTGAGCGAAGCCCAACACCGCGTTTGATGGAGACTCCTACGAGGCTAGCTGCGAGATTTCCCATCGCAGGCTCCCTTCGGTTGGTGCCTGAACTGACAGAAACAGCGATTCGCGAATGCGACGTGAGGTGTCACTGGCGCTGAAGTAGCCGCGGCCGCCAATGGTTGCCAACTCAACTCGCGCGGTGGCCTGGGCAAGTTCGGCGGCGCCCAACCGTAGCTTCAAAAAGTCCAGTGGTGAGTGGCCGTTGCCGGGTGCAGGGTAAACCTCAAGTGACTTGCTGAGCCTTACCGACTCGGCGGTTAGTCGGTCGTACTCGGCCTGGAAGCGTGCAATGTCTTCGGCGAATGGGCCCGCACTTGGCGCGGTGGCAATTGAATCCAGCGAGGCCTTTGTGAGCCCTAGGCAAAACGCCGACTGCAGCACAAGAAAGCGCGGGCGCATCTGTCCAAGAAAAAGATTTACATCACGAGTGAGCACGTTGGCTGCTGGCACACGCAAGCCATCAAACTTTACGGTTCCAGATGAAGTGGCGTTCAGGCCAAGCAATTCCCCCGCAGGCTTTACCGATGTTCCGGCAGCTGATAACACCGATGTAAACACCACGCGCTCTTCAGTCACTTCGTTGCGAGCAGCAAAAACAATCAAGGTGTCATCGTAAAGATTTGATGCCCATGGAATAACGCCGTGAATTACAAATTCACCATCAACTTCTTCGAAGGTGATTGGTAAAAGTTCTTTGCCTGATTTGTCAGCCAACGCGGTTGCCAGTGCGGTAGAGCCAACTCGCTTACCCTCGCGAAGTTCTGCAAGGTACAGGTCTTTTACTTCGGCCGAGGCCCAGCGATCAATGTATTCAATTGTCATGCGGTGTGACCAAGTCACAAATGCAGAGCTAACGCACTTGGTTGCCAGCGAGTGAATTACCTCAGCCTGAGCCGCGATTGGCTGATCACTGTTTGAAAGTCCGTGAGAGGTGAATCCAGCGGCAACAATCTCTAACAGGGTGTCGCGAAGATTGTTCTCGGCAGCAATTTGTTGATCGGTGTGCTTTGCTGACTCTTCAATGCGAGTTAGAAGTTCTGGAAACGCAGCGCTTGCCATGATTAGCCCTCTAGCTTGTGCAACCGTGAAATGGGGGTGTCAACAACCTGGCGTGCGGCAACAACTGCGTCTTCGCTTTCGCCGTCATAGAAGCACAGGCACTTGACCATGTCTTCGCGAACGTAGGTGCGCAGGAACTTAACGTCTTCGATGTCGTTGTAAAGCGGTGACTTCTCGGCCTTGCGAGCCAGGTATTTGTCCATGGTCAGGCCCTCTGGGAAATCCCATTCCACAAGGTACTGACCAGCCGGTTTTAGCTTCTTAATGTCCTCTAGCTCGGCACCAATCAAACGCACCGATGCCAACTCGTCAACCTTTAGTCCCGCGGCGGTTAGGTCATTGCGCAGGGCATTGATATCGGTGTGTTCTAGGACGGCGAAGATTCGATTGCGGTTAGCCGTAACCTGACTTTCGATGAACTCGCCACCGTTCACGGCAGCAGCCTGTGCAGTCTTGCTAAGCACAGAATCGATGTCTGAGTCGGCGGTAGTGTCAATCTCGGCAACGTATAGCGACATGCTGTAATTCCTTAGGTTTGGGGATTTCCCCAAGATTACCTAGAGGCCTATGTCGAGCGCCAAGGGCTACGTAGCACTGCGTAAGATTACGAAACTCTTCGTAATAATTGGTTTTTCTTCTTGACTAGGCCAGCATCTGTGAGCGGGCCAACTCCTTATAAAGAGGTACAGTCTTGACGAGTTGCTTGTGGGTTCCCACTCCAAGAATCTTGCCCTTTTCAAGAACAATAATCTGGTCGCTATCAATAACCGTGGATAGTCGGTGGGCAATCACAATCATGGTGCGGTTTTTCGCAACCGAGTCAATCGCCTCGCGCATTAATCGCTCGTTGATGCCGTCAAGGCTGGAGGTTGATTCGTCGAGTAGCAGAATTGGGGGAGCAGCCAGCAACGTGCGGGCAATCGCCAGGCGCTGGCGCTCACCGCCAGAGAGCATGATGCCCTGTTCACCAACCTCGGCGTCAAGCCCGCGCTTGTCACGCTTTAGAACATCGGTCAGGTTCACCTCGCTCAGCACCGCCTTGAGCTGCTTATCGGTTGCATCCGGCGCACCAATCAAAAGATTCTCACGAATGCTGCCGGCAAGCACCGGGGCATCTTGCTCTACGTAGCCAATCTGCGAACGCAGCGCACCGCGAGTAATAGATTGTACCGGCTGACCGTCCAGCAAAATTTCTCCGCTGGTTGGTTCGTAGAAACGCTCGATTAGCGAGAACGTGGTGGACTTACCAGAACCCGATGGCCCTACGATTGCCACTCTAGATCCGCGTTCAATTTTGAACGAGACCTTATCAAGCACGGTGCGTGATTCCGAAACTGTTCCATCCGGATTTGGTGTTCCGGCGTAGCCAAAGGAAACCTTCTTGAACTCAATCGCGGTGTTGTTCACAGCCTTGCGCTTAGGCGTTTCTTTGCGCTCGGCATCGGTGTCTTCAAGCGGCAAATCCAAAACTTCTTGGATTCGAGCCAGCGCGCCAAGGCCGGTTTGCACTGAGCTGTAAGCACCAAAGGCCTGACCCACCGGGCGAATCATCAGGAACATTAGAAGAATGAATGTGACCAAGCTGGCCACTGGAGTTTCGCCGCTGGCGACTCGGTAACCGCCAACACCAAGCACAACAATGAATGCACCGTTTGCTGCCAGGCCACCTATCGGTGTGACACCGGCGTTTATCTTGGCAATCTTGACACCCTGCAGGTAAGCCTCGCGTGCATCGTCTTGAATTTGGCTACTCTCGCGAGTTTCGGCTCCGGCGGCACGAATGGTGCGCACCGCAGATAGAGCGCGCTCAACACTCGCCGACATATCGCCAACTCGTTCCTGTGCCTTGGTGGTTGCCGAGCGAATTCTGCGGGCCGAAAAACCAATCGAGGCCACCGCGATAGAAATCATCAGCAGGGTTAAGCCAAGCAGCACCGGGTCAATGATTGCCATGGCAATTACCGAGCCGACAAAAATTAGCGCTCCACCGGCGGCATCAACGAGCCCCTGGGTGAGCACTGCACGAAGCAAAGTGGTGTCAGACGAGACGCGCGAAACTAGATCACCGGTGCGACGAAGGTCGTACTCCGGAATCGGTAGTCGAAGTAGGCGTGTGGCAAGCTGGCCGCGGGCCGACAAGACCACGCCCTCACCCGCTTTGGCAAGCACGTAGTAAAGAGCTCCGCTGGCCACGGCACTGCCAAGCACCACCGCAATCAAAATCCAGACCAGGTAGCCAAGATCCTTGCCCTCTTGAACAGCGGTAATTACCTGACCAACCACAAGTGGCTGGGCCAAGCTCACTGCGGCACCAATCAGCGACAGCACCACGGCAACAATTAGCGCACCACGGTGTTCGGCTAGGTATGGCCAGAGTTGGCTGAATTTTGCCTTTGGTGCGTTCTTGTCTCTAGCTGGCCTCATCGGACCGCGGCCGCGGCCACCCATCATGCTCATTCTTTAGTCAACCTTTTCTATTAGGTGTGGATTCCCTAGTATGCGCTCGTTCAGCAGGTAATTGATCTCCTGCAGCGAGAGTGCCGGTGTGTAGGCGGTGTTTTTGTAAAACTTTGAATAATCAACGCTCTGCAGCGCCTTGAGTGCATTGGGGTGATGCAGCTTCAGAAACATTTTGGTGGTGTTTGGCTTGCGCTCAAATTCGGTCAACACTTTGCCGCAACCAAAGCCAAAAATGGTGAGCGCCACATCGGCATCGCTGGGAAGAGTTTTTTCAACGATTCCTTGATCGGCTACTGAGTATTTTGGCCGCAGCTGAGTTTTGCACTGCCAAATCTGAAAGCACGTGGCCAAGCCATTTTTCACCGATAACTTCTTGCCCGCATCATCCTCGTAATCAATTTGGATGTCGTGGTCGGCAATCAAATGGAATCGGCGATCCAGTCGGTTGATAACCGACCACTTTCGCCAAGAACGGGGCACGATAAAGCATATGAATTCGCTGTGATCGGCTGCCTTATTAAAGAAGGGAATAGAGAGTGCGTTGTTGCGGCCAAAAGGAGGGTTTGAAATAGTGACTGCGTCTTTGCCGGTCAGCTTGGCATCAAGAAAATTGGCCTTGGTCACGTTGTCGTGCTTTGGTTCGATGTCGAATGACAAGAACTTAGTTGCCCCAATTTTGGCTGCCGCCTTTAGGAATGATCCGGTGCCGCCAGCCGGCTCAAGGATGGTGCGTTCTGCAAGATTTGGCACCAGAGCCTGCACCTCAGCAATTAGTTGCTCGGCGAGATCGGTGGGGGTGTAGTACTGCTCTTTGCCGGTGGTGCGGCGATTGCCCAGCTTCTTTTTTTCAGCAACGGTGCTGTCGAGTGCGGAGGGCATGTGACAAGAATATCAATTATGTTGCCAGACAAACGAAAAGGCCCTCGATTTCTCGAGGGCCTTTATTCACATCTTTTTACCAGAAGACTGCAAGTACTACGTTCAGTAGGGTCAGTCCACCGATAAGAGCCAGAGTGCTTGACTTTACGGTCTCTTTTTTGCGGTTAATCATCACGAAGACGACCACCAGGGTCACCACGATTGATTTGACTGCAATCTTGATGTTGTCTAGTTCCGCTGCGTTTGGGTCTAGGGCTGACATCCATTCGCGAAGTCCAACCAGTAGCAGACCGGTGACCAGCATGGTCCAAGCACCGTGAATCATCGCTGGGATAATCTTGGCGGTACCTGGTTTTAGGGCTTTAATCTGGACTAGGAATCCACCTAGCAGTGAGGCAAGTCCCACAAAGTGCAGAACAAGCATTGAGTCTCGTAAAAGAGTTGCTGTAGTAATCATGTCTAGAGTCTAGCCATTAGCACTGCGGCCTCTACGGCTTCGGCACCCTTGTCTTCCTTAGAATTCTCCAGCCCGGCACGCTCGAGCGCCTGCTCGGCAGTATCTACGGTAAGGAGACCAAAGCCAACTGGCACGCCACTGTCTAGCTGCACGCGCGTAAGGCCGTCGGTAGCTGATGAGCAAACGTATTCAAAGTGCGGAGTCTCACCCTGAATTACAACACCAAGGGCAATCACAACTTCTGCGCCAGCGTCGATTGCTTTTTGTGCTCCAAGGGGTAACTCAAAAGCACCGGGCACACGCCACACTTCGTAGGTGTCGTTGCCAGCTTTTTGCAGTGCGCGCTCGGCACCGGCAAGTAGGCCATCGGTGATTTCTGTGTGCCAGCTGGTTACAACGATTGCAACCTGAAGTCCACTTGCATCAATCTCTAGTTTTGGGGCTCCCGCTCCGCTCATTTATTTTCCCTCCGGAATCATGTGACCCATTCGGGCACGCTTGGTTTCTAGGTACTGCTCATTCTGAGTTGCAGCACCAACGATTACTGGCACGAAAGAATTCACCTTGATGCCGGCTTCATTCAAGAACGAGCTCTTGGCTGGATTGTTGGTCATCAGACGAACGCTCTCAACGCCAAGATCACGCAAGATTGAAACGGCAGCGCCATATTCACGAGCCTCGCTTGGTAGACCAAGCGCTAAGTTGGCATCTACGGTGTCATAGCCCTTGTCTTGCAAGGCGTAGGCCTTCAACTTATTTAGCAGCCCAATGCCACGACCCTCTTGTCCTCGAAGGTAAATCACAATGCCACCCTTTGGATCGTTGGCAATTTGATCAAGGGCAAAGTCAAGTTGCGGTCCACACTCGCACTTAAGCGAACCAAAAGCTTCACCGGTGATGCACTCCGAGTGCATGCGAATCAGAACATCTTCTCCGGTTGGGTTACCGGCAATGATTGCAACGTGATCTGCGGTGGTGCGAATGTCGTAGTAGCCGCGCACTCTGAAATCACCGTGGGTTGTCGGCAACTTGGCCTCGGCCTCAAAGCGAATGCGATCATTCACAGTCTCGGCTGCAAACTCAACTGAGTCCAGGCGCATCTTCACAATCTGATCAATAGTGATCACTGGCAAACCGTACTTCTCACCGATGGCAAATGCGTCATCCAGGCGAGTCATCTCGCCGTCATCATTGACCATCTCGCCGATTACTCCAACCGGTGCAAGACCGGCAAGCTTTAGCAGGTCAACGGTTGCCTCTGTGTGGCCACGACGATCAAGCACACCATTCTGGTGGGCTCGGAGTGGAATCACGTGTCCCGGGCGAATCAGCGAATCTTTGGTGCTGTCGGCATCTGCCAATACGCGAAAGGTAAGCGCGCGATCTGCAGCCGAGATTCCGGTGCTGGTTCCCTCGGCGGCATCGACCGTGATTGTGTACTGAGTTTTATATGGGTCCTGGTTGGTGGTTGCCATTAGGTTCAGGTCAAGGTGGTTTGCGCGTTGCTCAGTCATTGGCGCACACAGGTAACCAGAGGTGTAGCGAATCATCCAGGCAATCCACTTGGTGTTTGCGTACTGCGCCGCCATGATGGCGTCGACTTCATTCTCGCGACTTTCATCGTCGGCAACTAGCACCGGCTTGCCCTCGCGAAGCGCAATCAGCGCATCTTCAATACTCGAAAGTGGCATTAGTTGTTCCTCGCTTCGATTAGTCGTTCAATATGCTTGGCCATCACGTCAACTTCAACGTTTACCTTGCTGCCAGGCTTCTTGCTGCCCAAGGTGGTCAGCGACAGCGTCTCAGGGATCAGGCTTAGGCCCACCCAGTCTTCGCCCAGCTCATTTACGGTGAGTGAAATTCCATCAAGGGTGATTGAACCTTTGAGCACCACGTACTTCATCAGTTCCTTAGGCACCGATACGCGCACCCACTCCCAGTTCTCACTTGGCTCGCGTGAGATTACCTCGCCAACCCCGTCAACGTGGCCAAGTACAACGTGGCCACCAAAGCGGGTGGCTGCGGTCATGGCACGCTCTAGATTCACTGGGTCGCCAACCTGGATGCCGTCAAGGCTGGTTAGCTTTAGAGTCTCTTGCATAACGTCGGCGGTAAACGATGTTGCATCGTGCTCAACTGCGGTTAGGCAGGCTCCGCTAACGGAAATCGAGTCACCCCGGTTAACATCTGAGACCACAAGTGGTCCTTCAATGGTCAACCTAATAGCGTCAGGCAAAACTTGGATTGCCTGCACCTTGCCCAGTTCTTCAATAATTCCGGTGAACATCATTTCTCCTTATTTACGGCGCGAATCAACATATCCGCACCAAGCTTTTTGGTCTCTATAAATTCCAGGTCAATTGCCTGGTCGATGCTGGCAACTTGAATGTCTCTAATTGCCGTTGCTGGCCCACCGATAAGTTTGGGTGCCAGGTATATCAAAAATTCATCCGAAAAATCTTGGCTAATTAGAGCCGACTCAATTTGTGCTCCACCCTCAACAAATACTTGACGAATGCCCCGTTCATAAAGTTGAGTCAGCACAGCACTCAAATCGTGAGTCTTGTAGTGAATTGTTTCTGAGTCGCGGTTGAAAACGCGCGCTCCAGCATTCAAATCACGTTCACCAACAATTACCCTTAGCGGTTGAGTTTCATAAAGTGAACCATCTGATTTTCGCGCGGTGAGTTCCGGGTCATCAAGCTCAACCGTGTTGGTGCCAACCAGGATTGCTTGTGATGCTGCGCGGCGAGCGTGAACATCTTCACGGGCCTCTGCTCCGGTAATCCACTTGCTGGTGCCATCAACCGCCGCAGTTCTGCCATCGATGCTTGCAGCCCACTTAATCACTACGTACGGGCGGTGCTTAAATTTATTGGTAAACCAAGGTGCAATTAGCTGCAGGCATTCATCGCGCAGTACATCACTTACCACCTCAATGCCGGCCTCTTCAAGAGTGAAGCGTCCTCCGCCCTCGGTCTTGCCTGGGTCGTAGGTGCCAAAGACAACTTTCTTCACCCCAGCTTCAATCAAAGCTTGCGAGCAAGGACCGGTCTTGCCGGTGTGGTTGCAAGGCTCAAGAGTCACAACCGCAGTTAGGTTCGCGGCCGATAAACCTTTGGCAGCAAGATTCTTTAGGGCATCAATCTCAGCGTGTGGGGTACCGGCACCCTTGTGCCAACCCTCGGCGACAATCTCGCCGTCGTCGTTGATAAGGACAGCACCTACCTGGGGGTTTTCACCATATAAAGGGGATTGCGCAGCAAGCTCAAGAGCGCGACGCATTGCTTTTCCAAGCGTTGCTTGCTCATTGTGCTGGGTGTTCATCCGCTGCCTTCGTTCTAACTAGAACGTTCGATGGGGGCGCGGGAGCGTGGACCTAAGCCATCGCCAAAGTAGGCGCGACTCAAGTCGGTTCTTCTCCCATCCGGACTTTAACCGTCGGCATCTGAATTTCACAGATTCAACCGGCCAGAAAACTACCTGGACGGGTCGCGGGCTGTAACCGCCGGCTCAGATTTACACTGACCCCGAAGAACGTTTGTTGCCCCTTAAGACTAGCGGGCAGCAGGGATGAAGCCAACCCGCTCGTATACGGTTGCCAGAGTCTTCTCAGCCTGTTCGTTTGCCTTGGCTGCGCCCTTTGCCAGTAGGCGATCCAGCTCGGCCGGGTCGGCCAGTAGTTCATTGGCTCGGTCACGAATTGGCTCAATCTCGGCCAAAACCACCTCGGCCACCTCACCCTTTAGATCGCCGTAGCCCTTGCCATCAAAGTGAGCAACCAGGGCATCAATTGACTGACCCGATATAGCCGAGTGAATACCAAGCAAGTTTGAAACTCCCGGCTTAGCCTCGCGATCAAAACGAATGGCGGCATCGGTGTCTGTAACCGCGCTCTTGATTTTCTTTACGATCACGGCAGATTCATCCATGATGTTGACCAAGCCCTTAGGGTCACCAGACTTTGACATTTTTGCCTCTGGGTTTTGCAGGTCGTAAATCTTGGCGGTCTCTTTGAGAATTACACCTTCTGGAATTACAAAAGTCTCGCCAAAGCGTGAGTTGAAACGAGTGGCCAAATCGCGAGTTAGTTCAATGTGCTGACGCTGGTCTTCGCCAACCGGAACGGCCTTTGGTTGGTACAAAAGAATGTCGGCAGCCTGCAACACCGGGTAAGTAAATAGACCAACCGATGTTGAATCGGCGCCAGCCTTTTGCGACTTGTCTTTGAACTGAGTCATGCGACCTGCCTCACCAAAACCGGTAAGGGTCATCAGCACCCAGGCAAGTTGCGCGTGCGCCGGAACATGTGATTGCACAAATAGCGCCGACTTATTCTCGTCAATACCCGCAGCCAAATATTGCGCAGCGGTGATTCGAGTGTTCTGACGAAGTTCTTTTGGATCCTGCGGAACGGTGATGGCGTGTAGATCAACCACGCAGTAGAAGGCGTTGTAGTCATCCTGCATCTTGGTCCAGTTGACCAAAGCACCTAGGTAGTTTCCAAGGTGAAGGGAACCAGCAGAAGGCTGCATTCCAGAGAGCAGGTTTGGCTTTGTCATAGGGCAAGTTTAGACGAGCGGCCTACAACACCGATGTTGTTCCGGCGCCAGACTTAAACGGCACCGACCTTAAACGGCATAGTCAACCACCACGGGGGAGTGGTCGGTCCATCGGGTGTCGTAGCTAGCAGCGCGGTGCACCTTGTAGTTGCTGGACTTGGCGGCAAGCTTTGGTGTGGCAAGGTGATAGTCAATTCGCCAGCCGGCATCGGTGTCAAAGGCCTTACCTCTATATGACCACCAGGTGTAAGGGCCAGGCTCACCGGGGTGAGCGGCACGGCCGATGTCAACCCAGCCCTGGGCATTCATAAAGGTGTCAAAGTAAGCGCGCTCTTCCGGCAAGAAGCCAGCGTTCTTGAGGTTGCCCTTCCAGTTTTTGATATCCAGTTCTGTGTGACCAACGTTTAGATCGCCAACCACAACCGCAAAACCTCCAGCTGCAATTAGCTCGGCCATGCGCTCTTGCATTGCCTTCAGGAACTTGTACTTCTCAACTTGCTTAGGGGTATCAACTTCACCCGAGTGCACATAGGTGCTGATCACGGTTACAACTTTGCTGCCGACCTTGAAGTCGGCCTCTAGCCAGCGACCGGCAGAATCAAAACTGTCTGGTCCAAGTGTGGTGCGCACCGCAATCGGCTCAGTCTTGCTAACAATAGCCACACCGGCACGGCCCTTGGCGCTCGCCGCATCGTGTGAGAAAAACCACTTGCCTGGTTTGCCCTTGGCATCGATTGGGGGATTGGCCTCAAATAGATCAACCAAGTCTTTGGTTTCGGCCCGAACCTCTTGCAATGCCAAGACATCAATCTCAGGGTTTTGTTTTAGCCAATCGGCCATTCCGTTTTTGAATGCTGCGCGGATTCCATTGACATTGATGGTGGCTACTTTTAGAGGCATGAGCCGAGTTTATAAGAGCGGCGCAAAGGAACGCGGCGCTGTCTAGATTGTCTAGAACTTTACGCGCACGTTGCCAGCAGCAACGGTCACGGAGACTTTACCTAACGGGATTGATGCTTGGGATCCTGGTTTCGCAGCGCCAGTAGTTGTGTCGAATCGAGCGAAGTGCAAGGGGCAAACGATTTCGTTGTTTTTGATGTTTTCTTTACCATCCAGTGGACTTCCCTGGTGGGTACAAACTGCCACGAACGCCTTGAAGGTTCCCTTTTTAGGCTGGGTGATCAAAATCTTTTTGCCACCAACAGAAAAGGTCTTGCCGCCCCTAACTGGAACAGCGCTTGTCTTGCAAACGGTGTAAGTCTTTGCCGCGTTGGCTGCAACCTCACTTAGCCCGGTTAAACCAATCGCGGCCGTGCCAGCTGCAAAAGCAACTAGCAGGCCGCGTCGGCTAATCATTCTTAGGCCTTGCCTCTTAGGATGGCCTGCTTCACTTCGGCGATTGCCTTGGTGACTTCAATTCCACGAGGGCAGGCATCGGTGCAGTTGAAGGTGGTGCGGCAGCGCCACACACCCTCTTTGTCATTCAAGATGTCTAGGCGAAGCTCGGAGCCCTCATCGCGAGAGTCAAAGATGAAGCGGTGTGCGTTCACAATTGCCGCCGGACCAAAGTACTGACCGTCTGTCCAGAACACTGGGCAAGAAGTAGTACACGCAGCACAAAGAATGCACTTGGTGGTGTCTTCAAACTTTGAGTGCTGCTCTGCTGACTGCAGGCGTTCCTTCTCTGGCTTGTCGCTTGCGATTAGGAACGGGTTGATGTCTTTGTAGGCCTGGTAGAACGGGTTCATGTCAACGACAAGATCCTTCTCAACCGCAAGACCCTTGATTGGCTCCACGTAAATTGGCTGAGTGATGTCAAGGTCCTTGATCAGGGTCTTACATGCCAAGCGGTTGCGGCCGTTGATACGCATTGCATCTGAACCACAAACTCCGTGAGCACATGAACGACGGAAGGTTAGCGAACCGTCCATCTCCCACTTGATCTTGTGTAGGGCGTCAAGAACGCGGTCGGTGCCGTGAACCTGAACGTCAAAGTCTTCCCAACGAGCCTCTTGGCCGTCTTCTGGATTGAAGCGACGCACAAAGAGGGTGACCTGGAAGGTTGGGATGGCACCCATTTGTTCGAATTCGTTTCCTTTAGTAGCTACTGCAGTTGCCATTAGTATTTACGCTCCATCGGCTGGTAGTTGGTAACAATGACTGGCTTCCAGCCAACCTTAATGTTGTCGCCAGGTTTCTTGGCTGGCTTATCAGTTAGGTAGGCCATTGAGTGGACCATGAACTTCTCATCGTCGCGAGCAAGGAAGTCTTCGCGAAGGTGAGCTCCACGGCTTTCGCGACGCTCACGTGAAGTGAGTGCAAGTACCTCAGCAAGGTCTAGCAAGAAGCCAAGTTCAATGGCCTCAAGTAGATCGGTGTTGAAGCGCTGACCCTTGTCTTGAACGCTGATGTTCTCGTAGCGCTCGCGAAGCTCGGCAATTTTGTCAAGTGCCTCGTTGAGTGATTCCTCAGTGCGGTACACCTGTGCATTTTTGTCCATGGTGTCCTGAAGTTCTTTGCGAAGCACGGCAACCTTCTCAGTGCCCTTTGACTTGCGAACCTTCTCAATCATTGAAATGACTTCGTCGGCGGCGTTGGCCGGAACCGGAACGTGCTTTGCGGTCTTGGCGTACTCAACCGCTGCCGCACCGGCACGCTTACCAAACACGTTGATGTCTAGCAGCGAGTTGGTGCCCAAACGGTTCGCACCGTGAACCGATACGCAGGCACATTCACCGGCGGCGTAAAGGCCTGGTACAACTGTGTCGTTGTCGCGAAGAACCTCTGCCTGAACGTTGGTTGGAATACCACCCATTGCGTAGTGCGCGGTGGGGAATACCGGTACTGGCTCTGTGTAAGGCTCAACACCTAGGTAGGTGCGGGCAAACTCGGTGATGTCTGGCAGCTTCTCGTCAATAACTTCTGGCGGTAGGTGAGTCAGGTCTAGCAGAACGTAGTCCTTGTTAGGACCTGCACCGCGACCCTCGCGAACCTCGTTGGCCATTGCGCGGGCAACCATGTCACGAGGAGCTAGGTCCTTGATTGTTGGTGCGTAGCGTTCCATGAAGCGTTCACCGGTTGAGTTGCGAAGGATTCCACCCTCACCACGTGCAGCTTCTGAAAGCAAGATGCCTAGACCGGCAAGACCGGTTGGGTGGAACTGGTAGAACTCCATGTCTTCAAGCGGAAGCCCCTTGCGCCAAATGATGCCAACGCCGTCACCCGTGAGCGTGTGTGCGTTTGATGTGGTCTTGAAAATCTTGCCGAATCCACCGGTGGCAAAAATAATGCTCTTACCCTGGAACACGTGCAGTTCACCGGTGGCAAGTTCGTAGGCAACCACTGCCGATGGACGCTCTTCGCCATCAACCTTGGTCATCACCAAGTCAAGAACGTAGAACTCGTTGTAGAACTCAATGCCTAGCTTTACGCAGTTCTGGTAAAGGGTCTGCAGAATCATGTGACCGGTGCGGTCTGCTGCATAGCAAGAACGACGAACCGGTGCCTTACCGTGGTCACGAGTGTGGCCACCAAAACGACGCTGGTCAATCTTGCCGTCTGGTGTGCGGTTGAACGGAAGACCCATGTTCTCGAGGTCAATAACCGCCTGAACAGATTCCTTGGCAAGAATCTCGGCTGCATCCTGATCAACTAGGTAGTCGCCACCTTTAACGGTGTCAAAGGTGTGCCATTCCCAGCTGTCTTCTTCAACGTTGCCAAGAGCGGCAGCCATACCGCCCTGCGCCGCACCGGTGTGTGAGCGAGTAGGGAATAGCTTGGAAATTACTGCGGTCTTTGCGTGTGGTCCGGCTTCGATAGCCGCGCGCATTCCTGCACCACCCGCACCCACGATTACAACGTCGTACTCGTAGTGATGAACCTTTGGCTTACTCAATTTATGTTTATTCCTTTTAGGTTGTTCAGAAGATTAAGCAGTTGGGCAGAACGAAGGTAGAAGCTCAGGTAGGGCACCTGCTGGGCATGGGTCAAATGTGAAGACCACAAGAGTTCCAAGCACAACTAGCACGGCACAAATTCCCCAAAGCGACCAAACCAGAGCCTTGCGGACTGATTCCTTTGACGCATAGTCATTTACCAGGGTGCGCATACCGTTGGTGCCGTGAATCATGGCCAGCCAAAGCATGGCCAAGTCCCAGACCTGCCAGAACGGGTCAGACCACTTGCCACCCACAAAGGCAAAATCAATTGCCTTGATGCCTTCACCTAGGTAAAGGTTGACGAAAAGGTGTCCGAAAATCAGGAAAACCAAAAGTGCGCCAGAAACGCGCATGTACAACCAGCCGTACTTTTCCCAGTTGGCTTGGTTGCGGTTGCGAGGTGAACGAGGCTGTTCGATAACTACTGACATGTCTCTTCTCCTTAACCGAATACGTGCATTAGGTGGCGAGGGGCAAAGGCTACAAAAATGACGAGGGCAATCGCCACGACGACCCACCACATTACGTTCTGGTACTTCACGCCCTTGCGCCAGAAGTCGATCAGGATAATGCGCAAGCCATTTAGGGCGTGATACAGGATCGCTGCAACTAGGCCAAGCTCGGCGAGGCCAATTATCGGTGTTTTGTATGTGTTGATGACGGCGTTATAGGCCTCTGGGCTTAGGCGCACCAAAGAGGTGTCTAGAATGTGAACGAGTAGAAAGAAGAAGATGGCTACACCGGTAATACGGTGCAGTACCCACGACCACATTCCTACTTTTCCGCGGTACAAAGTACCTGCTGGCATGGTTGGCACAGGCCATCCTCCTTGATCAACTTTGAGTCAAAAATCACTACTAGTCTAAGCCAGCAAAAAGCCTGCCCTCGCCCATATAGAGGCATTGGGCTAAGGTTTTTAGTAGTTATGACTACTCAGCGAGATCCACTGGATCGATTCTTCAGCATCATCCCCGCCGGCGGTATCGGTAGCCGACTCTGGCCACTTTCTCGTGCCTCGGCCCCAAAGTTTTTACACGACCTAACTGGTTCAGGTCAGACCCTGCTGCAGGACACCTGGGATCGCTTAACCCCGATAGCCGGCAAGGAACGAATTCTCGTGGTCACCGGCAAAGTTCACAAGTCGGCCGTGCTTGAGCAGATTGAAGACCTCTCTACTGACAACCTGGTGCTGGAACTTTCACCAAAGGATTCCACCGCTGCGATCGCGCTCGCCGCAGCCATTTTGATGAACCGGGAACCAGATGTGATTGTTGGTTCCTTTGCCGCAGATCACGTAATCACAGAAGACGAGCAGTTCCACAAAACCGTGCGCGAGGCAGTTCTCGTTGCCGCCACCGGAAAAATCGTGACCATCGGAATCGAGCCCACCGAGCCATCTGTTGGTTTTGGTTATATCAAATCCGGCGATGAGCTTGGAGTTACCGGTGCGCCAGAGGCCCGCCACGTGATCAAGTTCGTTGAAAAGCCAAACATTGCCAAGGCTCGCAAGTACGTGGACTCGGGGCAGTACCTGTGGAACGCCGGTATGTTCATCGCTCCAGCCGCGCTGCTGCTTGAGCAGTTGGCTAAATCAGAGCCAGCGCTACACGCATCAATTATGGAATTAGCAGCCGAGTGGGACACCGATAACCGCAAGGCTGCAATTGAAAAGATTTGGCCAACCCTAAAGAAGGTGGCTATTGATTACTCGGTGGCCGAGCCAGCGGCAGCAGCCGGCTTAGTTGCCGTGATTCCGGCCAGTTTTTCTTGGCACGATGTAGGTGACTTCGCGGCGATTGCAGAATTGCAGTCACAGGGTCGTCGCGGCAACCTTGCCGTCTTAGGTAACGCCAAGGTATTGGCCGATAGTTCAAGCGGCATCCTGGTTTCGGATACCGATCGCCTGATCGCGCTCATCGGTGTTGAAGACATCATTGTTGTGGACACCCCGGATGCGCTGTTGGTGACCACCAAAGAGCACGCTCAGCGAGTCAAGAGTTTGGTTGATGCGTTGAAGGCCACTGGCCATTCCGACGTTCTCTGATTCTCAATAATCACGAAATTGTTGCGACTCGATTAACTTTTGGTACTAACCCCGCTTGTCGTCAATGTGCCCCTGCCCAGCGAGATAGGCTGAAACGGCAACGATGAGTGAGAGCCACTCGTCGTTATTCCAGGAGGAATCTAATTGAATAAGAACATTCTTAAGGGTCTAGCACTTGCATCTGTTGCGGGTCTAACTCTTGCAGGTTGTGCATCAGCTCCAGCTGAACCAACCGTTACTCCAGTTGATTACAAGGCCTGCATGGTCTCTGACGAGGGCGGTTTCGATGACGGCTCATTCAACGAAGAGGCATACAACGGTCTTAAGGAAGCGATTGCTGTTCTAGGAGTTCAGTCAGCTGAAGCTCAGTCAGAATCAGGCACCGACTACCAGCCAAACGTTGACGCGATGGTTGCCGAAGGTTGCAACATGATCGTTCCAGTTGGTTTCGCACTTGCAGCAGCAACCGATGTTGCATCAGCAGCAAACCCTTCAGTGAACTTCGCACCAGTTGACACCGCACTTAGCAACCCTGATTTCAGCACTAAGTACGTAGACAACGTAAAGCCACTTTTGTTTGACACCGCAGAAGCTGCATTCCTTGCAGGTTACGTAGCAGCGGGAACATCAAAGACTGGCAAGGTTGCCACATTTGGTGGAGCTCCATACCCATCAGTGACCATCTTCATGGATGGCTTCAAGCAGGGAGTTGCTCACTACAACGAAGTTAAGGGTGCAAAGGTTAAGGTTCTAGGAACTGACGGCGACGACCAGTCAAAGTGGACCATGACCGGTGACTTCTCAGACGTTGCAAAGGGTAAGACCGTTTCAGCTAACTTCATCAAGCAGGGCGCTGACGTGATCATGCCTGTTGCTGGTCCAGTTGGTCTAGGTTCAGGCCAGGCAGCTCTAGAGGCTGAGGGCGTGTACGTAATCGGTGTTGACACCGACTGGTACAAGGCTCCTAAGTTCGATGAGTTCAAGTCACTGATCTTGACCTCAGTTCAGAAGAACATGAGCGTTGCAATCTTCGAAACCATCAAGGCTGGCCTAGAGGGCACCTTCAAGGGTGGCGAAGACATTTACGTTGGAACCCTAGCCAACAAGGGTGTTGGAATCTCACCAGAGCACGAAGCTAAGTGGGGCGCAGGCCTTGCTGACGAAGTTGCTGCTCTAGAGGCTGACATCGTTTCAGGCAAGATCGACGTAAAGTCTTCTTACTAAAAAACGCTAAATAAAAAGTTGGGGGTCGAGAAATCGGCCCCCAACTTTTTTGGTTTTTTACTGGCATTCGTGGTGAAGTTGCCGAGTTAGACTGAAATTCACGCGTGAAAAAACGCAGACACGAAACGGGAAATAGCGATGAAGCTGGAACTCCGAGGCATCACCAAGCGCTTTGGTGCGATGACTGCCAACGATAATGTCAACCTGGTTGCAGAGCCGGGGCAAATCCACTGCCTGCTTGGCGAAAACGGTGCCGGCAAGTCAACCCTGATGAACGTGCTTTACGGCTTGTACCAGGCCGACGGCGGAGAAATTTTGATTGACGATAAGGTCGTTAAATTTGCCGGACCCGGTGATGCCATGGCCGCGGGAATTGGCATGGTCCACCAGCACTTCATGCTTATTCCGGTTTTTACCGTTGCCGAAAATGTGATTCTTGGTCATGAGCCAACCAAGTTTGGTGGCCTGCTTGATCTTGAAACCGCGCGCAAGCAGGTTCGTGAAATTTCTGACCGCTTTGGTTTTGAAGTAGACCCCGATGCAATCGTTGGTGACCTACCGGTTGGTGTTCAGCAGCGCGTAGAAATCATCAAGGCCCTGATGGGTGATGCCCAGGTTTTGGTATTTGATGAGCCAACTGCGGTGCTGACACCGCAGGAAACCGACGAGTTGATGGCAATCATGAAGCAATTGCGCAGCGAGGGCAAAGCAATTGTGTTCATCACCCACAAGCTTCGCGAAGTAAAAGAAGTTGCCGACAAGATCACAGTGATTCGCCTTGGCAAGATTGTTGGCGAGGCAAGCCCTAAGTCATCTGCAAATGAACTGGCCTCAATGATGGTGGGACGAGCCGTTGATCTTGATGTTGAAAAGGGTGTGGCCAAACCAGGTAAGGCAACATTCAAAATTACAAATCTTTCAGCCTGGAATCACGCCGGCACCAAGGTGCTCGACGATGTGAATCTTGAAATTCACGAGGGCGAGATTCTAGTTATCGCCGGTGTGCAGGGCAATGGTCAAACTGAGCTGACCGAAGCAATCATTGGAATGCACGGTAAGACCGCAGGCTCGATTGAGCTGGATGGCAAAGAGCTAATCGGCAAGAACGTGAAACAGGTTTTGGACTTGGGTGTAGGTTTTGTGCCCGAGGACCGAACCGAGGATGGCCTGGTTGCAGAATTCACCATTGCTGAAAACTTGATGCTCGACAGAAGTGACCGAAAGCCTTTTGCCAAAGGAATCAGCTTGCAGTTGGACTTCTTGAAAAAGTTTGCTCAAGAGAAGCTAAAGCAGTTTGATATCCGCGCTCAGGGAATTGATTCCACCGCGTCTCAGCTTTCCGGCGGAAACCAGCAAAAAGTTGTCTTGGCAAGAGAGCTGTCGCGCGAACTTCGTCTGTTGGTGGCCTCACAGCCAACCCGCGGTCTTGATGTTGGCTCAATCGAATTTGTGCACGAGCAAATTGTGGCGACCCGCGACGCTGGAATTCCGGTCTTGATTGTGGCCACCGAACTTGATGAGGCCACCCAACTGGGGGACCGCATCGCCGTTATGTATCGCGGAAAAGTAGTTGGCGTTGTGCCATCGAACACCTCACGGTCGGTTTTGGGTCAGATGATGGCAGGTATCAGCGCATGAACAAATTAATCAAGCAGATATTCAATCCCAGCGCGCTGGTCACGGTGCTAGCGGTATTGGCTTCGTTCATCATCGGTGGTTTGTTGATCGCCTTTGCCAATGAAAATGTTCAAACAGCGGCCGGCTACCTGTTCGCAAGACCGGCGGATTTCTTTTTAGCGGTTTGGAACTCGGTGTTTGGTGCTTACGACGCACTGTTCCGCGGTTCGATTTTCAACTACAAAGCTCTCGACACCATCGGCATGATCAAGCCACTCACCGAGACCCTGTCTTATGCAACACCCATAACCCTTGCGGGTCTGGGCATGGCAGTTGCCTTCCGCTCGGGGCTTTTCAACATCGGTGGAACCGGCCAGATTATTTTTGGTGCCATGGGGGCGGCTTGGGTTGGCTTCAGCTTTGACCTGCCGGCATACATTCACCTGCCACTCGCGGTTTTCGCCGGCGTAGTTGCCTCGGCGCTCTTTGGTGGATTTGTTGGATTTTTGAAGGCTGCCACCGGGGCCAATGAAGTAATCGTCACCATCATGATGAACTACATCGCCGGATTGCTGCTCTTCTATGTTTTGACTACTCCGCTTTTTCAGGCACCCGGAGCCACAAACCCGATCTCACCAGAGATTGTTGAAAGCGCAAAATACTGGCGCTTCATGGGTGATAACTTCCGCATTAATGCTTCGTTCTTTGTGATGCTTGCGATGGTGGCAACCGTGTGGTGGTTGCTGAACCGTTCATCGGTTGGATTCCAGTTCCGTGCGCTTGGACACAACCCAAATGCAGCAAAAGTTGCCGGAATCAACATTGGCTTCAACTACATCTTGGTGATGGCAATCTCTGGAGCACTGGCCGGCCTGGCTGGAACCTCGCAGGTGCTTGGCGCCGAAAAATTTTTGACTCCAAGTGTTGCCGCCAGCTTTGGCTTTGATGCCATCACGGTTGCGCTGCTTGGCAGATCAAAACCACTTGGTGTTTTGGCCGCTGGAATATTGTTTGGTGCACTTCGTGCCGGAGCGGTAATTATGCAGGCAAACCAAAAAGTGCCAATCGACATCGTCTTGATCGTGCAGTCACTGGTGGTGCTGTTCATCGCCGCGCCTCCACTGGTGCGATTGATGTTTGGTTTGCGGGATCCAGAAAAGAAGTCAGCTAAGAAAGCTGTTAAGCCTGAGTCAAAGGGAGTTGCAGCATAATGAAGCGCTCTTTCAAAACTCCAATTGCTTTCACCCTTTTTGCGCTGATCAGCTTATGGCTTTCAATCACCGCGCCAGCCGGAACAACGCTATTTAGTTTCAACGCGGGTAAGGAATTATTCGCAATCCCTGACGCGGCAATTCCAGTTGCCGGTGCCTCTTGGATTGTTTCGCTGATTGCCGTTTTAGCCACCGCGGCAACCTGGTGGCTTTCGCTGCAGCGCAAGAAAACCCCGCTCTGGCTCACAGCAATTTTTGCCTTCGTATTGGTTCAGCAAATTTTGATTGTCATGTTTGTGGGTCAGATGTTCCCACTAACAACCACGTTGCAGGGGTCGCTTGCCCTGGCCGTGCCACTGATTTTTGGTGCCTTGGCCGGTGTGCTCTCTGAGCGCGTTGGAGTTGTAAACATTGCCATCGAGGGTCAACTTTTAGCCGGAGCATTTGCCTCTGCGTTGATTACATCCATCACGCACAGTTTGACGATTGGTTTGCTTGCGGCTGCCATCAGCGGTGCACTCGTTGCCGGAGTACTTGCCGTCTTTAGCATCAAGTACGTGGTTGATCAGATCATCGTTGGTGTGGTGGTTAACGTGTTGGTGATTGGTTTGACCAGCTTCTTCTATTCCACGGTTATGGCCCGTGACCTAATTGCACTGAATCAGCCAGAACGTTTTGATCAGATTGATATTCCTTTGCTCTCGCAGATTCCAATCATTGGTCCGCTGCTGTTTTCGCAAACGCTAATCGTGTACTTGATGTATGCCGCGGTTGCTGTGGTTTACATTGCACTGTTCAAAACCCGATGGGGTTTGCGCCTTCGTGCGGTTGGTGAGTACCCTAAGGCCGCCGACACAGTAGGCATCAAGGTTTACCGCACCCGCTACATCAGCGTGATGCTGGGTGGCGCGCTGGCTGGTCTTGGCGGCGCCTTCTTTACCCTTGGCGCGGTTGGCTCGTTCAGTAAAGAAATGACCTCTGGGGCCGGTTACATTGCTTTGGCTGCGCTCATCTTTGGGCGCTGGAATCCGCTGCTGGCAACGCTGGCCGCCCTGATGTTTGGTTTTGCACAGAATCTGCAATCGGTGTTGAGCATTATTGGATCAGACGTACCAAGCCAATTCCTTTTGATGCTCCCTTACGCGCTCACTATTGTTGCGGTGGCCGGTTTGGTTGGCAAGGTTTCTGGGCCAGCTGCCACGGGCAAGCCATACATAAAGAGTTAGGTCGCAAATGTCTGACGCCAAAATTTCAGAGGCAAATTGGAACCAGCTTCGCGAGGCAGCTAACACTGCAATGAAAAAGGCTTATGTGCCTTATTCAAAGTTTCCAGTTGGTGCTGCTGCACTTACCGAGGACGGCAGGATAGTCTCCGGTTGCAATGTTGAGAACGCCTCTTACGGATTGACCCTGTGCGCTGAGTGCTCACTGGTTAGCGAGTTGGCAATGACCGCCGTTGTGGGCAAGGGCCCAGCCAAGTTAATTGCCTTCACCTGCGTCGATGGGCATGGAAACATCTTGATGCCGTGCGGGCGTTGCCGCCAGTTGCTTTTTGAGCACTCTGCCAAAGGCATGATTCTGGAGACCGTATCGGGTTTCAAAACAATCGACGAGGTCATTCCGGATGCATTTGGCCCACGTGATTTAGAAGAACGCGCCTAGTCGCAAATATAGAAAGTATTTAATGTCTAATTTTTCAGCGCCAGAACTTATTGTTACCAAGCGCGACAAGGGTGAACTCAGCACAGAGCAAATTAACTGGTTGATTGCTAACTACACCGCCGGATTAGTAGCCGACGAACAGATGTCTGCGATGGCCATGGCAATTTTGCTTAACGGAATGAGTCGCCGCGAAATCAAAGATCTGACTTTGGCGATGATTGCCTCGGGCGAGCGATTGAGCTACGAAGGCCTGGGCGCACCAACTGCCGACAAACATTCAACCGGTGGTGTGGGCGACAAAATAACTTTGCCACTTGCCCCGTTGGTGGCGGTATTTGGTGTGGCGGTGCCGCAACTGTCTGGTCGTGGTCTTGGTCACACCGGCGGCACATTAGACAAGCTTGAATCAATCAAGGGTTGGCGCGCACAAATTTCAAACCAAGAATTCCACCAGCAGTTAGCCGATGTGGGTGCGGTAATTTGCGCCGCCGGCTCAGGTCTGGCACCCGCGGATCGAAAGTTGTATTCACTGCGGGATGTTACCGGAACGGTAGAAGCAATCCCTCTAATCGCGTCATCAATCATGTCCAAAAAAATTGCCGAGGGCACATCGTCTCTAGTTTTGGATGTGAAAGTGGGTTCTGGTGCCTTTATGAAAAACATAGAGCGCGCGCGAGAACTTGCAACGGTGATGGTGCAGCTTGGTCAAGACGCAGGAGTGAACACATCTGCTTTGCTCACCGATATGTCCACGCCGCTTGGTTTGGAAATCGGTAACGCGCTAGAGGTAAAGGAATCACTAGAAGTTCTTGCTGGCGGCGGACCAGCCGACGTGGTTGAAATCACCATCGAACTGGCTCAAGAGATGCTGCGCCTGGCCGGTAAGGGCGATGTTGATGTTGCTGCGGCTTTGAAAGATGGCCGAGCCATGGACAAGTGGCGGCAAATGATTTCTGCCCAGGGCGGCGACCCAGACGCGGCACTACCTGAGGCTAGAGAGCACCACGTCGTGACCGCTCCGGCATCGGGCTATTTGTCACAGCTGGACGCGCTGCAGGTTGGTACCGCCTCTTGGCGTTTGGGCGCCGGTCGTGCGCGCAAAGAAGACGATGTGCAGTTTGGCGCTGGAATCACTTTGCACGCGCAACAGGGCCAGAAGGTTGAGGCTGGGGCACCATTGATGACCCTGCACACTGATGAACCCGAGCGTTTCGACAGAGCCTTGGAAGCACTGGAAGGTTCGTTTAAGATTGAACCTTCAGCTACCGAGCGCAAGATTGTGCTTGAACGCATCAAATAGAAATAGAGGCAACATTCATGGCTAACTTCGACATTCGCTCGTTGCCAAAAATTTCACTGCATGATCACCTAGATGGCGGCCTGCGCCCGCAGAGCATCGTTGAGATGGCAAGCGAAATTGGTTTAGCGCTTCCTGCCGACAACGCCAAAGATTTGCGCAAGTGGTTTGAGAAATCAGCTGACTCTGGTTCGCTGGTTGAATACCTAAAAACATTTGATGTGACCACCGCTGTGATGCAAACGCGTGAGCACCTAACTCGCGTTGCTCGCGAATTCGTTTTGGATCTTGCCAACGACGGTGTGATCTACGGTGAAATTCGCTGGGCTCCTGAGCAACACCTAACTCGTGGACTAACTCTTGATGAAACCGTTGAGGCGGTCCAGGACGGTCTGGAAGAGGGCATGGAATTAGTTGAGCAACAGGGCGGATACATTCGTACCGGTCAGCTGGTGACAGCAATGCGTCACGCCGATCGCGGTCTTGAAATTGCAGAACTTGCCGTGCGCCACCGCAACAATGGCGTGGTTGGGTTCGATATCGCTGGGGCAGAGCAGGGCTTTTTGCCAAGTCGCCACAAGGTTGCCTTTGACTACCTTGCTAGCGAGTTGTTCCCGGTAACCGTGCACGCGGGCGAGGCCGACGGAATTGAAAGTATCAAGGATGCAATTGTTTCTGGTCGTGCTTTGCGTCTAGGCCACGGAGTACGCATCGTTGAGGACATCATGTTTAGTCGCACTGATGGTGAGACAGACTTGGTTGTACTTGGTCCGGTTGCCGAGTGGGTTCACGATCGTGGAATCGTTCTTGAGACCTCACCTTCTTCTAATCTGCAAACCGGCGCAATCTCGCTGCTTGGCGAGACAATGGCCGACCACCCATTCGATATTCTTTACGACTTGGGTTTCAAGGTGACCGTAAACACCGATAACCGCCTAATGAGTGGTACTTCACTTACACGCGAGATGGAACTTTTGGTTGACACCTTTGGATATGGGCTTGAGGACCTAGAGATTTTCCAAATCAATGCAGCCGAAGGTGCCTTCCAGGCGATTGATGACCGTGAAGAGCTCATTGAAATGATTAGCGAAGGTTTCAACGAGGCTGGTCGTTAGTGTCACTGCGCAGGCTTGCTGAGGCGTTTGCCGACAACTCAATTCGAGTCAAGGCCGCCGCGCTGGATCGTGAGCACGCCATCGAACTTGCCGGCGACTTACTTGTTGCCAGCGGAAGGACAACTCCTGAATACACAGCTTCAATGGTCGATGTTCTGGACTCGCACGGGCCGTACTTTGTCATAGCGCCAGGAATTGCTCTGGCGCACGCCAAGCCATCGGAGTTTGTGTTGTCAACTGGGCTAAGTCTGCTCACCCTTGCCGAGCCAATTGTTTTCGGCAACGATGCGAATGACCCGGTTGAACTAGTTTTTGGTTTGTGTGCGATTGACCACAATTCACACATCGAGATGCTTGCCGAGCTCTCCACCTTGCTATCGGATAACGATGCTGTAAACATCCTGTTAAATGCGGGGGATACCGAACAGATTCGGTCGATCTTCGAATAACACAGGGCAGAATGGTCTTATGAAGATCATCGCAGTATGTGGCATGGGCATTGGAACATCAGTACTACTGAAGATGAATGCAGAAAAGGTGCTGACCCAGTTGGGCATTGAAGCAACTGTTGAAGCCACCGATATGAAAACTGCTCGCGAATCCCGCGATGCTCAGGTAATTCTGACCACCCCGGATTTGGCACAGTTGCTTACCGGGTTGCCATCAGAAGTAATCACCATCGAGCACTTCTTTGATCTCGAGGAGCTTACAAAGAAGCTTTCAGCTTCTTTGCTATAGGTCCTGTGAAGCTTTCAGCTTCTTTACTTTAGAAGTTCCTTCATCGCATCGTTCAGCGATGCCAACGTGGCAGTGGCCGCTTCTTTAGATTCTCCTACCGCCTGCAAATAGCACTTAAGTTTTGGCTCGGTTCCCGACGGGCGCACAATCACTCGCCGGCCGTCGGCCAAATCAAATCGCAATCCATCGGTGGGCCCTAGCTTGTCTGTGCCGATTGAAAGATCGGTGAATTTTGCCTCGACACCATCAATCATCACCGGTGGATTTGCGCGTAGGTTCTGCATGATGCTGGAAATTACCGAAAGGTCGGTAACCCGCATCGAAATCTGGCCGGTCGCATAGTGGCCAAACAGTTCGCCGAGCTCGGCTAATTGGTCAGTCAGCGTTTTCCCCTGGCTCGCCAGCTCAGCCGCCATGGCAATTGCGATCAGCGCCGCCGAGATGCCATCCTTGTCTGGAGTCCGTTGCGGGTCCACGCAGTAGCCAAGCGCCTCTTCGTAGCCGAACAGCAGGTTGGGAACTTTGGAAATCCACTTGAATCCGGTGAGAGTTTCTTGATACTCCAGCCCAAAGTGATTCGCCACCTTGCCAAGCGCCGAGCTCGAGACGATGGAACAGGCCAGGGCTCCAGTTTTACCGTCGGCAACCGCGCGCCGAGCCACCTGGTAGCCAAGTAGCAGGCCAATCTCATCGCCGGTTAGCCGGCGCCAACCCTCGGCAACTGATGAATCAGGAACACCGATAGCCAGCCGATCGGCATCAGGGTCGTTAGCAATAATCAGGTCGGCTCCAACCTCACGTGCTTTTGCAAATGCCAAGTCCATCGCTCCCGGTTCTTCTGGATTTGGAAAAGCCACGGTTGGAAAGTTTCCGTCTGGCAAGAGCTGTTCGTCAACGGTAAAAGGTTTTGGTAAGCCAACTGCTTCAAAGAGCTCCTGGGTTGTGCGCCAGCCGACACCGTGCATTGCGGTGTAGACAATTTTTAGGGACTCAGCGTTTTCGATTTCACCGGTCAACGAAGCAGTCTCGGCTACGTAGGCTTGTCGAATTTCATCGCCAATAACTTCATAGTTAGTTGACTTTGGAATTTCATCGAAGGTTTGACTCGCTGCGATCGCACGAATTTTGTCGGCAATTTGCTTATCGGTTGGTGAAATGATCTGTGAACCACCATTTGCTCCACCTAGATAAACCTTGTACCCGTTATCGCGCGGGGGATTGTGTGAAGCGGTGACCATGATTGCAGCTGATGCGTTCAGGTGCTTACCGGCAAAAGCTAAAACCGGGGTCGGCACGACACCGTCAAACAGCATGGTGCTGATTCCTGCTGCGGCAAAAATCTCGGCTGAGTCACGGGCAAAGATAGCGCTGTTGATGCGACCATCAAAACCAATCACCACTGATGCATCGTTCTTAAAGTTTTCATTCACATAATCGCGGATTCCGGCAGCGGCTTGCGCGACCAAGACTCGATTCATGCGATTTGGTCCGGCGCCAAGTTCACCGCGCAACCCAGCGGTACCAAAGTCAAGTCGCGATCCCATTCGCGCTTCAATAGCCTGGGTATCGCCAGCGGCAATAAGCGCCAGAAGTTCTTCGCGGGTTTCAGTATCGGGGTCCTGCGCGGCCCAGGCCCTAGCCGCATCAAATAACTGCGTGGTCATTTGCTAAATCTTGGCAACGATCTGAGCTAACAGGGCGCTGATGCGTGATTCGGCATCTTTACCCGCCTGCAAAACCTCGGCGTGACTCAGCGGTTCTTTTTGAATGCCGGCCGCCAAATTAGTGATTAGCGAAAGGCCAAGGATCTCCATGCCTGCTTCACGGGCTGCAATTGCCTCAAGTGACGTTGACATTCCAACGATGTGGCCGCCGATGTGTTTTGCCATCTGAACTTCGGCAGGGGTCTCGTAGTGCGGGCCGCGGAATTGGCAGTAAACGCCCTCATCTAGCGAAGCGTCAACGGTGCGGGCTAGCTCGCGCAGGCGCTTTGAGTATAGGTCAGTCAGGTCAACAAACTTTGCGCCCTCAAGTGGGCTGTCGGCGGTTAGGTTGATGTGATCGCTAATCAAAACCGGAGTTCCTGGTTTCCAGGTTTCTTTGATGCCGCCGGCACCGTTGGTCAAAATCATGGTTTTGGCGCCGGTAGCCGCAGCAGTGCGCACGCCGTGGGCAACGCGACGAACGCCGTGACCCTCGTAGTAGTGAGTGCGGGCACCAAGCACCAGTGCATGTTTTCCACTTGGCAATTTAATCGATCGAATCGTTGCCACGTGACCCTGAACAGCCGGTGCAGAGAATCCCACGATTTGAGCAGCGTCAACCGTTGCCACGGTCTCACCGATAAGATCGGCGGCCTTGGCCCAGCCAGAGCCCAGGGTCAGAGCAATGTCGTGATTTGCGACTCCGGTTAGCTCCGCGATGCTGGCCGCCGCCTGCTTTGCGATTTCAAATGGGTTGGCCGCTGAATTGTCTAGTGGGTTGTTCATGCTTCGAGTCTACGACTGGCAGAATGGGGTAAGTGAGCGATAACGAAACCAAAAAACACCACATCGTCATTATTGGCGGCGGCCCTGGGGGATACGAAGCGGCACTTGCCGGCACGCAGCTTGGTGCCCAAGTAACGCTGATCGAGCGCTCGGGTATCGGTGGTAACGCGGTGCTAACCGATGTGGTTCCGTCCAAGACTCTGATCGCCACAGCCGAGGCCGCTCAGCGGGTAGCTCACGCGGAAGCCCTTGGGGTTTACTTCTCTATTGACGGTAAAAAGGTCAAACCAAAAACGGAAATCGATCTTGGTGTTGTAAACGAGCGTTTGCTAAATCTGGCGCAAAACCAATCTGAAGATATGCGCGACCAACTAATTCAGGCTGGCGTGCGCGTGATTGCCGGCAATGGTCGTCTTGACGGAAATCACCACGTGATTGTCGACGCAATTGAAGATGGCAAGTCTGAGCGCCTTGAGGCAAAAACCATCATCGTTTCCGTTGGTGCCCACCCGCGTCAACTAGCTTCGGCAAAGCCAGATGGTGAGCGAATTCTCACTTGGACCCAGCTTTATAACCTCACCGAATTACCGGAACACATCATCGTGGTTGGTTCGGGTGTTACCGGTGCAGAGTTTGCATCTGCCTACCGAGCGCTAGGAAGCGAAGTAACTTTGGTATCTAGCCGTGAAACAGTCCTGCCGGGCAACGACGCAGATGCGGCTCAATTGCTTGAGCAGGTCTTCCGAAACAACGGCATCAATGTGATGAACAAGACTCGAGCCGAAAAAGTAGTCAACACCGGCAACGGTGTAGAGGTGACTCTTGCAGATGGAAGAGTGATTCAGGGCTCGCACTGTTTGATGGCCGTAGGTGCAATTCCAAATACCGCAGGTCTTGGGCTTGAAGAAGCCGGAGTTGTGCTTACCGAATCAGGCCACATTCAGGTAAATAAAGTTGCCAGAACTTCTCGTGCAAATGTTTATGCAGTTGGTGACTGCAGCACTTTCTTGCCGTTGGCATCGGTTTCGGCAATGCAGGGGCGCACTGCGGTATTCCACACCATGGGGGATGTTGCTTCACCAACAGAGGTTCGCAATGTTGCGTCGAATGTTTTCACTGCACCTGAGATTGCATCAGTTGGCTGGATGGAACAAGACATAAAAGACGGCAAAGTAAACGGCTTTGTTGAAAAGATTGATTTGAACACTAACCCACGTGCAAAAATGCAGGGGCTAGATTTTGGTTTTATTAAGTTGATCTGTTCAACCGGCGGAACGGTTATTGGTGGAGTAGTCGTTGCGCCTAGGGCCTCGGATTTGATTTACTCAATCGCGATTGCAATCGAAAACCGATTGACTGCAGATGAGCTTGCTCGCACCTTTACTGTTTACCCATCGCTGAGTGAGACCATCAGCAACGCTGCTCGCGCGCTGCACAAGCCTAATGTTTAGCCTCGCGCAAGCGCTCAGTTGCCAAACGTGTGATTAGTCCTCGAGCTCTAGCAGCACGGTTCCCGCAGGAACGGTGGTGCCAACCTCGGCGCTGATTGACTTGATCTTGCCGGCCTTGTGCGCGTTCATCGGCTGCTCCATCTTCATGGCTTCAAGTACCACAACTAGGTCACCTTCTTGCACGGTGTCACCAACTGCAACCGCAATCTTGACCACGGTTGACTGCATCGGTGCTTTGACGGTGTTGCCTGAGCCACCACCAGCGGTAGCGTGCGAGTGGCTCTTGCGCTTTGGTGCGTGGCCTGCATTCACCGGTCCGGCAGCGGCGGCACCAAGAAGGCGCTTAGGCATTGAAACCTCAATGCGCTTGCCATTGACCTCAACCACAACGTTGTTGCGCTCGGCTGGCTCTTCGGCTGGTTCGGCAACTCCACTCCAGGCTGGAATGTCATTTACCCACTCGGTCTCAATCCATCGGGTGTAAATGCCAAACTTGTTTGCCGCAGCGTCACCGATAAAGGCCGGGTCATTAACGATCTTGCGGTGGAACGGCAGCACGGTTGGTAGGCCGGCAACTTCCATCTCGGCAAGTGCGCGACGTGAACGAGCCAGAGCTTCTTCGCGAGTTGCGCCGGTCACGATTAGCTTGGCCACCATTGAGTCAAACGATCCTGAAATTACATCGCCAGATTCAACACCGGTATCAACGCGAACGCCGGGACCAGACGGTGCCTTGAACACGTGAACCGGGCCAGGTGCTGGCATAAAGTTGCGGCCAGCATCTTCACCGTTGATGCGGAATTCAAAAGAGTGACCTTTGATGACTGGGTCTGGGTAATCCAGCACGCCGCCCTCAGCTAAGCGGAATTGTTCACGCACCAGATCAAGACCGGTTACTTCTTCAGAAACCGGGTGCTCAACTTGCAAACGGGTGTTGACCTCAAGGAACGAAATGGTTCCGTCTTGGGCAACCAAGAATTCACAAGTTCCTGCGCCCTGGTAGCCAACCTCTTTCAAAATCGCTTTTGACGATGCGTACAGGCGATCGATTTGATCCTGAGTCAAGAATGGGGCGGGAGCCTCTTCAACCAATTTTTGGTGACGGCGCTGCAGTGAACAGTCACGAGTTGAAACGACAACCACGTTTCCGTAGGCATCGGCAAGACACTGGGTCTCAACGTGGCGAGGCTTCTCTAAATACTTTTCAACGAAGCACTCACCGCGACCAAACGCTGCGATTGCTTCACGAGTTGCCGATTCAAAAAGTTCGGCAACTTCTTCTTCTTTGTAAGCCACCTTGATGCCGCGGCCACCGCCACCGAATGCTGCCTTGATAGCAACCGGCAGGCCGTGCTGCTTTACGAAATCCAAAACTTCCTCTGCGCCGGAAACTGGGTCAAGAGTTCCAGGGGCAAGTGGTGCGCCGGCCTTTTCGGCAACGTGGCGAGCGGAAACCTTGTCACCAAGTTGATCAATCGCTTTTGGTGATGGACCAATCCAAATCAAACCAGCATCGATAACCGCCTGCGCAAAGCTGGCGTTCTCGGCAAGGAATCCATAGCCCGGGTGAACGGCGTCGGCACCCGACTTTTTGGCAACGCCCAAAATCTTCTCAATCACCAGGTAAGTCTCAGGACCAGTGGTGCCGTGCAGTGCATAGGCCTCGTCGGCAAGCTTTACGTGCATTGCGTCCCGATCTTGATCCGCGTAGACCGCAACCGATTGAATGCCGGCATCCTTTGCGGCGCGGGCGATGCGCACGGCAATTTCGCCACGGTTAGCAATGAGGACCTTGGTGATCTTTTTTGGGGTTGAAGTCATAATTCCCAAGCCTATTGGCTAAAAAGGGCCATTTATTGGCCCAAAATCACAAAAAAATCGCGAAACTACTGTGAAAAGGTCCAGCGAGCAGACTCAGCGGGTGGCCATTTATTGACTGGTATTGGGGTTATTTATTCCAAAGGCTTGGGTATTCAACGCCCAGGCTAATGACCAGTTCGCGAAGCACCGGCAGGCTTAGGCCAATAACGGTATGGGCATCTCCCTCGATGGAACGCAGAAAAGCACCGCCTAACCCGTCAATCGTGAAGGCTCCGGCTACCTTGAGTGGTTCACCGGTGGCCACGTAGGCCTCGATCTCGGCATCGCTGATGTCGGCAAAGTGAACGATGGTGCTGCTTACTCGGCCCGCGGCTGGCGGCAACTGGCCCGGGGCCGGATTGCGGTTGTCGATAACCCAGTGCCCAGAAAACAGGGTTCCAGCTCTGCCACGCATTGACTTCCAGCGGTCGCGGGCCACGTCTGCTTCATGTGGCTTGCCCAATGCCTTGCCGTCAAAATCCAGTGACGAGTCGCAGCCAATTACGATTGCGCCGGCGGCATCGGGGTGATTCAAAACTGCCTCGGCCTTGGCTTTCGCCAAAATCTGCACCATGTGAGCTGTGGTGTCAATCAGTCCGGCTTCGATTGAGCGAGCGGTTAGCGCCTCTTCGTCAACTCCGGGCGAAATAGTGGTTGGTTCGATTCCGCCTGCACGAAGCAAAGCCAGGCGGGCGGGTGAGGTGGAGGCAAGTACTAAACGAGTCACACCGATACTCTGGCACACTTGTCAGGTGAACAAAACTACAAACTGGGTCGGCCAGAACTTAACCCTCACCATCGATAAGGTGGCCCACGGCGGCATTTTTGTTGCTCGCCATGATGGACGCGTGGTTTTTGTCTCGCACGTTTTGCCGGGCGAAAAAGTGAAGGCAGTGGTTTATGAAGACCGCGGTGGTTCATTCTGCCGTGCGGAACCAACCGAAATTCTTGAGGCCTCACCGGATCGCGTAAAGCACTTCTGGAAGCAGGCTGGACCTAGCGGAGCAGGTGGCGCTGAATTTGGCCACATTGCTCTTGCTCGTCAGCGCGAGTTAAAGGCTGACGTATTAGAAGAAGCCTTGGACCGAATGGCAGGTATTAAGTTGCGTCCAGTGGTTGAGGCAGCGCCGGGTGACGACGAAGTGAATGGTTTGGGTTATCGCACTCGCGTTCAATTGCACGTTGATGAAGCTGGCACCGTTGGACCGTACCGGGAACGCAGTCACGACGTTGTAAAGGTGCGCGACCTGCCGTTGGCGGTTGAAGAAATTCGCGAGTTGGAATTTCAAAACAAAAACTTTCAAGACGTAAAGAAAATTGAAGTCGCTGTTTCTAGCACCGGTCAGGTGCAGTGGAAGATTGACAAAAAACTAAAGGGTGACGAGCGCCTAATTGAGCGCGCGTCCGGCCGTACTTTCAGAATTAGTGGTGGCGGATTTTGGCAGGTTCACAAGAAAGCCGCCGAGGTGCTTACCGGTGCGGTCAATGAGATGATTGCCGCCGTGGGCATTGACCTAGAAGCTGACAACCTTGATCTTTATGGCGGCGTTGGCTTGTTTACCGGAACAATTGCCGCCAAGTTTGGCAAAGAACTGCGCATGACCAGCGTTGAGTCTTTCAAAGTTGCCACTGAGGATGCAACGTTAAATCTGGCAGATTTACCAAGGGTGAAAGCTGTTTGTTCGGCTACCGAGCGATTCCTTAATGAGCGCGTTGGCAACCTAGACAAGGGTGGCAAAGTGGCAAGCCCGCGCAACTCAACCATCGTGCTTGACCCGCCTCGTGCCGGGGCAGGGGCCAAAGTAGTTAATCAATTGCTGGCAATTTCACCAGCGCACATTGTTTATGTTGCTTGCGATCCGGTTGCGTTGGCTCGAGACCTAAAGCCTTTGCTGGCCGGTGGTTACGAGCTCAAGGCTCTTCGCGCCTTTGACCTTTTCCCGCACACTCACCACGTTGAAGCTGTGGCAAGTTTGGTGCGAAAGAACTAACCATGCAACTGCGTGAACGCGATAAACCAATTTGTGTTGCGATAGTTGATGATCACGATGCAATTCGTTTTGCATTCAAGGCTGCTTGTCCCGAGTTTGGTTTTCAATTCTGTGCTTCGGCTGGCTCAGTCACCGAGCTGCTAGAGAAAACCCCCGATATTCGGTGCGATGTGATTGTGATGGACCTTTCGCTGGCCGATGGATCGATCGTCGCGGAAAATGTGACCAGGCTAATCAAGACCGGCGCTCAGGTAGTTATTTTCAGCATCGCTGACAAGCAGAACCTTGTGCGGGCGGCACTCAAGGCTGGTGCGGCAACACTGGTTCCCAAAGCCAAATCGATGGAGGAGCTGGCCTCGGCCATTCGCTTGGTGGCCGAAGGAATCTACGTCAACACTTTGCAAACCGCTGCAGCCATTGACTCTGATTCCGAATTTAAGGCGGCCAATCTTTCACCCCGTGAACGTGAGGTGCTGAGCCTTTACGCCTCTGGCTTTGCCCTAAAGCAGGTAGCGGCCGAATTGAACATAAAGATTTCTACCGCCAAGGAGCACATTGACCGCGTGCGCGCAAAGTACTCTGTGTTGGGTCGCGCGGCATCTACAAAAACTGAACTTTTGGTTCGCGCAATTGAAGACGGAATTCTTGAAGAAAGCTCTTTGTAGCAATGCAATTCAGGAGGGTTGAGCCAAATAAATCTTTGGCGCTGGCCAGGGTTAATACCCTTCTGGAAAGGGTATTTTCTTTTGCTTCCATTTTGATCAGCTCGCAAACACTGACCAACGCATTCGCCGAATACAGCAAATATGAGTTGAATCCCTTTTGGTTTTGGTTGAATGTTGGCCTGATTACCGGCTCAAACCTGCTGATAATTTTCTTGGTTTGGATTCGCAGGTCCGGGCGCTTTGGGTTTATTGCGTTGACGCTATCAAGTGCTTTTGCGATAGTCACCTGGTCGTTCCAACTCGATGGAATGGAATTAGACCCGGGGGAGCAACCTTGGATTTGGTGGACGGTTGGTATTGGTGGAATAAGTGCCGTGGGTGGCTTTGGCGTCTACATCGCTAGTTTCTTCTTGGTGATTTTGCCGACGATGTGGTTCTTTCTGCAGGTATCCGACATTGGTATTCCGGTGGATCCCTGGGTTGCATTGCAAGATTCAAGTTTTTCGTTCTTATTCAGTTCTGTGCTTGCAGGTTTTGTTTGGGTATTGCGCTATGAGGCTGCCAAGGTCGATGAGGCAAATCACGAGGCAAATCTTGCGGCGATTGAACTCTCTCGCGCCGATGCGATTCATCGAGAGCGCGATCGGATTGATGCTTTGATTCATGATTCGGTGCTTACCACACTGCTTTTGGCTGCGAGTGCCGAGGACCAGCGCTCCGAATTAGCTGCCCAGGAATCAGCTAGGGCTGCGATTCAGAAACTCAGCAGTCTTGAACACGATCGAATCATGGATCAAAACATTTCAGTAAGTTCGCTGTTCAGTGCGCTAGAGGTGGCGGTTCATAGATTCTCAGACAGCGTTGCTTTGGAGAGCGAGGGGGCTTCAGATCTTCCGGTTCCCGCGGAGCTATCAGCGGCAGTCACCGAGTCAATGCTGCAGGCGTTGGCCAATGCCAAGAATCACGCTGGTTCTGGAGCATCAATCAGCGTTTTCCTAAAGGGATCCGCCAAGGGTTTCAAGATAGTCATTAAAGACAATGGCCGCGGCTTCAGACCGTCTAGGGTTCCTAAAAATCGCCTTGGCTTGCGGTTATCGATTGTTGGTCGAGTTGAAGCAGCCGGCGGAAAAGTTTTTATTGATTCAAAAATCGGTGTTGGCACAAACGTAATCATTGAGTGGAGTGCAGCATGATTCGCATTCCGCGATGGTTGGTGGCGATTCTGGGTCTGCTGTTTGGTTTATTTCATGCGGGACTTGGTTTTGCATCCCTAAGTGGAGTTGAGCAATACGAGTACCCATTGCTAGCCATTCTGCTTTATCTAGCGGCAATAATCGCGTCAATGATTTTTTATCGGGGCCCAAACCTGCCCCTGACACAGGCGATTCTTAATTTGGCGGTAGCAGCCATAGTTCCGCTGCTGGTGAATGCCAATCTTGATCCACAAACTGCTGATGCTTACTCAACTTGGTACGTGGTGGGCATTGCAACCCTGATGGCCACAACCGCGGTGCGCCAGCAAAAACTAATTGCCTGGGTTGGTACAGTTCTGCTGGTCATTCAGGTTGTTGCTTGGGCTGGACTATTTGCCGGGATTCAAGCCGGTTTGATTGGTGCATTGCTACTCGTCTTCGCCGGTCACACAATTTCTGTTGGTTTGAAGAGCGCCTATCGACGCACCATGGAATTCACTGAGGCCGCGCGCAATTCTCAAATGCAGGCTGCGGCTAATGCCGCGGCAAGCGAAGAGCGTCGCGCTCGATTGGATCTAGCTCTTCGTGGCGCCTTGCCGATGCTGCGTGAAATTGAATCACAGCGAGGCAAACTCTCAAATAGTCAAAAACTTGAGGCCAGGCTCTTGGAGGCATCTCTAAGAGATGAGATTCGTGGTCGCGGTTTGATGTCAGCTGAAATTCGTGAGGCGGCAAAACAAGCTCGAATGCGTGGGGTTGAAGTAATCATTCTTGATGAGGGTGGATTGGATAACATGACTGATTATTCGCGCAAAGAAATTTTGCAGAAGGTTGCCAACTCGTTTGCACAGGTTAACGAAGGAAGAATTACCCTGAGAGCGCCATCCCAAGAAGACTGGAAAATTACTTTGGTGGCCACAAGGCCCGGGGTGGCCAAACCAGACATCTGGTTGAAGTTTTAGCGTCGTCGCTCATCGGTAAGACTGCCACTTAAAAGAAAAGAGCGATTCTTTCGAATCGCCTTTTCAGTCCCCAATCAGGTTTTCGCCTGACCCCAGATTCAATCGCTATTCCCCTTTTTCAGCGATAAAACCTTCAATTTCCAGTATGAATGCTTGGGGTCTTGGGATAGTCAAAAATGGAGTCCCCTCTTAGGGGGACATTCGATAACGCTTGAGCGAATGGCTTGAGATTTAGTTAAGTCCCGTGAAGGCGAGCAAGCCTTCACGCTTGAGCGAATCACTTGAGATTTAGTTAAGTCCCGAGCGGTAAGCACCGCGCCACTGGCCCGGCCCCGGCACGATCGGGTGACGCAGCTGCGCCACGTTTCTAGACCACGATGATTTGAGCGGGCGCTCGTAACCGGTGGCAGTTGCCTCTTCCTCGGCGTGCGCGGCCTCGAGCACGGCAATGACCGTGGCGAGTTCCTCGGGGGTGGGCGCGCCGGAAACCACTTGGATCGATTCGCTGAATTCAGTCATTTTTACGTGTTTATTTTGTTTGTGGCGATTTAAAGTGGAATGTTTCCGTGCTTCTTAGGTGGCAGGTTTGAACGCTTGGTACGCAGCGCACGCATTGCCTTGATCACAGAAATGCGCGTTGCTTTCGGCTCAATAATTCCGTCAAGCTCTCCACGCTCGGCAGCTAGGAACGGCGAGGCCACGTTATAGGTGTACTCGGCTGCAAGTTTGGCGCGAACGGCAGCGACATCCATGCCAGCTTCTTCAGCCTTTTTAATCTGATCGCGGAACAAGATGTTAACCGCACCCTGACCACCCATAACCGCAATCTCGGCGGTTGGCCAAGCCAGGTTGATATCTGCACCAAGTTGCTTGGACCCCATAACGATGTAAGCGCCGCCGTAGGCCTTGCGAGTAATCACAGTTACTAATGGCACGGTTGCCTCAGCGTATGCGTAGAGCAACTTTGCTCCACGACGAATCACACCGGCCCACTCTTGATCGGTTCCTGGCAGGTAACCAGGTACGTCAACCAGGGTAAGGATCGGAATTGAGAATGCGTCACAGAAGCGCACGAAGCGGGCAGCCTTTTCACCGGCTTCAATATTTAAAGTTCCCGCCATTTGCTGCGGCTGGTTAGCGACGATGCCAACACTGCGACCATCAACTCGGGCAAAACCTATCAAAATATTAGGCGCAAACAACGGCTGCACCTCAAGGAATTCGCGCCCATCAACGATGCCCTCAATCACAGTCTTCATGTCATAAGGCTGGTTTGGTGAATCGGGAATTATTGAGTTGAGTTTCTCGTCGGCATCGGTGATTTCAAGTTCACCCTCTGGCGCGTACTGAACTGTTTCAGAAAGATTATTTTCGGGCAGGTAGCTGAGCAGCGCACGAGCGTAGTCAATTGCATCTGCTTCGTCATCGGCAAGGTAGTGAGCAACACCTGATCGCTCGTTGTGTGCACGCGCTCCACCGAGTTCTTCCATGCCAACATCTTCACCGGTGACAGTTTTGATTACGTCTGGTCCGGTGACAAACATGTTTGATGTTTTGTCGACCATGATCACGAAGTCAGTTAGCGCGGGGGAGTAAACGGCACCGCCGGCCGCAGGACCCATGATCAAAGAGATCTGTGGAATGACGCCTGATGCCATGGTGTTGCGCTTGAAAATTTCACCGTACTTACCAAGCGCAATCACGCCCTCTTGAATGCGAGCACCACCGGAATCAAGGATTCCAATAATTGGCACACCGGTGGCTATTGCAAGATCCATTACCTTGATGATTTTGTTGCCGGCAGCTTCACCAAGTGAGCCACCAAAAATTGTGAAGTCCTGAGAAAAAAGTGCAACCTGTCGGCCGTGAATTGTGCCAACTCCGGTGACCACCGCGTCACCGTAAGGGCGGTTTTTATCCATGCCAAATGCAGTCGAGCGGTGGCGAACGTATTCATCGATTTCAACAAATGAACCCGGGTCCAGCAGCATTTCAATGCGCTCTCTTGCGGTGTTCTTTCCTTTGGCGTGCTGCTTGGCGATCGCAGTTTCGCCGGCGGCGGTCACTGCTTCGTGATAGCGCTGGCGCAGGTCCTCAATTTTGCCCTTGGTGGTGGCAATGTCTGGATTCAAGCGAATTGCCTGGGTGAAAGTATCTTCAAAGGTCATGGACTTCACTTTACCCAGTGAAAAGGGGCATTCCTTTGGCAGTTTGCTACTGCTAATTACAAAATCTGCTGTGCGAAACCTACAGACAGTACCCTTAGACCATGGATTTCCCTAAGAGTAGCCACATTGCGGCCCAGTTGGAGTTTGTTGCCGAAACCGGCTCTACCAATGCCGATTTGATTGCCAATTCAGCGAACACCGATGACTTCAGCGTGCTGGTGGCCGGGTTTCAATCTGCCGGACGGGGTCGCGCCGGTCGTGACTGGGTGGCTCCTGCCGGCAGCTCGCTATTTGTATCGGTGTTGTTGAAACCGACTGGAGTCGCAGCTACCAATTTTTCGTGGCTGCCACTGATGGCCGGACTGGCGATGACCAAGACCGTTGCCGCACTGATTCCTGATGCGCAAGTTGGCTTGAAATGGCCGAACGATGTTTTAGTGGGAGAAAAGAAAGTCTCTGGTGTGCTCAGTGAGCTGGTCGGCGATCTAAGTGGAGTGGTTATCGGCGCCGGCCTAAACGTTCGTCAAGATAAAAGCGAATTACCAATCGAAAACGCAACATCTTTGCGGTTGGAGGGCGCTCAGTCCCTTGAGCTCGATGACATTCTTTCCATCTATTTAGAAAATCTTCGCGGACTTTATGATCCTTGGGTGTCTGCCGCCGGAAACGCAGTTGCTAGCGGGCTTCGAAATCAGGTGATTGCCGCATGTTCAACGCTTGACCATGGTGGCACCAATCGTGTGCGAGTTATTTTGCCCGGTGATGAAGAACTTCTTGGAGCCGCGGTTGGAATTGACGACACCGGTCGTCTAATTGTGAAGCCAAATGCTGGCGATGATGTTGTCGCTGTGGCTGCCGGAGATATTGTGCATCTGCGCCACAATTAAGCGATGAGTTTTTTAGCCGAGCAGCGCATCGCGCGCATTCGACCTCGTGGTTCCAAGTTGTTCTTACCTAATCTGTTTCTATTTGCCGCCTGCTTTGCGATGGCTTTTTTTGGCGGAAGACTAACCGAACAGTGGCAATACACCTTGCTATGGGTTGGTTCTGGCTCAGTGGCCTTCTTTTTTTGGTTCATTCCACTGCTTCGTTTCATGAGCACTTTTCTTGATGTGACCACCACGAGGGTGCTTTATCGATCTGGATTGCTTGGGCAGAAGCGTCGCGAGGTCAGCCTGACTCTGATTAAAGATGTGCAACTTACTAAGGGCCGAACTATCAGCATCATTATTGATGGCCAGGAGCCAATTGTGATTCCAGGCATCGCCAAGCATAAAACCGTGGCGGTAGAGATTGATCGGCTAGCTGCCGCCCTGTAGGCAAATGATTGGGCCGCATTCCGGCAAAATAGAAGTATCAAGAGTTAGGAATGGCATGACCAAGCACTCTCCGCGCGTAGGCGTGATTGGTGGCGGCCAACTGGCTCGCATGATGACCCCGCCGGCAATCAACC
This sequence comes from Rhodoluna lacicola, assembly GCF_000699505.1. Lineage (NCBI taxonomy): Bacteria > Bacillati > Actinomycetota > Actinomycetes > Micrococcales > Microbacteriaceae > Rhodoluna > Rhodoluna lacicola. The sequence continues at coordinate 1,137,437 of NZ_CP007490.1, read as the reverse complement.
TAGGAATCCAAATCAAGGTCTTGGCTGAAGCAGAGGGCTCATCAGCACAACTCGCTACCAGTATGGTTGGTGACTACAACCAACTTGATGTGGTGCGCGAATTTGCGCGCGGTGTTGATGTCATCACATTTGACCACGAACACGTGCCGATCTCTGTGCTGCAGGCACTAGAGGCAGAAGGCGTGAACATTCAGCCACCAAGCAAAGCCCTTGCCTTTGCGCAAAATAAATTGCACATGCGCCAAAGGCTCAGCGCACTTGGTTTGCCGATGCCAGCCTGGGCCGAGATCCGCGATGCAGCCTCGCTAGATGATTTCATCGCGGCAAACGGTGGCGTAGCGATTTTAAAAACCCCGATTGGCGGCTACGACGGCAAAGGCGTTCGCGTGGTACGCGCATCTGTGGACGCAAAAGACTGGCTTGAAAATCTTGCATCTTTTGGTGGAAGTTTGTTGGCCGAAGAGAAAGTGGACTTCGTTCGCGAACTCGCCCAACTAAGTGCCCGCACTCCAAGTGGTGAATTTCAAGCTTGGCCGCTGGTTGAAACCATCCAAGAAAACGGCGTATGTTCTGTCGTGCTGGCCCCGTCACCAGAGGCAACCGCAGCAACTTTACAGACCACTGCAGCCATCGCAAAGCAAATCGCGGAAGCGCTGGGTGTTACCGGAGTGCTTGCCGTCGAGATGTTTGAGGCGCGTGATGGTCGAATTGTGATCAATGAACTTGCCATGCGCCCGCACAACTCCGGACACTTCAGTATTGAGGGATCCGTGACCTCGCAATTCGAGCAGCACATAAGAGCGGTGCTTGATTTGCCGCTTGGTTCAACTGCGCCTCGCGCTGCCCACGCAGTGATGGTCAATTTACTTGGTGTTGATGAGCAAAATAATTTTGTTCAGGCACTTGATAAGGCTTTGGCTGCACATCCGGATGCCAAGGTGCACACCTACGGAAAAGGCGCCAGAGCCGGCAGAAAAATGGGCCACGTCACCGTAGTCGCCGATTCTGCTGAGCATGCTCTTGCTGAGGCCAGGGGCGCTGCCGCCGTTTTGCTACGGGGATAACTTAAGCCCCTTGGGTAAAATTTGAGGGTAGCCGCGTAAAAGGAGCCCTCAATGACAAGCGAAATCAAGCCAGTAGTTGGCGTTGTCATGGGCTCAGACTCTGACTGGTCAGTTATGTCAGATGCAGCGCAGACACTCAAGGATTTTGGTATCGAATACGAGGTTGAGGTGCTGTCGGCCCACCGCACTCCTGAAAAGATGATCGAGTGGGGTAAAGCCGCGGCTGGCCGAGGCATCAAGGTGATTATCGCCGGTGCCGGCGGAGCCGCCCACCTGCCGGGCATGTTGGCTTCTGTTACAACTCTTCCGGTAATCGGTGTTCCTGTGCCGCTTTCAAAACTTGATGGCATGGATTCGTTGCTCTCGATTGTGCAGATGCCCGCGGGGATTCCGGTGGCAACAGTTTCTATCGGCGGTGCGAAGAACGCGGGAATTTTAGCGGCGCGCATTTTGGGTGCGTTTGATCAAAAACTTTCTGCCGCAATGGCCGCTTACAGTGAAGACCTAAAAGTTCAGGTCGCTGAGAAGAATGCGAAACTGAAATCACAAATCTAAGCCCAAGGTTGAGTCAGCGAACACCACAGCGCAATTCACCTCGTGTTCGTGCAACCGGCCCTTTCCGAAATACCGAGCGCGCTACTCCGCAACAAATGCATCGCCGCGCTTGGTGGTTGTTGCTACTCACCGTTCTAGTTCCTGGGTCGGCGCAATTGGTCGCCGGCAATAAAAAACTAGCCCGCGTTGGCATCAGCGCAACAATTGGTTTTTGGATTTTCTTTTTGTTGCTTGTGGTAATTGGATTAATCAACCGGAGTTGGGTGATCTGGTTAGTTACTCTGCCGGTGCTGATTTGGGTTTTGTCTGCGGCGCTAATCGGCTACTCAATTCTGTTTGCCATCCTCACCCTGGACACTCTTCGACTGATGCGCTTGGGTCGTCTTTACAGCCGTGAGCGCTGGATCACCTTTGGCGCGGTTGTGCTGGCCGGAATTTTTGGTACCTCAGCTATTTCTTATGCTGGAAATCTTGCCGGGGTGCAGGCTAATTTCATCGGCAGCATCTTCAATCAGGGTGGCTTTACCTCGCCGGTCGATGGGCGTTACAACATCATGCTGCTTGGTGCCGATGCGGGAGCCGATCGTTTTGGAATTCGCCCGGACTCAATCTCTGTAATCAGCATCGACGCAGCCACTGGGCAGACCGTGAACATAGGAATTCCGCGCAACATGCAGCACGTGGGGTTTTCATCGGGGTCCCCAATGAACAAGATTTACCCAAACGGTTGGAACTGTGGAATTGATTGCTTGATTAATGCGATCTATAAAGATGCAGAAGATAACCACGCCGATGCCTACCCCGATGCCGCGAAAAAAGGTTCAACCCCAGGCACTGAAGCAACCAGAGATGCGGTTGAGTATGTCACCGGGCTACAGATTCAGTCTTACGTGCTGGTCGACATGGCCTCGTTCACACAGCTAATTGATGCTTTGGGTGGCATCACCATCAATGTAAAGGAACGACTACCTATTGGTGGTCAGCGCGACGACCTCTCTGATGTGAAGGGTTGGATCGAGGCCGGAAAGCAACACATGGATGGCTACACCGCTCTTTGGTATGCCCGCAGCCGCCACAGCACCAGTGACTACGACCGCATGCGTCGGCAGCACGAGGTGGAGCAGGCCGTTCTTAGCCAGATTGAGCCAGCAACCGTATTGACACGCTTCCAGCAAATAGCTTCGGCGGGTCAAAAGTTGGTGCGCACCGATATTCCTAGCCCAATGCTCGCTCAGTATGTGGAACTAGCTGGCAAGGCTCGTGCCATAGGTATCCAAGAACTGAGTTTGGTTCCACCAAAAATTGACGTGATTCACCCAAATTTCTCAGCAATTCATGAAATGGTAAAAAGGTCCTTCGCAACAACTAATGCAGCTGGCGAAGTAAAGGAGTAATTATGAAGAAGACTCTTGCAGTCTCCATCGCAGCTCTATCAATCGGCACTTTGTCAGTATTTTCTCTGACCGGTTGTGCACTTCTGTACCCAAACTGGGGCACCGACCAAAACCCTTCGACTTCACAATCTCCGTCGGCCACAGAGGTGTCACCGACACCAAGCGAATCTCCATCGGCCTCGGCGGCACCTAGCCTTGGTGTTGCAAAATTCAACTTCATTGATTTGAGTGTGGACTCTGCAACCGGATACGTTTCTGCGGTAGTTGAAGTCACCAACGCGGCTGAAGACGGCGGAAAGTGCACCTTCACACTAGCCAGCGGAGGCGTGACCAAAACCGTTTCGGTCAAAGCAGAGGCAAATGTTTCAACCACTCAGTGCTACCCGGCAATGCTGCCAACCGCTGGCCTACCAAAAGGTAAGGCAACCGTCACGGTCTCTTATGTTTCGGCAGCCTATGAAGGCAGCACCAGCGCGGGAGTCACCATACCGTGATTGCAAACCAGTTTTCAAGACTGGTAGCGATAGTTGTTTCAGCACTCCTAGTCGCGACCGGGTTTGTTGCCCTGTCTGCGGCACCTAAAGCCCAGGCGGCGGATGCCTCAAAATTTGATCCGGGCCTAATTATTAGTGACAGCGTTTTTTATGACTTTGGAGCAATGTCTGTCACAGAGATTCAAAGATTCTTAAACAGCCAGGTTCCTTCTTGCAACGACGGCGACGGCGGGCCAAAGTGTTTGAAAGATTACACGGAGGACATTGTAGGTTCAGCGGCAATCGCAGACACCCTGCACTGGTGGGATGAAAACCCAAAGGTTTGCACCGATATTGCTCCCGCTCAAAATCAAACAGCCGCGCAAATTATTTTCAAGGTTGCCCAAGCTTGCGGGATTAATCCGCGCGTTATTTTGGTGACTCTGCAAAAAGAGCAGGGCTTGGTGCAGGCTCGAAACCCAACCGAGTATATGTATAAAGCCGCAATGGGCTACGGTTGCCCCGATGCTCACCCAGAAATTTGTGGCAAGGACTCTTTGGTATCCAGCAGATTGTTCTGGCAGGTTTTGCGCGGAGTCTCACAATTCAAGTGGTACGGCGACCCAAGAGGATCTTTCACTTACCTTGCAGTGGGATCGACCAAGCAAATTTCATACCAGGCCAACAACCCTGGCTGTGGAAAAAAGAGTGTGACCATAAAGAGCCGAGCAACTGCTGCCCTTTACTACTACACGCCTTACACACCTAATGATGCCGCCCTGGCTAACCTCTACGGCACCGGTGACTCGTGCAGCGCATACGGAAACCGAAACTTTTGGCGCTTCTACACCGATTGGTTCGGTGACCCTATTGGTGGTGGCTTCCTGCTCAAGAGCTCACAATCTGACACTTACCTAATCGTCGACGGCAAGAAGTATTTGATTGACGATGTTGACACAATTGCGGCCATGAAACCGCTTGGTCCGCTTGGCACCGTGTCACAGGCATATCTTGATTCCTTCGTTGATTCTGGCAAGGCAAGCCGTTTGGTTAAGTCACCGGCGCTTGGCAACTACTACTTCATCGACGGTGGTCAAAAGTACAAGTTCACCAACTGCACGCAGGTTGCAGTGTTTGGTTTAGATTGCAACAACGCAATCACCCTGACTCAAAACCAGATGAACGCTCTAGCATCAGCAAGCGGAGTTACCGAATACCTTTCGGGCGACGCGGGTCAAACCTTCTTGATTCAAGATGGAGCCAAGCGACAAATTCTTGATGAAGATTCGCTTGCGGACTCTCGCATCGGTGTTCCTGCGCTGTCCACCATCAAGGTTTCTGCATTCAAGAATCTTCCGTGGGGAAAGCCGATTATCCGCAAAGGTGTTTCTTTCACGAACCTTGCCACCGGTCAGCTTGCCTTGTATGACGGAACCTTTTACTACGACATAGATAAGGCAACCGCGGCCGACATCGACTTCACCAAGTGGTTCCCTAAGTCAACCGGCAGCATGCTTGGCGAGGCGATCGCCAGCGTGGCCGGTCCGGTGGCAATTAAGAGCATCATGAATGACGCCGCCGGTAACCAGTACCTAATCACCAAAGAGGGAAAGCGCAAGGTTGCCGATGCCCAGGTGATTTCAAAGAACGCTCCGGTGGTTTCTGATGAATTCTTGGCTCAAATTCCTGATGCTCCAACTGCAGTGGAATCAACCCTGGTGGTAAAGACTGCAGCCGCAAAGTCGATCTATCTGGTCGCCGGTGGTGAAAAGCGATTGGTGCTGAACGCTGCAGATGTTTCTAAATTTGCACCCGTTTTGAAATCCACCAAGGCAGAGACGCTATCAAAATCCGCGGTAGCGCAGATTCCAAGTGGACACCCAGTTATTGCCCCTGGAACCTATGTGCGTTCAAGTGATTCCACCAAGACCTACCTAATTGATGGTTTCAAGCGGGCACTAGTTGTTAACGACGCCAATCAGGCGGCCCTGTTAGGTCTTAAGAACTTGCGGACCATCCCTGCTGCTCAATTCAAGGGCTATGCAAAGACCAGCAAACTAAGCGGCATCAAATTCGTTTGTGACGCAAATTACTTTGTGGCAATTACCGGAAAGCTTTACCCGCTTTCGGAAATTGATGCCAGTCATTACCCTGGCCGTGGCCAGACTCTAGACAAGGCAACCTGCGCGGCACTGGCAACCACTAGCACCACACTTGGTCGATTCGTTAGAACTGCTGCCAAGTCTTATTTCTTGATTGAGGGTCAAACCAAACGCGCAATCAAGAATGTTGCTGCTTACGAAAAACTTCGCGGAACCGCACCAAAAGCTGTGCTGGTTGGCCCGTTCTTTTTGACAAAAATCCCAACCGGTAAGGCTGCGGGGGTGAGCTTTTCAGTAGATCGTTTCAACGTGGAGCCGCCAATTGTTTTCCCTGAGCCATCGGTTAGCCCTAGCCCATCACCAAGCCCATCGGCTACTCCTTCGGCCAGCCCAAGCCCTTCGGCCAGCCCATTGGCCAGCGCCAGCCCAACCCCTGTTTCATCACCCAAGCCAAGCACCACGGCAAAGCCAAAAACTTACACGGTTGTCGCCGGTGACTTGCTTTCCAAAATTGCCACCAGGTTTGGTGTGAGTACTACGGCACTGATGCAGGCAAACAAGATCACCAATGCCAACCTGATTAAGGTTGGCCAAGTTTTGGTTATTCCTTAGATTTGGTTTTTGCGTTGGCGAAAACTAAGCAACCGAACTCGCTTGGGAGATCGACCGCGAGGTTCTAGCATTTCCTCTGGTTGGTTTACCTTCACGACAAAGAGCGCAAGAAGTACCCAACCAATTTCAATTAAGATTCTTGACTCAGTCAGACTCCAGACTGCCAAGCCCATAAAAATTAAGATTGGCCAGAGGTAAAGGGCCACAGTGTGTCGCACGGCCAGACGCCAAAGTTTTATGAAAGTGGTCAAAAATAAAATCCCAAAAATCGCTGCACCAATAAATCCCAGCTGCAGGGTGATGTCTAGGTAGGCATTGTGTGCCTGGTAGTAGGGAACATTGTTAATCACAACCAAACCCTCGTATGGCTCAACCCCGGGCATCCAGTGACTGGTCCAACCCCAGCCAAAAACTGGTCGCTGTTCGATTAGTCCCAGAACGAGTTTCCAAATGCCACTTCGCCCGGTCATGTCTGGGCTTTTGCCGAAGAATTCAAAAACAGTTGCCCGGAAGAAAAGAACAATCACACCAACAGTCCCGGCGAATGCCCAAGCCACTCGGTAGTACTTATGACGAACTTCACGCTCTTTGCCCTCTGCCGCAATTGAAACGATGGCGGCAATCACAATCGCTGTCATTGCAAAACCGATTCCAGCAGACTTGGCCAGCAACATGGTTGTCACAGAAGCCAAAATACAAAGTGCGCTAACCCAACGCTTCGTGCCGATGATTGCGTACTCAACCGCAAAGGTGACTACGCCCAGCATGGCAACAAATGCCAGCAGATTAGAGTTGCCCACAATTCCCTGAATTCGCTCACCGTCAAACAGGTTTCCCTGAGTCCAGTAGAAGGCAGCGGCAGGAGGCTTCTCACCGGAGTAATTTTTGAAAATCGGTGCGATTGGTCCTTGAACAATTGCCGCCGCAACAAACTCAAAAATTAGCGAGGCGCCAAGGATGAAGCGAATCACATTCGCAAAGACGCGCAGTAGGTGCCGCCAGCTGAACAGCCCCACTAGGAACAAGGCGAATGCGGTGGTGGCAATTTGTGAGACTGTTGCCAGTGCGGTGATCGAAGGATAGGCCGACCATATTGTGCTGAGGGCCATCCAGCCCAAGGCTGCCCAAAGTGGCCAAGGAATCTCACGAAAAGTGTTGCTTGGTTGATTCTTGAAAAACAGCACCATCGAGATTGATAGCAGGACCAGCAGGACCGCGCCCCAGCCCAGCCAGCCAATGCTGTAGCGCACGGCGTCGCCCGCCATCAAAGTGAAGATTCCCGCCGAAGCCGTCCAGGTCTTGGAGCGGTAGCCCTTTTCGCGCGTGTTGAAAACCACGCGAATAGGTCTAGTCAGTGCAGTCATTGCAGCTTCCGGTCGGGGTTATGTAAGTCTAATTCGCGTCAGCTGACTTTGCTCTGTCTGCATTTTTGAGCGCTCAAAGCTGGAGCTGCGAAGTTAGGCTAGACCCGCTGGGTGAAAGGGGAGCGGTGCTAGTCAAAATCTCAAATCAACCGCGCAACTATGCGTGGGGATCACGCACCCTTATTCGCGATTACTTTGGTCCTGACTTGACCCTGGCCAGCCCAGACCAACCAGCAGCCGAGGTGTGGTTTGGCACCCACGCAGGCTCGCCGGCGCTACTTGCCGACGATAGAGCGACCACACTTCGCGATCATCTAGGCGGCCATCAGCTTTCATTTTTACTCAAAATTCTGGCCGCAGATCAACCGCTCTCCATTCAGGCTCATCCAAACAGCCAACAGGCCAAGGCTGGATTTGCTCGTGAAGAAGCACAGGGAATCGCCGTCACCGCGAGTAATCGAAATTACAAAGATGACCAGCACAAGCCAGAGATTATTGTTGCGCTCTCAGATTTTGAGGCACTCTGCGGATTCAAACCGTTGAATGAAATCGATCAACTGCTCGAGGACATGGAAACTCACAGCGGTGTATCAGAGGGCTTCAGAATAATCTCGACACAGTGGCGCAAACTGCTTCACGAGCCAGACGGTCTTCGCAAGGTTTTCAGCGACATCAGTCACCGTCGCGGCAACCTTGACGGTTTCACGGCCGAGCTAACCGCAATGGCGGATTTCGAAGCCAGATTCGCTCTTGCCGAGCGACTCAACCTTTTATATCCAGGTGATCCCGGCGTGGTCTTGGCGCTGCTAATGAATCACGTATTTCTTGAGCCAGGAGAGGCGTTATTTTTACCGGCGGGAAACATTCACGCGTATCTAAGTGGATTGGGCGTTGAGCTAATGGCTGCGTCAGACAACGTGCTGCGCGGTGGGCTCACTCCAAAGCACGTTGATATTGACGAGCTCGAGCGCGTTGTTGATTTCACTCCCGGTCGAATCCCACTGGTTGTGCCGCGTGAGATCTCATCGGGGTTGATTCAATATCAGTGCAACACCGATGACTTCTTGTTATACAAATTGGAACCAAGCGGAGAGCGCTTGATGGCCGATTTATCACTGCCCAGTGAGGCGGTAATTCTTTGCACCGCTGGGGAAATTGCGATCAGTAATAGCCTCGAGGAGCGTGTCCTTTTGCGTCGTGGTGAAGCGGCATTCATGTCAGCCGATGCGAAGTTTTTCAGCATTTCAGGCAGCGGAACCGCTTTTTTGGCCACCGGAAAGGCCTAAATAACCTATAAAAAGCCTGAATTAGTCCTTGAGGCTTAGAAATCTCAACTTGACACGGACCGAACTACAAGAGTGTAATTACAACCAAGGAATTATCCATTGAATTCCCTTGCGCTGAAGCTGGGGTTTTCGGAATAGGGAATGTAGTTATGGACAGTCGTAATCGTGTGCCAGAGAACTGGTCTATCGATCCAATTCGACTTGGTGTCGCGGGGGCGTACTCAGATTCTGAAACCGACCCACTTTCATGGCAGGCAGATGCACTTTGCTCACAGACTGACCCAGAGGCTTTCTTTCCAGAGAAGGGCGGATCAACTCGCGATGCAAAGCGCATTTGTTCGGGTTGCGAGGTAAAGGCAGAATGCCTTGAGTACGCACTTGAAAACGATGAGCGTTTCGGTATCTGGGGTGGTTTGTCAGAGCGCGAACGTCGCAAGCTTAAGAAGCGCGCTTAACCTCACGGCTTCAAGCCGTTGATTATGAAACCCTCAGTAGTAGCCGTCGTAATTTCACACGACGAGCCAGATTATTTATATAAAACTCTCAGTGCGATTAGTAATCAATCGCACGCGGTTGATCGAACATTAGTTGTTGACACTTCTACGAATTCAACCTGCATTGAAGTTGCACGTGCAGCAGGTGTGACAGAAATTCACCAGTTGCCTGCTTCAACCACTTTGGCAAATTCCGTCTCGTTTGCGGTCAAGAATTTTTCCGCTGATGAAACGCCCCAATGGATTTGGTTGCTGCACGATGACAGTGCCCCAGAACCAACCGCACTCCAACATCTCTTGCACGCGGTTGAACTGTCACCGTCTGTAGCAATTGCCGGGCCAAAGTTGGTGGACTGGAATGATCCTCGTGTTGTAAATCAACTTGGGCTTACCCTCACGCCACTTGGCGACCTATTTTCAATTGTTAGTGGTGAGCTGGACCAATCTCAGCATGATGATGCCGACGATGTCATGGCAATCGGAACAGCAGCCGCGCTAATTAGATTTGATTTGTTCAAGCAGCTTGGCGGTTTTGATACCTCGGCTCCTGAGCTAGCAGTTGATTTTGATTTTTCTATTCGCGCCCGCATGGCAGGTCATCGTGTAGTTGTTGTTCCGCAGGCAAAAGTTGCTCACGCCTCGCTAGCGATGAAAGGCAAAAGACCGCGTGGCTGGTTAGACACCTCACCAAAGGCTGCCCTGCGCCGAAGCGCCATTCACCTGCGACTAGCTTTCGCTCCGCTTCCAGTTGCGCTGCTGTTCTGGTTTTTCTTGCCGTTTATTGGAGTTGGTCGCGCCATAGGTCGCCTGGCGGCAAAACGCCCAGATCGCATATGGGCAGAAATTTCCGCAGCGCTTTGGGGTTTCTTTACGGTGGGTCGCCGACTCAGCAGTCGCTCGTCGATCGCAATGACCAGCGTGATCAAGTTTTCTAAGCTGCGCGGCTTGCGGGCCAGTTGGCAACAGGTGCGCAGCTCTAATCGGGCGGCACTCGAAAGAGAACAAAGCCAGGCGACTTTGGCGGCCTTTGAGCGCGGTGAGTTCGAGGTTGAGCAGTCTTCAAGCGCCACTGGTTTTGTAGCCTCTGGTGCGCTGTGGGTTGCAGTGGCGTTAGCGCTGCTGAGTTTTAATTTCTGGCCCACTGCCAATGCCGCCAACGGAGGAGGCTTACTGCCTCTCAGTGATTCTTGGCTGACGCTGTTTTCCCGAGCCGGTGCAAGTTTTCAGCCGATTGGCCTTGGCTACTTTGGGCCCAGTGATCCTTTTGTCTGGGTCTTGACGGTTCTTGGTTCATTTACTTTCTGGTCCCCGTCACTGGCCCTAGCGATACTTCTTTTATTAGCCAAGGCAATTGCTTTCGCTGGTGCCTGGCGGGTCATTTCGCTATTTAGTGAATCTTCTTTCGTAAGAATTTCGGCAGCCTTGGTTTATGCCCTTTGGCCAGCGCTTCAGTTAGCTCAGCAGCAAGCCAGAATTCCTGCGGTGATCGCCCAAGTAGCGTTGCCGTGGTTGGTATTTTGTGTTGCCAGAGCGGCGGGAATCGGCAGAACAAATTTCTCAACTCAGACTTGGTCATGGGTTGCGGCGTCGGGCCTTTTGCTTTTTGTTGTCGTGGCGTCGGCTCCAAACACAGCTCTAATTTTGCTGGCTGTTCTTGGCTTGGTTATTTTCAGCAGACTTTCCAAGTTTGGCTTCCTGATCTGGATCCCTTTGCCAACGGCCGCAGTTTTTGGTCCAACGGTCTTGTATTACATTTTTGAAATTGCCAAGCCACTTGCCTTGTTGGCCGATCCCGGTTTACCGCAGCAAAGTGAGCAAGCACCGATTTGGCAGTTGCTCTTGGGCGGTTCAAGCTTTGGCGCCAGCCTTCCGTCTGTTGGTCAATTTTCTAACTGGATGACTGTTCCGGTGTTGCTGATTTCATTACTGGCACTTGCAGGCCGACGCTGGGGCATGGCCTTCGTGGTTTGGGTGGCAGCCATCCTCACAGTTGCGTTTGCCTGGTTGGTGAGCAGCCTCTCATTTGCTGCGGTAGGAGTTGGTTCCACCGTCCGCTCGACTGATTTTGTGAACGGGTCACCAGCTGCCCTGCTTGGAGTTCTTGGCTTGTTGGTAGCTATTTTGTTTGCGCTGGCACTCAGTGACATAAAGCGGCCGGCTGCGCTGAAAATTATTAGCTCCGGACTGGCACTTGTTTCTCTGGTTCCGGCGGTTTTTCTTGCCGCTAGCGTTTCACCCAATTTGGAATACACCGATGGACGCGTGGTCCCTTCTATCGTGGCGGCGGAAGCCGAACAGGGCAGCGCGCTAAAAATGCTAGTGATAAATCCCGAGGTTAATTCCGACGGCACGATTCAATTTGGTGCCGAACTTGTATCTGGAGACGGTGTTCAACTTGAAGACGTGAGTCTTAGCTATCGCTTTGCCCTTGAAGAGGTTAAGCAGTCTCGAGCGGCCGAATACAACCGAATTGCTCAGCTGGTTGCAGATCTTGCATCGGCGAATGGTTCAGAACTGCAGCAGACCATTGACCAGGTCGGCATCGGCTACGTGCTTGTGCCCGATGCGTCGTCGCAAATTTCTGGGCAGTTAGCCGTTGCTCTTGATTCAGTCAAGGAGCTCGAGGCCGTGGGATCCACTGACTCGGGTCAACTATGGCGCGTGCGCGAGCCCAACCAAAAGTTGCTCAGCGCCGGTTTAACCCCGATTTCACCATGGTCAATCACCAAGGGCGTGCAGCTGGCGATTATTTTGGGCTTCGTGTTACTTGCAATACCAACCATCAATCAGCGTCGCCGAGTGACCGGTGACAGTCAGATTTTCGTTGAGGCTGGTGAAGAAAACTGATGATAAAGAAAGTCGTCATTTTGATATTCGTGCTGGCCGCCCTAATTGGTGGAACCTTGGCAGCGCCAAGCCTTAGCCTGCAGATTGGAACAGTTCCCACTCCTGCGGCGCTAGAAGTTAAGGCTCGCGATCTGTCGCTGGTTTGCCCGGGGGCACTTTTCAAAGCCGGTGGTGCTCAGGGAACGACGCTTGGAAATTTTGAGCACGTTGGACTGGTGTCATACGCCAGTCAGTTCAATTCCACCGATGGCGCGACGTTGAACTCTGGTGACGGCGTATTCACAGTTTCGGCCGCCGAGTCTGCAAAAGAAAACGTTGTTCCTAACCAGGGCTCAGAGTTACTTAACGCCAGCCAGTACCAGAATGCCGCCGGAGCAACACTGCGGGGATTGGCAGCCACAAATTGTCAGTTGCCATCAAATGACATTTTTCTTCTGGGTGGCGCAACTGCGACTGGCCGTGAAGCACTCTTGATTTTGCGAAACACCGCTCAGGTTGATTCCACTGTCAGCCTCGAGATTTTTAGCGAGGCAGGTTCCGTTGATGCGCCTGGCCTCAACGGTATTGCGGTGGTATCCGGAAAGTCCACAGTGGTTCCACTTTCGGGCATGGTGCCAAAAACAAAAAGCTTTGGGATTCGCGTAAAGGCAACCGGCGGGGCGGTTACCGCTTGGATTCAACAGCGCACCGTTCGCGGCCTGAGTGCCGGTGGTGTGGACTACGTTGCACCATCACCGGAAGCGGCCAAGCAGCAGGTCATTCCGGGAGTTTTCATCAGAGGCACCGCACAGGTTTCCAAACTCCGTGCTGCCAGTGCTGATTTTGAAGACCTTCTTCCAGTGCTGCGCGTCTACGTGCCAGGTACTGCAAATGCCACTGTGACGGTTCAGGTAGTAGGCGCGACGCCGGCGACTTTTGGCACCGTAGTTCGATCAGCCGTAAATGCAGGTTCGGTTTCGGATATCGAAATCACCGGACTCAAAGATGGAAATTACGTGGCACTGGTTTCAAGTGATGTTCCAGTGCAATCAGCGTTTCGTTTGTCTCGTGTGACGGCAACCTCTGCCCCCGACTTCACCTGGATTCCAGCGGCTCAAAAATTTACTGGTAAACGCAAGTTGACCGTGCCGAATATCGGAATTTCAAAATTTTGCATCTACAACGAAAAAACCGGTGCAGTTGAGGTAATTGAAGTAACCCCGGGTTCTACCTATTCGTTCAGCGGTAGCGAGCAACCTATTTACGCAAACCTAATCACCGATGTCGATGGCACGGTTGCAAACTTATCGGTGTTGGATCAAAAGAATGCCGGCGGAAAAGTTTCCGTCAATGTCCGCTAGCGACTAGTCGCGATATCTATCTGGCACCAGATCCCAAGGATCTTTACCAATCAGGTGCCCAACGGCCGCAAAGACATTTTCTTCAATGTGCATTCTCTCGTGTAGCGCGTCAACGCGACTGTGGTGGCCCAGGCGCTCAATCGGCAGACGATAAATAACGATGGTCATTTCTTCGCGCTTTACCGCCCAGCGACGGACTCCTTTGGAATCAGGTTTGATGGTCGGCGCATCGGCGACCTCCCACTCCAGATCAATCAGTTCCTCTGGCCAGGCATTTTTTAGGTATTCGCAGGTGCCTGAAACAATCTGCTCAAAGCTTGATTGTCGGGTGCCAGTTTGGCGCAGGTTGCTGAGCAGAGGCTGTCTAATGCCACGACCGTGACGGTCTCGATTTACGCCCCTTGGGCCCGGGTTCTCTGCCATGGCCCAATTGTAGACAGCGGTCAGCGAAAACCGGGGCCTAGTCTCAACTTGGTAAACTCGAAGCAATGAATATTGATTGGGACGCAATCGTCAAAACCTACGACGTGCGTGGTTTAGTTGGCAAATCTCTCACCACCCAAATCGTGGCTGCGCTGGCAGCGGGTTTCGTAGATGAGTTGGGCGCCGCGGGTAAAGATGTTGTGGTTGGCCACGACATGCGTGACTCGTCACCAGAATTTGCAGATGCCTTTGCCGCAGGGGCTCAGGCTCGTGGCGCAAATGTTTTGTCCATTGGACTTTGCTCAACCGATGAGAGCTACTTTGCCTCCGGTGTTCTAAACGCACCAGCTGCAATGTTCACCGCAAGTCACAACCCGGCCGCATATAACGGCATCAAGTTTTCACGAGCGGGCGCCCGCGGCATCAGCATGGACACCGGTCTAGCTGCGATTCGTGATCGCGCGAAGATTTACATGGAAACTGGAATTGACGAGGTAGAAGTTCCGGGCAGCTACCGTGACATGCACATCCTGATTCAATACGCGGCCTACCTGCGTGAGCTGGTTGATCTCTCAGACATCCGCCCACTCAAAGTTGTGGTTGACGCCGCCAATGGAATGGGTGGCATGACGGTTCCTGCGGTTCTTGGTCACGCCAGTGACCTTCCGCAATTGCCGCTTGAAATCATACCCATGTACTTTGAGCTGGATGGCTCGTTCCCAAATCACGAGGCCAATCCGCTTGACCCAAAAAACTTGGTTGACCTGCAGAAGGCGGTGCTGGAACACGGAGCCGACATTGGCTTGGCTTTTGATGGCGATGCGGACCGATGCTTTGTAATCGATGAAAATGGGCAGGCGGTAACCCCGTCGGCAGTTGCGGCTATTGTGGCCCACCGTGAGATTGCCCGCGAAAAGCGCGCCAACCCCAAGGCAGACGTCACCGTGCTGCACAATTTGCTTACCTCGCGAGTGGTGAAAGAAGTTATCGAGGCCGATGGTGCCCGCGCAGTAAAGACCAAGGTGGGACATTCGCTCATCAAAGACCAGATGGCCGCTACCAACGCTATTTTCGGCGGCGAGCACAGTGCACACTATTACTTCCGTGATTTTTGGGGTGCAGATAACGGAATGTTGGCGGCCATGCATGTGTTGGCAGAGTATGGGTCGCAAGATCAGCCTCTTTCGGAATTTGCTAAAAAGTACAATCCTTATTACTTGAGCGGCGAAATCAACTCGACCGTCTCTGATGTCGCTGCCGCCAAGGCTCGCGTGCAGGCTGCTTTCGCAGACCGCGCCGACTTTGATGAGTTTGACGGCATCACCGCAACAAATAAACAAGAGCTAGGCAAGCCTGCTGATGCTGGGAACTGGTGGTGGTTCAACGTTCGTGCCTCGAACACAGAGCCGCTGCTTCGTTTAAATGTCGAAGCCTCAACCGAGGCCGATATGGTCCAGATTCGCGACGAGGTTCTAAACCTTATCCAGCAGAAAGCGTAAGTACATGTCAAAAACCATTACCGCCTTTGATTACAAAGTTGCCGACCTCACTCTTGCCGAAGCCGGCCGCCACCAGATTCGTCTGGCTGAAAATGAGATGCCTGGCCTGATGGCCCTTCGTGCAGAATTTTCAGCTGCGCAGCCACTAAAGGGTGCACGCATTACCGGGTCACTGCACATGACCGTGCAGACTGCAATCCTGATTGAAACATTGGTTGCCCTTGGCGCTCAGGTTCGCTGGGCGTCATGCAACATTTTTTCAACTCAGGATGAAGCGGCGGCGGCCGTTGTAGTTGGTCCAAACGGAACCGTAGACAACCCATCGGGCACTCCGGTATTTGCCTGGAAGGGCGAGACCCTTGAAGAGTACTGGTGGTGCACCGACCGCATCTTTGACTGGAGCTCAGAAGCTGCAGCTGCCGGTGAAGACTTCACCGGGCCAAACATGATTCTTGATGACGGTGGCGACGCAACTCTTCTTGTGCACAAGGGTCGCGAATTTGAAATCGCTGGTTCCGTGCCAGCCACCGGTGCTGACGACAGCGAAGAGTATTCGGTCATTCTGGAACTACTTCGCGCATCTCTAAAAAATGATCCAACCCGATTCACTCGAATTGCCGGGGAGATAAAGGGAGTAACCGAAGAGACCACCACCGGAGTTCACCGTCTCTACGAATTCCACAAGCGAGGCGAACTTTTGTTCCCAGCTATCAACGTGAATGACTCGGTCACCAAATCAAAGTTTGACAACAAGTACGGCATTCGCCACTCACTTCCAGATGGCCTAAACCGCGCAACCGACACTCTTATCGGTGGAAAGACTTGCTTTGTTGCCGGATACGGGGACGTGGGTAAGGGTTCGGCGGATGCACTTCGCGGTCAGGGCGCTCGAGTAATCGTGAGCGAGATTGATCCGATTTGTGCACTGCAGGCCGTCATGGACGGGTACCAGGTTGCAACCCTTGAGTCGGTTATTGAAACCGTTGACATTTTTGTAACCGCGACCGGAAACACCGCAATCATCAAGCCGGAGCACCTGCTGCAAATGAAGCACCAGGCAATCATCGCCAACGTTGGGCATTTTGATGATGAAGTGGACATGGCTGGCATCAACCGAATTCAGGGCATCGAAAAGATTGAAATCAAGCCTCAGGTTCACGAGTGGCGTCTGCCGAACGGCCGCTCTGTTTTGATTCTGAGTGAGGGCCGCCTGATGAACCTTGGAAACGCTACCGGCCACCCAAGTTTCGTGATGAGCACCTCATTTGCCAACCAGGTGCTAGCCCAGATAGAGCTATTCACCAAGCCAGACGAGTACGAATTGGGCGTGCACATTCTGCCCAAGACCCTGGATGAAAAAGTTGCCCGTTTGCACTTGAGCGCACTTGGTGTTGAATTAACCCAGTTGACCAATGATCAGGCCCGCTACATTGGGGTGCCAGTTCAGGGACCATACAAGGTAGACCACTACCGCTACTAGAAGTTAGATACGAGGAACACAATGCCACACAAGATCCTGGTCGTCGATGACGATAACGCGCTTCGCGAGATGGTGGGCATTGTTCTTGAGTCAGAGGGCTTCAACGTTTGTTTTCACGATGCCGGATCTGGTGCCTTAGATGCTTACAAGGCTGAGTCACCAGATCTTGTGCTGCTAGATGTGATGCTTCCGGGTAAAGACGGCATCGAGGTCTGTGAAGAGATCCGTTCAGTTTCTGGAACACCAATCATCATGCTCACCGCAAAGACTGAGAGCGATGACGTGGTTCGTGGTCTAGAGGCGGGCGCTGATGATTACGTGGTTAAGCCTTTCGATCCAGTTGTTCTGTTGGCTCGAATCCGTGCGCGCCTTCGTCCGATTGCAGGCGCGTCTGAAGACACCATTCAGATTGGGCCACTCACTCTAGACATCGTTGGGCACGAAGTTCGCCGCGGAGGAGAAAAGGTTCTGCTTACTCCGCTTGAGTTCAACCTGTTGCTTACCCTCGCGGTTAAGCCAAAGCAGGTGTTCACTCGCGAAATGCTTCTGGAAACTGTTTGGGGTTATCACTACAAAGCTGACACTCGTTTGGTTAATGTTCACGTTCAGCGTTTGCGTTCAAAGATTGAAGATGATCCAGACAATCCAAAAATTGTCACCACTGTTCGCGGTATTGGCTACAAGGCTGGCCAGGGCTAAATGAAATTACGAGCCGCCATCGATTGGGCGCTCGGTCTTTTTCGCCGATTCCTTCAGGTTCGAGCTGTCTTTACGACCGTTGTGCTTTCAGGCATTGCGCTGCTAATCGTAGGAGGCTTTCTCTCTTACTCAATCGGAAACGGTCTTTATCAAACTAGAGTCACGCAAATCCTTTCCGAGTCCGAGCGCGGCGTGGTAGAAGTTCAGAACACTTTCTCGGCATCCACGGTCACCGATGAAATCGCATTGCAGACTCTATTGAACTCCGTGGTTCCGTCGTTGGAGTCTTCGGGCACCATTGACTCTCGCAAAATTGCACTGCTGAGAACCCCCGGCCAGGTGGGGGCTCAAATTCTGCAGAGTCCAATTTCCGCTGATCTAGACACAGCGGTAATTCCCGCGGACCTAAAGACTCAGGTGCGTGCCTCCAGTGGAAAACTTACCTATCAGTCGGTTGGGCTGACCCAACCAAATGGATCGGTGCATCCCGGAATTGTGGTGGGCTCGCCAATTGAAATTCCATTGGCCGGAAAGTACGAGCTCTACCTAGTCTTTGACCTAAACGGAGAGCAACAAACCTTGGATTTTGTGCAGAGCATTCTGTTCTGGGGCATGCTAATTCTTTTGTTCATGATTGGTACCGTTAGCTTCTTCGTGACTAACTGGTTGGTCAAGCCGGTGCAGGTGGCTGCTGAAGTTTCTGAGGAAATTGCTGAGGGAGCGCTTGATCGCCGCCTTACCGAGCGAGGCGAGGACGTCATCGCAATTCTTGCGAGATCCTTCAACCGCATGGCTGACTCATTGCAAAAGCAAATTACAAAACTTGCCAGCGTTTCAAAAATGCAACAGCGCTTCGTGTCTGACGTTTCTCATGAGCTGCGCACACCACTGACCACTATCAAGTTAGCTGGCGACATTATTTTTGCCAGCCGTGAAAAACTTGAACCCGCGGCAAAACGATCTGCCGAGTTAATGCACGATCAAATCGAGCGCTTTGAAGTTCTGCTAAACGACCTACTTGAAATTTCTAGATATGACGCGGGTGCGGTTGCTGCCGATTTTGAAATACAAGATGTCAACGGAGTTGTTGGGTCCGCAATCGCAGGACTTGAGCCACTGGCGCAGAGTCGAGGTTCCGTCATCGAGGTAGATATCCCAAGTGGTCCGGTGGATGCTGAAATCGATGGCCGTCGCATTGAGCGATTGATTAGAAATCTATTGGCGAACGCAATCGAGCATGGAGAGAGCAGGCCTATCGGTGTTGCAGTTGGCATGAGTGACTCGGCTGTTGCGATCAGCGTGACTGATTCAGGTATTGGCATGAGTCGCGCCGAGGTTGACCGAGTCTTTGACCGTTTCTGGCGCGCCGATCCGGCTCGTAAGCGCACCACCGGTGGAACCGGACTGGGTTTGGCGATTTCACTTGAAGATACTCACCTGCACGGCGGTTGGTTGCAGGTCTGGGCTAAGCCAAACGAGGGCGCTTCATTTAGGTTGACACTGCCACGCCGCCAGGGGATGGTCTTCACCCAGTCGCCCCTACCGCTTCCACCGGCCAAGAAACTAAAGAAGTCGCGTCAGGCAGGTGCCAACAATGAATAAGCTCTTGAAAATTATGCTTGCCGGATTCACATCGCTGCTGCTGATTGGCACCACGGCATGTGCTCAACTTCCAAAAAGCGGAGAAATCAAGACCGGGCCAAACGTAGAGGCAGGACTTGAGACCGACTACCTCTACTACTCGCCGTCGGGGCCAGTCGAAGGAGCAACTCAAGAGGAAATCGTGCTTGGTTTCTTGAACGCTGGAACCGGACCGCAAAACGACTATGAAGTTGCAAAATCATATTTGTCATCAAGTTTCAGGGCTAAGTGGGATCCAAACAACGAGGTCTTGATTCAGGATGGCAACCCATCGATAACTTTTTCAGTCGATGATTCCGCCACGGTGGTTGTTCCGATCGCGGCGAAGATCAATGACCGTGGTCAGTACCAGGCGATGCCGGCCGGAAGTAAAGAGTTTGTTCGTATCAAGATGAGCAAAGAGGCTGGGGAGTGGCGCATCATCTCTGCGCCTAATTTGATCAGCGTGATTCGTCCGGTTTTTGACGTGGTTTTCAAGGCGTACGCCCTGTACTTCTTCGACAACCAACTCAAGCAACTAGTTCCAGATGTGCGTTGGTTCCCATCTAGGGCGTCTACCAGCACACGCCTGGTAGCTGCGCTGCTTGGTGGTCCAAGCGATTGGCTGAGCCCTGCGGTGCGTTCCACCATTCCATCCGGTACCAAACTAAGCCTTGGCACCGTGACGGTGGCCGATGGCATCGCGACCGTGGATCTGTCGTCGAAAGCGTTGGAGGCTTCTGCTTCAGAGCGCCGCTTAATGCAGACCCAGATTCGCGAGACGCTAATTCAGCTCAACAGCGTTTACTCGGTAAATGTCACTGTGCAGCGAAGCGCCCTGGATGCAAACTCTTGGAATTTCTCGAATCCACAAAACCAAATCGTAAACCCGGTGGCCATGTATTTCCAAGCCTTGGTTCACATGGATAGTTTGGGTTCGGCTGAAATCAAGGGATCAAAGAATTTACTAACCAAATACAACGCGGTCGACTTTGCAACTAACTCGCTTGAAAAAACAGTGCTACTGACAACAAAAGATGGAATCATCAAAACTGAGCTGGACAAAATTGTTCAGGAACCAAGAATCCTTGCCGCTGGCACAGGCTACCTATCACCGGTCCTAGATTCCAATGGCTACTCCTGGATAATTCCAAAGAGTGGCGAACGCCAGATTTTAGTTTTCAACGCAGACGGTAATCGAGTTCCTTTCTCTTCTGGTTGGTTAACTAACCTTGATCGACGGAGCTTCTCAATTAGCGGCGAGGGAAGCCGAATCGTGGTAGCTACCGGATCCAAGGAAAACAGTTCTGTGTATGTAGCTCCGGTAATTCGTGACAAACAAGGAAACCCAACTGGATTTGGTGCACCAATAAAACCTGCCGGCCAAATCAGCGCTCAGTCAGTCACCTGGTTGGACAACATTCGGATTGGCGTGCTTGGTGATCTGGTTGACGGATACGCTCAGCCGTTAGTTGCCATGGTTGGCGGAGGAACACGATCCCTGACTCCCATTCGAGGTGGTCAAACAATGGTTGGATCTGGTCAGGCCTCATCCGTTTTCATCCTTGACGAGGATCAAGCGATGTATCAGTTCCGGGGCTCAAACTGGGTTCTTGTGGCTACCAATGTGGACGCCCTTAGGTACCCTGGCAACTAGTAATCCACAGCTTTAGGTAGCAACCAGAAATAGTTAGTCTGCTCTGCGAGCATGCGATGTGGATATCTTTGAAGAACTGCTGAATCTTTTCCTGCCAAGCTCCTGCATAATTTGTGCAGCGACCGGTTCAAGTGTCTGTTCGGATTGCCTGCAGAAATTTAGGTTTGCGCCAAATAAAGTTTCTCGCCACCAGGTAAATCATTTGACCGGTTTCGCAACCTGCGAATACACGCCAGAGATCGCCAAGATAATTCACGAATACAAAGAGGGTCACCAAACTGCTCTTGCAAAAGTCATGACCCCTGCGATGTCTAAGGCGCTGCAAAACTTTGAGTTGGCAAATACCTATCTAGTTCCCATTCCAAGCAAGCGCAAATCATTTACGGCTAGAGGATTCGAACCGGCAACGGTTTTGGGCAAAGCCTTGGCTAGGCAGGTTGCCAAGGATTGCAAATTCCTTCTGCCGGTGAAACAGATACTTTCTTTTTCGCACTTGGTCGCCGACCAAGCGTCGCTCGGCGGTCAAGATCGACGAATCAATTTGGTGGGTTCAATGGTGGCCAAGTTGCCCAGGGATTTCGGTGACGGCCCGCGGGTGATTTTGGTTGACGACATCGTCACCACCGGGTCAACCATGGCCGAGGCCTATCGGTGTTTGACCAGCGCGGGGGTGGAGGTCATAGGTTTTGTAGCCTTTGCTGAAACCTTGCCTAGAAATCGCCAAAACGTCAGCGAGAAATCCGTTTAAGGTATACCTTTCATTCACGGGCAAAGTTGCCCGTAGATATGAGGTCATCATGGAAGTCAAAATCACAGCCCGCAACCTCACCGTCTCGGATCGCTTTCGAGAGTACGTATCCGATCGAACCCACAAAGTTGAGCAATTGGGGCACAAGGTTCAGTCACTAGATATCAAAGTGACCAGACATGACCACAGTCGAAATACCGGACCAGAAGACCAGGTTGAGCTGACCGTTTTTGAGCCCGGACATGTTATTCGCGCCGAGGCGCAGGCATCCGATAAATTCGCCGCCTTTGATATTGCTCTGGGCAAACTCTCTGAGCGCCTTCGCCGCGCAAGCGACCGTCGAAAAGTTCATCACGGCCACCACGGCTCGATTGGCACCAGTGAACTTACCGCGCACGATTTTGCCGAGTTAGACATTCGACCAGCCGATGGAGACCTGTTGCTTGGCAAGGGTGCCCCAGCTGCGGCAATTAGCGAGCCAGAGGCACCAGACATGGGCGAGAGTCCGGTGGTGATTCGCCGCAAGGAGTTTGAGGCAACACCCATGACGGTTGATGACGCCCTGTATCACATGGAACTAATCGGCCACGATTTCTACCTATTCCTAGACTCTGAGACCGGCAAGCCCAGTGTGGTGTACCGCCGCAAGGGTTGGAATTACGGCGTAATTACCCTGAATGGGTAACTCGCTCAAGCGCAGACGCTTGGTCGCCTCTGCGGGCGTAATCACTTTGAATGGGTAGCTCGTTCTAGCTCAGAGGCTAGTTCGCCTCTTAGGGCGTAATCACGCTTTCTTAGAGCTTTCTGAGCATCAGCCCTCGGCCGAACCCGGCCGGGGGCTTTCGCCTAAGATTGAACCCAGAACCAACTGACCGGTATGGAGCAAAATCTTGGCATCAATCATCGATAAAGTCCTGCGCGCTGGCGAAGGACGCCTGCTGGCAAAGCTACGCAACTACGCGACTGCTGTAAATGCCCTTGAAGAGGACTTCAGCAGCCTGTCAGACCAAGAACTGGCTAACGAGACCACTGTCTTGCGTGAGCGCTACGCTGCCGGAGAGAGCCTAGACGACCTGCTGCCTGAGGCTTTTGCGGCTGTTCGCGAAGCTTCAAAACGCACCCTAGGTATGCGTCACTTTGACGTTCAGATCATGGGTGGTGCCGCGCTTCACCTAGGCAACATTGCCGAAATGCGCACCGGTGAAGGTAAGACCCTGGTAGCAACTCTGCCTGCCTACCTAAATGCCATTGCTGGCCGCGGTGTGCACGTTATTACGGTCAACGACTTCTTGGCTAGTTACCAGTCAGATTTGATGGGTCGCGTATTCCGCACCCTGGGCATGACTACCGGTTGCATCATTTCTGGTCAGGACCCAAACGTTCGTCGCGAGCAGTATCTTGCAGACATTACTTATGGAACCAACAATGAGTTTGGTTTTGACTACCTTCGCGACAACATGGCTTGGCAGCAACAGGACATGGTTCAGCGTGGCCACTACTTTGCAATCGTTGACGAGGTTGACTCGATTCTGATTGACGAGGCTCGCACACCGCTGATTATCTCTGGTCCTTCATCGGGAGAGGCAAACCGCTGGTTTGGCGAGTTCGCCAAGATCGCCGAAAAACTACAGCCGGTTATTGACTACGAAGTTGACGAAAAGAAGCGCACGGTTGGAATTCTTGAGCCGGGTATTGCCAAGGTTGAGGATTACCTAGGTATCGGCAACCTTTACGAGTCGGCAAACACCCCGCTGATTTCGTTCTTGAACAACTCAATTCGCGCCAAGGCACTTTTCAAGCGCGACAAAGATTACGTCGTGATGAACGGCGAGGTGCTAATTGTTGACGAACACACCGGCCGCATCTTGGCGGGCCGTCGTTACAACGAGGGTATTCACCAGGCAATCGAGGCAAAAGAAGGCGTTGAGGTTAAGGCTGAGAACCAAACCCTAGCCACCGTAACTCTCCAGAACTACTTCCGTCTTTACAGCAAGCTATCGGGTATGACCGGTACCGCAGAAACAGAAGCGGCCGAGTTCATGTCAACCTACAAGCTTGGTGTGGTTCCAATTCCAACCAACAAACCGATGATCCGCATCGACCAGCCTGATTTGATTTACAAGAACGAAGAAATCAAATTCAACATGGTGGTGCGCGACATTGCAGAGCGCCACAAGTTGGGTCAGCCAGTTTTGGTTGGTACCACCAGCGTCGAGAAGAGCGAATATCTTTCGAAGCTCCTTGCAAAAGAGGGAGTGCGTCACGAGGTTCTTAACGCTAAGAACCACGCACGTGAAGCAGCAATCGTTGCCCAGGCCGGTCGCCTAGGTGCGGTTACCGTTGCCACCAACATGGCTGGCCGTGGTACTGACGTAATGCTTGGTGGAAACGCAGAGTTCCTAACCGTTGAAGCATTGAGCAAACTTGGTTTAGACAAAGACGAAAACCCAGAGGCCTACGAGGCAGCTTGGTCAGAAGAGTTTGCCAAGATTAAAGAAGCCGTTGCCATTGAGGCCGAGAAGGTACTTGAGGTTGGTGGACTTTACGTCTTGGGAACAGAGCGTCACGAGTCTCGCCGCATTGACAACCAGCTTCGCGGTCGTGCCGGTCGCCAGGGTGACAAGGGTGAGTCTAGGTTCTACCTTTCACTAACAGATGACCTAATGCGTCTGTTCAACTCAGGCGCTGCCGCATCGTTGATGAACCGATCATCGGTTCCTGATGACACCGCGATTGAATCAAAGATCGTTAGCCGTGCAATCCAAAGCGCACAGTCACAGGTTGAGGGTCGTAACGCCGAGATTCGTAAAAACGTTTTGAAGTACGACGATGTTCTAAACCGTCAGCGTGAAGCGATTTACAACGATCGCCGTCACATTCTTCAGGGTGATGACATCGCGATGCGCGTTCAGTCTTTCCTAGAGGATGCTATTGACGCAATCGTTGAGGGCCATGTTTCAGACAACGCTGGTAACGACTGGGATCTTGACGCCCTCTGGACAGACCTCAAGGCAATCTACCCAGTTGGCCTAGAGATCAGCGAGGTTCTTGCCGAGGCGGGCAACCGTTCAAAGCTGACCAGGGCCTGGTTGACCCGTGAACTGATTAGCGATGCCAAGCTTGCTTACGCAAAGCGTGAGGCAACTATCGGTGCCGAAGCTCTTCGTGAGCTTGAGCGTCGCGTGGTGCTCTCTGTGGTTGACCGCAAGTGGCGCGATCACCTCTACGAGATGGATTACCTAAAAGAGGGAATCGGTCTTCGTGCAATGGCACAGCGTGACCCGCTAGTTGAATACCAGCGTGAGGGTTATGGCATGTTCCAGCAGATGATGGGTGCCATCAAGGAAGAGTCTGTGGGCTATCTGTTCAACATTGAAGTTGAGGTTGCTCCGTCAGCATCGCCGGTGGACCCATCGAAGTTGACTTACATTGCTCCGAACGAAGACGGCGCGGCTGAGGCACACGGGGCAAATGAGCCTCGTGAGCAAAGCGGCCAGCCAAACCCTAACCAGCAGCAGAAGCCTGCCAATGGTCAGGGTAGCTCGTTCTTTAGGTAAGTAGTTCGCTAGAGCACGCTAACGGCTGTTGCTCGCCAGCGATTGTTGATGCCTTCGAGTCTTATTGTCACTGCACGCGTTCTGCGCTGTGCGTTCAATAAAACCACCGACTCGATAACGCCATCTCTGGGCGAGGTGTTCATCATGTTCCGGATTGAAAAGTTTTGATAGCGCGTTTTCTGGCCGGTGGCATCCCGCAACTGCCTGGCCTCGATGGCGCGTCGGGAGAGTCTTTGATAGACCTCGTCTGAAAGCAGCCGCGCAAGTTGATCGATCTGCCTGGTGCCGGCAATCACCTCGACAACCCCGGTGGCAAGCAGCTGCAGGCTGGCTTCTGGGTTGGGTAATTCCGAGGTTTTGTTGTACTGCGGGCCAAAGTAGTCCTCGGCCTGAACTAGGTTTTTGATGCGCTGTTTCTTTGGTTTTTGCTGTCTTGCTTGGTTATCTGATTCCTTGTTTTCTTCCTTGGAAGACATGATTCCCCCACTCTTTCCCACAGGAAACTTTCCTGAGATTTTTTACGCTAGACCGGTCTATGTCCGGACACAAGAGAATTCTTAAACTTGTGCATAACTTTTGTGCATCGCAAAATCTCAGCAAATAATTTCTGGATGCACATAGAAGATATCTTTGAGGATCTTGAAGCTCAATTTGCAGCGGAGTCAATTCGGAAACTTCGCGATAACTTCACCGATAACGCTCGAGCAATCGAATTAAGAACTGCGTCATTGATGCCCCGCGAATTGATTGCACCAATTATCGGTGTTGATTTTATGGCCGGTCTTGATGCGGTAAACCCGATTTGGCATATCTTTCCGATGCGCACCATTTTTAGAGTGGTCTTTCATTCAGAGGGAGACCCCCAGTTGCCCAAGCTGCGAAATTTTGCACTCGATTTTGCTGGAATACTCAAAACGTTGCCAACCCCATGTTCAATTAGGTGGCGGATTGCCGGGGCCGATGATTTTGTGCGCAGCGGTCAATTGCACAGTGTCACGGCAAATTTACTTTTCATTTACACCGATACCCAGCCGGGAGTAAGCGCATCGCGGCCGATTGCTGTGCCAATAGCTGCGCTCGAACAACTGAGTATTGAATCTGTGGATAATCTCAACGGCGATTTTTAGCATTTAGTTCTCTGGAACCATGGCCAAAGTTAGAAATCTAAAATCACCACACCGGATAAGGTTGCGAAATCTTGTCTTGGCAATTTTGTTGCTTACTTCGTCCGTTCTGGGCGTGAACGCAGTCATTGTCGCCAACAATCAGACCAGCGAATACTTGGTTGCCGGCCGCGACCTGCCAGCCGGGAGCCCCATAGCTCTGGCTGATTCGGCAACCGCTCAAGTAAACCTTGGCATCACGGCTGGAAACTACCTGTCAGTGGGTGACTTGCCAAGCGGCGGCTATTTGCTTGGTCCGGTGCGCAAGGGGCAGCTAATCCCCAAAAGCATGCTGGCCAGCGCCGTGATCGATGAGCGAGTGCCGCTTGTTGTGAGTTCTGCCATGGGTCTCTCGTCCGGATTGATCGCAGGGGCGTCGGTGGATATTTGGGTGACGCCTATCGATGATGAAAATCTGGTTGGCGAACCGTACGCGCTTGTGCTCGGCGCTGAAGTCGCCCGACTGCTCGAGAAAACAGAGATGTTTAACAATTCCGGACCGGATGTAGAGCTGTGGGTTCCGGTTGAAGCTGTGGGTCCGGTTTTGGGAGCAATGTCTTCGGGTTCAAAGCTTTCACTAGTGCTACGACCAACTCTCGCTGATGAGTAGTGACGCTCAGTTAATTACGGTCTGGTCGCCGCTGGGTTCACCTGGCAAGAGTGCGATTGCCTTGAGTATCGCCAGCGAATTAACCGATGCTGGTAAGCGGGTTTTCCTGTTGGATGCCGATACTTATGCCCCCAGTTTGGATGTTTTGCTTGGGCTTCGCGAACACCCCGCGGGCCTGGCTGCCGCCTGTCGGCTAGTTGGCCAGGATCGTTTTGACATGGAACAGCTTGAGCGTTTGAGTACCAAGTTAACGCTTGGCAGCGGCGACCTAACCGTTATGACAGGGCTGAGCTCCGAATCTCGCTGGGCAGAAGTAAGTTCCGAAAAAATTGACGACTTGATAATGGTGGCCAGTAAAGTTTTTGACTTCGTCGTTTTGGATGTTGCCTCACCCCTCAGTGGCGGCGTGGGTGCCCTGGCTAGCTCGGTTGATAGGAACGCTGTAGCCAGGTGGGCAGTAACGTACGCAGATAAGGTAATTGCCGTGTGCGGGGCAGATCCGGTTTCAATCGCTCGATACTTGGCGGCCATGACTCAGGTCGCCGAACTCCAACCCAAAGGTTTGGTTCTCACCGTGGTCAATCGACTTCGCGTCTCAGTTTTAGGTGGATCAGCCAAACAGCAAATTGCCGAGACGCTGTCTAGTTTGGGGCAGATTAGCGTAAGCGGATTCATTCCAGACGACCCAGCAGCGGCAGACCTAGCCATTCGTGAATGTCTACCGATTACCGTGGGCAAGCGATCTTCACAGGCAAGGCTGGCTCTTGCCCTTTTTTGCCGGACCCAGGTGCTTGGTGAGCAAAGCAAACTTCAGGGCAGATTGACCAGGAGGGCAATCGCTAAACTCGGTTAGGTGTCAGTACTTAGCGAGTTAAACAAAGCCCACGGTCGTGCCTCGCACGCCGACATCGAGTGGCTTAACCTATTGCTCGCCGATTGGCAGTTAGTTGCCGACTTGGTCTTTGCCGACCTTGTTCTTTGGTTGCCAACCCCCGATGGCGGTTTTGTCGCCGCCGGTCACGCACGACCATCATCGGCCGCGACAATTTTTTATCGCGACATCAGCGGCGAACCTATTCGCAAAGAATGGGCAGCTCAGGTTAAGCAGGCATTTGAAACCGGACAAACCGTGGACACCAAGGCTCAGGCCGGAGCAGATGGAACCACCACGCGTTTGAGTGCAGTTCCTGTGCGGCGCAAACTTTCTACCAAGTCAGATGAAGTCACTCCAGAACCAATCGCAGTGGTCACACGTCACACAAATCTGACTGAGGTAATCATGCCCAACCGACTGCAGCTGAATTACCTTGGCTGCGGTAATGACCTGCTGGTAATGATTGCCGAGGGAAACTTTCCGGATTTCAGCAACCCAACCGGACCTCGCCGCGGAGCACCGCGCGCTAACGACGGTCTGCTTCGTCTTGATGAAGATGGCGTAGTTTTGTTTGCCAGCCCAAACGGGCTATCGGCTTTCAATCGTTTGGGAATCGTGGGGGAGCTTGAGGGTAAGTCGTTAGCCGAGGCATCTACCCCAATTCTCAAGGGTAAAAATGTTGATGAGTCGCTGCCGCTGGTGCTAACCGGTCGTGCTCCTTGGCGCACCGATATGGAATCGCGCACCGTGGCTCTTACCGTGCGTGCAATTCCACTCAAAGCAGCGGGCAAGCGCGTTGGCGCAATCGTGCTGTGCCGCGATGCAACCGAATTGCGCAAACAGGAGCGCGAGCTGATCACCAAAGACGCAACCATCCGCGAGATTCACCACCGCGTGAAAAACAATTTGCAAACCGTGGCAAGTTTGCTTCGCATTCAATCGCGCCGAAGCCAGAGCGCCGAAGCCAAAGAATCACTCGAACAGGCCATGCGCCGCGTTTCAGCGATTGCCCTGGTGCATGACACCCTTAGTGAAGGTCTAAATCAAGACGTGAACTTCGATGAAGTCTTCGATCGAATCCTGATGCTCGCCACCGAGGTGGCCTCAAGCCTAAACACCTCAATCAAGACTCTGATTGATGGAAAGTTTGGTCAGCTGCGCAGTGAGATTGCCACCCCGCTTGCGGTTGCCTTGACTGAGATCGTGACCAATGCGGTTGAGCATGGTCTTGCTGACAGAAGCGGAGTGGTTGCCGTAAATGCCGAGCGCAAGCAAAAGCAGTTGCTGATTACCGTCTCCGACAATGGCAAGGGACTGACCGACGGCAAGGTTGGTGCCGGCCTTGGTACCCAGATTATTCGCACCCTGATTGAGGGTGAACTTCGCGGCAGCATCCACTGGTCTTCGCCTTCTGAGGGTGGGGCCCGCGTGGCAATATCGGTGCCTTTATAAAAAGAAATCCCACCCGCAAACTGGGGTGGGATTTTCTAATACTTTGGTCTAGCCGGCTCGTCTTGCTCGGGCGTACTTGCGCTTCAGAGACTTCCGCTCGTCTTCGCTTAGACCGCCCCAAACGCCGGTGTCCTGGTTTTCTTTGATTGCATACTCAAGACATTGAGTAGATACACCGCACTCGCGGCAAACGGCCTTGGCCTGTTCGATCTGGTCAACTGCTGGACCTGTGTTACCTACCGGAAAAAATAGTTCCGGATCTTCGGTTAGGCAACGTGATTCGTTTAGCCAATTCATGTCCATATATGACGCTATTCCTTTATGTCGTGTGATGCTTTGACCAATGGTCAAACGAGGTGAAAACGAACCACTAAAAGGTGATTTACGCTAAATAAGCGGTTTTCTTTCCTGTAAAAATCGTGCCACACGGACCCCCGGATGGCAAGACCCAATATTGAGGAAGACATGACTATAAAGCCTGATAAAGCCCCTGCTGGCTTGGTTTTTGCCAGCATTCTGCTCTGGGCTGAAGGTGCGTTTGTGGGCTTCCTGGCCGCCCGATTGGGCCTTGCGTTGCTCTCTGGGGAAACCAGGAGCTTCTTGACCTCCGTGGCTTTATTTGCCCTAGTTACCGCCGCGGCAGCATGGGTAATTTTTGTGGGTTTTTCCTTGCTCCAGCGCAAACGTTGGGCCAGATCGGGCGGTGTTTTTTGGCAACTGGTGCAGCTTGCTGTTGCCACCGGAAGTTTCAGTGGTCAATTCGGCAGTCAAGCAATCGGCTGGAGCCTGATCTTGCCATCGGTGTTGGTGCTTGGATTACTGTTCAGTAAAAAAGTAGTTGCGGCCACAATGGGCAGTGACGACGAACCAGTTTCCGAAGACTAAATGCCAAGCAGTTTTCTCAACATGGCCACGTGACCGGTTGCTTTGACGTTGTAAAGAGCCAGGGTGATCTTGCCCTTATCATCAATCGCAAACGTCGAGCGGATTACACCCTCGTAGGTGCGACCGTACATGGACTTGGTGCCATACGCTCCATAGAGTTTGTGTACCTCAAGGTCTGAATCGCTAAGCAGCGAAAAGTTCAGGTCCTGGTTTTCTTTGAATTTGAGCAACTTCGCTGGCGCATCCGGGCTGATGCCGAGAACTGTGTAGCCAGCCTTTTTGAATGGGTTTAGGTTGTCGTTGAAGTCACAGGCTTCCTTGGTGCAACCAGGGGTAGAGGCTGCAGGGTAGAAATACAGAATGACTTTGTGGCCCTTGTAATCGGCCAGTGAAACCTTCTTGCCGTCTTGATCCAAAACCTTGAAAGCAGGCGCCTTGGCGCCCTCTACTAGCTTGTTTTCTGCGCTCATAAGTCCAATTCTAGACGCCAATTTACGGCCCAGAAAGAGGCTGGGTTTGTGCTAAAGTTTTATCTCGTTGCGCTGTTTCGGCGTGATTCGCGCCTCTAGCTCAATCGGCAGAGCAACTGACTCTTAATCAGTGGGTTCCGGGTTCAAGTCCCGGGGGGCGCACAAGCAAAAGAAAAAGACGCTGACAAGCGTCTTTTTTAGCTTGTGCGCTGAAAATGAGTTCAACCAATTAGCAAAAGAAAAAGACGCTGAGAGGCGTCTTTTTTAGCTTGTGCGCTGAAAATGAGTTCAACGAATTAGCAAAAGAAAAAGACGCTGAGAGGCGTCTTTTTTAGTTTTTGCGGGAATTCGGACTCTAGTTTTCCTTGCCGAACACGGCGTCGACGACCAGGTACAGAAACAGGCTAATTACGGTGATGATTCCAACGGCGCCTAGCCCAAGCAAGACGGTAACTTCGTTGATTGGCAGTTCAAAGTTGCTTTCCATTGGAGCCCTTTCATCTAGTAAATCCATCGTATTGCTTTGGTGGCTAGGAATAAGCACCTCGGCTGGCTAGTTGAGCCAGGTGTGCTGACTCGTATCGAAATCAATCAAGATTCTTCAAAAATAATTGAACAGAATTTTGCTGGGCTACATTCCGGCGGGCCCAAGAGCTCAATCAGGGGCGGTCAGTCAGCGGCGAATCTTGCGCTTCAGAACCTAGACATTCGCCGCTATGCCGACGATCGATCCGAGGTGCTTCCAAAAAATCGTCGTGGGGCAACGGTTTTGTCACCCTACATTCGGCACAATCTCTTGACTCTTCAGCAGGTTTGGGATGCCGTCGAAGGGGCACCGGCAAAGGATCGTGAAAAATACCGCGATGAGTTACTTTGGCAAGAATATGCTCGCCATCTATACGCGCGACTTGGCACCAAATTCTTCGAGAACCTAAGGTTCGAACAAAATCGTGATGGCCAGGGTGACGGCTGGAACTTAGACATGTCCTGCATCAAGATGGTGGTCTCGGAACTCGAAGAGGATGGTTGGTTGGTCAACCAAACCAGAATGTGGCTGGCTTCGCACTGGACTGTTCGCAATGGTGTGGGTTGGTTGCATGGCCAAGAGCGCATGTATCAACATCTGTTGGATGGATCGCGTGCGGCAAACCTACTTGGTTGGCAGTGGACCGTTGGTTCGGCAGGAAAGCCCTATGGTTTTGCACGCTGGCAAGTTGAAAAAAGAGCACCCGGCTTGTGTTTCAAGTGTCCACTAAAGAAGAACTGCCCAATCCAAAATTTTCCGGCTGAAGTTGAGGCACGCAGTGTGCCGCCGATTGATTTGCTCAAGCGTGACCCTAATTTGATTATTACAAGCGGGCCGTCAACGGTAATCACTCGTGACGAACCAAACGAGGTTTTATTGACGATTGATTCCATGGGCGATGCCGACCCTGCTTTGGTTGCCAATCCAGATTTGCCGGTTGTCTTTGTTTTCAATCGGGATGCGCTAGCTAAATTGCAACTATCGGCGAAGCGAATTCACTTTTATTTGGAAACTCTTCAGGATTTATCCGAGCGCCGAAACCTAACTGTTTATCTTGGCGACCCTTACTCATACGCAAGTCAAAATAAGGTTGCCGTGACCTTTGCGCCCGTGCCTAGTTTTGCGAAGTTTGAGAGCCTCGCGCAGTTGCACCCGTTCCCGTGGCTGCGAGAGCCCAAAGATGGCAACATCCAATCGTTCTCTGCCTGGCAAAAAATTCAAAAATAAACTGGACAAATTTTGTCTAGCCCCCCTAGACTAAATACATGAGTTTGCCAGCAAATCTATCTATGGGCGCGGTAACGCTGCGAGTTGAAAATCTTGATCGCATGATTGCCTATTACCGCGACGCCGTTGGCCTGGATCTTATTTCCCAGGTAGCGGGTTCGGCGATTCTTGGCCGCGGCAGCAATCCCGCACTGATCCTTGAGCACTCTCCAGAGATGAAGCACGCCAGCGACAATCAAGCCGGTTTATTTCACACGGCCTTCCTGTTCGATACCAAAGCACAGTTGGCCTACGCGGTTGCATCGGTGGCTGCAAAATATCCGGGGTCATTCACTGGTAGCGCAGATCACCTGGTGAGCGAGGCGTTTTATTTTGACGACCCTGAAAACAACGGCGTAGAACTCTACTGGGATCGCGATCGCACCAACTGGTCTTGGAAGCACGGCCAAATTGAGATGGGTACCTTTGGTTTGGATCCCAACGCCTATCTGCGTGAAAATTTGCCAGCCAGCGTTGATGACAGCGCTTCAAATATCGGTCACGTGCATTTGAGCGTGGGGTCAATTGAGCAGGCGCAAGATTTTTACGTGAACAAACTTGGTTTTGATGTCACTTTGAATTGGGGTGGAACTGCACTTTTTGTTAGCGCCGGGGGATACCACCACCACATGGCTATGAATATTTGGCGAAGTCGCGGTGCCGGTATGCGCCAGCCAACTCTTGGGCTTCGTGATGTCTCAATAATTCTTCCCAACACCGATACGCTCGGCGAGGTTGCCGATCGACTCTCGCACAACAAGGTTGACCTTAGAAACGACGGTCAAACCATTCACCTAGATGACCCTTGGGGAAACCAAGTTAGCCTCAGCGCGGTCCAGTAATTTGGCTAGATAAAGTTTGCGACCGATTCGGCCAGGGCATGCGCTGCCGCATCTAGTTGATCGGCAGTTGTCTCATGAGCCAGGCTAAATCTAATTGCTGTCTGAGCGATCTCCGTTTCAACACCAATAGCTACTAAGACATGTGATGGTTCGTCACTACCTGCAGCGCATGCCGAGCCACTTGAAACAATTACATTTTTGCGCTCTAGTTCCAGCAGGACTGCCTCGCCACTAACTCCTTGCAGTGTGAATGATGCAATGTTGGGCGAACGATTTATTGGGTGACCAGTTAGTTTTGCGCTTGGAACCAGCTGTTGAACTTTTTGGATAAATTCGTCGCGCAGCCTGGCGACCCGCTGTGCCTCTTCATCAACCGGGGCAAGCAATTCCAACGCTGTTGCAATCGCAACTGCCCAGGCTACGTTTTCTGTTCCTGAGCGAAGCCCAGATTCTTGGCCGCCGCCGTGAATCAAGGGCTCGGCCTTAGCGCCAGCACGCAGAATCAGCACACCAGAGCCTTTTGGCGCACCAAACTTGTGGCCTGAAATGCTTAGGGCATCAACTCCAAGCTTCTTAACGTCCAGGTCGATCCAACCTACCGCTTGCACGGCATCGGTGTGAAAAAGCGCGCCTACCTTGTGCGCTTCATTGGTCAGATGAGCAATGTCGTGCACAGTGCCAATCTCGTTATTTGCAATCATTAGCGAAACTAGCGTGGTGTCTGGGCGCAACGCAGTTTCAAAATTTAACACCTGGCCAAATTCATCAAGCTCAAGCCAGCTAATTTCAAAGTCGTGCATGCGCTCAAGAAAATCAAGGGCGGAAAGCACGGCTTCGTGTTCCGTGCGTGCGCTTACGATGTGTTTTCCACGTGGATTGGCTAGAGCCAAACCAATAATTGCCAGGTTGTCGCTCTCGGTGCCTCCGGAGGTAAAGGTGACTTCACTTGCCCGCACATTGAAAAACTTGGCCACTGTTGCGCGAGCTTGTTCCAGTGCCACAGCGGAGCGGTGTCCAAGTTCGTGACTGCTGGACGGATTACCAAAATCACTGGTCAGCCAAGGCCAAGCTGCCTGAAGCGCTTCAGGCTTGACCGGGGTAGTAGCTGCATGGTCTAGGTAAATCATGTCTAGGTAAATCATGTCTAAATTCATTATCTGTTTGTGACTTAGTCGATTTTGATATCTAGGCCAAGATCTAAAGCGCGTGCGCTGTGGGTTAGAGCACCAACAGAGATCACATCAACACCGGTCTTGGCAATCTCGCCAACCGTATCCAAATTCACGCCACCTGAGGCCTCAACAACGCACTTGCCGTTGATTAACTCAACACCTTTTTTTAGGTCTTCCACATTGAAGTTATCCAGCATGATGATGTCAACACCAGCTGCCAGCACCGCAGGAATTTGTTCAAGCCTGTCGACTTCAACTTCAAGTTTTATTCCAGCGGGTAGTTCGCCTCGAACCCTGCGCAATTCGGTGGTTAGGTCTTTGCCGCCCCTGGTAAGAACCGCCAGGTGGTTATCTTTGGCCATCACCTGATCGCTGAGTGAGAATCGGTGATTGCGCCCGCCGCCGTCAAATACAGCTTGTCGCTCGAATGCCCGAAGGTTAGGTGTGGTCTTTCGGGTGTCAAGAATTGCGGCCTTGGTGCCGGCAACCTTTGCAACGTATTGGGCGGTTAGTGTTGCGATTCCGCTCATTCGTTGAACAAAATTCAAACCAATTCTTTCAGCGGTCAAGACAGCTCTGGCTGGTCCGGTAATTACAGCCAGTTGCTGACCCTTTTCAAATTTTTCGCCGTCGTTGATTTTCATTTCAACCTTGATGCTTGGATTCGTCAATTGAAATGCGGCGATAAAAACCTGGGCGCCACTGAAGGTGCCCGGCTCGCGCGCTGCCAGTTCGGCAACCGCGGTGGCATCAGCCGGAATTAGGTGTTCAGAAGTCACGTCTCCGTTGGGGGCATCTTCTAAAAGCGCAGCACCCACGACCTTGTTGATTAGTTCAGTGGTCAACATCATTTTTTCTTTCGAACAATAGTGATTGGCTTTGCCATGTTTGGATCGGTGACCGGATAGTCGAGACGATAGTGGCCACCGCGTGATTCTTGGCGAGCCAGCGCAGCGGCGGTAACCGCTCTAGATAGCAGCAACAGGTTGGCGTCTTCCCAGTCGGTAAACAGGCGGTTCTCAATATTTGCCGAGCGCCACTGCTGCAATTCGCCTTGGGTGGAAACAAGTTCTTCGCGAGTTCGGGCCAAGCCAACCTTGTCCCACATCAGGGTTTGCAATTCAACACGGTCAACCACTCGCAAATCTTTTTGAGGAGCACGATCCGATTCGTCCTCTAGCTCAACAATGCTCAGCAATCCGCTTTCTTTCCAACGCACCGATGCCGCCTGGTCTGGCCAAGTTTCTTCGAGCACCTGAACCGCGCGACGAGAAAAAACAATTGATTCCAATAGTGAATTTGAGGCCAAACGATTTGCACCGTGTGCACCGTTGCAACCTGCCTCACCAACTGCAAACAAACCCTTTACCGAAGTTCGCCCCCAGGTGTCACTGGCGATTCCACCCATCCAGTAGTGCGCGGCCGGCGTTACCGGAATTGGGTTCTTGCCCCAGTCCAAACCGTAAGACCTGGTGGTTTTGCTAATGCTTGGGAATCGCTGGTTTAGAAAGTCTGCGCCAAGCGCGGTTGCGTCTAGCAACACCGGTTGGCCGCCCTGTGAAATCATTTCGGCCTGAATACCTCGAGCTACAACATCTCTGGGGGCAAGTTCGGCAAGTGGGTGAATCTTCTGCATGAAGCGTTCACCCTTGTTGTTAATCAAAACCGCACCATCGCCGCGAACGGCTTCAGAGATCAAAAATGATCCCGGCACTGCAAGCGCGGTTGGGTGGAATTGATAGAACTCAACATCGGCAAGTTCGGCGCCCGCGCGGAAGGCGGCAGCCACACCATCGCCGGTGGTCACGCTTGGGTTCGTGGTGTGACGGTAAAGCTGACCGGCGCCACCGCTAGCGATAATTACCGCATCTGCTTCAACGAAATGTTTGCCCGAAGAATCCAGCAACCAAACACCGATAACCGCGCCATCCTTAATTTCAAAATCAACCACAAATGTGTATTCGTGAATTTCGGCAGCAGTTTCGCGAAGGGTTTGGACCAGGGCGCGACTGATGTCAGCCCCGGTGGTGTCTCCACCCGCGTGCAAAATACGTGGGTGCGAATGAGCAGCTTCTAATCCCAAGGCGTACTTAGCGCCCTGCTTATCAAAGTCCACACCAAAACGAATTAGATCATTGATTCGATCCGGACCCTCCTTGCAGAGCACCTCAACGGCAGGTTCGTAGCAATAATCGGCGCCGGCTGAAAGTGTGTCTGCAATGTGTTCTGCAACCGAGTCCTCATCGGTGGTTACTGCCGCGATTCCACCCTGGGCGTAGTGGGTGTTGCTCTCGGCCAGATTTGATTTAGTTACCAGAACGACCTCGTGGGTACGACTGGCTTCAACCGCTGCAATTAGGCCAGCGACACCACTTCCAATAACTACAAGTTTTTTCATTAGAGAGGCTTTGCCGCCAACATGCGCTCAAGTGCGATTGCCGCCGTGCTGCTAACTTTTTCATCAACACGAATTTGATTTACCACTTCGCCGGCCACCAAGCGCTCCAGAACCCAGGCAAGGTAGCCAGGGTGAATGCGATACATGGTTGAGCAAGGGCAGACCACCGGATCCAGACAGAAAATTTTGTGCTGCGGATACTGAGCAGCCAGACGCTGAACCATGTTTACCTCTGTTCCAATTGCAAAGGTTGTTGGCTCGGTCGCAGCGGCAACCGCTTTGCGAATGAAATCGGTTGAACCGTACTCATCGGCTGCATCCACAACATCCATCGGACATTCCGGGTGCACAATCACACGCACTCCCGGGAACTCAGCGCGTGCTTTTTCAATCTGGCCAACGTTGAAGCGCTTGTGCACAGAGCAGAATCCGTTCCAAAGAATGACCTTTGAATCCATTAGCTGCTCGGCAGTGTTGCCACCGAGTTCCTTGCGACCGTGCCACAGTGGCATCTCCTCAAGGGACACTCCCATTGCTTTTGCAGTGTTGCGTCCCAAGTGTTGATCAGGGAAGAACAGCACGCGCTGGCCACGCTCGAACGCCCACTTCAAAACAATCTCGGCATTAGAAGAGGTGCAAACGATGCCGCCGTTCTCACCGCAGAATCCCTTAAGGGCGGCCGATGAATTCATGTAGGTCACTGGAATAACTGGCATCTTGCCTTCGGCATCGGGTTCGCTGCCAAATAGCTCAGTGAGTTCCTCCCAGCATTGAGTCACCGAGTCAATGTCGGCCATGTCTGCCATGGAGCAGCCCGCGGCGAGGTTAGGAAGAATTACGGCTTGATTTTCAGCCGAGAGAATATCGGCGGTCTCTGCCATGAAGTGCACGCCGCAAAAAACAATTGCTTCGGCTTCTGGGTGTGCCTTCGCCGCATTCGCCAATTGGAAAGAGTCGCCCAGATAGTCAGCGTGCTGCACAATCTCATCGCGCTGATAGAAGTGACCAAGAAT
This sequence comes from Rhodoluna lacicola, assembly GCF_000699505.1. Lineage (NCBI taxonomy): Bacteria > Bacillati > Actinomycetota > Actinomycetes > Micrococcales > Microbacteriaceae > Rhodoluna > Rhodoluna lacicola. Next base: position 1,099,552 of record NZ_CP007490.1, on the reverse strand, counting down.
TACGACTTTGTCGCCAAGAGTTTCCTTTGCCGCCCGAATCCGCTCGTGCAACTCTTCATCGGTTGCGCTCTTATATTCATTGGGCAGTGCACCCTGCTTCGGAGAATTGGTTGGAATCACATCTTCGCTTGATGCGCCTGGACCATAGGCCACTGGGCCGCCATCAAATTCCCACGGGCCCTTGGCAAGCGAAGGGCTGCAAGTTGAGTCCTTTGACTTTCCCGTGACAATAAGTTGAATGCGTTCGTTGACCGATGCTGTGGTCATTTCTGTTCTCCTGTTTGTATGGCTGGGTTTTGTGTTGCAAGCGGGCCCTGGTCGGCAAGTTCCACCGATGCGTCGTATCGGTAGAGTTGCGGCGGTCGGTGTTTGGTTCCTTCAAGGCGTTCACCGGTGGCAACCACGGCACCATTGGCCGCCACCATTCGGCGGAAGTTTGCCGGGTCGAGTTCACGACCAAGCACAGCCTCATAAACTTCACGAAGCTGAGCAAGCGTAAATCTTTCACCAAGAAAACCATGGGCTAGTCGGCTGTACTCCAATTTGTTTCTTAGTCGCCAAAGTGCGTACTCAACAATCAGGTTGTGATCGAAAGCCAGTTTTGGAAGTTCGTCGGCCCAGAACCAGGCAACGTTTTCGCTTTCGATTGCTTCGGCTGCTTCGTCGCTACCAACCAGTGCCCAGTAAACAATCGAGACAACGCGATCCAAAACATTGCTGCCGGGGGAGCGATCCAAATTTCCAAACGCATAAAGCTGCTCCAGGTATCGGGGTTGCAGCGCGGTGGTCTCGAAAAGGTTGCGCGCAGCGGCCGCGCTTAGATCTTCAGTGATATTTAAGGGTCCACCAGGAAGAGCCCACAGGCCGTCGAACGGTTTACGAATTCTTTTTACCAGGGCCAGGGCAAGTTTCATTTCGCCGGTCGGGCAAGTGCGCAGCGTAAATATCACAGTGGATACGGCAAGTGCCGGTGCAGTTGCACCGTTGCTGCTTGGAGCCATCTCTTGCCTAGCTGCGCCGTGGTTTTCGGCTAGTAAAAGTCATAATGACTTTATCTACTGACATCTTAGTGTCAGATTGACTTTAAGGGCAAATTTTGGTTTGCAGGTTACTCGAACGCTGCGCTGTTGCGGGCCGCGTGTCTCAGCACAGCTTCCCCCACGCTCAATCCTCGCCGATGTCTTCGTTCCAAAGCGCATCATTGGCGGCGATGAAGTCTGCCATCACCTTGATTAGTCCGGGGTCGTTCATCACGTGAACCTCGGCGCCGTGCTCGGCCACCCAATCTTGGCCACCCATGAAGTTCTTATCGTCGCCAACCAGCACGCGGCCGATGCCAAACTGGCGAATCAGGCCAGAGCAGTACCAACAGGGCGAGAGGCTGGTGGCCAAAGTGAGCTTGCGGTACGAGCGTTGACGACCCGCGTTTCTAAATGCGCTGGTTTCGCCGTGCATCGAGGCATCGCCCTCTTGAACTCGCAAGTTGTGTCCGCTGCCCAGCAGTCTGCCAGCTTCATCAAAAAGTGCAGCACCGATAGGAATGCCGCCCTCTGCCAAGCCAAGGTGAGCCTCGGCAATGGCTACAGACAGTTTTTCTTCATCGGTGGCGAACACATCACCCTTTTTGAAATTAATTGCTGCTGAAATCATTGCCGAGGCCTCTCGTTATTTCTTAATGACTATTTTTTGTTTGTTGCTTTGTAGATCACGTAGTAGATCGCTGCTGCCAGCACGAAGCCAACCGCGGCGGTCCAGTCACCGTTCTCAGGGCCAGGTCCGGTTAGGGCACCATAGAACTGGACGGTAGGCATCTCAGCTTTCGCAAAGAGAGACACTGAAACAACTGTGGCAATCACAAATGCGATCGGGCCACCAATGCTTCGGTGCTTTGCACCCTCGGTGATTAACTTGTCAATGTCTTGACCCTTGCGAAGCAATCTGTCGACGACAAGAATCGAAACCCAAGGAGCCAACCAGTATCCAACTGTTAGTAGGAATAGCTCAAAGATAAAGCGGAAGTTGTCTTCAACTGCAAAGTAAGAGATTCCGCCACCCAGAACACCGGCAATGACCACCATGATTGCGCGACGAGTCTTGAAGCCAAGCCTCACACCGGCTGCAATGAATGACATTGTTCCTGAGTAGATGTTTAGAACGTTTGCAGAAACAGAACCAACGGCGATACCCAACAGGGTTAGTACGGCCAACCACGATGGCAGTGCCGCGGCAAATACTGAGGTTGGTAGACCTTCGCCCACAACACCGCTCCAGGCGATAGCGCCCACAGACATTAGCAATGTGGTTGCTGTGAAGTTACCCAAACCTGCTGCCAGGCCAACTGCACGAGGCGAGGTGTTTGCTGGTAGGTAGCGAGTGAAGTCAGCGGCGAATGCAGTCCAGCCCTGGGTGTAGCCGTAAGCCAAAGCAACACCAACTGAGAATGCGCCCCACTTGAAGTCTGCGGTTGGGTTTACGTCGTACTTACCCTGAGAGATGATGATCACTGCAACGATTGCGAAAACTACTACTAGGTAGAAAAACGCGTAGCGCTCAAATTTCTGGATGAAGTTGTGACCAATGAAAGCCGCTATTACCTGAACCAAGATGATGATGGTTACAGAAGCTGCAACTGGCAAATTGGTTAGTGAGGTCAATGCGAAAGCACCAGAGGTGGTGTTAACCGCAAACCAACCAATACCCGCAACGAGTGTTGACGTTGCCGCCGGAAGAATGTTTCCGCGAAGACCAAATGCGCTTCGGCTAATCACCATCTGCGGCACACCGTGACGTGGGCCCCAGCTACTGAACCAACCGTGGGTGACCGCTGCAATTGCGTTTCCTAGGGTCACGGCAAGGATTGCCTGCCAAACGTTTAGACCTGCGAATACTGCAAGTGCACCAATAAAGATGGTTGCAAATTCTAGGTTTGGGGACGACCAGACGGTGAACAGGTGCCACGCCTTGCCGTGACGCTCGCCCGCTGGAATTGGGGCGATGTCGTTAGTTTCAATTGAGGTTGCCTTTGCAGAGCCTGTGTTATTTTGTGCCATGGCACGAATCTAGTGGCGTGAATACTGGCAAGCGGGCAGTTTCGTTAACTTAGTAGCGTGTTTTATAAATATTTTTCAAAACTCTAAATCGGCGCTTTAGGGTCTGAAAATATCCTTCAATGTAACCTTTAGACATATGGCCTTTCAGGACGAATTACTAGCCCCGCTGATTGAAGATGAGGCATCCCTGATTTCTATGCTGGCCGAAAATTTTGACCAAAGAAATATCGAAGTGATCAAAACGGTGGTTGAAATATCTGATCTGCCCACCATCGCGCGACTAGAAAACGTGGGTTTCCAAACCGGTCGTGAATTTTCAAAAGGCAAACACCGATATCTGCGCATGAGTTGTGATCGTTATGACTACGTGCGGCTCATGGCCGAAACAAAAATGGCTGAGCACCTGGATATGAACGAGTGGAGTTTTGCTTTTGACAGTGCAAAACGTAGAGCGGGTTTATGCAATTACACCGACAAGGTAATTTCTATCTCGCGATACATGGTTGACATTCACAACATGGAAGAAACTCTTCAAGTTGTACTCCATGAAATTGCCCACGCGCTCGCTGGTAAAAATGCTGGCCACACCAAGAAGTGGCTGCAAGTTGCAAAATCAATTGGATACAAGAATGAGCAATTCACTGGCACTGAGATTGCTGTTGAGACAGCAACCTGGATTGGAATTTGCCCTACCGGTCATCGTCACTACAGGTACCGCAAACCATCCAGAATGCTCAGCTGTGCAATCTGCAGCCCAGGCTTTGATGCCAGAAATTTAATTCGTTGGCGCCATAGAGATGAAGTGCTACCTGTCTATGGAAGTTAGATCACCAAAAGCGTGACGATGGTTCCGGCTAAAAAGTTCAACCAAATAAATTTCTTCCAACCGGAATTTGCCAGCGTGCAGGTGGCATCGGTGATGTTCCAAAAAGGCGCCAAGATAAATAAGTAGGGAAGTGCGGCGAGGGATGTGAGTGAATACGGCCATTCCAATCCCAACAGCAGCAATGCGGCGGTTACGTAAGCTGCCATAGAAACCCGTACTGTTGCCCTTGCTCCAATCACAGTTGCGATTGAAGAAATGCCACCTTCGCGATCGGCGCGAACATCTTGCACCGCGCCAAATGCATGAGAGGCAACGCCCCAAAGCACAAATGCAAGAATCGCGATGATTATTTGGCTTTGCGCAAAATTAACCTCTGCAAGTGCCAAGCCAAAAATCATGGGCCCTACAAAATGAAGACTCGAGGTGATTGAATCCAAAAACGGTTTTTCTTTGAAGCGCAATCCCTTGGCGCTGTAGGCAATCACCATGAATAGACAAAGGTAAAGCCAACTGGTTGAGCCGGACGTGCCAACCAAGGTCAGGTAGGCCACAAAAGGTACACAGCTTAAGACGGCAGCTCTGATGGTTAAGGCGTGCCACTTTGGGTCTAACAGTGCCCCTTCGATTCCGCCTTTGCGGGGATTACGCAGATCGCTTTCGTAATCAAAAACATCATTAATTCCATACATCAAAAGGTTGTAGGGGATCAGGAAAAAGAGGACGCCTATCCACAGATTTATTCCGGTGTCTCCGCTGGCAAGCCAATAGGCCAGCCCAAAAGGGTAGGCGGTGTTGATCCAAGAAATTGGACGCGAGGACCAGAAAAGTTGTTTTAGCGCTTCCACGAGGTTCCCTTAGATAAAGCCATGATGATCGAGATCAACAGCGGGGCTGCCAGGGAGTAGGCAAAGTCTTCAATCGGTGCAAAACCAATTTTGATTCCAGAGATTAAATTCTCGTCATAGGCCACGATTCCGGTGCCCACAATGACGTTGTCGAAAATTGCAGTGAGAACTAGCAGGACTCCAGTGGCACCGGCGATAGCACGCCATGGGAGTTGCTTGCGAAGAATAAACCCAACGACAATCACAGCGCCAAGAAAAATTGAATTCAGCGCCAGATACGTCACTTGCGTTTTTCCATTCGTGTGAATGCCTTGAGTAAAAGCAGTGACGAATAGCTGAGCAGAATCAAGAAAAATAATTCTTCAAGTGGTAATTCGTGGGCAAGGAGGATGCCGGTTAGGTGAGTGGCATCGCCGCGAAAGAAGATGCCTGAAGCTATTCCAGCTAGGTCCCAGGTCAGAAAGAAAACTACGGGGATCAAAATCAGCCAGATGTATTTTTTAGACTTTGCAATTGCTAACCCGTGACGAAAATCCAAAGCGGCAAGCCCGGCGATTGAAACCAAAAGCGAGGCAAGATAGATCAGGCTCACTTGAGCCCCTTCCATCCGTTCTCGCCAACCGGCTTAATCTCGTTCTTCAATGGCCCAGCGGAGCGGTCATTAACTAGACGCTTGTAAACCAATTCAGCACCAATCAAACACATTGGTAGACCAATGCCTGGAATGCTGTGGTGACCGGCGTAGTAGAGTCCCTTAACTTTTTTACTCTTGTTGGTGGGTCTAAAAAACGCGCTCTGCATCAGAGTGTGCGCCATACCCAGTGCAGTTCCTGACCAGGCGTTCAAATCTTCGGCAAAATCTCTTGGGCCCATCGATCGGCGAACCACTATTCGCTCGGCAAGATCTGGAATTTCACACCACTCCGAAATCTGCTCAATGATTCGATCAGCCGCCGCCTCAAATTCTGGGTCACCGCTTCCGTTGATTCCGCCACGTCCCAGTTCTGGATCCGCGGCAATTGGCACAAGGACAAAAATATTTTCATAGCCCTCTGGAGCAACCGATGGGTCGGTGACACTAGGGGTGCAAATGTAGAGCGATGCAGGACTAGGAATCTTGCTGGTCACGCCTGATTTCTTTTTCTGTGCAGGAGTGCGGAACACTTCTTCAAAGTTCTTCGCCCAGTCCTCTGTGTAAAGCAGAGTGTGGTGATCCAGCTGCGGCACGCGCCCCTTTACACCTAGGTAAAGCAACATTGCTGACGGCCCAGGAACCTTGTTCTCCCACCATTTTTCAGGCAGGGTCTGATCCTCGGGGTTTAGTAACTGGGTTTCTATGTGGTGCAGGTCTGCGTTTCCAACAACAACATCGGCTGGGTAATAAACATCGCCCGCAAAAACGCCAACGGCCTTGCCATTCTTGGTTTCAATTTTTGTGACACGTGAATTGGTGTGTACTACTGCACCGTGCTGCTTGGCGAGTCGCTCAATCGCTTCAATAAGGGTGTAGAAACCACCCATCGGATAAAAAACTCCCACATTCATATCAACGTGAGTCATCAAGTGGTACATGCTTGGGGTGTCATAGGGAGACGCGCCTAAAAACACTGCCGGAAAATCTAGAATCTTGCGAAGTCGAGCATCTTTTACGTGCTTCCCCGCAAAGGTATCTAACGGGGTGACCAGGTGCTTTAGGAATCGAGCGAGCCTAGCCAGCACCTCTGGTTGAATAAATGACTTTGCATTCTGAAAGTTTGTGTAAAGAAAGTGCTTAATAGAGAGTTTGTAGGTGTCTTCAGCGGAGTCGATGTAATCCTGAAGGCGGGCACCGGCTCCCGGTTCGATTGAGTCAAATAGTTTTTTATTGTCTTCAAGATTTTTTCTGATCACCAGTTTTTCGGCATAACCCTCGTTTCGAGTTTGGTAGGCAGGGTCCAACTGAACCAGGTTGAGTTCTTTTGCGGCAGTGGTGCCCATTAGTTTGAAGAACTGATCAAAGGCATCTGGCATCAAATACCAAGACGGACCCATGTCAAACTTGAAACCGTCTTTTTCCCAAAGGTAGGCGCGGCCGCCAACTTTTTCGCGTGCCTCGAGCACGGTGACCTTCATTCCAGCTTTAGCTAAAATTCCTGCAGTCGCGAGGCCCGCGATTCCTCCTCCGATGACAACAGCAGTTTTCTGGCTCACTTAGGGGACACTCCAAACATCGCTTTTAGAAGGATAAAAATCTTCTGCGGGTCAGAAACGCGAATGCGCTTCTTAATTAGTTCATTTGCCGGGGTGCCAGCAACCTTGTTGTTTAGCGCCTCAAAGAACATCAACGCCGCGCCAACTGCCCGTTTTGAACTGGATGGCAACTTTGCAAGTGCAACCTTTGATGTGTTCAAGTCATTCCTGATGTCATCTACCAGTCGATCGCGCTCGGAATTATTGAAATTCTCAACCCTAATCAAAGGAAAGTAGGAACGACCTAGTTTGTCGAAGTCTGCTGAAAGGTCGCGAAGAAAGTTGATTTTTTGAAATGCGGCGCCAAGTGCCCTTGCGCCAGCCACAAATTCGGCCTTCTCCTCATCGCGAACCGAGATGCGGCTCAGGAATACCTGCAGGCACATTAGGCCAACGACCTCGGCAGAACCATAGATGTAGGCCTCGAAGCTGCGCTTATCGTGCACCCGCTGGAAAAGGTCGGTGCGCATTGAATGAAAGAAAGGCTGAATCAGGTCACGCTTGATTCCGGCTTCACGGGCGGTGTAGGCAAATGCGTGCACTACAAGATTGGTACTGAATCCGCATTCAACAGCGCGGTAGGTTTCCTGCTCAAACTTGTCGAGCATTGAGTGTGGGTCAACCCCAATTGCCCCTGATAACGCCTCGGCCGCTGCTCCGTCCACAATTTCGTCAGCCACTCTAACCAGGGCATAAATATTACGAACGTGGTGCCGGTCTTCTTTACCCAACAATTTGGTAGCCCAGCCAAAAGAGGTTGAGTATTTATCAATTACCACAGCTGATGAGGCTTCAGCCGCCTGGGTATAAAGGGCCAGGCCAGATTTCTTCTTTGAGTTAGGGGAGCTCACGGTTTCTAGATTACCCGCCCAAAGTTGCGGGAAAATCCCGATACCGTCGCGGAATTTTTTGCCCGCTACGCTGATTTCTACTCTTACTGATTAACTCTGCACCACCGCAAATTAGGAGCCATGCATGAAGAAGGAAGCAAATTCCGTCTGGGACATTGTTGGAGCAGCATTTTTGGCAATGGCAATCCCAATTTTTATTGCGGTAGGGCTGGGGCTGTCAGCCATCTTCGGCAAATTCTGATTGCTTCACGGGCAAGGGTAATTGAATAGACTTGTCCCTATGTCTGTAGATATCAAGCCACGTTCTCGCGACGTTACCGATGGAATTGAAAAAACTGCCGCCCGAGGCATGCTTCGTGCGGTCGGAATGGGTGACGAGGACTGGGTAAAGCCTCAAATTGGTGTGGCAAGCTCTTGGAGCGAGGTTACTCCGTGCAACCTTTCGCTGGATCGCCTAGCTGATGCGGCCAAGCAGGGCGTGCACGCTGCTGGCGGATACCCTCTTGAATTTGGAACCATCTCTGTCTCAGATGGAATTTCTATGGGCCACGAGGGAATGCACTTCTCGCTAGTCTCTCGCGAGGTAATCGCCGACTCAGTTGAAACGGTTATGCAGGCTGAGCGCCTAGACGGTTCGGTTTTGCTAGCCGGCTGTGACAAATCTTTGCCTGGCATGCTTATGGCCGCTGCTCGCCTGAACCTTTCATCGGTGTTCCTTTACGCCGGTTCAATCATGCCTGGTTGGGTAAAGCTTGAAGACGGCACCGAAAAAGAAGTAACCATCATCGACGCCTTTGAGGCAGTTGGCGCTTGCAAGGCCGGAAAGATGTCTGAAGAAGACCTTGGCCGCATTGAGCGCGCGATCTGCCCTGGCGAAGGCGCCTGTGGCGGAATGTACACAGCAAACACCATGGCCTCAATTGCTGAAGCACTCGGCATGAGCTTGCCAGGCTCTGCAGCCCCACCGGCAGCGGACCGTCGTCGCGATAACTGGGCACACCGATCAGGCGAGGCCGTGGTAAACCTGCTTCGTCACGGAATTACCGCTCGCGACATCATGACTAAAAAAGCCTTTGAAAATGCGATTGCCGTGCTCATGGCATTTGGTGGTTCAACCAATGCCGTGCTTCACCTGCTTGCAATTGCCCGCGAGGCAGAGGTTGACCTCACCATTGATGACTTCAACAAAATTGCCGACAAGGTTCCTCACCTTGGTGACCTAAAGCCTTTTGGTCGCTACGTGATGAACGATGTGGACCGCGTGGGTGGTGTTCCAGTGGTTATGAAGGCGCTTCTTGATGCTGGCCTGCTGCACGGTGATGTTTTGACCGTGACCGGCAAGACCATGGCCGAAAACCTTGCCGGAATTAACCCGCCAGACCCAGACGGCAAGATTATTCGTGCCCTAAGCAACCCAATCCACAAAACTGGTGGAATCTCGATTCTGAAGGGAAGCATGGCCCCAGAGGGTGCCGTGGTTAAGACCGCAGGTTTCGATCTAGAGGACTTCACTGGCCCAGCGCGAGTATTTGAGCGTGAACGTGCAGCGATGGATGCCCTAACCGAGGGCAAGATCAAGGCGGGCGACGTCGTGGTTATTCGCTACGAGGGACCAAAGGGTGGCCCTGGCATGCGCGAGATGTTGGCCATTACCGCAGCAATCAAGGGTGCGGGATTGGGCAAGGATGTTCTACTATTGACAGACGGACGATTCTCAGGCGGCACAACCGGCCTTTGCATCGGACACATTGCACCAGAGGCCACCGAAGGTGGACCAATTGCTCTGGTTCGCGATGGCGACTTGATTCGAGTCAACATCGCTTCTCGATCGCTCGAACTACTCGTTGAGCCTGAAGAGTTGGCTGCCCGCAAGCAAAATTGGCAGTCTCTTCCACCGCGCTATACCCGAGGCGTTCTCGCGAAATATTCAAAGCTTGTGCACTCTGCAGCAGAGGGCGCGTACTGCGGCTAATTCGCATTCCGCTTGCTACAAAAATGCAAAGCTAACGAGGAATGAATTAAATGACTAACGAAGTTCTAACCGGCGCGGCTGCGATTATTCGCAGCCTTGAGATGCTTGGTATTGAGGACGTCTTTGGTTTGCCGGGCGGTGCAATTTTGCCGACCTACGACCCTTTGATGGATTCAAAAAAGATTCGTCACATTTTGGTGCGTCACGAGCAGGGTGCCGGTCACGCTGCTGAAGGTTACGCGTCCGCATCTGGTCGTCTTGGTGTTTGCATTGCAACATCTGGCCCTGGGGCAACCAACTTGGTAACCGCTATCGCGGATGCCTACATGGACTCTGTGCCTCTGCTTGCCATCACCGGGCAGGTTGGCTCAAAGCTAATCGGAACCGATGCGTTCCAAGAGGCCGACATCGTTGGTATCACCATGCCAATTACCAAGCACTCGTTCTTGGTAACCAAGGCTGAGGATATTCCAGAAACTATTGCCGCAGCGGTAATGATTGCAACCACCGGACGACCTGGTCCGGTTCTAGTTGACGTGACCAAAGACGCTCAGCAGGGCAAGGCAGAATTTGTTTGGCCACCCAAGGTTGACCTCGCCGGATACAAGCCGGTCACTAAGCCACATGGCAAGCAGATTCAAGCTGCGGCGCAAATGATTGCCGAATCTAAAAAGCCAGTTCTCTACGTGGGCGGCGGAGTTATTCGCGCTGGTGCGCACAAAGAACTTTTGAAACTTGCCGAACTGATTAACGCTCCAGTGGTAACCACACTGATGGCCCGTGGTGCGTTCCCAGATTCACACAAGCAAAACCTTGGTATGCCGGGCATGCACGGTACCGTTCCTGCGGTTACCGCACTGCAGAAAGCGGATCTACTTATTACCCTTGGCGCGCGTTTCGATGACCGAGTAACCGGTGACGTAAAGAGCTTTGCGCCGGGAGCAAAAGTTATTCACGTGGATATCGATCCGGCTGAAATTGGAAAGATTCGATTCGCCGATGTTCCAATCGTGGGCGACGCTAAAGAAGTTATCACCGAGCTAAATGCCGAACTTCCATCGGCGTTGAAAGCAGCTAAGCCAGACCTAACCGAATGGTGGAGCTTCATCAATGGTTTGGTTGAGCGCTACCCACTTGGCTACACCCACGCAGACGATGGCAAACTTTCACCGCAGTACGTGATTAAGCGAATCGGAGAGCTTTCCGGACCTGAAGCAATCTATGCTGCAGGCGTTGGTCAGCACCAAATGTGGAGCGCACAGTTCATTAAGTACGAGCGTCCAAACGCCTGGCTAAACTCTGGCGGTGCCGGAACGATGGGTTACTCGGTTCCTGCCGCAATGGGGGCTAAAGTGGCCCAGCCAGATCGTTTGGTTTGGGCGATTGACGGCGATGGTTGTTTCCAGATGACCAACCAAGAGCTGGCCACCTGCGCCATCAACAATATTCCGATCAAGGTTGCAATTATCAACAACTCTTCACTTGGAATGGTTCGTCAGTGGCAGACCCTGTTCTACAACGAGCGTTATTCAAACACTGACCTTAATACCGGCACCGACACAGTCATGATTCCCGACTTTGTAAAACTCGCCGATGCCTACGGTTGCTTGGCTATTCGCGTTGAAAAAGAAGAAGAAATTGACGCCGCGATTAAGTTGGCACTTGAGACTAATGATCGTCCGGTAGTAATTGACTTTATTGTCAGCCGCGATGCAATGGTTTGGCCAATGGTTGCAGCTGGTCTGTCAAACGATGAAGTTCAGTACGCACGCGATGCGGCTCCGATCTGGGATGGGGAGGAGTAAAGATGTCACGACACGTACTCTCACTTTTGGTTGAAGACAAGCCAGGTATCTTGACTCGCGTGGCCGCGCTATTTGCACGCCGCGGTTTCAACATTGAATCTTTGGCCGTGGGTACCACAGAGGTTTCTGGTCTTTCTCGCATCACCGTTGTTGTTGGTGTTGAGGGCGCTCCGCTGGAGCAGGTAACCAAGCAGCTAAACAAGCTAATCAACGTGATCAAGGTTGTTGAACTAGAGGCCGACCAGGCTGTTCAGCGCGATCACATGCTAATAAAGGTGCGCACCGATGCGGCTTCGCGCTCGGCGGTGCTCGAGGCAGTAACCTTGTTCCGTGCACGCGTTATCGACGTTGTGAGCGATGCACTAATCATTGAGGTCACTGGCGACACTGCCAAATGCGCGGCCTTCATCAAGGTTCTAGAACCATTCGGCATCAAGGAATTGGTTCAATCAGGTGTTCTTGCAATGGGCAGAGGCTCAAAGTCAATCACCGAAAAAGTTCTAAAGTAAAAAACTTCACAAATCTAAACAAGCTTCAACAAAAAGAAAACAAGGAGAAACAAAGTGGCTGAAATCTTTTACGACAAGGATGCAGACCTTTCGATCATTCAGGGTCGCAAAGTTGCAGTACTTGGCTATGGTTCACAGGGACACGCACACTCACTAAACCTGAAGGATTCAGGCGTAGATGTAGTTGTTGGTCTTCCTGCAACCTCAAAGTCAAAGGCAAAGGCAGAAGCTGCTGGCCTAAAGGTACTTACCCCGGCTGAAGCATCAGCTTGGGCAGACGTGATCGTGGTGCTAGCACCGGACCCACGTCAGCGCGACCTTTACAACCAGGACATCGAGCCAAACCTAACTGCTGGTAAGGCACTTGTCTTTGGTCACGGTTTTTCAATTCGTTTTGGATACATCACAGCCCCTGAGGGTGTTGACGTATTTCTAGTTGCACCAAAGGGCCCAGGCCACTTGGTTCGCCGCGAGTACGAGAACGGTCGCGGAGTGCCAAACCTAATTGCGGTTCACCAGAACGCAACCGGTTCAGCCTTTGAACTTGGACTTTCATACTCAAAGGCGATTGGTGGAACCCGCGCTGGCACCATCAAGACCACTTTCGCCGAAGAAACTGAGACTGACCTATTTGGTGAGCAGGCGGTTCTTTGTGGTGGTGCATCACAGTTGGTTCAATATGGTTTCGAAACTCTGATCGAGGCTGGTTACCAGCCAGAGGTTGCTTACTTTGAGGTTCTGCACGAGCTGAAGCTAATCGTTGACCTAATGTACGAGGGTGGAATCGCAAAGCAGCGCTGGTCAGTTTCAGACACCGCTGAGTACGGTGACTACATCTCAGGTCCACGCGTAATTGGTCCAGAGGTTAAGGAGCGTATGCGCGATGTTCTAACTGACATCCAAGACGGAACCTTTGCAAAGCGTTTCGTTGCCGACCAGGACGCTGGCGCCCCAGAGTTCCTAGCGCTTCGCGCCAAGGGCGAGGCTCACCCAATCGAGGCAGTAGGCCGCACCCTGCGCAAGCTGTTCTCATGGATCAAGAACTCAGACGACTACCAGGAAGGTGTTGCCGCTCGCTAGACGAGAGGCACCCAGCCTAGGTATTCTGCGGAAGGGCACCCCAGCCACGAGCCAAGCTCGAGCGGGGGTGCCTTTTCTTTTGGCTAGAATTGAGCCAGTACCTCGTCGCCGTTGCCGCGGGCATAATTTCCACTAATCAAGGACTTCCCATTGACTAAGCCTGTTGTTCTAATTGCCGAAGAGCTATCGCCAGCAACCGTTGAGGCTCTTGGTCCTGACTTTGACGTTGTAAACGTAGACGGCACCGATCGCCCGGCCCTGCTCAAGGCCCTGGCCAACGCAGATGCGATCTTGGTTCGTTCGGCAACTCAGGTAGATGCCGAAGCAATTGCGGCAGCACCCAAGCTTAAGGTCGTAGCCCGCGCGGGTGTTGGCCTAGACAACGTAGACATTAAGGCTGCTACCACCGCCGGTGTGATGGTCGTAAACGCGCCAACCTCAAACGTGGTTTCTGCTGCCGAGCTGGCCATCGCTCAAATGCTTGGCCTGGCCCGTCACATTCCTGACGCGAATGCTTCATTGAAGCGTGACGAATGGAAGCGTTCTCAGTTCACCGGTGCCGAACTTTATGAAAAGACCGTTGGAATCGTAGGTCTTGGTCGAATCGGTGGTTTGGTTGCCGCACGCCTTGCCGGTTTTGGCGTAGAGCTAATTGGTTATGACCCTTACATCACCCCTGCGCGCGCAGAGCAGATGGGTGTAAAGCTTGCCAGCCTTGAAGAAGTGATGAAGCAGTCGGACTTCATCACCATCCACATTCCTAAGACTCCTGAGACCACCGGACTTATCGGTGCTGCTCAATTTAAAATTGCCAAGCCAAATCTTAGAATCGTCAACTGTTCACGCGGTGGCATCATCGACGAAGATGCTCTTTACCAAGCACTTAGCACCAACCAGATTGCCGGAGCTGGCCTAGACGTATTCGTCAACGAGCCACCAAAGGGTTCGCCGCTGCTTAGCCTTCCAAACATTCTTGTGACTCCACACCTAGGTGCATCAACCGATGAAGCCCAGGAGAAAGCCGGCATCTCAGTTGCCAAGTCGGTTCGCCTTGCGCTCGCCGGAGACCTGGTTCCTGATGCGGTGAACGTTGCCGGCGGAAACATCGACGCCTCGGTGAAACCCGGCATTTCGCTAATCGAAAAGTTAGGTCAAGTTCTATTCGGAATCTCCGGTGGTTCAGTTTCTGCAATTGAGGTAGAAGTTCGCGGCGAGATCGCAGCGCACGATGTATCGGTGTTGAAGCTTGCCGGACTAAAAGGCTTCTTCCAGAACGCAGTTACCGAGCAGGTTTCTTATGTGAACGCGCCGCTGATGGCCGAGCAGCGCGGAATTGATGTCAAGCTCACCGTTGATGCCAAGTCAGATGAGTACCGCAACGTCACGACCATCAAGGCAACTCTTGCCGACGGAACCAGCGCCTCCGTTTCAGGAACCGTGATTGGTCCAAAGCTGCACCAGAAAATTGTCAACATCAACGGCTACGACGTAGAGCTTGGCCTGGCCGAGCACCTCGTGCTCATGGTTTACTCAGACCGCCCGGGCATTGTTGCGGTGTACGGCAAGGCATTTGCCGATGCAAACATCAACATCGCTGCCATGCAAATTGCCCGCCAGCAAAAGGGTGGCAAAGCGCTTTCAGTTATCACCGTTGATTCACCGGTTGATGCGGCTGTACTTGAAGAAGTGCGCGTGGCTATCCAGGCTGACGTCATGAAAGCAATCGACATCATTGGCTAACCCCCAAAATCAGAAAAAGGAAAAAATCATGGCTCTCATTCTTGATGTACGCACACCAGCTGAAGTTGCCGAAGGGCACCTAGAGGGTGCTCTATTCGTGGACTTCATGGCAGATGACTTTCGCGACAAGGTAGTGGAACTAGACAAGACCGCCGACTACATTGTGCACTGCCGTTCAGGAAACCGTTCGGGTCAGGCCGTGGTAATCATGGCTGAACTTGGCTTCACCGGTGAACTAATTAATGGTGGAACTCTTGATGAAGCTGCCGAGACCACCGGCGCAGCCATCGTTAAGTAACTCATCTCGCTAATTTCTAACCAGGCGATAAGAAAATGATTGACTCGTCATACTGGGACGCCA
Organism: Rhodoluna lacicola; assembly: GCF_000699505.1. NCBI lineage: Bacteria > Bacillati > Actinomycetota > Actinomycetes > Micrococcales > Microbacteriaceae > Rhodoluna > Rhodoluna lacicola. Next base: position 1,084,284 of record NZ_CP007490.1, on the reverse strand, counting down.
AGTACGACGTTGATAATTTCATCTACACCAAAGACGCAAATCGTTTCGTCAAGGAATATTGCCAGCCAATAATTGAAAAAATTGGCAAGTCTGGAAAAGTAATTGACCTGGCCGGGGGCGAGGGTCGCAATTCTGTCTGGTTCGCAGAGCAGGGTTGGCAGGCTGAAAACATTGATTTCTCGGGCAAGGCGCTTTCGAAATTCTTGGCTTTTGCCGAGGAGCGCAGAGTAGCCGAACTTTGTTTTGCCAACCGAGCAGACGCCACCGGTTTCGAATCGGTATTGATGCCGGTGGACATCGGTGTTTGTGCCTATCTGCAGATTCCACAACCCGATCTCTTTGATGCACTCGACAATCTGATCGAAAATATCAGGCGTGGGGGATACCTGATGGGTGTCTGGCACGCGCGTGAAAATTTAGAGACTGGTTTTGGTGGACCGCAGGATCCTGCGGTTTTGCCAACCGCTAGCGAGCTGCGTGAATTTTTAGCGCAGTACCCGCTGGACATCGAATTTCTAGGTAATCGCGATGGTCAGGTTCAAACCAAGGATGGCCTGAAGCCTTCGACCACACTGGTCCTCTTGGCGAAGCTGCGTTAGCAATAAAGCCCATTGAAACGAGGTAAACTCGGGGGCAATAAGGGCACAGGGAGCTTAAATTGACGCGTGAATACAAGATTGCAGTTATCGGTGGCGACGGCATTGGGCCAGAAGTCACCGCTATCGCCCTTGAGTCAATCCGCCGCGTTACTTCTGGTTCGGGTGTTGAATTCAAAACCACAGAGTTTGATTTAGGTGCTCGCCGCTACCTTGCCACGGGTGAGACCCTGACAGACACCGATTTGGAATCGCTCAAACAACACGATGCGATTTTGCTTGGTGCTATCGGTGACCCAAAGGTTCCATCAGGCGTTCTAGAGCGTCAATTGTTGCTGAAGCTTCGTTTCAGTTTTGACCACTACGTAAATCTGCGTCCAACTAAGTTGTACCCGGGAGTGGTAAGCCCACTTGCAGATCCAGGCGAAGTTGATTTTGTCGTTGTTCGCGAGGGAACCGAGGGTCCTTATGTAGGCAACGGCGGTGCGATACGAGTTGGTACCCCAAACGAGGTGGCAAACGAGGTTTCGGTTAACACGGCCTTTGGTGTCGAGCGCTTGGTTCGCTACGCATTCGAATTAGCTTCAAACCGTGAGCGTAAAAAACTAACCCTGGTGCACAAGCACAACGTAATGGTTCACGCCGGCTGGTTATGGCAGAACACCGTCAATCGAGTCGCCGAGGAATTCCCGGCGATCAAGCACGACTATCTACACATCGATGCGGCAACTATTTTTATGGTTACCAATCCGGAAAGATTTGACGTAATCGTCACCGACAATTTGTTTGGTGACATCATCACAGACCTTGCCGCCGCAATCGGTGGTGGAATTGGGCTTGGCGCATCGGGAAACATCAACCCAGATGGCGCGTTCCCAAGCATGTTTGAACCGGTACATGGTTCAGCTCCTGATATCGCTGGAAAGAATATCGCAGACCCAACTGCGGCGATTCTTTCGGCAGCGTTGTTGTTGCAGCACCTAAACAACCCGGTGGCGGCAGCACGTATCGAAAACGCAGTAGCAGCTGATCTAGCCACTCGTGGAAACAAGAAGCGTTCAACACAAGAAGTTGCCGAAAGCATTTTCGCTCTTCTCTAAAAGATTCAAGAAAGTAGCAGATCATGGCCGATCTAAAATTTGAAGTAACTCGCAACCCAAATCCAAAGCCGGATGCGGAGCGCGAAGAGATTATTAAGGCGCCCGTTTTCGGAGCCAACCTGACCGACCACCAAGTCGTTGTTGTGTGGGAAAAAGATAAGGGCTGGCACTCGGCTCAGGTAATCCCTTACGGGCCGATCTTGATGGATCCATCTGCTGCAGTACTGCACTACGGCCAAGAAATTTTCGAAGGTATCAAGGCTTACCGTCACCAAGACGGATCAATTTGGACCTTCCGGCCAGAAGCTAATGCCAAGCGCCTGCAGAAGTCAGCGCATAGAATGGCTCTGCCTGAGCTACCAACTGAGATCTTCATCGAATCGCTTCGTCAGCTCATTGCAGTAGACGGTGCTTGGGTTCCCGAGCCGGTTGATGAGAAGACGCTATACATTAGGCCCTTTGAGATTGCGGCTGAAAACTTCCTAGGTGTTCGTGCCGCACACCGCGCCGAATTCCGCGTAATCGCGTCTCCCGTTGGTCCTTACTTCACCGGTGGTCTAAAGCCGGTTTCAATTTGGATCGCTCTTGATTCGGCTCGCGCTGGAAAGCACGGCACTGGTGAGGCCAAGACCGGTGGAAACTACGCCGCTTCACTCTTGGCACAAAACGAAGGCTACGAAAACGGATGCTCTCAGGTAATGTTCCTGGATGCCGAAACCTCAACCTACATTGAAGAGCTCGGCGGCATGAATCTGTTCTTTGTTTACAAAGACGGACACGTTGCCACACCTTCTCTTGACGGAACAATTCTTCGCGGCATCACTCGTGACTCGGTGGTGCAGTTGATCAAAGACCGCGGCTTAAAGATTGAAGAACGAAAAATCACACTCGATGAAGTGAAGTCTGGAATTACCGCAGGCGAAATCGTAGAGGTGTTTGCCTGCGGCACCGCTGCTGTAATCACACCGATAGGCGAGTTCAAATCCCGTGAGGGAACCATTGGATTTGCCGATGCCAAACCGGGTGAACTTACTTCAAGCCTGCGCGCCGAACTAACTGGCATTCAGTACGGAACGGTAGCCGACCGTCACGGTTGGATGCACAAGCTTGCCGACTAAGTCAGCGAACTAGACAGGGGTAGCAGATGCGCATCGCGCGATTTAGTTTGAACGGCGAACCCAAGTTCGGCATCGTTGATGGCCCAGAGCTTGTGGTTCTAAATGGCCACCCGCTGGTTCAGGGCTATGACACAACCGGAGAACGAGTACCGCTGAAAGATGTGAAGCTGTTGGCCCCAACGATTCCTTCAAAAATCGTTTGCATCGGTAAGAACTATGCGGATCACGTCGCCGAAATGGGTCGCGAAATAAATCCCGAACCAACGATTTTTTTAAAGCCGTCTTCGGCAATCATTGGGCCAGGTGATTCAATCGTGTTGCCGGTGCAAAGCGAACGCGTTGAGCTTGAGGCCGAATTAGCAATCGTTATTGGTCAAATTACTCGCGGAGTAACTGAGAAAGATGCGCTGGAGCATGTCTGGGGTTTCACAATCGCAAATGATGTGACCGCTCGCGACCTGCAGGCAACCGATGATCAGTGGGCTAGGGCAAAGGGCTTTGATACCTTCTGCCCGCTTGGACCATGGATTGAAACCGAGTTCGTGCCGGATGGTCAAATTGTTGAGAGCCGCATCGACGGTGAAACCAAGCAGCAGGCTTCAATTGATCTCATGCTGCACAACGTTCCAAAAATCATTTCTTATGTGAGTCAGAACATGACCCTGTTACCCGGTGACGTTATCTTGACTGGAACCCCAGCAGGCATTTCGCAAATTTCTTCCGGTCAAATTGTGGAGTGTGAAGTCGAAGGCATTGGCACCCTGCTAAATCCTGTTCTTTAGGCCGGTCCTTTAGACTGGGGTGATTATGTCTTCAATTACTGCACCTTTCAGCACAGCCACCGGAGCCGATGTAAAGGTTCGTTTCTGCCCTTCACCCACCGGTACGCCGCACGTTGGATTGATTCGCACCGCACTATTTAATTGGGCATACGCGCGTCACACCGGAGGCACTTTTCTTTTCAGAATTGAAGACACCGATGCCGAGCGCGACAGCGAAGAGTCCTTTGAAATGATTCTGGATGCGCTTAGTTGGCTTGGTTTGAACTGGGATGAGGGAGTGAATGTTGGTGGCCCGGCCGAGCCTTACCGTCAAAGCCAACGTGGGCACATTTACCTAGAGGTGATTGAAAAGCTTAAGGCATCGGGTCATATTTACGAGAGTTATCTAACCGGTGAAGAAATTGACGAGCGCAATAAGGCTGCCGGTCGCGCGGTTCAGTTGGGATATGACAATTCTGAGCGCAACCTGACCGAAGAGCAGCGCGCTGCATACCGTGCCGAGGGCCGCAGCCCAGCCCTGCGACTTCGTGTACCTGATGTAGACATCACCTTTACCGATCTGGTTCGTGGCGAGATCACCTTTCCCGCCGGATCATTCCCCGATTTTGTCGTGGTCCGCCCTAATGGCCAGCCGCTCTACACCTTGGTTAACCCAGTTGATGACGCACTGATGGGTGTCACCCATGTACTACGTGGTGAGGACTTGCTGTCTTCTACTCCGCGCCAAATTGCTCTTTACAATGCAATGTTTGAAGCCGGAATTACAAAATTCATTCCGCAGTTTGGCCACCTGCCTTACGTAATGGGTGAGGGTAACAAAAAGCTATCTAAGCGCGATCCTCAGGCGAACCTGTTCCACCACCGCGATCGCGGATTCATTCCAGAGGGCTTGTTGAATTACCTTGCTCTTCTTGGGTGGGGTCTGAGTGCAGATCAAGACATCTTCACCATGGATGAACTTGCAGCTGCATTTGATGTTAAAAACGTAAACCCAAACCCAGCTCGCTTTGATCAGAAGAAAGCCGACGCAATTAATGCGGCGCACATTCGCCTGCTAACCGATGAAGACTTCAAGGCCAGATTGTTGCCTTATCTGCAGAGCGCTGGGGTAGTAGGTGCAACACTCTCTGCTGACGAACAAAAAATTCTTGATGCCGCTGCTCCTCTTATTCAGGAACGTCTGGTTGTGCTTAGCGAAGCACCAGACCTACTTAGCTTCTTGTTCAAGACAGCCGATCAAATCACCATTGAGGCTGATGCGTTAGATGGCATGCCTGAGAATGTGGCAGAAGTTTTGGCTGCGGCAATTGCTGCACTGAATGAAATTGGCGAAGCCGAGTTCAAAACAGATCCAGTTCAGAGTGCACTGAACCACGCACTTATTGAAGTGATGGGATTAAAGCCTAGGTTTGCGTTTGGTCCGTTACGCACCGGCATTTCAGGGCGTCGCATTTCGCCACCGCTATTTGAGTCGATGGAAATCTTGGGTAAGTCAGAAACAATCGCTCGCCTAGAGGCGTTTGCTCGCACCGTCCAGCCCGGCTAAGATGGTAAATCGAGCCCTCGGGCTCGGCAGTACCTTGGGGTATGGTGTAATTGGCAACACGGAGGTTTCTGGTACCTTTGTTCTTGGTTCGAGTCCAGGTACCCCAGCTTTGAAACAAATAATGAAAACAACTTCGGCTGTTTTTCTGCTTAACAGGAGAATTCAGCCATGATTGCCGCCGCCTACATAATCTTCGCAGTGCAAATCTGTGTGGTTTTATTCCAGTTAGCGCTAGCTCTTGGAGCACCCATGGGCGAGTACACCCTGGGCGGTCAGAATATCGGCCGATTGTCGATGAAACTCAGATTTGCAACCACAATCAGCCTGTTGATTAACCTTGGAATTGCCGGGCACTACCTAGCCCAGACCGGAACCCTGCAGGCGCTGCTGCCCAGCAACTTGAATGCAATAGTTAATTGGGCGCTGGTTGGCTTCTTTGGATTGGGGCTTTTGATGAACTCAATTTCACGCAGCAAGAAAGAGCGGAACCTTTGGGTTCCGGTGCTCATCTTGAGTTTGGTTTGCGCTGTCATCGTGGCGCTTGGCTAAGGCTAAATGGTCGCAGTGTCGCCCGGTTTTAGAAATTCAAAACTGCCGCCGTGGGCTTCGACCACCTGTTTTACTCGGCCATTATTAAGGTCGTGACCCACATCACTCAGGTGGGCATTGTGAGTAGCAAAGCAACGTCTTGGTTTGACCGCAGCAACGAAGTCCATAACTTCACTGATTTTAAGCCACGGGGCAGAAGTGGGGCAGGCCAGCACTTTAATTGGTTGATCTGGTGTCGTAAAACTATCCCCGGGGTAATAAAGCTCCGAATCAACCAGCACACCGCAGTTTTGAATCAGTGGAATCGATCGGTGAATTTCGGCGTGAATGTCTCCAAAGAACTCAAGGGTGAAGTTTCCATCGGTGTAAAAATCACCGTGGTGTACGGCTATGGTCTGGTAACTACTCAGCCGCTGGCAAACTTCGTCTGTGCCGTAAATTTTGGCAGTTGGGTTATTGTTAAGAATCCGATCCAATTGCTCTTCGTAGCAGTGATCATCGTGCATGTGCGTAATCACGATTGCCTGAACTCCCTGCAAATCAGACATGGGCCGGGTGTAAAAACCGGGGTCAATAACGACGCGCTGACCTTGTTTCTCCAAAACTAGGCACGCGTGCTCGTACTTGGTGATTTGCATAACCTCATTCTGCCCTAGGTTTGTGCCTTAAGATTTTGATGTGGGGAACGAACAAACACAACCAAAAATCGGGTCACGAACCCGTGCCCGGGCCGCAGAAATGGGCTTGGTGATTAGCGACCCCGCTCAGTTTGAGTTGGCAGCTGATGTTGAAGTTGTTTTGTTCAATAAAGCTGGAACCTTAACCGCCCCAATTCGCCGGGTGATAAAGTCCCGACTTGCGTATGGCTCGCCACTGTCGAGTCAAAACGAGCTGCTGTCAATCGCTGCGGCAATTGAGTCATCGGCGGATCACCCAATCGCTACCTCGATAGTTGATGAGGCCAAACGGCAAAACTTGGAGCTGCCAAGCGCGGTTGATGTTCGCGCAATTCCAGGTCAAGGTGTTGCTGGAATTATCGATGCTGAAGCTGTATTTGTTGGCGGGCCGGCCTTGCTCACCGCAAAAAACATTCCAATTTATGTTGATGATCTAGTTCGTTCAGACTCTGCTAATCAACTTGGTCACACCGTGATTTATGTCGTGCGTGATGCTCAACTACTCGGCATGATCGAGCTGGGCGAAACGGTGTTCCCAGACGCAGCAGCGCTGGTGAATAAGTTTCACGAACAAAAAATTCGAGTGGCCATGGTTACCGGTGATGCCACAGGTGTCGCGCAGCACGTTGCTGAACAACTCAATATCGCCGAGGTATTTGCCGAAATTATTCCTAGCCGCAAATCGGACGTGGTGCGAAAACTAAAGTCAGATGGTTCCAAGGTGGCTTTTGTTGGTCGCGTGGATCAAGACGCTTTGGCAATGGCCGAGGCGCAGATAGGAATAGCAATTGATTCGGATGGCAACACATCTTCCAAGGCTGCCGGACTTCACCTAAGGGGTTCAAGTATGGAAGATGTGCTTGGCATAATCTTTCTTTCTAAAAAAGCTAAATCCGCAAACACTCGAAAGGTAATTTCAATCTTTGTTGCTGCAGTCACCGTTATTGGTGCCTTAGTAGTTCTATTTAGCCCAAAGTAGTCACCATTGTTGCGACTTGGCGTAATCATCAATCCGGCAGCCGGCAATGGCGCTGGTCGATTAGAGGGCGAAAAGGTAATTTCCGAATTGCAGCGTGAGAGCGAAGTGCTTGACCTTACCGGCAGCTCTATGCAAGACAGCGAAGCCAGAGCTCGTGATGCAGTCGCTGACAATCTAATCGATGGTCTGGTGGTGGTTGGCGGCGATGGCATGGCCCATCTTTGCGTGAACCTATGTGCTGAGGCTCAGATTCCACTTGGAATAGTTGCGGCTGGAACCGGCAATGATGCTGCTCGCGCTCTAGGTCTGCCGATTGGCGATGCTGTTGCTGGCGTTCGGGTAATCATAAATAATTTGCGGCAACCGCGAAACGTAGATCTGGTAAGAGCATCTAGCTCAATCGGTGAGTTCTGGTATTTCGGCAGCTTATCGGTGGATTTTGTGGCTTTGGTAAACCAGCGCGCGAACATTTGGAAATGGCAAAAGGGTCCCAGTCGCTACAGGTGGGCCATGATTGCCGAGTTGGCCTCATTTAAGCCGATTCACTACAAAGCGGTCATTGACGGGGAAGAAAAAGAATTTCAAGCGATGCTTTGTTCGGTTGGCAACTCACCATTTTTTGGTGGCGGCATGAAAATTGCTCCCCATTCAAAGATCGATGATGGAAAACTGGATATCTTTATCGTCAACAAGATTTCCAGATTTGAATTGCTCAAGGTATTTCCAAGGGTCTACACCGGCGATCACGTGACCCACCCGGCTGTGGAGTTCATTTCGGCTACTGAAGTTCAATTAAGTTCAAACATCAAGATGCCTGCCTATTCTGATGGCGAGCCAGTAGGTTTCGCACCGATAACTGCAAAGATTGCACCGGGCGCGCTTAGGGTTTACGCAACTAGCGCCCGCCAGTCATCGGTGGCATAATAGACAGGTTGCTCTAACGGTCCCATCGTTTAGCGGCCTAGGACACCGCCCTCTCACGGCGGCAGCACGGGTTCAAATCCCGTTGGGATCACGAATCTCCCTCTCGATGACAAGTCTCGGGAGGGAGTTTTATTTAACTCTGCTGATTGGACCTCAATCGGACCACGCCGCTAAATATCAGAATCAGGCTCACCGGAATAAAAGCCGCTGCGTTCAGCCCCAAAAACGCAACGCTCGCCAGAATCGATCCAGAAACTGCCCCACCAAGCGCGCCGGCCAGGTTCATCGACGTGTCGCTCAGCCCCTGCACATTCGTTTTTTCTTCGGCTGGCAGCGTTTTTGCAAGCAGCGCCGAAGACGACACCGTCGATGCAGACCAGCCCAATCCAAGCAAAAATAAACCAAGGGTGACCAAGGTTCGATCGTCTTGACCGAACCCGGCTGTTGCCAGTGCAGCGACGTAGATGAGTTGACCAAGCAGCACGATGCGAATTTTTCCGAACCGGTCACTCAGCCAACCAAATATCGGTGAAAATGCGTACATGCCGGCGATGTGCAAACTAATTGTGAAACCAACCACCACCAGGTCGTAGCCCAGGTGATGCATGTGCAGCGGAGTCATCGACATCACGGCAACCATCACCATGTGGCTCAGCGCAATTGAAACCACCGCAAATGCCGCGGTTGGATAAGCGCGCAGGGTCGCAAAGGCGGTTTGAATCGAAACCTTTGGCTTTAGCCCTCCCTTGGCTTTGTTCAAATCCTTTGCCACCAGCAGCGGGTCCGGTCGCAGGCCAAACCAAAAAACTGCAGCGGCTGAAAACTGCGCCACGATGGTGAATAAAAATGGGCCGGTCATTTGAGGTAGGCCAAGCAATCGGCCAACAAACTCTCCGGGTCCAAAAAGATTAGGTCCAATCACAGCACCGATAGTTGTTGCCCAGACCACGGTTGCTAGGTCGCGACCGGTGGAACGCGAGCTGGCGGAATCTAGATCCACGGCGGCGAATCGTGCCTGCAACCCTGCGGCTGAACCGCCGCCAAGCATAAATAGTGCCAGCAGTAAGAGTGGAAAGAATCCAATGGCAGCTGCGGTAATTACAAAAATTGCACCGAAAATGGCCAGTGCTGCGCCGGCGGCCAAGGAAACCTTGCGCCCGTGAGAGTTGGCTAGGCGGGCCAGTGGAATGGCCCAGGTGGCGGCGCCCAGGGTGCTGAAAGTTGCTGCAGATCCGGCCCAGGCCGGGCTGCCAGACAGAGAGGCTGCTAAAAGTGATCCAATTGAAAGGGTGGAGCCTAGAGCGAATCCACCCAGTATTTGCCCGCCGGTAAGCACTCTTACCGTTCTGCGCTGCAGAATATTGACTTCTTTTTCGTCCACCTCGCCAGCCTAAAGGTAAACTTGGATTTCGATCATTTTGAGGTGTGTTAATGACAGCTAAGCCGCTGACTCTGGCTGAGAAGGTATGGAACGACCATTTGGTCGCCGAGGGTGAAAATGGCACCCCTGACCTGCTCTACATTGATCTTCACCTGGTCCACGAGGTAACCAGCCCACAGGCTTTCGACGGACTTCGCCTGGCCGGACGACAGGTTCGTCGCCCAGATCTAACTATTGCCACAGAGGACCACAACACCCCAACCTGGGACATTGATAAGCCAATTGCCGATCCCACCAGCCGCACTCAAATTGAGGCGCTCCGCAGCAACGCCAAGGAATTTGGAATCCGAATTCACTCTCTGGGCGATGTAGATCAGGGAATCGTGCACGTTGTTGGGCCGCAGCTTGGTCTAACCATGCCGGGCATCACCGTAGTTTGTGGCGACTCGCACACTTCTACACACGGTGCATTTGGTGCGCTGGCCATGGGTATTGGTACCAGCGAGGTTGAGCACGTTCTTGCCACCCAGACGCTGCCACTAAAAAAGTTCAAGACCATGGCCATCAACGTTGAGGGAACTCTGCGTCCGGGTGTCACAGCTAAAGACATCATTCTTGCCGTGATTGCCAAAATTGGAACCGGTGGCGGTCAGGGATACGTCCTTGAATATCGCGGTTCGGCAATTCGCGCGCTGTCGATGGAAGCGCGAATGACAATTTGCAACATGTCCATCGAGGCTGGTGCTCGTGCGGGCATGGTTGCCCCAGATGAAACAACCTTTGAGTATCTAAAAGGTCGTCCGCATGCCCCTCAGGGTGCCGACTGGGATGCGGCTGTTGCATATTGGAAAACTTTGCCAACCGATAAAGATGCAAAGTTTGACGCAGAAGTTTTCTTGGACGCGAACACCTTGGATCCGTTCGTAACTTGGGGCACAAACCCAGGGCAGGGTGTCAGTCTGCTGGATGCGGTTCCAAACCCAGAAGACATTTCTGATCCAAATGAAAAAGCCGCCGCGTTGCGCGCGCTGGAATACATGGACTTAAAGCCCGGCACCAAGATGAAGGACATTGCCGTCAATACCGTATTCCTTGGTTCTTGCACGAACTCGCGAATTGAAGACCTGCGTGCCGCCGCGGCGATTATCGAAGGTAAGAAAAAGGCAGATGGCGTTCGCTTTATGGTGGTTCCGGGCTCCGCTCGCGTTCGCCTGCAGGCCGAGGCCGAGGGACTCGACAAAATTTTTAAAGACTTTGGTGCAGAGTGGCGGTTTGCCGGTTGCTCAATGTGCTTGGGCATGAACCCAGACCAATTGGCACCGGGTGAGCGTGCTGCTTCAACTTCTAACCGAAACTTTGAAGGTCGTCAGGGTAAAGGCGCTCGCACGCACCTGGTGTCACCGTTGGTGGCGGCTGCAACCGCGATTCGCGGAACGCTTTCTTCTCCGGCTGATTTGGAAGCAGATTCTGAAGGGGCAGCCAACTAATGGAAAAGTTTGAAGTTTTTACCGGGGTGGCAGTACCGCTGCGTCGTTCAAACGTAGACACCGATCAAATCATCCCTGCCGTCTACCTAAAGCGAATTACCAAGACTGGTTTTGACGATGCATTGTTCTCGGCATGGCGCAGCGACCCTGAGTTTGTATTGAATCAAGAGCCCTATAAAAATGGCCAGGTGCTGGTTGCCGGTCCTGATTTTGGTACCGGTTCATCTCGCGAGCATGCGGTTTGGGCATTGCGTGACTATGGCTTCAAGGCAGTTTTCTCAAGCAAATTCGCTGACATTTTCCGAGGTAACTCGGGTAAACAGGGTCTAGTCGCCGGCGAAATCACCGAGGCCGATACCGAAAAACTTTGGCAGGCAATCGAAGCAAACCCAGGCTCGTCAATCACGGTCAATCTGATTGAGCAAACTGCCTCAATCGGCGAACTAGTCGTTCATTTTGACATCGATGAGTACACCAAGTGGCGTTTGCTCGAGGGTCTTGATGACATTGGTCTAACCCTGCGCGACGAGCAGGCCATCACTGATTTTGAAGCAAAGCGAGAAGCCTGGCGCCCCAAGACCTTACCGGCTAGGAGCTAACCATGAGTCAAATAACAGTTACCGGTGGTAAGCCGTTAAAAGGCCGCGTTGATTTAAAGGGTGCAAAAAACCTCGTCACCAAGGCAATGGTGGCAGCTCTACTTGGCGATGGCCCAAGTGTTCTCAAGGACACCCCATTCATCAGTGATGTAGAAATTGTTTCTCGTTTACTTCAGCTTCACGGTGTAAAAATTGAGCACACCGAAGACGGCGTCATGTCACTTGATCCAAGCAATGTTGCTTCGGCTCGAATGATTGATATCGACGCTCACGCGGGATCCTCACGCATTCCAATTCTTTTCTGTGGCCCGCTACTGCACAGACTGGGCGAGGCTTTCATTCCAGGTCTTGGTGGTTGTCATATTGGTGATCGTCCGATTGATTACCACTTTGAAGTTCTGCGAAACTTTGGTGCGGTCATCGAAGAACTCGAAAACGGAACCCGACTTTCTGCACCAAAGGGTTTGAAGGGCGCAAAGATTTCCCTGCCTTATCCATCGGTTGGTGCCACTGAGCAGGTTTTGCTGACGGCAACGCGCGCAGAGGGGCTCACTGAGCTTTCTGGCGCAGCAATCGAGCCAGAAATCATGGACCTAATCGCAATCTTGCAAAAGATGGGCGCGATTATTTCTGTAGACACCGATCGCGTGATTCGCATCGAGGGCGTCAAGGAGCTTTCTGGTTATAACCACAGAGCGCTCTTCGATCGCAACGAGGCAGCTTCTTGGGCCTGCGCTGCGCTGGCTACCAACGGAGATATTTTTGTTGGCGGTGCCCGTCAGCAAGAAATGACAACTTTCCTAAACGTTTATCGCAAGGTCGGCGGTGCTTTTGAAATTGAAGACGATGGCATCCGATTCTTCCACCCCGGCGGAGACTTAAAGCCGGTGGTGCTTGAGACAGATGTGCACCCTGGCTTCATGACCGACTGGCAGCAGCCACTTGTAGTGGCCTTGACTCAAGCCAAGGGGCTATCAATCATTCACGAGACGGTTTACGAAAACCGTTTTGGCTTCACCGATGCGCTGGTGCAAATGGGGGCGCAGATTCAGATTTATCGTGAATGTCTGGGTGGCACCGCGTGCCGCTTTGGACAGCGCAACTTTAACCACTCAGCCGTTATCTCTGGCCCCACCCCGCTGCACGCGGCCGACATTCGAGTGCCTGACCTTCGCGGCGGATTCAGCCACATGGTTGCCGCATTAGCCGCCAAGGGCACTTCAAATGTGACCAACGTGCAGCTTATTTCTCGCGGCTACGAGCACTTCTTGCAAAAACTTACTGACCTCGGCGCTGACTTCACCTACAGCGAGTAATTTCATGGCCAAGCCAAAAAAAGAATTACCGATGCCGAAGATAAATTCTTCGGAGCGTCACTTTGTACTTGCGCTTGTGGCTTCTATTTTGATTCCAATCGTTCGACTGCTTTTCAAAGTTGAACCAAAGGGCATAGAGAAGCTTCCCAAACACGGCTCATACATTTTGGTTTCTAATCACGTCACCAATCTGGATGCATTAGCCGTGGCCTACTTCGTTTACGTTCAACTTAAACGAGCACCACACTTTCTGGCCAAGGAAAGCTTGTTCCGAATTCCGGGCATCGGTGGCATTCTGCGTGCGGCCGGGCAAATTCCGGTTTACCGTTCAGGTCACCGAAACGACACCCCGCTAAAAGCCGCGCATGCTTATCTAAAAGCAGGTCACTCGATCGCGATTTTTCCAGAGGGCACTCTGACCCGCAGCCCAGACCTCTGGCCAATGCGTGGCAAGTCCGGAGCGATTCGTTTGGCCCTGGAAACCGGTGTGCCAGTTTATCCAGTGGGGCAGTGGGGCAGCGAAAAGGTGCTGCCCCAGTACGGCAGTAAATTTCGCCCAGGTTTTTGGAAGCCGGTGCGAATTTTGGTCGGCGATGAAATCGATCTGAGTGACTATCGAAAGCGACAGCTCAACCCGGATCAATTAAACGATGCCACCAAACTTGTGATGCAAACTATTACCCAGCTCGTTGAGGAGCTTCGCGGTGAGAAGGCTCCACTTGAATTGTGGGATCCAGCCAAAGCCGGTCAAACAACCAGCGGCAACTTCAAGAAGGCGAGAAAATAGCGTGGCCAAAATTGCAGTGATGGGTGCCGGAAGTTGGGGCACAACCTTTGCCAAGGTGCTTGCCGATAATCCGGCCAACCAGGTAATGCTCTGGGCTCGCCGCGACGATATTGCTGACGAGATCAACACCGATAACCGCAACGGTGACTACCTGCCAGGAATTGCATTACCCAAAACTCTGGCGGCATCCACAGACGTTGCCGAGGTTTTGTCTGGCGCAACTCAGGTTTACCTATCGGTGCCGTCGCAATCACTACGCGACAACCTTGAGGAATGGGGCAGCCTGCTTCCTAAAGACGCAATCGTGGTGAGTCTGATGAAGGGTGTTGAAAAAGACACCGGACTGCGCATGAGCGAAGTAATTGAAAAAGTAGCCGGAGTGGACCCAAGCCGAATTTGCGTGGTCTCGGGCCCTAACCTTTCCCTTGAAATTGCCGCCGAGGAACCAACCGCATCGGTTGCCTCTAGCGTCAGCGAAGAAACTCGCACCGCTGTTGCCGAAGCCGCAAGCAACGAGTACTTCACAACTTTTACCAACAAGGACGTAATTGGAACCGAGTTCGGCGGAATCCTAAAAAACCTGATTGCGGTCGCGATTGGAATCGTGAACGGTGTGGGTTACGGACAGAACACCAAGGCGTCAATCATGACCCGCGGACTAGCCGAGGTCACCAGATTTGCCGTTGCCTATGGCGCCAAAGAAAAAACCATGGTTGGTCTGGCTGGTCTGGGCGACTTGATTGCAACATCCGAATCATCGCTTTCGCGAAACCACAAGGCCGGAGAAATGCTTGGCAAGGGATACACCCTGCGCGAGGTTCAACGCCGCATGGCTCAAACCGCCGAAGGACTTTCATCGGTGGCGCCGATTTTGCAGTTGGCCAAAACAAAAGGTATTTCCATGCCTATTGTTGAGCAGGTTCAGTTAGTGCTGGACGGAAAAATGAATCCGCGCGACATCGCACCGCACCTGACCCACGGTGCAGACGGCCCAATCGGCGAATAGTAAATGACCAAGTTGAACATTGCGCTGCTATTTGGCGGCCCATCATCGGAGCATGAAATTTCTTGTGCCACCGCTGCTGGCGTCATGGGTGCAATCGATCGTCAAAAATATAATCTGATTCCGGTAGCAATTACCAAATCTGGCGACTGGCAGATTGGTGAAGATGACGCAGCAAAGTGGGCTCTGCGCAAAGGCAACTTGGTGAGTGTTGAACCTAATGGCAGTAAGGTATCTTTTGCCACCGATGGCTCGCGCGAGCTTTTTGCCATTGACCATCAGGGAGCGCGTACATCACTTGGCGTGATTGACGTTGTCTTTCCGGTTTTGCATGGCCCCTACGGTGAAGACGGAACTCTTCAGCGTGAACTTGAGGCCGTTGGTGTTGCCTATGTTGGCAACGGGGTGCTGGCCAGCGAGCGCGGCATGGACAAGGAGCTTTCTAAAGATGCCTTTGTAGCCGCGGGAGTTCCGGCTACGCCGCACGTAGTAATTAGGCTGCAGGACTGGATGAACGATCCAGAATCTGCCCTTGAGAAAGTGCAACTGCTTGGTGGACTGCCGCTTTTTGTTAAACCTGCTCGCGCTGGTTCTTCCAAAGGGGTCAGCAAGGTTAGGAGCATGAACGACTTTGCTGCCGCTGTAGAAACTGCGTTCAAAGAAGACGACAAGCTCGTGGTTGAGCGCGGCATCGAGGGCCGCGAGGTTGAGGTTGCTGTTTTGCAGGGCCGCGGGTCCGACGCACCCAGGGTTTCTGTTGCCGGCGAGATTATTGTCACCGGTCGTGACTTTTACGATTTTGATGCCAAGTATCAAGATGAAGATTCGGTGCAGCTAGTGATTCCGGCAGATATCACCGCAGCCGAATTACAAGAAATGCAAAGTTTGGCGGCGCGAGCATTTGACGCACTTGGTTGCGAAGGTCTAGCCAGAGCCGATTTCTTTCTCACCAAAAATGGTTTCCTAATCAACGAGATAAACACCATGCCTGGTTTTACCCCGTTATCAATGTTTCCATCGCTCTGGCAGGCATCTGGCATTTCTTATCCAGACTTGATTGACGAACTAATTCAATTGGCGCTGCTGAAGTAAATCCAGCCAAAAATTCGCAATCTATTTGCAGCTCTTGGTTGCCGGAATGTTTTGTACGGCCTCGGCAAGAGTGTCCAGAGCAGTAACCCCAGCAACCAATTTGGAATCCACAATCACCTCGGTAGCTGGGCTGCGGCCAAAGGTTATGAATCTATAACTCGGCGCCTTGCTGTCATCTACCAACCAATCAACGTCGCTCGCGGTTACGCAGGTGAGGCTGCTGATTGCTGCTGGTTCCAGTCCGCAGCGCAGAATTACAGACGCGGGCTCACCCCAAGCGCCGGTTGCCTGGGCATTGGTGACCCGCTTGGCTTGATCACCAATTTGATCTGGCAGCCGAACCGTGATTTCGGCACAGGCCGGCTCATTGGCTAATGGGGCCGATTCTAAATTTACAGTCGCCGAACATCCAGTCAGGGAAGCGGCAAGCATTACTGCGGCAAGAACAAACCGCTTTTTTGCAGCGGACTTCAAAATCTTCATCTCCAACAGGCTACCTTTGTTATGTGTCAAATGTAGAAACCATTGGGTCGCTGGGCGAGAACGAAAGCCTCAAGCGCACCATTGCGCGACTTAATCTTTCAGAGCACGCACTGGTTGGTCCGGGTGATGACTCAGCGGTGATAAACGCACCCGATGGCCGATTCGTGGTGACGACTGACACTCTGGTCGAAGATCACGACTTCAAACTTTCTTGGTCAACCGGCTATGACCTTGGCTGGAAAGCGGTGGCTAGCAATATTGCTGACGTGGCCGCGATGGGGGCAGTGCCAACTGCACTTGTAGTTGCGCTAACTGCTCCAAGCAGCACTCAAATTTCTTGGTTGGAGGCATTTGCCGATGGCCTTAGTGATGCCTGCACCCAACTTGCTCCCGGTTGCGGGGTAGTGGGCGGCGACCTAGCCGCCAGCGAAAAGGTGATGATTTCTGTTGCGGCACACGGTTCACTTGAGGGTCGTGAGCCTGTGCTTCGCTCTGGGGCTCAGGTTGGCGACATCTTGGCTGTGGCCGGAACACTTGGTCGCGCAGCCGCTGGCCTTGCGCTGTTGCAAAGTGGCAACACCGATGCAATCGCGGCCTATGACGATTGGGTTAATCTGCAGCGTCGGCCACAACCCCCGGTGGCAGCTGGAGTAGAAGCAGCTTTAGCTGGCGCTACTTCAATGCTGGATGTTTCTGACGGTTTGGCTAAAGATGCAAGCCGGATAGCAAAAGCCTCAGCGGTAACTTTGCAAATCGATCCGCTGATGCTGCAGGGTTTTGAAGCGGTGATTGAAGAAGCCGCGCGTGCAATCGATGCAAATCCCGGTGAGTGGGTTATCGGTGGTGGTGAAGATCACTCTTTGCTGGCGACCTTCCCAAGCCAGGCAACCCTGCCGCGCGCATTCAAGGCAATTGGGCTGGTTTTGCCTCAAGGTCCAGCGCCGGTGATGCTGGGTGCAAGTCCCCTGCCTGAATCAGGTTGGGATTCGGTGACCGGCTAGTCGGCCGTAAAAAATAATGCCCAGCAAACCTCAAGAACTCGATTCCGAGTGGTACAAAATCGGCCTCGCCGCAGCTGCCCGCAGGGCTTTGGTTGATGCTAAGTTGTATCGGGTTTCTGACCTCAGGAAAATTTCAGAGCAAGACCTGGCCAACCTTCAAGGCATGGGTAAGTCGGCAATGGCCCGAATCAAACAAATTATGCGAGCTAAGAAAATAAAGTTTTTAGACTAACCGTGAAGAATGCTGTTGAGCACGATGCCATCGCCCTTGCGAGGCAACACCTCTACGCGACCCGATACTGAGTTTCTGCGGAACAACAGATTTGGAACACCAGAAAGGTCGGCCGCCTTGGCTGTGCGTTCGCCATCGCCGTCAATAATTGTGACTTTGGTTCCCGCGGTTACGTAAAGCCCGGCTTCCACCACAGAGTCATCACCAATCGAAATTCCAACTCCTGAGTTGGCTCCAAGCAGGGCCCTTGCGCCAATTGCAACGCGCTCTTTTCCGCCGCCCGACAGGGTTCCCATGATCGATGCACCGCCACCAATATCAGCGCCGTCACCAACCACTACGCCCTGCGAGATGCGGCCCTCAACCATTGAGGTGCCAAGTGTTCCGGCATTAAAGTTCACGAAACCCTCGTGCATGATTGTGGTGCCCGGTGACAGGTGCGCGCCAAGTCGAACCCGAGACGCATCAGCAATGCGAACCTTTTTAGGTGTCACATAGTCAACCAGGCGCGGGAACTTATCAATCGCATAAACACTGATTCCGGCCCGAGTCAACGAAGGCCTCAAAGTATCCAGTTCATCGATGGCAACTGGTCCAACGTTGGTAAACGCCACAATCGGAAGATTTGGAATCAAGCCATCAAGGTTGATTGTGTTTGGCTTCACTAAAAGAAGTGACAGCAGGTGCAAACGAAGATATGCGTCGGCGGTTGAAGTAACTGGTTCTGCCAAGTTGACCTCGGTGCGCACCACCTGGGTTGAAACCCGGCGGCGCTCATCGGTACCAACCATGGCGTCGAGTTCCTTTGGCACCACCCAGAGCGCATCGGTTTTAGGAGCATCGCCAAGTTTTGGATCCGGATATAAAACATCAAGAATTGTGCCGTCGGCGGCGACTGTGGCGAGGCCATGGCCCCAGGCATTGCTCTCTAAAAACGTCATGGATACAAGGTTACAAGTTAGGCTCATTTTATGGCCACAGCACCTTTGAATCTTGAAGCAGACGTCGTCGAACTTACCCGAGATATTTGCGATATCGAATCCGTTTCAGGCAACGAGAAGCAGTTGGCTGACGCAATTGAAGCTGCTTTGCAGAAATATTCCCACCTAGAGGTAATTCGCGACGGTGACGCAATTGTGGCCCGCACCAATCTGGGTCGTTCAAACCGGGTTGTCATTGCCGGTCACATCGATACCGTGCCAGTGGCAAATAATCTGCCGGTTCAGATGCTTTCAATGGAGCGCGAACAAGTTTTGTATGGTCGGGGCACAGTTGATATGAAGGCCGGGGTAGCGGTTCAGTTGAAGTTGGCCGCCACGCTCACACAGCCAACTAGTGATGTCACCTGGATTTTTTATGATCACGAGGAAGTCGAGGCCGCTAAAAACGGCCTAGGCAGATTGGCGCGCAATCGTCCAGAGCTTCTTGACGCATCGTTTGCAGTTTTGTGTGAACCAACCTCGGCTCAGGTTGAGGGTGGCTGCAATGGAACCATGCGAGTTGACCTAACCTTCAGCGGAGTCAAGGCCCACTCGGCTAGGCCTTGGATGGGCAAAAATGCCATTCACGGCGCAGCCAACGCTTTAGCAATTTTGGCGGATTACCAGCCGGCTGAAATCGATGTGGATGGCTTGGTCTATCGCGAAAGCCTAAACGCAGTGCTTATCGGTGGTGGAATCGCTACCAACGTGATTCCTGACGAATGCGTGGTCACGGTGAATTACAGATTTGCACCAAGCAAGTCTGCGGCCGATGCCGAGAGCCACCTACGAGAAGTTTTTGCGGGCATGGAAATGACCGTCATGGATGTTGCCGAGGGAGCTCGTCCCGGGTTGGACAGAGCCGAGGCCAAAGCCTTTGTGGCCGCCACCCAAACGGAAGCCCGGCCCAAATACGGCTGGACGGACGTAGCCCGATTTAGCGCCCTGGGCGTACCAGCGGTGAACTTTGGCCCTGGTGACCCCAGCAAGGCCCACGCAGATGACGAAGCCGTGCCAGTTAGCCAGATTTACGCCTGTGAGAAGGCACTCAGGGCCTGGTTATCCGTGGGATAATAGAACTTCCGGCTAATTAGCCAGCAATTCAAGGAGTTTCTCAATGGCAGCAATGAAGCCACGCACCGGCGACGGACCAATGGAAGCCGAGCGCGAGCCACGCGGTCTGATTATTCTTCGAGTGCCACTGGAAGGTGGCGGTCGTCTAGTAGTTTCAGTCAACGACGAAGAGGCCAAGAACCTGCACCAGGTTCTTGCCGGAGTAGTCAAGAAGTAATTCAAATAGAAAATCCCGATCAGCGATGATCGGGATTTTTTATTTAAACAAGATCGCGCCAGTCCACTTCATCGTCGTCATCGGCAACCACGATCGTGCCAGAGGGAATAGCATTCGGCAGAGTAATTAGCTCGGTTGGTGGCGACAGGTAGGTAGCTTCTTCTCGTCGATTGGCCAGCACATTGTTGATGTAATCGGTGACCGCTTCATTCATCGGCACATCATGCCCCTGCTGCTCCGACATGTACCAGCGGTGCTCAAGCACCTCGTGGTAAATCTGTGCCGGCTCCAGACGACCTGACATTTCGCGAGGTATGGAAGTGACCACGGGTTCAAATGATCGACTCAACCATTCGTGTGCCAAGACTTCTTCGTCGGCACCTGGGCGAGAATTATCGCGACGATATTGATCGAGGTCATTCAGCAGGCGCCGGGCTTGATTTTCTTCAACGTCTAGACCAGTCAGCCTAATCAAGCGGCGAGCATGGTGACCGGCATCAACCACTTTTGGTTGAATCTTCACCGTCATGCCATCGGAGTCTGCCTTGATGGCAAGCTCTTCGATGTCAAAACCTAATTCGTTAAGGCGGGCAACGCGCCGACTAATCTTCCAACGATCCTTGGCTTCAAAAGTTTCCGCGCCGGTTAGCTCGGTCCAGAGTTCTCTGTACTTGGCAACAATTCGCTCGCTGGTGGCAACTGCGTCAACGCCAGGTGCTGCATGCCCGCTGGCAATTAGGTCCATTAATTCACCGGCAATATTGACCCGGGCGATTTCAAGATCATTTTCGCGCTGGCCGTTCGATAAACCAGTGTCATACAAATGGCCGGTTTCGGCGTCGACTAAGTATGCGGCGAAGGCTCCGGCGTCGCGGCGAAACAAGGTGTTTGAAAGTGAAACATCGCCCCAAAAGAATCCGGCAATGTGCAGGCGAACTAAAAGCAGGGCTAGCGCATCCACCAGACGAGTTGCGGTTTCCGGGCGCAAACCCTGAGACCACATCGCACGGTAGGGAAGTGAAAACTTTAGGTGCCTGGTGATCAACACCGATAGCAGTGGCTCGCCATCGGTGCTTTGACGATTGTTGATGATTGCAAAAGGTTCAACGCAAGGCACATCAAGCTTGATCAAATTCTTGAGCATTTCGTATTCGCGTTTAGCCAGCTCAGGCAAGGTTTCTTTGATCGCAATTACGTGATCACTCAGATGTGCAAAGCGAACCGTGTGGCGACTTAGGCCTTTGGGTAGGGCCGCGATGTTTTCGGCGGGCCACTCTTCTAAAGGCAAATGCCACGGAAGATCCAGCAGAGCTGGATCAACCGTGGCAGCCGTAATGTCTAGTGAACTCACTAGTTGAGGCGTTCGCCCGACTCTACGTCGAACAGGTGAACGATGCCACCGTCAGCCTTTAGGAAAATCTTGTCTCCCTTGTGTGGGTGATTGCGACCATCAACGCGAGCAACGATGTCTTGGTTTCCGCCGTTTAGGTGGCTGGTTCCGTAAAGGTAACCGTCTGCACCTAGCTCTTCGATAACGTCAACATCAACTTCGATGCCTTCCTTCTTGGTGACGGTCAAGTTCTCAGGGCGGATACCAACGGTAACGCTCTTGGCCTTGGTCTTTGAAAGGAACTTCTTGTCGATTGGTAGCACGGTGTTGCCAAACTGAACTCCACCGTCAACGATCTCAAGCTGCAGCAAGTTCATGGCTGGTGAACCAATGAAGCCCGCAACGAAAACGTTTGCCGGTTTTTCGTATAGTTCACGAGGTGTAGCAACCTGCTGTAGCAGACCATCCTTTAGCACCGCTACGCGGTCTCCCATGGTCATAGCTTCAACCTGGTCGTGAGTTACGTAAACGGTGGTTACGCCTAGGCGACGCTGAAGTGATGCAATTTGGGTACGAGTCTGCACGCGAAGCTTGGCATCCAAGTTTGATAGCGGTTCATCCATTAGGAATACCTGAGGCTTGCGAACGATCGCACGACCCATGGCCACGCGCTGACGCTGACCACCGGAAAGTGCCTTTGGTTTGCGTGAAAGGTATGGCTCTAGGTCAAGCAGCTTGGCTGCCTCAAGAACGCGCTCTGCACGTTCTTCTTTGCTAACGCCAGCAATCTTTAGAGCGAATCCCATGTTCTCGGCCACGGTCATGTGTGGGTACAGCGCGTAGTTCTGGAAAACCATAGCGATGTCGCGGTCCTTTGGTGGCACGTCGGTCACGTCACGGTCACCGATAAAGATGTGTCCGTCGTTTACCTCTTCGAGGCCGGCCAACATACGCAGGGTAGTTGACTTACCGCAGCCCGATGGGCCAACGAGCACGAGGAATTCGCCATCTTTGATGTCGAGGTTGATTTTGTCTACTGCAGCTCTGGTTCCACCTGGGTATAGGCGGGTGGCTGCTTTAAATTGCACTGATGCCATGATATTTCCTTCACCGGCAGGTACGTGCCGGACGATCCGTTGTGAATAGAACCCTGGCAGCGGCGCCGCCAGGTACAGCCATTATGGCATCCGTTTTGGCTGGTATAAACTAGAAGTTCCCCAATGTCATCCAATTGTGACAACAACGTTAGGACCCGATTTGACCCGCGAAAAGCAAACTCGTTCAGAACAGCGTGAGGCAGCCCGAGCCAAGGCCAAGGAACTTCGCGAACAGCACAAAAAAGGTGAACAGCGTAAGCGTCTTGCCCTCCAGTTTGGAGTCGGTGGCGCCCTGGTAGCGGTTATGGCTCTTGTGGCCTTCGCGCTCATTTCTGGAGCAAACAAAGAAGTTGTAGTTCCAAAGAACATGATGTTCAATGACGGCATCAAGATTGGTACCAACCTAGAAGCCTTTACCGCCGACTACACCCCGGCCCCGGGCAAAGCTGGCGCCAATGTGCCAAACATTCAGATTTATCTTGACTACCAGTGCCCGGTTTGCCAGGCCTTTGAGTTGCCGAATGCTTCTCAGATTGAAAGCTGGGTTAAGTCAGGAACAGCGACCGTAGAAATCCACCCAATCTCATTCCTAGACGGCCGAGGCTCACCAAATGAGTACTCAAGTCGTGCCGCTAACGCCGCTATCTGTGTGGCCGAAAACTCTCCAAACTCGTTCTTCAAGTTCAGCGGCTTGCTGTTCAAGAAGCAGCCGGTTGAGGGCACCGCCGGTCCAGACAACAACGCTTTATTTGAGACCGCCAAAGAGGCTGGGGTTTTGAATGAGGCCGAAATCAAGGACTGTATTGATGAAAAGCGCTACGGCACTTGGATTTCTGACATCACCACGAAGGCTCTGAACGAGAACGTACCGGGCACCCAGTACAAGCTTGAGGGAACCCCGTTCGTAATGATCAACAACCAGGTATTCAAGACCGAGGTCAATTCTGACTTCTTTAGCCCGGCACGCTTTGCGCAGTTCTTGCAGAGCTATGTAGTCAACTAATATAAAAACTTCTGAAGTTTTGAACTTCAGAAAAGGTAGCCCTAGGGCTATCGGCCGACCTGGCGCAATTGGTAGCGCATCGCACTTGTAATGCGAGGGTTAGGGGTTCGAGTCCCCTGGTCGGCTCCACTTAAATAGAAACGCCTCCCTAAGGGGAGGCATTTCTTTTAGCCGAGCAAATCCTTGAGGACTTCGTAGACCAGGAACGCTGGCCACACCAGCGCCTTTAGAAATCCCAGCACCCCATCCCAAAAACCGTTGGCTCTTGAAATGAAATAGACGGCGGCACCAATAAAGGCCAGGAACATGAAGGCGCCAACGCCTCCATCGGTAACATTATTTTTCTTACTCATGTCTTGAGCCTAGTTGTCTGGCGTGAAGGTGATGCTGACGCTGTTGATGCAGTAGCGATCACCGGTAGGTGTCTGCGGCGCATCTTCAAACACGTGGCCTAGGTGACAACCGCAAGCTTTGCAGCGAACCTCAACGCGAACCATTCCGTGTGAGCGGTCCTCAATGAGTTCAACCGCGTCGCCTTCTTTTGGTTCATAAAAACTTGGCCACCCGCAGTGCGATTCAAATTTTGCGTGGCTGCGGAAGAGCTCAGCGCCACAACCGCGGCAAGAGAAAATGCCTTCGCGGTGCTCCTCGAGCAATTCGCCGGTGTAGGCGCGCTCAGTGCCAGCTTCTCGAAGCACGTGGTACTCAAACTCGCTCAGTTCCTCGCGCCACTGCTCGTCAGTCTTGTTTACCGGATAGTTCATGTTGTGCTCCTTCGCTCACCTAATATTAGGTAATCGACTCAAATGAGTCTTTATAGATAAGCAGGATCCATGGCAAAAAAGTTCCCAATCGATGAGTTCGATTCGGCAACCGTTCACGGAGGTCGGCACCGCGCTCGCCGAACTGCAAAAGACCGAATCTACGAATGGGTTCGAATTTTCGTGGCTGCTGCTGTGGTCGCCGGAGTTGGCTACGGCACACTAAAGTACGTCGAAAATTCATCGGTGTTTGATGGCTACCTGCCAAGTTCCAACGCTTCTCCTTCAGCCTCCACCGATACCCGCCCGGGCGTTGTGGTTCTTGACGGCGGTGACGAGAATCTGTCTGGGGCAGCGGGGCAAATTCTGAAAGATGCCGGTTACAACGTGACCGGAGCCTCTGTCTTGGTTGATGCCGATAAAAAGCCGGTAAAGATTAAGACCACCGTGATTACGATCACCGATGAGCTATTCCGAGCCGATGCCGAAGCCATTGCCGCCAAGATCGGCAACCCGGAAGTTGTTATTTCGCCGGAGTTTGCCGGCCCGATCACCGTTGTTTTGGGCTCAAATTACAAGCTTCCTCAGGAATAGCCGGTTATAACCGTTCTATAACCTATTGACCAATCCCAGGAAAACGCTTGCGCGGGGGTACCCCTTAGGGGCTAGTGTTGAACTTGGTCGTAGCAGTATCCGTAGCACAAGCTCTTTTCTATGCGACTCAACCCGGGGATTTTTCGGGTTGTTCCCATAGCAACAGGAGTAAACAATGGCACAAGGAACCGTAAAGTGGTTCAACGCTGAAAAGGGTTTTGGATTCATTACCCAGGATGGTGGAGCGGACGTATTCGTACACTTCTCAGCAATCCAGTCAGACGGCTACAAGGAACTGAAGGAAAACCAGCGCGTAGAGTTCGAAGTTAAGAACGGCGACAAGGGCCCTCAGGCTGACGCAGTACACGTAATCTAAGCTACGACAAGCTTGCTGAAAATCCCCTCCCGCATAGCGGAGAGGGGATTTTTAGATTTCAGGCCCCACCGATGAGGGTTTTCGCCTAACCGGGGTACGTATTTGCACTCTAGGGGTGAGAGTGCCAAAATAGAGTTATTAGCACTCGACAGGCTTGAGTGCCAAAACAAATAGGAGATTGAACCCCAATGGCAAAAATCATTCACTTTGATGAAGAGGCCCGCCGCGGTCTAGAGCGCGGTCTAAACATCCTCGCAGACACCGTAAAGGTAACCCTCGGCCCACGTGGACGCAACGTAGTTCTTGAAAAGAAGTGGGGCGCCCCAACCATCACAAACGATGGTGTTTCGATCGCTAAGGAAATCGAGCTAGATGACCCGTTCGAGCGCATTGGTGCCGAGCTAGTTAAAGAAGTAGCTAAGAAGACTGACGACGTTGCCGGTGACGGAACCACGACTGCAACCGTTCTTGCACAGGCTCTTGTTCGCGAAGGTCTTCGCAACGTGGCTGCCGGTGCAGACCCAATCACTTTGAAGCGTGGAATCGAGAAGGCGGTCAAGGCCGTCATCGAGGAGCTTCACTCAAACGCAAAGCCAGTTGAGACCAAAGAGCAGATTGCTGCTACAGCGTCTATCTCTGCTGGTGACTCTCAGATCGGTGAGCTAATCGCCGAAGCAATCGACAAGGTTGGCCGTGAGGGTGTTGTAACCGTTGAAGAATCAAACACCTTTGGTATTGAACTTGAACTAACCGAGGGTATGCGCTTCGACAAGGGTTACGTATCGGCTTACATGGTTACCGACCCAGAGCGTCAGGAAGCAGTTCTTGAAGACGCATACGTTTTGATCGCAAACTCAAAGATCTCAAACATCAAGGACATCTTGCCAATTGTTGACAAGGTGATTCAGGCAAACAAGCCGTTGCTAATCATCGCCGAAGACATTGATGGTGAAGCACTAGCAACCTTGATCGTCAACAAGATCCGGGGAATCTTCAAGTCAGTTGCAGTTAAGGCTCCTGGCTTTGGTGACCGTCGTAAGGCAATGCTTCAGGACATCGCAATCTTGACCGGTGGTCAGGTAATTTCTGAAGAAGTTGGTCTGAAGCTAGATGCAACCACTCTTGATCTTCTAGGTCGGGCACGCAAGGTTGTTATCACCAAGGACGAAACCACAATCGTTGAAGGTGCCGGCGATGCCGACATGATCGCAGGACGCGTTGAGCAGATCCGTCGCGAGATTGACAACACCGATAGCGACTACGACCGCGAGAAGCTTCAGGAGCGTCTAGCCAAGCTAGCCGGTGGTGTTGCAGTTATTAAGGCTGGAGCAGCAACCGAGGTTGAGCTTAAGGAGCGCAAGCACCGCATTGAAGACGCAGTGCGTAACGCAAAGGCTGCTGTTGAGGAAGGCATCGTTGCCGGTGGTGGTGTTGCATTGCTACAGGCTGGCAAGGCTGCATTCGAGAAGCTAACTCTTACCGGTGACGAGGCTGTTGGTGCGAACATCGTTCGCGTTGCAATCTCAGCTCCGCTAAAGCAGATCGCACTAAACGCAGGTCTAGAGCCAGGCGTAGTGGCAGAGCGCGTTGCAGGTCTACCTTCAGGTCACGGTCTAAACGCCGCATCCGGTGAATACGTAGACATGCTGAAAGAAGGCATCAACGACCCTGTAAAGGTAACTCGTTCAGCTCTTCAGAACGCTGCTTCGATCGCAGGTCTATTCCTAACTACCGAAGCAGTAGTTGCAGAGAAGCCAGAGCCAGCGGCTCCTGCTCCTGCAAACCAGGGCGGCGGCATGGACTTCTAAACCTTTTGGTTTAGAGCAAAGAAAACAACTTATAGTCTGATCTACTATGAGCGGGTGGTTCCTTCGGGAACCGCCCGTTTTCTTTTAACTTCGGCGTCTGACATTCAATGGCAACTAAAGAAAAAGCCTTTGGTTGGCGTATTCGATTTCCGAGTATTGAGCAGCGGCAATGCTTAGCGCATTTCCAAGTTCGCCAAGCTGCGAATCAACTTGCGAAGCGGTTGCTCGCCAGCGCAGTGCCAGTTCTTGAAAACTATTAGCCGCCACACCAGTCCAACTGCTTTGCAAGTTTTGCAATTGGGCATGCAGGGTGTCTGACTCGTGAGTGAGTCTGCTGATTGTATTTTGAATGGCAACATTGGCGGCCATTACCTGTTCGCTGTCCACGCTGAAATTAGTCATGCGAACATCATCGGTGTTGAACCGCTGCTGTAGGGCGCTCAGCCCGGTTCTGTGGAAAAGCCAGCCGGTCAAGAAGTACGTTAGGCAGGAATGGCTACACGCAACGTGGCGCCACCACCAGGGGTCTCGGTGGCAACGATGGTTCCTCCGTGACGAGCAACGATAGTTGAAACAATCGCCAGCCCAAGACCAGAACCACCGGTTTCGCTGTTGCGTGAATTATCAACGCGGTAGAAGCGCTCAAAAATCTTTTCGCGAAGTTGTTCAGGAATTCCCTCACCGTGATCGCGAACCTCAAGTACCAGGTGACGGCGACCATCAGCCTTGGCGCTGTTGTCGAGTGCAATTTCAATTTGTGCACCGGCCGGTGAAAAACGCGAGGCGTTGGCCAGCAGGTTGGTGAGCACCTGGCGCATTGAATTTGCGTCAACCTTTGCCTCAACAACTGCGTCATCGGCGATTGCTTTGCCATCAAGGTCAGTAACCACAATCTTTCGCTTGCCATCGGCCACCGATGCATCTTTTGCGGCGTCGATTGCCAGCGAAACCATGTTGGTCTTTTTCAGTTCCAACTTGGTTGCTTCATCCATGCGAGTAAGAGTTAGTAGGCTCTCGACCAATCCGCTCATGCGAACCGCTTCGCTCTCGATTCGTTCCATTGCCTCGCCGATTTGCTCCGGCTTCTTGAGCGCCCCCATGCGGTAAAGCTCTGCGTAACCACGCACCGATACCAGGGGAGTGCGAAGCTCGTGGCTGGCATCGGATACAAACCGGCGCATCTGATCTAGCGTCTTGGAGCGATCTTGCATCGCGGTTTGAATGCCGTCGAGCATCGTGTTGAGTGAGCGATTCAGGCGGGCAATTTCTGTGTCGCCATCCTGCTCAATCAAACGCTTTGAAATATCGCCCTCGGTAACCGCCTCGGCAGTGCGCTCAACTTCGTTCAACGGCTTGAGGGCAGAATTGATGGTCAACCAAATACTAAGGCCAGAAAGAATCAGCAGTAGCGCACCAAAGCCGCCGCCAATCAATCCGTATTGAGCAAGCAGCGCGCTGTTGGCTCCGGTAGGAAGTGCAACCACAAGCGAACCTGGCATGCCGTTTAGTGGCACGGCAACCATGCGCCAACCGCGTGTGCCGGCGTCGTCAGAAATCTGCCCTTTACCGTTTACTTCAAACGGAATTCCCTTGGTGGCCAGAACATACTTTGAGGAAAAGTTTGAGGTATTTGGCACGTCGTTTGAATTGCCACCGGCGGATGAAACCAAACCAATCAACAGCGAACCGTCGGTGTCTAGGTAGGCAATGTAAAAGTCGCTCGGCAAGCTTGGCAACTGCAACTGGTGAGTTGCCAGTCGATCTTCAAGTAGTGTTGGATCTTCGTCGCTAAGCGTTGCCGCAGTCGAGATTAGTTGACCGTCAACGTTCGCCTGCAAATAAGTTCTTAGCAGCGCGATGGTGCCAAGGCTTGAAACCAAAACCAGCACACCAATAATCGCAACTGAAAGCGCGGTCAGCTTGGTACGCAGTGAAATGCGTTCCCAGGCCTGGCCGAACTTTGAGCTCAAGTTTTTACTTTCCGTTTTTGGCTGACTTATACATGTAGCCAACTCCGCGCTTGGTTTGAATCAGCGGTTCGGTGGTTAGTGGGTCGAGTTTTTTGCGAAGGTAGGAAACGTAAGATTCAACGATTCCCATTTCTCCGTTGAAATCATATTCCCAGACGTGATCAAGAATTTGCGCCTTGGTCAGCACGCGGTTTGGGTTAGACATCAAGAAGCGAAGCAGTTTGTACTCGGTTGGGCTTAGGTCAACCAGGGTGCCGTTAACGAATACATCGTGTGCGTCTTGGTTGATCTTGATCTCACCAACTTCCAACACCGATTCCTCGACCTCGGCCGCTTTGGTTCGGCGAAGAATCGCGTTGATGCGAGCAACGATTTCATCCAAGCTAAATGGCTTGGTCATGTAGTCATCGCCACCAACGGTAAGGCCGGTGATCTTGTCTTCTGTTTCATCGCGAGCGGTGAGAAAGAGCACCGGGGCATTGATGCCCATTGAGCGAAGTTTCTTGGTGACGCTGAAACCATTCATATCTGGCAGCATCACGTCTAGCAAAATGATGTCTGGCTCGCCCTTCTCTGCGGCGTGGACTGCATCGGCGCCGTTTGCAACGGCGTGAACGCTGAAACCAGCGAATCTAAGGCTGGTTGATAGGAGATCGCGGATGTTTGGTTCGTCATCGACGATTAGTACCTTTACGTTTTCCATGGCTTTAGTCTCAGAGAGTTTGCTGAGAGAACGCTGTAAGGCTCTGGTGTGTCACCTGAAAGGTTTTACAGGCTGTGTGCGTCCAGAATCTCGTAGCTGTAGCCCTGCTCGGCTAGGAAGCGCTGACGGTTCTGAGCAAAGTCCTGATCCACGGTGTCGCGCGAGATAAGTGTGTAAAAGCTGGCGGTGCGGCCGTCTGCCTTTGGGCGCAGCAATCGGCCCAGGCGCTGCGCTTCTTCTTGTCGTGAGCCATAGGAGCCAGAGATTTGAATCGCCACCGATGCCTCCGGCAGGTCGACCGAGAAATTGGCCACCTTTGAGACTACGAGGGTAGAAATTTCGCCGCTGCGGAATTGCTCGAATAGGCGCTCGCGTTCATCAACCGGGGTTTCTCCGGTGATCTCTGGAACATTGATGGCCGCCGACACCTCGTGAATTTGATCCAGGTACTGGCCAATGATCAAGGTTGGCTCACCGGCATGCTTTTTGAGAAGTTTTTGAATTACAGGAATTCTAGTTTTTGATGTTGCTGCGATTCGGTATCGGTCTTCTTGACTTGAAATTGCGTATTCCATGCGTTCTTCATCTGGTAAATCAATTCGAACTTCAAAACACGCAGCAGGGGCGATGTATCCCTGCGCTTCAATTTCTTTCCAAGGCGCATCAAATCGCTTTGGGCCAATCAATGAAAAGACATCGCCCTCTTTGCCATCTTCGCGAACCAGTGTTGCTGTCAGTCCCAATCGACGACGTGCCTGCAAATCGGCAGTCATTTTGAAAATAGGTGCCGGAAGCAGGTGTACCTCGTCGTAAACGATGAGGCCCCAGTCGTTGGCATTCAAAAGCGCAAGGTGAGCGTATTCAGCTTTTCGCTTGGTGGTCAAAATTTGATAGGTGGCGATGGTTACCGGTTTCACTTCTTTCATTGAACCCGAGTATTCACCGATTTCATCTTCGGTAAGAGTTGTGCGCTTGAGCAGTTCTGCTTTCCACTGACGAGCCGAAACAGTGTTGGTCACCAAAATTAATGTGTTGGTTTTAGCGGTTGCCATTGCGGCGGCACCAACGATGGTTTTACCGGCACCACAGGGGAGCACCACAACTCCTGAGCCACCCTCCCAGAATTTCTCAACAGCCTTGGTCTGGTAGTCACGAATTTTCCAATCACCTTGACCCAGCGCGATTTCGTGTGGCGTTCCGGCAGCGTAGCCAGCGAAGTCCTCAGCTGGCCAACCCAGCTTCAGCAGTTCCTGTTTTACCTGACCGCGAGCCCAGGGTTGAATCCGGAAAGCCTCGTTTGAAATTGGCCCGTCTAGCAGCTCGGCAATTTTGCGGTGCTTGCTGGCCTCAAGCAAGATTGCGCGTTCGGTTGAGTAGAGCTCTAATTCGCCGGTTGGACTCTTGCGAATCGATAGTCGCCCGTAGCGGTTCATGGTCTCGGCTATGTCCGCGCGCACACCGCTTGGCACCGCAAACTTTGCATACTTATCTAAAACATCCAGCACAAATTCAGAATCGTGGCCGGCCGCACGAGCGTTCCATAGCCCTAGACGGGTAATTCGGTAGGTGTGAATGTGTTCCGGAGCTCGCTCTAGTTCGGCAAAAATTGCCAGGTCGTGGCGGGCCTCGCCAGCATCGGGGTGATCGACCTCAAGCAGGGCGGTCTTATCACTCTGCACAATCAGTGGGCCGTTAGTCATCCTTAAAGCCTATCCCGACTGCGGTGCCCAACGGTCAGCCGGTCAGTCAAGAACCACTCGGATGATGCTGGTGATTGGCAGGGTTCTCTCGATGTCTGCCTTGCGATCTTTGGCGCGAAGACGACCGTTCGCGATTCCGATTGGCTCAAGCAGAAATTCGATTTCGCCGTTGCTTGAGGTCACGGTAAATTTTGCTCGCGCCTTGTTCTTGATAGCCAACTGAATTTGACGCTGCAGGTCATCATCATCTGGCGCATCACCAAGCTTGGCATCTTGCTCGCGCAATCGAAGAATATCCGCCGCAATCGAATTTGTTTTCTCAGTGGCTAGTGCTTGCCTTGTAGCCGACAAAGGTGAAATCACTTTTCCGGATTCATCAACTCGAATCGCTACAAAGCCAACTTCACGCAGACCAAAATAGAGCACCTCGGGTTCAAACCGGGAAGCCAGTTGGCCGTCTTCAAGTTGGCTGAGCGCAAATGGCTTTAGTTTGGAGTCATTCAAAATTTCGGCCAGCAGTACCGGATCGCTTGATTGCAGCAGGGTCCGTTCGTTTGATTCACCACCGATAATCTTCAGCCGCCCAAAGCGGAGCTCGCCCTCGTTAAGTAAGTACTCGATTGGCTGGGGGATGGCATTTCCCGAGAGCCTTTGTAGCAGCTCGCGAATTTCTGCAATGGTTAGTCCGGTTTCAAGCCCGTGGCTGATGCTCAGTGCCGAAAGTCGATAGGTCGAAGCCATTCCGATTTGCTCGGTATCAGCAAATCTACGAAGCATAATTTCAACTTCGGTCTGCAACGGACCAGGCGCAATTAAGGTCAGGTCCGCTTGGCAAATTATTTTGTCTTGGGGTTGAGGCAAGCTGCCTGCGGCCAGTTTGCTTGCACCTTGGTAATCGCACTTCAAAACTTTGATGGCCCAGCTACTCATCCAGCCATTTGCAGCCAGGCCAATCAGGCCAGCAATGCTTGCGAGCTTGGTGATCTTGGAGCTCACTGAACCGTCAGCAAACGGATAGGTGCTACTTAGTTTTTCCTCGAGTGAAATGACCTCGCCGCTATTGTCAAGGGCTGACTGCAGTTCTCTCGCAGAACCATCGCCAAGTATTTCTCGCCAAGTTCTAGCCAAGTGCATAAAACGCTCACTCTGATTCCAAGCCAGCCAGTCTTGAGATTTACTGCTAAGTTGCCAACGGCCATTGGCCAACATAATTAGGTTTAGCAGGTGGGCTAGCTCGTAAATCTGCTTAGCGTAGTCATTTGGTTTTCTGAGGTGAGTTGCAAATCGCTTAATGTCAGGTAGCCCAACGTTCTTTTTACCAACTTCACGCACGAATCGATGTTCAAGATCAAAGATGAGCTCGGTAATTGCCTGCAGGCTTTCGAAAATTTCAATTCCGCAGTCTCGATCGATTTGCTCTTGGGCCGGCGCTGGGTCTTTACCATCGGCAACGGCGCAAATAATTTCTAGTTTTGCAAATGCGGCCAGCGCCTCAACTGTGGATTCGAATGGCTTGTACTCTGGTTCGCCCGAGACCAGCATTTGCCTGGCCAGTTCGGCCGCAACCTTGTTGTTTGGTTTATTGCCGGCCGCAAGTGAGCGCAATTCAATCGCTTGGCTCAAAGGCAGCCCAGCGATAGCGGCAGAAATTGAAGTGGGCTTGGTCAACGCTTCGGCGAGATCAAAAAAATCCACCAACCCCGATGAATTCACCATGCGTTCGGTAATTAGGTTTGCGAGCGATTCGTCGCTCATGCGTCGCAGGGCTGAGGCTACTTTCAGCAACTCGCTCATGATGCCCCAGTACCGTTCGTTTAGTTGGTGGCGCGGTTCTCGCGGTTGCGACGGCGAATGTTAGTAATTAGCAAACCGATGATTGAAGCGGCTCCAGCTACCAGACCAAATTGCGGATAGAAGACCAGAATCGGAGGGAGCAGTTGCTGGCCAAGACCGGGGGTTGCCCAGCCGGTGGCCGCGATAATCAGCGCCGCAAGCATGGCAATGATTGAGGTGCCAATAAGACCAGCGGCCATGTAGGCAAAGATGCTTTCAAGGCGTGATGCGGATTTATTTACCGGTTTTTTCGTCTGTTTAGCCATCCTTATAGGATACCTTGGCTAATCCGCTCATCTCACGGGTAAAATAAGAACTTGGATATACGAAAGAGGTCTCCATGCCAACCGGCAAAGTCAAGTTCTTCGACGAAGACAAGGGTTTTGGTTTTATCGCATCTGACGAAGGTGCCGAGGTATTCCTACACATCAGCGCCCTGCCTGCTGGCACAACTTCAATCAAGCCAGGAAGCCGCGTTGAGTTCAGCGTTGTCGATGGCAAGCGTGGCGCTCAGGCAATGTCGCTTCGTGTTCTAGACGCCCCAGTGAGCCTGGCAGCGCGAGGCCGCAAGCCCGCCGACGAAATGGCAATCATCGTTGAAGATCTAATTCGTTTGCTCGACCACCTAGGCGGTGGACTAAAGCACGGCAAGTACCCAGAGTCATCCAACGGCAAAAAGATTGCTTCGCTTCTGCGTAAATTGGCCGACGAGCTAGATGCCTAAGTCACCGGCACTCGAGCAAAAAGACTTCGCCCGCATCGCTCTAATTGAGGCCACCTCAAAGAGCAAGGTCGGTAACTTCATCGAAGTTATCGATGAGGGTGAAAATGTTGCCAGCTACCTTTTTGAAAACAACCAAAAGGGCTACGTGGGTTGGCGCTGGTCTGTAACTATTTTTCAAGCCAACTCAAATGAGCCGGCCACCGTTTCTGAAATAGTGCTGATGCCTGGCCCTGATTCTTTGGTGGCACCCGATTGGGTTCCCTGGTCTGAGCGACTGGCAGATTACAAAGCGTTGCAGTTAGAACTTGAAAAGCAGGCTGCGCTTGAGGCCGAAGAAGCTGAGGAATCTGATGACGACGCGGATCTAGATGTTGAAGATGATGACGCTGATGATCTTGACGCCGAAGATGATGAATCTGAATCCAATGATTCGGAATCCGAATCGGTAGAAATCCAATCAGCAGAGCAACCTGCTGAATCGGAATCAGCGGTTTCGGACCTTGAAGAAGGCGAAGACGCCGAGAATGATTCCGAAAACACAGGTCGCAAGCCACCAAGATTTTTGCGCCGCCGCAAGGGCTTCAAAATTAAGAAGGCACGCGGCAAGGGCAAGAACCCACAGGATTAATCCCACGATAATTGCCATGCGAGCACTGGCTTTGACCGGTGCCGGATCTGGCTTTCGCTCGGAATCTTTTACGTAGAACCTCATTGGCCTCAGCCTACGCTAGCTCGCCAACTACAAAGTCGATTGCTTTGGTCAGTTTCTTTACATCTTCTAAATCGGTCGCGGTAAAAGTGGCAACGCGAAGCTGGTTTCGTCCAAGCTTTCGATAAGAGTCAACATCAACGATTCCGTTTGCGCGAAGTACTTTAGAGATTTCGGTGGCCTGAATAGCTTCGTCAAAATCAATAGTCACAACAACCTGCGAGCGGTGCTCTGGGTTGCTCACAAAAGGAGTTGCAAAGCTTGCGGCGTCAGCCCATGAGTACAAATAGTCTGAAGCAGCTTTAGTCTGCTGGTCAGCCCAAGCCAAACCGCCGTTAGCAATCATCCAATCAATTTGCTCCGCCAAGAAAAATAGCGTGGCAATCGCCGGAGTGTTCAGGGTCTGGTTTAGTCGTGAGTTATCAATCGCGGTTTTTACACTTAGGAATTCTGGAATGTAGCGATTGGTGGCAGCAATACGCTCCGTGCGCTCAATCGCAGCGGGGGACATCAGTGCGAACCAAAGGCCACCGTCAGATGCAAAGTTTTTTTGCGGAGCGAAGTAGTAAACATCGGTTTCCTTGGCGTCAAAGTCAATTCCACCTGCCGCTGAGGTTGCATCGGTGAACATCAGAGCACCGGCATCGGCTCCGGCAACGCGCTTGACCGGGGTGACAACTCCGGTTGAAGTTTCATTTTGTGCGTAGGCGTATGAATCAACTCCGGCCTCAGCTTTGAGCTCAAGACGAGAGCCAGGCTCACCACTTATTACAGTGGGCTTTTCAAGCCAAGGATTGGTCAACGAATTGGCAAATTTGGCGCCAAACTCGCCGTGAACGAGGTTCTGGGCCTTTTTCTCGACCATTGAGAAAGCGGCGGCATCCCAAAAAGCCGTGGATCCGCCGTTGCCCAGCACGATTTCGTAGCCGGCTGGGTTGTGGAAAAGTTCCATCAGCCCTTCTTGGACCCGCTTTACTAGGTTTTTCACCGGTGCCTGGCGGTGCGAGGTGCCCATAAGTTTGGCTCCCTCGGCGGCAAAGGCGGCTAATTGGGCTGGGCGGACCTTTGAGGGGCCACAGCCAAAGCGACCGTCGACAGGCAGGAATTCGGTGGGGATCTTGATTTCAGGCATATTCACAGTCTACTTGGCGCTTCCTAGGCAAATACTGGCCTCTAGCCCAGTTAACAGGGTGGTTTTGGGGTCAAATGCCAGTTTTTCGTTATCCGGGCGTTATAAATGGTCCATGAATTGAAAGCCTGGGGTAAACTTGGGTCGTTGCTAACCGAAAACCGGAGGTTCTAGTTTTGGCAGAAAAAGCTAAAGGCAGGTACCGCGCAGACGTTGAAATCAACGTTTTCGAATCATTCGAACTGCGCAGCCGCCGATCAATTCGTGAAGCCGAGAAGGCAAGACTTTCTCGCGCTCAGCGTCGTCGCGCCAAGAAGTTGGCCAAGGCAGATGCTAAGTTTTTTGCTGGTCAGTCTGCAGAAGTTTCGAATGGGTCAGCTTATCTAGTCCGCGCAGCTCGAAAAGTTCCTTTCTATGCGCGCCGCCCATTCAGGAATGCAGTGACCATGTCAATTGCATCCGGCCTGTTTGCCACTTTTGCACTTCCCGCCTACGCCTATAACCCAGATGTGGCAGCAATGTCGCGCTTCACGACAACTGATGCTCAGGCAATTGCCTCAGCCGAGGACACTCAAAACCTAACTGTTGCCGCGGTAAACACCGTTAAGTTCTCGCGTGGACAATACGATTCAGCCGATGCTGAAGAAATTGCTCGTCAAGAAACGCTGAACAATTACCGCACCTACTCAGGCCCTACTGCAGCCGATTACATTTTGAATCCGCCTTACAGCTCGCTCGATGGGGCAACTGTGATGAAGGTGGCAGCTAAGTACGTGGGCACACCTTATGTATTCGGCGGAGCAACACCAGCTGGTTTTGACTGTTCAGGGTATGTGGCTTTCGTGTTCTCTCAATTTGGCATTGCGCTGCCACACAGTGTTTACGCCCAGAAGCGCATGGGAATCATCATCAAGCCTGAAGATGCCATGCCCGGCGACTTAGTTATGTGGAACGACAGTAGCCACAACGGAATCTATGCTGGAAACGGTAATTTATACCATTCTCCGCAACCTGGCGACCGAGTCAAGTTGGCACCAATTTTCTCGAGCAAAGTCTATTTCATGCGATTGGGCACCAACTAAGCCCTGCTTTTTGGTTACCAAATCTTCATCAAAAACACACCGATAAATTCTGGCATTCCGGTGCGCTGAGGCGTAATCTGACAACAGGTACTAACCACTGATTGTTTAGGAGATCGAGATGACCTTGATTTGCGTGCCAACCAAGCATGCGTATCAAGTGCGTTTTTCCTGTCAACAAGATCAACAACCTCAACAATCGCAACAATAACGCGCCGTCATTCATGACGGCGCTTTTTTATTGCCCAGAACAGTGCTTGAGAACTAGGTGTTCTTAAGACTTTGGAGTGATAGTCCCAGCACGAAAGCCCGCAATCCGTGTGGGCGTCTTCGAAAGGAAAAAATGCGCACTCTTGTTCTGAACGCAGGTTACGAACCACTTGCAGTGGTCTCATTTAAGCGAGCCTTGATTTTGGTGCTGAATCAAAAGGCAACCGTGCTTGCTGGATCCGATGAAATCAAAGTTCACAGCGCCAATGGTGAGTACCAACTTCCATCGGTGATTTTGCTATCTCGCTACGTGCGCATACCAGGCAGCCGAGTTATTCCAGTTTCTCGAAGAGGCATTCTTCGCCGAGACGGACATCGGTGTGCTTATTGCAACCGCGCGGCCAACACAATTGACCACGTGCAGCCAAAATCACGGGGCGGTCAAGATACGTGGGAGAACCTGGTTGCCTGTTGCCTGAAGTGCAACAACAAAAAGGGTGACAAAACCCTTAGCGAAATTGGTTGGACTCTTAATTTTTCACCGCGGATGCCGGCTGGAACAATTTGGATGGTGCGCGGGGCCGAACGCTTTGAACCCGAGTGGGACCCTTACTTAGGTTTGGCAAGAGCGGCTTAAGTGCCCCCGAGAAGAATCGAACTTCCGCACATGGTTTAGGAAACCACTGCTCTATCCACTGAGCTACGAGGGCTGAAGTACTAAATATAGTCTGACAGTTTTAGCTGCTACCGCCCTGCCTAACTGCCCTTCTGAATTACAAAAGTTAGGCTACTTTTTATGGTGGCAATCGAGGACTGGGCAAAATGGCAAGAAGAAATCTGCGCCATCGGTGTCACGAATCCGCTGATCCACTTTGCAGCCAATTCATTTGGTCAAATAGACCTAGAGCGCAGCCACCCGGGTGGTTTTTCACAATTTGTCACTGGCGGACAAACCCTACTTTCCAACCTGGTGCGCGACCCACTGGCCTTTTCGCGTGCTTTATCAGCCGCGCGTCGAATCAAGGCAAAGTCTGATCGAATCAGCAATAACTTTGGAATTGAAACCCTTCATCTGATTGGCGGGCTAGCCAACTTTGAGGCTGATGGCTTTGACCTAAACATTCCAATTTTGCTCTGGCCGGTTTCAATGGTCCGAAAAGCCGATGATTATGAAATTGCATTGGATGGGGAACCTATAGTGAATCCCGCTTTGGTTGAGGCGTTGGACACCTGCTACGGCATCAAGCTGAACGAGGCCGACCTGCTGGCTCGCCAAAACGAAAGCTCGGACCTAATTCCAGTTACAGTTCTAAACTTCTTGGCCAACCTGGCCGGCGATACCGCGAATCTTGACCTGAAGCGGATTTTGGTGATTTCAAATTTCACCACCGTCATATCTGAGTTACTGGCTGATATCGACAAGCGCGGCAACCCGCTTCTTGAGGCCCTGATGGGTGAGCCATCTGAAGGTCTGGCCGACATTGATGTTCCAGAGCTCAACCTGGTGGTCGATGCCGATGCTACTCAAATGCGAATTGTGAGTCGTGCACTGGCTGGGCAAAGTTTTGCCGTCGAGACGCTGCCCGGCTGTGGTTACACCCAGACAGTCGTGAACGTAATTGCGGGCCTAGTGCACGATTCAAAGCGAGTGCTTGTGGTTGCCCCGCGCCGTCAAACCCTGAATGAAATTGCCGATCGATTCTCGGAGATTGGACTTCCGGGAATTGCCGTGCGCGCAGATTCCACCTGGGTTGACCTAGTTGCCGGAATCTCAAGAAATGAAAAAGCACAACCAGACAACGTAGAAGCCATTCGCAATGAGCGGATTGCCGCTGAAGCCGAAATTGACAAATATTTTGACGCCCTTAATGCCACCGACCCCGAACTGGGCGTTTCAGTCGCTAGGGTCTTGCGAGAGCTTTCAGCCTTGAGCGCATTAGCTAGACCAGCCCTGACCAGCGCGCGAATTCCTAGTGAAAAACTTTTGAGTCACTTGGATCGAACCAACGCACTTGAGCTTTTGCACCAGGCTCACGACTTAGGTGAATTTAAGTACGGCCCTCAGGATTCGGCCTGGTACCAAGCAGTTTTTGAATCACCAACGCAGGTGGAGCAAATCCTTGGGACCGCTAAGAAACTTCACGAGGAAACTTTTCCCAAGTTATCCAGTCAATTGAGTGAATTCACTGCAAAGGTGAACTTCAAATCTGCAGCCACTGTCGAGGACTGGGGAACCTATCTGCGGTTATTCGTGGGAATCAGAGACACTCTGGATCGCTTTGTTGCTGACGTATTTGACCGCCCACTCACCGAGTTGATTGCTGCCACAGCGCCTCGCAAGGGAGCAGAGCGAAATCAAATGTCCGGCGGAAATCGTCGCAGACTTAAGAAGTTAGCTAAGGAATACCTTCGTGCCGGAATGCACGTTGCAGACATGCACACCGCTTTGAAAGATATCCAGCAGCAAAGAGAGCAGTGGCAACTTTACTGCTCTATTCCAAGTGCGCCACAGGTGCCAACCGGAATCAACGACGCACTTATTTCATATCAAGAATTCGTCGAAGACCTAGAGAAAATTCAGCAACATCTGGATCCCGATTCTGAAGAACCGGCTCTGATAAAACTCTCGTTGCCCTCGTTGCAGCTTAAATTGCGCTCGCTGGCAAATGACACCGATGCTTTGGCTAATCTGGGTGACCGCGCCTTGGTGATGTCACGCATTCGTGAGGCTGGTCTCGCCGGGCTAGCCCGAGACCTAGGAAAACTTCACACCACGCGCGAACACATAGCTCTGGAACTTGATCAGGCTTGGTGGCAATCTGCTCTGGAGAGCGTGGTTGCTCGCGACGGTTCCGTTTTGGGTTACTCAGCTCACCAGATTGAATCCAACGAGCTCAGGTTTCGCGCGGCCTATCTGGCTCAAATCGCTATCGGTGCTAAAACGGTTGCTCATGAACTCTCTATTCGATGGAACTCCGCATTGGCTAGTGCGCCAAATGAGGCCACAGCCCTAAAGCAACTGCTGCGAACTCGCCAGGCATCATTTGCTCAGGTAGCCCAAATAGCACCATCGCTTTGGCCTGCCTTGGCTCCGGCAGTTCTGGTTTCGCCGTTTCAAGTTGCCGCCGAATTAACCAAGTCTCAGCAATTTGATGCAGTTTTGGTTCTTGATGCGGCCGGTACCACGGTCGCCGAAAACTTGCCGGCGCTTAGTAGGGCAAAGCAAGTAATTGCATTTGGCGATGACGCTATTGCTGCGCCAACGGGATTTGAAATTGAAAGCAGGCCAACCCAAATCGGTCGTGAGGTTGCCGTCGAGTCGATATTTAGTCAGGTGCGCAGGGCATTTGGGGCCGAGGTGCTTAGAAAGAGTTATCGCAGTACCAGCCAGGCTTTGGGCGAGCTGATTAATCGCGAGTTCTATCAAAACCGAATCCAATTTTTGCCGACTGCGGCCGAATACCAAGGGCAGCGCAACTTCACTTTGGAACTGGTCACCGAGGGTAACCGTGCCAAAACCACCATCGAGGGTGCCACCGAAAGCCTGGACGCAGAATTGCAACACACGGTTGAACTTATTTTCAACCACGCACTCTGGCACCCGCAGCAGTCGCTGCTGGTAGCTAGCGCTTCAAAGGTCCATGCCGACCGAATTCGCGCAGCGGTTATTGAGGGGCTAAAGAGTCGATCAAGCTTGTCGGCATTCTTTGATCTTCACGGTCGTGAAAAATTCGAGGTGACACCGATTGCGGAGCTAACCCATAGATTGGTTGATCGGGTGATTTTCTCGCTTGGCTTTGGCCGCACCTCTCACGGTGCCGTGCTTTCAAACTTTGGTCAATTGAGCGAGCCAGACGGCCGCCGTTACCTAGCAAATCTTTTGGTTAGTGCGCGAGAAGAAATCACAGTTGTTTCTTGTTTTGCCGCAGAGGACATGCCAAGTGATCGACTGGCAAACGGTGCACTTATCTTGAAGGACCTGCTTAACGCCACCGCAGCTCAGCCTGTGCCAGCCGCTAAAGTGCTTGACCCAATGCTTGGCGATCTCAGCATCAGACTTAAAAAACTTGGTGCCCGGGTCGACGACACCTTCTCTAGAGACTTACCGCTGGTAGTTTCGTACGCCAAGACCTCTGCGGTAATTGAGCCTGACTGGTCGATTCCTGGGCAAAGTCGAACAGAGAAGTTCCGCATTCGCCCGGGTCTGCTGACTGCGATGGGCTGGAAATACATTCGCGTTTACAGCTTCGAGCTATTTTCTGACCCACAGTCCGTTGCGATTCGAATTGCCGAGCAATTGGGACTGCAGGTCACCAAACAACCGTTACCGCTGTTTGATTCAGATGATCAGGCTTTTGAAGACACCGATATTGCTTGGGGTGACCGGGGCGATTCAAACGACATGCGGCTTGAGCAAGACAAGCCGCCGCACTGGGGTTAATCGACTGAATTATTAGTCGCTCTTTTTTGAGCCACTGGCGGAGTCAGTCTTATAGAAACCGCTGCCCTTAAAGGTGATTCCAACTTGACCAAAGACCTTACGTAATTCGCCTCCGCACTCAGGGCACACGGTAAGCGAAGCATCGCTCAGCGTCTGCTGAATGTCAAAGGAGTGCTGGCATTTTTTGCAAGCGTATGAATAGGTAGGCACTGCTCTATTTTAACCGCTGGGTGAAGTGTTTTATACCCGACGGAGTGATGGCGGCATCAATCGGGTGATCGTGTGATTCGCTCGGAATCGAGTCAAGAAGCTCTTCGTCAAAAATTACCGCTACCACGGGTGGCAGTGGATTGAACTTTGGCAGGGCGCGGTCATAGAACCCCTTACCTTTACCCAATCGCATACCAAATTGATCTACGGCTAGAGCTGGCACCACAACCAAGTCGAGATTGTTTGGCTCCACGGTGACTCCGGAAGCCTCTGGAAAACCAAAAATTCCTTCTTGAGTTGTTCCGTCAAATGCAACCCAATCCAGTGTTCCGTCTCTGCTTGAAACGGGCAGTAGAACTTCGATGTGGTTATCTAGAGCCCAATCGATGAAGAGCTCAGTGTCAGGCTCAGTGCCGAAAGCCAAGTAGCAGGCAATTCTAGAGACGCCATTTGCTAGGCATAACTCGGCGAGGTGAATATTTAGGTTGCTGGCTTCTTCGGGGTTGTATTCGCGAGCCAAACGTTTTGCTTTCAGTGCGGCACGCAACAGCTGCTTTTGACCTGCAACTCCTAATTCATCCATGGCACTAATCTTGCCATCGTGAACCAATCATTTGTACTCAACCATGGCGATGTGAGTATTCGCGTTGTGAGAATGAAAGACGCTAAAAAACTGGAGCGCTTAATTCTTGGGAATCGAGAATGGCTGCGCCCCTGGGAGGCTACAAATCCAAACGGGCCAAACTCCTTCCAGATCAGAGCTCAGGTGCGCGGCTTGCTTCGCCAGATGCGAGACCATCAGGGTTTGCCATTTGTGATTGAGTATCAGGGAAGTATTGTTGGGCAATTGAATGTTTCCAATATGTTGTTTGGTTCAGTCGGCAGTGCAATCTTGGGTTACTGGATAGCTCCGGAATTTGCTGGCAGGCAAATTACTCCAACGGCAGTTGCCTTAGCGATTGACTATCTACTATCTGTCGTGGGCCTTCATCGAGTTGAAATTGATATCAGACCAGAGAACAAAGCCTCGCTAAGGATTGTAGAAAAGCTTGGACTCCGATTTGAAGGCACCAAGGAACGCTTCATTCACATCAATGGCGAGTGGTGCGATCACTATATATTTGCAGTCACGATAGAAGAGGTTCCCGATGGAATTTTGAATCGATGGAAGCAAAATCGGGTTCCGACTCAACCATATCCGTGGAAAATACCCTAAAAAATCGAGATCAAACACACCGATTTAAATAGTCCGACACACCACGAAAAACTCCTAGCGTTGAACTATGAATTTCAACGGTTCCGGCGGCTTGATGTTTCTCATCATTGCCGGACTCTGGCTGTGGGTTTTCATCCCATCATGGTTCAAGCGCAGCCATGAGCGCCAGGCCGACAAGACTTCCAAACGGCAGGTTCGCCGTGAAGTAAAACTGTCTAGGTCGAGCGTTCAAAAAAGTGCAATTTCAAATCTGGCTGAACGTAATTATCGTTTGGCGATGACCCAGAGAATATTCTCGGCTATCGCGTTTTTTTCATTTGCGACATCAATTGCGTCAATTTTCTTGGCTGTGTCGCAAATTTTTTATTGGATTGTTACCTTAACTTTTTCGGCTATTTTTGTCGCCTCATTGGCAATTGTGCGATCAGCAAAACGCAAGTCGCTAGAAGTATTAGCTCTGGCTTCCAAGAGCCGGGCGAATGTTTTCGCATCCGTTTCGAATTCACTCCGATACGAAGATCAACAAGGTTTTATCGCTGGAAACCCAGTAGATACGCGGGCTTGGGAGGCTAACCGCCTGCCGGCACCGCGACAAAGAATTGGTGAGTTGGAGATGCCGACTCTCGCCGAGGTAGTTGAAATTGAGGAGCGTGTGATTAAGAAATCGCAACCGACTCTAGATTCAACAGCTCTCGATGAGATTTTGCGGAGACGACGCGCCAATGGATAGCAAGAGAAAAGTCGAACTATCATCCCCAAATTCAATACTGATAGCACTAAAGTTTTAAACGATTCCGCATCATGAATTTCAGGAGAAAAAAGTATGGGGATTTTCAATAACGCAAAGAAGCTCTTTGAGAAAAACGCAGAGAGCATCGCAAAGGATGCTGGCAAGCTTGCCGCCGAAGTCGTTGACGAGGTAGCAAATGTCGCAGCCGACCTAGAAAAGAAAGTGGATCAAACCGTGAAAAAAGTTGAAAAGAAAGCTACTAAGGCAGTAAAGACTGCAAGCAAGTCAGCTTCAAAGGCAACCAAGACTGCAGGTACTGCAGTAAAGAAGGCTGCCTCAACCGCAAAGAAGGCAACTGCTGCTAAGAAGCCAGCTGCAAAGAAGGCAGTTGCGAAGAAGACCGTTGCGAAGAAGACCGTTGCAAAGAAGGCAGCTCCTAAGAAGGCTGTAGCAAAGAAGGCTCCTGCAAAGAAGGCTGTTGCTAAGAAGACTGTTGCAAAGAAGGCAGCTCCTAAGAAGGCTGTAGCAAAGAAGGCTCCTGCAAAGAAGGCTGTTGCTAAGAAGGCTGTTGCTAAGAAGGCTGTTGCAAAGAAGGCAGCTCCTAAGAAGGCTGTAGCAAAGAAGGCTCCTGCAAAGAAGGCTCCTGCAAAGAAGGCTGTTGCTAAGAAGACTGTTGCAAAGAAGGCTCCTGCAAAGAAGGCTGTTGCTAAGAAGACTGTTGCAAAGAAGGCAGCTCCTAAGAAGGCTGTTGCCAAGAAGGCTCCTGCAAAGAAGGCTGTTGCCAAGAAGGCTCCTGCGCGCAAGCCAGCAGCTCGCAAGGTAGCAAAGAAGAAGTAATTTTTCTAAACCTTTATAAAAAGAACCCTGCCGAAAGGCAGGGTTCTTTTTCTTTGCCGATTATTT
This sequence comes from Rhodoluna lacicola, assembly GCF_000699505.1. Classification (NCBI taxonomy): domain Bacteria; kingdom Bacillati; phylum Actinomycetota; class Actinomycetes; order Micrococcales; family Microbacteriaceae; genus Rhodoluna; species Rhodoluna lacicola. Next base: position 1,039,835 of record NZ_CP007490.1, on the reverse strand, counting down.
AGAAACCACCCAGGCTGCGGCTTCGTCTAGTTTTGCGTGGCTGAATTTGAACCCTGTCGCCAGCAATTTATCTGCCGACATATTTTGACTGCACAGCAAGAGTTCGGTGGCAGCCTCGCCAATAAACAACTTGAGTGCAAACGCAGGCACCGGAACAATTGCTGGTCTACCCAGTTGCTTTGCGAGTGCGACCACGATGTCTTTGCAGGTTGCCGGCTGAGGCGCAGTCAGATTGAAAGGCCCCGATGCCGTAGGCGTGTTGATTAGGTGGATTATTGCGGCTGCTTCATCTACCTGACTTATCCAGGCCCACCACTGTTTACCCGAACCCAGTGGTCCACCGACTCCGAGTTTGATAAGTGGCAAAAGTCGCCCCAAGGCTCCAAGCTGCTTGGACATCACCATTGTGGTTCGGGCCAGCACGACGCGAACACCCTTTGGTGCCTGAAGTGCTTCTTGTTCCCATTGGTTCGCGAGGTCGCTTAGAAATCCTGTTCCCTTTGGAGCCGTTTCAGAAAGTAATTGATTTCCGCAGTCACCATAGAACCCAGACGCGGAACCACTAACAAAAACCTTTGGCGGTGTCTTTGCGGCCGCCATTGCCTTCACCAGTGTGCGAGTGGAATCGATTCTGGAATTCACAATTTCTTGCTTGTATTTCTTGGTCCATGGAATTTTCCCCGTTGTAGCTCCAGCCATGTTGACCACGGCGTCGATGCTATCCATCAGATCTCCAGGAATCTGACCAAGAGCCGGATTCCATTCCACCTCGTCAGCTGCCGCAGCCTTGCGCCGCACCAGCTTGATGGCCTCGTGTCCTGAGGCGTTCAGTTGCCTGGCAACCTCTGACCCAACTAGGCCGCTGGCACCGGAAATTAAAACTCTCATTTGGACTCCTTGAAAATAGTTTGGATTAGAACTCGTCTGGATTTGGCCCGGTTCGTAGGCCAGCGTCTAGACCTGCAATCGCGTCCATATCGGTTTCATCAAGTTCAAAATCAAACACCGATATGTTTCCCTGCAACCTTGAGGCGGTCGCTGTCTTTGGAATCACTAGGTTTCCCAGTTGCACATGCCATCGCACAATTACCTGGGTGGCGCTGCGGTTGTGTTTGGCCATTATCGATTCAATAACTGGATCCTCGTTGAATCTTCCTCGCGCCAGGGGCGACCAAGCCTCGGTCAATATTCCGTGAGCATCATTTGCAGCCCGCACCTCGGCCTGATGAAAGCCAGGGTGTAATTCAACCTGGTTGATTGCCGGCACCGTGCCTCCGGCTGAAATAAGAGTGGCTAGATGGTCTGGCTGAAAATTTGAAACCCCAATTCCACGAACTCCTCCCGATTCAAGTGATTTCTCTAGGGCAGCCCAGGTCTCCACAAATTTCCCAAGAGCCGGGCTCGGCCAATGGATTAGCAACATGTCAATGTAGTCAATGTCTAGGCGCGCTAGGCTCTCATCAATCGCATTAAGGGCACGCTCATAGCCGTGGTCATCCTTCCAAATCTTTGTGGCCACGAAAATTTCTTCGCGGGGCAGTCCCGAGTTACGAACTGCAGCACCAACTTCGGGTTCATTTCCGTAAAACGCCGCTGTGTCGATTCGGCGGTAGCCTGCTTCGAAAGCGCTCAAAATTAGCGGCTCAGCAGATTCACCGGCGACTTTATAAACACCAAGGCCCACCTGAGGGATCAGCTGTCCATTGTTTAGTTTGACCTTTGGGTTGAGCTCGACAATCGATTTAGCATCCATGGTTAACTCCAAGGCCCAAATACTGGATTCCATTCCTGAATCACGCGTTCCCCGATGCAACCGGCAATGTCGAACGGGTCATGATCAAGCAGCGCCGCTAATTCTTGAACTGAATTTGCCTTCCAAATCAAAAGCGAAGTTGGGGTATCAACCATTGGTCCACTAGCCAACAGACTGCCTTCGGCTAGACGTGCGGCAAGCCATTCGCGATGGATCGGCCTAACTTCGGCAAGGTGTTCAGTTGTGGCGGTGTAGTGATAGGTCACGGCGTATGTAGGCATGCTTCCAGCCTAAAGCCGTGGGCTGCAACAAGGATCAGAGTTGGCTAGACCCAGGAAGGCAACCACATGTGGATTTGCCAGTACCAGTAGGGGATCCAGCTACCTATCCAGATAGGCAAGAAGAACAGGGTGCCGGCAAATGCCAAGCCAGCGAAGAGCAAAAACGCGCCCTGGGCTCTAATCGGCCGGCGAGCCTGATAAACGTAGTGCCGAGCCACAAAGATCAAGGCCAGAATCATCCATGGCAGGAACGCAATTGAATAGAACTGAAAAGTGGTGCGGTTCAAAAAGACCAGCCACGGCAAGTAACCACCGGCCATTCCAAGCAGAATTAATCCCGCCAGGCGTTGCCGGGTTCTGACAAACCAAGCCGCAACAAAAAACACCGATGCCGCCGCAGGCCACCAGATAAATGGATTACCAAGTGCGGTTATTGCGCTCGAGCAACCACCATCGGTGTTGCAACCGTTCTGACCAAAACTCAGCCCCTCATAAAAGAAGCTGGTTGGCCGAATAGCAAATAACCAACTCAGAGCATTGGCTGAGTAAGAGTGCGGTGTGCTCAAGCCCACGTGGAATCCGTAGGCTGCCTGGTGATACTGGATCAACGAGGTGAACCAGTTTGGTGTGGAGTTCCGATCGTAACCACCTGAGCTAAAAATCCAGCCCGACCAACTCGCCAAATAAATCAACACGCTTATTGGAACCAGATTCAAAAAGGTCAGCGAGCCCTGCTTCAGCAGTCCTGTCTTGATCCAACTTGTCTCGCCCGCAGCGCGACGAGCGATGGTTTCGCTGATTACGACGTACAGTCCAAATGCCGCTATGAAGTAAAGCCCTGACCACTTAACCGCCGTGGCGGCACCTAGCGCAACGCCCGCAGCAAATAGCCAAGGTCTAAATTTTTGCAACCCAAGAATGTCTCGGTGCTGTTGGTCACGCAGAAGAAAATAAAAACCTAGCAGCCCAAAAAACATCAGCGAGTTGTCAAGCAGAGCTGTGCGGGCAAGCACAATTGCGTGACCGTCGATTGCAAAAAGAAACCCAGCGGCAAGGGCCCAGGCAGTTGATTTGAAAAGCAATTTAGCAATAATCATCAGCAGAGCCACTGCTGCGATACCTAACAGCGCCGTGGTGATGCGCCACGAATAAGAGTTTTCGGCACCAAATAACCACATGCCAAGGCCAATGATCCACTTACCCAAAGGTGGGTGAACCACAAAACTTGGATCATTCAAAAAGACATTTACAGAGCCTGACTCAAACGCAGTGTTTGCTTCGTTGGGCCAAGCCTTTTCCGAGCCGGTGTTCCAAAGCGTCCAAGCGTCTTTGACGTAGTAGGTCTCATCAAAAACCAACTTGCTTGGGTAGCCCAGGTTCCAGAGGCGCAGGAATGCTGCCAGGGCAATGATGAACCAAGAGCCAAAACGATTGATGAACCTGCGCACATCGGTGTCGTTTAAGTAGTTGGTCAGAGATGCAATCACGTCCCTAATGCTAGACAAGAATGCTGGACAATAGAGCGTGCTCATTCTCGCTGCGACCCCAATCGGCAATCTTGCCGACGCATCTCCGCGCCTGATTGAGGCCATGGTGGAATCCAAGTTCATCGCGGCTGAAGACACCAGAAGCTTGCTCAAGCTGGCGAACTCACTGGGGGTTAAGCTCAATGCCAGATTATTTAGCCTGCACGAACACAACGAGGGCGATCGACTAAATCAGATACTGGAAATCGCTCAAACTGAACCAGTGCTCGTGGTCAGCGATGCCGGAATGCCAACGGTCAGTGACCCAGGCTTCCTACTGGTACGCGCAGCAGTGGAAGCCAAGATTGAGGTCACGGTAATTCCTGGCCCGTCGGCGGTGCTGAGCGCGCTCGCCGTATCCGGATTGCCGACAGACAGGTTTACCTTTGAGGGATTTTTGCCGCGCAAGCAGGGAGATCGCCGCAAAATGTTTTCCTCCCTTTCTAGAGAGCCTCGCACCATGGTGTTTTTTGAATCGCCGCACCGAATTTTGGAATCTCTTGAGGACGCTGTTCTGCAGTTGGGTGGCGATCGGGCTGCCACTGTGTCTCGAGAACTGACCAAAAAGTTTGAGCACACCGAGCGCGGAACGCTAAAAGACTTAGTTGAGTGGGCCAAAAGCGAGCCCAAGGGTGAGATGGTGCTGGTCATAGCAGGCGCGCAGGTTGCCGAAGTGCAAGTTGCCGATCTCGTGGATCAGGTTCTGGCTCTCTTGGCTGATGGCGCAAAGCTCAAAGAGGCTGTTGCCGAGATTGCTTCAGCCGCCGGTGCAAGCAAGAGCGACCTGTATCAGCTGGTGCTGGAGCGCCGTAAGGCAGACAACAACCTAGGTTAAGATTGAACCCATGCCTGAAAACAAGGGAAAGTCGTTCTATGTCACGACCCCAATCTTCTACGTCAATGACGCTCCGCACATCGGTCACGCTTACACCGAGGTAGCGGCAGACGTCTTGGCTCGTTGGCACCGCCAGCGCGGGGAGAACTCCTTTCTGCTAACCGGCACCGACGAGCACGGCGAAAAAATTCTTCGTACCGCTGCGGCCAACAAGACCACCCCTCAGGAGTGGGCTGACAAATTAGTTAAAGATTCGTGGTTGCCTCTGCTTGAAACCATTGACATCAACAATCAGGATTTCATTCGAACCACCGAGCCGCGTCACGAGCAAAACGTCCAAGTTTTCCTGCAGCACCTATACGACACCGGATTTATTTATCAGGGCTCTTACGAGGGTAATTACTGCGTGGGTTGTGAGGAATACAAGACCGAGGGTGACCTGATTGATGGCGAGGGCGATTTTGCCGGTCAGCAGGTTTGTGCGATTCACTCCAAGCCAGTCGAAAAGCTGAAAGAGACTAACTACTTTTTTAAGCTAAGCGAGTTCACCCAACCACTGCTTGATTTCTACGCGGCCAATCCAAACTTCATCCAGCCGGATTCGGCACGTAACGAGGTGGTGGCTTTTGTGCGCCGCGAATTAGACGACCTCTCAATTTCGCGCTCGAAAGAAAAGTTTGACTGGGGAATCGATATTCCGTGGGACAACGGTCACATTACCTACGTTTGGTTCGATGCACTGTTGAACTACATCACCGCGATTGGTTACGGCGAAGACTCTGCCGAGGCCAAGGCAAAATTTGAGTCCCTTTGGCCGGCAAGCGTGCAGGTGGTTGGTAAAGACATCCTTCGTTTCCACGCGGTTATCTGGCCAGCCATGTTGATGGCCGCCGGCCTTGCTCCGGCAAATCAGGTATTTGGCCACGGCTGGTTGCTGGTTGGCGGCGAGAAGATGTCTAAGTCAAAACTCACCGGTATTGCACCTTCGCAAATCACCGACACCTTTGGCTCTGATGCTTTCCGCTATTACTTCATGAAGGCAATCGCTTTTGGCAGCGACGGCTCGTTCTCTTGGGAAGACCTTTCCGCTCGCTACCAGGCTGAGCTCGCCAACGGATTTGGCAATCTAGCCTCGCGAGTAATCGCAATGGTGCACCGATACTTCGATGGCATCCTGCCAGCTGCGGGGCCATACACCGATGCAGATTTGCAAGTGCAGAAGATTGCCGCTGCCGCGGTAACAGATTCAGATGCTGCCATCGAAAAGGTTGCGATTCACGATGCCATCGGCGCGATCTGGACGCTAGTTGACGAATTGAATAACTACATCACGGTTCAAGAGCCTTGGGTGCTGGCAAAAAACGATGAGACTCGTGATCGCTTGGCAACGGTTTTGAACACCACAGTAGAGGGCCTGCGAGTACTTGCTGTGTTGTTGAATCCAATTACACCTAAGGCCACTGCAAAACTATGGGCGGCTATCGGTGTTTCGCTTGGTGCCATCGATGATCAGCACATCAGTGATGCGGGCAAGTGGGGCCAGTTCACCGCTGGTGCCGTGATTGGCGAGCTAGAGGCGCTGTTCCCTCGCATAGAGACCACTGAAGAAGCCAAGTAGTCATGAGTCAACGCAAAGCTCCTGCGTTTGCCTCTGCCTTTCCAGCGGCGCCTGAGCCGCTTGAAGTAGCCATTTACGACAACCACTCGCATCTTGACTTTGTTTTTGACGAAGAGCTTGGTGCAATGCCGTGGAATGAAAATCTAGACATTGCCCAAAGCGTTGGCATCAGGGGAGTAGTCCAGGTTGGTGTCACTCTAGAGAGCTCAAAGTGGTCTGCCGAGTTGGCAACTAAGGATGTTCGCGTTTTGGCGGCGGTGGCACTTCACCCAAATGAAGCTCCGCTTTATGAAAACCTTGAGAATTTGAATGCTGCTATTCAGGAGATTGAGGCCTTAGCAACGCAGCCTAGGGTTCGTGCAATTGGTGAGACCGGCTTGGACTTCTTTAGAACAGAGGGCGAAAACTCAATCGCTTTGCAGCAGCACAGTTTTGAAGAGCACATTCGCATCGCCAAAGAAAACGACATTGCACTGATGATTCACGATCGTGATGCTCACGACGATGTTGTGGCAACCCTTAAGCGAGTGGGAGCTCCAGAAAAAGTTGTTTTTCACTGCTACTCCGGCGATACAGATCTTGCTCAAATTTGCGCCGATAACGGTTGGTACATGTCATTCGCTGGCAACATCACTATCAAGCGAAATCAGCACCTGCGCGATTCGCTTGCAATGGCGCCAAAGGAATTAATTCTGATTGAAACCGATGCGCCGTTTTTGGCGCCGGAACCATTCCGCGGTCGACCAAACTCTCCTTACCTGGTTCCTGTAACAGCGCGATTTATGGCCGAGGTTCGCGGTGAGGACTTGAACCAACTTTGCGCTCAGTTGGCACGCAACACAGAGTGCGTTTACGGCTCTTGGCAAGTCGGCTTTTGATGAGTGAACAGCATGGTTGATTTATTGGGTGCGGTTGATGTTCGCGAGTTGGCCTCGCGACTTGATGTAACGCCAACCAAAAAGCTAGGTCAGAACTTTGTGACCGATCCAAATACCATTCGCCGAATTGTTTCTGCAGCAAAACTTGGCGGTCAGGAAACGGTCGTAGAAATCGGCCCAGGCCTTGGCTCACTAACTCTTGGATTGCTCGAGGTAGCAGAAAAAGTTATTGCGGTAGAAATTGACCCCAAGATGGCAGCCGAGTTAGAGTCCACAATTGCTAAGCGGGCTCCCGGCAAAAACTTCACCTTGGTTCGTGACGATGCACTCAAGGTTTTTGACCTTCCGGCTGCCCCCGATGCGCTGGTGGCCAATCTGCCCTACAACATCTCGGTTCCTGTGCTGCTGCACTTTCTGGAACAGTTCCCATCTATTCAAACCGGTCTGGTTCTGGTTCAAGCCGAGGTTGCTCATCGCCTAGCCGCAGAGCCGGGTTCAAAAATTTACGGCATTCCAAGCGTCAAGTTGGCCTGGTATGCAGAATCTGCGTTGGCCGGAAACGTTGGTAGAAATATCTTCTGGCCGGTACCCAATGTTGATTCAGCCTTGGTTTATTTCTCGAAGCGCGCCGTGCCACTTGGCGATGAGCAGTTGCGTTTGAAAACCTTTGAGGTAGCTGACGCGGCCTTTGGTCAGCGACGCAAGACCTTGCGCCAGGCACTAAGCAACTGGGCTGGATCTGCCGCCGAGGCGGAACGTATTTTGACAGCCGCAGGAATCAGTCCGCAGGCGCGTGGTGAAGAGTTAGACGTTCATCAATTCGTTGCCATTGCGAGGGCCCGCTAATGGCTATTTCTTTCAAAGTTCACGATGATTTTGCAACCGGATTGGCGCAACTGTTCTCAGTGCTCAGCGACGTTAGTTCTTGGGTGGTTTTTGATCGACCTAGATTGATTTCGGCCAAGAATGGCCAGGTGAAATTGGCCTTTGATGACAACACGCGCGCAATAATTTCGTTTGAACTTTTTGAGGGCAGCGTTCGTGCCCACATCGTTCATGAGCTGCTCAAGAATGAAGATGAGATTAAGCCACGGCAGCTTTACTGGAACGAAGTTTTAGCCGGAATGCATCGTAGATTGGATCAGAAATGAGCAATCCAGTAACGGTATCTGCGCCTGGCAAAATCAACATCCTTTTCAAAGTTGGGGCATTGCAGAGTGATGGTTATCACGAGGTACTTAGCGTCTATCAAGCTCTGGATCTTCGTGAGATTGTCACCGTGACTTCCTCAGAAAGTTGGCAGGTAACTGTTTCTGGCGCCATTTCTGCCGAGCAAATTCAAGCTGTACCCACGGGCGAAGACAACCTGGTGGTGCGTGCTGCTAAATCAATTGCCGAGTTGGCCAAAATTGAGAACCCGCATCCGGTGAATTTTGAAATCACTAAAAATGTTCCCGTTGCCGGAGGCATGGGCGGCGGATCTGCAGATGCTGCTGCGGCACTACTGGCTGTTGATGAACTTTGGTGCACCGGTGTAGATGGTGAAGCATTGATTAAAGCCGCCGCTGAATTAGGCGCAGATATCCCGTTCGCCTTGCTTGGCGGAACGGCCATCGGTGTTGGCAAAGGGGACCACCTTGAGTCAATTGACAATGTCGCCAGACTGCACTGGGTTTTGGTTCCAATGGACGCGGGACTCAGCACTCCAAGGGTTTACGCCAAGCTTGATGAAATGCGTGCCGCGCGCGGCGAAGACCCAAGGCAAATCCCAACTCCAGTGCAACCAGAGCAACTGATCGCGGCGCTCAAATCCGGAGATGCTCGCGAGGTTGCCAAGAATCTTCACAACGACTTGCAAGAAGCTGCGATTGCTTTGATGCCAGAACTGTCGATCACGATGCACGCGGGTCTTGCCGCCGGAGCGCTTGCCGCAATGGTTTCTGGCTCAGGTCCCACCGTGGCCATGTTGGCCGAATCCCAAGCGGCTGCAGAGTCCATCGCCAACCACTTGGCCTTTGAGGGCTACATTGCGATTCCAACCTATGGTCCAGCAAAGGGCACCCTGATGGAGCACAACTAGTGGCACATTTGCTTGGCGCCGAGAACATCTCGCTAGAGTTCCCTACCAAGAAAGTTTTTGACGGAATCACCATCGGAGTAAACGACGGCGACCGAATTGGAATCGTCGGACGAAACGGCGATGGCAAGTCAACTCTGCTAAAGCTTCTGGCTAAACGCATCCAACCCGATGAGGGCCGAATAACCCACCGAAACAGCCTGACCTTTGGACTGTTAGATCAGTCGGACGTTATTGATCCAGGATTGACCATTGGGCAATCGGTGGTTGGCGATGTGTCTGAACATATTTGGGCGGGCAATCCAAAGATTCGCGATGTGATCTCTGGCCTGCTCAACGACCTTGACTGGAATAAGCAGGTGGGGGAGCTCTCCGGAGGTCAGCGCAGAAGAGTAGCGCTAGCAAAATTACTGGTTCAAGATTTAGACATTGTGATGCTCGATGAGCCCACCAACCATCTAGACATCGAAGGCGTTGCCTGGCTTGCGCAACACCTAAAAAATCGGTGGTCAAATAACGCTGGCGGTCTAATCGTGGTGACTCACGATCGCTGGTTCCTGGATGAAGTTTGCAATTTGACCTGGGAAGTTCACGATGGAGTAATCGAGCCATTTGAGGGTGGCTACGCAGCCTACATACTGCAGCGCAACGAACGAGACAGAAGCGCGGCTGCCTCTGAAGCAAGACGTCAGAATTTGATGCGCAAGGAATTGGCCTGGTTGCGTCGCGGTGCACCGGCGCGAACCACTAAGCCAAAGTTTCGAATGGACGCCGCCGCTGAGTTGATTGCAAACGAACCCGAGCCTCGTGACAGAGTTGCACTTTCCAAACTGGCAACTCAACGCCTTGGTAAAGACGTGCTTGACATTGAAAACCTCAATTATTCAATTGGCAATCGCGAATTGCTTCACGACGTCACATGGCGACTTGGGCCGGGCGACCGCGTTGGTCTAGTTGGAGTCAACGGGGCCGGAAAAACCACGCTCCTGAAATTAATCCAAGGTGGGCTGCAACCAACCGGTGGAGTAATCAAGCGGGGTAAAACCGTAAACATTGCCACGCTAAGTCAAGAAGTTCGTGAACTTGATGAATTTGCGGATGAGAGAATTTTCAGTCTTATTGCCCGAGAAAAATCTTTTTTTGTGGTGGATAAAAAAGAAGTTGGTATTGGTCAACTCGTGGAGCAACTGGGTTTCACTCAGGCGCAACTGCAAACTCCAATTTCTGATTTATCCGGTGGTCAGAAGCGCCGCCTGCAATTTCTGCGCCTGCTCTTTGGTGAACCAAATGTTTTGATTCTTGATGAACCAACCAACGACTTAGACACCGATATCCTTGCGGCGATGGAAGACCTGCTAGATGGCTGGCCTGGCACGCTCATTGTGGTGTCGCACGACCGCTATTTGCTTGAACGCGTTACCGATCAGCAGTTCGCGCTGCTTGGTGATGGAAGCCTGCGCCACCTACCGGGCGGGGTTGATCAATATCTTGAACTTCGTAAGCACTCCCTATTAGTAAAACCGGGCACCTCAACTTCTGCACTGCCCGCAGGGTCTATCGAAAAATCAAATCGATCGACGACGCTTCAAGCCGGCGAAGGTGAGTCGTCACCTTCGCTTCGGCTCTCGGGCGCTGCCCTTCGTGAAGCTGAGAAGAATTTGAGTCGCCTGGAGCGGGCGCTCGAGAAGCTTGCTACTGATGAGGCCAAACTGCACGAGCAAATGGCCGGGCATGACCAATCGGATTACTCGGGACTTGCTGAGATGGCAGCCAAACAGGCTGAATACAACGCCAAACGAGACCAGTTGGAGCTGGAATGGCTGGAAACATCGGAGCTTCTTCAGGGTAAATAGTCAAAGCACCCGCTCAACTGCTGCCATATCTGGCAGACTGGTCTAGTGAACCTTGGTTCACGTTCCCCTATGGTGTAATGGCAACACTCCGCTCTTTGGATGCGGCATTCTAGGTTCGAGTCCTGGTGGGGGAGCAAGCTGAGAAATCGGCAAACATTGACAGGAGTCGCATGAGCGAGAAGCACCTAGCGGTTGTGGTTCTGGCAGCCGGCGAAGGTACTCGCATGCGCTCCAAAAAGCCCAAGGTGATGCACGAACTCGCCGGCCTGCCGATGCTTGGTCACGTTCTGGCAACTGCCAATTCCCTTGACGCAGCTCACGTGATCCCGGTAATTCGCCATCAAAAAGAGGCCCTCACCGAGTACATCGAGGCCTTTTTTCCAACGGTGACCATCGCTCATCAAGATGAAATTCCTGGAACAGGCCGCGCTGTTGAGTGCGCGCTTGATTCGCTGCCATCGGATTTCAACGGTGCGGTAATCGTAACCAGTGGCGACGTTCCACTCTTGGACGTGCCAACTTTGGAATCGCTGCTAGAGGCGCACCTGGATGGCAAGTTTGCCGCCACGATTTTGACAGCAATAGTTGAAGACCCCGCTGGCTACGGCCGCGTGATCCGAAGCAACGACGGCAAGTTCATCCAGATCGTTGAGCATCGCGATGCAGATTCCGATCAACTTGAAATTGCTGAGGTAAATGCGGGCATCTACGTATTTGATGCGGCCCACCTGCGCAGCGCCCTGGCAAAAGTTGGGTCACACAACGCGCAAGGTGAAAAATACCTTACCGATGTTGCCGCAGAGCTTTTGTACGAGGGTAAGAAAGTCCAGGCACTTGCGGTCAGCGATAACTGGCTCGTGGCTGGAATCAATGATCGCGTTCAGCTTGCAGAAGTCGCTGCTGAATTGAATTACAGAATCTGTGAAGCCTGGCAGCGTGCCGGCGTGACAATTCTTGAACCAGGTTCTACCTGGATAGATGTCACAGTTCAGCTGGGTGAAGATGTATCACTGCTTCCGGGCACCCACCTAAAGGGATTCACCTCAATCGGTGCTGGTTCAACTATCGGCCCAGAGGTTGTCATGGTTGACACTCAAGTCGGCGAGAATGCATCGGTGGTTAAGTCTCACGTGACCGCATCAAAGATCGGCGACGGCGCAACCGTTGGACCTTTTGCTTATCTGCGGCCAGGCACTGACCTTGGCACCGACGGCAAGATTGGCACTTTTGTTGAAACTAAGAACGCCAAGATTGGTCGCGGCTCTAAAGTCCCGCACCTGAGTTATGTTGGCGATGCCGAAATTGGTGAGGAATCCAATATCGGTGCTGGCACGATTTTTGCAAACTACGACGGCGTCGCAAAGCACTCAAGCAAGATTGGCTCTCACGTGCGTTCAGGCTCGCATAACGTGTTCGTTGCACCGATTACAATTGGCGATGGAGCCTACACAGCAGCAGGCACCGTGGTTCGTAAAGATGTAGCGTCAGGAGATCTTGCCATGACGGTTGCACCGCAACGTAATCTCGCCGGCTGGGTGGTGGCTAATCGTCCAGGCAGCAAGTCCGCTGAAGCCTCAAACAACTAAAAACATCAACAAGAGCGGGAGCCCAGATTGGATATCACAGCGAGCAATAGCAAGCGCCTAGTGATCGTGAGTGGGCGTGCTCACCAGCAGCTCGCCGATGAGGTAGCCGAGATTCTGGGTACCAAGGTTGTTCCAACTACCGCCTACGACTTTGCCAATGGCGAGACCTTCGTTCGATACGAAGAGTCTGTCCGCGGTGTTGATGCGTTTGTGATTCAATCTCACGCTGCAGGAATCAACAACTGGGTGATGGAGCAGCTGCTAATGGTCGACGCTCTAAAGCGTGCCAGCGCCAAGCGAATCACGGTTGTAGCACCGTTCTTTCCTTACGCTCGCCAGGACAAAAAGCACAAGGGGCGTGAGCCAATCTCAGCCCGACTAATGACGGATCTCTTTAAAGCCGCAGGTGCAAACCGATTGATGTCGGTTGATTTGCACACCCCACAGATTCAGGGTTTCTTTGATGGTCCGGTAGACCACCTTTGGGCGCTGCCGATGTTGGCCGACCACGTAAAAGAGCGCTTTGGCGACGAACTGCTAACCGTGGTTTCACCAGACTCTGGTCGCGTGCGCGTTGCCGACATCTGGGCCGAGCGCCTGGGGGCTCCTCTTGCAATCATTCACAAGCGTCGCGACCCAGACCGTCCAAACCAGGTTGAGGCTCATGAACTTGTTGGTGATGTAAAAGGCCGCACCTGTTTGTTGGTTGACGACATGATTGACACCGCTGGCACCATCGTGGCTGCCGCACAAGCTTTGAAGAACAACGGAGCATCTCGCGTAATCGTTGCAGCAACCCACGCGGTTTTCTCTTCTCCTGCAGTTGAGCGTTTATCAAGTGGCGTGGTTGATGAAGTGATCGTCACCAACACACTTCCGATCACTCGCGAGAAGCAGTTTGATAACCTAACCGTTCTTTCAATTGCTCCGCTAATCGCCGCAGCTATTAGCGCTGTATTCGGCGATGACTCAGTCAACAAACTCTTCCCAGGACACGCCTAAACAACAGACTGGCTTACTCGGTGCGGTAGCAATCGGGTTAGCCTCAATGTTAGGCGCGGGGGTTTTTGTCGTTTTTAGAGACGTAGCTATTGCGTCTGGGTCGCTTTTTATTTTTTCCATTTCACTTGCGGCTTTGGTGGCAGTTCTTAATTCAGCTTCGATATATCAACTCGCCAAGAACCAGTCCCGAGCAGGTGGGGTTTATGCCTATTCGCGGATTTATGTATCTGATTCAATCTCATTCGTTGCAGGCCTGTCGTTCGTAATCGGAAAAATTGGATCGATTGCGGCAGTGGCCTTGGTTTTTGAGGAGTACGTTTTTCCCGCTGCTGGAAAGTTTGCGGCAGTTGGTGCAATTCTTTTCCTAGCGACCATAAATATCTTGGGCATAAACAGAACAGCAGCGGTGGCAGCCGCGCTTGCAACGGTCACCACGCTATTTCTACTTTTGACGATTTTCAGTTCAGCAACAGAAATCCCACCGGTAACTTCTAGCCTTGCTAGCTTGCCAGCTGGTAATGCTCTGCAGGGAGCCGCACTCATGTTCTTTGCGTTCGCAGGGTACGCACGCGTTGCCACTCTTGGTAACGAGGTTAGAAAACCCACAAGAAACATCCCGCTTGCAATCGTGATTTCACTAGGAATCGTCACGATGCTGTACTTTTCAATCTCGATAATCTTTGATCGGGTTTTGGGTGCGTTGCTAATCCAGACCAAAGCCCCCTTCGTTGCGCTGCTTGAAATTACCGCACCCTGGTTCCCATCCAGTTTGGTCGTTGCTTTTGCCGCTCTGGCCGCACTTGGTTCCATGCTTGCCTTGTTGGCTGGCGTATCCAGAACTGCCGCCGAGATGGCAGTAGACCAAGAACTTCCCAACGTCTTCAGTATTCGAAATCGTTGGGGCGCTCCATGGCTCGCTGAATGTGTAATTGCCACGGGATCGATTTTGCTTTTGCAATTACAAAGCCTGTCTTGGGTGATTGGTTTTTCAAGTTTCTCGGTTTTGCTGTACTACGCAATTGGCCACATCAGTTCTATGCGACAACCTGCTTCAGAGAGAAAAATGCCCAGATCCTTGAACGTCATCGGTGTACTTCTTTGCCTAGCGCTTCTTTTATCTGTGCCAGGACCGGCGATTCCGGCGAGTTTGGGGTTGATTGCCTTGGCAGTTGCCGCGCGCAGGCTATCTAGGTAGGCTTGTTGAAGAACAACGGCGAGGGCTCCAAATGGGGCCGTTATCGACGGGGTAAAAAGTCTTCCGACTTGTCCTCGCGTAAAACGCTTGAGTTGACAGAAAGAGAAGAGAAATCATGAACACAGCAGCAAAGCTAGTTGGCACCACACGCACCAAGTTTGGTAAGGGTGCATCACGCCAGGCACGTGCAGCAGGTCAGACCCCAGCCGTAATTTACGGACACGGATCAGAGCCTCGCCACATCACCGTCCCTGCTCACGAAGTGGCACTTATTCTTCGTCACAAGAATGCAGTTATCGACCTAACCATCGACGGCAAAGAAGAGTCTGTTCTTGTCAAGAGCGCAACCAAGGATGCAGTGACTCAGATCATCGAGCACATTGACCTAGTTGAGCTTGTCAAGGGCGAGCGCGTGCACGTTGAAGTTCCTGTTCACCTTGTTGGTGAATCAATGTCTGGAACCATCGTGGACATCGAGCACAAGACCGTGAAGCTAGAAGTAGCGGCAACTAGCATTCCTGAGTTTGTTGAAATCTTTGTAACCAAGGACAACGGCGCTGGCCACCACATCGTTGCAGGGGACATCAAGCTTCCTGCAGGTGCAAAGCTTGAATTTGCCGACAACGAGCTAATTGCATCGGTTGTTCTAACTCAGGCGGGTCACGCTGACGCAACCCCTGCCGAGGCTGCAGCAGAGGCTGCAAAGGCCTAATCTGTCATCTTCAGCATTCTTAGTAGTCGGGCTCGGTAACCCCGGGCCCGACTATTCTGCTAACCGGCACAATGTTGGCCAGATGGCCTTATCGGTTTTAGCCGACCGTCACAACGCAACTTTTAAGAGTCACAAATCAAACGCGGCAGTCGCAGAGGCACGCCTAGGTTACGGCGGCGCAAAACTAATCTTGGCTAAGCCTGGTTCGTATATGAACACCAGTGGCGGGCCGGTTTCGTCCTTGCTCAAGTTCTACGATCTTCCACTTTCAAACTTGATTGTCTTGCATGATGAATTAGATATCGATGCCGAAACTATTCGAATTAAGCAGGGCGGTGGTCACGCTGGCCACAACGGGCTGCGCGACATAATTTCTGCCTGCGGCTCAAATGATTTCACCAGAGTTCGCATTGGTATCGGACGCCCACCGGGTCGCATGGATACCGCAGACTTTGTTCTGAAAGATTTCAATTCAACCGAGCGCAAGTATTTGCCGCTCACTCTGGAGTTGGCCGCCGATGCGGTTGAAGAAATTGTGCGTTCTGGAGTGTTAGAGGCTCAGAACAAAATCAACCCAAGGGTTTAGCTTTACCCACTCGTTGCGACCGCGAGTTTCCTTATTGGTAATGGCAACTTAGACTTACCCCTGTGAGCGAAGAAAATCTCAAGGCCCTGTCGCGCCTTGCCGCGCTCGTTTCAGATGGATACCCCTTCGCAGCCCTGCAGGCCAGGGTAAGAAATCCTCGGGTCGACGTGGTCGCTCCCCAGGGTGCGCACTCCACGGTGTTGGAGGTAATTAACCAATTTCGCGGCGACGCAAAGTTAGCCCAGGTCCAACTGGTTGTGGTTGCCACCGGGCGCGAAGCAGAAGATGTGGCTGCTGCCCTAAGGTCACTTTCTCCTCAAGCAGAGATTCTTGAATTTCCATCGTGGGAGACCCTGCCGCACGAACGTCTGAGCCCCAGTCCTGAAACTGTGGGCAAGCGCCTAAGGGTATTGCACCGACTAAACGAAATTTCGACTCTAGTTCAGAACAAAAAACTTGATCACTCGGTGTTCGTCTTGGCCTCTGTTCGTGCGGTTTTGCAGCCGGTTGTCGCTGGGTTGGCTAATCACCCGCCGCTAAAACTTGAACGCGGCAAGGACTACCTGCTTTTTGAAATGTCGCTCAAGTTGGTTGAGCTGGCCTACCAGCGCGTCGACATGGTGACTCGCCGTGGCGAGTTTGCGGTGCGTGGAGGGATCCTAGACATCTTCCCAACCACGGCCGAGCACGCAATGCGACTTGAGTTTTTTGGCGATGAGTTAGATGACATCAGAGTCTTCAGCGTGGCGGATCAGCGAACAATAACTGGCGAAGAGGCTGGTTCAAAAATCGACGCGATCGAAATTTATCCGGCCAGAGAAATTATCATCACTCCAAACGTAGCCAGTCGCGCGCGCGAAATGATGCACGAATTTCCAAACATCTCAACCATGTTGGCCAAGATTTCCGAGGGCATTCCGGTAGACGGCATGGAATCTCTGGCTCCCGTTTTGGTAGATGCCATGGTTCCCTTCACCGATTACCTTCCTGAGGGTGCGGTTGCCGTATTGCTTTCTCCTGAAAAATCTGCGGCTCGTGCGGCCAACCTGGTTGAGACGAACGAGGAGTTTTTGCACGCTGCCTGGGATGCTGCAGTTGAGGGAGCACAGGCGCCACTTGATTTGAGCGACGGCGGATTTATTGACCTGTCGCAGTTCAAAGACGGCCTCGCCGGTCGCGCACTAATAACCGTTTCGCAATTCGGCGCCGATGATGATTCCTTGGTTGATTTAAAACTTTATGAAATTCCAAATTTCAAGGGCCTCGACACCACTTCAATTGAATGGCTTGAAGATCAGGCTAAGCAAGGGCAGCAGGTGATTGTTGTTGCAGAGGGTCACGGCACCGTCGAGCGCCTAAACGAGCAGCTGAACGCGGCTGGTATCAATGCTCAGGTAGCACAGGGAAACTTGAGAAAGGGATTCACCGCGCCTGATAGCAAAGTAATTGTCATCACTGAATCCGAGTTTTACGGCAAGTCATCGGTGTATGTAAGCCCTCAGGTGCGCAAGCTGGCCAGTAAGCGTGGGCAGGCCGTTGATCCGCTGAGCTTGAAGCAGGGTGATTACGTCGTACACGAGACCCACGGCATTGGTCGTTTTGTTGAATTGGTTGAGCGCACCAGTGGGGTTGGTCGTCAGCAACACCAGCGCGAATATTTGCTGATTGAATACGCGCCATCAAAACGCGGCTATCCGGGCGACACGCTATTTGTTCCCACGGATCAACTGGATTTGCTAACCCGATACGTTGGCGGCGAAGCGCCTGTGCTGTCAAAGATGGGCGGCAGCGACTGGGCCAAGGTCAAGGGCAATGCTCGTAAGGCAATCCGCAAGATCGCAATTGACCTGGTCAAGTTGTATTCGGCTCGCATGAAATCGCGCGGCCACGCCTTTGGTCCAGACACACCTTGGCAACATGAACTTGAAGAAGCATTCGCCTTCGCCGAAACTCCAGACCAGTTGACCACCATCGACGAAGTGAAGCGCGACATGGAAAAAGAAATTCCAATGGATCGCTTGCTGGCGGGCGATGTGGGATACGGCAAGACTGAGGTAGCCGTGCGCGCGGCATTCAAAGCAATTCAAGACGGCAAGCAGGTGGCCATGCTCGTGCCAACCACGCTTTTGGTTCGCCAGCACACCGATACCTTTGAGGCCCGCTACGCCGGATTCCCTGTGGTGGTTCGTTCGCTGTCTCGTTTCCAGAGTGCCAAGGAAGTCAAAGAAACTCTGGAGGGCTTAGAAAACGGCAGCGTTGATTTGGTGATTGGAACACATCGCTTGCTTTCAAAAAACGTTAAGTTCCGCCAGCTTGGTTTGGTGATTATTGATGAGGAGCAGCGCTTTGGTGTTGAGCACAAAGAGAAGCTTAAAGAACTAAAAACCAACGTTGACATTCTGTCTATGTCGGCAACACCAATTCCGAGAACGCTAGAGATGGCAATCACCGGAATACGAGAGATGTCAACCTTGGCCACGCCACCAGAGGAGCGTCATCCAATACTCACCTACATTGGCGGCTACAGCGAAAAGCAGGTTGCCGCGGCTATTCGTCGTGAACTGATTCGCGAGGGTCAGGTGTTTTTCGTGCACAACCGGGTAAGCACAATTGGCCTAGTTGCGAATCAACTTGCTGAACTTGTGCCGGAGGCACGCATCGCGGTTGCACACGGGCAAATGTCTGAGGGGGCTCTTGAGCAAGTGGTGGTTGATTTTTGGGAGCGCAAGTTTGATGTGCTCATCTCAACCACAATTATCGAAACCGGAATCGATATTCCAAACGCCAACACCTTGATTGTTGACCGTGCCGAAAATTTTGGCCTGAGCCAGTTGCACCAGATTCGTGGGCGAGTGGGGCGCAGTCGCGAACGCGCATACGCCTACTTCTTCTATGACCCAAGCAAGCCGCTGACTGAGACGGCACACGATCGCCTTGCCACAATCGCACAAAATAATGAACTTGGTGCCGGCATGCAGGTGGCGCTGAAAGATCTAGAAATTCGCGGTGCCGGAAATTTGCTCGGCGGCGAACAGTCCGGTCACATAGCCGGCGTTGGGTTTGATCTGTATCTGCGCATGATTGGCGAAGCGGTTGCTGAGTTCAAGGGCGAAAAACAGGAGTCGCCTGCGGAGCTCAAACTGGAACTTCCAGTTGATGCGCACATCCCGTCAACCTACGTTGATAGTGAGCGGCTTCGCCTTGAGGCCTATCACAAGTTGTCTGCCGCAAGTGGAGAGCGTGGAACCCGTGCGCAACTTGATGCAATTCTTGCCGAGTTAGAAGACCGATACGGTGCTGCACCCGAGCCGGTAAAGAATTTGATTGCCGTGACCGAACTTCGCCAGCAGGCAAATCGTCTTGGCCTCAAAGACTTCAATGTGCTTGGCCTGCAGGCAAAGCTTCAACCGGTTGAACTCACTGAGTCCGAGCAGGTGCGCATCGCCAGCCTTTACCCAGGTACCAAGTATTTGCAGACCGCGCAAACACTGCTGATCAACGCACCACGTGACGAAAATTTTGAACCGCTGCGCGACACAGCCATCATCCAATGGGCTTGGGCCTTATTGGCTAAGGTTTTTTCAAACACCGAAAGTAGTGCAAATGACCAAGCTTGATGAACTAATTGCCGTTGCGGCAAAACTCCGCGGCCCAGGTGGCTGCCCTTGGGATGCCGAACAAACCCACCAGTCGCTGGTCAAGTACCTGATTGAAGAGGTTTACGAATTAGTAGATGCCATCGAGTCTGGTAATCGCGACGAAGTCCTTGAAGAGCTGGGTGATGTTTTGTATCACGTGGTCTTCCACAGTGACCTTGCCGAACACGGTTCGCTGGGAGAAAAATTTGATATTCAAGATGTAGCCGAACTGTCCATCAAGAAAATGGTTGGCCGTCACCCGCACGTATTTGGCAACGAAGAAGAACTAGAGAAGTACAAGGCTGAGACCGGTGACGACGTGATGGTCAACTGGGACGACCACAAGAAGCGTGAAAAGCCAGAACGTTCATCGGTGTTGGATGGAATTCCAAAGCACCTGCCGGCTTTGGCGCTGGCTGACAAGGTAATCGGCAAGGCAGAGAAACTGAATTTGCTTGATGCCAACGCCCCGGGCCCGTTCAGCGTGACCAGTGAGGCAGAACTTGGTGCAATCTTGCTTGCCATGGTTTCGTCAGCTCGCGCTGCTGGAATCGATGCCGAGGGTGCACTGCGCGGAGCGGTTCGCGAACTTGAAGTTGAGATTCGTGAATTTGAACTCGATGATGCCAACGACGCAGGTGTGATCGCGCTTCCGGCCGAATAGTCTGCCTGACGCTAAACTTGGGCCATGGCTAAAGACGTGCACCCACCCCGTGGCATGCGCGATTTTCTACCCGCAGAAAAACTAAAGCGCGACTTCGTGCTCAGCAAAATTAGGTCAACCTACGTGGCACATGGCTTTCAAGAAATTGAAACTCCTGCGTTAGAGGATCTTGAGCGTTTGACCTCTGGCCAGGGTGGCGACAACGAAAAACTTGCTTTCCGCGTTATGAAGCGCGGCGAAGAACTTGAACGTTCTTTGGCAGCCAACACCGATGGCGACAACTTGGCCGACCTAGGTTTGCGCTATGACCTAACCGTTCCTTTGACTCGCTACTACGCAACCAACCGCTCAAAGTTGCCAAAGGTTTTCAAGGCAATTCAAACCGGTCCGGTTTGGAGAGCCGAGCGTCCGCAGAAGGGTCGCTACCGCCAATTCGTTCAGTGTGACATTGACATCATTGGTGATGCTTCACCCCTTGCCGAAATAGATCTTTTGGTTTCATCTCTTGAAGCATTGGAAGCCATCCAACTCACTGATGCAACTATTCGCGTGAACCACCGTGTGTTGCTAGCCAAGCTGCTGGACGGTCTTGGAATTCCGGAGGATGGAAAACCGGCCGCGATGATCATCATCGACAAGCTCGACAAAATTTTTGCCGAGGGAGTGGTGAAGGAGCTTGGCGAGAAGTTTGGAGCCAAAGTAGCCGAAACCGCAACCGGTTGGCTTGCATCGCTGCAGTCGGTAATTGCAACTCCGGCCGAGTTGCAAGATATTTTCACCGCGATTGAATCACGCTTCGGCAAGGGCCGTTTGCGTTTTGATCCAACTCTGGTCCGCGGCATGGGCTACTACACCGGAACTATTTTTGAAATCGAACACCCTGAGTCCGGTTCGTCAATCGGTGGCGGCGGTCGCTACGACGGAATGATCGGGCGCTGGACCGGCGAAGAGGTTCCTGCGGTTGGAATTTCCATTGGCTTTGAGAGGGCAGTTGACCTTGTGCCTAACACCTTGGCCGATGCTCAGCCGAAGCGCCTAGTGCTAGTGCTCGATGACACCAGCGCCGGGACTATCGGTGTTGCTTTGGCTCGGCAAAAAGACCTGTTTGAACGGGGCTACAGTGTGCGCCTAGAGCAGCGCCCAAAGAAGCTGAACCTGCTGCTGGATAGCCTTGCCGAGCAGGGATTTACCCACTTTGCAGCCGTTGGCGCCAACTCGAACAGCTTCGAGAGCCTCGACATCAAGCCAATCGCCTAAACTAGGACCTATTACAACGACGTTTTTTCGCGTCGTTTTGGCGCGTTTTTTAGAGCCCAAATAAGGAGACACCTTGTCAATCATTGAAGCAATCGGCGCCAGAGAGATTCTTGACTCACGCGGAAACCCAACCATCGAGGTTGAGGTCTTGCTAGAAGACGACAGCTTTGGTCGTGCAGCAGTTCCATCGGGTGCATCAACCGGTGCATTCGAAGCACACGAGAGCCGCGATGGCGACAAGTCACGCTACCTAGGTAAGGGTGTGCAGAACGCGGTTAAGGCCGTTGTTGAAACCGTAGACGAAGCGCTTGTTGGTTTTGACGCGCTAGACCAGCGCCTAGTTGATGCAGCACTTATTTCACTTGATGGCACCGCCACCAAAGAGAAGTTGGGCGCCAACGCAATTCTTGGCGTTTCACTGGCCAACGCCCGTGCCGCTGCAGAAGCTACCGGCCAGCCGCTTTACCGATACCTTGGCGGGCCAAACGCCTACACACTTCCAGTACCTCTGATGAACATCATCAACGGTGGTGCACACGCTGACACCGGCGTTGACATCCAGGAATTCATGATCGTGCCACTTGGTGCCGAGTCATTCAGCGAAGCAATCCGATGGGGCGTTGAGGTTTACCACGCACTTAAGAGCCTGCTGCACAGCAAGGGCCTATCAACCGGTCTTGGTGACGAGGGTGGTTTTGCGCCGGAACTTCCAACTAACGCGGCCGCGCTGGAACTTATCGCTGAGGCGATTGCCAAGGCTGGTTACAAGCTAGGCACCGATATCGCACTGGCACTTGATGTTGCAGCCACTGAGTTCTACTCAGAAGAAACCAAGAAGTACACCTTCGAGGGCCAGGAGCGCACCGGAGACGAAATGATTGCGTACTACGCAGATCTAGTTTCTCGCTTCCCACTTGTCTCAATCGAAGACCCGCTTTCAGAAGACGACTGGGCTTCATGGACCAAGATGACTGCCGAGCTTGGCTCAAAAGTTCAGCTTGTTGGTGACGACCTTTACGTGACTAACCCAACTCGTTTGCAGAAGGGTATCGACGAGGCCGCCGGCAACGCGATTCTTGTGAAGGTGAACCAGATCGGAACCTTGACTGAGACCCTAGACGCAGTTTCTCTTGCACAGCGCCACGGAATGAAGGCAATCATCTCTCACCGCTCTGGCGAGACAGAAGACACCTTCATCGCCGACCTAGCCGTTGCTACCAACGCGGGCCAGATCAAGACCGGTGCACCTGCTCGTTCCGAGCGTGTTGCAAAGTACAACCAATTGCTACGCATTGAAGAAGAACTTAGCGATGCAGCGTTCTACGCTGGTCGTTCAGCGTTCCCTCGCTTCAAGGCGTAATACTTAAAGCATGAGAACACCCCGCAAAGTTGCGCCTTCGCAATCAAAGGCCGCTTTGCGGGTTTCTCGTTTAAATCTCTCCAGCCTTGCGTTGCTTGCCATGATTGTGCTTGGCGTGGTCACACTGGCTCCAAGAGTTCAAACTTGGTTCATGCAGCGCCAAGCAATATTTGAGGCGCAGGCCGCGCTTGAAGAGGCAAAAAAAGAAGTAGCCGAAATGCAAGTTGAGCGAAAGCGTTGGGAAGACCCGGCGTACATTCGCGCTCAGGCCCGTGACCGGCTTTACTACGTTATGCCGGGTGAGGTTTCCTATTTGGTGATGGATGCCAACGGGGTCAATACTTCTGACACTTCAGGAACTGTTGGTGCCAAGATGCTGGCCGAAAAAAACAATGCCAAAATTTCTAGCAACATTTACCAGACCAAAAACAACTGGGTCGATGCGGTGCTCGAAACTGTTATTCGCGCGGGAATTGAGCAGCCGGTGGATTCAAAAACAGAATCAACCGATCAAACTAAAAAGGATTCACAATAATGCCGCTGACGCCTGCAACCGATGAAGATATCGCAGAGGTTTCTAGGCAGCTTGGCCGCGAGGCGCGCGATATCGTGGCGATTGCCGCGCGCTGCATCTGTGGAAAACCAACCGTGGTTCACACCGCGCCAAGGCTTGCCGACGGCACCCCGTTTCCAACCACCTATTACCTGACCCACCGCGGTGCCACCAGCGCAGTCTCAACACTCGAAGCCAGCGGTATGATGGCCGAATTGCAACAGCGTCTGGCCGATGAACCAGAATTGGCCGCTGCCTATCAAGCAGCGCACGAGGCTTTCATAGCTGATCGCGACAAGACAGCGCATGAACTGGGCTTAGAAGTTCCAGAGATTGCCGGCATCTCTGCAGGTGGAATGCCAACCAGGGTCAAGTGTCTGCATGCACTCATCGGTCACGCGCTTGCCGCGGGACCGGGTGTTAATCCAATCGGTGATATTGCTCTCGAGGCCTGCAGCTGGAGTCCAAATAAGTGCGCCTGCGAAAGTTACTAGCTGCCTCACTGACTTTGGTCAGTGTTTTTGTTTTTACCCAGCCAGTCTCGGCTGACGCGATCCGCGATCGTGAATATTGGATCAAGGACTA
Source organism: Rhodoluna lacicola (assembly GCF_000699505.1). Classification (NCBI taxonomy): domain Bacteria; kingdom Bacillati; phylum Actinomycetota; class Actinomycetes; order Micrococcales; family Microbacteriaceae; genus Rhodoluna; species Rhodoluna lacicola. The sequence continues at coordinate 1,015,876 of NZ_CP007490.1, read as the reverse complement.
CGGATTCAACAACGCGTGGAAAATCACCAAGGGGGCGGGCGTGCGCGTTGCCGTGATTGATACCGGAATCGATGCAACCCACCCAGACCTAGTTGGCGCGGTCGCGGGCGGAACAGATGTCTCGGGCCTTGGCAATCAAAACGGCACTCAACCCATCGGTGACATCAGCTACCACGGAACCATGGTGGCAAGCCTGCTGGCAGGTAGGGGACACGGCTCAGCGTCAAGTTCAAACTTCAGTAACGGGGTAATTGGCACGGCACCCCAAGCAGAACTCCTCAGTGTCTCAATGGCTTTTGGTGAAGCAAATTTGAACACCGATGACCAAGTCGCCAAGGGAATTCGCTGGGCCGTGGATAACGGTGCTCAGGTAATTAATCTCTCGCTCACCAGAAACAGCTCTGATTGGCCGCAATCTTGGGATGAAGCTTTCCTATATGCCTTTGAACATGATGTGGTGGTGGTCGCGGCCGCCGGCAACCGGGCAAGTGGAACGGACCAGGTTGGGGCACCGGCAACCATCCCCGGAGTTTTGGTAGTGGCCGGTGTCGATAGAAATGCCAAGGCAAGCAACCAGGCTTCAACCAACGGGCTCACCATAGCCGTTTCGGCACCGGCAACCGATTTGGTGAGTGCCTACCCCGGGGCCGACTACAAAATTTGGAGTGGCACCAGCGGAGCCGCGCCAATTGTTTCCGGTCTGGTTGCTTTGGTCAGGTCCCAGTTTCCAAACCTCGATGCAAGTAACGTCATCAATCGCATAATTCAGACCGCCACCCCGCAGACCGCAGAGGACTTCTCGCCGGTTTATGGCTTTGGGCTGATTGATCCGGTGAAGGCCTTGACCGCTGAAGTCCGGCCGGTTCAGGAGAACCCGCTTGGTTCGCTGGCGGACTGGATCAGGCTCTACCGCAAGAGTGACGCGGGTGCCGATTCAGCCACCAACACCGATGATCCCTCAGAAATCGGTCAGATTTCTGCTCCGATTACCCAGAGTCAGGTAAAGGATTCTGAGGGCTTTGATACCACCCAGATCGTGCCCATCGGTGTTTATGTGATTTTTGGAATATTGGTAGTTCGCTCGGTAGCCCGTGCACTGCGCAGGCGCAAATAAGGCGGTGCTTGGGCCTAAAATGGAACAATGTCTGCAATCAACTCTGGTGCCAACGCGCCCAAAATTCTTATCGTCGGTGGCGGTTACGCCGGTTTCTACACAGCCTTCAAGCTAGAGAAGCACCTGAAGCAAGGAGAGGCCGAGGTCACCCTCGTTGATCCACTTCCTTACTTGACCTACCAGCCGTTCCTACCTGAGGTGGTTGCTGGCTCAATCGAGGCACGTCACGTAGTTACCTCTCACCGTCGTCACCTGCGTAAAACAAGCATCGTCTCAGGCAAGGTCACCAACGTTGATCACAAGACCAAGACTGCAACCATTGAGGTCGCCGGCCTTGCTCCTTACAAGATGCAGTATGACCAGATTGTGGTTACTGCCGGAGCGGTTTCACGCACCTTCCCAATTCCAGGTGTTGCCGACCACGCAATTGGTTTGAAAACAATTGAGGAAGCAGTTGAAATTCGCAACCGCATCATGACCAACCTAGACAAGGCGGCAAACTTGCCTGCTGGTGCAGCACGCGATCGTCTTTTGACCTTTGTTGTTGTTGGTGGTGGTTTTGCCGGAATTGAAACTTTTGCTGAAATGCGTTCGCTGGTCAGCTACCTGTTGCGTTACTACCCAACCATTTCATTTGCCGACACCCACTTCCACCTGATTGAAGCCATGGGTCGCATCATGCCTGAAGTTGCGCAAGACACCAGCGAGTGGGTAATTGCAAACCTTGACAAGCGCGGCGCAAAGATTCACCTAAACACTCAGTTGCAGTCCGCTGAAAACGGCAAGATTGAACTTTCTACCGGAGAGAGCTTCGAGTCAGACGTAATCGTCTGGACCGCAGGTGTTATGGCGCACCCATTCGTGCGCAACACCGATCTACCGCTAGACGAGCGCGGCCGCATTACGGCAAAGGCAACTCTTCAGGTTGTTGAAGGCGAGAAGGTAATCGTTGACGCTTGGACCGCCGGAGACGTTTCCGCAGTGCCTGATCTTTCAGGTGGTGGCGTTGGTGGCTTCTGTGTGCCAAATGCGCAGCACGCGGTTCGCCAGGCTAAGTTGCTAGCGAAAAACATTGTCGCCACACTTCGCAATCAGACCATCGAAGAGTACCTACACAAGAACCTTGGTGCTGTGGCCGGTCTTGGTATTGGTGTTGGTGTTTACCAGTACAAGAAGCTTGCAATCAAGGGTGTAATCGCATGGTTCATGCACCGTGGTTACCACGGCCTTGCGATGCCTATGTGGGAGCGCAAGATTCGCGTGGTTTCTGGCTGGGTCTGGAACTTCTTGCTGCGTCGTGACATCGTTGCTATTTCTGCAACCAAGGAACCTCGATTAGCTTTCGCGACCTTCGCGTCACGTCCAAAGGCTTAATCGCAAAACTTGGAAAAGGCGCCTAGGTAACTGGGCGCCTTTTCTTTGTGCCAAGCCCCTGTATTCCAATGGCAGAGAAGGGCGACTTAAAATCGCTACAGTGTGGGTTCGAGTCCCACCAGGGGCACAAATAAAAAACCTCCCGAATGGGAGGTTTTTTATTTGTGCCGGGGTTCGTTGAATGACTTGAGTCCCACAGCAAACTCCCAGCCATCGGGGCTTAACATTTACCCATGGACATAACTCTCATCGTCGTAATCGGCGCAGTCGTACTTATCGGTATCTTCCTTTGGGCAACCTACAACGGCCTCGTCACATTGAACGTTCGTGTAGATGAAGCCTGGAGTGACATCACCGTGCAACTCAAGCGCCGTGCGGATCTGATTCCAAACCTGATCGAGACCGTAAAGGGATACGCAAGCCACGAAAAAGAAGTCTTTGACAACGTCACGAAGGCGCGCGCGGCAACCGTATCGCCGCAGGTGCTTGAGCACCCGGGCCAAGCTGCCGCTGCCGAAGATTCATTTGGCGCTGCGATGAAAAGCCTTTTTGCGGTAGCCGAGGCTTACCCTCAGCTTCAGGCAAACCAAAACTTTCTTAGCCTTCAGCAGGAACTCTCAGATACAGAGGACAAGATTATGGCGGCCCGTCGTTTCTATAACGGTGGCGTTCGTGAACTGAACACAAAAATCAAACAGTTCCCGCAGACTTTGTTCGTTCGTAGCCTTGGCTTCAAAGAGCGCGAATTCTTTGAGGTAAGCGACCCGGCTGCAATCGCCGACGCGCCAAACGTAAAGTTCTAAATTCCTCTATCGGCACAAATTTCTAGGGGCACATGTATTCAGCTATAGCTGCGAACAAGCGCAACACTTTCTTTATCGTGTTTGGCTTCGTTGCCTTGCTTGGCGGCCTTGCCTACTGGTGGGGTCAGGCAAGTGGTGATGGCTCAAGCGCATTCATGATTATTGGTTTCGTTATTGCCTATGCCTTGTTTCAGTATTTCGTTGCAAGCTCTTTGGCAATCGCTATGAGTGGGGCAGTGCCAATCACAAAAGCCGATAACCCTCGTCTGTGGCGCATCGTCGAAAACCTTGCAATCACAGAGGGTATGCCAATGCCAAAGGTCTACATCATCACCGATGAAGCCCCAAATGCATTCGCAACTGGTCGAGACCCCAAGCACGCGGTGGTAGCCGCAACCACCGGTTTGTTGGCAATCATGGATGACAAAGAGCTCGAGGGCGTGATGGCCCACGAGTTAGGTCACGTCAAAAATTACGACATCCGGGTATCCACGATTGTCTTTGGTTTAGTCAGTGCAGTTGGAATCTTGGCTGACTTTGCTATTCGCATGGCGTTTTTCTCTGGTGGAGGCCGTCGCGATTCAAATGACAATGGCCTAGGCGTGGCACTAATCCTGATTGGCGTGGTTGCCTCAATCATCGCTTGGCTGATTGGCCCAATTGTTGCCGCTGCAGTTTCCCGTCAGCGCGAATACCTTGCCGATGCCACCGGTGCGCACACAACCAGGTACCCAGAGGGTTTGGCAAGTGCACTGCAGAAGTTGGGGCAGTACGGCCGTCCGTTGCGACGCGCTAGCTCATCAATGGCCCACATGTACATCAACGATCCGGTAAAGCCGGGCCTAACCGAACGCCTTTTCTCTACCCACCCACCGATTCCAGAGCGAATCGCCAGGTTGCGTGCAATCGGCAGCAAGTTTTAGTCAACTCAGGTTCTAATTGGGGCAGCACTTAGCAAACTAGACTTACTAGAAGCCCAGATTTTTAGTGAGGTCCCAATGTCAACCAAAGTTACCCAGCCGACTCTTGCCGAGTTTGAGCTCGCTCACGAGAACGTGATGAAGGTTGCCATCAAGACCCCAATTTTGAAGAGCAATTTTCTAAGCAAGTTCACCGGGACAGAGGTTTTCCTGAAGTGTGAAAACCTGCAGCGAACCGGGGCCTACAAACTTCGCGGTGCCTACAACCGCATGAGCAAACTCTCCGCTGCCGAGCGAAAAAAAGGTGTTGTTGCTGCCAGTGCGGGTAATCACGCTCAGGGCGTTGCCCTGGCGGCTCGCAAGCTAGGTATCAAGGCAACAATTTTCATGCCAATCGGAGCATCGCTGCCCAAGCTTCAGGCCACCGAAAACTACGGTGCTGAAGTGGTACTTACCGGAGCCGTATTCGGCGAGACGCTCAAGGCGGCGCAGGAGTACTCGGCTAAAAAAGGCGCAATCTTTATTCCGCCGTTTGACCACCTTGATGTGATTGCCGGACAAGGCACAGTTGGCCTAGAAATCATGGAAGAGCTAGCCGACGTCGATAACATCATCGTGGCTATCGGTGGTGGTGGATTGGCCGCTGGTGTTGCAACCTCGGCCAAGCTGAAGGCGGCCGCTCGCGGACGCAAAATCAAAATCATTGGCGTTCAGGCCAAGAATGCTTCGCCCTACGTTCAATCGCTCAAACTTGGTCGCCCAATTGAGCAGCAAATCACTAGAACAATTGCCGACGGTATTGCCGTCAGCAAGCCGGGTGCGATTCCTTTTCAACTGATCAAGAAAAACATTGACAAAGTTGTCACCGTAAGCGACGACGAAATTGCAAAGGCGATAGTTGTTTTGCTTGAGCGTTCAAAGATGGTCGTTGAACCAGCCGGAGCAGTTGGTGTCGCCGCAATAATGTCAGGCGCTGTGAAACTAAAGGGCAAAACAGTTGTGATTCTCTCTGGTGGAAACATCGACCCGTTGCTGTTGCAAAAGGTGGTTGGTCACGGACTAGCCGCAGCAGAGCGCTACACGTCTATTTCGGTGATGCTTCCGGATCGTCCGGGTATGTTGGTGAAGACTGCCGAGGCGATTGCTTCTGCGCATGGAAACGTGGTTGAAGTACTGCACACGCGTCACGGCAAGGGACTTGAAATTTCTGAGGTAGAGCTAAAGATGTCTGTCGAAACCACGGGTCACGACCACCGCCAGCGAGTGCTGAAGGCTCTGCAGGATGCCGGCCTCAAAGCTCGAATTGACGAAGAATAAAGAAATTTAAAATCCCCCGGATTAAATCCGGGGGATTTTCTTTAACCTAAGAAGTTTTTCACTTCCAAAATTTTGATTTCGCGCTCTTTACCGTTTGGCGCAAAGAATGAAACGGTGTCACCCACCTTGGCGCCCATGATTGCGGTTCCAATCGGGGAGTCCGGGCTGTAAACCTCAATGTCGCTACCTTCGGCGATTTCTGCGCTGCCGAGCAGAAACTCCATCTCGCTGCCATTCATGGTCAGTTTGATTACAGTGCCTTGCTCAACCACGCCATTTGACTCGCGGGCTTCGCCAACCACCGCGTTGGCCAAAATGTTTTCGAGTCTGGCCGCGCGAGCTTCGATTTTGCCCTGCTCTTCTTTAGCCGCATGGTAGCCGCCGTTTTCCTTGAGATCGCCCTCTTCGCGAGCCTCTTGAATCTTCTTGGCAATATCTTGGCGGGCAACAGTCAATAGGTACTCCAGCTCGCTTGCGAGTCGGTCGTAGGCCTCTTGGGTGAGCCAGGTAGCTTCTGGGGTTTCAGACATAATCCCTCTAGTTTATTTGAGCCAGCACTTGTCGACGAGCCCGGTAACGCCCAGTTCGGTCGTATTCACGAAGGTTTCGAATTCACCCGATGCAGTCACCTCGACCTCTTTGTAGCCCACAACGGCATAGCCCTGATTTAGCGCCTGAATAGCGCATATAGCGGGCCCAGAGGGGCTTTCCACGCTGTAGCGCACCGATGTTTGCCCGGCGTCGATAACCTCGTAGCCAATCACCTGAGACTTCACGGCCGTGCTGCCGTCAATGGTCACCCAGATTGCCCAAGCCAGGAACAGTGTGATCAAAGTCACCGCAAGCGCGATGATTCGATTACGGCTAGCTTTGCCACCGCTTGGGGTTTTGCCGTAGCGGGTGGCCAAAAGTTCAGATTCAGAGGTCATTACCTTTAAGGCTACATACTTAACTCATGCAAACTTTGATTTCAGCACTGCTGGCCGCCACTCCAACTCCATCGCCATCCGTAGACCCGGCAAACACCTTTTACAGCCCGGGCACCATCGGCTTTATTGCCACCTTCGGCATGGCTGCGGGCGCCGTATTTCTGATCTTTGATCTAGTTCGCCGAGTTCGCCGAGTTCGTTATCGGGCAGAGATTCAAGCCAAGTTAGACGCCGAAGCTGCCGGCAGCGGGACTGAGAGCAATAAGTAGCGCAGCGGTCCAGTGGCACATGAATGCCAAAACCGTGAACGAGTGGAAAATCTCGTGAAAGCCAAACACTCCCGGAATGGGATTTGGTTTCTTGAGTGCGTAAACCACCGCGCCAAGTGTGTAGCAAAGTCCGCCGACCAAAATCAAAATCATCATTGGTGCGTTGGCGTTCATGAAATCAACCACGTAGACGAAGGCTCCCCAACCCATCGCGATGTAGATTGCAACGTAGAGCCAGCGTGGTGCATCTAGCCAAAAAACTCTGAAGCATATTCCAAGAATTGCCGAACCCCAAATGATTGACATCAGCAGGATTGCTTTTTCTTGAGGCAGAGCAAGCCAGGTGATGGGGGTGTAGCTGCCGGCGATCAGCAAGAAAATATTTGCGTGATCGATTCGCTTGAGCGTCACCTTTACTTTGGGGCTCCAATTGAATCGATGGTACAGAGCCGAATTACCGAAGAGTAAAAGCGAACTTGCGAAGAAAACGGCCGTTGCAATTTTGGCTGGAATGCCATTAGCCAGGACCACCAAAACTATGCCTCCGGCAATCACTAGAGGCAGTACACCGGTGTGAATCCAGCCGCGCCAGGTTGGTTTGACTTCTGGTGGGGTTTCGCGGAACCCTTCACTGATTGGCATGCTCACAAGGCAACTCTATTGCCCATCCTGAAGTAGCCTTAACCTGTGCGAAACCTGATTTACCGAATCTACGAGCGCTCCCTTGAGCGCGGGCTAGCCCCATCGGACCTGCCCAAGCACGTTGCGGTGATGTTGGATGGAAATCGCCGCTGGGCGGAACGTCGCCCGGGCGCAAATGCCGCCCACGGCCATGCTGCCGGCGCAAACAAGATTTTTGATTTCCTTGGTTGGTGCGATGAAATCGGCATCAAGGTTGTAACCCTCTACATGCTCTCCACCGACAACCTCGCTAAGCGAGAGTCCAAAGAGCTCGCTGACTTGCTAAAAATTATTGGCTCCGTCGCGACCGAGATGGCTAAGCGCAAGCGTTGGAAGATTCGCCTAGTCGGCGACAGGGCCTCACTACCCGGTGAATTGTTGGCCGAATTAGAAAGCGCCGAGACCGCCACTGCAAAATTAAATAAGCCGGAGGTCAATTTGGCTGTTGGCTACGGCGGTCGCAAAGAAATTGCCGATGCCATGCGCTCCATCTTGAAGAAACACTCCGATGAGGGCACCACTATCGAACAGCTTGCCGAGCTGCTGGACCCTGATCTAATTACCGAGCACCTTTACACCGGGGGCCAGCCTGATCCAGATCTAATTATTCGAACCTCGGGTGAGCAGCGGCTATCGGGATTTCTGCTTTGGCAAAGCTCAAACTCCGAGCTCTACTTTGAGGAAGCACTCTGGCCGGACTTTCGCAAGGTTGATTTTTTGCGAGCCATCCGTGCCTTCGAATCAAGGCACCGCCGGTTTGGCGCCTAGCTTCGCAAACTTGCTGGGGATTGAGGGCGCAGCTGTGCGGGCGCCCGGGGTGCAAAAGTTAACAACAGATAACGAACACGAATTCGGGCGTGTCTTACCCTCAAGTTGAGATTTAGCAGGCGTAGTTTTGGCTCAAGCTGAAACAAAGGAGCCTAGGTGCCTAAGTCAACAACTACTGCGTCAGTTTCAACCGCAAAGACTTCGGCAAAAAAACCACCCAGGGCTTCAATTGGTACCAAGACGTATGTCCTCGACACATCGGTGTTGCTTTCAGATCCACGTGCAATCTTCAAGTTCAAGGAACAAGAAGTTGTTATTCCAATCATCGTGATCAATGAGCTCGAAAAAAAGCGCCACGACCCAGAGATTGGCTACTACGCTCGTCAGGCGCTTCGTCACCTGGATGACCTAAGAATCGAACACGAGCGGCTTGATTTTCCAATGGAAGTTGGCGATGGCGGTCTGCTGCGTGTCGAGCTAAACCACATTGACCAGACCACGCTGCCAAAGGGTTTTCAATTGGGCGACAACGACAGTCGAATTCTTGCCGTTGCCTTCAACCTGGCTAGTGAGGGACGCGACGTGACCCTGGTAACCAAGGACCTTCCGCTGCGCGTCAAGGCGTCAGCGCTTGGTATGGCCGCAGACGAGTATCGCAACGACAATGCCGTTGATTCAGGTTGGACCGGAATCGCCGAGCTGGCGCTTTCGGCCGATGAGATGTCTGATCTATACGACACTGAGTTAATCAAGCACAAAGATGTTGCGGCGATGCCAATCAACACCGGTCTGGTGATTAGTTCCGAGCGCGGTCACGCACTTGGCCGTGTTGAAAAGGGCGGCAAGGTCAAGTTGGTTCGCGGCGATCGCGATGTCTTTGGCGTGCACGGGCGCTCAGCCGAACAGCGCTTGGCTATCGATGTTTTGCTAGATCCTGAGATCGGAATCGTTTCACTTGGCGGCCGTGCCGGAACCGGTAAGTCTGCAATGGCCCTGCTTGCGGCACTTGAGGCGGTGCTAGAGCGTCGTCAGCACAAAAAGATTATTGTGTTCCGCCCAATCTTTGCCGTGGGTGGGCAAGAGCTCGGCTACCTACCCGGAAGCGAGAGTGAAAAAATGAACCCATGGGGCCAGGCAATTTTTGACACCCTGGGCCCCTTGGTTTCAAAAGAAGTTATCGACCACATCGTTGACCGCGGCCTGCTAGAGATTTTGCCGCTGACTCACATACGCGGCCGTTCGCTGCACGATGCCTTTGTCATCGTTGATGAAGCGCAGTCGCTTGAGCGCAACACCCTGTTGACCGTGCTTTCTAGAATTGGTCAAAATGCCAAGGTGGTGCTAACTCACGATGTAGCCCAGCGTGACAACCTAAGAGTTGGCCGTCACGACGGTGTTGCGGCGGTAATTGAATCGCTAAAGAACCACGAACTTTTTGCCCACATAACCCTGCAGCGCTCAGAACGCTCGGCAATTGCGGCACTGGTTACTGATCTGCTCGACAACTAGTCATTCCTGCGGCCGCGGGTATAGCATGTTGTCATGAATTTTGAACAGGCAGATCCAGCGATCAAGAAACTAATCGCGGACTATTTTGAAGTCCTTCACTTCCAGGATATGGACCTTTTCGACAAGGTCTTTCACAAGAACTGCGTCCTTTACTCGGCGCAGGGTGGCGAACTAAATATTCGACCATACGATGTCTATCGCGAGGCCGTTGCCAATCGAACCTCACCTGCCGAGTTGGGCAACACCCGACGCGACAAGGTGCTGATGTTTGACCAGATCTCACCAACCTTGGCTTTGGTAAAGCCGCAGCTAGAGATGTTTGGCGGGGTCATGCAGGACTACCTAAATATCGTGTTTCTTGATGGCCAGTGGTGGGTCATGGCCAAGATGTGGGAAAAGGTCGGCGACGCCGAATAACAATCAATCCCTGTTGATAACACCGATAGGGGTTTCACGTGTTCCATAGCCTTGGGCTATGAATCCTGAATCCCTTCTGTCTATTGCGCTAGCTTCGGCCGGTGCGATTTACCTGGTGTCGGTTGCCTGGCCTTTATCGCGGATCGACATCGCCGAACACCGATTACCCAATCGCTTGGTGCTGCCGGCATTTCCGATTTCGATAGTTGGGCAACTTGCCGGCTCTGCACTTAGCGATCAGTGGTTGAACCTGGCCGTGGCCGCAGTGGCCGGCGCAACCGCATTCGTTATTGGTTTGGCTGCAAATCGTTGGGCCTCGCTCGGCATGGGTGATGTAAAACTAATCAGCGCGATTGCGCTAGCGATGGGCTGGTTCAGTTTTATGGGGCCACTACTGGCGGTTGCCTTGGCATTCATCATCGCTAGTTTGGTGGTTTTGGTTTTGATTGGGCTAGGCAGGTCAAGTCTCAAAAGCAGCATTGCCCTCGGCCCCTATTTGCTCGTTGGTTTTGTACTGACCCAAATGCTGATTTGGTCCACGTATCTTGGTGGCTTCTCACCAAACTTCTTTATGTAGAGTCTTCGGCCGGAAAGGTACCGCGTTAATTCAAGGTGCGCGGCCCGGGCATCTTTTTTATTTAGGTAAGTTTCTTGTAATTCCCAGAGGCGCTTTGCCCACGCATCGGAATGTGCGTCATCCTTGGGAAGGTGGGCAATCTCATGCAACATTGTGTCTTTATCAAAATGGCAAAGCATCATGGTGTCGGTGTCTTTATCGACCCAGGCCATTGAATGCCTTGGGGAGCGGCTTACGCCCAGGTGTGAGTGAATGCGAACCCAATTCAATTTCCACTTTCTATCGTCCAACACCTGATCAAGTAGTAACAAAGTGGGCTTCCAGAGCGGCCAAGCCTCGTTCTGAAAACCTGGCACTGGCCTAACCTCAAAAGAAAGGCGAGTCGCCCAGAGAGGAACCTCTCGCCAGCGCCCGCCAATCTTTGCAGTTATTAGTTTTGACATTTCAATCCCAAATTACTTGGGTCAAGGTTGTGTGATTGGAATTACAAACCAGGGCTGGTCATCGAAAGCACGTCTAGCGCTTTGTCAAGTTGTTCCATGGTTATCTTTTCGCCATCCACATAGCCAAGCTCAATGGTTGCTTCTCTAACGGTGATGCTCTTGGCCACCGAGTGCTTTGCAATCTTGGCCGCGGCTTCATAACCGATGTACTTATTTAGCGGAGTAACAATTGACGGACTTGATTCGGCAAGGGCACGTGCGCGCTCCTCATTTGCCTCTAGTCCCTTGATGGTCTTGTCGGCAAGAAGGCGAAGTGAGTTTGAGAGCAAACGGATTGATTCCAGTAAAGCGTTGCCCATCACTGGAATTGCTACGTTGAGCTCAAAGTTTCCGGTTGCCCCGGCCCATGCCACCGTTGCGTCATTTCCAATAACTCGAGCGCAGACCATCATCACCGCTTCAGGAATTACCGGATTTACCTTGCCCGGCATGATTGAGGAGCCTGGCTGCAGGTCAGGAATGCTCAGTTCGCCAAGTCCAGCGTTTGGGCCTGAACCCATCCAGCGCAGGTCATTGTTGATCTTGGTTAGTGAGACAGCAAGCACACGTAAAGCTCCCGATGCCTCGACTAGGCCGTCGCGAGCTCCCTGCGCTTCAAAGTGGTCGCGAGCTTCGGTGATCGGCAACTTGGTTTCATCTGCAAGCAGACGAATTACTTCTTGCGGGAATCCCTTTGGGGTATTGATTCCGGTGCCAACCGCGGTGCCACCAAGCGGAACCTCAGCTGTGCGGCCAATGGTTGATTGAACTCGCTCAATCGCATAGCGAATCTGTGCCGCGTAGCCGCCGAATTCCTGCCCCAGTGTTACCGGAGTAGCGTCCATCAGGTGAGTGCGGCCAGCCTTAACCACGCTCTTCCAAAGCTCCCGCTTTTCTTCAAGCGCTTTGGCTAGGTAGTCAAGTGATGGCAGTAAGTCGTTAATCAGCGCTGCCGTCACGGCAACGTGAACGGAGGTAGGGAAAACGTCGTTTGATGACTGTGATGCGTTTACGTGGTCATTAGGGTGAACGTCTTTTCCAAGGCCTTTGGTTGCCAAGGTTGCAAGGACCTCGTTCATATTCATGTTTGATGAAGTTCCCGACCCGGTCTGAAAAATATCCACTGGGAATTCGGCGTCGTGCTTTCCCTGGATAACTTCGTCGGCTGCTGCGGCAATCGCCTTGGCAATCTCGCCATCTAGAACACCAAGCTTGGCATTCGCCTGGGCTGCGGCTTTTTTGATTTGAGCCAGGGCAGCAATGTGGGCACGCTCAAGAGTGGTGCCCGATATAGGGAAGTTCTCGACGGCACGCTGAGTCTGTGCGCGGTAGAGAGCGTTAACTGGAACCTTTACTTCACCCATGGTGTCGTGTTCAATGCGGTATTCCACTGATTGGCCTTTCGTTGCCTCTATTTACTTAATGTCACCAACAATGACGATTGGGTGAATCTCGCCGAGTGCAAGTTTGTAATTTGCGCCCACAACGGCAAGTTTCCCAGCCTTCACTGCATCAGAAATAAGTTTGCTTCGTGTTAGAAGTTCGTTGATTGTGTCTTGAACGTGGAGTTCGGTGATGTCATCAATCTCGAACTTGCCAGCCTGATTGGCGGCAGTAACGGTTGGACGAATCCGGTCAACAAGATTGTGAATAAATTCACCCTCGGATCTCAACGTCCCCTCGGTTGCATCGATGGTTGCACGAATAGCACCGCACTCATCGTGGCCAAGCACCAAAATCAGTGGCACACCTAAGACCTCAACTGATAATTCGAGCGAACCAATAATCGTCTCGGCGATTACCTGGCCGGCATTACGAACCACAAATAGATCGCCAAGTCCCACGTCAAAAATGATTTCAGCCGAAAGACGAGAATCGGCACAGCCGAACACCGCAGCAAATGGTTTTTGCTTGGCAGCAAGAGCTTCTCTGCGTTCGATATCTTGGCGAGGGTGGGCGGGAGCTCCGGTGACAAAACGATTGTTTCCGCGCACTAGCGCATCCCAAGCCGCCTGTGGGCTTTCATGGCGAATGGAGGTTGTCATTTATCAATCTCCTGCTCAAGAAGTTTTGCGAATTCATCCAATTCAGCTTCGGTCGCGGTTGATCTCATCGCGATAAAGTTGCCATCTTTTTCAAGTGTCCAAAGATGCGGGTCAGCATCGGTGTTTTGGCCCGGTTTCCACTTGGTCCAGGTGGTGTTTTTTGCAGTTGACTCTGTGTTCGTCTCAAAGTTCACAGTTTGCAAGGCAACCCAAGTTGGATTAACGGCAAATCCCTGAGTTACCCCGATGTACTGATTATCAGGACCTACGAAACCAACCTTCCAGACCTTGACCCCATCGGCGGCAGTTTCGTTCCACTTGGCTTGGTTGGCCCACCATCCTTCGGGAAGTGCCGGGGTTGCCACATCGAGTTTGCTGGAGGCTTCGGCTGCAGCCGCGGCGGCAACATAGTCCACCGGCTTGATCCGGTTACTGTCATCGCGAGGCACAGCTAGAACTGTGACCACCACAATTCCCAGGCAGGCAATCAAAGAGAGGATTAGGTTTACAACCGTTTGATTGGCACGGTGTTTTGCGGCACTGTCTTCAGGATCTGGCCGTTGCGAATCTTGACCGCTGTTGATGGCGCTCACGACTTGGCCTTCTTTTTGGCAACTGCTTCGTCTAGACGCTTGCGAGCACCGGTCAACCAGTTTTCACACTGCGCAGCAAGGGCCTCGCCTCGCTCCCAAAGTGCCAAAGATTCCTCAAGAGTTACAGAGCCTTGCTCTAACTCGGCGACAACCTTGACCAGCTCATCCCGAGCGGCTTCATAGCTCAATTTGGCTACGTCAGAGTTGGTCTTGTCAGTCATTATTTCTCCAGTCTATTTGGCTATTCGGCTACCGCGCCCAGCTCACCCTTGGCTAGGCGAAGCTTAAGCCGCTGGCCCTTCTTAATCTGGTTCGGATCAGAAATCACGTGGCCATTAAGGTCCCTGACCACCGAGTATCCGCGGTCCAGAGTTGATTGCGGTGAGAGGCTGCGAACCTGCTGGCGCAGGTGTCCTATCTGCATGGCCTCCCTGCTGAGGGTTTGATCTAGCCGAGACCGCATCTGGTCAACCGCTCGTTCCACATCCGCCTCGTGAGCCTCGATGAATGTGTAAGGATTAGCCAAAATTGGGCGACTTCGAATCTGCTCAATCATGCCCAGCTGATTTGCTACAAATGTGTCCACTCGCATAAACAGGCGCTGACGCAGTTGTTCGAGTTTATGTTTCTCTTCAGCTACATCGGGAACCACACGCTTTGCTGCATCTGTTGGTGTGGATGCTCTTAGATCGGCAACGTCATCAAGCACTGGTCGGTCATTCTCGTGACCGATCGCAGAAACGATTGGGGTTTTGGCACTTGCTGCCGCGCGAACCAAAGCTTCATCGCTAAACACCATCAAGTCCAAGAATGATCCACCGCCGCGAGCGATAATAATTACGTCAACCTCAGGGTCTTCATCGAGGGTCTTAATTGCATTAATGATTTCAGGAGCAGCTTTGTCACCCTGAACGAGAGTGTGCATGATCCTGAATTGCACATCGGGCCAGCGAAGCTTGGCATTTTGCAATACGTCTTTCTCGGCATCCGAATCTTTACCCGTGATTAGGCCAATTTTGTTTGGTAAAAACGGCAGCGGCTGCTTGCGGTCCACAGAGGTGAGTCCCTCTTTGGTCAGTTGCGCACGAAGTCGCTCAATTCGCTCAAGCAGTTCACCCAGGCCAACTTTTCGCATTTCGATGACCTGCATCGTAAGTTTTCCGCCTTTTGGCCAAAAGGCTGGCTTGATCAGGGCAAGAACTCGGTCACCCTGTTTTAGATCATTTGGAATCTTGGAAACATTCCACGAGTGAATGGAAACGCTGTTTTCGATCTGCAGGTCACGCAGCTCGCCAAACATATTGGAAGCACCGATTTTGATGGAGGCTAGTTCTCCCTCAATCCACAAGACGCCTAGTCGCTCGATCCATTCCTTCAGGGTCAGCGAAAGTCGCGATACTGGCCAAGGGGAGAGCTCTGAACTTACTTTGGAGGCGCCAGCGAGTTCTTCTTCGCTCATTTGGGCCTCCTGCAGTCAGCCACCACAATCCACCAATGACCCGCTTATCATTGAGGGGTGACTGACATCAAGAATACCGCTGGCAAGAAGGTGCTGCTGGCCTCCCCGCGAGGGTACTGCGCCGGCGTCGACCGAGCGGTAATTGCCGTGGAAAAGGCCCTGGATCACTACGGTTCACCGGTTTATGTTCGCAAGCAGATCGTGCACAACAAGCACGTGGTCTCGTCGCTTGAAGCCCGCGGGGCGATCTTTGTCGAGGAAGTTGATGAGGTCCCACCAGGCTCTGTGCTGGTTTTCTCTGCCCATGGGGTTTCTCCGGCAGTAGTCGCAGCGGCTGCCGAGCGCGGTCTCAATACGATCGATGCCACCTGTCCGCTGGTCACCAAGGTACACCGCGAGGTCCAACGCTTTGCTGCGGAAGATTACGACATCCTGCTAATCGGTCACGAGGGGCACGAAGAGGTTGAGGGCACAGCCGGAGAGGCACCGCACGCTGTGCAGATCATTGATAAAGATGACAGCATCGCCGCCGCCAAGGTTCGTGATCCAAAGAAGCTGATTTGGCTTTCCCAGACCACGCTGTCGGTTGATGAAACGATGGAAACGGTCCTCAAACTTCGCGAGAAGCACCCAACTTTGCAAAATCCGCCGAGTGATGACATCTGCTACGCAACCCAAAACCGTCAGGTCGCCATCAAAAAGGTTGGCGCGCAATCTGATCTAGTCATCGTGGTAGGTTCGGCGAACTCTTCTAATACCGTTCGATTGGTTGAAGTTGCTCTAGATGCTGGGGCAAAGGCGTCGCACCGCGTAGATTTCGCCAGTGAAATTAAAGAAGAGTGGTTCGAAGGTGTTGAGACCGTTGGCGTCTCTTCTGGAGCATCTGTTCCAGAGGAACTAGTTGATGAGGTTCTTGAGTACTTGGCAAATCGCGGCTACGGAGATGTTCGCACGGTTCAAACTGCCGAAGAGGACATCCAATTCTCACTGCCAGCCGAGTTGCGCAAAGAATTAAAAGCCGCCGGTCACGAAACCAGCAACAAGGCAAAGCGCGATTAATAGGCGCTCTCTAGAACTTTCTAAATTTCTTGACTGAAATTTATTTTCCGAAATCGGTTTGCTTGTGCGGGCGACCTTCACGAGTGTAAGTCGTCCAAATCCCGGTTTGTTTTCCTGAAATAAAATTCCCCGAGCGCATCAAGCTGCCGTCTTTTCTATAGAACTCCCAGTAGCCGTGCATTTCCCCGTTTAGGTATTCGCCTTTAAAACGAGGAAGCCCGTTGTCATACAACGGGCTTCTCTCAGTCATGAGACTAAATTATTTTTGGTTTTGCTTTACAGACTCATTGACTTTCCGGCTGAGCCAAGTTCTTGGGCTGCCTCAACCACGCGTGCAGACATGCCAGCTTCAGCCGCCTTGCCCCAGGCGCGTGGGTCATAAACCTTTTTGTTTCCTACTTCACCATCAACCTTTAGGACTCCGTCGTAGTTCTTCATCATCCAATCAGCGATCGGGCGAGTGAATGCGTACTGAAGATCGGTGTCAATGTTCATCTTGATCACACCGTGACGCACTGCTTCAGAGATTTCTTCCGGAGTAGAACCAGAACCACCGTGGAAGACCAAGTCGAAAGGCTTGTCCTTGCCGTACTTTGCGCCAACTGCAGCTTGAATTTCACCTAGCAGCTCTGGACGCAGGTGCACGTTTCCTGGCTTGTATACGCCGTGCACGTTTCCAAAAGTTAGCGCCACCATGTAGCGGCCGTTTTCACCAAGGCCAAGTGCCTCGGCTGTAGCTAGACCGTCAGCAGGGGTGGTGTAGAGGTGTTCGTCGATCGCTCCTTCGACGCCGTCTTCTTCACCGCCAACTACGCCAACCTCAATTTCAAGAACCGCACCAATGCCGCTGGTTAGCTTTAGCATTTCCTGCGCGATTTGTAGGTTCTCGGCCATCGGTACTGCTGAACCATCCCACATGTGAGAGTTGAAAAGTGGGTCCTGACCTGCCTTGACGCGCTCTTGTGAAATTGCGATTAGCGGGCGAACTAACTTGTCTAGTTGATCTTTGGCGCAGTGGTCGGTGTGTAGCGCAATTGTGATGCCGTAGTTCTTGGCAACCTCGCGAGCAAACGCTGCCATTGCGGCAGCACCCGTTGCCATGTTCTTGACGGTTGGACCCGACCAGTAATCTCCACCACCGGTGGTTACCTGAATGATTCCGTCTGAACCTGCAGCCTGAAGACCGGCAAGTGCCGCATTCAACGTTTGTGAACTTGAAACGTTGATTGCAGGATATGCAAACCCCTGCTGCTTCGCGCGGTCAAGCATTTCTAGGTATTGATCAGGTGATGCAACAGGCATGGCTTATCTCCTAAGGCCGTCGGTGGATTACCTATGATGTTAGCAAGGAAGCGGGTTTGTTCGCTTCAGGAAAGGCCTGGATGCCCCTGCACAACGCCAATCGTCCAACCATGGATATTCTCTCTGCGACAGTTGCGGCAACTGCAGGCTGTTGGCACTTGGTTGGCGCCGAAGACAAACTTGCCGTGGATGGGGCTGCAGTTGATGCCATGCGCGAGGCACTCAGGGGAGCAGATTTTGGCGGCATCGTCGTAATCGGTGAGGGTGAAAAAGACGAGGCGCCCATGCTGTTCAACGGGGAGCTAATTGGTGGTGGCCAACCCGTTGAGTGGGATATTGCGGTTGACCCGGTGGACGGCACAGCTTTGGCAGCAGCTGGTACACCCGGCGCTGTGGCGGTAATGGCAGCGGCCGAGCGCGGAGCGATGCTTGAGGCCAAAGAGGTTTACTTCATGCAGAAGATCGTAAGTGGCAGCGCGGGCCGCGGCGTCTTGGATCTTGATTTATCAGCCACAGAAAACATCAACCGTCTTGCAACTGCGCTGGAAAAACCGGTCACCGATATTCGTGTTGCCGTGATCAACAAAGAGCGAAACTTTGACTTGATCAAAGAGGTTGAAGCTACCGGTGCAACCTGGGTGAGTTTTGACGAGGGTGACATTGCCATGGCTGTTGCCGCTGCCGTACCCGGCACCGGAGTTGATCTGCTGCTGGGCCTTGGCGGCTCGCCAGAGGGCGTGGCCACAGCGGTTGCCATTCAAATTCTTGGTGGCTTCATGCAAACTAGATTTGCTCCGCAAGACCCGGATCAAATTGAGCGTGCTCTGGCGGCAAATTATGACATCGAGCGCAAGTTTGAACTTGAGGAACTTGTTTCGGGTGAGCGATTTATTTTTGTTCTCACAGGAATCACCGACGGAATTTTGGCCAATGGTGTTCGCGAAAATGAAGATGATTTAGAAATTCAAAGCTTAGTCTTGGACAGCAACATCGGCGAAGGTCTAGTCGTTGACGTTCGCGTTCCTAAGCACTGACTTAGGAACTGAGACCTAAGAATCTAGGAATCTAGACGCGTGCTGGTTCGGCCAGCGGAATTGCGCGGTCAGGGTTTTCAATCAGGAAAACCTCTGGCATGCCGTCTAGGTTTTGAAGACCAGATGTTGGTTGCTGAACTGCAACCGCACCCCATTGAACCGCGGCGCAAACACCCTTGGCAACGTCAAAGCCAACACCTGATTGCTCTTCGGCCTCCGGTTGAGTGTCTCCCGCAACGGCTGACAAGAAACCTGCAAGTGTTGCATCACCGGCACCAACTGTGTTGATTACCTTAATTTTTGAAGTCTTGGCATGCCAAGAGTGATTGTGCGTCACCGCGATCATGCCGTCGGCACCCAGGCTGGCCAAGACACACTCCACGCCGTTTGCGCAAAGTTCGCGGGCCGCATCGATAACATCACCGTTAGTAAGAAGCGAGCGACCAACTGCCGAGGCAAGTTCCTCTGCGTTTGGCTTCATAATGCTTGCCGCACCCTGCTTAGCCCAGTAGCTCAGCGCTTCACCTGAGGTGTCAAGAGCTACGCGGCAACCAAGGGCTTTGGTGGCATCAAAAATTGGCTGAAGGTCAACAAATTTTCCAGTTGATTTATCAATTGGCAGTGCGCCGGCGATGACTAACCACTTGGCGTCATTCTCTTTGACAGTTTTGACCGTGAGGTCGATAACTGATTTCCAGTCCTCGGCGCTCAGTGGGCGAGGGGCTTCGTTCACCTTGGTGGTTGGACCGTCTTTGATAACCATTGTGGTTGAAACACGCAGGGTGCCATCTACCCAAAGTGGCACTAAAGATTCTGAGTGGCCAGTGCGCTTCAAAACGCTTGGGTCTGAATCGCCAATCGGAACAACGCCGGGGGCCGAAATGCCCACCAGGTTGAGACCCTTGGTTACGTTGATGCCTTTGCCGGCAAGTTCCTCGGCAACCCCATCTGCACGGTTCACTCCACCTTCTACAAGGTCGTGAACATAGTAGGTACGGTCAAGGGTTGGTGCAGGAGTCAGCGTGACTACCGGTGACTTGCTTGACATGAAGGGGCTCCTAATTGAATGGGATTTAGGCCAACTTCATCGTCGCGCGCTGAAAAAGAGTATACCTAAAGGCTACTTTGTAAGCTCGCTAGCGGTCAGGCTCTGTGGCGCGGAATCCAACTCTTTAGGGGACTGAATTTCATCTGTTCCAAGGGCATTTTCATCTAAATCATTGAGTTTTCGGGCGGTGACCAAGACCCGGCTCTCAAGGCTGGAAACAAAGGTGTTGAAGTCCTTTACGGTGGCTGTAATTGAGCGGCCAAGCTTGTCTGCGTGCTCTGCCACCTTGCCAACTCGTTCGTAAAGCTCTTTGCCCAACTTGATCATGGTGCGCACCTGGGTCTCGTCGACGTTTTGACGCCAGATGTAGTTGATGGTCTTCAGCACTGAGAAAAGGCTTACCGGCGAGGCCAGTGCCACGTTTTTCTTGAAGGCATATTCCAGCAAAGCAGGATCGGCATCTAAAGCTGCTGACAAAAGCGATTCGCTGGGCACGAAGGCAATCACAAAATCTGGCGAAGCATTTAGCCCGGTCCAGTAGGACTTTGATGACAGCGCATCTACGTGACCCTTGACCGCCTTGACGTGCTCTTCAATTAGGCGGTTGCGGCGGGCTAGTTCTTCGCCGCTCGCCAAATCTGAAATTGTGGATGCTTCTTGATAGGAGTTAAAAGGCACCTTGGAGTCAATTGCCAATGACTTTCCACCCGGAAGATTAATCACCATATCGGCACGGCCGGAACCGGTATCGGTGCTGAAACTGGCCTGCTCACTAAAATCGGCGTGCTTGATGAGTCCGGCAAGTTCCACCAGCTTTCGCAACTGGGTCTCACCCCAGACGCCGCGAATGTTATTTGACGAGAGCGCCTGAGATAACGCTTGGGTTTGTTTTCGCAGCGCCGCGTCAGAATCAATGGCGTTCTTGAGTTGCTCCTGAATGGTGCCAAATTGCTCTGTGCGATCTTTCTCTAGGCGAGTGACCACCTGCTGCATTTGCTCAAGGTGGAAACGCACCGGGGCGATTGCCTCAAGCAATTTATTCTCTTGACCAGCTTTGTCACTGGCTTGGGCAGTTTGCTGCTGCACAAAATTCTGCATTTCAATTGCCGCCCGAGCTCTGGCACGAGAGTCGGCGATGAAATAACCCAGCACAGCTCCAAGCAGTAGGCCAATGCCAAGTCCGGCAGCTATCAAAGCAAAAGTTTCCATGAGCCGAGTATCCCACTGGCCACTGACTTTTTAGGTTATGCCACTTGCACTTGAATCAGTGGCTTGAGCTTTTGCTTGGTGGCTTTTAGCAGCTCGTCCAAATCATCGGCCCCGTGGCGATCGGCGGCATGCAATATGATTCGCGCGCAAGCATCGCTATCGGCAAGTGCGTCATGGTGATTGAACTCCTCGTGACCAACCGCGTAAGCCACCGAGTTCAAGCGGTACGACTCTAGGTTGTAGGTTTTACGCGAAATCGCCAGCGAGCAGGCGTATTGCAGCGCTGGCAAGTCCACACCGATGTGCGCCGCGGTGGAACGCAGTACCCCCATGTCGAAAGGGGCATTGTGCGCAATCAAAGTATCGGCGCCAATAAAGCCCAGCATCAAAGCAAGCGCCTCGGCGGCAGTTGCAGCACCATCCACATCGCTGGGGCGAATGCCATGCACCTTGATGTTGCCGGCGTGAAACCAATCGTGAGGAACCGGTGGCTGAATGAGAAAGGCCAAGCTTTCAGCAATCTTGCCATCGCGAACCCGCACCAGCCCAACTGCGCAGGGACTAGCCGGAGAGCCGTTAGCGGTCTCAAAGTCGATAGCGGTGAAGTCAATGGGCACGCGCCCAGTCTAGACTTGACCCTCGTGGCTCTAACAATCGGAATCGTGGGACTACCTAACGTAGGTAAGTCGACCCTCTTTAATGCACTCACCAAAAACAACGTTCTAGCGGCGAACTACCCGTTTGCGACTATCGAACCAAATGTTGGCGTGGTGAACCTTCCAGATCCTCGTCTGCAAAAACTTGCTGATCTATACGGTTCTGAGCGCATCCTTCCGGCCCCGGTGTCATTCGTTGACATTGCCGGAATCGTGCGCGGTGCATCCGTTGGTGAAGGCCTTGGCAACAAGTTCCTAGCCAACATTCGCGAGGCAGACGCAATCGCTCAGGTCGTGCGCGGTTTTGTTGACAGTGACGTAGTGCACGTTGACGGCAAGGTAGATGCCGCGAGTGACATAGAGACCATCAACACCGAGCTAATCCTTGCTGACATGGAAACCCTTGAAAAGGCGCGCCCGCGCATTGAAAAAGAGGTCAAGGGCAAGAAAATGGAACCGGCTGCGCTAGAAACTATTGATGCCGCGCTCGCCGTATTAAATGGCGGCAAGCCAATCTCTTCATCCGATGTTGACCTAACCCCAATCAAGGAACTGGGTCTGCTAACTGCCAAGCCAATCATTTACGTTTTCAACGTTGACGAATCAATCTTGACCGATGCCGCAAAGAAGAAAGCCCTGGCTGACTTGGTAGCTCCGGCCGAGGCGGTTTTCCTTGATGCCAAAGTTGAGTCAGAGCTGATTGATCTTTCTGCCGAAGAGGCAAATGAACTTCTGGCATCTCTTGGTCAGGACGAATCTGGTTTGGACCAACTGGCTCGAATCGGTTTTGACACCCTTGGTTTGCAAACCTATCTAACCGTTGGTCCCAAAGAGGCTAGGGCTTGGACCATCCACAAGGGCTGGACCGCACCACAGGCAGCTGGCGTAATTCACACCGATTTCCAGCGCGGATTCATCAAGGCCGAGATTGTTTCGTTTGACGACCTGATGGCGGCGGGAAACATGGCCGATGCTAAGGCAGCCGGAAAGGTGCGCATGGAAGGCAAGGACTACGTGATGAAAGATGGAGACGTAGTCGAATTCCGTTTCAACGTCTAAGGAAAGAAAAGTGGAACACAACGAACTTTATTTTGTCGAGCGAGAGTTTGATGCCAGCATCGATGAGCTTTGGAACGCCTGGACATCACCCCAGGCGCTTGAAAGCTGGTACAGCCCAACCATGCTGACTGTGGTTCCTGGCTCTGTCACCACTGAAAATCAAGTTGGTGGGCGCTGGGCAGTTGCAGTTGACGTGAGCGCAAACGGGTTCAACGCGTATTTCTGGGGCCGCTACAGCGAGTTTGAACCAAAAAAGAAAATGGTGCACACGCTTTCTTATAGTCAAGACGAACAGGAGTTCCTCGCTCGCGATGACAACGCACCCGCACACCTAATCGTGGTTGATTTTGAAGAACGCGGCAACAGGTCCTGGGTAAAGTTCACCCAATTTGGCGAGATGCCGGCTGAGCAGGCCGATGCCTCTCGCGAAGGCATGCAGAGTTACTTCGACAATCTGGAAATTTTTCTGGCCCGGTGAAAACTCAAAAGGTTTTTGAATGGCTTGGCGTAGCAACGGCCATCATTTACTCACTTTTAGTGGCATCCAATACCGGTCTTGAGTTCCTTGGTTTTGGATTACTACTTACCTCATCCGCGTTGATTGGCATCTGGGCTTATTTGGGAAAGCACAAAGGAATTTTACTTTTGCAGTTTTTCTATGCAACCGCAGGTGTCATTGGGATGATTAGGTGGCAATAGCTTTGACGGTTATTGACGATTACCTAAAAACAGTTTCGCCAGAGCAGCGCAAGCTACTAGAGGAAGTCCGCCAAGAAATGCGCAGGCTGCTGCCCGATGCCGAAGAGGCAATCAGTTATGGGCTGCCTTGCTTCAAGGTGCCCGGTGGGGTAGTTGGCGGTTTTGCTGCCAACAAAAATTTCTGCAGTTATTACCCGTTCTCTGGCACAACTCTTGGAGCATTGAAGTCCGATTTGGCTAACTACTCGCAAACCCTGAGTGCGCTCCATTTCACCAATGAAAAACCGCTCACCAAAAAGATCATCAAGCTCTTGGTTGCACACCGACTCAAGCAAATTTCCGAGGGTTATGGAAAGAAAAGACCAAATAGGTCATTTACAGCCAATCCACAGGGTATTTACCTCTTTGGCCCGTAGTCTTAGGACATGACCGTTTTAGTCGGCCGACAGACGGTCTCTCAATTCACTGAAATCTTGAACCGCGTTAGAAACGCTGGACTACTTCACAAGAAGCCAAGTTTTTACGTTATTCGCCTGATCGGCATTTCTGTAATCGCATCTGGACTTTGGGTAGCCGGGGGCTTCCTTGGGCAAATGGTCGCTCAGCACTGGGCTTGGATATTTGGCGCATTTCTAATCGTTGGCCTGCTTGGTGTTATGGCAGCACAGTACGGATTTATCGCTCATGAAGCTGCCCATCGTCAAATTTTTAAGAGCAATAAGGCAAACGATTGGGCTGGATTAATCCTGGCAAATCTATTTGCTGGCTTGAGCTACGGCTTCTGGTTGCGTAAGCACAACAAACATCACCAGAAGCCAAATCAAATTGGCGAGGACCCAGATATCGCCATTCGCGTTTTGAGTTTCACTGTTGAATCACGCGATGAGAAAAAAGGTGTCGAGCGTTGGTTCTCAAATCGCCAGGGTTTTCTATTTCCGCTGCTTCTTTTGTTCACCGGATTTGATCTACTGCTGGACAGCCTTGCCAGTTTGAAACGCAAAGACCGAAAGATTGGCACCAGATCGCTTGAGTTTGGTTTGATGTTGGTTCGCCAAACCGGTCCATACATTGTGCTGACTCTAATGTTTGGCTGGGCCTGGGCGATTGCCCTGTGGTTCTTTATGATGCTTATGTTTGGCTTCTTTATGGGTGCGGCCTTCGCGCCAAATCACAAGGGAATGCCGCTGGTAGCAAAAGATTCAAAAATTGATTTCTTTCAGCGGCAGGTGCTAACCAGCCGAAATATTCGCGGTTCCTGGCTGACCGACAACCTTATGGGCGGCTTAAATTACCAGGTAGAGCATCACCTGTTTCCGTCAATGGCCCGCCCGAACCTAGCCAAGGCTCACAAGATCGTTGTTGAGTACTGCAAAGAAAATGCAATCCCATTGGTTGAGATGAATCTGCTCTCCAGTTACAT
Organism: Rhodoluna lacicola; assembly: GCF_000699505.1. Lineage (NCBI taxonomy): Bacteria > Bacillati > Actinomycetota > Actinomycetes > Micrococcales > Microbacteriaceae > Rhodoluna > Rhodoluna lacicola. The sequence continues at coordinate 991,133 of NZ_CP007490.1, read as the reverse complement.
GGTGGTCATGCGTTATCTAAACGATGTTGGACTGAGTAAAAACTCAGATCCATTTGTCTGCCCAATGGTGGCCACGCTTCGGCCACGTAGCTAACACAAACGTGAGAAAACCCCCAAGCCAATGTTTGGGGGTTTCCTTAAAGCTTTAGTGATTGTTTAGCGATTGGCTACTTCTTGCACTGGCAAGCGCCGCCGCAGCAATCGGTCATTGAAATCTCTGTCATGTTTATCTCCTTCTGGGCCAGTGGTTATCTGGCTTCGCTTTCAGATTACGCCTACTTATACTGTTGTCAAGACAGTGCGTCTGCCTGTCAGTAAAGACACAGAAAGCACACCCGATGGACTTCTCACAAATCAACTGGCTTGCGGTATTTGTGGCATCAATCAGCTCTTTCGCCATTGGCGCAATATGGTTTGGCCCAAAGACTTTCTATCCAATTTGGATCAAAGCGCAGGGCCGCGAAGTTCCAACCAACGACGGAAAAACCACCGGGGCTGAAATGGCCCTGATGTTTGGCGGGGCCTATTTGGGTGCATTGGTCCAGGTAGCAACCCTGGCTGTAATTCTTGAGCTTGCAAAACTTGCCAACCCGGCACTTGGTGGGGCAGAGGGCGCATTCCTCGGTTTTGTATTTGGAGTGGGCCTGGGAGCATTCGCGTCGCTATCGCACCGATTCTTCGGGCAGGCGAACGGCAATCCCTACAGCGCCTTGAAGGTTTGGCTAATTGAAGTTGGTCAAGATGTTGTTTGCTTGACCATCGCAGGTTTGATTATTGGAGCTTGGCAGTAATTAAATATCCCGCTCTAATTAATCGGCTTGATTTGCGGGCCAACAATCACAGCGCCTGCGGGCACGTTCTTGGTAACTACGGCGTTAGCGCCAATCATTGCTCCGTCACCAATTTCAATATCACCGATGATTTTTGCGCCCGCACCCAGTAACACGTTGTTGCCAATTGTTGGGTGGCGCTTCACTCGATCATTGATTTTTCCACCCAGGGTTACGCCGTGATAGATCAAAACGTCATCACCAACGATTGCAGTTTCACCAATCACCACGCCCATGCCGTGGTCAATCACTACGCGACGGCCGATCGTTGCCCCGGGATGAATTTCGATTCCGGTCCAAAACCGAGTCCACTGGGAATGCATCCGGGCTGGAATGTGCCAACCCCACTTCCAAAGTAGGTGGGCTACTTGGTGGGACCAAAGGGCATGCAAGCCCGGTGAAGTTAAGAAAAGCTCAAGAGCCGATCTTGTGGCTGGATCTTTTGCCAAGCCGGCTTGGATGTCTTCTCTTATACGTATCAATTAGTTGGGTTGAATTCCTCTTGAATGTCACGGTAAAGAGTTGTCGATAGATAACGCTCACCAAATGACGGGATGATTACTACAACAATCTTGCCAGCAAATTCAGGTTTGTGGGCTACATCAACTGCAGCCTTTACAGCTGCACCAGAGGAAATGCCCGCAAGGATGCCTTCTTCGGCACCAACGCGGCGAGACCACTCGAATGCATCGCTGTTAGCAATCGAAATAACTTCGTCGTAAACGGTGGTGTCAAGGATGCTTGGAATGAAGTTTGGTCCGATTCCGGCAATTGGGTGACCGGCTGCCTGACCGCCGGTAAGTAGAGGTGATGCGGCCGGCTGAACAGCATAAACCTTGATTTCTGGGTTGAGTTCTTTCAGGCGACGGCCAGTTCCTGTGATGGTTCCGCCGGTTCCGGAACCAGCAACCAAAGCGGCGACTTTGCCATCGGTGTCTTTCCAAATTTCTTCAGCTGTGGTTTCGCGGTGAATCTTTGGGCCGGCAGGGTTATCGAACTGGCGAACCAAAACTGCACCCGGGATCTCTTTACCAAGAGCTTCTGCCTTGGCAACAGACCCGGTCATACCCTCGGCTGCCGGAGTAAGAATTACTTCGGCACCATATGCGCGAGTAAGCACTTTGCGCTCAAGGCTCATAGAATCTGGCATCACAATAATTACTCGGTAACCGCGGGCGGCACCAACCATTGCCAGACCAATTCCCGTGTTTCCTGAAGTTGCCTCAATCAGCGTTCCGCCAGGCTTCAGTTCTCCGGATTCCTCGGCTGCATTTACCATCGCAATAGCCAGGCGGTCCTTGACTGAACTCGAAGGGTTGTAGAACTCAAGCTTTGCGTAAACGTGTGCAGCCGCGCCATCGGTCACGCGGTTTAGGCGTACCAAAGGGGTGTTGCCAAATGCTTCGGTGATGTCGTTGTAAAGAGCCATGAGTTCTTCCTAATTAAGGTATTTGTTTAAGTTTGCCCTATTTATTTGGCGCACGACACCGATGTTTCTCTCTGTTACGGTATGTGTTTCTGCCGATAACCTAATTTTTATGTATCTTTCCCAGTGGTTGAAGGTTGTGCTTAGCGGCATCAATCCGTGGCTACCAGTGCTGGTTTTTGTAACGGCCTTCCACATCAACCGCGGTTCTTTTGGAGATGCAATTATTTTCGGCATCGGTTGCCTATTACTGATTGCGGATTGGAAGCGTTGGGTTCCCTGGCACATGCCAGAGCGCCCAAAGATCAGCGGCTGGGTTATCGGTGTGGTGATTTTGATCAGTTGCAGTGTCTTGTTGTTTACCCAGCGCGATGGTTGGCAGAATCGGGTTTTGCTGCTAACCCTGGCACCGATAGCCCTCTCGATGGTGTACTACCGGGATCATGGACCAAAACCCGGTGCCACGAAACAAATGATGAGGACCAAGTGGGTTTGGGTCACGCTGGCTTTGATAATGGCGGTTTCAGAGCTTTTTGCCTACATATTCGCAGCGGTTTACAAGGATGACTCCACCTACCCAACCATCTCTATTTTGGTGAATCCAACCTTGGAGTCACCTTGGGGAAGGGCTATTTTTCTGACTCTATGGATGCTGATTGGCGTGGGGCTGCTGCAGATTCGCAGAAAACGGGGCACCAAGTGATCCCGATTATTGAATATGCCTCGGTTTTGATGCTTGGCTTTGCCGCGTGGCTGTTTGGCCGCCTAAGGCCGGAGATTTTGGCACCGCTTGGGGATTTGGTGGCCAGATTGATGCATCAGCGCAACACCCGCATCGCCCTAATGGTGGTCTGGTGGTGGCTGGGGTGGCACTTCTTCACCACCTAATTTGTCACGATTCGGCAACGGTATGTCAGTATGTTATGACAAAGTATGCTAGCCTGCTTAGTATTAGGTGAAACTAAAAAGAAGGTTTGCAAAACAGCATGACTCAGAACAACCAGCCATACGACGTAATCACCATTGGCCGGGTGAGCGTTGACGTTTACCCGCACCAGGTGGGTGTTGGCCTCGAGCATGTCACCTCGTTTGGCAAATTCCTGGGCGGAAGCGCTACAAATGTTGCCGTTGCGGCCGCCAAATACGGTTTGAAGTCCGCTGTGATAACTCGCACCGGGAACGACCCGTTTGGTAAGTTCATCCACCAAGAGTTGGTTCGCCTAGGGGTCAGTGATGAATTCGTCTCTGGGGTAGCTGGTCTGCCAACTCCGGTCGTGTTTTGCGAAATTTTTCCACCAGACGACTTTCCACTTTATTTCTACCGCGAACCAAAGGCTCCGGATCTAGTTATCAACACCGATGAACTGGATCTTGAAGCCATCAAAAGCGCAAAAATTTACTGGTCAACTGTGACCGGCCTGAGCCAAGAGCCTTCTCGCGCCGCGCACTTTGCAGCATGGGATGCTCGGGCTCGTAAACAGCACACCATTCTTGACCTTGACTATCGACCAATGTTTTGGTCTGCACCTGAGTTGGCCACCGAGCAGGTTGAAAAGGCATTAGCTCACGCAACGATTGCCATTGGCAATAAAGAGGAATGTCAGGTTGCGGTTGGCGAGACAGAACCAATGCGTGCGGCTGATGCTTTGCTGGAGCGCGGGCTGGAGATCGCGGTCGTAAAGCAGGGCCCCAAGGGAGTGCTTGCCAAGACTCGCGATGAAACCGTAGAGGTTCCTCCTTACTTCGTTGACGTGGTTAATGGCCTTGGTGCTGGTGACAGCTTCGGCGGCGCATTTTGCTATGGAGTTTTGCAGGGTTGGGGGCTTGAGCGAATTCTTAAGTTCGCAAACGTGGCTGGCGCAATCGTGGCAAGTCGCTTGGAATGCTCTACTGCAATGCCAAGTTTCGAAGAGGTTGAAGACATTGTGAAGGGAATGAAGTAATGACTTTGGACTTTGCAAAGTTGCGTGAGGTTCGCGCTAGCAACCCTGAAAAAATTGCTGAGGTTTATGCTTCTCGAACTCGTCGTGACGTAATCCAGGGGGATGGCCGACTATTCATAATTGCCGCGGATCACCCGGCCCGAAATGCTTTAGCGGTTAGAGACAATCCGCGCGCCATGGAGAATCGCTACGACCTGCTGCAGCGTCTTGCCACGGCGCTGTCGCGACCAGGCGTAGATGGTGTTCTGGGAACACCTGACATCATTGATGACCTTGCACTGCTTGGTTGCCTTGAGGGCAAATTGGTCGTTGGTTCGCTAAACCGCGGTGGTCTTCGCGGAGCTTCATTTGAAATGGACGACCGGATTACCGGTTATGACATAAGCGGCATTATTCGTGACCGTCTGGACTTTGCCAAGATGTTGAACCGAGTAAATCTTGGCGATGCAGGAACTTCCAACATGCTTGAGATTTCTCACAAAGCGGTGAACGAAGCCGCCGCTGCCAAGCTGCCAATAATGCTTGAGCCGTTCATGAGTGAGTGGGTTGACGGAAAAATCCGCAACGACTTAAGCACCGATGCTGTAATCAACTCAATCAGCATCGCAAATGGTCTTGGTAATTCATCTGCTTACACCTGGATGAAGTTACCTGTTGTCGAAAACATGGCCCGAGTCATGGAATCGACCACTCTACCTACCTTGCTTTTGGGTGGAGATCCAGTTGGTGACCAAAGCGATTCATATGCGGCCTGGGAAAAAGCTCTTGAGCTACCTGGGGTTCGTGGTCTTGTTATTGGCCGCAGTCTTCTCTATCCACAAGACGGCAACGTTGGAGCCGCCATCGACACCGCCGTCAAACTAGTTCACGGCTAATTACAAAAAGGAAATTAAATGAGCAATCTACCTGTAGTCCCACACTGGATTAATGGCCAGGAAGTTTCAGGAAAGCCTGATCACGTTGTTTTAGTTACCGATCCAGCCCTTGGTATCGCAACCAAGCAGGTAAACGTAGCCGGAGAAACTGAGATCGAAGCTGCTTTTGCAAGTGCGCAAGCTGCTTTTCCAAAGTGGCGCGACATGTCACAGGCCCGCAAGCAGGCGATCATGTTTAAGTTCCGCGAACTTCTAAACGAGCGCAAGCACGAGTGTGCCGCTCTAATCACAGAGGAGCACGGCAAGGTTCTTGACGATGCTCTGGGCGAAGTTACTCGTGGCCAGGAGGTCGTTGAGTTTGCTACCGGCATGCCTCATCTTTTGAAAGGCATGTTTACCGAGAACGCTTCATCGGGTGTAGATGTTTACTCAATTCGCCAGGCACTTGGCGTTGTAGGAATCATTTCTCCATTCAACTTCCCAGCCATGGTGCCAATGTGGTTCTTCCCAATTGCTATTGCTGCTGGAAACACTGTTGTAGTGAAGCCATCAGAGAAGGTGCCTAGTGCAACCCTATGGATGGCAAAACTCTGGAAAGAAGCAGGATTGCCAGACGGTGTGTTCAACGTTCTAAACGGCAATCGCTCAACTGTGCAGGCCATGCTTGAAGACCAGCGAATTAAAGCAATCTCTTTCGTTGGTTCAACACCGGTGGCAAAGTACATCTATGAAGAGGGCTCAAAGCACGGCAAGCGCGTTCAGGCTCTTGGTGGCGCAAAGAACCACGCACTGATCCTTCCTGATGCTGACCTAGACCTAGTTGCTGACTCAATGATCAACGCAGGCTTTGGTTCTGCCGGTGAGCGTTGCATGGCGATCTCTGTTGCTGTTGCAGTGGAGCCAATTGCAGACGATTTGATCGCAAAGATTGTTGAGCGCATGGGCAAACTTCGCACCGGTGACGGTCGTCGTGGTTGCGACATGGGCCCATTGGTTACCAAGGAACACCGCGACAAGGTGGCTGGCTACATCGAGATAGCAGAGAAGGATGGCGGGCGAATCATCGTTGATGGTCGCAAGCAGAACTTTGACGGAGACGAGAACGGTTTCTGGCTTGGCCCAACCTTGATCGACAATGTTCCGCTAACCTCAAAGGCGTACAAAGACGAAATCTTTGGCCCTGTGCTTAACGTTGTTCGCGTAAAGAGCTACGACGAGGGTGTGAAGCTGATCAACGACGGTGAGTACGGCAACGGTGTTGCAATCTTCACCAACGATGGTGGAGCGGCGCGTCGTTTCCAGAACGAAATCGAAGTCGGCATGGTTGGTATCAACGTTCCAATCCCGGTTCCAGTTGCTTACTACTCATTTGGTGGATGGAAGAATTCGGCATTTGGTGACACTAAGGCTCACGGTGTTGAGGGCGTTAAGTTCTTCACTCGCGAGAAGACCATGACATCACGCTGGCTTGACCCAAGCCACGGTGGTATCAACCTGGGTTTCCCACAGAACTAAAACCGTAGAAGATATAGAAATGAATTGGTTCTTCAAGAAGGGTGAGCTCAGCCAAGATGGCTGGGACGTAGTTGTTGACTCCTCGATAGAGGGTTGGCAGCACACCGGCCTAAAGGTCGGCACCCTGCTTGAAGGGCATTCATTTCACATCCCTGCCGACGGAGTCGAACGCATTATCTTTCCGCTCGAAGGCAAGGGTCTGACGGTTGAATATCGCGAAGCGGGCGAATCATCGTTTAAGACTCAATTCTTGAACGGCCGGGTATCGGTGTTTCACGGCCCAGCCGACTTAATTTATGTACCTGTGGACACCGAGGTAAAAATCTCTGGTGATGGACGAGTTGCCGTTGGTGAGGCTCCAGCAAAAAACACCAAGCCGGTGCGCTACATCAAGGCAGAGGAAGTGCCGGTTTTCGTTCGTGGAGCCGGTCGCGAAAGTCGCCAGGTACACAACTTTGGCGTTCCTGAAACTTTAGATGCCGACCGCTTCATCGTGGTTGAGGTAATCGTTCCGGCCGGAAACTGGTCTGGCGTGCCGGCTCACAAGCACGACACCTACGTGCCAGGCGTTGAATCAAACCTTGAAGAGATTTATTACTTTGAGACCGCTGTTTCACGCACTGTCACCGCACCCGCAAATTCTGATCCCGTTGGATACCTGCGCGGTTATGCTTCTGACGAACGCGAGTACGACGTTCTTGCAGAGGTTCGCTCAGGTGATGTGGGTCTTGTTCCTTGGGGTTGGCACGGACCTGTGTCCGCAGCGCCAGGGGCAGACCTTTACTTCTTTAATGTGATGGCAGGCCCAGACCCAGATAGAAGTTGGAACATCACCGATGATCCAAATCACGCCTGGGTTCGTGAAACCTGGCATCACCAGGATCCAGATCCAAGACTTCCTTACACAAAATAGGCAAAAGAAAGTAAGTAAATGGCAACTCGCAGAATGTCTGTAAGTCAGGCAATAGTTGAATTCCTAGCCCACCAGTACACCGTCGACGGCGACATCCGTGTGCGCACCATCGAGGGTGTCTACGGAATCTTTGGTCATGGCAACGTTGCTGGTATTGGTCAGGCGCTAAAACAACTTTCTGTCACCAATCCAAAGATGATGCCATTTCACCAAGCTCGCAACGAGCAGGCCATGGGGCATGAGTCCATCGCTTTCTCACGAATGACTCGTCGTCGTTCAACATTTGCCTGTGCGGCTTCGGTGGGCCCTGGTGCAGCAAACATGCTCACCGCTGCGGCAGTGGCAACAACCAACCGCCTGCCGGTTTTACTTTTGCCCTCAGATACTTTCGCAAATCGCGTTGCTGACCCGGTGTTGCAGCAGTTGGAGCAACCAAACGATGCAAGCTTGACTGTGAATGATGCCTTCAAGCCACTGTCACGATTTTTTGACCGCGTAACTCGCCCCGAGCAGATCTACTCTGCTTTGCTTGGTGCGATGCGTGTGCTTACCGACCCAGTAGAGACCGGTGCGGTGACCATTTCACTACCTGAAGATGTTCAGGCAGAAGAGATTGATGTTCCAGAGGAATTCCTAGCCGATCGCGAGTGGCACATTCGCCGCCCACGCCCGGATCGTGGCATCATCGCCGAAGTTGCCAAGGCAATCCGTGGCGCAAAGAGCCCAATGATCATTGCCGGTGGTGGAGTTATTTATTCAGATGCCAACACCGATCTGCGCAAGTTTGTTGAGCAAACTGGAATTCCGGTTGGAATGTCACAGGCGGGTGTTGGTTCGCTGGTTTGGGATCACGCACAAAACCTAGGTGCCGTTGGTGCCACCGGAACTACAGCCGCTAACCGCATTGCGGCCGAGGCCGACGTGATCATCGGCATTGGTACTCGCTACAGTGACTTCACCACCGCTAGCCGTACCGCGTTCCAGAATCCAAAAGTAAAGTTCATCAACATCAACGTTGCTTCATTTGACGCTTTCAAGCACGGCTCTGCTATTCCAGTGGTTGCCGATGCACGTGAGTCAATCAATGAACTTGCCGAAGAGCTTGCTGGCTACCGCGTAGCGGCCGATTACGAGACTGAGTACACGAAGCAGAAGTCAATCTGGGATGCAGCGGTTGATGCTGCATTTGAAGATCAAAAACGTGACCTACCTGGTCAGCCAGAAATTATCGGTGCGGTTCAAGCAGCATCTGATCCACGTGACGTCGTAATTTGCGCAGCTGGTTCGCTACCGGGTGACTTGCACAAGTTGTGGCGGGTGCGTGACGACCTTGGTTACCACGTTGAGTATGCGTTTTCTTGCATGGGCTACGAAATTGCAGCAGGACTAGGTGTTGCGCGTGCCGACAAGACTCGCGATGCGATCGTGATGGTTGGCGACGGCTCTTACCTAATGATGCACAGCGAACTAGTGACCGCGGTTGCAGAACGTTTGAAGTTCATCACCGTGCTGATTCAAAACCACGGTTACGCGTCTATCGGGCACCTTTCTGAGGACGTTGGTTCGCAAAGGTACGGAACCAAGTACCGCTACCGCGATGAGGCTGGCAACAATCACGAAACTGGTGACCTGCTGCCAATCGACCTAGCCGCAAATGCTGAGAGCTACGGCGTCAAAGTGATTCGCGTTGAGCCCGGACCTAGCTCAATAAGCGATCTAAAGGCTGCCGTTAAGAAGGCTAAGGCGCACACCGGTGGTCCAGTTCTGATTCACATAAATAACGACCCGCTCATCTACGCACCAGATGGCGAAGGTTGGTGGGATGTGCCAGTAATGCCAATTTCTGATCTTGATAGCACTAAGCGGGCCTACGTGGGTTATGACAAAGCAAAGCAAAAGCAAAAGTTGTTGCTAGGTAACGGCGCAGCAGACCGCAAGTAAACATCCCGCGCTAAAGTTACGCAATTACAAAGGAGTAAATAAATGGTAAAAATCGCTCTGGACCCAACCCCGTTCCACAGCACTCACTCGCTGTTGGAATTCCCAGCACTTGCAGCAGACCTAGGCTACAAGTACCTGCAAATGACTCCGCACCCGGATCTAATTCCTTTCTTCAATCACCCCAAAGGTGACGATGACCTTGTCAAACAGCTCAAGAAAGCAGTCAAAGATGCAGGCATTCAAATTGCTTCCACGCTGCCAGTGCTTCGCTGGTCAGGTCCCGATGAAGATGTTCGTGAAGCAGCGGTGCGCTACTGGAAGCGAGTGATTCAAATTACGGCTGATCTTGGCGTAGATACCATTGGCACCGAGTTCAACGGGCGCCCCGAGCGCGCCGAGGAATCAGAGCGTGCTTTCTACCGTTCAATGGAAGAGCTTGTTCCAATTATTGAAAAAGAGGGCATCAAGGTTTTCATTGATCCACACCCAGATGACTTTGTAGAAAATGGGCTTGCTGCTTGGCGAGTGATTCGCGGCATAAACTCAAAGAACTTTGGAATGGTTTACGTTGCCTCGCATACTTTCCACATGGGAAACCAGCCGGCAAAGATTCTGGAAGTCGCCAAGGGTCGCGTGGGTATCGTGCACATGAGTGACACTATGGACCACACGGCATCACATGGTTTGCGTTACATCACCAACCCTCCGGGTAACGCGGTACGCGTGCACCAGCACCTAAGAATCGGTGCCGGAGATGTTAACTTTGACGAGATGTTCCAGGGGCTAAAGGCCAATGGCTTCCTTGACAATCCAAACAGCATCATGTGTTCGAGTGTTTTTGCCGAGAATGAAAACGCGCGTGAGATGTCTATCTACCAGCGTGAGGCAATTGAAAAACTTATTGCCAAGCACCAGTAAGCTGCCAATTTCAGCACTAAAGCCCCTCGGTCTTCTAGCAGGCCGAGGGATTGCTTTTTACTAGGATTGCCACATGGCCAAAAACGTGGACAAAAAAGAGAGTAACAGTGAGATCCGCCATGCCACCATGGCAGACATTGCGGCAGAGGTCGGGGTCTCGCGCCAGCTGGTCGGTCTAGTTTTTCGAGGCGAGCCTGGTGTTGGAGCAGCCACCGAGGCCAAAATACGGGCCGCGGCTAAGAAACTTGGCTACCAGCCAAACCTTGCAGCTCGTTCTTTGAGAAGTGTCAACTCAAATTACATCGGGGTTATGTTTCGACCCAATGAATCCTCAATGGGTGAATTGATTCCCGCACTTTACAAGTACGCGCATGCCGCCGGATACCGTTTGTTTTTGAGTTCCGTTTCAAGTAACCACCAAGAAGAAAGTGCAATTCAGGAGCTCTTGGGCCACCGATGCGAAGGCCTAGTGCTTTTCTCTTCACAGCAAAGCAAAACTGCAATTCAAAAATTGGCAAGAAACATTCCGCTGGTCAGTGTTGGTCGACGGCTCGAGGGCGTTCGCTGCGGCATGGTGTCATCTCATGGTGAAGTTGGTGTTGCCGAAGCTGTCGACTATTTGATTGGACTTGGCCATAGGCAGATTGGCTATGTTTACGCAAAAGACATGCTTGACTCCGAGTTCCGCCTCGAGGGCTACCTGTCAGCCATGAAGCGACACAAGTTACCAACCCAGATTGTGGAGATTGAGGGGGACTTCGCTGAAGAAGGCGGCTCTAAGGCCGCTGATAAGTTCATAACTCGTGGCCTACCCACTGCCATCGTTTGCAACAACGACCAGGCTGCCTTAGGTCTCTCTTATCGCCTTATTCAAAGCGGAATTCAAATTCCTGAAGATGTCTCAGTGGTTGGCTATGACGATACAGTCGCAAGCTTGCCATTCTTGAACCTGACTACGGTGCGGCAAGATCCGGATGAAATTGCCAAGGCAGCCGTCGATGACATTGTTGCCCGAATCAAAGGGCAGCAGTACTTATCGCAGCAGATCTTGACCAGCTCCAAATTGGTGGTTCGAACTAGCACGGGCAAGCCAAAAGTTAGCACGAGCAAGTAAATACTCTAGGGCTCAACGGGGCTATAGGCCTTATAAAGACTGGGAAGTAGCACTTTTTGCCCAGGAATTCGATGCACAATCGTTTATAAAAGTGTTATCTAGAATTGCTCAATTGGGGCGCTAGGCCAGGCTGTCTGGGTTAGATTTGTTGCTATGACAAAGCAAATTCGTGTTGGCACAGCGCCAGACTCTTGGGGCGTATGGTTCCCAAATGACCCAAAGCAGGTTCCTTGGGAGCGCTTCCTAGATGAAGTGCAGGCTGCTGGCTACCACTGGATTGAGCTAGGACCATTCGGCTATCTACCAACCGATCCAAACCAACTGGCCGATGTTCTTGCCGAACACGACCTAAAGCTGTCGGCCGGAACTGTTTTCACCGGATTCCACAAGGGCGATGACCAGTGGAAGCGCGCTTGGGATCAGGCATTAGATGTTGCCGGCCTTGTATCAAAGCTGGGCGTAGAGCACTTGGTAGTAATTCCAGACCTTTGGCGTTCAGATGCCACTGCAGAGGTGCTTGAATCACGCGTGCTTGATAACGACCAGTGGAAGAAGTTGGCCGCGGGGCACGACAAGCTTGGCAAGGCCTTGCTTGAGGAATACGGAATTCACCAGCAATTCCACTCGCACGCAGACAGCCACATTGGAACTTACGCCGAGGTAGAGCGTTTCCTGCAGGAGACAAGCAAGGAATACACCAACCTCTGTCTAGACACCGGTCACTTTGCCTACTACCTAGGCGACAACGTCAGGTTGATGAACGCTTACCCAGAGCGCATTGGCTACCTGCACCTAAAGCAGGTACACCCTGACATTCTTGCCGAGGCACTAAAGAACGACATGCCATTCGTTGACGCAGTTGCTAGGGGAGTAATGACTGAGCCTGGCTTCGAGGGCGTGCCAGAGTTCGCTCCAATCATTGAAAAGGCAGCGCAGATCAACCCTGAAATGTTCGCGATTGTCGAGCAAGACATGTACGGCTGTGACGTTGACTTCCCAGCACCCATAGCCGACCGCACCCTAAAGCACATCATGAGTTGCACACACGCTGCTCGAGTTCGTTAATCAAGAGAGAGTTAAATGTCAGAACTAAGAATCGGTGTTGTCGGCGCGGGCCTTATGGGTGCAGACCACATTATTAGAATCCAAAATCGCATCAACGGCGCAATCGTGACTGCAGTGGTCGAGCCAGATGAAGGTCGCGCCAAGTCAGCGATGGAAAACGCTCCAGCTGCCAAGTGGTACCCAAATGTTGAGGCTGCAATTGCCGACAAGGCAATGGACGCCGTTCTAATTGCAACTCCAGGTCAGTTCCACGAGCCAGTGTTGTTGCCGGCGTTGGCAGCCGGCCTTCCAATCCTTTGTGAGAAGCCACTTACTCCTGATGCAGCATCGTCGTTGCGTATGGTTGAGGCTGAAGTTGCAACTGGCAAGCAGTTCATTCAGGTTGGTTTCATGCGCCGCTTTGATGCTGGCTACGAAAACCTAAGGTCATTGATCTCAAGCAAGGATCAAGGGGAGTTGCTTGGTCTGCACTGTGCCCACAGAAACCCTTCTGTGCCTGAAAGTTACCACAACGACATGTTGATTTTTGACTCAGTGGTTCACGAGATTGATGTTGTTCGCTTCTTGACTGACTCTCCGATTGAAACCGTTGAAGTTAAGCACATGAAGCGCAACTCAAACAATCACTCAGGGTTTAGCGATCCAATTTTGGTGCTACTAAAGACTAAGTCAGAAGTCCTTGCCACAGTTGAAATGAACGTTTCAGTGAAGTTTGGTTATGAGGTAAAGACAGAGGCAGTTTTCGAAAACGGAATTGCAGAGATTGGTCGCACAAGCGGCATGACCACTTGGTTCAATGGTCAGATTTCAACTCAGGAACACATGTCTTTCAAGACTCGATTCGCCGCTGCTTATGACTCGCAGATTCAACGCTGGGTCACTGCAACTAAGCAGGGGAAAATCGATGGGCCATCAGCCTGGGATGGCTACCTCGCTGCTGCAGCAGTAGAGGCAGGTGTGAAAGCACTAAATACGGGCACCTTACAAAACGTAGAGTACGCTGCAAAGCCAGACTTCTACAAATAGCATTACTCTCATCGAAAAAAATCTACCCGGCAGTAATGCCGGGTAGATTTTTAATTTGTCGAATTTATTTTTCAACCAGAGTGACCTCAAAAGAGTAAAGGTCAGGGCGGTAGCAGTGGTGACCAAACTCTACTGCTCGACCTGAGTTGTCATATGCAGTACGGTCCATGGTTAGCAGCGATGCTTGCTTTTCAATAGCTAGGTCAGCGGATTCCTGCTGACTGGCTTTGCGAGCACCAATTTTCTGTTTTGCGACTCGAATGGTGACGCCGCGGGATCTCAGAATTTGGTAGAGACCATGTTGATTTAGTTCGGACTCGGAAATGTCGGAGAATTCTGCTGGCAGCCAGTTTTCCATAATTGAAACGGCAACGTTGTCGGCCGCACGAAGCCGGCGCATGTAAAGCACTTCAGAGCCTGGCTCAACACCAAGTTTTTCGGCAATCTTGCTATCTGCTTTTATCTTTTTGTATTCCAAAATTTTGGTAGATGGCTTTTGTCCACTGCGTGACAGGTCCTCATATAGCGAAGTCAGCTCAACACCTCGGGTAACCTGCCCGTGCACGACCTGCGTGCCAATGCCGCGGCGTCTTACCAAAAGCCCTTTGTCAACCAAGTCCTGAATCGCGCGACGAACAGTGGGCCGGCTTAGCCCAAGGCGCTCACCAAGTGAAACTTCGTTTTCAAGTCTTGATCCAGCGGGTAAATCGCCACTGAGAATTGCCTTTTCGATGCGCTGAGCGATTTGAAAGTACAGGGGAATAGGACCCGAGCGGTCCAGGTCCATGAATACTCCAATCGGGAGAATCTGTTCAACCTGATTCATAGCCATTCCAAATACCAATGTTTACAGTCGCCATGCTTTGACAACATGTAATGACATTAGCACAAGAGCGCTTACAAGCCACTAAAAGTGCCCGGCAACCGCCTGGTGTAGTTTGCCGTTTGTAGCCAACACCGATGAGCTCTCGGCGGTCAGTGGCCCATCCAGAGCGGTGAACTGTCCGCCGGCCAACTCAACGATCGGCACCAACGCCGCGATGTCGTAAATCTTGAGGTCGTGCTCGGCAACTATGTCCAGCGCCCCCTCGGCCAGCAGCATGTAGCTCCAGAAATCGCCATAGGCGCGGGTGCGCCAGATTTTGCGCGATAGTTCAGTGAGCTGCGGCAGCATTCCCGCCTGATCCCAGAGCTGCAAGTTGTTGTAGCTGAGCGACGAGTTTTCCAAAGCGCCAATTGCAGAAACCTTGAGTTCCCGAACCGCTCCATCGATGTCTTTCGTGAAAGCGCCCACCTCGGGAGCGGCCCACCAGCGTCGCCCCATGGCGGGTGCTGACACCACACTGACCAGCGGCTTTCCGTCTACGGCCAGGGCAATCAACGTTGCCCACACCGGCACACCACGAAGGTAGTTTGCTGTGCCATCGATCGGGTCAATAATCCAAGTTCTTGACGCTGAACCGGTGCTTCCAAATTCTTCACCAATCAGGGCATCGGCCGGTGCCTTCTCTGCCAAAACCTTTTTCAGCGCCTGTTCTACCGAACGGTCTGCATCGGTAACCGGCGATCGGTCTGGCTTATCTTCAACGTGCAGATCAAGGGCCCTGAAACGCTGAAGCGAAATTGCATCGGCAATGTCAGCAAGTTCCAGTGCAAGATTTAGATCTGCTTGATAGTTCATCTGCTCAGTTTATTCGCTGCTGTTATTTGCGATTGATTGAATAAGTCTTCGCAGTGAGTCAACTCGTGCAGCGCCGCTTGTCCCTAGCGTGCCTTCCTCAATTGCTTCGTCAAGAGCACAGTCGGGGGCATCCGCGGAATGAGAGCAATCACGAGGGCAGGTCTCAATCACCTGATATAAATCTTCAAAAGAACGCAGCAGATTCTCTGGCTTGACGTGACCTAGCCCAAATGAGCGAACGCCCGGGGTGTCAATAATCCAGCCACCATTGAACGACTCGTCTAAGCGAATCGCACGCACAGATGAGGAGGTGTGACGACCTCGACCGGTGACCACGTTTACGCCACCGGTGGCGCGCATTGCGTGCGGCGCCAGAGAATTCACCAAGGTTGATTTACCAACTCCGGAGTGGCCTACAAACACCGATGTCTGACCGGCAAGCAAATCACGAAGCTGCGGAAGCGCGGGTTTGTCGGAGCGATTCAAGACCACTGGAATACTCAGGCCGGCAAAGTTTGCGAGGAAGTCATCGGGGTTGGCAAGGTCTGTCTTGGTGATTACCAGGATTGGCTTGAGCCCGGCATCGTAAGCTGCCGCTAGGTACCGGTCAATCAAGCGTGTTCGAGGCTCTGGATTGGCAATCGCCACCACAATCACCATCTGGGTTGCGTTGGCAACGATTACACGCTCAACCTGGTCAGAGTCATCGGCACTCCGGCGCAGCAAGGAAGTACGCGGCTCAATTCGCACCACGCGAGCAAGGGCGCCCTCATTTTCCGATGTGTCACCGGCTAGTGCAACGCGGTCTCCAACAACGGCTCCGGTTTTGCGAAGCTCCTTGCCCATGGTTGCGTTTACTACGCGATCTTCTCCATCAATTAACACGCGATAGCGCCCAACATCAACACCAAGCACCAGTCCCAGTGGAGCTTCTGCGTACTCGGGACGCTTTTTGGTGCGGGGCTTATTTCCCTTTGGGTTTGGTCGAACCCGAACATCGGTTTCGTCCAGATCGTTTTGACCTGGTTCTGGCTCGTAGAGCCAACTCAAGCTTGTGTTCCTAGCATCGACATCCACATCGAAGCAAAATTTGGCATGGTTTTTGAAGTTGTTGTGATGTCTTCAATTTCAATTCCAGGAACGCGAAGCCCGATTATGGCACCCGCGGTTGCCATGCGATGGTCCTCATAAGTTCGCCAAAGCGCTCCGTGCAAATTATTACTTGGATCAATTTCTAAACCATCAGCAGTTTCACGCGCGATTCCACCGAGGCGATTGATTTCAGCCGCAAGTGCCGCAAGGCGATCTGTCTCGTGCCCGCGTAGGTGTGCAACCCCGCGTATAACAGTTGGACTATCTGCGATCGCGGCCAGGGCAGCGATTACTGGAGTAAGTTCGCCACCGATTGAAAGATCGATGTCTAGTCCGTGTATCGCGCCGGTCCCAGAAATTTCAAGCCCGCCAACGTGACGAGTTATTTTTGCTCCCATTTGCTGCAGAATGCCATCAAACTCGTCGCCAACCTGGGTGGTTGACTCCGGCCATCCCTGAATGAACACTTTTCCACCGGCCACCATCGCGGCAGCCAAGAACGGGCCGGCATTTGAAAGATCCGGCTCAATCGCAACCGTTCCACCAGAAATTTCACCCGGCTCAACCCGCCACACAGCGGGTTCCGGAGATGAAACCTTTACACCGCGTTTTTGCAGACAATCCAATGTCATTTCAATGTGTGGCATCGATGGCAGGTGCTCACCCTCGTGGCGCAGTGTCAAACCATTCTCATAGCGAGCCGCAGCCAAAAGTAAACCTGAAACAAATTGGCTGGATGCCGATGCATCGATAGTTATTTCACCGCCGGCCACTTTGCCTGTTCCGTGCACGGTGAAAGGCAGGGCGGCGGCGCCCTCGTCTGAGACAGCTACGCCCAGAGCTCGCAGGCTGTTGATGGTGGTGTGCATTGGGCGACGCCTGGCGCCCTCGTCGCCATCAAACTTGATGTCGCCATTTGCCAACACCGATACCGGTGGCACAAAGCGCATTACGGTGCCGGCGAGGCCACAATCAATAGTCGCTGACCGGTCAAATGGCTTGGGGGTGACCAGAACGCTGCCATCGGTGTCGACATCTATTTGAGTGCCTAGCGAGCGCAGGGCGTCAATCATCAGCGAGCTATCCCGTGAGGTCAGGGTGCCGGTCAGCAGCGTTGGCTCCTTGGCTAGAGCGGAAAGCACCAGCTCACGGTTGTTTAGCGACTTAGACCCAGGTAATTCAACGCTTGCGTCGAGCGGTCCGCTAGCCACGGGGGCTAACCAGCGCTCAGGCTGGGAATAGGTCTTGGAAGTCATTGGTTCAAGGTTACTATGTCGCCTTTTGTAGCCTCCAGTGCTGGCTTTACCAACCCGTTGAAGGGCGTAAGGCTAAACTCAAAGAAGATGAAGACCACTGAAGAACAAGCCAAGCAGACCCAAATCCAAGAATTTGAGCAGCAGGCACTGCCGCTGATGCCGCAACTGTATGGAGCAGCCTTACGCTGGACTCGAAACCCCTCTGATGCCGAAGACCTGGTTCAGGAGGCATTCGCGAAAGCATTTGTTGCCTGGGGTCAGTTCCAGCAGGGCACAAATCTCAAGGCGTGGCTCTACCGCATCATGACTAACACGCACATCAACATGTATAACAAGCGTGCCAAAGATCAGGCCAAGGGTGGCCTAGACGATCTAGAGGATTGGCAGTTGGGTTCCGCTGAATCTGTAACTGCGCTTTCAACTCGTTCCGCCGAGCTTGAAGCAATTGATAATCTTCCATCTGAAACCATCAAGACAGCTCTTAACGAAATTCCAGAAGAGTTTCGCATGGTTGTCTACTACGCGGTGGTAGATGGCCTTCCATATTCTGAAATCGCAGAAATTATGGGAACCCCGGTTGGCACGGTCATGAGCCGTCTGCACCGAGGAAAGAAATTACTAAAGAAACTCCTGACCGATTATGCGCGTCAAGAGGGATACGACGTTTCCGACAGTGAAGCGAATGAAAAGAACCAAGGAGTCGCATAATGGCTGAATTTGATTGCGAAGAAACCAAACGCCACGTGCACGAATATCTGCACAATGAGCTCTCAGATCAAGAGCTACAGGACATCACGGCACACCTAGCAAACTGCGATAGTTGCGAGGGTGACTACGATGTCGAAAATGTATTGAACAACGCGATTAGTCGCGCTTGTGCCGAAATGCCTCCTCAAGATCTTGCAGATTCAATCATGAATCGAATTCGAGACATTCAAAGAGGCGTTCCCCACTAAAGGCTTAAATAAGAATCCGCACTCAATGAGTGCGGATTTTTTATTCTGGCGCTGGTATACCTAACCATTCATACCAACCGCGATTAAGAACTAGCCAGGCGATTAGTCCGTGACCCACTTGACCAGGTAGCCCGTTTTCTGAGGTTTCAATTTCTAGGTTCCAGCCCTCGTGCTCAACCAGGGGTCTGAAGCAGTCCACAAAAGTTACTCCACGACGGTCCGCTACATCTTCGAAGCCAGAAGCCAAGTGCTCGACCTCACCATTTAATTCTTTATTACGGTGAGGAGTAGGGCCAACCAAAAATGATTCGATTCCTGCGCGCTTAGCTTCATCAATGATGGTGGCTATGTTTAGTCTGCTTCTAGAAATTGAAATTCCGGCCGCCGGGTCGTGGTTGCTTAGCGCTATGACAAGTTTATTTTCAGTCTCGGCGCTAAATCGACGTTGCACCTCTGCTTGCCAGCGTTCGGCCAACATGGATGTTGTCTCATCAGGAGCCGGTAGGGCAAAGATGTCGATGCGAGGAAAACTGGACGGCGTCTTTGAGGTTACCCGGCCAACCCAACCCATGCCTTTAGGATCTCCAGCCGCTGAAATGATTGCATCGCCCAAAATGACGATGCGCACATCGCGTCTAGTTTCCGTTGACATGACTAGATGCTAAAGGCGCGTTCAATGAGATCCGCTTGTTCAACAGCGTGACGCTTCGCAGAGCCGGTCGCCGGAGAGGCGCTGGCAGGTCGAGAGACAAGCTTGGCAACCTGCCCATTCATGTAGCGAGGCAAGAACAGACCGATGTAGGTCCAAGGTCCCTGGTTGGCCGGCTCATCCTGAACCCAAACTAGCTCTGCGTTTGGATACTGAGCATAGGTTGCCTTGATTTCATCAACCGGGGTTGGGTAAAGCTGCTCAACTCGAACGATTGCGGTGGTGCCATCGTTGCGTTTTTGCGCTTCTGCCAATAGATCCCAGTAAACCTTGCCCGAGCAGAACAGCACGCGCTTTACGTTGTTCTTGTCTAGTCCCTGCTGATCATCTATCACCGGCTGGAAAGTTCCATTGGTAAATTCTTCAACCGAAGATGAAGCTGCCTTGAGGCGCAACATGGACTTAGGTGTAAAGACAATCAGCGGACGCTTAGGGTTCGAGTAAGCCTGGCGACGCAAAAGGTGGAAGTGCGAGGCAGGAGTCGAAGGCTGAGCCACAGTCATGTTGTTTTCAGCACACAACTGCAGGTAGCGCTCGATGCGGGCTGAAGAGTGGTCAGGGCCCTGACCTTCGTATCCGTGTGGCAAGAGCAGAACCACACCAGAATGCTGATTCCACTTTTGCTCGGACGAAGATATAAATTCATCGATGATGGTCTGTGCACCATTGGCGAAGTCACCAAATTGGGCTTCCCAAAGCACCAAAGCGTTTGGGTTTTCGACTGCGTAGCCGTACTCGTAACCCATTGCCGCGTACTCGCTCAGCAATGAGTCGTAAATGTAGAACTTGGCTTGATCTGCGGAAAGGTTTCGAAGCGGCATCCACTCTTGACCGTTTTCGCGATCGTGGAACACCGCGTGACGCTGAACAAAAGTTCCGCGACGACTGTCTTGACCGGCCATTCGAACGGTCTTGCCTTCCAAGAGCAAAGAACCCAGTGCCAGAAGCTCACCAAAGCCCCAGTCGATGCCACCTTCGCGGCTCATCTCAACCCGCTTGGTCAGTAGCTGCTGCAACTTAGGGTGAACGTGGAAACCAGCAGGCTGGTTATTGTGCGCATCACCAATCAACTCAACGACATCACGAGAAATGGCAGTTGCCTTTTCGATGGTTGGGTGATCGCTGGCTGTGGTACCGATTCCAACCGGACGGGTTGGGAGTGAAGGGGCAGCAATCATTGCCTCGTGAACCTCAGTGAAGGCACTTTCGAGGCGGCTCTGGAATCCAACATTCGCGGCATCGAATTCTTCACGCGTGATGTCGCCTCGACCAACAAGTGATTCAAGGTAAAGAGTTCTCACGGAACGCTTTGCTTCAATTAGGTTGTACATCAGAGGCTGAGTCATCGACGGATCGTCACCTTCATTGTGACCGCGGCGACGGTAACAGATGATGTCAAGAACCACGTCTTTTTTGAATTCCTGACGGAACTCAAAAGCTAGTCGTGCAACACGTACTACAGCTTCTGGGTCATCACCGTTGACGTGGAAGATAGGGGCCTGGATTCCCTTGGCGACATCGGTGGCGTAAACAGTTGAACGTGATTCCCAAGGCGGGGTGGTGAAACCAACTTGGTTGTTAATCACGATGTTGATTGTTCCGCCAGTCTTGTATCCGCGAAGTTGGGACATGTTCAGAACCTCTGGAACAACTCCCTGACCTGCAAAGGCAGCATCACCGTGAATGATTACCGGCAGTACTGGGTAAGCCTCATTCGAAACCGAATGGGTGCGGTCAAGTTTGGCTCGAACAATACCCTCAACCACTGGGTTCACGGCTTCAAGGTGTGAAGGGTTTGCTGCAAGTGAGACTCGAACTTGCTTTCCTTCCATATTGGTGAAGGTACCCTCGGTGCCAAGGTGGTACTTCACGTCACCTGAACCCTGAACAGACTTGGTATCGGTGTTGCCTTCAAATTCCTTGAAAACCTGACCATAAGTTTTTCCGGCCACATTGGTTAGTACATTTAGGCGACCGCGGTGAGCCATACCGATAACGACTTCTTCAAGTTGGGAATTCGCAGCTTCCTGAAGAATTTCATCAAGCGCGGCGATTGTTGATTCGCCGCCTTCAAGACTGAAACGCTTCTGACCAACGAACTTGGTCTGCAAGAAAGTTTCAAAGGCTTCGGCCTCGTTTAGCTTCTCAAGAATTCGCAGCTGCTCTTCGCGTGAAGGCTTCGCATATGGTCGCTCTAGTTTGTCTTGGAACCACTTGCGCTGAGCCGGGTCCTGGATGTGCATGTATTCAACACCAACGGTGCGGCAGTAGCTGTCACGAAGAATCTTGTAGATCTCGCGGAATTCGGCCTTTGGCTTGCCACCAAAACCACCGGTCTTGTAGGTGCGGTCAAGATCCCAAAGGCTTAGGCCGTGGTTCAAGATGTCTAGGTCTGGGTGTGATCGCTGCTGGTATTCCAGCGGATCAACATCGGCCATCAGGTGACCGCGTACGCGATACGCGTTAATCAGTTCCTGAATGCGAGTTTCCTTGGCGCGGTCGTCTGACTCGTTACGATCAAAATCGGTAACCCAGCGAACTGGCTCGTATGGAATGCGCAGGTCGGCAAAGATCTCGTCGTAGAAGCCACGCTCACCAAGTAGCAGTTCGTGAACCTTCTTTAGGAACTCACCAGAACCGGCGCCCTGAATAACGCGGTGGTCGTAGGTAGAGGTAAGTGTGATGGTCTTACTCACGCCAAGCTTTGAAAGCTGCGCATCAGATAGACCAGAGAATTCTGCGGGGTAGTCAAGTGCACCTGCACCAACGATGCAACCCTGACCCTTCATTAGGCGAGGTACCGAGTGCACGGTTCCAATTCCACCTGGGTTGGTTAGTGAAACTGTTGAACCGGCAAAGTCACCAGCGGTCAACTTGTTTTCGCGCGCACGCTTAACCAAGTCTTCGTAAGCAGTTAGATACTCGGCAAAGTTAAGTCGCTGAGCACGCTTGATGTTTGGCACCATCAGTGCACGAGTGCCATCTTCCTTTGGAATGTCGATTGCCAGACCAAAGTTAATGTGTGCCGGTTGAACGGCAGCCGGGCGCCCCTCAACTAGGTCGTAGTAAACGTTCTGGCTTGGAAATTCTTTTAGCGCGCGAATAATCGCGTAGCCAATGATGTGAGTGAAAGAAACCTTGCCACCGCGAGTTCGTGACAGGTGGCTGTTAATTACGATTCGGTTGTCAATCAATAGTTTGGCCGGAATGGTGCGCACCGAAGTAGCGGTAGGAACTTCAAGTGAGGCGTCCATGTTTGCCGCCAAAGCCTTAGACATTCCCTTCAGGATGTTGACCTGATCGGCTTCCTCAACTTCTTCTGAATCTACGGTGTTGATTAGTCCGGTGACCGGAGCCTGAGCCGGGATTGGCTGTGGTTTTGCCTCTACCCGAGTTGTCTTGGCCACGACCGCCGATGCCGAGCCGCTTGGGAGAGCAGCTGGTGCGGCCGACACGGCGGGTGCAGCTGGTGCGGCTGGCTGAATAGCCACCGGACCTGTGGTTGCGTGAGGAGTTTCGGTCGGCTTGTAGTTCTCGAGAATTGGCCACCAGGCCTTGTCCACGGAATCAGGGTTTGCCTTGTACTGCGCATACATTTCGTCGACTAACCAGTCGTTTGCGCCAAAACCGTTCTCGTTTTCAGTGTTGCCTGACAGAGAAATCACCTCTTTATGAAAGTCTTTGAGCCTTAAGCCTACCTTCTGGGGTCGGTCCAATTTGGCCTAAGCGGCTGTTTCGGCCAGTGAATTACTAGAAATCTGCCGGTATGCTGGTCAGACGATGGATAAAGCAGGTTCTGACCATAGACCCTCGGGCGGTGCCGCCTTATGAGTGAATGGCTGATGCTTGGTTTTGGTCTAATTTTGACCATTGGAACCGGGTTTTTCGTTGCCAGCGAATTTTCGCTCTTGAATGTTGAACGCAACGATTTGCAATCACGACAGAGCAGGGGCGAAAAGGGCCTCACCTTGCCAATTCGGGCTCTGCGACAAACCAGCACCCACTTATCGGCAGCCCAACTGGGTATCACAATAACCACTTTGCTAACGGGATTTGTGGCTGAACCGGCACTTACCAAACTTCTGTCACCGCTCTTTGGAGATCTTTCAATTAGTAATGACCTCAAGCGAACCTTTTCCGTAATTCTTGGCATGATTATTGCCACCGTTTTCTCCTTCCTCATTGGTGAGCTGGTTCCAAAAAACATGGCCCTTTCTAGCCCGCTCAAGGTTTTGAGATTCGTGGTTGGTTTTCAAGTTGCCTTCACCTGGACCTTCAATTTCATGATTCGGTTCCTCAACGTGACTGGAAACAAAATAGTCCGGCTGCTTGGCTTCGAGCCACGTGAAGAACTGAGTTCCACTAGGACCGCAGAAGAGCTTTCTTCTTTGGTGCGCCGCTCGGCGAGCATGGGTGCGCTGGATGCGCAAACTGCAACTCTGCTGACCAAGACTTTGGCACTGAGCCAATTGGTTGCGGCTGATGTGATGACACCAAGGCCTCGAATGCACGTTCTAGACAAGGACGACAATCTCACCTCGCTGATTGAGGCATCCATAAAAACTGGCCATTCACGTTTCCCCATTTCTGATGGATCAACCGATGACATCATCGGTGTTGCCCACGTGAAGCAAGCCGCCGCAGTGCCTCGTGAAAAACGTGAGGATGTTCCAGTATCAGCAATCATGGTTGAGGCGCCTAGGGTTCCTGAAACTATGCGGCTAGAAACCTTGATGGTGGAGCTGCGCGCCAAGGGATTGCAGTTGGCAATTGTTGTTGACGAATACGGCGGCACCGCGGGCTTAGCCACTCTTGAAGACCTTGTCGAGGAGTTGGTTGGTGAGTTGGCCGACGAGCATGACAGGGCTAAGGCTGGGGTGACGCGAGGCGCAAATTCTTCAGTACTCTTCCCAGGTATGACCAGGCCGGATGAACTGCTGGAGATGGCCATAAAAGTTCCAGATGATGGCGCCTATGAAACCGTTGCTGGATTCTTAATGAGTGTGCTCGGAAGAATCCCTGCTGTTGGTGATGAGGTTCAGATTGAAGACGGTGTGCTTCGCGTAGAGCGCATGGACGGCAGAAGAGTTGATCGAGTTAGGTTCACTCCGGCTTCCGAGTTTGAGTATTCGGAGGCAAATAATGAGTAGCGATTTGCAGGGTCTGGTTTGGCTAGTGGTGTTGCTGGCTTCGAACGCTTTTTTCGTTGGTGCCGAGTTTGCTTTGATCAGCGCTCGTCGCGCTCAGATTGAGCCGCGTGCTGAGGCAGGCAGCAGGCCTGCAAAAATCACGCTTTCGGCCATGGAAAATGTTTCGCTCATGCTGGCCACCGCACAGCTCGGCATCACAATATCTTCTTTGCTAATTCTTCTAATTGCTGAGCCCAGTATTCACCACCTCTTGGAGTACCCACTGCATGCTCTTGGCGTTCCGGATGCAGTCTTGAGTTCGGTTACTTTTGCAATCACCTTGTTGATCGTTACTTATCTACACGTAGTTATCGGTGAAATGGTTCCGAAGAATCTTGCACTGGCCATTCCCGAACGTGCCGCACTCGTGCTCACCCCGGTGCTGTACGCTCTGGCCATGGCGCTAAAGCCACTGGTTGGCGGACTAAATGCCGTTTCTAATGGCATTTTGCGTCTTTTTAAATTTGAACCAAAAGACGAGGCCAACAGCACATACACGCTGGATCAAGTCGAAGACATCGTGGAACATTCAACTCGCGAGGGAGCGCTTTCAGATGTCAGTGGTGCACTTTCAAACACGTTTGAATTCACCGAGAAAAAAGTACGCGATGTTGCCGTTCCCTTAGACAAGTTGATTGCTTTTTCTGAAACAGTTACACCTCGTGAAGTTGAGCAAGCCGTTGCTAAGCACGGTTTCTCAAGGTACCCGCTCAATGATGAAAATAATGAGTTGGTTGGTTACCTACATTTGAAAGATGTGATTGACCTGGATCACGATGAAGCTGATGATCCTTTTCCTGCCAAGCGAGTCAGATCGCTAATCACGCTCTCTTCAAATATGGAACTCGAGGATGCTCTAGCAAGCATGCGTAGGGTTCACGCTCATATGGCTAAGGCCGTAGATCGCTCTGGGAATATTCAAGGCGTGCTTTTTCTTGAAGATATTCTTGAAGAACTTGTTGGTGAAGTGCAAGACGCAACCCGAAGGTAGCGAGTAACTAGATATCTTTTGGAAATTTTCCACGAAGGTACTGGTTTGGCCAGTAGTCGATTTCAACACTAAGCTCGTGAGCCGCTCGCAGTGGCCAGTTTGGGTCTCGTAGGCTGGCCCGGCCAACCAAAATGACATCCACACCTCCGGCTTGCAAAATATTTTCTGCTTGGTGGGCATCGGTTATTTGACCAACCGCACCAACTGGATTCGACACGTTCCTTGCAATCTCTTCTGCAAATGGCACTTGGTAACCGGGTCCCGTAGGTATCTTGACGCCGGTTATTAGGCCTCCTGAGGAAATGTCGAATAGATCCGCACCTAATTCGGAACACCACTTCGCTACCTCAGTAGTTTGAGCTACATCCCAACCGTCTTCGCGGTAGTCCGTTGCAGAAAATCTCACGAAAATCGGCAGTACATCGCCGACCTCAGAGCGAATTGCCTTGATGATCTCCAGAAGGATACGGGCGCGGTTTTCTAGAGGACCGCCGAATTCATCGGTGCGCTGATTTGTGATCGGTGACAAAAACTGATGAATCAAATAACCATGAGCCGCGTGGATTTCTACAGCATCGAAACCCGCCAGCAGGGCATTCTTTGCGGCTTTGGCAAAATCTTGAATCAGATCAAGAACTTCCGCTGTGCTTAACTCTCTAGGCGCTTCGTATCCGTCAAAAGCTTCAGCGGTAGCCGAGACGGTTTGCCAGCCACCTAACTCAAGAGGAACGGAACCCTTTCCAGACCAATCGCGGTAGGTGGAACCCTTTCTACCCGCGTGCGCCAATTGAATCGCACTTTTTGCACCCTGTGCATGAATAAATAGATTCACCCGGGCCCAAGCGGCGACTTGCTCGAAATTCCAGATTCCTGGACACCAAGGAGAAATTCTTCCCTCTGGAGTGACCCCACTGGCCTCGGCAATAATCATGCCGGCACCGCCCGCAGCTCTTGCGCCAAGGTGCATCAGATGCCAGTCGCCAATCACACCGTCTTGGTTTTCGCAGGAATATTGACACATCGCGGGAATGAATATTCGATTTCGAATTTCCAGATCCCGAATCTTGATTGGCTCAAATAGTTTTACCATACTTAGCTTTGCCCTTCTGCATAAGAATCGAGCCGATGGCAATAAAAAGCGCCAGCAGGATGCCAGAAACCAAAGCGCCTTGCAGTCCAATTGCGTTGCCGATAAAACCAATCACCGCCGGTCCACCAAGAACGCCTGCGTAAGTCAAGCCAACAACTTTGGCCAGGTTGCGACCTTGGTTTTGCAGAGAACCAATATCAGAGGCAAAAGCCATGCATTGCGGTACTACAGCTGAAATACCGATGCCGGCTATTGCCCAGCCAATCCAGCTGAGAGGTAAGTTCGGAGTTAAAATAGACAGCGCGATTCCAACGCTTGCAACCAACGCCCCGTTTCGAATCACAAAAATTCGCCCATAACGCGCCACGACTTTATCGGCGATGAATCTAACTATTGCCATGGCAGCCGTAAATGTTGCAATGCTAATTCCGCCAACCGCAACAGAGCTGTTGAACTTTTCGATTGTAAACAGCGCGGACCAATCGATTCCGATGCCTTCGATTATTGCCGCCGATGCCGAAACCAATCCAATGAAGAGCACATAGTAGAACTCACGCGGGCGACCCTTGGATTTTGCAACCGACTCAGCGCCAGCATCAATCGTGACGTTGAGAAGCTTTTTTGAGAACGCTAACCCGGTAGCGATGGTTAGCAGGCCCCAGGTGCCCATGGTCACGGGCATGGCTATTTTCAGTGAAAGTGCCGCACCGGCAGAAAGCGAACCAAGGACACCACCGATTGACCACATGGCATGAAATGAAGAGAAGATTGGCCGCCCGTATGCTCGTTCCAACTCGAGGGCCTGGGCATTCATAGCGATATCGATTCCGCCGATGTTTAGACCCAAAATAAAAATCGCGATAGCAAGAGTCAAGTAATTAATTGCCAGACCAGGCAAGCCCAGTGCCAGACCAAGCGCCACGGAAATCCAGACCAACACTCTGCCACTGCCAAAACGATCCACCATGGCGCCAACTACCTGCATTGAAGCCAAAGCACCGGCACCCATTAGCAGGATTATGAAACCGATTTGCGTGTGTGAGAGCGCGAGCGTCTTCTGCACGAGGGGTATGTGGGTTGCCCAGATTGTCACTGCAGATCCGCAGAGCAGAAAGTACACGAAAACAGCCGCTCTAGCTTTCTGCAGTGATGTCATGTCTAAAGCATAGGTTTGGGTAGCCTTTGATTTGTGTCTATCAGTGAAATTTGGGTCAAGCGCCTGAATTTCAGCGCACTGTTTTTAGCGGCGTTTTTGGCACCATTCCTGTTGTTCGCCTACGGCTACCTGTTTGAGCAGGTAAGGCCCATGAACGATGTGCTTCTTTATGGTTATTGGTTGCAGCAGATCCAATTTGGTAACCCTGTTTTTGGCATCAGTCAAGATTTCGTCTACCCATACCCAGCCCTTGCTCCAATGCTGCTAGCCAAACTTTTTGGCGGTCAGTCAGGAATTCTTGTTGGTTGGGCAACACTTGTGGCGTTACTAAACAGTCTTGCAGTAGGAACCCTCACGGCATGGGGAAGGGCCGGCAAAAGTGCAAAGCTGGCGGCACTGTTCTGGGTCAGCTTTTTATTGCTGCTTGGCCCCGCAGGAGTAGCACGAATCGATGCGATATCTGCAGCGGTTGCAGTTTTCGGATTAGTGGCCCTGAGCAAAGATCGACTTGTTTTAGCGATTTCGCTGTTCACGTTTGGAGCGTGGATCAAAATTTGGCCAGTTGCCCTTGCGGTGAGTGCATTTATCTCAGCCAAGAAAAAATTGCTCGTTTTTTACGCTGCGGTGTTGTCGGTCGCCGCGGTGCTTACTTTTGCCCTGGCCGCTGGAGCTAACTCAAGTTTGTTTTCATTCATTTTTAAGCAGGGCAGTCGTGGAATTCAAATTGAATCTCCGATTGCGATGATTTGGATCTGGGCTGCCAAATTTGGAGTTGCCGATACTGGCATCTATTACGACAAAGAAATTATTACTAATCAGGTCTATGGCAGCCAGGTGGAATTAATTTCGTTTCTGATGACTCCGGCAATGTTCTTTGCTTTAGCAATCACGGTTCTTCTTGGCTACCGAGCTATCCGCGCCGGAGCAGATCGAAACCAGGTATTTGCCGCGATGTCGCTTACCGCGGTCCTTGATTTGATTGTCTTCAACAAAGTGGGCTCGCCCCAATTCATGACGTGGTTGGCAATTCCGATGATGGCCTTGATTTTGTTCAAGGCAAAGAAGCTCTGGCTGCCAATAACGGGACTTCTGCTAATTGCATTTACTACGAATTTAATTTATCCAATTCTTTACATAGATCTAATGGGTCTTGGCGACTTAAGCGTTGTCACGCTGACACTTAGAAATTTGCTTCTAATTGCAATGCTCGTTCATGCAAACCTGAGGCTTGGCGAACTATCAAAAAAGAAATCCCAGCCCAAAGCGCTTGCCTAGAAAACTTTAGGAATCAAGCAACGCTTTAATCATTGGAGCCAGTTTGATGTCTTCAATCAGAAACCCGTCGTGTCCAAATTCTGATTCAATCACCTGCAGGCCTCCACCGATAATTTCTCCGCCGATGTTGTCAGCAATTATTTGTTGATCCTCAATCGGAAACAGGCGGTCAGATGAAATACCAACAACAATGCTCTTAGCCTTGATGCTGCCAAGCGCCGCCTCAAGTGATTCGCGACCGCGACCAACATCATGAGAGTTCATGGCCTCAACTAGCGTGATGTAACTGTTGGCGTCAAAGCGACGCGTGAATTTATTTGAATGGAAATCTAGGTAAGACTCAACGGCCCAGCGACCACCACCGCCAAGTGGCGAAACGCCAGACTGCCAAGCTCTTTCGAACCGGTTATTTAACTCGCTCGGTGATCGGTAGTTCAAGATGGCCATGCGACGGGCTAGCGCCAAACCTTGGTGAGGCCCAAAGCCTGGCTTAGCGTCGTAGTAATTTCCGTTGGCGAAAGCGGGGTCGCTCTTGATTGCCTGTATTTGAATTGAATTTAAGGCAATCTGGTCTGCGGTCAGGGCTGGGGGACCTGCGATCAAACCAACTCGCTTGACTTCATCGGGGTACATAATTGCCCACTCAAGTGAATGCATCGCGCCAACTGAACCACCCAAAATCGCGTGCCATTTTTTGATGCCAATTAGATGGGCCAACTCGCGTTGGGCATTAACTTGATCGCGAATGGTGATGTATGGAAAAGACGTTCCAAATTCGCGGCCGTTGGTATCCAGTGAGGATGGCCCCGTTGACCCTTGGCAACCTCCCAGAACATTGCTGGCAACAACAAAGTACTTGTCTGTATCAATTGGAAGGCCCGGGCCGATGATGTGCTTCCACCAGCCGTCAGTGGGATGCTCTTTTGAGGCATCTCCGGTGGCGTGTGAATCTCCAGTAAGCCCGTGGTGCACCAGCACCGCGTTGGTGTGCTCGTGATTAAGCTCACCCCAAGTTTCAAAGGCGATTCGATAGTTCGCAAGTACGCGGCCGCTCTCTAATTTGAGATTCGAGAGCGGGGCAAACTGGCGGTCACCAGCCGGATCACCGTCTCGCCAGGCACCGCTGGCCGGAGGCCGACCAATAAGTTGGCGGCTTTGCTCCTCGGTGATGAATTCTGACGGGACTAAGTCACCGGCTGATGTTTGAAATTCCATTAGGGAATAAGCATATCGCTCTTCCTTTATTTGGCGGCGGCGAAAGCACTCTCTAGATCGGCAATCAAGTCATCCACAGATTCAAGTCCCACTGAAAGGCGAACTAGGCCAGGAGTAACTCCTGTTGTAAGTTGCTGTTCCGGGGTGAGTTGCGAGTGTGTGGTTGAAGCTGGGTGAATGACGAGTGATCGAACATCACCGATATTTGCCACGTGACTAAATAGTTCAAGAGAATCTACGAACTTAGATCCGGCCTTCACCCCGCCTTTGATTTCGAACGACACGATTGCACCTGCACCCTTGGGTGCATATTTTTTAGCAGCCGCGAACCACGGGGAGCTCTCTAAGCCTGCGTAGTTGACGCTTTCAACTTGATCGTGTGATTCAAGGAAGCGGGCAATCTTT
The DNA here is from genome assembly GCF_000699505.1 of Rhodoluna lacicola. Classification (NCBI taxonomy): domain Bacteria; kingdom Bacillati; phylum Actinomycetota; class Actinomycetes; order Micrococcales; family Microbacteriaceae; genus Rhodoluna; species Rhodoluna lacicola. Next base: position 960,552 of record NZ_CP007490.1, on the reverse strand, counting down.
TCGGCGTTGGAAACGTGGCGTTCTACACGAAGGCTCAAGGTCTCAATGCCTTGAATGAGTTGCCATGCGCTAGCCGGGGCTATTGATGCGCCAATGTCGCGAAGTAACTGAACGCGCGCCTTGATTATGTAGGCAATCGCATCGCCCAATGCGGCTGTGTAGTTGACGCCGTGGTACGACGGATCTGGAGTGGTAAGCCCAGGGAATTTGTCGGATTTGCTCCAGGCAAATTTGCCTCCATCCACGATTGCTCCTGCAACCACTGTTCCGTGGCCTCCCAGAAACTTAGTAGCAGAGTGAATAACAATATCAGCTCCGAATTCAAGCGGTCTAATCAGGTACGGAGTTGCTACGGTGTTATCAACTAGCAGCGGCACGCCATTTGAGTGAGCGACTTCGGCAACCCCCTCAATGTCGAGGATCGAAACCTTTGGGTTACCAATGGTCTCAGCGAAGAACGCCTTTGTGTTTGGCTGCACTGCAGCCTGCCACTCGTTTAGGTCGTCTTGATCCTCTACAAATGTGGTGGTAATCCCAAGTTTTGGCAGCGTGTACTTGAACAGGTTGTAGGTTCCGCCATAGATGGTGGATGAAGCAACGATGTGGTCGCCAGCCTGCGCAATGTTTAGGATTGCAAAGGTTTCTGCAGCCTGACCTGAAGACAGTAGCAATGCGGCTGTTCCGCCCTCTAGGGCGGCGATGCGCTTTTCGGCAACATCCTGAGTTGGATTCATAATGCGGGTGTAGATGTTGCCAAATTCTGCGAGTCCAAAAAGTTTCGCTGCGTGTTCACTTGAATTAAAGGTGTACGCGGTGGTTTGGTAAATCGGCGTCGCACGCGAGTTTGTGGTTGGATCTGCTTGCGCACCTGCGTGAATTTGTACTGTTTCGAAGCCCCAGTTTGATGGATCTGCACTCATAATCGTCCCTAACTTGTTTAAGATCTAGGACTAACAGTAGGAGTCACGAGAGATCTCTGGTACCCCTCGTGAAACACAACGTAATGTTCGCCCTACGCTAGAGGGGTGTTCTTCGAGCAAATGCATCCAAGCTGGCAGGCGGCCCTTGCCTCTGCTCGCCCTTTGCTAGAAAACATCGAGGCTAAGTTGAACGCTCACCCCGGTGAATTTGTCCCGCCAATCCACCAGGTCATGCGAGCATTTGAGCAACCTCTGGATGATGTCCGAGTTCTTATTGTTGGTCAAGATCCATACCCAACCGCAGGGCACGCTATCGGACTTTCTTTTGCAGTAAACCCCGATGTAAAGCCTCTGCCACGAAGCCTGAAAAACATTTTGATTGAGTTGCGCGATGATCTTGGAAAAGCTGTTTCTGTTGGTGGAGATCTTGCTCGGTGGTCTAGTCAAGGCGTGCTGCTGCTAAACCGGCATCTGACCACAGACCTTGCCGAGGCGGGCGCCCATACTCAAATTGGCTGGGCCGATTTCACTGACCAGGTCATAACTGTTTTGAATCGCAAACTTGGCCGCAAACTCGTTGCGATTTTATGGGGAGCTCAGGCGCAGCAGCTTACTGGGGCACTTTGCGACTGCACCGTGTTGAGTTCCGCCCACCCAAGTCCACTTTCAGCAAGACGAGGGTTTTTTGGATCAAAACCATTTTCAAGAACAAATCAGGCGCTGATTCAAGCTGGCGAGCAGCCGATAGATTGGTCTTGTTAGGAGAACTCGCATGGCTTTGGATTCTGAATCACGCTGGCGCTTGGTGCGCATGAAAAAAGCAAAGGGTGAGCAGGAAAAAACAAATGCTGAGCCGGTCATCCGAAAGGCTTCTGAAGCTGACCTTTCCGCAATGGTTGAGATTTACAACTACTACATTCAAAACAGCGTGGTCACTTTTGATCTTGACCCCATGTCATTGCAGGACTGGACAGACAAATACAAGTGGATCACCGATTTGGGTTTGCCATTCATCGTTGCCGAAAGTGCAAGTGGGCAAATAATAGGTTTTGCCTATGTTGCGCCGTGGCGTCAAAAAGCTGCCTTCAAGCGGACCGTGGAGGACAGCATTTACCTTCGCCCAGCAGCAATCGGCAAGCGAGTTGGTACCAAGTTGCTGACCGTTTTATTGGAGCAATCCAAGGCAGCCGGAGTCAAAGAAATAGTCGCCGTAATTAGCGACAAGGGCGCGGAGTCATCGATAGCCTTGCACGAGCGGTTTGGATTCAAACACCAGGGCCATTTGGGCAAAGTTGGTTTCAAGTTTGGCAGATGGCTCGGCACAGTTCTGATGCAGAAGTCTCTATAGATCCTTCCGTTTACTACCGAACCAGTTAATCTTCAGGTTTGGTTCAGGTAATTCCAAGGTTTGATGAATAGGCTGAAGTCGTGAGTAAATCAAGTCGCCTAATCTCTAGCATTTTGGCAACCGTCGTAGCGGTTTCATTGATTTCACCTGCGCAAGTAGCCAACGCAGCGACCATCACTGCAGCCAGCGCAGTCCGCTCGGTGGTGGCTACCGATGCTTGGAACTCTGCCTCACCAAAAACCCCAAGGGCAAGAATTAGCTGGATAAGGCCTGCGTCTACTTACGGCGCCACAGTTGCCGGTTACAAAATCGAGGCCAGCAAAAACAAGACCACCTGGAAGACCATTGTTTCGAACACTAGATCAACCGCCACTACAGCTTTGGTTTCAAGCGGGTTGACCGCGGGTTCACAAACGTTCTTTAGAGTCAGCGCAATTACCAAAAAAGGTTCGTCACTAAAAACTGGTAAACCATCTTCTGTAGTTTCCAGGACTCTCACAACCGCACCACAAGCCCCAGCACTACTTGGTCTCACCAAGCGCACGTTTGCGACATCTTCACATGTGGTGCGCTGGGTACCGCAAACCGCAGATCAGCGCGGTTCAGTTGCTACCTCTTATAAGGTGACGGCACGCACAAGCACCGGCCTGGAATCTACTTGTTCTGCGGTTGCGCTTAATTACTGCACCCTGGGCGGGCTTGCTTCTGGGGTAAGTTATTCAATTTCTTTGACTGCTAAGAATTCTCGTGGGTCAGAGGTCAACGTAGACGAATTCCAAGCCCAAGACGCTGACATATCATTGCAGTGGTATCTGGGTACCGAACATGGAATTGCGGCTACCCGCGCCTGGACGGCAACTAGAGGATCAAGCTCGGTTGTGGTGGCAGTTTTGGACAGTGGAATTACTGCTCACGACGAGTTCAGCGGGCAACTGGTTGACGGTTATGACTTCGTTTCCGATGCCGCAAAGTCAGGTGATGGCGATGGTCGCGACGTAGACCCTACCGATCCAGGCGATGGTCTTGGTGCTGATTCATCTTCATGGCACGGAACTCACGTAGCTGGAATTATTGGTGCAAAATCCGATTCAGTTGGTATCTCTGGAATTGCTCCGAACGCAAAGATTCAACCAATCAGAGTCTTGGGAGTTCAAGGCGAAGGTTCTTCCGTTGATTTGGCGCTGGCAATCCGTTGGGCAGCTGGTCAAGACCTAAATGGATTTGTAATCAATGGCGAGACACTTGCAGATATTCCAGTAAACAAGACTCCTGCCAAGGTGATCAACATGTCCATGGCATTCCAACCTCGCGCCGGAACTTTTGATTTTGCTCTTTGCCCATTTTTCGTGCAGGCTGCTGTTGACTATGCGCAAAGCAGGGGAGTAACTCTGGTTGCGGCCGCCGGTAATGGTGACACCGCATTTAATCCAGTAGACAATGCTCGCGTTTACCCAACTAACTGCGCTGGACCGTTATCGGTGGGTTCTGTTGGTTTCACCGGCGATGTTGCTTTTTATTCCAACTTTGGTGTTGACGTGGTAGCACCGGGTGGAGACCAGCGCGCTGCCGGATTAGCCCCTGCCGGCTCAAGCGGAATGATTTACTCAACCTCAAACTCTGGTCTGATTGCCGCTAGCGAACCTAACTATCGCTTAGAGCAGGGAACCAGCATGGCGGCTCCGGTTGCCGCGGGAATTATTGCATTGATGTATTCACTGCGTCCAAACATTGACGTAAAAATCGTTTGGGAGGCATTGAAGGCTTCGGTACGTCCTTTCCCGGCCGGTTCTAAGTGTGCCGCAGATCCAAACCGATGCGGTCTTGGAACCTTAAATGCCGCCACGGCTTTGGAAGCCTTAATTGCAATCACTGGCTAATTAAATTTCACAAATAGGCTTAGGCCTATGAGTTCAGCGCAGCCAAAACAATTCAAACTTCATCGAGCTTGGATTGTTGCTGCAATTACATTTGTGACACTGATTGCTGCCGCCGCATTTAGGTCAACTACGTCAATCATGTTCCAGCCTCTTGAGCAGGAATTTGGATGGACCCGCTCACTAACTTCTAACGCCGTTGCGGTAAATCTTGTTGTCTACGGTCTTACCGCGCCTTTTGCGGCAACCCTGATGGAGCGGTTTACGGTTCGAAAGGTTGCGGTCAGTGCACTTGGGCTGGTGTCTCTTGGAACTGGTCTAACTGTCTTCATGACCCAAGGCTGGCAGCTGATTCTTTACTGGGGAGTCTTTGTGGGTCTTGGTACCGGCTGCCTTGCGCTGGTGTTTGGTTCGCTTGTTGCCAATCGCTGGTTCACCAAACGCCGCGGACTAGTTACCGGAATATTCAGCGCCGCCTACGCCACCGGGCAACTGATTTTTCTTCCAATGCTTTCCACCGTGGTAATGAATAGTGGATGGCGTGTTTCTTCAATTGTTATAGCGATTTTTGCTGCCTCAATCATTCCGCTATTTTTCTTAGGGTTTAAGAACTCGCCAGCTGAGGCAAATACGATTCCGTACGGTGGACTAAGTCAAGAACCTGCTGGCAAGGCTGCACCGCGCACCGCACGCGCCACCATCGGAGTTTTATTTGAATCGCTTTCTAAACCAGCTTTCTGGATCTTGGCCGGAACCTTCTTTGTTTGTGGTTGGACAACTAACGGTTTGATTGGCGCACACTTTATTCCCGCCGCACACGATCATGGAATGCCAATGGGAACTGCGGCCGGGTTGCTGGCCTTGGTTGGTATCTTCGATTTTGTTGGCACGATTTTGTCTGGTTGGTTGACTGACCGAGTCAATCCGATTTACCTTCTGATGTTTTATTACGGGCTGCGCGGGTTGGCGCTGTTTACGGTTCCATTCGTGCTTGGCCCCACCGTAGAACTGCCACTGATGTTCTTCGTGGTGTTTTACGGCCTTGACTGGATTGCCACCGTTCCACCAACTATCGAACTCTGCCGAAAGTACTTTGGCTTGAATCAATCGCCAACTGTTTACGGTTGGGTTTTTGCCTCGCACATGGTGGGTGCAGCGATTGCAGCGGCTTTTGCCGGTGCCATCAGGGACGCCCAAGGCTCATATTTCATCGCCTGGATCACGGCGGCTGTGCTGTGTCTGCTAGCAGCGGGCTCGGTACTGCTGCTTAAAAGAATCAAGCCAGACTTCGCTTAAAGCTTGTCTGGCTCAGATCTTGTCTTAGTCACTAAGACTGGTGCGGAAGGTGGGACTTGAACCCACACGCCTCGCGGCGCTGGAACCTAAATCCAGTGCGTCTGCCAATTTCGCCACTCCCGCATGCCTGAATAGTCTAACTGGTCAAACCTGTGGATAAGTTCGGTTAGCCAGAAAAATATGCCGAAAACTGGACCTCTTTAGTGCGAGAGAGACCATGAATTTTCAGGAGACCGTTGGCTTGGCCCGCCGCCTTGCTGCATCTGGTGACCGTGATGCTGAAAGCATCATTCAGGCCGCGCTAGACGAGACCCTTGAACAAGAACCACTCGATCTATCGAGAGAGGCTAAGGTTCGCGAAGGCCTTAGAAATCACCTGCTTGGGTTTGGTGTCTTGCAAAATCTGATTGATGATCCATCAATAGAAGAGATCTGGGTCAACGGGCCAGCAGAAGTATTTATAGCCCGGCGAGGAATTTCTCAATCACTTCCAATCTCGATTGACCACACTGAACTTCGGGTGATTGTGGAGCGCATGCTGCGAAGCACGGGACGGCGGTTGGATCGATCCTCACCATTTGTAGATGCCTCATTGCCAGACGGATCTAGATTGCACGTGGTGATTCCTGACATAACGAGAGAGCATTGGTCGCTCAATATTCGAAAATTTCCACGGCAGATAATCTCGCTTGGTGAACTGCTGTTGACCGGAGCAATGCGCCCTGATCACGCTTCCTATTTGGCCACGGCTATGGCAAGTAGAAAGAACATACTAATTTCTGGCGCAACGCAGTCAGGAAAAACCACAGTTCTTTGCGCACTCCTGAACGAAATAGCAGACAACCAAAGGGTAGTCAGCGTTGAAGAAACTTTTGAGCTGCGAATTTCCAAGCCAGACTGGGTTGCTTTGCAGACTCGGCAAGCAAATCTAGAGGGAATTGGTGAGGTTTCACTTAGGCGACTCGTCAAAGAGGCGCTGCGGATGAGACCCGATCGACTGGTGGTTGGCGAGGTTCGTGAGGCTGAGGCGTTGGATTTGCTGATCGCCCTAAATTCAGGGTTGCCTGGTGCCTGCACAATTCACGCAAATTCCGCACGTGAAGCCATTGCCAAACTTTGCACGCTGCCACTGCTTGCCGGAAATAATATTTCCACCGATTTTGTGAGGCCAACGGTTGGTAGCTGCATAGATGTGGTCGTTCACTGTCAATTAAATCCCGATGGTTCCCGGTCTATCTCGCAGATCGTTGAAGTTAGTTGGGACCCAAACTCCAAAAACATTACCTTTGCTGAGGTTCCTGATGCGTTGGTTTAGGTCGATAGTTGAAGGAGCTGGACTCAATCGGTTTGGGCAACATCAGGTCTTGGTCGCAGTATCCTTAATTGCATTACTGGTCGGCTGGTTGGTCGGCCTCAGCTTTCAAGTGGCGGTACTTGGTTTTTTTGTGGGGCTTGGCGCGTTTGCCTTGCAAATTGAAATGATTTCGGGATTCTCAAAAAAGCGACGACGCGATTTAGCAAAAATATGGCCGGAGGTATTGGATTCAATCCATTCAGCACTTGCATCTGGAATGTCACTAATTGAATCATTCGATGACCTTGCGTTACATGGCCCGGTTCGCCTCAGGCCAAGATTTGCGAATTTGTCGCGAAGACTCGATGCGGGTTGGGAAATGGAGCAGGCGCTTATGGAGCTGAAAGCGGAACTTGGCGAGGTGCATGCCGATCGGTTATGCGAAGTGCTCGTATTGGTTAGCGCCACTGGCTCCGAGGCACTTTTATCAACACTACGAAAGCAGTCAATTGGTTTGAGACGTGACATCGCACAGACTGCTCAAATCGAATCAAAACAAAGTTGGGTGCTTGGCACCGCAAAAATTGCCGTTGGGGCACCGTGGGTCGTGGTTGCACTATTGGCTTCTCGTGTCGAAAATGCCGCCACTTACAACACCAGCTCGGGCGCGTTAGTTCTGTCATTAGGGTTCGTGTTGAGTTTTTTTGCCTATCGATTGGTTCACGTTTTAGGCGCGTTGCCTCCGGAACCCAGGGTCTTTGCCTCGTGACAATGTTTATTGTTGGGTTAATGATCGCTGCAGGAATTTGGCTGGCGTACTCTTTCTTTTTGTCGCTTCGGCCCGTACCTCTTTCAACCCGACTCGCCCCAAAACTTCAATCAATTCCCTGGTCTACTTTCGTTGGCTCGGCTATCAAAACATCGATACTCGGCATTTTCACGCCAAAGAAATACCTGCAAAAGATTTTGCGAGAACTGCCGGATTTTCTAGAACTGCTCTCTGTGGCGCTGGCATCGGGCGAAAGTATTTATTCAGCACTAAACCGGGTGGTGCCCAGGCTCTCAGGTGAACTTGCTACGCAACTGCAGAAGACTCTTAGGTCTATAGAGTATGGCGCTTCTTTAGAATCTGAGTTCTCTGAACTTGCCAAGAGGGTTCCTCAGCATCAACTCGTCGAAGTCTGCAACAAATTGATTAATGCCATGAATAGAGGAACTCCGCTGGCTGGAATAGTAGCTGAGCAAGCGGAGGCGGTACGGTTGGAAGTTTCTAATCACCTACTAAAGCAAGCCGGTAAAAATGAAACTCGAATGCTGATTCCGCTGGTATTTCTGATTTTGCCAGTCACGGTTCTTTTTGCTATTTACCCAAGTCTTCAATTGCTCAACATGTCATTTCTATAGGAGGAAAAATGATTAAGAAACTAAGTGATGAGTCTGGTGATGTTCCGGGCTGGGTTCTGATTACGCTGATGACTGCAGGCTTAGTAGTCCTGCTTTGGTCTGTGGCTGGACCAGCTCTGCGGGGCGTATTCGAGCAAGCCCTTGCAAAAGTTGCGGCCTTTTAGACCAACTAAGCAAGGCCTTCAGCGCGGGTCGGCGGTCGTTGAATTTGTGTTGATCTCTGCACCTTTGGTGTTGCTTGCCGTGACATCAATTTCAGTCACCCTGGCGTCTTTCACCTTGATGATTCTTAGAGATTCTGCAATTGAAGGAGCAAGATTTGCAGCCCTAGCTGACCAGGAATCCGCCGCGGGTTGTCTTCGAGCTAGAGAGCAAATAAATGCCACCTTTCAAGGGAAATTGATTGCTGAAATTAGGTGCCGAACAGAGAACGAGAATCAGGAGATTGTTGAAATTACAGCGGGTTTTTCCAACCTTGGCTGGCTTGGCGCACATCATCTGACTGCCACCGGAAGAGCCTTTCGTGAAAAATAACGCTGTTTACACGGATGAAACTGGATCAGCCATCATTGAATTCTTAGTTTTTGGCGTGCTACTGCAGGTAGGTATTTTGACACTGTTCTTGCAAATTTCAAGCCTTCAAACCAGTCAGTTGGTCGCAGAATCCATAGCCAGACATGCCCTTAGGTCATTCGTAATTTTGGATTTAGATCCTAAGCAAACCGCCAGGCAGATAGCCCAAGACTTCAAGGTGGGTGTTGACCCAGAGCTTGAAATGCTTTGCGAGCCAAATTGTTTCGGGGAAGGAAGCCTGCTTCGCCTAAAGGTCAAAGTTGGTTCCGCCGAGGCGTCATCGGTGTTCGTTCGATGACCGGCATCAGAGCAGAACGTGGCTCAATTGCTCCGCTTGGGATTGGGCTGCTTGCATTTACAGCAATGATGATGCTCACTTCTATCGGTGCTGCATCGTTATTCATTTTTCAAAAACGACTCACAACGGTGGCTGAGGCAGATGCATTGTTTGTTGCCGGTACCGGAGAAAATAGTGAATCATTTCTTGCGCTGATTGACTCTGATCAGTTTTCGGATCTGCAACTCAGCGATGAATTACTGCCTGATGCACGCACGGTAAAGGCCGTGGCTTGCGCCAGCTGGAAACCTGTTTTCAGAATTGCACTTGGGGTCGGGCCTAAAGTTATCTGTTCGCACGCTTCGGCGCGCCTCAGCGACTAACGAATCCCGTACTTTGGAAGATAGTGATTCATCAAATAAGCGCCAACAAGTGCAACCCCACTCACTGCAAACAATCCTGAGGACAACCCAACGGCGATTGTAAGAAGTGAAATGACGGGGGCCGCGATTGCGATGCCACCATCAAGCAGTAGGCGGAATGCGGCGAGGAATTCGTTTCGAGCACCTTCGGGTGCCAAGTCAGCACCTATTGTCAATACCAATCCGGAGCCCAGCGCGTTTGCTACCGCGAGTGCGACGGCAACAATCGCAAAACTTGTTGCATCTGAGGTAAAGGGAATGCATGCCACTCCAATACCAATCGCTAGCATGGTTGGCACGGCTGCAAACCGGCGACCATATTTATCAATCACCTGACCGCCGTTATAAAAGAGTGCAAAATCAATTGCTCCCGCCAGGCCAATGATTAACGCAGTTACCGAGAGGTCAAGGTTTATGTGCAGGGCCCAGAGCGGCAAGGCTAGGTGGCGGACCGTTCTTAGAAAAGTGAGCATGGCAGAGGCAACACCAAGGGAAAGTAACTTTTTACTTTCAAGTTTTGCAACAACCCAAATTCCACCGGCGCGGTTTGGTGGGGTATCTGGCATCTTTTCGGCCTTGGTGGTTAGCAAAATCGCACCGGCTAGTCCGCAGAAAATAATTGACATCCAGTAAACATTTTGGATTCCGTAATTCTGAATTATCCAGGCGCCCACCAGCGGTCCGATGAATCCGCCGAGTCTAAACATGCCACCCAAGATCGAAAGCGACCGGGCGCGAAATTCCTTTGGGGCAGTCTCGGCTATGTAGGAGTGCCTGGCCAACCCAAAAATGGCGGCAGTCATACCAAGCAAAAAAACCCCTGCTCCAAGCAGGTAAATATTTGAGGCCATTAGGGCCAATCCAGCTCCCAGAGCAGCGATGAATCCAGCCCAGATCATTGAAACGCGCTCACCAAAACGATTTACGATTGTTGCCGCCGGCAGATCGGCAATCAAGGTTCCAATCAGCACTAGGCCCGCGACGAAGGCTGCAGTTGGCAGGTCGGCGCCGAGATTCTCAGCGCTGGCAGGAATAAGAGGAATAAGTCCTGATTCGCCCGCTGCAAAAAGTAGTGAGGGAACGTATACCGGTAGGGCAAGTTGTCTTGCTTGAAATGCCGGCCGATTTGAACTCACTAATCAATTATGACGCTCGCCTAAACTATTAGAGACATGGCAGACCTAGACCTCACCCAAGAGATTCGCTCTCTTCGTGCAACATTCGCGGATATTCAACACGTGGTGGACGTCAAAAGGCTCAACGATGAGATTGTCCTGTTAAAGCAGCAGGCCGCGGATCCAAATATTTGGGATGAGCCGGTACACGCGCAAAATGTGACCAGCAAGCTTTCTCACGCTCAAGGGATGCTGACGAAACTTGAATCGGTGCATTCTCGTTTAGATGATTTAGAGGTACTAGTCGAGATGGCGAATACTGAGGGCGATGCTTCAGTTCAGGCTGAGGCCAAGGTGGAGCTAACCTCGCTGCAAGCACTGATTTCCGAGTTAGAAATTCAAACCCTGCTGAACGGCGAATACGATTCGCGCGCAGCCGTTGTCACGATTAGATCTGGGGCTGGCGGTGATGACGCCACTGACTTCGCCGAGATGCTGATGCGAATGTATCTGCGCTATGCCGAGAAAAATAAAATGCCCGTTCAGGTTCTGGATACTTCATACGCCGAAGGTGCCGGAATTAAGTCTGCAACCTTTGAGATTGACGCGCCGTATGCTTTTGGTTCGTTTTCTGTTGAAGCAGGTACACACCGATTGGTTCGCATGAGTCCATTTAACGCAGCAGGGAAGCGCCAGACTTCATTTGCCGCGGTTGAGGTGGTGCCACTTGTCGAGCAAACCGAGGCAATTGAGATTCCCGAGAATGAAATACGAATTGATGTTTTTAGGTCGTCTGGTCCAGGTGGGCAGTCGGTAAACACCACCGATTCAGCTGTAAGAATCACTCACATTCCAACTGGCACCGTGGTTAGTTGCCAAAATGAAAAGAGCCAGATTCAGAACAAGGCAGCTGCCATGCGCGTTCTTCAGTCACGTCTGCTTGAAATTCGCCGTCGCGAGGAAGAAGCCAAGAAAAAGCAGATTGCCGGTGATGTTAAGGCAAGTTGGGGTGAGCAAATGCGATCCTATGTTTTAGCTCCGTATCAAATGGTCAAAGATTTGCGCACGGACTACGAAGTAAATAACCCGTCGGCCGTGTTTGATGGCGATCTGGCTGGGTTCATCGCGGCCGGAATTCGTTGGCGCAAGCAGACACAACAGGGCGCTTAGCCTCAACCAGCGTTGTCCGCTCTTAGGCTGGAATCATCATGATCAGCATCTCCAACGTAAGTAAGCAATATCGCGGTTCTGCGCGTCCTGCGCTCAGCAACGTGTCGCTAGAAGTAGCCAAAGGTGATTTTGTTTTTCTAGTTGGGGCATCTGGATCTGGAAAATCTTCGCTGATGCGCTTGATGCTTCGCGAAGATGTGCCTACCAAAGGCTCGGTTCACGTTCTTGGTGAAAACTTGGTTGGCATCCCCAGCCGACGCGTTCCATTCTTTCGCCGCCGACTTGGAGTGGTGTTTCAAGATTTCCGTTTACTGCCCAATAAAACTGTGGCTCAAAATGTGGCTTTCAGTCTTGAAGTGATCGGCAAATCTCAGGGTTTCATTCAAGAAGCAGTCCCAGAGGTATTGCGCCTGGTAGGCCTAGAAGGCAAAGCTGACCGACTTCCCAGCGAGTTATCGGGCGGTGAGCAGCAGCGAGTTGCCTTGGCGAGAGCAATTGTGAACAAGCCTGCACTTTTGCTGGCCGATGAGCCAACCGGAAATCTGGATCCGGCAACATCTCAGGACATCATGGCGCTGATCGAGAGAATCAACCTTGCTGGTACCACGGTCATTATGGCCACCCACGACCGGGGGATTGTAGATCGACTCAAGAAGCGCGTTGTGGAACTTAAGGACGGCGAAATTATTCGCGATCAGGTTGGCGGTTCTTACTGATGAAGTTTGTCTTCAGCGAAGTTGCTCAAGGTTTCCGACGAAACCTTTCGATGGTGGTTTCAGTAATTTTGGTCACATTTATCTCGTTGACATTCGTGGGCACGGCATCGCTTCTGCAGATGCAAATTGGTCAAATGAAAAACTACTGGTACGACCGCGCTCAGGTAGCCGTCTACATGTGTAGCGATGTTTCCGCGACCGATGTCTGCCCACAAGGAGAGGCATCAGAAGACTTAAAGGCTGCTGTCAAGGTGAAGCTTGAATCAAATGCCTTGAGCCAATACATAGACAAGTTCTATTTCGAAGATCACGAGCAGGCTTACGCTACTTTCCAGGAGCAGTTCAAGGGTAACGCCGTTGCAAAGTACGTAACCGCCAAACAACTGAATGAAACCTACTGGGTGAAACTTAAGGATTCGACTAAGAGTCAAATCATCACAGAGAGTTTTACCGGAGTTGCTGGAGTTGAAGAGGTTAGAGACCAACGAAGCTACCTAGATCAAATTTTTAGTATTTTGAATGCCGCCTCCCTTGCTGCAATTGGAATTGCTTCACTAATGCTTTTCTCTGCTGCTCTGTTGATCTCTACAACAATTCGTCTCTCTGCCTTTAGTCGCCGACGTGAGCTGGGCATCATGAGGCTCGTGGGAGCCAGCAACTTCTACATTCAATTACCTTTCATACTTGAAGGAGTAGTTGCAGCAACTATTGGCTCATTACTTTCAGGAGCCGCGGTGCTTGGTATTGTCCAATTTTTCGTTCAGGGATACCTTGCCGAAAGACTTCCTTTCACCAGCTTTGTAAGTCTTAGCGATGGCTTGCTCGTTGTGCCGCTTCTAATTGCTGCGGGAATAGTATTGGCAGCTCTAGCCTCTGGCCTCGCAATCCGCAGATACCTGCGAATATAGAATTCTTATGCCTAGAGAACGTGGTCAAAAGGTTGTTGCTAGCAACCGCAAAGCCCGCCACGACTACCTAATTTTGGACACCTATGAGGCGGGAATGGCGCTCTCTGGCCCTGAGGTTAAATCGCTTCGAGCAGGACGCGCCTCACTAATTGACGGCTATGCATCTATTGATGGTGGTGAAGCGTGGCTTGAGAATGTTCACATTCCCGAGTACACCCAGGCAACCTGGAATAACTCACCCTCGCGTCGTAAACGCAAGTTACTTTTGCACCGCGAAGAAATCTTGAAACTTCAATCAAAGTTAAAGGAATCTGGTTTTACCTTGGTTCCGCTGTCTATTTACTTCAAAGATGGCCGAGCAAAAGTAGAGATAGCACTGGCTCGAGGCAAGAAGGAGTATGACAAGCGTCAAACTCTGAAAGAGCAAACCGATAAGCGCGAGGCCGATCGTGCCATGTCCTCCAAAGGCAAAGACTGGTAATTCACAGCATTCTGCCAGCCTCAGGCCTAGCCAATGTCATCGGTATCACCTACCATTGAAGCAACCCCAAAAAATCGAGACCCAGACGTTTAGGTTGGATTTTTTGGGAGTTGGTAACTAAATATGGGGATGATCGGTTTCGACAGTGCATGTGTAACTGGATGAAGCGGGTCGAGAATGTAGCGTCAACTCGTAAATGTCCGCTGCAAACTATAAGTGCTAAATCATCACGCACTGACTTTGCCCTAGCTGCTTAATAGCACCTAGCCTCGAAGTCCGTTAGACCAGATTTGATTTCGTTCTGGGTTCTAGCGTCATTTAGAAATCTTGCTTTGTAGTTATGCCTTAGGGCTACAAGGGACTCAAACTAAGACTGGGCCCGTCGGTTATGTTGCTTCAAGCTAGTACCGGGGCCGAGTAGAACCTTATTGAAGCTACACCCGTAGAAGAGTCAGAAACTCTGTATTGGACGGGGGTTCAATTCCCCCCATCTCCACTCAGGCTTCGGCCAAAGAGTTCATCCCATATAATAAAAAACCCACCAGCGATGGTGGGTTTTTGCTTAAGTTACTATTTCAAGAGCAGGCCAATGGCCAGTCCTAAAATCAAGATCGCGCCTGCGTACTGAATGCGGTGTTGCACACGTACATCGGTGAATGACTTTGTGAGCTGAGCGGCAAAAACAAGGCCCATTTGCCAAACCACCGAACCAATAAAAACCCCAACGGCAAATAATGCAATTCCAAACAGCCCAGTTCCCTGTGAAAGAGTCGCCACGCTAGGGGTGATGCCAAAGAAGTAGAAGGCAGTGGCTGGGTTTAAGACGGTGAGGCCAAAAAATTTTGCATATGTTTTGAGCCGTGACGCAGTTGAGTTGCTCATGTCTGGGCTCTCAATTTTTGAGCTCCGGCGGGCGTCCATGAAAATCTTCACCGCCACAAATATCAAAATAGCCGAGCCTAGAATTCGCAGCGGCATAACCCAACCGGTCAGCAAATTGACGATGGCGGTGCCAAAAGCAAACACAAGAGCGGCATACGAGAAGTCAACGCTTGCCATGGCTAATGCGCCAAATATTCCAATTCCGCGTCCATGTTTGAGCGTGGTGCTGATCAGCAATATTGCCATTGGCCCAAGGGGAATAGCCAAAGCTAGACCCGCCAAGGCTCCGGTCATCAATACATCCACCCGGCAATCTTGACATACTTGGAACATGACTTCGGGAATCTCAATTGCGGAATGGCTTGTAACTAATGGGAACATCGCGTTTGAGATCATCGGCACCTTGGCCTTCGCGCTATCGGGTCTTTTAGAGGCGGCACGTAAAAAGCTGGACATCGTCGGCATGGCCATGGTCACATTTCTTGCAGCCTTTGGCGGCGGTACCCTGCGCGACATTCTGTTAGATCGCCGCCCTTTTTTCTGGGTGCAGAATCAATTCTGGATTTGGGTAGTGCTGGCGATGTGTTTGTTGGCCCTGATCTTCATTCGATCTCGCCATCTTGAACCAACCGAGCGAGCAACCGCCTGGCCAGATGCGATTGGCCTAGGAATTTTCAGCGCAGGTGGAACCTACATTGCTCTTCAAGCTGGAGTCCCGGCGATCGTTGCGGTAATCATGGGAATTATCACCGCGGTATTTGGAGGAGTCTTGCGAGACGTCGTAGTCAATGAGATTCCCCGAGCCTTTGTTGATCACCAGCCCTATTCAATTCTTGCCTTCGCCGGTGGTTGGGTTGTGGTTGGCCTGCACTATGTGGGCACGAGCTCGTTCATCGCGGTTGGTCTTGGTGCTTTAGTAATCACAGCACTAAGGTTTGCGGCCATGATTTTTGGTTGGCGACTACCAACTTGGCGTGTATAAAAAATATTAGTCGGTGGTGCAGGGGGCCAGTTGGGCCACTCGCTGCGGTGTTACACCCAGCAGAATTGCGATATCGCGCATAGTCAAACCTTCATCTCGCATGCGAGAGACTACGTCTCTGATTTCGTTCGATGCTTCTTCCTGAAGTTTTGCGGCCTCGCGCATTTTGTGCTGCGCAGCTTCTATGTCGCAAATGATTCCAGGCATTACCGCCTCAACCTTGACCACGATGTCGCACTTTGATTCACCAGTGGTTTTTTCAGCAAGAACTTTGATTTGCTCCGTGGCTTTATCCAGACGCTTAGAGGTGGTCTTGTAGTTGCCCAACGAGGGGACAGCAATCAGCCAGCCATCATCTTGGCGCTCGGCGCGTGCCTTGATTTCCATGACTGTCCTTCCGTTCAAGTTTTGTCTAGGGCCACTTGACAAATCTTGTCAACCCGTGCTTTACTTACTAACTGTAAGTCCGAAACCTCGGATATTCAACACATAAAGGGAATTTCATGAACATCTTTCTAGCAATCGCCGCACTTGCGGTTTCAGTTTTTACCGCATCCGGCTTCTACAAGGCTGGATCATTCAAGTCCAAGGCAACCAAAGAAACCTTGCTGGGCGCAGGCATGGGTTGGGTTGAGAAGACACCGATGGGCCTAGTTCGTCTTATCGCTTGGCTTGAAATCCTTGGCGCTATCGGTGTTGTCGTGGCTCCGATTGGTGCGTACCTCACTGGCTTGGCTTGGTCACAGTGGGTTGGTGTTGCTGCCGGTGCCGGATTGGCCTTGACCATGGTTGTGGCGTTTTTGATGCACGCTGCCCGTGGAGAGGCTAAGTACACCTGGAAGGCGAACCTTGGTTTGTTTGCGGCAGCAGCTGTGGCGACAGTTCTGCAGTCCCTTGTCGTTCTTCCGCTTTTCTAGTTTTAAATCTCAGAATTTCTTGATTCCGGCCCTGTTGGCTGCTCTTCTAAGAGTGGTTAGCAGGGCCGGTGCAGTTAATGCCAAGAGGATCACAGTAGTGATGGCTCGACCGGCATCCCAAACAAATCCGCCAGTGAGGATTTCGTAATTTACGAAACGGATCAAGTTTTCCAAAATTCCAGCTCCTGGAAGATAGGAAACATCCGAACCCAAACCGGCAAGAAATGGCCAGTTCCACATCGTCATTAACGCACCGTAACTGAAACTGGCAAAAACTGCGTAGCCCAAAAGCAGTGCCATTTGCAACCACAGGAGTCTGGGTTTGGGAAGCAAGCCCGCAAGGATTCCCACGAGCGCTGCAGCCATCATCTGAAACGGCAGCCACGGGCCAATTCCACCGGTGATTAAACCCGATACCAACAGCGAAAGTGCGCCCATAAGAAATCCGAAGCCTGGCCCGAATACATAGGCGCTAATAATGATCAAGAAAAACGAAGTCTCAACTCCGGCAACTCCGGCACCCAGCATACGAATCAGAGCATTGAGTGCGGTAAGCACACCAAGCATGGCTAACTGCCGGCTATCCAAATTACCCGTTGAGAACTCATGGAGGGTCAAAATCAAAACTGTCGGCAGCAAAATTATGAAGGTTAGCTGGGCAAGCTGAGATTCGGACTGTGCAGTGGTTGAAATCAGCAGGGGCCAGGTAAACATCATTAGGCAGGCCATTGCAGCAAGTCCAAGCAGCACAGGACGAAGAACCAATTGACTAAACATTCTTCACCGCAATCTGATCTAACCTAAACACTCCGGGGGTTTGAGTTATCTCGGTTAATTGAGGTGAGTACTTTGACCCAGGGCTAAGAACCTGCGTAGGTGTTCCAGAGTTGACGACTCGACCACTCTCCAAAATTAAAACCTGATCTCCGATTTCAGCGACAAACTCAACGTCGTGGCTAGCCATAATCACGGCCTTACCCTGGGACTTTAGTTTTCCAATCGTTTCGGCAAGTTCGCGCTTGGCGATGTAGTCAAGCCCACGAGTTGGCTCATCAAGCAAAATTAGCGATGCGCCTTTAACCAGTTGTGAAGCTAGAACGAGGGCAATCTGCTGCCCAGTAGACAAATCGCGCGGATGGATTGCTGGGTTGATTCGGCCGGCTAGCTTTTCAAAAATTTTCGCGGTAGTTCCTGGTTCACTCTCGCTCGTAGCGTCAGATTCACCTAACTCGCGGCCAAGAGAATTCAAAAAAAGTAGGTCGCTGGCTTTCTGTGGAACCATAGCCACGAGCTCCAGTCGCTCGGCGATTCCCTGAATGGCCGGGTCTTGATTTTTTATCAGCACCTGTCCAGAGACCTTTGCGTCTGCGCTTGGCTTTGTACCCTGGATCCCCCAGAGGGCGCTGGATTTGCCCGAGCCATTACTTCCCATCAGCGCTGTGAGGGTTCCGGCTCGTGCAGAAAAGCTGACGCTGACCACGGCCTGCAAACTGCCATAACTAACCGATAGATCATGGACGGTGGCAACATCAAGATTGCTGTCGTGGTCTTGCTTTGTGCCTTTGTCAATAGACGTTGAATAGCTTTTGCTATTTTGCTGCCAGCGCTGTTTGGCCTTTTCAAGGGTCAGCTCCAGCGGCTGCCAGCCAAGCTTTTTGCCGAGCGAAAATATTGGTGGTTCGGTGCGATTGTCAAAGTTTGTCAGGCTAGCTGCCGCTTTGATCACTCGGCCGTCGGTTTGTACCTGAACAACAGAATCTACAAATTCCAGTACGCGCTCAATTCGATGTTCACTGAGAATCACGGTGGTCGCGGTCTCTGAAGCGAGCCTCCGGAGCAGTTTGATTGTTTTATCTGCAATCTCTGGGTCAAGAGCTGAAGTGGGCTCGTCAAGCAGAAGAATTTTTTGCCCCGCCGTAAGCGCGGCACCAATTGCCACACGCTGCTGCTCACCACCAGAAATATCGCTGAGGTTTGCATCAAGCAAATCACTTAATTCCAGTAGCGACGCAAACGTAGAAATTCGTTCTTGCATGGCCTCAACTTCAAATCCAAGCTGTTCCATTCCATAGGCCAACTCTTCACGAACTGTTTGCGTCACAAAACCTAATTCTGGGTTTTGGCCAACATATCCAATCAACTCGGCAATTTGGTTGGGCTGCGATTGAGAAACCTCTGTGTCATCTAGCCAGATCTCACCTTCAAATTTGCCACCGGTGAAATTCGGTGCCAGTCTGCAGATGGTCTTGAGAAGGGTGGTTTTGCCGCTGCCAGTTGGTCCAATAACCAAAGAAAATTCACCCTCGTTGAAGTTCAGCGAGGCTCGCTTTATTACAGCCTCCTCGGTGGTCGAATAGCTAAAACTCAGCTGTGAGATTCTTAGCATCAGATCCACCAGCCAAATGAAATTAGTGTGAATGGAATTCCGCCAAGCAGGATTGCCAAATAGTCAACGCTGGTTAGTTTTCTTTTTGCCAACGAAGTTCGGATCTTTTTGTTCGATGAAAACTTAATGACAATTGCAGATAGCGCCAGGCCAAGAATCAGAGCAACAACGGTGGCCAATTCACTGAATCCAGAAGTTAGGGTGAGGTAAATTCCGATCAGAAGCAGCGACAAAGCAATTATTGAAAGTATCCTGCTGGTCCTGCGTTGGGCTATCGTCATGAAGCCTTGTCTGCCAAACCCTCTAGAAGACATGCTGGCGGCTAGACCCATGGAGCTTTCAATGGTGTCTTCGAGAATTGGAATCACGATACTTTTCATCGCGCCCAGTTTGCGGCTTCTTCCGCGCAAGCGGCTTGCCTGACGGACTCTTTGTGCGCTGATGACCAGTTGTGGCGCAAGATTTATTGCCATTGAAACAGCTGCGGCAATTTCATAAAGCGCTCCGGGAGTTGACTTCAGTAGGTTTCTTGGGTGGCAGAGTGTCGTTGCCATGCCAATGCTGAGCACGATGGCTGCCAGTCTCAACCCATCCACTATTGCAAGTTCAATTGCGGATTGGCTTATTTGGCCCAGTAGGTTTACCGGACCGCCAATTCCTAGATTGATGCTTAGAGTTGGCAAACTCAACAGCACTGGACCATCGCCAGCTGAGTAACTAAAAATCAACCTAAAAAGTATTCGAGTCACAAAGACCAATAATGCGAGTAAGGCATATAGTCGCATGGTTGAAAACCACTTTGGTTCAAATACCACCGCAAGAAAAAAGCTCAAGCAGATCAAAACTAAAAGCGGGCTGAAGCTGGTGCTTATTATTGCCGCTGCTGATACCCAGAGCCCCAGGATCCACCAGGTGACTGGATGCAAAGCGTTTGCCCTGGATATTTGGGAAGCGCGTCCTTGAACTAGTTGCATGTAAATACAGTTGGCTTCGTGGATATTGATGGGCTGTTTGGCTGTTGATTTTTTCCCGGTTCGACGAAGAGCCAACCTTCAGATTCACCGCAACCTGGCATTCGACTTGCAGCACCAACTGGGCTGCGCGACCAGGAACTGGCATCTGTTTTTCTCGTTGCGTAAAAATATGCCCAACTGCCATTTTTGATACCGGGTGTCCCCAGGCAGTCCTCGATAGAGGCAGCTGGAAAGTCTTCCAGCCTGCAAACAAAGGCTTCAGGATATTCGCTCGTGCCGGTCACCTTGATTCCGGCGGCGCCAAACAACTCCCAGCCCGTTCCGGTAAATCCAGTGACGCATCGGGTTATTGGGTCGCGACCGCTAAGCGGGCCAAAATCGATTAACAGAGTGGTTCCCTGGTCCGTGCAGGCACCTTCAAAAACGGCTTGCTCTGAATTTTGTCCAACTGGTCTTTCTCCATTGGTTGCCACTAATCCACCAATTGCAACGAGTGCAATTAGCGAAATTAGAACAGCGCGAAACGGAACTGAAATCATCAGGGGAGTAGGTCTAGATAACTCTTGCCAAGTAACGGAGCAATTGCCTGAGCGGTGGCGAATTTGTCACCGGCACCCGCAGACCATGAGGTCATGAATCCGCCCTTTGGTGCTAACTGATTCTTTAGCCAAAGTGAATATGCAGAAATCTTTTTTCCGGCGGCTTTGAGACCCATAGCCGCATAAGCGGTGGAATTCACCGACGCTTCACCATAGGCATTCCAGTGGTTTTTATCCACGCTTGTTGAGATCAGATAGGCAACTGCCTTCTTTTCTGCATCGGCTCGCTTCTTATCTTGCGCAGTTGTCCCAAAATCTTGTCGAAGGTTGATTGCCTGAAGAGCCAAACCGGTTGAATCTGGAGTTGATACCAGGGGATCCACTTCACCAAAGCCACCATCGGTGTTTTGCAGGGTCAACATTTTCTGGACGACTTTATTCGCCAGAGTGTGCTCTTGGTAGCTGTTCAGCCCCAGCGCGACCCAGGCGTAATCGATAGCCCCTGAGGTCACTCCAGTTATTTCGCCGGTCTTGCTGTTGATTCGAGCGGCAAGTCGTTTGAAGACCTCATAACGAATTGAGTTGTTGGGTACATCAATAACTTCGCTGGTGAACAAGAATTTTCCAGCTCTACCCACATTCAGCGAAAGCGCCGCATCTTTGTTGAATAGGTATCCGTTCGATGCGGTGCCCAATGGCTGCGATCTTGTGCCGAGCATGTAATTGACCGCCGGTAGTTGTTGCACTAGAGATCTGCCTCCGGCTTTTAGTTGCATCATGGCATCCAAGGTGAATCCGTATTCCATGGTTCCGGCGGTGAATCCTTCTAGAGCTCTGCCGTTTACAAATGACTTGGCTAGAAACGAAACTGTGCTCGAATAATTTTCGGCTGCTGTCGCTGGAGTTATTGCTGCTGTGCTGATCGACAGCGCCAGCGAAGTTAGAATCGCCAGTTTGCCCAACGTTTTTCTTGGAGATTTTGGTCCAAACATTCGGAGCCTTTCGCAAATGATGATCAGGGTGCGAAGGCGAAAGGGCGCGCGTGCGCCAATTCGACTCCGACCGCAGACCTCGACGGTAAAAATGGAGTCATTTGCGGCTCTGCAGGCAATCCGACTTTCGAGAGACTCGATCACGGTTGCGGGTCAGCGTCGGATTCTCACCGACTTCCCCTGCAAAATGCAAAATCTGTTAACTTTTTAGCCAACAAGGTAAAGATACCAGCCAGAAGCAAAATCGCATCTGATGGCTTCTCAAGGAAGAGGTAGCGAGTTGCCGATAAGTGAGTAGCCAACGAAAGAAACTGCATCCAAAATAAAGTGCGCCAATACCAAGGGCATTACTCGCCCCCATTTTTTGTAGGCCCAGCCAAAAACTAGACCCATCACAAAGTTTCCGATGAAACCGCCAAAACCCTGATACAAGTGGTAGCTGCCTCTGAGCGCAGCGCTAATCAGAATTTGCCCGTTTGACTTAATCCCAAGTCTTTGTAGTCGGTCAAACAGGTACCCGATAACCAAAACTTCTTCAAGTAAGGATGCCTTTACCGCTGCCAACAAAAGAATTGGAATAGTCCACCAATATTCGTTTAGGTCGGCAGGAACTATTTTTGAAGAAATTCCCAGCAGGCGAGACCCCACGTACAGAGCTAGACCTGGAATTCCAATCACCGCCGCCAGAGCAAAGCCCCGCCAGATCCAAAAGCCTGGGTTCGCCAACTGCAAACCGATTGCTTCAAATGGTCTGCCCACGCTTTGCCATAGCAAGTAGAGAGCTAGAGCCACCGGAGCTAGGCCAAAAGCGATTGAAAGAATCTGATAGGTGAAATCCAGCCATTCACGCTGCGCCATCGCCCCATTAATTAAGGTGGTCTGCCCTGCAAGGCCCGCTTCGGCAGTGAGTTTCGCGATTAGCGAGACAATTGAGTAAACCGCCGATGCCCCAAGACTCAGGGCAAAGACGATGATGATCTCAAAAGTTATTTGCTTACGGTTTGTCATCAATCGTGCATTCCGCTGTTCCGCCCGGTAGGCGATGTCTATTTTTAGCTACCCATCTATATACACGGGCTGAAATAGGTGAAAATGCCTTGATTAGCCAACCAAGGACCCTCCAACCCAAAGCGGGCTGATTCCTAAAAAGCCAGCTGACCGCCAAATGTCCGCCGAGCTTGCGATCGCCGTCGATAAGCCACACCTGTTGCTGCACATCGGCAAGGTTTAGCCCCAAAGCGTTGAAATCCACTTTCTGAAAAGCCACGTAGCGGCAGAAAGCAGGTAGTTTATCGAGAGCCCACTTCAGGCTTTGCTTGCAAAAAGCGCAATCTCCGTCATAGATAAGCAAGGCATCGGTGTTCACATACTCAGGGTACTTGTTGTTTCTGCCCTTTTATCCCTGCCTTTTGGGGGCTTTCGCAGGTAGACTGAAAGCGCAGGGGCTTAAAGATGCAGTTCTGCACCCCCTAATTCACACCGATAAATTTCAAGATTTATCTCAAACAATGCGTCAACTATGTTTGGCGCGCTCACAATGAGGATGTTCCTATGGCTCAGGCCACCAGAGATGACTTGCGCAACGTCGCAATTGTTGCCCACGTAGACCACGGTAAGACCACACTGGTTGACGCCATGCTTCGCCAGACCGGTTCGTTCAGCGACCACGCCGCAGTAGGCGAGCGCGTTATGGACTCAGGCGACCTTGAGCGCGAAAAGGGAATCACCATTCTCGCTAAGAACACCGCTATTGCTTACAAGGGTGACCACTCTGGCGGCAAGGAAATCACAATCAACGTTATTGACACCCCAGGTCACGCGGACTTTGGTGGCGAGGTTGAGCGCGGTCTCTCGATGGTTGACGGCGTTGTACTTCTTGTTGATGCATCTGAAGGTCCATTGCCGCAGACTCGCTTCGTTCTTCGTAAGGCACTTGAGGCAAAACTGCCGGTTATCCTGCTGGTCAACAAAACAGACCGCACCGATGCACGCATTGACGAAGTAGTTGAAGAAACACACGACCTATTGCTAGGTCTTGCGTCTGACCTTCACGACACCGTGCCAGATCTAGACATCGATGGCATTCTGGAACTTCCGATTATTTACGCGTCTGGTCGCGCCGGAATTGCGTCACTAACCAAACCTGCCGACGGCACTCTTCCTGAAGGTGAAAACCTTGAGCCGCTATTTGGCGCAATCATGAAGTTCATTCCAGCTCCGAAGTACGACGATGAGGCACCGCTTCAGGCACACGTTACCAACCTTGACGCTTCTCCATTCTTGGGTCGTCTTGCCTTGTTACGCATCTTCAACGGGACCTTGAAAAAGGGTCAGCAGGTTGCTTGGGTTCGCCAGGATGGCACAACTCAGAACGTAAAGATCACCGAGCTTCTAAAGACCAAGGCACTTGAGCGCTTCCCAACTGAGGAAGCAAACCCAGGTGACATTGTTGCGGTTGCGGGAATCGAAGATATCACCATCGGTGAAACTCTTGCTGATCCAAATGACGTTCGCCCGTTGCCAATGATTACAGTTGACGACCCTGCTATCTCGATGACCATCGGTATCAACACTTCACCGATGGCTGGTCGCGTAAAGGGTGCAAAGGTAACTGCGCGTTTGGTTAAGGACCGTCTCGACAAAGAGCTAATCGGTAACGTGTCAATCAAGGTACTTCCTACCGAGCGTCCTGACGCATGGGAAGTTCAGGGTCGTGGTGAGCTTGCTCTAGCGATTCTGGTGGAGCAGATGCGTCGCGAGGGCTACGAACTAACCGTTGGAAAGCCACAGGTGGTTACCAAGCGCATCGATGGCAAACTGCACGAGCCTTACGAAGACCTAACCATTGACGTTCCAGAAGAATTCTTGGGCGCAATGACGCAGCTACTTGCAGCGCGCAAGGGACAGATGAAGAACATGGTTGCCAACTCAACCGGTTGGACTCGCATGGAGTTCCGTGTTCCTAGCCGAGGCCTAATCGGTTTCCGAACCGAATTCCTAACCCAGACCAAGGGAACCGGTATCGCTAACGCAATTTCAGCCGGCTACGACGTTTGGGCAGGAGAGATCACCACGCGCAATAACGGCTCGCTAATTGCTGACCGAGCAGGTGTTGTTACACCGTTTGCGATGATCGGCCTGCAAGAGCGTGGCACATTCTTTGTGCAGCCAACCAGCGAGGTTTACGCAGGAATGGTTGTCGGTGAAAACTCACGTGCCGATGATATGGAAGTCAACATTACAAAAGAAAAGAAGCTCACCAACATGCGTGCAGCTTCGTCTGACGAATTCCAGTCGCTAACCCCACCGCGCACACTATCTCTTGAAGAGTGTCTTGAATTTGCTCGCGAAGATGAATGTGTTGAAGTTACCCCTGAGGCGACTCGCATTCGCAAGGTTGAGCTAGATTCAAACGTTCGTGCCCGCCTGTATTCACAGCGCAAGCACGCTAGCGACAAGAACTAATTGATTCAAATCGAAACCCTCGGCGTTAAGCCGAGGGTTTTGTTTTTAACCTAAAGTTGAAGCATGGCTAAAGCTAAATTCGCTCCAAAGCGTCTGCTGATTGTGCACGCGCACCCAGATGACGAGAGTCTTTTCACCGGACATGTGATTGCTGATCGCATCTCGGCTAAAGCTGAGGTGATGGTTTTCACCCTAACCCGTGGCGAACGTGGCAAGGTAAAGCTAGACGAGCTCAAGTCCCTAGAAGGTGACCTAGCCGCTATGGGTTCATTTAGAGCCTCCGAATTAATGGAGGCGCTAAAAGCCTTTGGAAACGTGCAACACGCTTTCGCGGGAACCCGTGCGTACCTTGATTCTGGAATGCGAATAAACCCATGGGGAAAGCCAGCCAAGCCTCGTGATCTTGATGAACTTGCATTATCTGCCGCTTCCACAACCATCATTGCTGACGACATCGTCGCAAAAATTAGAGAATTCAAACCTGACGCAGTTTTGACTTACAACCGCCGCGGCGGATTTGGTCACCCGGATCACAAAATGGCTCACGATGCAACAGCAATGGCGATTCGAAAATTTGCCAAGCAGAGTCGTTCTCGAGCTCCGCAATTTTGGGTGATCGCCGAACCTAGAGAGCCGTTTGACGCCGAGATTGGAAACGCCAAAACAGCAGCCGTGAAGAAAGCTGCGCTTGAAGCTCACGCTAGTCAGGTTGCTGTGCACGCCGAGACCTACTCGGTCGTGCCGGGCAAGGAAATCAGATACGACCGGCCTGAACGAGTTCGCAAATCTTCACCCAGCGCACTCGTGGGAATTCGCTCTGCTCTAACTTTTCTATGGGCGATGCCGCTGGGTGTCCTGCTGGGACTTGCCGGCACGATGATGCATCAGGTGAAGGCAAACACCGATGCTCAGACCCCTATCGGGTTAATTGTTGCTTTGGTTATGACGGTGTCACTGGCTGTGGCCTTGCGCCTTCTTCGTCGCAGCCGCGGAGCCCTCTACCTAGTTACCGCCACGCTGGCCGGAACAATTTTTTGGCTGGCTCAGCGCCAACCGGGCGGGGAGTTGTTCATTCCTGGCAACGATGCCGGCAATATCTGGGCTTATGGTTCGATCGGAATTTTTGCGCTGGTAATCATGTTTCCAAAGATTCAACCTGGGGCGTGGCGCCGAAGTTCACGCGGCCATCGTTAAACTAGAAGCAGTTCCCGAAAGGATTTCCATTGACTTACGTAATCGCGCTTCCTTGCGTGGATGTAAAAGACAAGGCCTGTATTGAGGAGTGCCCGGTTGACTGCATCTATGAGGGTGACCGCATGCTTTACATTCACCCCGATGAGTGTGTTGACTGTGGAGCTTGTGAGCCAGTTTGTCCTGTAGAGGCCATCTACTACGAAGATGATCTACCTTCTCAGTGGTCTGAGTATTACAAAGCAAACGTCGAATTTTTCAGTGAGATAGGTTCACCTGGTGGTGCGGCCAAGGTTGGGCTAATTAATTCTGACCACCCAGTAATTACTGCGCTTCCTAATCAGGCCCAATAGGCACTTTAGGAAAGTCAGAAATGTTCGATCGACTGCCCGAGTACCCGTGGGAGCAACTCAAGCCGTATGCGGCTAAAGCGGCACTGCACGAGGGCGGGGCGGTTGATCTATCAGTTGGCTCACCGGTAGATCCAACGCCAACGATTATTCAAGAAGCTCTTAATGCTTCTTCAAACGCTCCGGGGTACCCATCTACCGGCGGTTCACCCGAATTCAAAGCAGCAGTTGTTGAGTGGTTTGCTCGCCGACGCGGAGTCACTGGCTTGAAACCCGATCAGGTCATGCCGACGATCGGATCAAAAGAACTAATTTCTTGGTTGCCTTTGCTGATGGGGCTGGGGCCGGGTGATGTGGTGGTGCAACCCAAGGTTGCCTACACTGCCTACGTCGTTGGGGCAGCCCTGTGCGGAGCCGAAATCATTTCAGAGGATGACCCTGCTAAGTGGCCTAGCAACGCCAAATTGATTTGGATAAATTCGCCGGGAAACCCGGATGGTCGCGTCATGGACGTTGCCGAAATGAAGGCGGCGGTTGATCGGGCGCGTGAACTTGGTGCCTTGCTCGCCAGTGACGAGTGTTACGCCGAGCTTGGTTGGGGTGAGTGGAGTGAAAAATTAATTCCAAGTGTTTTAGATCCTCGAGTTTGTGGAGATAGCCATGAAGGGGTAATGGCGGTTTACTCGTTGAGTAAGCAGTCAAACATGGCCGGTTACCGCGCCGCTTTTGCTGTGGGTGAGGCTTCTTTGATTAAGGGCCTGGTTAATCTGCGTATGCACTCTGGTTTGAACACCCCCGGCCCAGTGCAGCGAGCCATGATTGTGGCCCTTGGTGACGAGGAGCACGTAAAGATTGAAAAAGAAATTTATCGAGAGCGTCGCGAGGTGCTGCTTGATGCTGTAAGGGCTTACGGATTTCGCCTTGCCGAAAGCCAGGCGGGTTTGTATCTTTGGGCTACCCTCGGCGAAAGCTGTTGGAGCACGGTAGATCGCATGGCAGAGCTTGGCATTGTTGTAGTGCCTGGAACTTTCTATGGCGAGCACAGCACCGACTATGTTCGCTTCTCAATTACAGCCACCGATGACAAAATTGCCGAGGGAGCGCGCAGGTTGCGCGATGCCATAGGCTTATAAAAGGCCTAATCAAGGCATAAACAAAGCACTAGGAGCTTCGATGACCTCGAGCGATAAAGTAACAGTCACCTATGGAGACATCACCGTAGAGCTACCCGTAATTTCTGCCGTAGACGGACACGATGCAGTGGATATTTCGAAACTCACATCATTGACTGGGCTTACCGCATACGACCAAGGTTTCGTAAACACCGCTTCAACCAAGTCTGCAATCACCTTTATCGACGGTGAAAAAGGAATTTTGCGCCACCGTGGTTATCCAATTGAACAACTCGCTGGCACAAAATCTTTCCTAGAGACAGCTTGGCTACTTATTTACGGTGAGCTGCCAACTCCAGCCGAGCTAAAGAAATTTGAAGAAAAAATTCAGCGCCACACTCTGGTGCACGAGGATCTCAAGAATCTATTTCACGCAATGCCGCAGAATGCTCACCCAATGGCTGTGTTGGCAGCTGGAGTTTCTGCGCTGTCAACTTTTTATCAGGATTCACTAGATCCGCACGATCCAGAGCAGGTTGAGCTTTCAACCATTCGACTCCTGGCAAAACTACCAACCTTGGCGGCTTATTCACACAAGAACAGCATGGGCCAGGCGTTGCTTTACCCAGACAATTCGCTGAACTACGTAGAGAACTTCTTGCGCTTGAACTTTGGAAACATGGCCGAGGATTACGTGCAGAACCCGGTTGTGACCAAGGCACTTGACACTCTTTTGGTTTTGCACGCCGACCACGAGCAAAACTGCTCAACTTCTACAGTTCGACTAGTTGGATCAAGTCAGGCGAATCTATTTGCATCTGTTTCATCAGGTATCAACGCCCTGTTTGGTCCGCTGCACGGTGGCGCAAATGAAGCTGTCCTCGAGATGCTTCAGCACATCCAAGATTCGGGTGAAAGCGTGCAAGCCTTTATTCAGCGTGTTAAGAACAAGGAAGACGGAATTCGCTTGATGGGATTCGGTCACCGTGTTTACAAAAACCTTGACCCGCGTGCACGAATCGTGAAGGCCACCGCAGATCAGGTTCTAGCTGAACTTGGGGTGAAAGACCCATTGCTTCAGATTGCCAAAGAACTAGAGGCTGCTGCACTTGCAGATCCGTACTTCCAAGAGCGCAAGTTGTATCCAAACGTGGACTTCTACACCGGTGTAATTTACAAGGCACTTGGATTCCCGCCGCGTATGTTCACCGCACTTTTTGCTATGGGTCGTTTACCAGGCTGGATTGCTCACTGGCGCGAAATGAACGTGGATCCGGCTACAAAGATTGGTCGCCCACAGCAGATTTACGTTGGTGAACCAGAGCGTTCGCTCAAAGGTTTCTTTGGTTAAGACCAAATAAAAAATCCCCCGATAACTTCGGGGGATTTTTGCTTAGCCACGCGTTAGCCAATATATGGCGGTGTCACCATAGGACTTTTCTTCATCTAGTTCTAGTCCAGTAGGAATGGCCAGGGCAGCCGAACGACTTGATCGTTCCACCATCACGATTGCATCTGTACTTAGTCTCGGCAGCAGCGCCTCGAGGTTTTCGATGACCTCATCGTTAGAGACCTCATATGGGGGGTCAATAAAAACTAGCGAATACTCCGCGGTATCGGTGTTCAGAAAATTTTGCACAGACTTGTTTGCCACTTTGGTTACGGCCTCGAAGAAACCCTCTTTTTCTAAAGCTTTCTGAACTAGCTGGCAGTTTTTTATGCACACCGCTGCAGCCTTACCATCGCGCTCAACCAACATCGCGGAAATCGCTCCGCGGCTAATTGCCTCCAGAGCAAGTGCCCCAGTGCCCGCGTAAAGGTCTAGGACCCTCTCGTTATCAAGGCGATCGCGTGAAGCCAACCGATTAAAGATTGATTCACGAATTCGGTCGCTGGTTGGTCTGGTTACTTTGGCTGGGCTGGTCAGTTGTCTTGAACCGGCAATGCCACCGATGATTCTTGTCATAAGACTCCAATCATAAGTGCCGCACCTACAGCCTCGCCTAATGGATTGGCCAATGACAACCAGCGAAGATAGAAGCATGCTGCTTCCAATCGAACCGCTAGACCGTGTGCTGGGTGACCGCACCGCAAGGTCGTTCGCTAAAAATTTGGGACTGGGCACCGTTTCAGATTTGTTGATGCATTTTCCGCGTCGATACTCAACCAGGGGAGAGCTAACGCCAATTAGCGAAATACCATTGGGCGAACCGGCAACTGTTGTTGCCGACATCGTTGAGGTTCGTGAACGCCGCATGAAGGGTCGCAGCGGCAGCATTCTTGAAGTGCGAATCACTGATGGCCACGGCTTCATGACGCTGTCATTTTTTAATCAGTCCTGGCGTCAGAAAGAATTGCGAACCGGTGCTCGAGGATTGTTTGCCGGTAAGGTCAGCAGCTATCAGGGCAAACTTCAACTTGCGCATCCGGATTACGAGCTTTTTCCTGAAGAGATTTCAGACGAAGATGCCAAGCGCTGGGCAGATCTGCCGATTCCTATTTATCCTGCCGCCTCAAGCGTGACCACCTGGGCAATTCAGCGATCAATGGCGGTTGTTCTCGACACAATTGGCCCAATCCAAGATGAGCTTCCCGTCGAGGTGGTTGAGCTCAATAGATTACTTTCACTCGACGAGGCAATCAGGAATATTCATCGACCAGAAAAGCATGCAGATTGGCAGGCAGCGCGCGAAACCCTTAAGTTCCATGAAGCATTTGCTCTGCAAGCTACTCTCTTGCTGCGTCGTGCAGAAAACCAACACATTAAGGCAACCCCTAGAGTTGCTGGTGCGGGCAAGCTACTTGAGCAATTTGATGATTCCTTGCCGTTCAAATTAACCAACGGGCAGATTTCGGTTGGGCAAGAAATTGCAGCTGATCTCGGCAAGTCACACCCCATGAATCGGTTGCTTCAGGGAGAGGTTGGCTCAGGAAAAACCTTGGTTGCCCTGCGGGCCATGCTTACGGTGGCGGATTCTGGTGGCCAGTCTGCTTTACTTGCGCCTACAGAGGTCTTGGCTGCCCAGCACTACCGATCAATCGAGAAAACCCTTGGTCATGATTTGGCCAAAGAGCTTGGCCTTACTCTGCTAACCGGTCAGATGAATACCGCTGATCGTAAGCGCGCAATGCTGCAGTTGGTAAGTGGAAAAGCTCGGGTTGTGGTGGGCACCCATGCGCTAATTGCCGAGAAGGTTGAATTTCTTGACCTTGGATTAATCGTGATTGACGAGCAACATAGATTTGGCGTTGAACAGCGTGAGGCACTGAGGCTCAAGGGGAAACAACCGCCGCACGTGCTCACTATGACCGCAACACCAATTCCACGCACCTTGGCAGTGACAGTATTTGGTGACCTAGATATTTCAACTCTCACAGAACTTCCCGCTGGGCGTCAGGGAATTAGCTCACACGTAGTGCAACTTTCCCAACCGGCGCTGGTGGCCCGAACCTGGCAGCGAATCGCGGAAGAGGTAGCAAAGGGGCGCCAAGCCTTCGTGGTTTGTCCTCGCATTGATGAAGATGACCCGGGTGAAGAATTAATCGAATCCGGAGGCGCAGCCGAGGACGAATTGACTTTTCTGGACGGCACCGATGCGCAAGCGGCGGATTTTGCAAAGAAGCCAAAGCAACTTCTGGCATCGGCACTTGGCATGACCGAATCGCTAAGAAAAGTTCCAAGCCTCAACGGTCTAAGCATTGAGACTCTGCATGGACGAATGACATCAGAAGAGAAGGCTGATGTCATGGCACGTTTTGCAGCAAGGGAAATTGATGTCCTGGTTTCAACAACGGTTATCGAAGTTGGCGTTGATGTGCCAAACGCCACGGTCATGGTGATTCTTGATGCAGATCGGTTTGGCGTGAGCCAATTGCATCAGTTGCGAGGCCGAGTGGGCCGCGGTGGTAACCCGGGACTCTGCCTCTTACTAACCTCAGCTGAAGATGGTTCCCTGGCATTGGAGAGAGTGAATGCGGTCGCCAAGACACTGGATGGTTTTGAACTTAGCGAGATAGACCTTGAGCTTCGTCGTGAGGGTGACGTGTTGGGTCAATCTCAATCTGGAGGGCGCTCAAGCCTCAAGCTTCTGAGAGTCCTTCATGATGCCAAGTTGATTCAAGATGTTCGCGGTCAGGTTGAGGCGATATTGTCGGCTGACCCAACCTTAGAAAAACATCCGAATTTGGCCGAGGCGCTGGCCCGTCAAGATCAAGACCGCCAAGCATACCTAGCCAAGGGGTAATCGGCTCGGCTAACCTATAACAATGCCAACAATCGCGGTTTACCCAGGTTCATTTGACCCAATCACCTTGGGGCACCTGGATATTGCTGCTCGCGCAGCCAATCTTTTTGACGAGGTGCACATCTTGGTGGTGCACAATCCAGGCAAGTCGCCCCGATTTTCTAGTGAGGAACGGGTGGAATTGATCCGCACCAGCCTTGCCGAATTGAAAATTAGTGGACCGGCCAAAATCAGCGTTGACACCCTTGACGGCGGCCTTTTGGTTAATTACTGCAAAATGGTGGGAGCAACCGCCCTGGTGAAGGGATTCCGCACCAGTGTGGATCTGGATTACGAACTCCCGATGGCCCAGGTCAACCGAGACCTAGCCGCAGTTGAGACTGTTTTTATCCCTGCTGACCCAATTCACGGTCACGTATCGAGTTCACTGGTCAAGCAGGTTGCCGATCTGGGCGGTGAAGTGACTAAATACGTCTCGCAATCAACCGCGCGCGCTCTGGCCGCCTCGGCCGCTAATCGAAAGGCCCTGGACTAATGGCCCCCAAAATCAGTAATGGAACTGGCAACACCGATTACGTTCTAGCCGTGCATGACTTGATGCATAAGCCCGGTCAAATGCGCGAACTTAAGCTTGATATTTTGACTCCAGACCAAATGGGTGAGGGGATTGCCCTGATTCCAAAGGGTGCCGAACTTGATCTAGATGTCCGTCTGGAGTCGGTTCATGAGGGAATTCTGGCCACCGGAGAGGTATTCGTGGACGCCGATGCCGAGTGCAGCCGCTGTTTAGAGCCGCTCACGGTACCGGTTGAGGTGGATTTTCAGGAACTTTTCGCCTATTCTTTAATCAACGAGGATGAACACGTTGTCGAAGACGAGCAAATCGATCTGGAACAAATCATCCGTGACGCGGTAGTACTAAATCTTCCGTTCCACCCACTTTGTAGCACTGACTGTTTAGGTTTGTGCGCGGAATGCGGTGTGAAGATGGCTGACAATCCGCACCATGTGCACGAAGCTCCGATTGATTCGCGGTGGAATGCATTGCAAGAACTTCAGAATCAAGAGCTTCATAAAAAGGAAGAGTAAGTACCATGCCAGTACCAAAGAGACGCCTATCTCGTGCACGCACTCACGCACGTCGTTCACAGTGGAAGGCCGCTGAAATTACCTTGGTGAAGACCGTTGAGAACGGTAAGACCGTTTACTCAATGCCTCACCGCGCGAAGCTTGTTTCAGACTCAGCCGGCAACGCGCTGTTCCTTGAGTACAAGGGCCGCAAGGTCGCTGACGCGTAAAACTTTCTAAGTCGCGATGAACCTCAACGTTCTATGCACTCGCTTAGGCGTTGAGATCGAGCCACAGTTGCTCGAACTCGCACTTACCCACCGTTCGTATTCTTACGAACACGGCAACGCACCCAACAACGAACGCCTCGAATTTCTCGGGGACTCGGTGTTGGGTTTTGTCGTTACGGCTCACATTCACGACCTATTGGTTGAGCTGCCTGAGGGAGAGCTAACCAAAGTAAAGAACGCTGTGGTTTCTGCCCGAGCGCTCGCCGGAGTTGCGAGCGATCTTGGCCTCGGCGAATTCTTGCGCCTTGGTAAGGGCGAGGACCAAACCGGTGGTCGCACCAAACTAAATTTGCTCGCCGATACTTTTGAAGCAATCTTGGGGGCTGTCTATGTCTCTAAGGGCCTCGATGAAGCGCGCGGACTCGTTGAGCGTTTTGTTTTTCCGCTCTTGCAAGACACCGATGCACTTCGTGAGAACAGCGATCCTAAAACTACCCTTCAAGAAAAAGTCCAGGAGCAGGGCAAGAGCGCTCCGACATACGAAACCAGCTTTGAAGGCCCTGACCACGATCGTGACTTTCACGCGAAGGTTTTAGTCGATGGTGAAGTAATCGGCGAGGGCATTGGTAAGTCACGCAAGGGTGCCGAAACCGAAGCCGCAATAAACGCCCTAGCTAAAATGCACGGCAAATAGTCACCATGCCTGAACTTCCAGAGGTCGAGACTGTTCGAGCTGGACTGGCTCCAGCGCTTACCAATGCAACTGTCATTGGTGTTGATGTCCTAGATTCACGCTCGCTAAAGCGTCACCCCGGCGGGGTTGTAGATTTTCAGCAAACTATGGTTGGCGCCAAAGTACTTGGCGTGGTTCGCCGCGGAAAGTTTCTTTGGCTACCAATTGAGGTAAAGGGTGAAAAGCGCTCGCTCGCTATGGTTGGTCACCTTGGCATGAGTGGGCAAATGCTGCTGAGAAAACCAACAGACCCAGAAGACAAGCTAACTCGGGTGGTAATTCACCTCAAGACTTCGCGCGGCAAACAGGTTGAATTCCGTTTTATTGATCAGAGAATTTTTGGCTCGCTGGCCATTGATGAACTGCAGCCAACTGCCGATGGCAAGCCCGGTGGATATAGCGCCGGGCTTGGCAGGGGCAAGCCATGGCAAAACTTAATTCCAATTCAGGCCGCCCACATCACTCGCGACCCGCTAGATGTGGATTTTGACGAGGCGGAAGTGCTTGCCAAATTCAAAAAGAAAAATTCCGGCATTAAGCGGGTCCTGCTTGATCAGCAAACTCTGAGTGGAATTGGCAACATTTACGCTGACGAGGCGCTCTGGCTTACCAGGTTGCACTATGACCAGCCAGCCGCCACCATTTCATCGGCTAAGGCCAGGGAATTGCTTGAAAACGTGCGGCAGATTTTAGCCAAGGCCGTGCAAGAGGGCGGCACTAGTTTTGATGAGCAGTACAAAAACGTAAATGGCGAGAGCGGGTATTTCGCGGTCTCGCTCAATGCCTACGGAATGACTGGCCTGCCGTGTAATCGGTGTGGACGCGAAATAAAACGAGATTCTTGGATGAACCGTGGCAGTCACTTTTGCCCAAATTGCCAGAAACTCAAGGTTTAGCGACCCTTTCTGCTTCTAAGCGGCTATTGGTGTGGCAAGATCACCCCGCGAAATAAGGTATTTTGGATAGTCGCGGCAGTTGGTCCGCGGTCATTAAATTTGCGAGGGGCGGGGAGTTAGCTTGTATCTCAAGAGCCTCACCCTGAAGGGCTTTAAGTCCTTTGCTCAACCAACCACCTTTGCCTTCGAAAAGGGCGTGACCGCAGTTGTTGGTCCAAACGGTTCCGGAAAATCCAACGTTGTTGACGCGCTTGCCTGGGTAATGGGTGAGCAGGGCGCAAAGAGCCTTCGCGGTGGAAAAATGGAAGACGTTATTTTCGCCGGTACCTCTACCAAAGGACCTTTGGGTCGCGCCGAGGTAATTCTTACTATTGATAACTCCGATGGCGCTTTGCCGATCGAATACGCCGAGGTAACAATCTCTCGTACTCTGTTCCGCAACGGTGGCAGTGAGTATGCAATTAACGGCGAGCCAGTGCGTCTGCTTG
Source organism: Rhodoluna lacicola (assembly GCF_000699505.1). Lineage (NCBI taxonomy): Bacteria > Bacillati > Actinomycetota > Actinomycetes > Micrococcales > Microbacteriaceae > Rhodoluna > Rhodoluna lacicola. The sequence goes on along the minus strand of NZ_CP007490.1, from coordinate 925,305 downwards.
ATGTGCAGGAACTTTTGAGTGACTCCGGTCTTGGTCGCGAGATGCACGTAATTGTGGGTCAGGGCCAGCTTGACTCAGTGCTTCGCGCAACTCCGGAAGAGCGACGCGGTTTCATCGAAGAAGCAGCCGGTATTTTGAAGCACCGTCGACGCAAAGAAAAGACCGAGCGCAAACTAGACGCGATGCAGGCAAACCTAACCCGTTTGAACGACTTGGCCGGTGAAGTTCGTCGCCAGCTGAAGCCGCTGAGTCAGCAGGCAGAGGTTGCGCGTGAGGCTCAGGGAATTGCCGCGGTTGTTCGCGATGCAAAGGCTCGCTTGCTTGCCGCCGACATTTCTGAACTACATCGCGGATTAGAAGAGACCGCAAAGTCTGAGGCCGATCGTCGTGGCGAACGAAATATTCTGCAGAGCCTGCTCGCCGAGAACACCGCAAGACTCGGTCAACTTGAAGCCGCTCAGGTTTCAACCGAGCTCGATCAGGCACGAAATCTTTCGTACCAATTTGACTCTCTAGCCGAGCGCCTGCGTTCACTGCTATCGATTGCTAACCAGCGAGTTGCCCTTTTGAGTCAGCAGGCGGAAGTTGCAGCAGGTCAAATTGACCCGGCAGCTCTTGATGCCGAGGCCGATCAGGCGATTGCTGCCGCAACTGAACTGCAGGCAACCGTTGAGACTTTGAAGCAAGCCCTGCAAAGTGCCGAAGAATCGCGCAGCCAGGCCCGCGATGCATTAGAAAAGTTTGACAACCAGGTTGCTGAACAAAACGCACTGATCTCAAAGTTTGATCTTGATAAAGCTCGTTTGGCTAACGAGGCAGCAGTTGCGGAATCAAAGTTGGTTAGCGTTCGAGGCGAGGTAGTTCGCCACGAGAGCGCACTTGGTGAAGCGCGCGACCGTCACGCGGCCCGCAAGGCAGAGTATGAAGCTGAGCTTCAGTCGCAGAACCAGCAAAGCACCGCAGACAGCGCTCTAGAAAATCGATACGAAGCTGCACAGAAGGCAGTATCAGAGGCCGCGGCTCGCATTGAATTACTACGCGACGAATTGCACAAGGCAGAGCGTGAGCGCGACTCACTTGCAGCTAAGCGTTCTGCGCTGAACCTAACTCTTGAGCAAAAAGATGGTGCCTCAGAGATTTCATCTGCTGGCCTGCGCGGTATTCGCGGTCTTGTTGCAACCCACATGAAAATTCAAAATGGTTTTGAGGCTGCCATCGCGGCCGCCCTTGGACCGTTGGCCGATGCGCTGGTTGCAGATTCTCGCGAAGAGGGTCTTGCTGCAATCGAGCACCTAAAAAAGAGTGACGGTGGTCGCGTTGAGCTAATTGTTGCCGATGTTGATGCCAAGGGCGCCGCGGCAAATTTGCCAAACGTTGCAGGCGCACGATCTGCCGCTGACGTAGTTGAGGCGCCAACTGGAATTCTTTCTCTACTTTCAAGCGTTGTCATTGTTGATGATCTTGCTGCCGCTCGCGCGCTCTACTCACGCGACTCTTCAACTTTGAAGTTGACCCTGATAACTCTTGATGGTGACGTACTTACCGAATCGGTTATTCGTGGAGGATCTTCCTCTGCACCGTCAAAGCTTGAGCTGGTTGCCGAGCGCGACGCTGCCGAGCAGAGACTCAGCGAAGTCAACAATTTTATTGAGAAATCAAACTCAGAACTTGCCCAGGCTCGATCCACAGAAGAAGCCGCTAAAGCATCTGAAAAGGAAGCGCTTGCTGCACTAAACGAGCAAGACGCAACGCTTGCGGCAAATGCCGAAAAGCTTGGTCGTTTGCGCGTTCAGGTTGAAGCATCTGAGGCAGAGCTGGAACGTCTTTCGTTAGTGGCCGAGACTGCCGCCGAGGGTATCGCTGCAGCGGAAGCCGCATTAAACGCTGCAATTGCAGCACACGACGAGTTCGCCGCGCAAGAACGCCCGGCTTTGGATCTTGCCAACCGCCAGACACTTGCTGACAATCTTGAACAAGAGCGTCAGCGTGAACTGGAGCTTCGCATTGAACTTGGCGCCGCAATCGAGCGCGTACGTGTTGAACAAGAACGCGCCACTGCTCTGCGTGCCCAAGTTTCTGAAGCAAAGGACGCGATTGCGAGATCAAAAGCTGCTGCCGCGGTTCAGGCACGCCAGCTTGCGTCAGCCAAGCGGGTGCTAAATGTGTTACCTACTCTGATGGATGCTGTTGCCGATAGCGCATCCAAGGCAAAGTTTAGGTTGCACGAACTTGAGTCTCAGCGCCAGAACCAAAACACAGAGCTAGTTAAGCTTCGTGGTGAAACCGCCGAGATTCAGATGAAGCTTTCAAGTTTGACTCAGAGCGTTCACGACATGGAGCTTTCAAACCACGAAAAGCGTTTGACCTTGGCCAACCTAGTCACTCGTGCAAACGAGGAACTTGGTTTGGAACAGACTGTCCTACTCGAAGAGTATGGTCCAGAGGTTCCGATTCCTGACGAAGAAGCTGAGGGTGGGTCAAGACCATTCGTTCGCGAAGAACAGCAGAAGCGCCTAAAGGATGCCGAGCGCCTGTTCGACAAGCTTGGCAAGGTAAACCCACTTGCTCTAGAGGAATTTGCAGCACTTGAGCAGCGTCACAAGTTCTTGACAGAGCAGCTCGCCGATCTAACTCAGACGCGCAAGGATTTGCTGCAGATCATCGAAGACCTTGACGTCAAGATGCAAACCATTTTTGGAGATGCATTCGAAGACACCCGCAAGGCATTCGAAACCGTATTCCCAACCCTCTTCCCAGGTGGAACCGGTTCAATCTTCCTGACCGATCCAGACAACCTGCTTACCACTGGTCTTGAAGTAACCGTCAAGCCTGCCGGTAAACGAATTGAACGTCTATCATTGCTGTCTGGCGGTGAGCGTTCGTTGGCAGCCGTTGCACTTATGGTTGCGATTTTCAAGGCGCGCCCGTCACCGTTCTATGTAATGGACGAGGTTGAGGCAGCCCTTGACGATGCAAACCTTGGTCGCCTGCTACAGATTTTTGAAGACCTGCGCTCGAACTCGCAGCTAATCATCATTACCCACCAAAAGCGCACCATGGAGATTGCCGATGCGCTCTACGGTGTATCGATGCGCCAAGATGGTATTTCTGCAGTGGTTGGGCAACGCCTGGCCGAAAAGGAGTAAGCGTTGGCTTTCCTTTTCTGGAAGAAGAAGCGCGGTGCCGAAGAATCTTCGACTCAGGAAGTTGAATCGGTTCAAAATAATTCTCCCGTTGCTGAAGACTCAACTTCCGTAATTTTTTCTGAGCCAATTCCAGTTACTCCAAACGAGGAGTCCAGCGCTGCCGCAAAACCAGAAAAGCCAGCCGCTTCGACTGAAGAAACGCCTGCGCAGCTAGAAGCAGTTGAACTTCCTAAACGCAGTGCGAAGAAGGGGATTCGCTCGCTGTTCAGTCGAGTGAAGTTTGACCCTGAGAATCTTGATGAACTGGAAGACACTCTGATTCAGGCTGACTTTGGGGTTGACTCTGCCGCGAAGATTGTTGACGAGGTAAAGGCTCGCGCCAAGAAGCAAGGTGCTAAGACCGATAAAGATTTGAAAGAAATACTTGCCGCAGTTTTAGAACAAAATCTTGAGCACTCAGCCAAGGCGCTGAACCTCAGCGATGGCAAGACCCCATACGTAATTCTTGTTGTTGGAGTTAATGGCGTGGGTAAGACCACCACTATTGGCAAGCTCGCGAATTGGTTGGTTCAGGGCGGCTTCAAGGTAGTAATTGGTGCTGCCGATACTTTCCGCGCGGCAGCTGTTGATCAGGTTGCCACCTGGGCCCAGCGTGCTGGGGCATCGCTTATTCGCCCAAAGCAGGAGGGTCAGGACCCGGCATCGGTGGCATTTGAAACTGTTGATGAGGCAATCAAGCAGGATGCCGACATCGTGATTATCGACACAGCAGGTCGCCTGCAAAACAAGGCGGACCTAATGAATGAGCTAGACAAGATTCGACGAGTCATCGAAAAGCAAGCCACCATCAGCGAGGTGCTCCTGGTGCTTGATGCAACCACCGGTCAAAACGGATTAACTCAAGCCAAGGCCTTTGCAGAGGTAGCCAATGTCACCGGCGTGGTGCTTACCAAACTAGATGGCACCGCCAAGGGTGGAATTGTTTACTCAATTCAACGAGAGCTTCAAATTCCTGTGAAACTGGTAGGTGTTGGTGAAGGCATCGATGACTTCGCTTTTTTTGACGCCAAAGAATTTGCCAACGGTCTAGTGAATTAGAAAGGGGAGTGATGTTCGGGAATCTTTCGGATCGTCTTATTGAGACGTTCAAAAATCTTCGCAGCAAGGGCAAGCTAAGCCCAGCTGACATCGATGCAACCCTTCGCGAAATTCGCCGGGCTCTGCTTGAGGCAGACGTGGCGCTTGATGTCGTGAAAAACTTCACCTCTTCGGTTCGCGAACGCGCACTCGGCGATGAAGTTTCCAAAGCTCTTAACCCTGCGCAACAGGTAGTACAAATCGTTAATGAAGAGCTCGTCAAGATTCTTGGTGGGCAGCAGCGCAAACTTTCTTTTGCCAAGACCGCACCAACCGTAATCATGCTTGCCGGCCTGCAGGGATCGGGTAAAACAACTCTTGCCGGAAAACTTGCCAAGTGGTTGAAAGACCAGGGTCAAACACCAATCTTGGTTGCCGCTGACTTGCAGCGACCAAATGCGGTGAATCAGCTGCAGGTCGTTGGAGAAAGAATTGATGTTCCGGTTTTTGCTCCTGAGCCAGGTAATGGCGTTGGTAACCCGGTCAACGTAGCCAAGGACTCAATCAAACACGCAAAGCAAAAGATGTTCAGCGTGGTCATCGTTGACACCGCTGGTCGTTTGGGAATCGACGAAGAGTTGATGACTCAGGCAAAAGATATTCGCAAGGCAGTAGACCCAGACGAAGTTCTTTTTGTGATTGACTCGATGATCGGTCAAGACGCAGTCAACGTTGCAAAAGCATTTGATGATGGCGTTGGCATCACAGGTGTAGTACTTACCAAGCTCGATGGCGATGCTCGCGGTGGTGCGGCGCTATCGGTGGCATCAGTTACTGGCAAGCCAATCTTGTTTGCATCAAATGGCGAGGCCATGGATGCCTTTGAACCGTTCTACCCGGATCGCATGGCCAGCCGAATCCTTGACATGGGTGACGTGCTAACTCTTATTGAGCAAACTCAAAAGAATTTTGATGAAACAGAAGCTCGTGCAATGGCCGAGAAGCTGGCCAAGGAAACCTTCACACTTGAAGACTTTCTAGACCAGATGCAGCAGCTCAAGAAAATGGGCTCGCTCAAGAGCATGTTGGCGATGATGCCGGGTGCCGGTCAGATGCGTCAGCAACTCGAAAACTTTGACGAGAAAGAAATCGATCGCACCGAGGCGATCATTCGTTCGATGACCCCGGCCGAGCGTCGTCAGCCAAAAATTTTGAATGGTTCACGTCGTTCGCGCATTGCCAAGGGTTCCGGCATGACTGTCACCGATGTGAACTCGCTGGTCAACCGTTTTGAGCAGGCGGCCAAGATGATGAAGACCGTGGCCAAGGGTGGCGTGCCACAGATGCCTGGAATTCCAGGCATGCCGGGTATGGGCGGTGGCTTCGGGGGCGGAAAATCCAAGGCCAAGGACAAGAAAAAAGGCTCAAAGTCGGGTAATCCGGCAAAACGTGCCGCCGAAGAAGCAGCCCGCGCGCTGGGGCAGAATCCTGGCGAGAGTGCATCGGGGTCTGGTTCGGCCTTTGGTTTGGGCTAGGCCAGCAATAACTAACTAGCGCCACGCCCGATTTTCTGGCAGAATAGAGCGGTTGTCGCCGTTTGACCCTCTAACCAAACGATTACGACAACCCACAGAGCTTTTTCTTCCGAGTGTGCCCCCACGCTCACGGTAGATCGTTCGCCTCAATACGAATAATCAGGAGCAATACGTTGGCTGTAAAAATCCGCCTAGCACGTCACGGAAAAATCCGTACCCCGCACTACCGCATCGTTGTGGCTGACTCACGTACACACCGTGATGGTCGCGTGATCGAAGAAATCGGTCGCTACGTACCGACCAACAACCCATCAATCATTGAAGTTAATTCTGAGCGTGCTCAGTACTGGCTTGGCGTTGGCGCACAGCCAACCGAGCAAGTTGCAGTTCTTCTAAAGCTGACTGGTGACTACCAGGCATCAAAGGGTGACAAGACCGCGAAGAACACCGTAAAGCTTGCAGAGCCTAAGGCTGAGTTCGTAATCGACACCAAGAAGAAGACCGTACTTGTTCCTAAGGAGCAAGTTGCTGCAAAGAAGGCTGCACCAGCTGAGGCTGAGGCATCAACTCCTGCAGAAGACGTAATCTCAGAGGCTGCAGACGCAGCTGACGAAGCAGTTGCATCAGTTGAAGATGCAGTTGCAGAAGTTGCAGATGAGACTCCAGAAGCTCCAGCCGCTGAAGAAGCCGCTGTAGTTGAAGAAGCTCCTGCTGCATCAGAAGAGGCTTAATAAGTGTTAGCCGCTGCGCTCGAGCACCTAGTCAAAGGCATCGTCGACAATCCGGAAGACGCTACCGTGACTGCACGCACAACCTCGCGAGGAGACTTGCTTGAGGTGCACGTGCACCCAGATGATCTGGGTCGTGTGATCGGGCGCAACGGCCGCACAGCCAAAGCACTGCGTACTGTCGTGAATGCTCTTGCCGATGGCAAGAAGGTACGCGTCGACGTGGTGGACACCGATTTCTAGTAAGACCACGCTCCGTGTTGGCCGATTGGTCAAGGCTCACGGCCTAAAGGGAGCGTTCAAACTAGAGCTGTACACCGATAGTCCTGATACGCGTTTCAAGACCGGAGCGGTGCTCAATCTTCAGGTTCCAGAATCTTCGCCATGGTTTGGAAAAACCGTATCGGTGAAAGAACTTCGCTATTACAACGCTGCACCGGTTCTGTTTCTTAATGAAGTAGAAGACCGCAACGCTGCAGACACCCTGGTCAAGGCAATTCTTTTGGTTGATGCCGACCTTGAAAGTTTGCCTGAGGAACCAGACGCCTGGTACGACCACCAACTTGTCGGTCTAAAGATTATTCGCGATGGAATCGAAATCGGTAAGGTCGTGCGCGTTGAACACCTGCCTGCTCAAGATTGTCTAGCAATTGAAACCGCAACCGGCGAAGTATTGATGCCATTCATCAAGGCTTTTGCCCCTACGGTTGACGTGGCCAAGGGCGAGATCACAGTGACCCCACCTGGCGGTCTCTTCGAAGAACTACCAGAGGACTAACCATGCGTATCGATCTAGCACTGGTAGAGCGCGGCCTGGCAAGATCAAGGAATCACGCATCTTCGCTGGTGGAATCAAATCGAGTTTTAGTCAACGGCAAAGCCGCAAAAAAATCCTCACAAAATGTTGATGACGATGCCAAAATTTCTGTTCTGGATGCAGTTGACTATGTTTCGCGCGCTGGACACAAACTAGCCAAGGCACTAGATGTTTTTACTGAGATTGATTTGGTTGGCAAAACCGCCCTTGACGTCGGCGCTTCTACCGGTGGCTTCACCGATGTGCTTTTGCGCAGGGGAGTCGAAAAGGTTTTTGCAATTGACGTAGGTCACGAGCAGATGGTGGAGCAGCTTTTTGAGCATCCAAAAGTCATTTGCGTCGAGGGTTTCAACGCCCGCGAATTAAGCCCAGAGACTCTTTCTCAGCGCACCGGAATTCCGCAGTCGCACATCAACATCGATGTCGTGGTTGGCGACCTTTCCTTTATCTCGCTTACCTTGGTTTTGGCGCAGATGCTATCTGTGGCCCCTCGCGCAGAATTTGTGCTCTTGGTCAAGCCGCAGTTTGAGGTGGGCAAGCAGTCGCTGAGCGCACACGGACTGGTCAACGACCACAACCTTCGCGCCGGTGCCATTAAGCAGGTTGCCGACGAGGCGGCCAAGCTTGGCATGGGAATCCGCGGACTAGAGCGCAGTGAACTGCCTGGTACTCACGGGAATGTTGAGTATGTTTTGTGGATTAGTCCCAATGAGCCTGTAAATCAGTCAAAATGGACAGACAGGATTGAATCGGTAGCGAAGGAGACCAAATGAGCCCAGCTCCAGATGGCCAATCTCGCTTCGTTCTTGTGGTTGCGCACACTGGTCGCAACGATGCCGTCTCGGCAGCTCAGGTTGCTATTGAGCAACTGCACTCGGCTGGAATTACTCCGGTATTGACTGCATCGGATCTTGAAGACCTTAGAGCGCACGTTTCAAACCAGTTACTTACGGCTTCGGCACTTGAGAATGTCAAGGTTTTAGAATCCGATTGCAAAATGACCGATCTTGAATTGGTAGTCGTGCTTGGTGGCGACGGAACAATTCTTAAGGCCGCCGAGATTGTCAGGGAACACTCAATTCCTTTGATGGGTATCAACCTTGGACACGTTGGCTTCCTAGCCGAATCAGAGCGCGAAGAATTCGCCGAAGCAGTCCACCGAGTTGTTGAGCGCGACTACGTCATCAAGGAACGCTTGACCATAGATGTTGCGGTCATTGTTGACGGCAAAGAAGTTTTCCGAACCTGGGCGCTTAACGAAGCTACCGTTGAGAAGAGCGCCAGTGAGCGAATGCTTGAGGTAGTAATTGAGGTAGAGGGTCACCCGCTATCAAGTTTCGGTTGCGACGGTATCGTCATGTCAACCCCAACCGGCTCAACTGCTTATGCGTTCTCGGCTGGTGGCCCGGTAGTTTGGCCTTCGGTAGATGCGCTCTTGGTTGTGCCAATTAGTGCGCACGCACTTTTTGCTCGCCCTTTGGTTGTTAAGCCAAACGCAATGATTGCGGTTGAGGTTCTGCAGCGCAGTTCTGGCGATGGCGTGCTTTGGTGTGATGGCCGACGCAGTTGGCAGTTGCCAACTGGTGCCCGCGTTGAAGTAACCAAATCAGCAACCCCGGTAAAGCTTGCTCGCCTGCGCACCAGCACCTTCACTGATCGCCTGGTTAAGAAATTCTCGTTGCCGGTTGCTGGCTGGCGTGGCCCAGACGAGTCCTCGAAATAGGCGTTACTCGTGATTGAAGAAATCTACATCCGTGATTTGGGTGTCATTCAAGAAGCGCGACTTTCCTTTGGCCCAGGCCTAACCGTCATTACCGGTGAAACCGGTGCCGGAAAAACCATGGTGCTTTCCGCATTGGGTTTGTTGCTCGGCGAGCGTTCTGACAGCACCTCGATTCGTCGCGGTCAAGAACAGGCTTTCGTTGAAGGTCGCTGGTTTCTCAAAAGCAACACCGATGCCGCAACCCAGGTAGCCGAACGTCTTGCTGAAGCTGGTGCAGAGATTTCTGACGGCGAGCTGATCATGAATCGCTCGGTGTCCAGCGAGGGCCGTGGCCGGGCATCGGTGTCTGGTAAGGCCGCGCCAATAAACCTACTTAGCGAGCTAGGTGAGAAGTTGGTTGTGGTTCACGGTCAGTCTGATCAGATTCGACTAAAAAGCGCCATTGCCCAACGCGAGGCACTGGATCAATTTGCCGGAGTGGCACAACTTCTTGCTGACTATCAATCTCACTTCCAAGCCTGGAAGTTGTCTAGTCAGAAACTAAACGAGATTCAGTCGGCGCTTGATGAGCGCGCCAGAGAAGCGGCCCAGCTTCGTGCCGCCGTTGACGAACTTGAGGCTGCGGATCCAAAGCCGGGTGAAGATCAAGAACTCACCGATAAAGCCAACCGTCTAACTCACGTTGAAGAGCTTCGAATTGCCGCTAGCGCCGCTCATGAGGCAATCTCTAGCGAAACCTTTGACGGAGCAACCGATGCAATTGGTCTGATTGGAATTGCACGTCGTGCTCTTGAGCAAGTATCCGCGCACGACCAGGAACTAAAAAAAATTGCCGAGTCGCTAAAGCAACTCGGTTACCAACTAAACGATCTCTCAGCAGAGATTTCAGGCTACCTAGATGGACTAGACGGCGATTCCGCTCGCGAACTAGAGACCATTCAAGAGCGCCGTGCCGTACTTAACGCTTTGCTGAGAAAGTATGGTCCAACTCTTGAAGACGTAATCAAGATGCGCGAGACCGCCAGTGATCGCCTTTTGGAACTTGATTCCTCATCAGATTTGATTGAAAAGCTGCAGCAGCAAGTTGAGCAAGAGCACCAGGCCATGACCTTGGCCGCCGAAAAGCTTTCTGCTGCTCGCAGCAAGGCAGCGAAGCAACTTGCTGAGCAAGGAACCGCTGAACTCGCCGCATTGGCTATGGTCGGTTCAACGCTTGTAGTTGACGTCGTTGAGGCGGCAGAGTTCGGGACATTTGGTAAAGATCAGGTTTCGATCCAACTTTCTTCGTATCCGGGTGCCGAACCAAGGCCGCTAGGTAAAGGCGCCAGCGGTGGTGAGCTTTCGCGAATCATGCTTGCGATTGAAGTTGTCTTGGCGCAATCTGAGCAAGCGCCAACTTTCATCTTCGACGAAGTAGACGCCGGTGTCGGCGGTGCCGCAGCAATTGAAGTGGGGCGTAGGCTCGCCATGCTGGCCAAGCAAGCACAGGTAATTGTGGTGACTCACCTGGCCCAGGTGGCTGCCTATGCAAATCAGCACCTCCGAGTTCTGAAAAATAGCACCGATGAATTCACCGCAACCGATGTCGTTGCCCTGAATAACGAAGACCGAGTAAACGAACTGGCTCGCATGCTCTCGGGCATGCCTGAATCTGACTCCGGTCGCACTCACGCGGCTGAATTGCTCGCTAAAGCTCACGCCGAATTCGCCTAAATCCCACTCATTTAAAGGTCGTCAGCATGTCGCTGGGTCATCGGGGTTGGGGTTCGCTGGTAGGGTTAAATTCCATGGCAGAAGCAATGGATTCCGGTATCACACGTCACATTTTCGTCACCGGAGGTGTTGCATCATCACTTGGTAAGGGCCTAACCGCCTCCAGTCTTGGCAACCTACTTCGCGCCCGCGGCCTCAAAGTCGTAATGCAAAAACTGGATCCCTATCTAAATGTGGATCCTGGCACAATGAACCCTTTTCAGCACGGTGAGGTTTTTGTCACCGATGACGGTGCCGAAACAGATCTTGATATCGGCCACTACGAGCGTTTTCTTGACATCAACCTTGGTCAGTCAGCCAACGTAACCACCGGGCAGATTTACTCAACAGTGATTGCTCGTGAGCGCCGCGGTGAGTATTTGGGTGACACCGTTCAGGTGATTCCACATATCACCAACGAGATCAAGCGCCGCATGCGGTTACAGTCGCACGATGTGCCGGCACCAGATGTGATCATCACCGAGATTGGTGGAACCGTTGGTGACATTGAATCGCAGCCTTTCATTGAGGCCGCTCGACAAATTCGTCACGAAGTTGGTCGCGACAACGTCTTCTACATTCACGTTTCACTGGTTCCTTACCTAGCAGCATCTGGTGAGCTCAAGACCAAGCCAACTCAGCACTCGGTGGCCACCCTTCGATCAATTGGTATTCAGCCTGACGCGGTGGTCTGCCGCACCGATCGCGCGCTGCCAGATTCAATAAAGAACAAAATCGCATTGATGTGTGACATCGATAAGAAAGCGGTTATCACAGCCGCCGACGCATCTAGCATCTATGACGTCCCTACCGTACTTAACGAGGAGGGGCTAGACACTTACGTGATCGAGCGCCTAGGGCTCAAGGAAAAAGCCGGTGAAGTTGACTGGAGCCGTTGGCAGGGTGTGCTTGATGCGGTTCACAATCCCAAGCACGAAGTTCGAATTGGCCTGGTGGGCAAGTACATTGACCTTCCTGATGCCTACCTATCGGTTACCGAGGCAATTCGTGCCGGTGGTTTCGCCAACATGGCAAAGGTCAACATCAAGTGGATCGCCTCCGACGATTGTGAAACAGAAGAAGGCGCGCGCGAGGCACTTGCCGACGTCGACGCAATCTGCATTCCCGGTGGATTTGGCGTTCGTGGCATTGAGGGTAAGCTTGGCGCCTTGAAATTTGCTCGCGAAAACAAGATTCCTGCCTTGGGCCTATGCCTTGGTCTGCAGTGCATGGTTATTGAATACGCCAGAAACGTAGTTGGCCTGGAAGGCGCATCCTCAACCGAGTTTGATGAAGACGCAAAGTACCCGGTAATTGCGACCATGGCCGAGCAGGTGGACATCATTGCTGGTGGCGACATGGGTGGAACCATGCGACTTGGTTTATACACCGCAAAGTTAAAGCCAGGCTCGATTGTGGCTGAGGTTTATGGCTCAGAGTCCGTTGATGAACGTCACCGTCATCGCTACGAAGTAAACAACACCTACCGAGACCAAATCTCGGCCAAGGGTTTGGTGTTCTCTGGAACTTCACCAGACGATCACCTAGTTGAGTTTGTTGAACTTCCTCGCGAGGTTCACCCATACTACGTAGCCACTCAGGCTCACCCTGAATTCCGTTCTCGTCCAACTAACGCCCACCCGCTATTCAAGGGTCTGGTAGTTGCCGCGATTGAGCGCCAAGCTTCGAACAAATTGTTCGAGGTATCCGGTTCTTAGAAGCTATGCCAAAAGACCAAAACGCCTCGCTTAGTGTTTCTAGGCGAGACGTTGTCTTTAACGGAAAAATTTGGGACGTGGTCAGCGAAACTTTCGACTACCAAGGCCAGAAATTGGTTCGCGAATTCGTGGCCCACCCGGGAGCGGTTGCGGTAATCGCACTTAACGAGCAACAAGAAATTTTGCTAATCAAGCAGTATCGCCACCCGGTCCGTGAGTACCTCTGGGAAGTCCCGGCAGGCTTATTGGATATGCCGGGTGAATCTCGCCTAGAGGCAGCCAAGCGTGAGCTGTTGGAAGAAACCGGATACATCGCGAACGACTGGCAAGAGCTGATTGAATTTCACACAACTCCAGGTGGCAACGATGAAACCATCTCAATTTTTCTTGCTAAAGATCTCAGGTTGCAGGGCCACGATTTTGAACTAGAGGGTGAAGAGGTGGACCTTGAGGTTCGCTGGGTACCACTAGCCGATGCGCTCTCAAGTGTCATGCAATCACAAATGCGCAGCCCAAGCGCAGGATACGGAATCATGGCACTTGCTCATCAGCTTGGTGTGAGCATCAATGACTGAAAATCAAATACCAAAACTGGTAGACGCATACCTGAGACACCTAACCATCGAACGTGGAATGGCCAAGAACACGATTGCCGCTTATCGCGCCGACCTAGCCAGATACGTTGCCTTTTTAGAGACCAAAGGCATCAACTCTCCAGGTCAGATCACAGAACTTGTCATCACCGATTTTGCCGAGTCGCTGAAAGTTACATCGGGGTTGATTTCTAGTTCCGTGGCTCGTGTCTTAGCCGGTGTGCGAGGACTGCATAAATTTTGGCTTCTCGAAAACATCACTCCCGGAGATGTCGCCGCGGCGGTCAAGCCACCCAAGAGTCCACGAAATCTGCCGAAGGCCATAACCGTTGAGCAGATTGAGAAGCTACTTGCTGCAGCGGGACCCGACCCAGCCGATGAAAGCGCGATGGCAGCCGATCCCATTAGAGTCCGCGATAGAGCGATGCTAGAGCTTCTCTACGCCACCGGTGCTCGCATTAGTGAGCTAATCAACCTAGATTTAGATGACCTGGTAGACCCAACCCTGGTTCGGCTGTTTGGTAAGGGCTCCAAGGAGCGGATTGTGCCGGTTGGTGGCTACGCTCAGCGCGCCCTAGCGGCATATTTGGTCAGGACTAGGCCAACCCTGGTGGGTAAGGGCAAGGGCACTCCAGCACTGTTCTTGAATCAGCGCGGTGGCAGACTAAGTCGCCAGAGCGCCTGGCAGATAATCAGCGAGGCTGCCAGAGTTGCAGAAATCCCCGGGGAGATCTCACCACACACCTTTAGGCACTCATTTGCCACCCATCTGCTGGAGGGCGGGGCCGACGTCCGCGTAGTTCAGGAGTTGCTTGGGCACTCATCGGTGGCCACCACCCAGATCTACACCCTGGTCACGGTGGATAAACTGCGGGAAATCTACGGAACAGCACACCCGCGCGCACGCCGCTAGACAACCACCAAAAGCCGGCCCGATAGGCCTGCTGCCGGATTTTTGGGCTCGCCCCGGCAGGTAGGCTAGAAGCCGATTCAAACGTAATTTCGGGAGGAAATCATGGCTAAGGCAACCGCGGATACCCGCTTCGCCACCCCAAAGCCGTTGAAGTCCCATGGCCCGGCGCGCATCATCGCAATGTGCAATCAAAAGGGTGGCGTTGGTAAGACCACCACGTCAATCAACATGTCAGCAGCGCTCGCCGAATACGGGCGCAAGGTTCTGCTGATTGATTTTGATCCCCAGGGTGCGCTATCGGCAGGCTTAGGCATCAACGCCCACGATGCCACCACAATTTACGACCTGATGCTCGATCGCACGATTGATCCACACAGCGCGATTCAACACACCGATAATCCAAACCTTGATGTGATTCCGGCAAACATCGAACTCTCAGCTGCTGAGATGAAATTGGTCAATGAAATTGCTCGCGAACAGATTCTGGCAAAAATCCTCAAGCAAGTTGCAGATGATTACGACGCCATCATTATTGACTGCCAGCCATCCCTTGGCCTGCTAACCGTGAACGCACTCACCGCGGCCCACGGTGTGATTATTCCGCTGGCCACCGAATTTTTTGCACTTCGTGGTGTAGCAATCCTTGAAGACATCATCGGAAAAGTCAAAGAGGGATTGAACCCTGCGCTGCAATTGGATGGCATTTTGGCAACCATGGTCGACAACCGCACTTTGCACTCTCGTGAAGTGCTTGATCGCCTAAAGGAAGCGTTCGGTGAAAAACTTTTCAAGTCTGTTGTGCACCGAACCGTAAAGTTCCCTGACGCCACCGTTGCCCAGGAGCCAATTACAGCCTTTGCTCCAAACTCCGATGCGGCAGAGGTTTACCGATCGGTTGCTAAGGAGTTGGTTGCCCGTGGCTGTGTTGCTTAACTCTGACCTAACTCACGAATCAGATAAGGGCTCTGGCTTTGCCGTAAAGCTAGGCAACTTTGACGGACCGTTTGACCTTCTGCTTTCGCTCATCTCAAAGCACGAGATGGACATCACAGAAATTGCACTCAGCAAGGTCACCGATGAATTCATTTCTTACCTTAAGACTCTTGATGAAGAAGAAGAGATGGATCAGGCCAGTGAATTCTTGGTGATTGCAGCCACACTGCTTGATCTAAAGATCGCCGGTCTACTGCCAAAGGGTGAAGTTGTAGATGCCGAAGATGTTGCTTTGCTTGAGGCCCGAGACCTGCTGTTCGCTCGATTGCTGCAGTACCGCGCATTCAAAGAGATCTCCAGCTACTTCAGCACTGCAATGGCTCTCGAGGCCATGCGCATTCCTCGAGACGTTCCATTGGAAGAGCGCTTCCGCAAGCAGCAGCCAGAACTTGTTTGGAAAATGACTCTTGAAGAGTTTGGCATTCTGGCGCAAGACACCCTAACTCCGCGCGAGATTCAATCGGTTGGTCTGACTCACCTGCATGCCCCTCGCGTTAGCATTCGTGAGCAGGCTCGTGAAGTTGTGATGATGTTGAAGCGCTCCGTACGGATGACTTTCCGTGAACTTATTGGCTCAATCAAGGATCGCGCCATCGTCGTTGCCCGATTCCTATCGGTGCTTGAGCTTTACCGACTTTCTGCAATCTCATTCGAGCAAGAGGAGCCACTTGGCGACATCAAACTCGCTTGGAGTGCCGAAAACTTTGATGATGAAAAACTAGCCAACCTTGGAGCTGACTATGACTCTTGATGAAGTAACACCAGCAGCAGAAGCGGCCGAGGTGCAAGATGAGCTCGAAGCGCAAGAAGTTGTGGTCGAAGAAGTTGCGCAGTTAACTCCCAGCGAAATTGTTGACCAGCTGGAGCCTGTCACGGCGGACAACCTTCGCTCAGCAGTCGAGGCAATCTTGATGATTACCGACGCGCCGATTTCAGTCGTTGCAATTGCCACCGCTCTTGAACGTCCGGTCACTGAGATTCGCGATGCCATTAACTCATTGAAAGCTGACTACGACGGGGCAGAAGGGCAGACCCCGCGCGGTTTTGAACTACGCGAAGTAGGAGGCGGTTGGCGTATCTATGTGCGTGCCGACTTTGACTGGGCGGTGAAGATGTTTGTGGCAAACGAGAACCCAACAAAGTTGAGTCAAGCCGCACTTGAGACGCTTGCGGTCATCGCTTACAAACAACCAATTTCTCGCGGTCAGATTGCCTCAATTCGTGCAGTGAACGTTGACTCTGTGGTTCGCACATTGCACAGCCGCGGACTAATTACAGAGCTGTACACCGATTCAGAATCTGGTGCAATCCACTACGGAACCGCACCGCTGTTGCTGGAGGTTTTGGGCATTAACTCCCTCGATGAGTTGCCGTTAATTAGCCCGTACCTTCCTGATGCGAACAGCAACTTCGATGCCGTCTAGCATGGGCGGAAGTGCAGAAACTGAGGGTGTAAGACTTCAGAAGGTAATGGCAGCCGCTGGCGTTGCTTCACGTCGCGTATGTGAAGACATGATTACTCAAGGTCGCGTAAAAGTTAACGGCAAGGTTGTCACCGAGCTAGGCACTCGAATCAATCCAGATGTCGACAAGGTAACCGTGGGCGGAACTCCGGTGCAGTTAGATAACTCTCGGGTATACCTTGCTCTCAACAAGCCTCGCGGAGTAGTCAGTTCAATGGCTGATGAAAATGGCAGACCAGATCTATCGCAATTTGTCGAAGGATACGACCGAGTATTCAATGTGGGTCGGTTGGACTCAGAGACTACCGGGCTGATAATCATGACTAACGATGGCGACTTGGCTCATAAGTTGGCTCATCCAAAATTTGGTGTCACCAAAACTTACGTAGCTCGAGTTGAGGGAGTGGTAACTCCTGCGATTATTCACAAACTACTCAGTGGCTTTGAACTTGAAGATGGAATGATCAAAGCCGATAAAGCACACGTGGTTGATGTTCAGCCAGGGGAAAGCCTCGTTGAGGTCGTGCTTCACTCTGGTCGCAACCGCATTGTTAGACGCATGTTTGAGTTCGTTGGTCACCCGGTTGTGGGGCTCGTGCGCCGGCAGTTTGGACCAATTCAACTCGGTCCTCTTAAAGAGGGCCGAATTCGTGAGCTAAGTAAAATAGAGGTTGGCGCGCTTTTGAAAGCTGCCGAGGGCGAGGTAAAGCGTGCGCCAAGGCCGGCAAACAAGAGAGCTGCTGCTCAGCCGGCTCGTGGAAAGAGGAAGTAACATGGCAATCCGCGCAATTCGTGGTGCTATTCAGCTCGATGTTGATGAGCGTGAGCACCTCTTAAAGTCCACTGCCGAATTGCTAACCAAGACTCTGCACGCCAACAACATCGATTCCGGACAACTAGTTTCCATTTTCTTCACCGCCACGCCAGATGTCACCAGCGAGTTTCCTGCGGTTGCCGCACGCGAACTTTCTCTTGGAGATGTTCCACTCATGTGTTTTGTGGAAATGGATGTTATCGGCGCATTGCCGCGAACTATTCGCATCATGATCATGGCCGAGACAGACAAGAGCCGGGCCGAAATACAGCACGTTTATCTTCGTGGCGCAACTGCACTTCGTCAGGACATCGCACAGTGACAAATTTCACTGGCGAAGTCCGCATCGTTGGTGCCGGTCTGCTCGGAACAAGCATTGGTTTAGCTCTGACCAAGCAGGGTATTGATGTTGCGATTGCGTCTAAATCACCCAAAAGCGTTGATATTGCGATTAGTTACGGTGCTGGACGTGCCGTTCGCGAAGATGATTCGCCAAAACTTATCGTGGTGTGTGTTCCGCCGCAACTCACTGCGCAAATTGTCGCCGAAGAATTAATTGCCTTTCCGGATGCGATAGTCACTGACGTCGCCAGCGTCAAGGCGGGAATCCTGGAGGAGCTCGAAAGATTAGCTGCTCCAACCGATCGATACGTTGGCTCTCACCCAATGGCCGGCCGTGAGCGAGGCG
Organism: Rhodoluna lacicola; assembly: GCF_000699505.1. Taxonomy (NCBI): domain Bacteria; kingdom Bacillati; phylum Actinomycetota; class Actinomycetes; order Micrococcales; family Microbacteriaceae; genus Rhodoluna; species Rhodoluna lacicola. Next base: position 907,345 of record NZ_CP007490.1, on the reverse strand, counting down.
GAGCAATCGCTGGTCGGGCGGATCTATTTGTTGGCCGCCCGTGGGTGATCACACCAAACTCAAAATCATCACCAGCCGGAATCAAAGTTGTCGCTGAGCTTGCTCAAGCGCTAGAAGCATCGGTTATCACAGTGTCACCAAAGGATCACGACAGGGCAGTAGCTTTGGTGTCGCACGTTCCTCAGTTGGTGTCTAGTTTGCTGGCAGCAAGGTTGGTCGATGCAAACCAGGCAGATGTTAATCTTGCCGGCCAGGGGTTGCGCGATACAACCCGTATTGCAGCCAGTGATCCAGAGCTGTGGGTTCAGATTTTGGAAGCCAATTCGGCAGAGGTGAAACGCGTCCTAGAATCTCTAGAATTAGATCTTGGCAACGTTATTGACGCTTTAGCAAATGTTGATTCTGAAGCCGGAATCGCCCAACTTCGCAAGGCGCTAAGAGATGGTAATGCTGGAGTCGAAAAGATACCGGGCAAGCACGGAACTAAGCACTCCACCTACGCACAAATTATCGTCATGATTGATGACCAGCCAGGAGAATTGGCACGCCTTCTCACTGAGGTCGGTGAAATTGGAATCAACCTTGAAGAACTAAAACTTGAGCACTCACCAAGCGCACAAATTGGTTTGGTCGAACTTTACGTTGTCCCTTCTGCTGAGTCAGCGCTAATTGCCGATCTGCAAGAGCGTGGTTGGCGAATCGCCTAATGGCCACCAAAATCATCGCGATTGATGGCCCGGCTGGATCTGGAAAATCAAGCGTTAGTAAGCAGGTCGCCCGCGAACTAGGTTTTGGCTACCTAGACACCGGGGCTGCCTATCGTGCACTTGCCTGGGCCTGCTTGTCTCATGATGGATTCTCAGTGGATCAGCTTTCCAGTTTGAACTTGGCTCAGGTCTTTGACTACCAAATCTCCACTGACCCCGATAATTTCTGGGTAAAGGTTGGCAACAACGATGTAACTGCCGCAATTCGCGAGCCACAGGTGGCCGAGTTCGTAAGCCAGGTGGCCCGCATTCCTGAGGTTAGATCATTCATGAAGGCCCTGACTCACCGCCTGGTTGCCGAGTCCGGTAAGCCAGCGGTTGTGGTTGAAGGTCGAGACATCACTACTGTGGTTGCCCCGGATGCCCCAATTCGCCTCTTACTTACTGCCAGCGAAGAGGTTAGACTGAAGAGACGCTCAGCGGAACTTTCTGAAAGCTCCGCGGCAAGCGTTATGCGTCAGGTTTCGGAACGTGACGCCAGCGACTCAAAGGTCGTTGACTTTATGACACCAGCTCCTGGTGTCCAACTCGTGGATACATCTGATCTCAATTTCAATCAGTCGGTTTCGGCCGTGATTGCGCTTATTGAGCAGGGTTTGTCCTAAGGATTAAGAATGAATGAAGAAGAATTCCTAGCGGAACCGGCAGCACCGGAGTTTATCGAGCGCCTGAAAAGCATGAGCAGCGATGAAGAAGAGTCGCGCGCACGTGTTCTGCGTTCCGGTCTTGAGGACTACGACCTAGATGAGGAAGACTTTGACGTTCTTGAAGGCAGTGAAGAACTTGCCGATGGTCACTACTTTTTGCCTGCCCTTCCGGTTCTGGCAATTGTTGGGCGCCCAAACGTTGGTAAGTCTGCGCTGGTTAACCGAATCCTTGGTCGTCGCGAAGCGGTGGTCGAAGACAAGCCTGGGGTAACCCGTGACCGTGTCTCCTACAAGGCTGAATGGAACGAGCGTAAGTTCACTTTGGTTGACACCGGTGGCTGGGAACCAGACGCCCGCGGCATTGATAAGTCCGTCGCGATTCAGGCTGAGATTGCTGTTGAACTAGCGGATGCTGTTTTGTTTGTAGTGGATGCCATGGTTGGTGCAACTAGCACCGATGAGCGAGTTGTAAAAATGCTTCGTGCCTCAGGCAAGCCGGTAATTTTGGTTGCCAACAAAATTGATGATGCTCGCCAGGAACCTGAAGCCGCCAATCTTTGGTCTTTAGGACTGGGAGAGCCATTCCCGGTTTCAGCCGTGCACGGTCGCGGCGTTGCCGACATGCTTGATGCGGCCATGAAGGTCTTGCCTAAAATTTCCAACGTTGCTAAAGAGGAAATTGGTGGACCACGTCGCGTGGCACTCATCGGTCGCCCGAATGTAGGAAAATCTTCACTGCTAAACAAGGCAGTTGGTTCGGAGCGTGCCGTGGTAAACGATCTAGCCGGGACCACTCGCGACCCAATCGACGAACAAGTTGAACTTGGTGGCAAGGCCTGGCGTTTTGTAGACACCGCAGGTATTCGCCGACGTGTTCACCTTGCCCAGGGCGCAGACTTTTATGCTTCGCTTCGCACGGCCGCAGCGCTTGAGCGCGCCGAGGTTGCGGTAGTGCTTTTTGATGTCACTCAACCAATCAGCGAAGCTGACATTCGCATTGTCGACATGGCACTTGAATCCGGACGCGCCCTGGTTCTTGCATTCAATAAATGGGATGAGCTAGATGAAGAGCGCCGCAAGTACCTAGAGCGTGAAATCGAGCAAGACCTGGCTCACGTTGATTGGGCACCGCGAGTAAATATTTCGGCAAAGACCGGTCGTCACTTAGAGAAGCTTGTGCCGGCACTTGAGGTGGCGCTGGATTCATGGGATCAGCGAATCGCAACCGGAAAGCTGAACGCATTTGTGCAAGAGCTTGCCATGGAAACTCCGCACCCGGTCCGCGGAGGAAAGCAGCCGCGAATTCTGTTTGCCACCCAGGCCAGCAGCCGCCCGCCAAAGTTTGTTTTGTTTACAACCGGGTTTCTAGATCCTGGCTACCGTCGCTTCATCACCCGCCGCCTGCGTGAGACCTACGGATTCGAAGGCTCGCCAATTGAGGTCGGCATGAGAGTAAGAGAAAAACGTAAGCGCTAAGACGGCCCCGCTAGGTCCCTAAACACCGGCCACCCGGGCGTAAACTCAACCTATGGGCAATCAACCAACTCTCAGCATGAAGGAACAGTTCATGACTGTGCCGAACTTGCTCAGCATGTTGCGTCTGGCTTTGGTTCCAGTTTTTCTTTACCTGCTGCTTACCGAAAAGTATTTTTCTGCAATCGTGGTGCTTGCTCTATCCAGTCTCACTGATTACCTGGATGGCTATTTCGCCCGCAAATACAACCAGGTAACCCGTTTGGGCCAGCTGCTAGATCCCGCGGCTGACCGACTGTACATTTTTTCGACACTGGTTGGACTCAGCATCACCGGAATCATCCCGGTCTGGCTAGCTCTTGTCATTATCGGTCGGGACCTAGTCTTGGCGGTGGCCTATCCCATATTGGCTACCCACGGCTATGGTCCGCTGCCAGTTCACTACCTGGGTAAGACCGGAACCTTTGCCTTGCTCTACGCTTTTCCTCTGCTGTTGATGGCGTACATCTGGCAACCAATCGCTTTTATAGTCGAGCCTTTGGCCTGGGCCTTCGCGCTGTGGGGCGTGGGATTGTATTGGTGGGGAGCTGCCGTTTACCTGCGCCAGGTCGGCGATATCGTGAAAAAAGGCAACTCTAAAAACCATTAGGCTAGTGCTCTATAAGGAGTAGCAAGCAAAATGGAATCTGCAGAATTGGGCTTTGGGGGCTCGTCCGATGAGGTCGAATCCACCGCTGTTTTTAGCTCAGACCTACTTGCCGAATCCGGACCTTTCCTAGACAGCGAAGAGCAAAAAGCCATTGAGGCATTGCCATCGGGTTCCGCTCTTCTAATTGTTCAGCGTGGTCCAAACGAGGGCTCAAGATTTCTTTTAGATCAGGACCTCACCACAGTTGGCCGTCATCCAAATGCCGATATCTTCCTTGATGACGTCACAGTATCTAGGCGCCACGCAGAATTCCACCGTCACAATAAGACTTTTCAGGTTCGCGATTTGGCTTCGCTCAATGGCACTTACTACGATGGTGTTCGAATCGATGCAGCGATGCTCGAAGACGGTTCAGAAATTCAAATTGGTAAATTCCGTTTGACCTTCTACGCCTCTCGTGCCGATCTTGCTGCCCAAGACAAAAACGCAGGGGGAGAGTAATGGCGCAGACAGCTCCGGCCAAACTCTACGCCGCTCGTCCGGTAAAACTTTTCAACATCGGACAGGTTCTAAATGTTTTGAACCCGGATTTTCCAGACTTAACCCCATCAAAACTTCGCTTTCTTGAAGAGCAGGGTCTTGTCACTCCACAGCGAACTCCATCTGGATATCGCAAATTCACGGAGCTAGATATTGAACGAATTCAAATCGTTCTAGAACTTCAGCGCGATCAATATTTGCCGCTCAAGGTAATTCGAAACTACTTAGCCGACCTTGATGAGGGAAAGCAGCCAAGCCTGCCAGGCGGCACCGTAAACCCTCAGCACCTGCGTCAAAGTCGTGGCAAGAAACTCACCCGGATTGAACTTGTTGCAGAAACCGCAATCACCGACGCACTTATTCAGGAGGCACAGGACGTTCTGCTAATCGGCCAAGAGCCATTTGAGGCCTCAGACGTTGAAATCGCCCGAGCAATCGTTCACCTTCAGCGTTTTGGTATTCAACCCCGCCACCTTCGCGGAATCAAGGCCTCTGCCGAGCGCGAAATTGGAATTATTGAGGGTGTGGTTGCCCCGGTACTGGGTAAAAATGACACAGCAAGCCGATCAAGAGCGGCTCACTATGCGGCTGAAATTGAAAATCAATTCTCGTCAATCCGCGCAGAGTTGATTCGCTCGGTAATTGGCAAGATCGACGGCTAAAACCCTTTACATTGGGGCGACACGCCGAATAATTAAATTAACCCCACATCCGGTGGAATCAGGCAACAATTAAACCTGTACTTGAACGTTAGATAATCCAGAAGGGAGCTCCATGTCGCACACCGATATCGATGCTCCCGAGGGCTACTCGCAGGGAATGTTATTTACTGATGGCCTGCCATCTAACGATCCGAAAGTTGGCTACCGTGGCACATCTGCGGCTACAGCCTGCGGAATCAGTTACCGTCAGCTCGATTACTGGGATCGCACCGGACTAGTTCAGCCAACGGTTCGAGGTGCGGCCGGATCTGGTTCGCAACGTCTTTATTCTTTCCGTGACATTTTGGTTCTGAAGTTGGTTAAAAGACTTCTGGACACCGGTGTTTCCCTGCAGCAAATCCGCGTTGCCGTGGACCAATTGCGCGCTGCTGGAATCAACGACATGGCTGCCATCACGCTGATGTCCGATGGGGCTCGAGTTTATCTGTGCACCACTCAAGACGAGGTCATGGATTTGCTCAGCCGTGGTCAGGGTGTCTTTGGAATTGCCGTGGGCCGTGTGCTTCGTGAGGTCGAAGCCTCACTGGTTAACATCAAGGAAAACAATGTTGATGACGTTGATGAACTGGCTGCGCGTCGCCAGGTTAGAAAAGCTATTTAGCTTTTAGTCTTCTTTTTTATTCTCTTCGAGCCATTTGGTATCGGCCGGAGATAAATCCAAACTTGTAAGAGCCTCAAGTTGCTCGATTGCGCTCATCTTGCTCATATCCTTCGGCAATTGCACCGGTCCGGTTGGCAGAGTCGTGTCAATCTTTGGAGTCAGAGCCTGAAGGGCTGAATCTTCTTGCAGCGATTCCAGTTCCAATACCGCATCCAGGTTTTGTCCTCGCATGATTTTGCTGATTCTAGACATCTTCTTATCTGGCTTGACTCTGTGTTTTTCATAAGCCTCCATGAATGATGCAAGTGCGGCCTCTAAAATCTCATCAAAAATTTTGGCTAGCTCGGCCGCGTGGTCACCCGGCCAGGTGTGAATCGGCCGAGCCGCTCCCTGGGCCTGTTGAATTGTTGCCCGTTCTTCAATTTGAACGGTCATCAGGTTCTCGCGGAACATATCCTGAAGTTCTTGTGCGCGATAAGTGTGCTCTTTACTCTGTGGCCGCATTCGATTTATAACCACGCCCAGGGCCTGAAGTCTTGGGGTTAGCCCCTTGCGCAGTTCCTCAATTGCCCTCATCGCACGGTCAGCGGCAACCACAGAGAAAATGGACGGCTCCGAAACAATCAGAACTCGATCACTGGCCACCCATGCGGTCCGAGTCAGTCCGTTGATTGAAGGCGGTGTATCAATAATGACCAGGTCGTAGTCCTTTTCGATTCGGCTAAGTGCTTCTTCGAGTTTCCAAACATCACGGATTGTTGGGTTGGGGGTATCAAACTGCAGCGCTCTTGGGCTACCAATCATCACGTCAATGTGACCGGACTGAACTTTTCCCCAGGTGCTCGATACAATTGCTCTATGCACGATGTTGTGTTTGGGGTTCTGAAGGACATCGGCGACGGTCTCTCGAAATTCCCCGATGGCGCCTAATCCGGTTGAGGCATCACATTGTGGATCTAAATCCACAACCAAGGTGCGTAGGCCGCGAGCAAATGCAGCAGAGGCCAGACCAAGAGCAACAGTGGTCTTGCCTACGCCTCCCTTTAGGGAGCTAACGCTCATTACATGCACGTAAATAGGCTACCTTTTTATTAGAGGCGCCACGTGTCCATGTTCGCCAATACGATGCTTGAGGAACCAATGTTCAAGAAGATTCTGGTAGCCAACCGAGGCGAAATCGCCGTCCGTGCCTTTCGAGCAGCCTACGAGCTGGGTGCTAAAACAGTCGCCGTTTTCCCTTATGAGGACCGCAATTCCACCCACCGCCTTCAAGCCGACGAGTCCTATCAAATTGGTACCGTTGGACACCCGGTTCGCGCTTACCTTGACGTTTCTGAAATTATTCGAGTTGCCCTGGAGTCTGGCGCCGACGCCATTTACCCAGGTTATGGTTTCTTGTCTGAGAACCCAGATTTGGCCGAGGCGGCAAAAGCCAACGGAATCACGTTTATCGGTCCTTCATCTCAAGTACTCGAGATGGCGGGTAACAAGGTAACTGCTAAAGAAGCTGCCATTCGCGCTGGCGTTCCAGTACTTAAGTCAACTCCTTCATCTGCAGATGTTGATCAACTCGTTGATCAGGCTGACGCAATTGGCTTCCCAATTTTTGTCAAGGCGGTCGCCGGTGGTGGCGGTCGCGGCATGCGTCGCGTGGCCGCCAAAGAAGATTTGCGTGCAGCACTAATTGAGGCGTCTCGCGAGGCCGAAAGTGCTTTTGGTGATCCACGCGTATTCCTTGAGCAGGCCGTAATTCGCCCAAGACACATCGAGGTCCAAATCCTTGCCGATACCCAGGGCAACGTTGTGCACCTTTTTGAACGCGACTGTTCCATTCAGCGACGTAATCAGAAGGTTGTTGAAATCGCTCCGGCTCCGTTGATTGACGAGGAGCTGCGTCAAACCCTGTACCGCGACGCAGTTTCATTCGCTCAGCAGATTGGTTATCAAAATGCTGGAACCGTTGAATTCCTAATTGATACCGTTGGGGCAAACGCAGGAAAGCACGTGTTCATCGAGATGAACCCGCGCATTCAGGTTGAGCACACCGTCTCCGAAGAAATCACCGATGTCGACCTCGTGCAATCACAAATGCGAATTGCATCGGGGGAGTCGCTGAATGATCTTGGTCTAACCCAAGACAAAATTCAAATGCATGGATTTGCAGTTCAGTGCCGCATCACCACAGAAGATCCAGCACAAAATTTCCGTCCTGACACCGGAAAAATCACCACCTATCGTTCTCCAGGTGGTGCCGGTATTCGTCTAGACGGCGGAACAGTTTCAACCGGAGCCGAAGTCAGCCCACACTTTGACTCAATGCTGGTGAAGTTGATCGCAACTGGTCGCGACTTTAAGTCGGCGGTGACTAGAGCCAAACGAGCGCTAGCAGAATTCCGCATTCGCGGTGTCTCGACCAACATCGCATTCTTGCAGGCCGTTCTTGCCGATCCAATTTTTGAAACCGGTGACCTAAGCACATCGTTTATCGATGAGCACCCTGAGCTATTTACGGCCAAGGCCTCGCAAGACCGCGGCACCAAGATTCTTGCTTGGCTAGCCGACGTCACAGTAAATCAACCAAATGGTCCACGGGGTCACCACAGCAATCCCGGTTTGAAGCTTCCAAAGATTGACATCACAAAGCCAGCACCGGCAGGATCACGTCAACGTTTGTTGGAACTAGGTCCAGAAGGTTTTGCCAAGGCTCTTCGTGCTCAGAGCAACGTTGCCATCACCGATACAACTTTCCGCGATGCCCACCAGTCACTATTGGCAACGCGTGTGCGTGGTCGTGACTTGGTTGCCGTTGCTCCTTATGTTTCCAGACTCACTCCGCAGTTGTTATCGGTGGAGGCTTGGGGAGGTGCAACATATGACGTTGCACTTCGCTTCTTGGGTGAAGACCCTTGGCAGCGCTTGGCGCAATTGCGTGAGGCCTTGCCAAACCTGTGCATTCAAATGCTGCTTCGCGGCCGAAACACCGTTGGCTACACTCCGTATCCAACCGAGGTAACTGATGCCTTTGTGGCTGAGGCTGCGGCAACCGGTGTAGACATTTTCCGCATTTTTGATGCCCTCAATGATGTTTCGCAAATGAAACCTGCCATCGATGCCGTCTTGAAAACTAAAACAGCAATCGCTGAAGTTGGTCTTTGCTACACCGCTGATTTGTTGGATCCAGAAGAAAAGCTTTACACCCTGGATTACTACCTAAGACTCGCTCAGCAAATTGTTGACGCAGGTGCACACATCATTGCCATCAAGGACATGGCTGGTTTGCTTCGTCCAGCGGCCGCCGAAAAACTGGTGTCCGCGCTGCGTGAAAAGTTTGATTTGCCCGTGCATCTGCACACCCACGACACCGCCGGCGGGCAACTTGCCACCTTGATGGCGGCTATCAACGCTGGTGTGGACGCAGTTGACGTTGCTTCTGCGCCAATGGCGGGAACCACAAGCCAGCCTTCTGCTTCTGCTCTGGTTGCGGCTCTAGCAAACACCGATAAAGACAGCGGAATTCCGCTGTCTGCAGTGGCAGAGCTTGAGCCTTACTGGGAGGCAGTGCGAAATGTTTACGCGCCTTTTGAGTCTGGACTGCCTGGACCCACCGGTCGCGTTTACAAGCATGAAATTCCTGGCGGGCAGCTTTCGAATCTTCGTCAGCAAGCAATTGCGCTTGGGCTTGGTGATCAATTTGAAAAAGTTGAAAACATGTACGCGGCCGCCAATGAAATTCTTGGTCGTCCGACCAAGGTGACCCCTTCTTCAAAGGTAGTAGGCGACCTCGCTTTGCACTTGGTTGCTGTAAACGCAGATCCAAAAGACTTTGCTGAAAATCCGCAGAACTACGACATCCCAGATTCGGTGGTTGGTTTCATGGCCGGCGAACTCGGCGATCTGCCGGGCGGGTGGCCAGAGCCTTTCCGCACCAAGGTGCTTGCCGGAAAGAATCCAAAGTTTGGCATCACCCCGGTGAGCCCCGATGACCTCGCAGCACTTCAGGGAAGCGACTCCGCTCTCCGTCGATCCACCCTAAATAGATTGCTATTCCCGGGCCCAACAGCCGATTTCCTGAAGTCACAAGAGACCTACGGAAACTTGGATCAAATTGACACGGTTGACTACCTGTACGGATTGCAGCCGGGCGTTGAGCACGTAGTTTCGCTTTCGCGTGGAGTTCAAATTTACGTTGGCCTAGAGGCGATTGGTTCTCCAGACGCCAGGGGATTCCGAACTCTGATGGCCACATTGAACGGTCAGCTTCGCCCAATCAACGTGCGCGATCGGAAAATCACGGTCAATACAGTTCAGGCAGAAAAAGCCGATCCTGCCAACCTGGGACACGTGGCGGCACCGTTTGCCGGTGTCGTTACACTGCAGACCGTCGAGGGAACCCACGTTGAGGTAGGTCAGCCGGTTGCCACGATTGAAGCTATGAAGATGGAAGCCACCATAACCGCCTCTGTGGCGGGTGTGGTGAGGCGCCTAGCGGTCTCAAAGACCCAGTCGGTTGACGCCGGAGACCTGATTCTTGTGGTCGAAACCGAATAAAAGGGCTTTGCCGCCAATCAGCCGGTAAACTGACTAAGTTCGTTTGCGCGTACCTTTGTGCGCGACTAAAAACCAAGGAGTATCAGTGGCAATTTGGGGCAAAAAGCCTGAAGAAGGCAATAGCGATTTCCTCGCACCCCGTCCGGCTGAAGAGGGTACCCAGACTAAATCGCACTCTCTTGCCGAAGTCGCTGTCGATGCAGGATCAATTGACGTAACTCCAAGTACGGCTTCAATCAACGTTGTTGCCGAGGAGCCGCGCCTGGCTCCGGTGCAAGACGCAGAGGTGGCTGAGCTTCGTCGGTCAAACTACTCTCGACGCGATAGCCTTCGCGGCGAAATTTTTGATCAACCGGAACCGGCAGCAATGCTAACCGCAGATCGCCTGTTGGATGTCAGTGCCCGCAATCGTCCAGCTCCAGAATCCGGCTTCCGCCGATTCGTTTACTTTCTTACTCTGAAGACCGTTAACCTTGGCGATTCACTCAAGGTTCGTGAGCGTAAGGCGCTTGACGCACGCATCGGTGCTTCACTTTCCGGCGGAGCAAAGTTCGTACCCGTCCTAACCCGAAAAGGCGGTGTTGGCAAGACCACCGTCAGCACACTCTTGGGAATGGCCCTGGCCCTGTCTCGCGAGGACCGCGTGATTGCAATCGATGCCAACCCAGACCGTGGAACCCTGGCCGAGCGCGTCAGCAAGTCAACAAGATTCACCGTTCGTGACGTAGTGAATCGTGCGGCTGCCATCGATGGCTTCACTGATTTCTCAACCATGGTTTCTCGCGATGTCACTCGCCTTGACGTGCTCGCCTCTGACTCAGACCCAATGCTTTCCGAAGCCTTTGACGAGGGTGACTACAACGTCGTTGCCGACATGGCTGCCCGATACTACTCAATCGTCCTAACTGACTGCGGTACCGGAATTGTTCACTCGGTTATGCGCCCAACCCTGCAGCGCGCGACCGGTCTTGTGATTGTTTCCGGTGGTTCCGTTGATGAAGCTCGCCTAGCTTCTGAAACACTTACCTGGTTGGAAGCTAATGGCTACGGTGATTTGGTTCGCAACTCAGTGGTTGCCTTGAACACCGCAACTCAAGCAACTCAGCTAGTGAAACTAGATGAAATCGAACAGCACTTCAAGACTCGTGTTCGTCACGTGGTTCGAATACCTTATGACCCAGCACTAGCCGCCGGATCTGTAATCAAGTTCAAGGACCTTAAGAAGGGCACTCGCGAAGCCGCGCGTGAATTGGCTGCGCTTGTTGTCGACGGTCTAAACAACCCCGTCTAGAGTCAAGTTCAACACTTCGTAGAGAAGCAAATGACTGTCAGAGAGATTCGCCTTTTTGGTGATCCTGTTTTGAAAACCGTCTCTGAACCAATCAAAACCTTTGATCAAAAAACACAAGCGCTGATTGAAGATCTTTTAGACACCACGAAGCTTCCCGGTCGGGCCGGTGTGGCTGCTCCGCAAATCGGTGTGAATCTTCGTGCCTTTAGCTTCAATGTCGACGGTCAACTGGGCTACATCATTAATCCCGTGTTGGTTGAGGTGAGTGGAGATAAAGTTCTGCTGGATGAGGGATGCCTCTCAGTTCCAGAGCTTTGGCACAAGACACCGCGTTACGAGCATGCCAAAGCAAAGGGAGTTGACTTAGACGGAGAACCAATTGAGTTGCACGGTTCAGGCCTCATGGCTCAGATGCTTCAGCACGAATGCGATCACCTAGATGGCCTGGTTTATCTTGATCGACTCGAAGGCGAAGAGCGAAAAATCGCCATGAAAAACCTTCGGGCGACTGATTGGTTTATGAAATAATTTCGCCGGTAACCGGACCAGACTGGTAAATCTCATCGATCGCCGGACCAAAGTCACGCATAACCGCTTCACGCTTAATCTTGAGCGATGGAGTCAAGTGACCGGTTTCTTCGGACAGTTCCTGACCGATAATCGTAAATTTACGAATTGATTCGGCCTTTGAGAAATTCTTGTTCACTCTGTCAACGGCAATCTGAATTTCAGCAAGAACCTTTGGTTCCTTGGCGGCCTGGGCCAATGACAGAGACTTGTCTAATCCGTTGTTGCCAAGCCAAATCGGTAGCATCTCCGGGTCAAGAGAAATGAGAGCAGCAACAAATGGCTTTTGGTCACCAATAACGATTGCCTGACCTACCAGTGGGTTTGCGCGTAGTGGATCCTCGAGAGTTGCTGGTGCCACATTCTTTCCGCCAGCGGTTACTATCAGCTCTTTCTTGCGACCGGTAATGCTGATGAAGCCTTCGTCATCAATTTCACCGATGTCGCCTGACTTGAACCATTCACCATCGAAAGCTGCAGCGGTTGCGGTTGGATTTCTCCAGTAGCCACGCAAAATATTATTGCCGCGCAAAAGAATTTCGCCGTCATCGGCAATCTTGATTCCGGTTCCCGGAAGCATTAGGCCAACTTTGCCAATTCGCAATTTGTTTGGGCGGCCGATTGACACTGGGGCAGTGGTCTCGGTTAGTCCATAACCTTCAAGCACAGTCAATCCAATCGCGCGGTAGAAGTGGCCCAGGCGGGCGCCAAGCGGGCCACCGCCCGACACGGCGTACTTCACTCGTCCACCCATTGCCGCGCGCAGTTTTTTGTAAACCAATTTGTCAAAAAGCGCGTGCTGGATTTTGAGACCTAGAGATGGGCCAGTTGGAGTATCCAGTGCCTTTGAGTAAGCGATTGCTGTGTAGGCTGCCTTGCGGAAAATTTTTCCCTTGCCACCGGCTTCTGCCTTTTGTTCTGCTGAGTTGTAAACCTTTTCAAAAACGCGCGGCACCGCAAGCAAGAAGTGGGGCTTAAAGCTTTGCATTGCAGGTGCAACGTTCTTTGAGTCAGGTTGGTGGCCAACTTTCACTCCACCGTGAACGCAGAGCACAGAAATAAATCGTGCGAATACGTGAGCGAGTGGCAAAAACAGAAGCGTGCTGTGGCTTGGGTTTACCACTTCAGAAATTTCAAGCGTTGCGTTTTTGCTGAGCTCAACAAATCCGCGGTGTAAAAGTTCACAACCCTTGGGTTTGCCGGTTGTGCCGGAGGTGTAAATAATTGTGGCCAAGTCAAACAACCCCGATGACTTTCTACGCATTTCGATTGTTTCATCGGTGATTTCTTTGCCAATTTTTTCAAGTTGCTCAATGGCTCCACCCTCAATGTTCCAAACTTGGCGACACAGGGGAGCAGAATTTTTGATTTCCTCAAATCTTGACTGGTGCTCATCGTTTTCCACGAACAGCGCTACACAGTCAGCATCAGAAAGAATCCATTCAATCTGAGATGGAGCAGATGATTCATAGATTGGAACCGGCACGGCACCCGCATACCAAAGGGCAAAGTCAATTAGTGCCCACTCAAAGCGCGTACGACTCATAATCGCCACGGATTGGCCAGGTTGAATCCCGGCGGCAACCAAGCCCTTTGCCACGGCAATAACTTTGTCTTCGAATTGTTTTGCCGTTAGGTCAAGCCAGACTCCGGGCTTTGACTCGATGGCGAAAAGATTTAGGTTCGGTGTGAGCTTGACTCGATTTGCCAGCAGATCTGTGATGTTCTCGGTTGGATCACTAACGACAATTGGGGGCACATCGTATGACTGCACAGCGTCTCCTATGACTCAAATGTTTCTTGCGATAACTCTACTTTGATGCCGGTAAACTTTAGACGACTTGGCCCTAGGCTTATTTCTAGCCCGAAAATAGTTCTAAAAGAGGAAAAATGCACGCAATCGGAATCGACATTGGCGGAACCAAAATCGCTGGTGCCTTGGTCGATGAAAATGGCGCGATCATTCGCGAGTCTCGCGTAGCAACACCGGTGGCCGACCCAGATGCACTTGTGGCAGCGGTAGTAGGTCTCGTTGACGAACTTAGAGCCGATGCCCCGGTTTTGGGTGTGGGTGTGGCCATGGCGGGCTTTATCGATCACCAACAAGCCAATGTGATTTACGGAACTAATTTCGGCTGGAAGAATTTTCCACTCAAATCAGAAATTGAGTCCAAACTAGACATTCCGGTAATTATTGAGAACGACGCCAACGCAGCTGGTTGGGCCGAATACCGATTTGGTGCCGGACAGGGGCACCAACACATGGTCATGTTGACCCTTGGCACCGGCGTGGGTGGCGCAATTATCGTTGACGGCAAAATGCTTCGCGGTGGCTTTGGCGTCGCCGGGGAACTTGGGCACATGCGGGTAGTACCAGATGGAATTCCTTGCGGCTGTGGACAGTGCGGCTGTATCGAGTCGTACGCCTCAGGTACGGCTCTGCTCCGAACCGCAACTGAATTGGTGGAATCTGGCGATCCGGCAGGCAAACGATTGGCCGAACTTAAGGCTGCGAATGGCAAATTGACTGGCGCCGAGGTTTATCAAGCCCTAACCGAGGGAGACCCAGGCGCCCTGAAGCTTTTGGTAGACCTAGCCAGCTGGCTTGGTCAGGCAATTGCATCGTTAAGCGCGATTCTGGATCCCGAAATCGTTGTTATCGGTGGCGGGGTAAGTCAGGCCGGGGAAATCCTGCTGACTCCGGTTCGTGAGGCGTTCAGAAAATACGCCCCAGCCGGCGGGTTTAGGCCCGAACTAGCCATCGTCACGGCTGAATTTGTCAATGACGCCGGGGTAGTGGGCGCTGCGGACCTCGCTCGCGTATCGCTATCCCCAAAGGTAAACTAAACCTTTATAGTCTGCCGGCTCGGATGGGCTAGCTAATTTTGAGGCCTAAAGACTGGTGCTGAGGAGGGAATAGTAAGTGGCTTACTTTATTCTCAAGACCTTTGTGCTTGGCCCATTACTGAGGGTTTTATTTCGGCCTTGGGTTCGGGGCATGGAAAACATCCCGGCCACCGGCCCGGTAATTTTGGCCAGCAACCATCTTTCTTTCTCCGATTCCATCTTCTTGCCGTTGCAATCCCGCCGCCCAGTAGTTTTTCTGGCCAAGAGCGAGTACTTCACTGGCAAGGGTATTAAGGGTGCACTTACTCGATGGTTTTTCAAATCCACCGGCCAACTTCCGATTGATCGCAGCGGCGGTAAAGCGTCTGAGGCATCCTTGAACACCGGACTAAAGGTGCTTTCGCAGGGCCAGGTGCTTGGTATTTACCCAGAGGGAACCCGCAGCCCCGATGGAAGACTCTACCGAGGTCGCACCGGTATCGCGCGAATGGTCTTGGAATCAAAGGTGCCGGTAATTCCCGTAGCCATGATTGACACTGAAAAAGTTCAACCAATTGGAAAGCGACTACCGCGGATTCGACGCATCGGAATCGTGGTTGGCACACCGCTTGATTTTTCAAGATTTGATGGCATGGAAGGTGACCGCATTGTTCTTCGTGCCGTGACCGATGAAATCATGTACGAACTTCGGCTGCTAAGTGGCCAAGAATATGTTGATGCTTACGCATCATCGGTAAAAGAAAAACGAGCTCGTCTCGCTAGATAGGGAAGTCAAAAGATGAATGATCAAATAGTTGCGGCAGATCCAGCGGTACTTGCTGGGCTTGACAACTATCTGAAACTTCCTGCAGCCCAACAGCCTAACTGGCCAGATGCCAACGCGGTAGCCGAGGTTCGGGCCGAACTTGCAAAGATGCCTCCGCTGGTTTTTGCAGGTGAGGTTGACATTCTTCGCGACCGTTTGGCTGCCGCTGCGGCTGGAAAAGCCTTTCTACTGCAAGGTGGAGACTGCGCCGAAACTTTTGCAGATGCAACTGCCGATCGGATTCGGAATCGAGTAAAGACCCTGCTGCAGATGGCTGTCGTGCTTACCTACGGAGCATCATTGCCGGTGGTAAAAATGGGTCGAATGGCGGGTCAGTTTGCGAAGCCTCGTTCAAGTGACACAGAAACCCGCGGCGATGTAACTTTGCCCGCATTCCGTGGCGACATCGTGAATGGCTATGACTTCACAGAGGAAGCACGTGTTCCAGATCCGCAGCGAATGTTGAAGGCGTACCACACTTCGGCCTCGACTTTGAATCTAATTCGTGCCTTCACCCAAGGTGGTTTCGCAGATCTTCGCTCAGTTCACGAATGGAACCGAGGATTCGCAAACAATCCGGCTAACGAGCGCTACCTCTCTTTGGCTCAAGAAATTGATCGGGCTATCAAGTTCATGGCAGCCTGTGGTGCAGACTTCAACGAATTGCGAACCACCGAGTTCTACACCAGCCACGAGGGTCTGCTGATGGACTACGAGCGTCCGCTTACCCGAATCGATTCCCGCACTGGCAATCCTTACATCACCTCGGGGCACTTCATTTGGATTGGTGAACGCACCCGTCAAATGGATCACGCCCACGTGGACTACCTGTCGAGAGTGCGAAACCCAATCGGTGTAAAGCTAGGCCCTACAACTCAGGTTGAAGATATAGTCGAGCTAATCGAGCGTTTAGACCCAAATCGAGAGCCTGGTCGCTTGACCTTTATTACTCGAATGGGCGCTGGCAAGATTCGCGATGAGCTACCTAAGTTAGTTGAGGCTGTTCGCGACTCAGATGCCAATCCGCTTTGGATTACTGACCCAATGCACGGCAACGGCATTACTACAAAAAACGGTTACAAGTCTCGACGATTCGATGACGTCATGGATGAAGTTCGCGGATTCTTTGAAGTTCACAAGGCCGCTGGAACTTTCCCAGGTGGCGTCCACGTAGAACTAACCGGCGATGACGTAGCGGAGTGCCTTGGTGGATCAGAGCAAATCGATGAGGCTAGCCTCGAGGAGCGGTACGAGTCACTGTGTGACCCTCGCTTGAATCACATGCAATCGCTGGAACTTGCATTCCTAGTCGCTGAGCAACTGGCTAAACGATAAAGCACTTAATAAAATAAAATTTCCCCGATAGCGATTCGCGTCGGGGAGATTTTTGTTCGAGGATTTAGGGCAATTACCTTGTTGAGATGGTTATTGAATCGCCAACCCGCATTTGCGTTCCAGCCGCCGCACTCTGTCGTTTGACTGGAACTACGCCCCATCTAGTTGTTAGTTGATCAGTATTTACCACAACTCTCAAGCCAAGACTTTCTAGTGCCGCTTTGGCTGCAAGAACCGTTTGCCCAATCATGTTAGGCACCGTCACGATGTTAGGGCCTTTTGAAACTACAAGATTGACCGTTCCGTTTTTACCTAGCGGTTCGGACTGCGGGATCAGACTAATCACCTGACCGGCGGCGATTGTGTCGCTGTAGTCCTCGGTGATTTCGTTGATCTTCAGGCCCACTGCCTGGATTGCTGCTACTGCTGCTTCTTGTTCTAATCCAGCAACAACTGGTATCGCACCGAGTGAAACCGAAAGATTTATTTTGCTGGTCTCTGGAATTTGATTTCCATCCGCCCCAAGGTAATCAAAAACTTTTCCTAGGGGAGCTTCATTAAATGCTGAGGTAACTTCGCCGAGACTGAATCCTGCCTTGACAATTTCAGCAGTTGCTTCAGCCAGGTTTAGGCCAAGCAGGTTTGGTGCGTTGACCAAACGGGGGCCACTCGAAACATAGACGGTGATTGTTCCGCCAAAGAAGAAAGAACCAGCCGCAGGATCTGTTCTAATCACTAGCCCCTTTGCTACGGTGGCTGAATTTTCTTCGGCTATAGCTATGTTCGCTTTGAGATTTGAAAGGGTCACCTGCGCTTCATCGGCTGTTCGGCTGGTGAGATTAGGAATAAAGTTCAACCCACCCGGGCCGCTGCTGAACCACCAACCAGAACCTGCGCCAAGTAGAACGATGAGCAGAGTGGTAATCAAAATCCCAAATCCACGACGCTTTCTCCCGATTTCTTCTAGGGGATTCAGCTGTTGATCGGTGTAGCCAAGGTCATCCAGAACTGCAGTTTGATTGAAATTTCCTAGATCTGAAATTACCCGGGTGTCATCTGCATCAAGTCTTGAAATATCTGGGTTCAGAATTTGCGTGGCGTCATTGGCGACAGTTGGCATGACGGTTGTGCTGTTGAGGTTTGAAGAATTGACCGTGGGAATACCAATGGCCGTGTCTTTGCGACCTGCTTTAAGTTCAGCTTTCGCGCGTTGAACAACTGCCAGTAATTCAACGGCGTCGTTAGGTCGATGTGCAGCATCGCGAGCGGTGGCCCACAGTACCAATTCATCCAGCAGCGGTGGCACGTTTGGGTTGTATTTTGACGGAGCCGGAACGTTGTCGTTTGCGTGCTGGTAGGCAATCTGAACCGCTTGCTCACCCTCAAAAGGCTGTCGCCCGGCAAGCATTTCAAAGAGCATAATGCCGGCCGCATACACATCGCTTCTGGCATCGGCGGTTCCGCGCATCACAAGTTCTGGTGACAGGTAGGCAACGGTGCCTACCAGCGAACCGGTAGCGGTGTTGTTATCAATGTCTCTGGCTAATCCAAAGTCGCCAAGTTTGATTCGGCCATCATCAGCAAGCAAAACATTCTCAGGTTTTAGATCGCGGTGCAAAATGCCAGCGCGATGCGCTGCAGCTAGGCCACTGAGCATCGGTTCAAAAAGATCCAGCGCGCGTTTCCAATCTAAAGCGCCAAAATCTTTGAGGGCATCCCGCAGTGTTATGCCTGAGACAAATTCCATGGCCATGAACGCCATGTCGCCATCTTCGCCTTGATCGAAAACATTTACCAAATTGGGGTGTGAAAGTTTCGCGGCAATGCGCGCTTCTCTGATGAATTTGTCTCTGAATGAGATGTCGTTCGCAAGGTGCGGATGAATGATTTTCAACGCAACTTTGCGTTCCAGTCTCAAATCCACTGCTAGATAGACGGTTGCCATCCCACCTCGAGCAACAATCTGCTCTACTCGGTATCTTTCACCGATTATTCGGCCCGCTAGATCAGGCATTGGGTTCTGATTCTGTGTTGTCGGAAATTAATTGATCCAGCCACACCCAGGCAGAGGCTTCCCATTTGGCGTATGCATTTGGGTATGCCGAAATTTGCACGGCCTGAGCTGCCTCGGTTAGCGATTTACTTGACCAGTTTTTTACATCAAGAAGGCCCCGGGCAACGCCATAAGTTGGGCTGGTTTTTCCACCAAAAAACGCTCTTGCCGCGTACTCCGGATTCATGATTTGTTTCACTGAACCCCAGTGTGCACTTGGTCTCTGCTGGAATAGGCCAACCGAGTCCCGGTCGCCATAGCTTAGGTTTTTCAGACTTGATTCCTGCATTGCGGTCGCAAGAGCAATGACAATGCCGTAGTCACTGACTCCAAGTGATTTTCCAACCTGATAAATAATCTCGGCATTGGATTTCATCTCGGCGGTCATCGGCGTTAGGTCGGGGCAGTGCTTGATCTGATGAACGCCGGGGATAACTAATTTTTGCCCGATGTAAATCATTGATGACCAGGTTAGATTATTTTCGCTCAAGATTGATTGGGTGCTCAATCCATAAACCGCAGCAATTTTGCTCACCGATTCACCCGGCTTTACCGTGTGAAATCCATGAACAGAGCACACATCAGAGGGACGATGCGGATCAGTTGAACTAAGTCCGCCACTCAAAGGGGTTGCCAACGGCTTTGAATTAGTTTTGGGTTTGACCTCAGTGCTGCTGGCCTGGGTTTCCCTTAACTTGATAACCTGACCGCCGTAAACCAATGACGATTCAGTGAAACCATTTACCGCAAGCAATTTACTCAGCGCAAGCCCGTAATGGTTAGCAATTGAGGCAAGGGTTTCACCCGGCTGCACAGAGTGAGATTCTGGCACCGGTGGTTTTTTAGTTTTAGGAATTACCGAACCAATGGTCAAGCGCTGCCCGGGAAAAATTATGGCTGCCGCTGAAAGTTTGTTCATAGACAAAACTGTTGTTACCGAAATCCCATGCTGCTTGGCTATTGATTGAATGGTTTCGCCACGTTTCACCACGTGAACTGTGGCGGCATCGGCTTTGAGCTGGCTAGACGGCACCACTGCATTTGGAACTAATTTAAGTTTCTGACCGGGCACAATTAGCGACTTGGCCGACAGGCCATTAATCTCAAGTAGCTGATTGGTGGAAAGTTGAAACTTTCTTGCAATTCTGCTGACAGTATCGCCGGGTTTTACCGTGTAACTAAATTGAGTTGCGGCAGCTCGGGGGATCGCTGCGGCTGAGCTTGCAGGTGAGGCTGAATTTTCAACCGGCTTGGGCGAATCTGAGCCCACTGACTTTAATTGATCATCGGCCAATCCGGTCGGCTCCGCCGCTGCAACATCTGCTCCTGATATTGCGCCAACGATTGATATTGGCACGGTGACGAGCGCAATTCCCAGCGCACTCTTGTCACGTTTTTCGTCCAAAATATCTACATTTCTACTGGAGTAGCCAGCCAATATCATCGCACGGTGCGGGTTTGATACCCGTGAAGCGCTCAGGTGTGGCAATCTTGTCTTGTGACCGATGTATTAGACCAAGTTAAGTCTTGGATTTCTGTGCCAGAAGCCGCTGAACTTCTTGGCGAGCCCGCTGGCAGAATTCGCCGTTGGATTGAAGAGCATCATCTAATCGCCATAAAGCGAGATGGTGTTTTGATGATTCCCGCCGAAATAATTGTCGACAAAGAGCCGCTGCCCAGCCTGCCAGGAACGATGATTGTGCTTTTGGATTCAGGCTTGAGTTACGAGTCTGCTTTCAAATGGCTTTACACATTCGACGAAAGCCTGCCTGGAACCCCAATGGAATTTTTGCTTAAGGGTCATAAGTCTGCTGTCCGACGCCTTGCAATGTTGCTGGCCCTTTAGGGTTTTTAGTTCGAGTTTTACGCTTGGCGATTAATTACTTTTAGAGCCAATTCGCGCAATTCGATTTTGGCGCGATCGTCAATCTCTAGCGACTCAAGAGCGTTCAAGCTCTCGTCTGCCAGCTCTTCGATCATGCGTTCAGACTTTGCTAGCGCTCCGGAACCAATGATTGTCTGCTGCAGAAAAGAAATCTGTTCGCCGGTTAGGTTTCGACTCGACAGCATCTCGTCAAAAATTGCACCAACCGATGAAGTCAGCGATTCACGGGTAAGCGCCACCAAAACGGTTCGCTTGCCCTCGCGAAGGTCATCGCCGGCTGGTTTCCCGGTAATTGCGGGATCACCGAATACCCCAAGAATGTCATCTCGCAACTGGAAAGCCATGCCAAGGGGAATTCCAAAGGCTGAAAGACCACGCAAGAGGCTAGGCGAAGCACCGGCAAATGCGGCACCAATCAACATTGGCGCTTCAATGCTGTACTTTGCTGTTTTATAAAGGATTACCCGATTAGCCCGGCCCACAGCTTCGTCGACAGGACGGGTGTTTGCAGCGTTTTCTTCGAGCACGTCTAGATACTGACCCGCCATGACTTCAACTCGCATCTTGCTGAATTCCGTGCGGCAAGCGGTTTCAATCGATGGTTCGGGGGCCTGCAAAAGCGCGTTCCCAAAAATTTCGCTGCTCCATCCCAGCATCAGATCGCCAACTAGAACCGATCCGGCAACTCCAAATCGCTCGGGGCTGCCAGCCCAGCCAGAGGCCGAGTGCAAGGCCTCAAAACGTTTGTGCACGGATGGAGCCCCGCGCCGGGTGTCTGATTGGTCAAGCAAGTCATCGTGAACTAAAGCGGCGGCGTGGAACATCTCCAGGGCGGCCGTTATGCCAACCATGGCCTCGGCAGAGGCTTCGCGCTGGGACTCGGTTTGGCGAACATCGGCTCCGGCAAGGGCACCCACCCAAGACCAATAGCAAAAAAGGGCTCGAAAACGCTTTCCGCCCTGCAATAGATCCCGGGTGTAGTCAACGACCGGGATTAGGTCTGGGGATATTTGCTCAAAATCGCTTTTCCGGGCGACGCAAAACTCATCCAAATGGTCTTGAATCAGGCCAAGAAGCACTTTAGTTTCACTCACGGGAATAGCCTAACTTGACGCAGGTGTTTAGACTCTAGATAGCAACGCAAATCGGCAAAGGAGTTACAAATGGGACTCTCCGAGAGAGAACAGCAGTTACTCGATGAACTTGAACGCGGCCTGTACGCCACAGATTCAGGGTTAGCCCACAAGCTTGGCAAGCCAGGGGCTAAATCTCCTAGGCGCATCATCGCTGGCGGTTCGCTGGCTGTAATAGGGCTATCGCTTTTGGTCGTGGCTGTTATCTTGCAGTTTGCCCTCTTTGGGGTGGCTGGATTTTTGGTCATGTTGGCTGGATTGATTTTGGCGACTTCCTCAAACCCGGGCCTAGAGAGCCCAGCCAAATCCCAGCCCAAGCCGCAGTCTTCTCGGCCGGATCGAAAGTCGTTTTTTGAAGATCGTTGGGATAGGCGACAAGGCCAGTAGCACCAGCCAGCTATAGCCGCACCCCAAAAACCCACCAAATTTTGGTGGGTTTTTTCGTTTTTGCCCAAATCACGAAATTTTCCTCCACTTGCTATATCCCGCTTATTTATTGACAATTAATACACGCCGAACCAAAAAATATGCCAAATATTTCTCATTTGTGGAGAGAAGTGGTGTATTGTGGGGAATAGCGCAAGATCGATGTCGAGAAAGGGGGGAACGCACATGTTGCTTGGCACTCACGCACCAAAGCTTGATGACAAGGGGCGCGTCATCCTTCCGGCAAAGTTCCGCGAAGAACTCCAGGGCGGTTTAGTAATTACCCGTGGACAGGAAAACTGTCTTTACGTATTCAGTTCGGCTGAGTTCGCTGCAGTGCACGACAAAATTCGTCAGGCTCCAGTGACCAGCATCGAGGCCCGCAACTACCTTCGCGTTTTTCTATCTGGCGCTTCCGACGAACTCCCTGACAAGCAAGGCCGAGTCACCATCCCGGCTGCACTTCGCCAATACGCAGGTCTTGATAAAGACCTAGTGGTTATCGGTGTTGGTGCTCGTGCAGAAATTTGGAACGCCAAGTCTTGGAACGAGTACTTGGCTCAGCAAGAAACAGCCTTTGCGAATGTAGCGGCGGAGGTGATTCCGGGACTCTTCTAGCCCTAAGGCTAGGACTCCAGCTATTTCACCTGAAACCAAGCCAGGTAGTAAATGGATGGGGCCCTAGCACTAGGAACTCAGAAGTAATTGGGCTTCAAATGAACAAAAACATCTCTGAACTTCACGATCCAGTTCTTTTAGAACGCGCCATCGAACTTCTTGCTCCAGCTTTCGAAATTGAAACGCCAATCTTTGTTGATTGCACGCTTGGTCTTGGCGGTCACAGCGAGGCGTTCTTGGATCGTTTCCCAAACCTCACCCTCGTGGGCATTGACCGTGACCCAAGTGCACTTGCACTTGCAGGGGAGCGACTTGCTCGCTTCGGAGATCGTGTCAATCTAGTGCACGCGGTTTACGAAGAGATTGAAGACGTACTAGAAGAGCTGAATATCGCTGAAGTTCACGGCATTCTGCTTGATCTAGGTGTCTCTTCGATGCAGCTGGATGAACGCGACCGCGGGTTTGCCTACTCGTATGAGGCTCCGCTCGACATGCGTATGGACTCAACCACTGGAAAAACCGCGGCGGAGGTTGTTAACAGTTACAGCGAGTCAGAGTTGGCTCGAATTTTTAAGGAATATGGCGAAGAGCGCTATGCCAAGGGTGTAGCCAGGGAAATCGTAGCGGTTCGAAAGTCAGTGCCATTCAGCACGAGCACGCAGCTGGCTGGACTTATTGCCAAGATCATCCCATTCATTCCCGGCAAGAGCTCGGGACATCCGGCAAAACGAGTATTCCAAGCGTTGCGCATTGAAGTGAATGGCGAGCTGGAGGTGCTCGAGCGCACCATGCCTGCTGCGATTCGCGCTCTAGCTGTCGGTGGCCGAATCGTTGTGATGTCCTACCACTCGCTTGAAGATCGCATCACCAAGCAGGCTTTGGTGGCGGCGGCCAATTCATCGGCACCAATTGAGTTGCCCATTGAACTTCCGGAGCACGCACCCGTGCTTCGCCTGCTGGTCAAGGGCGCCGAAGCCGCGACCGCTGAAGAAATTGCAAGAAACCCACGTGCTGCCTCGGTTCGTCTGCGTGCAGCTGTAAAGATCCGGAGAGCAGCATGAGTGCCATTCGCCTGGCCACACCAAATCGCCAAGTCACTCCCGCAAGAGCGCAATTGCGAGCTGTCTCCGTGGCAAACTCCAGAGCTACCAAGGTCAACACCAAGCTAGTGAGTTTGCTGACATTTGGAGCTCTCTCAATTGCCTTCGCCAACTTGGTGCTTCACATCCTTACCTCTAGTTCGGTATACGAGCTGGCAAGTCTGCAGCAACAGGCCCGTGAACTGAACACCACTTCGCAAATTATCGCCGATGAAGTTGATTCGCTTTCGTCTCAGCAAAACCTCTCAAACTCGGCCCAAAAACTTGGCATGATCGCAAACGCAAATCCAGTTTTCCTCAGCATTGCTGAACAAAAGGTTTACGGTAAGCCAACTGCTGCACTAAACACCGATGGTCGTGTAGCGAAGAATCTAATCGCTAACTCCGCAATGACAGCTGTATCTACCGGGCTAAGTGCCTCCGTGGCCTCAGCTGACGCAGCCCCCGATAAACCAGCGGCAAATGTCGCTAACCAAAAACCAGCTGCAGTTCAAGTAATTTCTAATGGTGGCGCAATTCCAGCTTCACCAACTCACTAGATAGGCAGGTCGGCAGATGGCATATCTGACGCCTGGGGATCCATCTAAGCGCCTCAATAAAGTAATTGCGGCCATCCTAATTTTGGTAGTTGTTTTTGCAATTCGACTGATTGATCTTCAGATCATCCAAGCAGATTCGATTAACGCCAAGTCCTATGAAAAGCGCGCGGTAACTCGGGTAATTCCTGCGTTGCGCGGAGAAATTCTGGACGTGCACGGAAATGTCTTGGCTAAAACAATTCTTCGATATGACATCAATGCCGCCCCTAGCAAAGTTG
The DNA here is from genome assembly GCF_000699505.1 of Rhodoluna lacicola. NCBI lineage: Bacteria > Bacillati > Actinomycetota > Actinomycetes > Micrococcales > Microbacteriaceae > Rhodoluna > Rhodoluna lacicola. The sequence goes on along the minus strand of NZ_CP007490.1, from coordinate 882,521 downwards.
GGCCAGTTTCAAGAAAAGTTAGTGGGCAAACCGTAGCAATTCCGGTTGAGCAGGTAGCCGCTGAAATTGCAGCAATTCTTGGCATGACAGTTGAAGATGTCACCGCAAAAATAATCGGTACCGGTGAGTACTCTCAAATTAAAAAGCGCGCTAACGCCTCTGAGTATCGCAAGATTCTTGCTTTAAACATTCCTTGGTTGTATTACGACCCGGTGGCTGAGCGCGTCTATCCAAATGGTGCGGTAGCCGGAAACATTCTTGGCTTTATTACCAGATCCGGGCTGATGGAAGGCATTGAGCAGCAGTACAACAAGTGCCTTGCCGGTATCGATGGCGAAGAGTCCTTCGAAAAGGGTAAAGACGGTATCAAAATTCCATCCAGCGTAGTCACAACCAAAAAAGCAGTTCCCGGAAAAAACGTTCGCTTGACAATCGATGCAGACCTTCAATACTTTGCCCAACAGGTCATGGCTTCAACGGTCTCTTATCTCCGCGCAGATTGGGGAACGGCAACCGTGATAGAGGTTAAGACGGGAAGGATTTTGGCCGCGGCAGAGGCACCATCCGTTGACCCGAATGATCCTGGTAAGTTATCGGCTGATGACCGAAGGGCCCGAATCTTTCAGGCCGCATTTGAGCCAGGTTCAACTTTGAAAACAATCACTGCAGCTACGGTGATTGACACTGGAATGGGATCGCCAAACATGAAGGTCATGGCTCCCTATGGTATGAAGATTCCTAATTCAAATGGCTACACAGTCACCGACAGCCATTTTCACCCGCTTGAGCAGCTCACTATGACCGGAGTCCTGGCTGAGTCATCCAACACCGGCATCATGAACGTCGGCAAGGTAGTGGACTGGAAAACTCGCTATAGCTATTTTGAAAAGTTTGGTCTTGGTAAGCGCACATCAATTAATTTCCCCGGCGAGGGTTCTGGTTTGCTGAACTCACGCGAGGTTTGGTCAAATGATGGTGTCAAGCGATACGTATCGATGTTTGGTCAGGGTGTCTCCGTTACTCCGATTCAATCCGCCATGATGTATCAGGCCATTGGCAATGGTGGGGTCAGATTAAATCCAATTTTGGTAGACGGTTGTGAAGCCGACGTCAAAAACTTCAAAAAGGCTGAGATTAAGCCAGGCACCCAAGTAATTTCCAAGGGCACCGCAGCGCAAACTCTATCCATGCTCGAACGAGTTGTGGAGTCAGGAGCAATTGGAAAGTACGGGGCCATTCCCGGGTACCGGGTTGGAGCAAAAACTGGCACCGCCCAGATTCGGGATGAAAATACCGGAAAATACGCTGGCCCATACGCAATTTCTTATTTTGGGGTAGCCCCGATTGAAAATCCCCAATATGTGGTAGCTGTAACTGCATTCAAATCTCGCACGGTCGGATCCTCTCTGGGAGTGGCCGTTCCTTTCAAAAAAATAATGCAACAAGTTTTGCGTACCTATCGTGTTCCACCTTCGACAACTGAGACTTCTGACTTACCGTTGACTTGGTAAACCTATGAAAGAGCAAATTCCTCCTATCCTGAGACCCGATGCGGTCTTGCCCGTCAACCTTGCTCAATTTGCCGAACACTTTGACCTTCCGGTGACTGGAGATGCTGAGTCTGTTGAACTGACGGGAATCAGCATGAACACCGGAGACCTCAGGCCGGGGGATCTTTTTGTTGCGATGCCGGGTAAAAAAACACACGGCGCTAATTTCATTGCTCAGGCGCTTAGCCAAGGGGCAGTTGCTGTTGTAACCGATTCCGCTGGCATAGAGCTGCTGGGTAGTTTAGAAATACCAATTCTGAAACTTGAGAACCCTAGGGCTCGACTTGGAGAGCTGGCTGCCTATGTCTACGGAAATGTCGCCGGAAACATGCCCAAGATTTTTGGCACCACGGGCACCAACGGTAAAACTTCCACCAGTTATTTGCTTGAAGCAATCTTGCGGCAACTTGGTGAGACAACGGGCCTAACTTCCACCGCGGAGCGACACATCGCAGGGGAAGTAATCGTCAGTCGACTAACAACTCCGGAGTCCCCAGAAATGCAGGCTCTCATCGCTCGCATGCGAGAAAAAGGAGTCACTGCGGTTGCTATCGAGGTTTCCGCTCAAGCACTAAGTCAACTCCGGGTGGACGGCTTACATTTTGATGTGGTTGGTTTTACCAACCTCAGTCACGACCACCTGGATGATTACAAAGATATGCAGGAATATCTTGAGGCCAAACTCCCTCTGTTCACCAAGCGTCGCGCCAAGCGCGGAGTCGTATGCCTAGACACAAAGTACGGAAAAGATTTTGTGAGGCAGAGTGAAATTCCGGTGGTCACAATCACAAGCGAGCTTGGCGTAGATGCTGATTGGCATGTTGCGGTTACCGCCGAAACACCTGCATACACATCATTTGTATTAGCGGGACCTGATGGCGTTTACATTCGCTCTAGGGTTCCTCTGCTGGGTGCTCATATGGCTGCAAATGCTGGGCTAGCGATTGTTATGTTGGTAGAAGCTGGTTTTGCTCCAGAGCGTATCGCCAAGGCAATCGAAGGCGGGATCGAAGCTTACTTACCAGGCCGAACCGAGCGGGTCACTGGTGCTACCGGCCCAGACGTCTATGTTGATTTTGGCCATAGTCCCGATGCTTTTTTGAACACTTTGTCAGCGGTAAGAAAAGTCACCGAGGGCAAGTTGTTTATGGTCTTTGGTGCAGATGGCGACCGCGATGCCTCTAAACGCCCAGCCATGGCACAAGTGGCAGCCGAGGGTTGTGACGTTCTAATCATCACCGATCATCACCCTCGCTTTGAAGATCCGGCCGCTATTAGAAAAACATTGGTGGATTGCGCGAGAGCTGCCAAACCAAACTTGGAAATCCACGAAGTGTCTCCACCGGAGGCTGCAATCCGAAAAGCGGTTTCAATGGCGAAGCCAGGCGACGCAATTTTGTGGGCAGGCCCGGGCCATCAGGATTATCGAGACATAAGAGGTGTTCGCACGCCATACTCTGCTCGTCATGAAGCTCGCGCAGCCTTGGCAGAAAACGGTTGGTCATGATTGAACTAAGCACAAAGCAAGTTACTCAAGCGGTAGCCGGTGAACTTTTTGGTGACGCAACCGTGCTCATTTCAGGATCTGTTGAAACTGATTCACGACTCTTGAAACCAGGCGATCTTTTTGTTGCTAAGCCAGGCGAAGTAACAGACGGTCATCTTTTTCTAACTAATGCTGAGCGCTCCGGAGCGGTTGCGGCCCTTGTTGAACGAATCGTTGATGGAATTTCAATTCCACAGATCAAGGTCGCCAACTCTGTTCTCGCACTCGGCATGTTGGCAAAGTTTGTGTTGGATCAGGTCAAAGAATCCAGCGACATAAAAGTCATCGGCATAACTGGCTCTAACGGTAAGACCACGACAAAAAATATGCTGCGCGAGATACTCTCGAAATTTGGACCAACAGTGGCGCCAAACGAATCATTCAACAATGAGGTAGGCGCCCCATATTCAATTCTTCAGACCAACCTTCAAACTAGGTTTCTTGTCGTAGAGATGGGTGCTGGCGGCGAGGGAAGCATCGATTACTTAGCCCAGATTGCAAAACCTGACATCGGTGTTGTGTTAAAAGTTGGCTTGGCGCATGTTGGCGAGTTTGGTGGAATCGAGACAACAGCAAAAATCAAGAGTGAGTTGGTAAAGGCGCTCGATGTGAACGCTGTGGCGGTTCTGAACGCCGATGATGGATATGTTTCTGATATGGCATCGCTTACCGATGCACAAAAGGTTTGGTTTGGCACATCGGGAGATGCGGGTTATCAGGCAACGAACCAAAAGCTATCCATCGAGGGAACTGAATTCGATCTAAAATGGCCCGATCAAAAAGTTAGCCACGTAAAGTTGCAAATCTTGGGCGAACATCATGTGATGAATGCCTTGGCTGCGCTTACCGTCAGCGACATCCTGGGCCTTGACCGAGAAAAATCTATTTCAGCAATTGAAAATATGCCGCTGGCTGAACGCTGGCGAATGCAAGTTCACAATCGTGCTGATGGCGTGACAATTATCAATGATGCCTACAACGCCAGCCCAGACTCTATGAAGGCCGCTCTGCAGACCTTGGCTCAGTTGGGCCGATCAGGTCGCCGCACCATCGCAATTCTTGGCGAAATGGCCGAATTGGGGTCAATGTCACGCGAGCAGCACGATGCTCTGGGCAGGGTTGTTGTGCGCCTGGACATCAATCAGCTTGTTGTGGTTGGTCAAGCTGCCAAGCTAATTCACATGGGCGCAGAGCAAGAGGGCTCGTGGGGCGGGGAATCAAAATTCTTTGAGTCAATTGACGACGCTTTGGCCTTTGTTCGTGGAATGCTTATGGCTGGCGATTTGGTCCTGGTGAAGTCTTCCAAATCTGCGAACCTCAGACACCTGGGGGACACTTTGATGGAGGTTGGCTCTTGAGAGCAATTTTGCTTGCCGGTGGGGTTTCCATGGCATTCACACTTCTCGTGACTCCCGGTTTTATTTGGTTGTTCAGAAAACTTCGATGGGGTCAATTCATTCGTGAAGATGGACCAAAAGCGCACCACACCAAACACGGCACTCCAACCATGGGTGGCGTGGTCATTATTGTTGCCGCGGTGCTTGGCTACTTCGTTGGAAAACTGGCGAATTTTGAAACTCCAACAATCTCGGCCCTGCTGGTGTTGCTCATGTTGGTGGGACTAGGCCTGGTTGGCTTCATTGATGATTTCATCAAGACACACAAGCAGCGCAGCTTGGGTCTTACCGGTTGGGCAAAAATCGCTTTGCAGGGAGTCGTGGCTACGGTCTTTGCTGTGCTGGCCCTGCAGTTTCCAAACGAAGCTAACTTGACTCCGGCTTCAACAAAAATTTCTCTGGTGCGTGACACCGGAATTGACCTAATGATGTTTGGCACCGCAATAGGCGTGGTGCTTTTCATAATTTGGATTTACATTCTGGTTGCGAGTGCTTCAAATGGCGTGAATATTGCCGATGGCTTGGATGGCCTAGCCACCGGTTCAAGCATCATGGCAATCGGCGCTTATACAATCATCGGCTTTTGGCAATTTAATCAGGCCTGTGGCACGGTAATTGAGAATATAACTAGTTGCTACAACGTTCGTGATCCATTAGATCTAGCCGTGGTCTCTGCCGCAATTGTTGGCGCTCTAATTGGTTTCCTTTGGTGGAATACCTCTCCCGCTCAGATTTTCATGGGCGACACCGGTTCGTTGGCTCTGGGTGGGGCGCTGGCGGCACTTGCAATTCTTTCTCGTACCGAGATACTCCTAATTCTCATCGGTGGAATTTTTGTGATTGTCACTGGATCTGTTGTTATTCAGAGAGTTTTCTTTAAGTTGACTAAGTGGAAAACCGGAACGGGTAAGCGGGTGTTCCTAATGTCACCGCTGCACCACCACTTTGAATTAAAGGGCTGGGCTCAAGTAACCGTAGTAGTCAGATTCTGGATCATCGCTGGCCTATGCACTGTTGGTGGCATTGGCCTGTTCTACCTTGAGTGGATTTACGGCTAACCAAAATGAAAGACCTAGAGCACCTGCACAGCTGGAACGCAAATTGGCGTGACCTTAGGGTTGTCGTTTTGGGCCTAGGAGTTACTGGCTTTTCGGTTGCTGATTCTCTCGCCGAGTTGGGCTGCAAAGTAATGGTTGTTGCCGAAACGGCCGATGAGGAGCTCATTGACATCCTGGATGTTATCGGTGTTGAACACATCGTTGGTGAAGATGCCTCCGGGGTACCTCAAGGCTTAATTGAGTTCAAACCTGAGCTTGTAGTCACGTCTCCGGGGTTAAAGCCCGATCACGTGTTGATTGATTGGGCGGCCCGGGGGAGCATTCCGATTTGGGTAGACATTGAGCTGGCTTGGCGACTTCGCGATAAAACTTCAAAAGTTGCTGAATGGATTGCGGTAACTGGTACCAACGGTAAAACCACGACGGTCCAAATGGTGGAGGCGATGATTCGCAAAGGCGGGTTTCGAGTTGCATCTTGTGGCAATATTGGCACCCCAATTTTGGACGCGATACGCGACCCCGAGGGTTTTGATGTTTTGGTAGTGGAGCTTTCTAGTTTCCAGTTGCACTATGTAAAACATATTGAGCCTTTTGCTAGTGCAGTGCTAAACCTTGCAGATGATCATCTGGACTGGCACGGAAGTTTTCAGGCCTATGCTGATGCCAAGGCCAAAATCTACGAGAACACCAAATTTGCCTGCGTTTACAACATTAACGACTTGGCCACTGAAAAAATGGTCGAAAACGCAGATGTTCTTGAGGGCGCCAGAGCAATCGGGTTTACCACCGGTTTGCCCGGTCGCTCTCAGGTTGGCTTTGTTGAAGATTTACTTTGCGATCGAGCGTTCTTAGATGATCGGGCAAACAGCGCGCTGGAAATTGCAACGCTTGAAGATCTTTCAAATATTGGCGTTCTGACCCCGCATCTAATGGCAAATGCAGCCGCTGCCACCGCGCTAGCAAGGTCATTCGGAATCCAGCCAGCGGAAATACGACAGGCACTAATCGAATTTCGACTCGACGCACATCGAATCGAACTTGTGGGCGAATACGGTGGAGTTCGATGGATCGATGACTCAAAGGCTACGAATCCACACGCAGCCTCGGCATCGCTCAACTCTTTTGAAAGAGTTGTCTGGATAGTCGGTGGCCTATTAAAAGGTGTGGACCTTTCTGAAGTTATTCAAAAATATTCTTCGAGATTTTCAACAGCAATTGTTATTGGCAAGGATAGGCAGCCAGTCTTAGAGTCGCTTGCAGCTAATGCCCCAGAATGCCAGATCATCGAAATTAGTGATTCCGATCAAGTGATGCATGATGCAGTCAAAGCGGCAAAGAATTCTGCAAAACCGGGGGATGTAGTTTTGTTGGCGCCAGCTGCGGCATCCATGGATCAATTTCGGGACTACGCGGACCGCGGCAATCAGTTTGCCGATCAGGTCAGAATTCAAATGGAGCAGATCTGATGGCAAAGTTATCTCCAGCGGAGCGAGCCAGACAAGCGCAGTCATCTGCTAAATCTGCAAGCTCACTTGGTCCTAGGCTAAAAAAAACATCAGAGCCCCGAATGTCTAAACGCGTAAAGAAGAGCGTAGATGCTCAAGCGCTGTCTTCTCAAGGAGCTCAACAAATTCAGGTTTGGTTTGATCGCATTTTCCGCGCTCAATCGGTCGAATTTTATCGACTGCTCGGCGTCACACTTTTTTTGGTGGCTTTTGGTGTGGTCATGGTTCTTTCTGCCTCTTCGATTGACTCCTTGGTAGCCAACAGCAATTCGCTTTGGGTTTTTCTTAAGCAATTTGGCTTCGCAATAATTGGTTTGCTTTCTCTTTCCATCGTTTCGCTGCTGCCAGTAAATTTCATTCGCTCCAAGGCCAAAGCATTTTTTGCCATCACAATGGTGGTTCAGCTAGCGGTCTTTTTCATCGGAAAGGACATCAACGGAAACCGAAACTGGATTGATGTTTTTGGATTGTTCTCGCTTCAGCCTTCCGAGTTTTTGAAGATTGCTGTAATTCTTCACGTGGCCGCCTATTTGGCGCGTCAGCAAAATAATTTCGATGAACCAAGAACCTGGTACCAAGCCGTAGCCATGGTTGGTTTGGCAATGGTTCTGGTCATGATTGGTCGAGACCTTGGCACCGTGGTGATCATGCTGATTGCCTTCATGGGTATGCTCGCCCTGGCCGGCATGCCAACTTTGATAATGCGAAATGTTGGTATCGCTCTTTTGGTCCTGATCCCAATGGCACTAATGGGTAGTTCCTCTCGCATGGGCCGAATCACTGCGTGGTTGAACCCGAGTGCTCCAGATCCGTTGGACTACAACTGGCAAGCTGAACATGGCATGTGGGCAATCGCCGCTGGTCGCATATTTGGCGCCGGGCTTGGAGAATCCAAGATGAAGTGGAGTTGGATCCCTGAGGTTGAAAACGACTTTATCTTTGCGGTTATCGCTGAGGAATTGGGGTTGATCGGTGCACTCGTGGTTATTGCGCTGTTTGTCGTATTAGCCTTCTCATTACTTCGAATCATGCAGCGAACTCAGGATTTTTTCAGTCGCATAGTTGTGGTTTCGGTGATGCTCTGGTTAGTGTTCCAGGCCTTGGTGAACATAGCCGTTGTGCTTCGCCTTTTGCCAGTACTGGGCGTTCCGCTGCCGCTAATTTCAGCCGGAGGTTCATCGCTCATTTCAGCGCTCACCGCAATCGGAGTTGTCTTAGCTATTGAGCGTGAAAACCACGCCAACCCAAATCGCGGTTCTTCCAGTTCGCGCAGCAATTTAAGGTCGGTTGCAACTCGCTCTGTACCAACGCAAAGGTCAAAGCGATGACCAATTATTTATTGGCTGGCGGTGGAACCGCAGGGCATGTAAATCCACTGTTGGCCTTGGCCGATGCCATTCGCGCCGATTCCGCTTTGCACCACATTTTTGCTCTTGGCACAGTTGAGGGCCTGGAACAACAGCTAGTCCCTGAGCGCGGTTACGAGTTAATAACCATTGACAGGCTGCCTTTTCCAAGAAAAATCAATCGATACGCGTTTCGGTTTATCGGTGCCTTCTTGGCTGCGGTCCGAGCCTGTGAACGCATTCTCCGCGAGAAACAAATTGATGTCGTCGTTGGTTTCGGTGGTTACGCCAGTGCGCCTGCCTATCTTGCGGCCAAGAAACTGGGAATTCCCGTGGTAGTGCACGAGGCAAACGCCTTGCCCGGCTGGGCTAACAAACTTGGCAATAAGTTTGCCGCGGCAACTGGGGTGGCTTTCAAAAACACCAAGTTGAAGAATGCAGAGTTTGTAGGAATGCCGCTCCGCAAAGAAATCGAAGAAGTCGCGAGAGTCGCAGACAAGTCTATGGCACGCAAGCACTTTGGGTTGGATCCTAAAACCATCACCTTGTTGGTTACCGGAGGCTCCCTTGGGGCCAAAACAATCAACCAGACCATTGATGAATCGCGCAATGTGCTGAAAGCGGCTGGCATTCAGGTTTTGCATATCGTTGGTGGAAAGTCAGAGTTCGATGAAATCTCGGATGATGATTACAAAAGAATTAAATATTGCGATCAGATGGAGTTGGCAATTGCAGCTAGTGATTTTGCTGTGGCTCGAGCGGGAGCATCAACGGTTTCGGAATTTGCAGCCGTTGGTTTACCGGCCATCTATGTTCCCTATCCAGTAGGAAACGGTGAACAGAAACTCAATGTTAGTGAACTAGTTTCGGCTGGCGGGGGAGTACTGGTTGCCGACCACGAATTCACTGCTCAGTATGTTGCTGAAAAGCTTGTTCCCTTGATTTCAAATACAAAGCTTTTAGGACAGATGAGTGCTGCGGCAAAAGAGTACGGAATTGCGGACGGCACGGACCGCCTCTTCAAGCTCGTTCAAGGTGTGTTGTAAAGAACTCGTAATCGTGATTCACCCTAGTCTTCTAGGTGAATGTTAGGAAAGCAATGATCAAGCCAGATTTCTCGCAAGCGGTGCCCAAGGAACTTGGAAAAGTTCATTTCATCGGCATCGGTGGTTCCGGAATGAGCGGCATCGCAAGAATTTTGATTGGCATGGGACATCAGGTCACCGGCAGTGATCTTCGTGACACCGATAACGTCGCGACCCTAAGGGAACTTGGCGCAGAGATTTTTATTGGTCATGACGAGGCCCACTTAGGTAACCCAGACACCGTCGTAGTAACCTCGGCGCTTTGGCCAACTAATCCGGAGTACTTACTGGCCAAGAAAAAGGGAATTCCAGTAATCCATCGTTCTCAGGCGCTTGCCTATTTAACTTCTAAACGTCAGGTAATTGCTGTTGCTGGTGCACACGGTAAAACCACAAGCACCGGAATGATCATCACGGGGTTGCTTGCATTAGGCGAGGACCCAAGTTTCGTAAATGGTGGGGTGATTGCTTCACTTAACGCGTCATCGGCAAGTGGATCAGGCGATTTGTTTGTAATTGAAGCGGATGAATCAGATGGATCTTTCTTGCACTACGACACTTCGGTGGCGTTAATCACAAATGTTGACGCAGATCATTTGGATCACTATGGCAGCGAAGAAGCTTTTGAGGCAGAGTTTGCCAGATTTGCCCAGGGGGCGAAGCAATTTATCGCTATTAGTTCAGATGACCCCGGTGCGGTTCGAGTCTCGCGCCTCATCAAAGATCACATGGTAATTCGTTTTGGCCAAGCTGATGACGCTGAGGTTCGCCTGCACCACATAGACGCCTCCGGGCCAAAAGTATCTTTTCAGATTTCGTTTGAGGGCCAGAACTACTCGGCAATTTTGAATGTTCCAGGCGAGCACAATGCAGTAAATGCGGCCGGTGCATTTGCAGTTCTGGTTGGTCTTGGATTTGAGCCTGAGAAGTCACTTGCGGCAATTGCAACTTTTGCTGGCACGCAGAGACGATTCGAACTTCATGGTGAACGCAGGGGTGTTGCTGTTTATGACGATTTTGCCCACCACCCAACGGAGGTCGCAGCCGCCATCAAAGCTGCAAGGGCGGTAGTCGGTCGGGGAAAGATAATCACGGTTTTTCAACCGCACCTTTACAGCCGCACGAGACTAATGGCAAAAGAATTTGCTGAGGCTCTCTCGGCATCCGATCAAGTTGTGGTGCTAGACATCTATGCTGCGCGAGAAGACCCAGAGCCAGGAGTTACCGGAGCACTTGTTTCAGATGCTTTCAAGGATAAATCAAAGGTGCATTATGTTCCTGATTGGAATGATGTTCCTGCGGTCAGCGCCAAATTAGCAGGTGAGGGTGACTTCATCATGACCATGGGTTGTGGAGATATCTATCGAATGGTTCCTGAATTGCTAGAGGCGCTTGAGCAGTAATTGAAGCGGCCGCAATCAAAACCAGTGGCCCGGAGTTTATCCGGGTTGCCGAGTGCACCCGCTTCAAAATCCAAAAGAGCGCCAAAGCAGCAAGCGAAATCCGCACCCAAAAAGGCTTTGAAGACCCAGAGCAAGCGCTTACTCAATATTCGTAAATCGGAAAAGCGCAATCCGGCTCTTTCAAAGTTATCGCCGGAAATAAAAAGATTCACGGCCGCATCCAGAAGGCGACGGATTGCATTTGGAGTCTCTATTGCCTCAATTGCTTCTTTGCTGCTGCTCGTTCTGTCAACTATTTTCACACCGTTATTAGCTGTAGAAAAAATAGAGGTCACCGGCGCAAAGAGGCTCAAAGAGAAGTCAATCGTTAATGCACTAACCAGCCAGATAGGTAAACCGTTGCCAACGGTTAGCGGTGCAGAGATCACAAGTGCGCTAAAGGCGTTTCCACTGATTGAAAGCTTCTCAATAATTAGTCTCCCGCCACATACCCTGAGAATTCAAATAACAGAGCGTCAACCAATCGGCATCATCGCCGTGAGTGGCACCGATTATCTTTATGATCCGGCGGGCGTGCGAATTGGAATTTCAAATGGCTACGAAAAATTGCCCACAATTCAAATCACTGGAGTGCCTGAAAAATCTCCGCAGTTCAAAGCGGCGATAGAAGTGCTTATGGCGTTGCCTGCAGAATTACTTTCGCGGGTCGCAGAAATTGACGCAAAATCCAAAGATGATGTCACGCTCAGGCTTCGCGGATATTCAGGCCAGCGGATTATCTGGGGTGATGGTTCTGATTCTGTTCTCAAATCCAGAGTGCTCGATGCTCTAATTGCAAATCAGAAAAAAACCGATCGCGTGACCTTTGATGTGTCCAGCCCAAACGCACCAGTGGTGCGCTACGGAAACTTTTAGACACACCTGCCAACATCCAATCATCCAAGGCCGTAACGGCTTATTTTTTTCGCGCACGGTAATAAACGGGCCGAACTATAAGCCTCATGCTGAGGTTTAACCTTTAGCACCGTGCATTGAAGCAACAAAAGTGAATGCGGAGGAATATCGTGGGTCTGAACCAGAACTACCTTGCGGTGATAAAGGTTGTAGGCGTTGGCGGCGGCGGTGTTAACGCACTGAACCGCATGATTGATGCCGGCCTTCGCGGTGTCGAATTTGTTGCAATCAACACCGATGCCCAGGCGCTTCTAATGAGTGAGGCACACGTCAAGTTAGACATTGGACGTGACCTAACCCGAGGTCTGGGTGCTGGCGCCGATCCAGAAATTGGTCGTCGCGCAGCCGAGGATCACTCGGATGAAATTGAAGCAGCTCTTCGCGGCGCAGACATGATCTTCGTAACTGCCGGTGAGGGCGGCGGAACTGGCACTGGTGCTGCTCCAGTTGTGGCCCGAATCGCAAAGCAACTTGACGCGCTAACCGTAGGTGTGGTGACACGCCCATTTGGATTTGAGGGTAAGCGTCGCGCACAACAAGCTGAAGCTGGAATCGAAATTCTTCGCGGTGAAGTTGACACCTTAATCGTGGTGCCAAACCAAAGACTCTTGGAATTGGTAAACAAGTCCGTTTCTGTTGTAGAAGCATTTGCAACCGCTGATGATGTATTGCGCGCTGGTGTCCAAGGCATCACCGATCTAATCACCACTCCTGGACTAATCAACCTGGACTTCGCTGACGTAAAGTCAGTAATGAAGGGCGCTGGTTCTGCACTGATGGGTATTGGAACCGCAAAGGGTGAAGACCGAGCTGTACGAGCCGCTGAGCTAGCCGTTTCTAGCCCGCTACTTGAAGCGAGCATTGACGGAGCGCACGGTGTTCTTCTATTGGTTCAAGGAGCCTCTGACCTTGGCCTTCACGAAATTGATGAGGCCGCCAGATTGGTCCAAGAAGCCGTCAGCCCGGAAGCAAACATTATTTACGGAACCACAATTGACGACACTCTTGGCGACGAGGTTCGCATCACCGTCATCGCCGCTGGCTTTGATGGGGGATTGCCCAAGGTTCGTAAAGTTGAGCGCAAGCCGTTCGCGGAACCTGTTGCCGCAGCCGCTCCTGTAGCAGCGGCAACGAGCACCTCATGGTTTGGAGATTCAGCGGTTCCAGCAACTGAATCGATTGATGTTGCTGCAGTCAACTCCTACTACTCTGACTCGGCATCTGAACCAGAGACTCATGCAGAGGCAGAGGAAGAAGCTGATAACGCCAAAAGTGGGGAACCAGCAAAGTTACAGTCTGCCGACGGCACAAAGTTTCAGTCTGCCGACGGCACAAAGTTTCAGTCTGCCGACGGCACCTGGGGCGATGACCTCGACATCCCAGACTTTCTTCGATAAATTTCTGAACGCTATCCGTGAGTTCTTTAGGGCAACGTTTAGCCGAGGTTGAATCGCGAATTTCGATTGCCGCAGCTAGTGCCGGCCGTGATCGTTCAGAGATTGAGCTCATCGTAGTTTCAAAAAACCATCCCGCTCAGCTAGTGGTGGAACTTTTGAATTTGGGAGTCCGAGCTTTTGGTGAGAATCGTGATCAAGAGGCTAAGCCCAAAGCGGCACAGGTGGCCGAGCTGGTTGCCTCGAAGGACTTTGACTACAAGTGGCACTTTATTGGCCAACTGCAGAGCAATAAAGTCCGTTCGGCGCTTTCTTATTCAAGTGTCATCCACTCTGTAGATCGCCAATCCCTGCTTGACGCAATCATCAAGGCCGTCGCAGAGCGCTCAGATCCGCTGGATGTATTCATTCAACTAAACCTCACCGATGATCCAGGCCGAGGCGGTATTGAGCCTAAGCACCTTGAGCCATTCGCCGAGCAGGTGCTGGCTATCAAGAACTTGAATTTACTTGGTGTCATGGGAGTTGCCTCATTGGAACGTGCCCCCGAGGTTGACTTCGAGACCATTCTTAAGGCAAGTGAGTCATTGACTAGAATCGCGCCGACGGCAAAATTCATCTCGGCTGGCATGTCTGAAGACTTTGAAGCGGCAATATCCTTTGGCGCGACACACTTGCGAGTCGGCAGTGCAATTACCGGAAAACGCCAAAATTAGCCATATTCTGGTCTAGTAAGAGTCCGCAGGAGGATAAAAATGGCAGGTCTAATTTCACAGGTTTCAGGTTGGCTTGGTCTGGCCGATGAAAGTGAAGCGCTTCCACCACGACCAGTTGCCGCTTCGGCAAGCGAGGCACGCCCAGTTGCGCGTGTGGCAACGATGCGCCCACGTCGTGGAGTCTCAGAAGTTAATGAGATTTACACGATTGAGCCACGCTCTTACTCAGAGGCTCCGGAAGTTGCCGCCAACTACCGTCTGGGTATCCCCGTAATCGTAAACATGGGCGAAATGTCTGAACTTGATTCACGCCGGATGTTGGACTTTATGCTCGGCCTCAAGGAAGGCCTTGAGGGTCACCTCAAGCGAGTCACCCCAAAGGTTTTCCTGCTTTCGCCAAGCCACGTTGCCGTGAACAACGAGGATGATGAAACCGAGCCAACTGACGACCTTCTAGTCCGTCCGTAATTTTTTAACCACTTAAGTCATGGGCCTGGTAGCAATCGCAATTTGGTGGGTGCTCCAGGTCTATTTCTTTGCTCTGGTGGCCCGACTCTTTATTGATTTGGCCTTATCGGTCAACCGATCCTGGCGCCCATCGGGGTTACTGCTGCCAGTTGTAGAGATTGTGATGACGGTTACAGACCCGCCCCTGAAGGCGATTCGAAAAGTAATTCCTCCGATCCGATTGGGGGCGATTCAATTGGATTTGGGCTGGACAGCCTTGGTTTTTGCTATTTTCTTCCTTCAGCGAATCGTGCTTTCGGTCGCATAAAGACGGCTCTGACCACATTTTACTGCTTACTCAAAATAAATAATCCCAAAAGAGGTAACCTTTCCTCTGTAGCCGAATCCCCACCGGCCAAGGACATAAAAGAGGTAAGAATATGCCATTGACTCCAGAAGACGTAGTCAATAAGAGATTCCAGCCAACCAAGTTTCGCGAAGGCTACGATCAGGATGAAGTCGATGACTTTCTCGATGAGATCGTTGTTGAGCTCAGAAGACTAACCCAAGAGAACGAAGACCTTCGTCAGCGCTTGTTGGCTTCTGAGTCTAGAATCGCAGAACTACAGCGCAGCGGTGCAGGACTTGTGGCTGAAATAAACAGCCCAACTGCCGAGAGTGCACTTGCTCCTTCAATTGCGCCATCGGCCGTTAGTGCGTTCCCTGAGGCAACCCAGGACCCTTCAACCCTTGACACCAGCAACACCAATAACTTGCTTCAGTTGGCTCGCAAACTTCACGAGGAACACGTTCGCGAAGGCCTAGCCAAGCGCGACGCGCTTATTGCCGAAGGCCACGCAACTGCAGCGCGTGTAGTTCGAGAAGCAGAGGCTCAGCAGCGCGCAGACATGAGTCGCCTAGAGCAAGAAAAGGCTTTGATCGAGCACCGCATCCAGGAGTTGAGAAGTTTTGAACGCGAGTATCGTTTGAAACTAAAGGCCTACATTGAAAACCAGCTCGCCGACCTTGAAGAGGCAACCACTGCTCCGACCGAGAGGCCTAGTAACGCCATCGACAGCGGCTACAACTTTGGTGCCCAGGGCGGTTACGATCCCAATGGCTTTACATCCAATAACTAACATCATCGACTAAGTAATTGACAATTTCTAAACAGCTTGGAGTTCGCTTGATCTGGTTTTTTGCTTGCGCATTTACCGTGATTGCTCTGGATCAGTTCCTGAAGAATTACCTAATTTTGAAACTTGAGGAAGGCGCACCGATAGATTTCATCGGCAGTATGGTGCGACTTAATCTTGTCTACAACGACTCAGCTGCATTTTCAATCGGCTTCGGGGCAACCTGGATATTCACCATAATTTCATCGGTGGCTGTGCTCGTCCTACTTTGGTTTAGTCGCAAAATTGAAACCACCGGATGGGCAATCATGGCGGGCGTATTGCTGGGTGGCGTTTCCGGAAACCTGATTGACCGGTACCTTCGGGAACCGGGTTTCGCTATTGGCCACGTTGTTGACTACATTCAAATTCCACTCAATTTTCCAATTTTCAACGTTGCAGATATGGCGATTTTCTTTATCTGTTCGATTTCTGTAATTAGAGTCTTGCGCGGGGACCAAATTGGCCGCAAACGAGTCAGTGAATGAGTGAGCAAAAGTTACTTCCAGTTCCAAGTGGATTAGCCGGGGACCGCGCAGACGCAGGTTTGGCCAGGCTCATGGGGATTTCAAGGTCTGCCGCCGCCGAACTGCTCACGGATGGACACGTTTTACAAAATGGAAAAGTAATTTCAAAGTCAGATCGGTTGATAGACGGAGCTGTCTTAGAGGTCACCTTCCCAGAAGTGGTCAACAATCTTGAGATAGTGCCTTCACTGGTTGAGGGCTTCAAGATTGTCTATCAAGACGAAGACATAATTGTGGTTGATAAACCCGCGGGCGTCGCAGCGCATCCTTCGGTCGGCTGGGATGGTCCAACGGTTCCGGGTTGCCTTTTGGCTCTTGGTGTTCAAATCGCAACCAGTGGCGCGCAGGAACGCCAGGGCATTGTGCAACGACTGGATGTTGGTACCAGCGGGCTTATGACCCTGGCAAAATCTGAGCTGGCCTACTCCAGGTTGAAGCAAGCGTTTCGGGATCGAAAAGTACATAAGGTTTATCACGCAGTTATTCAAGGACTGGCCGACCCACTCGCGGGAACTTTCGATGCACCGATTGGTCGCCATCCAAAGGCGGAATTCAAATTTGCAGTGATGAATGACGGAAAACACTCGGTGACCCATTACAAAACACTTGAGGCCATGAAGGCTGCTTCGTTGGTTGAAATTGTTCTAGAGACCGGGCGCACTCATCAAATTCGAGTTCATTTTTCTGCGTTTCGTCACCCATTGGTGGGAGACACAATGTACGGCGCTGACCCCACTCTTGCCGCCAGAGTCGGCCTAGATCGGCAGTGGCTACACGCCATGCGATTAAGTTTTGAGCATCCAACCACCGGTGAGCCAGTTGAATTTTCAAGCGAATACCCAGCTGAGTTGCTGCACGCGCTCGAGGTCTTGCGAGGGTAGTCTGGTCTTCCGCCCAATCTGAATTTTAGGTTCGGTCCCACAGTAACAGGAAGGTCTTCGCGATGAGCGATGCTGCATCTGAGTCAGACTCATTCGTCCACCTTCATGTTCACACCGAGTATTCGATGCTCGATGGTGCTGCGCGAGTAAAACCACTGATTGAAGCCGCTGTGGAGCAGGGGATGCCCGCTATCGGCATTAGTGACCACGGAAACAATTTTGGCGCTTTCGATTTTTACAAAACCGCAAAATCCGCTGGCATCAAACCAATCATCGGCATCGAGGCCTACCTGTCACCGGGCACCCCAAGGCAGGATCGCAGCCGAGTTCGATGGGGCAATGGCGGTGAAGATGATATTTCCGGCGGCGGTGCTTTTACCCACATGACCATGTTTGCGGAAAACACCGATGGCATGTACAACCTTTTCCGGATGTCATCAAAAGCTTGGCTTGATGGTTTTTATTTCAAACCACGCATGGACCGTGAGCTATTGCAGACATATGGCAAGGGAATCATCGCCACTACCGGGTGTGCTTCGGGAGAGATTCAAACCCGTCTTCGTCTGGGTCAGTACGAGGAAGCAAAAAAGGCTGCCGGAGAATTCCAAGATATTTTTGGTAAGGAAAATTTCTTTGCCGAAATCATGGATCATGGGCTCGACATCGAGCGACGTGCCATGGCTGACCTCTTGAAGTTAGCAAAAGAACTAAACATGCCGTTGTTGGCAACCAATGACCTTCACTACACTCACGCCGGAGATGCCGCCGCACACGAAGCATTGCTGTGTGTGCAATCTGGTTCAACACTGGTGGATCCAACAAGATTCAAATTTGACTCACAAGAGTTTTACCTCAAGACTCCGGCCCAGATGAGGGCCTTGTTTCCCGATAATCCTGAAGCCTGCGATAGCACCCTATTGATTGCAGAACGTTGCAACGTTGAATTCAAAGAGCGGGAACTCATGCCACGCTTTCCGGTTCCAGAGGGGCACACAGAAGCATCCTGGTTCGAGCAGGAAGTTGCGGCTGGAATGCAGCGTCGCTACAAAGGCCAGATACCGGAGGCTCAAGCTAAACAGGTTTCCTACGAAGTTGAAGTTATCGAGCAAATGGGATTCCCTGGCTACTTCTTGGTAGTTGCCGACTTCATCGCCTGGGCTCGAGCACAAGGAATTCGCGTCGGCCCTGGTCGTGGATCTGCAGCGGGATCTATCGTGGCTTACGCGCTTGGCATTACCGAACTAGATCCGATAAAGCACGGTCTGATTTTTGAACGTTTTCTAAATCCAGAGCGCGTCTCGATGCCAGATATCGATGTTGATTTCGATGATCGTCGCCGCGGTGAAGTTATTCGATACGTTTCCGAAAAGTATGGCGACGATCGAGTTGCTCAGATTGTTACCTTTGGAACCATCAAGGCCAAGCAGGCGTTAAAAGATGCCGGTCGAGTCTTAGCTATGCCATATGCGGTTGGCGAGAAACTAACCAAAGCCATGCCGCCCATGGTGCTGGGCCGTGACATTGCGCTAAATGACTTGATAGACAAAAAATCAGAACGCTATAAAGAGGCAGCCGACTTTCGCGAACTGATTGAAAACGACGATGATTCGGCAAAAGTTTTTGAATTGGCCCAAGGCCTGGAATCACTCAAGCGTCAGTGGGGTGTGCATGCTGCTGGTGTGATCATGTCTGCTGAGCCGCTGATTGATGTAATACCGATAATGAAGCGCGAAGATGACGGTGCCATCATCACTCAGTTTGATCAGCCGCCCTGTGAAAAACTTGGACTGTTGAAGATGGATTTCTTGGGTCTGCGAAACCTAACCGTACTTGATGACACGCTAGCCAACATCAAGTCCAACCGTGGTGAAACAGTTGTGCTTGAGGAACTTGACTTGGATTCCGACCAGGCAACCTTTGAATTGTTGTCTCGTGGCGACACCCTTGGCGTCTTTCAGCTAGATGGAAACGCCATGCGCTCTCTGTTGCGTCTTCTGAAGCCCACACTCTTCGAGCACATCTCTGCGGTAATTGCCTTGTATCGACCTGGTCCAATGGGTATGAATTCTCACACCAACTATGCACTCAGAAAGAATGGCCTACAGGCCGTTGACTCGGTGCATCCAGAGCTTTCTGACTCGTTATCTGAAGTGCTTGATCCAACCTATGGATTGATTGTTTACCAAGAGCAGGTTATGGCCGCTGCTCAAAAAGCGGCCGGCTTCACTCTTGGCAAGGCAGATCTATTGCGTCGGGCGATGGGTAAAAAAGATAAAGACGAACTCGATCGTCAGTATCAAGGTTTCTCGGAAGGCATGAAGGCCAACGGGTATTCCGATGCAGCCGTCAAAGCTCTCTGGGACACCCTGCTCCCATTTGCCGACTACGCATTCAACCGAGCCCACAGTGCAGCTTATGGAGTTCTGTCTTATTGGACGGCATACCTGAAAGCAAATTACCCAGCCGAGTACATGGCAGCCCTGCTCACCTCAGTTGGTGATTCAAAAGACAAGTTGGGAATTTACCTGAGCGAATGTCGTCGCATGGGAATTAAGGTTTTGGCGCCCGATGTGAACGAATCGATTGCTGAATTCAGCGCGGTAGGAAAAGACATTCGTTTTGGGTTGGGGGCCGTTCGCAACGTGGGACTCAACGTAGTTGATGCAATCAAGCGAACTCGCGAAGAAAAGGGAAACTTCACCTCTTTCCACGATTTCCTGAGAAAAGTGCCTGGCATCGTTTGCTCGAAGCGCGTGATCGAATCGCTTATTAAGGCGGGAGCCTTTGACTCGCTTGGACACACTCGAAGATCACTCGCGGAAATTTCGGAAGAAGCTGTTGAGTCTCAGGCTTCGCTCAAGAAGAACGAGGCCGTGGGTCAGGTTGACCTATTCGGTTCGTTGTTTGATGATGCCATGGCAGACAGCTCATTTGCCGGGTCAGTTCCAGACCGCCCAGAGTGGCCAAAAAAGGAAAAGTTGGCTTACGAACGTGACATGTTGGGTCTGTACGTTAGCGATCACCCCTTGGCCGGCCGCGAGGAACAACTGGCCCGATACGCGCAAATATCTATTGGTGAAATTTCATCTAGCGAGTCACTGCAGGATGGCGAGACGGTAATCATTGCTGGTCTAGTTACCCAAGTGCTTCATAAGGTTGCGCGTCAATCCGGTAATCCATACGCTGCAGTCACTGTTGAGGATTTTGAGGGCGAGATTCAGGTCATGCTGATGGGCAAGACTTATCAGGAGTACGCCAGAAACTTGGAAGCCGATCAAGTGGTCATGATCCGCGGAAGCATTTCTCAGCGTGATGACGGAAACAGTCTGCGCGCATATTCAATTGAAACCATCGAGGGCGGCGCTGACTTTATTCGTGGGCCAATTGTCGTCCGTGTCCCAGAGGCTGAGGCAACTCGCGAGGTTCTCGAGGAATTAGATCGCATCCTTCGCGTTCACGCCGGCACAGAAGAGGTGCACGTAAAACTTGTCGGTGATTCCACGGAGCGTCTGTTTAAGCTGCAGCCCAAGGTGAAAATTTCAACTGAGCTCTATGGAGAGTTGAAAGTTCTGCTTGGAGCTAAATGCTTGACTTAGGCTTTGCCAACAAGTCACTTTGGTTGCGAGTAATTAGTTGAGAGATTTTCCAGGGGTCATGTAGTGGCGCTGGTAGTAAAGCAACGCAGGTGCCTCTAGTCCCAAAAGCCCCTCGATAACATCTACGATAATCACCGCATTGTTCTCTACGTCGTGAATCTCTCTAATCTTGCCAATCAACACCGAGGTCGCATCGGTGAATACCGGAACACCAAAAGGTCCAATTTGCCAGTCGTTTTTTGAGAACCTAAGCGTGTGGTCCGCTGCCATGCGCTGAGCAAGCTCAAGGTTTCGTTCACCCAGGGTGTGAATCGCCACATGCTTTCCGGCCAGCAAGCTTGGCCAGGTGCTCGATCCACGTGCAACGTTAAAGCTGGCCAGCGGGGGATTCGCCCCGAGCGATGTCATTGAAGTAGCGGTGAAACCGGCGGGCTTGCCCTCAGCATCCAAAAGCGTGATCACCGATACTCCAGAGGCGTGCAATCTAAAGGTTGCTCTAAGGGCCTGGGTAGGTTCTTTTTCTACTGCAAAATTTTCCATGACTCTTTTTCTTTGAATGAACTGATGTCTAGGCTACCGGTAAGTAGCGCCGGCTCTAGAATTGCTACATAAAACTACTTTGGAGGCAAGTTATGAGTGTCGCAGTGAACTTGCGCATCGTTGACCTGCGTGCCAAAGAATTTGACTCCATCTCTGCGAACTCAGCTGTGCCTCGTGCCGCCGTTGATATAACCAAAGCTGTCGAGGAAATCATTCCCTTACTTGAGGACGTTCGCCTCACTGGCCAAGATGCCATCGTCAGAGTTACCACTGAGCGTGATGGAGTTGACCCAAGACCGCTTAAGGTTTCCGCTCAGGAGCTTGCCGCAGCCCTGGCACATCTTGACCCAAGCCTTCGAAAAGCAATCGAAGAATCGATCGAACGTGTTTTCAAGGTTTCTCGAGCCAACATGCCTCAATCATCCTCAGTCCGGTTGTCTGACGGGGCCACCGTGCATCAGCGCTGGCAGCCGGTTGAATCGGTAGGTTTGTACGTTCCCGGTGGCAAAGCGGTTTATCCATCAAGTGTGATTATGAATGTTGTGCCCGCCCAGGTGGCAGGTGTTGAGCGACTCGCCGTTGCTTCGCCAGCTCAAAAGGCTTGCTCAGGCCGTCCGCATCCAACTGTGCTGGCAACCGCTGCATTGCTTGGCGTTGAAGACGTTTACTGCATGGGTGGGCCTGCAGCGGTAGCGGCCTTCGCCTATGGCCTGCCACAAATTGATTTTGCGCCGGTGAATCTGGTCACCGGTCCGGGAAACATCTATGTGGCTGCAGCAAAGCGAGCACTTCGTGGAACCATTGGCATTGACTCTGAGGCCGGCACCACCGAAATCCTGGTGTTGGCCGATTCCTCGGCCAATGCCAGATTTATTGCGTACGACTTAGTGAGTCAGGCGGAGCATGATGAAGCGGCCGCGGCAGTGTTGGTCACCGATTCGGTTGAATTAGCAAATGCCGTTATCAACGAACTTGGCGATTTGGTTTCGGCAACCGCAAGTTCCGATCGAGTGCGGACCGCTTTACAGGGTCAACAGTCGGCCGTTGTCTTGGTTGACAACCTTGATGCTGGCATAGCTTTCACAAATTTCTACGCCACCGAGCACCTGGAATTACACACCCAAGACAATCAGGCGGTGTTGCAAAGAATTACCAATGCCGGCGCAATATTCATGGGGGAGTACTCACCGGTCAGCCTTGGCGATTACCTCGCCGGCTCTTCACACGTATTGCCAACCGGTCAGCAGGCCAAGTTTGGCTCGGGGCTGGGTGTGCACAGTTTCCTCAGGCCACAGCAGGTAATCGACTATGACAAAAAGGGGCTTGCGGCTGTGGCCAATTTGGTCAAAGACTTTTCTGAGGCAGAGGGTTTGCCGGCTCACGGCGAGGCAGTGACTGCTCGTTTTGAAGCCTAGATATCGGTTCAAATAGCCTTCAATTTCCCTTGGCCTACTAGGGGTAGGGCCTAGAATTGAAAAACAATCAACATCTAGGAGCCTTTCCAGAATGTTCTGTCCTTTTTGCCGCTACCCAGATTCAAGAGTTACTGACTCTAGAACCTCTGATGACGGCGCATCGATTCGTCGTCGTCGTCAGTGCCCAGAGTGCAACATGCGCTTTAGCACCACAGAGACAGCCAGCTTGACCGTCGTCAAGCGAAGCGGCGTGACCCAACCGTTCAGTCGTGATCGCATCGTCGCTGGTGTGCGCAAGGCATGTCAGGGTAGACCGGTCTCCGAGGCGGACTTGGCGTTGCTTGCTCAAACTGTTGAAGAGGCAGTTCGGGCCACGGGCGCCGCTCAGATTGAGTCGAACGACATTGGCCTGGCAATTCTGGAGCCACTGCGCAAACTTGATGAAGTTGCGTTTATGCGATTTGCCAGTGTTTATCAAGGTTGGGAAACCCTAGAAGATTTTGAAGCCGCAATTAACGTTTTGCGAGTGGGTCGCGATGTGCGTGAGGCAAATAAAGTTCAACCAGCTCAAGACTCAAACAACTGAACCTGG
This sequence comes from Rhodoluna lacicola, assembly GCF_000699505.1. Classification (NCBI taxonomy): domain Bacteria; kingdom Bacillati; phylum Actinomycetota; class Actinomycetes; order Micrococcales; family Microbacteriaceae; genus Rhodoluna; species Rhodoluna lacicola. Next base: position 859,394 of record NZ_CP007490.1, on the reverse strand, counting down.
TCAGGCGCCACTCTTCTAACAAGGGATTAACTCTTTGCTTTATCGAATAATTTTCAAACTCGTCTTTTCGCGAATGGATGCAGAGCAGGCTCACCACTTGGTTATGTTTGCAATTCGATTCGCGGGAGCAATTGGTTTGACGAAGCTTGCCAAATTAAGACCCAGTGCCTATGCCTCGGTTCAGGCTTTTGGTTTGCACTTTGATGCTCCGTTTGGATTAGCAGCTGGTTTTGACAAAAACGCGGTGGCTATAAAGGCGCTGGGGGAACTTGGTTTTTCTCACGTTGAGATTGGAACGGTCACCGCTATCGCTCAAGGAGGAAATGAAAAACCTCGTTTGTTTCGGCTGATTCCAGATCGAGCACTGGTCAATCGAATGGGTTTCAATAATCAGGGTGCTGAAGTCATTGCAAATCGACTTGAGTTTCTTCGAGAAAAACACGGCACAAAGTTGCCGATTATCGGCGTAAATATTGGCAAGTCGAAAATAGTAGACGTTGAATTGGCCCACGAGGATTACCGTCAAAGCGCTCGACTGCTTGCTCCACATGCCGATTATCTAGCTGTGAATGTTTCCTCACCAAACACACCGGGATTAAGATCCTTGCAATCGGTCAAAGCACTTGAACCGATTCTGACCGCGGTGTTGGAAGAGGCAAAGGGCACACCGGTTTTGGTGAAAATCGCTCCTGATTTGGCGAATGCAGACATCGCAGCGGTTGCAGATTTGGCTCTGGACCTGGGCCTCGCCGGCGTAATCGCCACCAACACCACAATTAGCCGAGAGAACCTAAAGACCAATCGCTCAAAAGTGGAAGCTGCGGGTGCCGGCGGATTGTCAGGAGCTCCGCTCAAGCAACGATCCTTAGAAGTGCTTCGCTTGTTGAACGCGCGAATGAATGGCCGTGCCGCAATCGTGTCGGTTGGTGGAATAGAGACACCGGCAGAAGCTTCTGAGCGAATTGCCAACGGAGCGACTCTGGTACAGGGCTACACTGGCTGGATCTATCAGGGTCCGCTTTGGGCACGCAAAATCAACAAACATTTTTCGAAAAAGTGAACAACAAACCCTCCGATACTTCGGAGGGTTTTTGATTTAGCTCAACAGTTATGGGGCGACTTTTGTGCCGCGCTTTACCTGGGGTTTAGGCAATCTCATTGCACGCATTTGTATCGAACGCATACCCGCGTACCACTTCAGACCAGATTCAACTTTACTGGCGCCATACTTTGCTTCCAGTGCCTTCACTGCTCCGCGTCCAAGAATCCAGCCGTTTACGGCGACTCCAATGAATAGGGTCCACATAGTAAGCAGCGTGGCTAATTGAACAACGTAAGAGTCGATTGCTGAAATCAGAATCACAACTAACAAAGCAGGCATCATCAATTCACCGAGCGAGAATCTTGAGTCAACATAGTTGCGCACAAATTTGCGCTGTGGTCCACGGTCGCGGGCCCCAAGATATTTCTCTTCTCCGGCGGCCATTCCGTTTCTGGCCTTTAGGCGCTCTTCGCGAATTCGAGCCTTATCTGCCTTTTTGGCCTCAGGAGATTTGTTGCCAACCAGCGGTCTTATGTTTGCCGCCTCCTGCTGCTTGCGCGATGGCGTAGCGCGACCCTTACCGGTTGATTTTGAATCTTGTTCAGTCATAAAAGTTTCCTCGGAAGTTTGGTCTAGACCTATAGATTACTCGTATGACCTCGCAAAATTCCGCTCAGCGGCACCTAGCCGAAGCACAGACCCGGTTGGATGTTCACTTTGACGGATACAAAGATACGTTGATCGAGTTGGCAAAAATACCAGGAATTGCTTGGGACGCGTTTGATGCTGGTGAGTTAGAGCGAGGTGCTCAGGCTGTGGAAAAACTTTTCAGCGACACCGGAATTTTTGAGTTTGTTGAAATCCGCAGGTCCCAGGCGCACGGCAAAGTAGGTGCTCCGGCAATTGTCGCCAAGCGCGGGGCGAAAAATGGCAAGCCGCATATTTTGCTTTACGCACACCACGACGTGCAGCCACCAGGTGACGAACAGGTATGGCATAGCAGCCCCTTTGAGCCGGTTGAGAAGAACGGCAGACTTTACGGTCGCGGAGCGGCAGACGATAAAGCCGGAATTGTGGCGCACCTGGCAGCGATTGAAACGCTGCGAGACATCTGTGGAAATGACTTTGATTTGGGTCTCACCCTCTTTATCGAGGGTGAGGAAGAGGCCGGTTCACCCACTTTTAGAAACTTCCTAGAGGAAAACCAGTCAGACCTAGCCGCCGACGTAATCGTCGTGGCTGACTCGGGCAATTGGACCGTTGACGTTCCAGCCCTCACCACTACGTTGCGCGGTCTGGTTTCTCAGGTGATTGAGGTCTCAACTCTGGATCATGCCCTGCACTCTGGGATGTACGGCGGTGCGGTGCCAGACGCCATGATGGCAACAATCAAATTGCTGGCAAGTTTGCACGATGAAGCTGGCAGCGTTGCCATTGCGGGCCTGAAGCACGGCAAAGCCGATGAACTGCCGTATTCCGAAGACCAATTACGCACCGATGCGGGACTTCTGAGTGGAACGACCCAGATTGGCACCGGCAGTATTCTTGACAAAATTTGGACCCAGCCGGCGCTTACCGTAATCGGGATCGATGCCCAATCCGTGGCTTTGTCCTCGAATACCATGTTGCCCAGCGTTCGGGCCAAAATCAGCCTCAGAATCGCCCCCGGCGAAGAGCCTGAGCAGGCGCTGGCGCTTTTGAAAGCTCATCTGGAGGCCAATTTGCCATTTGGGGCAACCATTGCCTATGGAGAGGCCGAGCTCGGCCGGCCTTTTTCCGCGGATTCCGGGGGATGGGCCAAATCATTGGCCGAGCAGGCTCTGGCTGCGGCTTGGGGAACAAAATCGGTAAATATCGGCATCGGCGGGTCAATTCCGTTCATCGCCGACCTGACCCAGGTCTTTCCGGGAGCTCAAATACTGGTCACTGGCGTTGAGGATCCAGATTCCAGGGCACACAGTCCAAATGAATCAGTTCACTTAGGCATGCTCAAGAAGGCTATGGTCGCGGAGGCGCTATTGCTGGTTTCGGGGAATGCCATTGAGGCCCAGTAAGTTAGGCTTTAAGTAACAATTGCCACCAGAAAGGGGTCAGTTATGACACAGGTTGTAAATGAGTCGACTCTTGACAATGGAGTAACTCTGACCGAACAGGCTCAGCTCAAGGTCCGCACCTTGATTGAGGCCGAAGGGCGCGACGATCTGCGCCTTCGCGTGGCTGTTCAGCCAGGTGGCTGCTCAGGCCTGATCTACCAGCTTTACTTCGACGAACAACTAGCCGAGGGTGACGTAGTCAAGGAATTTGACGGGGTAGAAGTGGTCGTCGACAAGATGAGCGTGCCGTACCTAGACGGAGCTTCAATCGATTTTGAGGACACCATCCAAAAGCAAGGATTCACCATTGACAATCCAAATGCTGCCGGTTCTTGTGCATGTGGAGATTCCTTCAGCTAAAACTAGAAATAATTTTTGAAAAAGCCCGGTTTTTGATCCACGAACCGGGCTTTTTCGCATTAAAAACCGCCTAGTTAGTGTGTTTTATGGCACTTTCCAGCAATCTTGAAGCGTAGGATAGAGGGGTAACGATTCGATATCTGAAGGGTCGATTGTGCTAAAAAAGCGTGGTCTCAAGTGGGCAGTTTTGCCCGTGGCAGCATCTTTGATGTTGCTACTAAGTGGTTGTTCTCAACAGGAATTTAGCCGTGGCTTCTTGCCTGGCGTGCCTGGCGTGACCAATCACACCGATCGAATCACTGGACTCTGGACCACCTCCTGGATTGTCCTTTGGGGCATTGGCCTGATTGCCTGGGGGCTCATGTTTTACGCGGTAATCGTCTACCGTCGCCGCAAGGGCGAGACCGGGTTGCCGCCTCAGCTGCGCTACAACAACCCGATTGAAACGATGTTTACCGTCGTTCCGCTGATTATCACCATTGGATTCTTTGCCTTCACAGCTCGCGACATGGCCGCTATTCAAGAGCCAAATGCAAACCCAGACGTGACCATTCAGGTCATCGCCAAGCAGTGGAGCTGGGACTTCAACTACGTTGACGGCAACGTATACGACTCTGGAATCCAGTCACAGTTTGACGGCGAGTTGGGCTCCGAGGCAGCCTTGCCGACCCTTTACCTACCTGTAAACAAGTCGGTGAAATTGGATCTTTCATCCCGCGACGTTATCCACTCATTCTGGGTAATTGACTTCCTTTACAAGAAGGACATGTTTCCGGGTCGCACCAACCACATGTATTTCACACCGCAGGTGGAGGGGACTTACAAGGGTAAGTGTGCCGAACTTTGTGGTGAATTCCACTCAATGATGTTGTTCAACGTCAAGGTAGTTTCGCAGGCTGAATACGATGCACATCTAGCAGCTCTCGCTGCGGCGGGCAACGTGGGTCAGCTTGACAACAAGTACGACCGAAACCAAAACCTTCCGGGTGACAACCCAGAAATCAGAGGATAATCACGATGGCTACCGCTACCGCAAGCAAGTCAACCTACGGAACTTCTAAGAAGACCAAAGGCCAGATTCTGGTTGACTGGATCACCACGACCGATCACAAGAAGATCGGCTACCTGTACCTGATCACCTCATTCATGTACTTCCTCATCGGTGGTGTGATGGCTCTGGTTATTCGCGCGCAGTTAACTGCACCTGGACTTGAAATTGTTCAGACCAAAGAGCAGTACAACCAGCTGTTCACAATGCACGGCACAATCATGCTGCTGATGTTCGCGACCCCGCTGTTTGCAGCGTTCGCCAACATTTTGATGCCTGTGCAAATCGGTGCGCCAGATGTGGCTTTCCCTCGCTTGAACGCAATTGCTTACTGGTTCTACTTCTTCGGCTCATTCGTAGCCGTTGCCGGTTTCTTCACCCCTCAGGGCGCGGCGAGCTTTGGTTGGTTTGCCTACGCACCGCTCTCGAACACCACGTTTTCACCCGGTTTAGGTGGAGATCTTTGGGTCTTTGGTTTGGCCTTGAGCGGTTTTGGAACCATCATGGGTGGCGTTAACTTCATCACCACGATCCTCACCATGCGTGCCCCTGGTATGACCATGTTCCGTTTGCCTATTTTTACCTGGAACACTTTGGTTACCTCAATTTTGGTAATCATGTGTTTCCCACCTTTTGCAGCGGCGTTGTTCGCTCTGGGTGCGGATCGTCGCTTTGGTGCACACATTTTTGATCCAGCGAACGGTGGCCCAATGCTTTGGCAGCACCTGTTCTGGTTCTTCGGTCACCCAGAGGTTTACATTTTGGCGTTGCCGTTCTTTGGCATCGTTTCAGAAATTCTCCCGGTATTCAGCCGCAAACCAATCTTTGGTTACAAAACTTTGGTTTACGCAACCATCGCAATTGCAGCGCTGTCAATGACCGTGTGGGCTCACCACATGTACGTGACCGGCTCAGTGCTATTGCCGTTCTTCGCGTTCACCACGATGTTGATTGCGATTCCAACCGGTGTGAAGGTATTCAACTGGATTGGAACGTTGTGGAAGGGATCGGTTACTTTCGAAACACCGATGCTTTACTCACTAGGTTTCTTGACCACCTTTATCTTTGGTGGATTGACCGGTGTTATCTTGGCTTCACCTCCCCTTGACTTCGCCCTATCAGATAGCTACTTCGTGGTTGCGCACTTCCACTACGTAGTGTTTGGAACCGTGGTGTTCGCAATGTTTGCGGGAATCTACTTCTGGTACCCAAAGATGACCGGAAAGATGCTTAACGAGCGTCTCGGCAAGATTCAGTTCTGGTTGCTGTTCCTAGGTTTCCACGTCACATTCTTGATTCAGCACTGGCTTGGTGTAATTGGTATGCCGCGTCGCTACGCAACCTACCTGCCTGAAGACGGTTTCACTTGGATGAACCAAGTTTCTACCGTAGGTTCGGCATTGCTGGCGCTATCAATCATTCCGTTCCTGTGGAACGTTTACATCACCGCTCGCAAGGGCGAAAAGACTACCTTGAATGACCCATGGGGTTATGGACGTTCACTTGAGTGGGCAACCGGAACTCCGTTCCCTCGTCACAACTTCACCTCAATTCCTCGTGTGCGTTCTGAGTCGCCTGCATTTGACTTGAACCACCCGGAACTTGCAGCACCTGAAGTAAAGTCTTCAGCTAAGAAGGGCTAAGCAACAAGATGAAGTTCAACGGTAATCTCTTTTACTTCCTAACCGCGTTTTACTTTATTGATGCGGTTGGCTACGCCGTCTGGTGGTACAACAGCAACGGTGGCTATGAGCCAATTGGTACCGCCGCGATTGCAATGCTCGGGTTTATGTCATTGTTCCTTGCGTTCTACATTAAGAACACTGATAAGCGACAGGGTGTGGTCCCTGAAGATCGCCTCGATGCCAATATTGAAGATGGTGATTCGGAGATTGGCTATTTTGCTCCTTGGAGCTGGTGGCCACTATTCCTTGGTGCTTTCGCAGCGATCTGCTTTGCAGCGCTTGCGATTGGTTGGTGGTTGTTCTTCATTGGTTTCCCACTTGCGCTCGTTGCTCTAATTGGTTTCGTATTCGAAAGAAGCCGTGGGCTCAACGCACACTAACACTTTGAACAAAAAAATTAAATGAAAAATGCTCACCCTGAGGTGAGCATTTTTTTATTGATTGATCGGGGACTCTAGGTTTCCGTCACCCCAACTGCCAGTTAGTTCGGCAATTTCAACTCGGTATCCGTCGTACCATTCGGCGTAGCGTAACTTGGCTTCGCGATGCACTTCATCCCTGGAAAAATGTGCCAGTGATTCTTGAGTGTCAAAATAATAGATAACTCGGATTTGCGAACCGTCTGGAGAAAGCCATTTCTCTTTTCCTTTGAACCCGGGGTTAGCCTCTGCGCGGCTCATAATTTCGTCATCAAGTTTCTTAAAGTCACCATTTGAGTTGTTGTGTTTGAAAACAAACGTTGCAGTAATCAAGTTTGGGCTCCCAGTTGGCTGTTCGTTGCAGGTGATTCAACAGGCAGATTTTGATCGGCCCAGAGGTTGATTGCTTTCTGAATGAAGAGTGCTAAACCAGTTTCATAGGCTTCGTAGGTGGCCTTGAACGCTGGGTCCAGAGTGTAATTCAATGCGAGAGACTTGTAGGCGATACGATTTGGGGTCCAGAACTGGCAGACAAATTCGTAGTGCCTTCCAATCCAGTGTTGAACCTCGGTCGAATCTATTGGGTGCCCGCCAACCAGCAGTGCCGCGATGTTCTTAGCGATCTGATCGTGTCCAGCTGCGTACTCGTTGTATTTTTCCTGGCTGACCGAGGCGTGCAGCGAACTGTGCTGTGCCGAGTTGAAGCGGGAGAGCGGATCCATCAGGCAATCCTAACCACAGGGACAGGGTCCCGGGCCTAACCAAAGGAAAAGGGGCCAGGCCTAAGCCTGACCCCTAATCATTGGGGTTTTACGCCTCTACGGCCTTGGTCTCTGCGGCTTCAACTACTGCATGATCACCGTGGTGGTGAGCAGCATCGATCTCTGTCTGAGTAACCGGCGCAATGCGGTCTTCGAAGTAGAAACGAGAAAGCGCGGCACGTAGACGAGCACGAAGCGTGATCTTGCCTGCTGCGTTTGGTCGAGCCAAGGTTGGCTGGTAGTCCTTGAAGTCCACCAGCTTCCACTGCTCGTAAGCGTCTAGCGGCTCATGAACTTCAATGTACTCACCGTGTGGCAAGCGCACGATACGACCAGTTTCACGACCATGCAGAGCAATTTCACGGTCCTTTCGCTGAAGCGACAGACAGGTGCGCTTGGCGATGATGTACGCAGCAATCGGTCCAACGATTAGCAGAATCTGCATTGAGGTAAGAACCTGGTTCAACGACATTTTGAAGTTGGTTGCAATCAAGTCCGTTGCTGCGCCAGCCCAAAGAACAGCGTAAAAAGTAACACCCGCTGCACCGATACCGGTACGGGTAGGAGCGTTGCGAGGGCGGTCAAGAACGTGGTGCTCACGCTTGTCACCAGTGACCCAAGCTTCTACGAATGGGTAGATAGCCACAAGAACCAAGAAACCGATACCGACGATCATTGGCAGCAAGATGTTCCATGACCAGGTGTTTCCACCCACAACGAACTCAAGGCCGGTTGGCGCCAGGCGCAATGCACCATCTAGCCAACCGATGTACCAGTCAGGCTGAGTACCAGCAGAAACTGGTGATGGGTCGTAGCCACCGTAGTTCCAGACCGGGTTGATGGTGAAGGTTGCTGCAATCAGCATGATTACACCGAAAACGATGAAGAAAAAGCCACCAGCCTTAGCAACGTATACAGGCATCAGTGGGTAACCAACAACGTTGGTGTCCTTGCGTCCTGGGCCTGAGTAGTGGGTGTGCTTGTGGATTACCACCATGAACAGGTGGATCACGATGAAAATCAAAATCAATGCAGGCACAAGAAGAATGTGCAACCCGTAGAGTCGGGCCACGATGGTCTCGCCAGGGAACTCGCCACCAAATAGTAGTGATGAGGTGTACGCACCGATAACTGGAATTCCCTTGATCATTCCATCGATGATGCGAAGACCGTTTCCTGAAAGCAAGTCATCTGGAAGTGAGTAACCGGTGAACCCGCCAGCCATACCCAATACGAAAAGCACGAAGCCAACAACCCAGTTGATTTCACGAGGCTTGCGGAATGCTCCGGTGAAGAAAACGCGAAGCATGTGCAGACCCGCAGCCGCTACAAATAGCAACGCAGACCAGTGGTGAACCTGTCGCATCAAAAGGCCGCCACGAACCTCGAACGAGATATCTAGCGTTGATGCGTAGGCGATAGACATCTCCGCACCCTTGAGCGGTCCGTAAACGCCGTCGTAAATTACGAATTCCATAGAAGGCTGGAAGAAGAAGGTCAAGAAAGTTCCGGATAGCAAGAGCACCACGAAGCTGTAGAGGGCGACCTCGCCAAGCATGAATGACCAGTGATCAGGAAAGACCTTGCGGCCAAATTCCTTCAGAATTCCAGCAGCGCCAACTCGCTCGTCAAGATAGTTGGCGGTACCTGCTAGGAAGCCGCTCTTTTTTGGTGTAGCTACTGCATTACTCATTTTTAACGCTCCCAGAAGCTAGGGCCAACAGGCTCGGTGAAATCGCTCTGCGCAATCAGGTAGCCCTCGGCGTCAACTGTGATTGGTAGCTGAGGTAGAGCGCGAGAGGCAGGGCCAAAAACAACCTTGCATGCATCGGTCACATCGAATGTTGACTGGTGGCAAGGGCAAAGGAGGTGGTGTGTCTGCTGCTCGTAAAGAGCAACCGGACAACCAACGTGGGTACAGATCTTTGAGTACGCAACAATTCCGTCGTAAGACCAGTTCTTGCGCTCTTCAGATTCTTTGAGATCCGCTGGGTCTAGACGAACTAGCAGCACAGCAGCCTTCGCTTTTTCCTCGAGCTTGTGGTGCTCAAGTTCGGCAAGTCCTTCAGGGATAACGTGGAAAACAGAGCCCAAGGTGACATCCGAAGCTTTGATCGGGGTGCCGGTTGGGTCAGTGGCTAGGCGAGTGCCCTTCTTCCACATTGTGTGTCGCAGAGTGTCACCTGGATTAGGTCCAAGGTCACCAAAGATCATGATTGCAGGCAGAGGAAATACTGCCAACGCGCTGTAAAGTGAGCGCCGAATAAGTTTGCGGCGTGAGAAGCCAGACTCTGAATCGGCAAGCTTGATAATCTCAACCGCGCGAGCACGGTCAGCTTCTTTACCTCTGGTCTGGTGACGCTCTTCAGAAACTTCAGCGTCAGGCATGAGAGTCTTTGCCCAGTGCACAGCACCAATACCAATTCCGAATAGACCAAGTGTTATGCCAAGGCCGAGCAGGAGAGTGTTGTTTCTAACCGTGCTCAGGTCCTCGGTTAGCGGGAAGGCAAAGTAAGCGTAAATCGCGAATGCGCTACCAATTGCAGAGGCAAAGAACATAGCTGCGACTTGGCGGGTAGCCGCCTTCTCATGCTTGACGCTTTTATCAGTCATGCGTGTGCGGTGTGGCTCCAGACCCGGATCCTTTACCGCGTCTGGTGCAATGACCGCAAGACCAGTCTCGTAGTCGAACTCGTCCGCTGTGCTTGACGAACCGGTCTTGGCCAGTTTCTTTTCGCTCACTCTTTAGTGCTCCCTTTTAGAAAACATTGTTTTTCAAAAACTTATTTTTTTGATGCCTAGTTTGATTTGGCACCAAGCCAGATGGTGATTGCAACTATGAATCCAATGATGAATACCCAAGTGAACAGACCCTCAACAACCGGACCTAGGTTCGCTAATTCATAACCACCAACAGAAGGTGTTTGTTCCACGTACTTTAGGTAGGTGATGATGTCCTTCTTGTCCTGCGGGGTCAAGTTTGCATCGTTGAAAACGGGCATGTTCTGCGGACCAGTCACCATGGCTTCATAAATGTGACGCTCGGTGACTCCCTTCAGCGCTGGGGCGTACTTACCCTCGGTAAGTGCTCCACCGGCTCCAACCGCGTTGTGGCACATCGCGCAGTTAATGCGGAATAGTTCGCCACCACGGGTTGAATCGCCATTTGCAGCAACCATCTCATCGGTTGGAATTGCAGGTCCATCGCCGAGAGTCGCCACATAGGCTGCCATTTGGTTGATTTGCTCTTCGGTGAACTGCACCGGCTTCTTCTCAAGCTGCGGACCAGAAGCCTGACCTGGCATACGACCGGTGGCTACCTGGAATTCAACAGAGGCAGCACCAACACCGATTAGCGATGGGGCAGCCTTTGAGCCTTCAGCATTCATGCCGTGACAGCTGGCACAGTTGGCTAGAAATAGTTTGCGACCCTCGCTGATTTGCTCGGCTGTTGCCACTGCAGAAACAGGTTTCACGGCCTCAACTGCCGCGGTAGCGGCCACATAGCCACCACCGGTAAGAGCAAGTCCCGCAGCCATAACGATGATGGCGGCCAGTGGGCTTCGACGATTCTTCTTGAATGACATGTTTGGTCTTTCAGCTTTTATTTGAGGACGTAAACGATAAGAAATAGGGCGATCCAAACTACGTCAACGAAGTGCCAGTAGTAAGAAACAACGATTGCGCTGGTTGCCTCGTAGTGGCCATACTTCTTGGCTGCGAATGTGCGGCCGATGACCATCAGGAAGGCTATTAGTCCTCCGGTCACGTGCAAGGCGTGGAAACCAGTGGTGATGTAGAAGGCAGAACCGTAAGAGTTTGAGCTGAGGGCCACACCCTCTGAGATTAGGACTGCGTACTCCCAAACCTGGCCGGCCACGAAGATTGCTCCGAGAAGGTAGCTCAGGAAGAACCACTCAACAACACCCCATTTGACAGGAGAAAGCCCGGTTGCACGAGGCTGTAGGCGTTCAGCCGCAAAAACACCGAACTGAGCGGTGAATGAAGAAGCCACCAGAATCAGGGTGTTTACGAGTGCGAAAGGCACGTTCAGGATTGCGGTGTCGTTGGCCCAAATCTCAGGAGAATTAGCTCGAAGGCTGAAATACATGGCGAAAAGGCCGGCAAAGAACATCACCTCACTGCCTAGCCAAACGATAGTGCCAACCGAGGTTGCACTAGGGCGATTAATGACAGGTGCGCTGATGGTAGTCATGATTCAATCCTAACCCCGTTGCCCCAGTAAATCCGCCCATTTCGGGGCCTTGAGCGATGATTTTTTGGGTTTTTTCGCGAGGCTCAGAGTTCTGACAATGGGGCAGAGGTGGCTAAACTTTGCCCTATGACTTCGTCGATTACTTGGCCGCAGATTCTGGGCAAATTGGTTGCCTGTCAAGACCTAAATCGGGCCGAAGCAGCCTGGGCGCTCAGTGAAATTATGTCTGGCAAAACCGATCCGGGGCTAATCGAAACTTTTCTAATATCACTCAGACACAAGGGTGAGGGAGTGGACGAGCTATCGGGGTTGGTAGATGCCATGCTGACCAATGCTTTGACGCTTGACACCGGCTCGGATGCCGTGGACATCGTCGGCACCGGAGGCGACCTACTGGGCACTGTAAATATCTCCAGCATGGCATCGATCCTCACTGCCGCAGCCGGGGTGCCCGTTTTGAAGCACGGCAGTCGCTCGGCCTCTGGGAAAACAGGCTCCTCCGAAATGCTCGAATCGCTGGGCATTCGCCTAGATTTGAGTCCAGAACAGGTCTCGGAGGTTTTTCGACTGGCGGGCATAAGTTTCTTTTTTGCCCAGGTTTTTCATCCGGCGATGAGGTTTATTGGCCCAATCCGTAAGCTTTTGGCGGTGCCTACGACTTTCAATTTCTTGGGGCCGTTGGCAAATCCAGCCCAACCGATTGCCACCTCGCTGGGCGTGGCAAATCGTGCGGTGGCACCGCTGATGGCCAGTGAATTAGCATCCAGAGGCCGTTCTGCTCTGGTTTTTAGGGGGAATGACGGGCTCGATGAGCTTTCTACGACCTCAAGCAACGAAATTTGGCAGGTTTCCGGGGGAGAGGTCTCTCCTAGCCAGCTAAATCCAGCCAAATTGGGCCTTGCCAGAGCTGAAACCAGCCAGCTGATCGGTGGCGATGCAGCCTACAACGCTCAGGTTGCCAGGGATTTGTTTGCCAACAAGACCGTTGGGAATCTTGGAGCAATCCGAGACATCGTTTTGCTAAATGCAGCGGGAGGAGTGGTCAGCTACGAAATGGCCAAGGATTCTTCAAAGGCTGATCTTGACCTAGAACTTCGCTTTACCGACGCGCTCCAGAAAGTCACCAAGGCACTTGAATCAGGTGCCGCTGAAGCCAAGCTGACCCAGTGGATTTCAGCAACCGCGGCCGTCTAGGCGAGCGGTAAGGACCTAAATACAGAAAAAAGGACTCTGGATCCCAAATAAACACTACTTGACATAATGTTCATTATCGGCGAAGGGGAGTTAGCCCTGAAGGTGGCCGGCGAGAAAATCAACCAGCCCTGGCGGGCTCACCGACTCACCAGAATCTTTGAGGTCGCTGAGGCTCCACCATCGGTGTTCCAGAACATCGCGACGTTCGTCATCAGTCCAGCCAGAGTCATCCAGCTCAAAGTCAACAATTTGCAGCAGGTAAAAATGATCTACGAATGTGTGGTGATTTACGCCATCGGCCCAATCCCAGCGCCCCTGAGTTTTCCAGACCAAATCACCCAAATCCGCTGCTGAAGCCTGAATTCCGGTTTCCTCGGCTAGTTCACGAATTGCCGCAGCCAGCACCGTCTCGCCCAGGTCAATTGCACCACCGGGAGTGATCCAGCGTGGTGGCAAGCCAACCTCAGGGTCAAAGTGGGTTTTCAGCAGGAATATTTCCAGATTAGGTTTACATAATATTACGCGCGCGGTTTCGCGGTGTTGCCCCGGCTGCATTTCAGATAATCTTCTTGGATTCGTCGTATTTGAAGAATCTGAGACTTACCTGCATCAAAACACCGATGCAGACGGCGAATATCAGGGTGCCTTCGCGGACCTGTCCCCCCATCAACCAACCGATGACCAGCACCAAAACCTCGTACATGGTGCGAATTTGCCAAAGTGGCCAGCCCAATAGCTTTTGGGTGCCAATCATCAATCCGTCCCGTGGCCCTGACCCCAGGTACGAAGTGATATAGATTCCCGTTGCCGTTGCCACAATCACCATGCCGATCAAGAACATCGCTAGATTGCCGAGGTAGTTGTCGATTTTAGGTATCTGTGGAATGAAAACATCTGACCACAGGCCAATCAAAATGGCGTTCAAAATGCTGCCGATGCCTGGCTTCACCTTTAGTGGGATCCACGCCAAAAGCACTAGTGCGCTGACAATAACGCTGGCAATTCCATAGGTTATGCCGAGTTGAATTGAGATTCCTTTTGCAAAGACGTCCCACGGAGGCAGTCCAATTTCGGCCTCTACGATCATCGCCAATCCCAAACCGTAAATCATCAACCCAATGTTGAGTCGGGTTAGCCTTCTAACGGTTCTAAAATCAAAGCGCATTGCTAAAGCCTAGTGATGACAGCCATCCGCGAAGCACATGAGAGAAGAATGAAATATTTTCAGGTTTTGGCTCACCGCGGGTTAGTTTCGGAATTTGTTCCCGAAAACACCACTAAGGCATTTGCCGATGCTCTCTTTGCGGGCGCCGATGTGATCGAAACCGATGTGCGAGCCACCGCCGATGGTATTGCCGTGATTTTTCACGATGAAGATTTACTTCGCCTTGCCGGGATCCCCAAAAAAGTTGCTGAGATCACTTGGAAAGAAATTTCCGGCATCGACATAGGATTTGGAAAACGAGTTCCCACCCTGCAGCAGGTGCTTCAAGATTTTCCAGAGGCTCGCTTCAACTTGGACATCAAGTCGGATTTGGCAATCGAGCCCGTAGCCAACGTAATCAACGCTCTTGGCGTTCAAAATCGAATTTTGATTTCAAGTTTTAGTGATTCGCGAAGAATAAAAACCCTGAAGAAAATTTCGGGTTCGGTGGGCACATCAGCAGGATCCGCACGCGTGCTGGCTCTTTGGCTATGTTCGATTTTGGGTGCCACTCCCCTGTTCCAATTTTTTTCTAGGCAAATCACCGCGCTACAAATTCCAATCTCGCGATTTCCGATTCGGTTGGATTCAAAGCGATTCGTCAGATTCGCCCTTAATGCCGGTCTGGAACTGCACTACTGGACGATTAACGATCCAATTGAAATCCAAAGACTGATTAATTTGGGAGCCACCGGCATTGTCACCGATAACTGCGACCTGGTGATATCAAATTTCCGGAAAGAAAAATAAGGCGAAAATTTCGCGACACTCCCTGAGAGTTTCCTTAAAAGCCTTGATATGAGGGAAGATTGAGCGTTCACGCCGAGTTGTTCCTCGTCGAGCCCCAAAAGGGCGAACCTAAACTGGAGGAAAAATGGCACAGCAAACTATGCGCGGAATGAGACTTGGCACCCAGAGTCTTGAGAGCGAACGCGGGGTAAATTACTCAGCTCGTGTAACCCACCTCTTCCAGTGTGCCAATGACCATGTCTCCGAAATTGTATTTTCTGCAGATGCAGAAATTCCGCAGACCTGGCAATGCAAGAACTGTCAGTTGCAGGCGGTTCAGCTTGAAGACGGAAAAAGAATTAAATTAGACGCAGCCGAGGATAAAGTTCCCCGCTCGCACTGGGAAATGCTGCTAGAGCGCCGAAGCCGAGAAGAGTTGGAAGAGATTCTTCAGGAACGCCTTGACTACATTCGCGCCCGCCGCGCCGGTGGTCAGGCAGATCTCTAAAGGTTTATTAGCGAGCAGCCGTCAAACCGTTTGGTTTGGCGGCTTTTCTCGTTCTTGCCAAAGCCATGGCAAGAAGCGCCGCGGCAATCAAGTTCGCCAATAGGTCAAACAGTGGGCCGATTAGCATCGCCGGAGTAATAGCTGTTCTAAGCGGAAGAGTTTCAAGCATTACTCCCGGCTCAAAGGTTGGTATCTGATCAATCACCGAACCATCAGGCGTGTAAATGGCTGACACTCCCACGGTTGACACGTTTACGACGACTCGACCGGTTTCAATGGCTCGCAATTTTGCAAAGGCAGCTTGTTGAAAAGTTTCATCGCTGCGGCCAAAGTCTGCGTTATTGGTTTGCGACAAAATAATTTGTGCGCCATCCGCTACCAGGTTTCGCCCAATATCATCGATAGCAATTTCAAAACAAATCAGCGCGCCAAGTTTAGAAATCTTGCTATCCGAAGTTTTTGAGTATTCAAAAATTCCATCCCGCTCACCAAAACTGTAACCCCTGCTAACCAAGCCAATTAAATCCGGAGCAAGTTGGTACCAAAAATCACGATTTGGTACGTATTCGGCAAATGGTACAGGCCGCTTTTTGTCGTACCAGTCCGTTGGTCCGATATCTGGTTTCCAGTAGATGGAACTATTGAATGTTTCTTTACCGCGTTCGGTGATAGTTCCAAAAATAAGCGGCACTTTCAAATCTTGGTCAACTAGCTGATTGATCTTTTTGTTTGCAACTGAACTGGCAAACGGGCTGAGATCGGATGCGTTTTCAGGCCAAACCACTAGATCTAGCTTGTTGAAATTAGCTTTTTCTTTTAGTAACTCGGTTGCGTCTAAGTGGTTCTGCAGGATTGTGCCGGGTCGCTCGTTTGCGAAAAGGCCAGCGTTTGCATTTCCCTGCACCGCTCCAATTGTCATTTCGCCTGCCTCGGCATTGCTAGCTGGAGTGAAAACAGCTGGCACCAGCAAAAGAAAAGCAAGGGTTGCAAGTGCTGACCAGTGCGGAACACGAATATCTCTCTGCCAGCTCGTCAGTGACACTGTGGCAATGCTTGCGATTAGGGCGATTGCAAAGGTAAGCAGACCAAGACCGCCAAGGAATACCCAGTCGGCTAGATAACTCTCTGATTGAGTTTGCGCCAACCGTGACCAGGGAAAGCCTCCGTAGGGCAGCGAGATTGACACCCACTCCCTGGCTGTCCAAATCAAAGCCAAGGAAATCGCAATCAGCAGTGGCTTGAACTTTTTCGCCCAGTTGATTGAATTATCGAGCCAAGACCAAACTAAAGCCGTACCTGCCATGCCGAAGGCAAAAATTATTGCCTCAAGGCTAGAAAGCGCTAGCCATGGCACGGGGCCAAGGTAGAGACTCAACCACTCAATCTGCGACAGATAGAAGGCAAGGCCACCAACTAGGCCGACCGTGAAAGCTTTGAAAAATTTTAGATTTCGAACTGAAAGCAACAACAGCGCCACCGAAACAAAAATTAGCGGGTAAATGTTTTCCCTAGGCATTGCCAAGCTAGAGAGGTATCCCCCAAATCCCGCAAGAAAAAGACGTAGTGCCATTTGAATTACTGCGGCACGCTTGGTCTGATTCATCGATGTCATGTTTGGCAGCATTTCGTTTAAGTTGCTGAATTATCCGTAGTAAGAGTATGCCACGATGCCACGCTTAACTTTGTCTACCGCGTTCTTTGCAGTCTCTGCTAGCTCTGGCCCAGCCGTTTGGGCAACTTGATCTAGCAAATCAATTATTTGTTTGGTCCATCTAATGAAGTCTCCGGCAAGCAGATCGGCACTGTCTAAAACACTGTCAAGCTTTGCGCCTGAAGCCCACCGGTGTATCGGAAGTGAGAGGCTTAGATCTAGTGGCGGGGTTTGTCCAAGTTTGTGGGAATGGGCCAGGTCTTCTAGATCCTCCCAAATCTCTGTGGTGGTCTGCATAATTTCTTGGAAGTTTCCCTTTGGAATGCGCGGTTCCCATTCTTCCTCACGCCGCGCCTCGTAAACCAAAGCCGCCGCCATAGCAGCCAGGCCGGCTGGGTCCAGTTTTGACCAAACGCCCTCACGAATACATTCGGAAATCAGCAGGTCTCTTTCGCCATAAATTCGTGCCAGGGTTTTGCCCGCTTCGAGCACTTCATAATCACCATCAACATCTTGGATGTAATTTAGATCTACCAACATTCCACAAATCTTGTCGAAGGTTTTTGCGACTTGATTTGTGCGTCCTTCTATTTGGGCGATGATTCCATCAAGCTCTCGGCTCAACTTGAACCAGCGCTCTCCCCACCGGGCGTGCGCCTCACGTTCATTACACGAGTGGCAAGGGTGAGAACGCATGTCTCTTTTTAGTTGATTCAGGCGTTGTTCCTGAAGGTGTCTGCCCTTGGATTGACGAAGGTCCTTGCCGCGCTCGGCGCGAACCCTGCCCGCAGAAAGAGCCCGCTCGATGTCGGTCATTTCCCGGCGGATCTTTGCGTATTCAACGAAGTCCCCCTGGTGACATTCCATTGCTTTTTCGTATCCGTCCAGCGAAACTTGCTTCTCTCGAATACCACGCGCTAGACCTACCACTGATCGGTCTGCTTGAAATTGCGCGAAGGATGTTTCAAGTACTTCACGGGCGCGCTCTCGACCAAAGGCCTCTAGCAGATTAACCGACATGTTGTAGGTGGGCTTAAAAGGACTGATCAACGGATAGGTCCGCTTACTGGCCAGACCTGCCACGCTGTTTGGGTCCATGTTTGCGCTCCATTGAATTACGGAGTGTCCCTGAGTGTCGATGCCTCGGCGTCCGGCACGCCCGGTGAGTTGGGTGTACTCGCCTGGGGTCAGGTTTACCCTGCCCTCACCATTAAATTTGTCGAGTCTTTCAAGCACTACGGTTCTCGCTGGCATGTTAATGCCCAGGGCAAGGGTCTCGGTTGCAAAAACAACCTTCACTAATTTACGCAGAAATAGTTCTTCAACAACTTCTTTGAAAGCTGGAAGCATTCCTGCGTGGTGCGCGGCAACACCTCGTTCAAGTCCAGATAACCACTCAAAGTAACCAAGTGTGGAAAGGTCTTCGTCGGCAATGTTGTAGCATTTTTCTTCGACTAGGCGTCGTATTTCTTGCTTCTCTTCAGTTGTGGTGAGACGAATGTTGTGACTCTGACAGGCTTTGACGGCCGCTTCGCAGCCAGCCCTTGAAAATATAAAAAATATTGCTGGCAATAAATCTTCGTCTTCGAGGATGTCGATTATTTCGGGTTTTGAAATTCGCTGAATTTGTTTTAATTGCATTCGCTGATTGCCGAAATCACTGCGCCGTCCGCGATGTGGTTTGTTAATAGGACTCCGCAATTTTGTGGCGTGCATTTGAGCCAATTCCGGATTTACTCTTGGGTCCTTGGAAGTTTCATCGAATAGTTCAAGCAGCTCATCACCAAAAAGCACGTGCTGGTTCAGTGGTACTGGCCGAATTTCGGAAACGATAATTTCCGTGTCGCCTCGGACTTCGTCAAGCCAGGCGCCGAACTCCTCGGCATTGGAAACGGTTGCACTCAAAGAGACGATTTTTACGTCTTTTGGTAGGTGCAGAATTACTTCTTCCCAAACCGCTCCCCTAAATCGATCTGCGAGGTAATGAACCTCGTCCATCACTACGAAGCCCAAACTAATCAGCGAATTTGAATTCGCATAAATCATGTTGCGCAATACTTCTGTGGTCATCACCACAATTTGGGCGTCAGAATTCTGATTTGTGTCTCCGGTAAGCAAACCAACACGTTCGGCGCCGTAGCGTTTAGTAAGTTCGGCAAATTTCTGATTACTTAGGGCCTTGATTGGTGTGGTGTAAAAAACCTTTTGATTTTTTTCAATTGCTAGGTGAATGGCAAATTCACCAACGATGGTCTTTCCGGCACCGGTTGGCGCAGCAACCAAAACTCCTTTGCCGGCGGCTAAAGCACGGCACGATTGCTCCTGAAAAGGGTCCATCGGGAACTTCAGCAGGCTCGCAAAACTTTCAATCGATGGATTTCGTTTATTAGCCTTTGCTTGGGCAAATCGCTCAGCCGGACTGAGCTGATTCTCAGTCATTCTCGGCCGCTTCAGGGGTTCCCGTTACTGAGTTTTCAAAGCTGTCGTGAAGTTTTGCAAGTCTTCGATCTCTGCGTTTGTCGTTGAAATATGTAATGGCTGCGGCAATAAAATACAGCGCGATGAGCGGGACCATTACTAGAAACATTGACATTGGGTCTGCGGTGGGAGTTGCCAGGGCCGCAATTACAGCAATCACAAATACTGCGATGCGCCAAGACTTGAGAATGCTCTTGGCTGTAATCAAGTTTGCAAAATTCAGCATCACCAAAACTACTGGCAAGACAAAAGCCAGACCAAACACCAGCAAGATTCGAATGGTGAAAAGAATGTATTCGTTGGCATTTATGACGTTCGCCGTTCCCTGCGGGGTGAATCCAATAAGTGTTGACACAAATCCCGGTAGCGATATCCAAGCCAGCCAGCATCCGGTAAGGAAGAGCGGCACGGCGGTGAAAACGAAGCCAAGTGTGAACTTGCGTTCTCGCTTTTTTAGACCCGGCGTGATGAATGCCCACAGGTTGTATAGCCAAATTGGGCTGGTCATCATGACACCCAAGAAAATTGACACCTGCAATTGAAGGTCAAAAGCGCCGGCAACAGTACCTATATTCAGAGTGGCGTTGACCCCTTTTGTATTGGCAAGATCCACCACTGGTTTTTGAAGTATCTGAAAAACGGGTTGGAATAAAAACCAACCGGCAATCGTGCCGGCAAAAACAAAAATTGCAGACCAAAAGAGACGATTACGTAATTCTTTGAGATGCCCACCCAGGCTCATCTTGCCATCGGGGTTGCGTTTTCTAGCCATGGGATGTAGCTCTGGCAGCAACTACTAGTTGCTTGAGCTGCCTGCGTCCTTCTTTGGCTCGTCTTTCCCAGACTTGTCGTCTGATTTAATTTCAGACTTAAAGATTCGAAGCGACTGAGCCAAGCTCTTGGCAAGACCCGGGAGCTTTGGCCCACCCCAGAGGAGCAAGACGATAACAAGAATGATGATCCATTCCCAACCGTTTAGTCGCATTAGTGGAACCTGCTTTCATTAGGGTCAAAACGCTTCAGAGACGCTATAAGTCTACGCTTGCGCTCCTCCTGTTTCTTTATCTTTACCTTTTGTAACGCGCGACGCTTGGCTTGCACGGTCACCGGGTCTGCTAACACTGAGTTTTCAGGGTCTTGAACGGTTGCCTTCTGTTCAAGGGCGGCAGCCAGCTGAAGAGCCTGCTTGGCAACGCGCGAAACCTGATGTCCGGCAGCGCCGACTTTGTTGTACAAGGACTTCCCTATGAAGCCAAATATGACCAGCGAGCCAACAATCAAGCCGATCCAAATCCAGAACCATGCCCAAAAACCCATTTGCGAAGACAAAACTAATCCTCATTCTCAAGGGTCGGGGCTGAACTCTCACCAAGAGCAGCAAGAGCATAATTTTTGACAATCAACTTTGCCTCTGGTGGGGCTATAACCCTGGCCGCCCCGCCAAATCTAGCCACGAGTTTACCCAGATTGGGCAAGTGGCCAACTTTTATCTCCGCGCGAATAACTCCCGCTTCGGCACTCAGTGGCTCAGAAACTGATTTCGCCTCGGTAATCAGTCGGTATCCCTCGGGTTGCACTTCAACCATGACCGATGTGTCGGTAGCTTCAGATACGTAAAGCGCTTCTTCGATGGTTTCTATCCGTTGAGCCTCTTCACTCAGATCCTTATTGGTAATCTCGATTGCCCGCATGCGATCGAGCTTAAAATTACGCACCTCTAGGTGAATTGGACAGTAACCGCGAAGATACCAACCGTCTGCCCTTGGGTCTAGGCGCAGCGGTTCAATACTGCGACTGGATCGCTCACCCTTTTGATTGATGTATTCGCAGGTAATAATTTTTCGACTCAGAATAGCTTTTCGAAGAGTTTCGGCCCCGGCTTCAGCACTACCTGGGCGAGACTCGATAATTGGGTTAATTCCCCGACTCGAGCCCGAGGCAAGCATCTTCTGAAGTTCTTGTAGGTCTGGGTCATCTTTGAAGCCAGGAATTGTTGCAAGGTAATTTAGTCCTGCTGCAATGGCTGACGCCTGGCGGTTTGAAAGCCTTGGAACTTGATCAAGGACAGCGTTGTCTAGCAAGGTGAGGATTCCATCTTCCTCTAGTGCTTCAACATCAATCAAGAAGAACCACTCTTCAAAACCCTTAACCGTGGCCCTTGCTTCATTGATTGATGTAACGGCTTTTCTGAGGTATTTAGGTTCCAGCGAAAAATGCTGTGCGGCTTCTTCTAATGTCACCGAACCCCGGTTTTGCAAAAAGGCAACCAAGGCCAACATAAAGTTGTAGCGATCTTCGCTGTTGAATGAATTCAATTTAGGCATGATCCGAGGCAACTTTCTCAAAACCAGATTTGATCAGCTCGGCCAGCTCCTTAGGTCTCAGAACTTTTATGTCCAAGGCAAAGTCTCGAAGTTCTTCGGCCAACAAGTGCAAGTCCATGTAATTGAACGTCACGGTGTTGTCGTTCGGCTTTCCAGAGCCATCTAAGTGGAAATGAAACCAGGCTTGAGAGTCACGCTTAACTCTTAGTTCACAAACTTGATTCTTGATGTGTTCCTGAAGATCTGCAATGGCTGCGGCAACTTGGGTATCATTTGGCTTCTCAAAGAATTTATCTGCTTCTCCGTTTTTTACATTTTGAACTTTGGAAACTATTCGCTTTAGCAAAAAGTTTCTTACCTCAGAGTGATCGAGGTCGAAGGATTGGAGCAGCCACTGGCCGTCAACGTTGTGAAGTGACCAAGGTTGAACATGTCGCTTAGATACTTCACCATTGGCCTTGCGATAGCTAAAAGTGATTTCAATTGACTCGTCGATTGCATTGCTAATGGGCGTAAAGCTTGGTTCACGGGTTTCGATTCGCGGCGCAAACCCAATCAAGTCAGTGGCGGCTGGTTCAACACCAAGTGCTTTGAGCCTTACGAGAGCCTGGTTGGCGTCAGCTTCTAGTGATGCTTGCGACCAGACCTGGGCCGCTAATTCAAGCAACTGCAATTGCTTGGCAGAAAGTTTTGCGTGTTGGGGCCAAACGAATGTGTCCCCGGCGATCACATAGGAGATTTCATCGGGGTCTGCATTTGGGTTGACCGTTTGCAATTGAATGCCGGTGTTCTTAAGGTCCACTTTGTCGCGCTCAAACATGCGGTTCAGAGATTCCTCGGAGGTTCCAGATGCGGTTGCTTCAAGATAGGCCGGAATTGACCTAAATAATTCGGCCTTGGTCAAACCGCGTTCTGCGAACAAAAGGGCGCAGGTGAGCTGGAGCAGTCGTTCTGACTTGTCGGACTTGGCTGGTTGCCAAGTGTCTGCAGACTTCTTGTTCACCATTCCCCCAGCTTCGCCCCGGTTCTACTGGGCAGGTTCTGCGGCAAGAATGTCTACTACAAATATGAGCGTTGCATTTGGAGGAATGCTGCCCGCACCGCTAGCACCGTAACCGTCTTCAGGTGGTAACACTGCAATTACCTGTGAGCCAATGGTCTGTCCTGCAATTGCTTTGGTGAAACCTGGCACAACCTGTTCCAATGAAAACTGAGCGGGTTCACCACGGCTCCAGGATGAATCAAACGGTGTGCCATCCCATAGGTATCCTGCGTACTGCACTGTCACGATGTCTGTTGCGCCAACAACGCTACCTGCACCCTTGATCAGAGTGGCCACGCCAAATTCTTTTGGCGCTGCCGATGTTAGGGGCGTAATTGATGGTGCTCCAGCATCGTCAAGGGTGACGGTTGGATAGCCATCGGTTGCTGGCAGTGCTTCTCCGGTTGCGCGAGTCATGTAAGAAAGCGTATCGCTGCCGGTAGAGGTTTCTTCGCCGGTTGGCGAACTGGGTGCACAAGCTGAAACTAAAAATACAAAAGTTACCGCGGTTAGGAGTGTGGCTAATTTACGCAATTGTTTGGCTTTCCTTACTGGTTGATTACTGCTCAAGGCGCGCTTCCGCCGCGGCTTCTGCGCTTCGAATAGTTTTGCGAAGTTTCTTGTCTGATACCTTGCGCTCACCAAGGTGATCCGGGTTCCAGGCCGATAGATCTTCGTCAGAAAACTCTGGTTTGTTCTTGGTCTTAAAGTTTGGTGCGGTGCTTCCAGGAGCCATGCGCCTGGCGGTAATCAGGAATCCGGTGTGGCCAATCATTCGGTGCTCCGGCCTCACCGCCAGCCCTTGTAAATGCCAACCTCTGGTCATGGATTCAAAGGCTTCTGGTTCGTTGAAGTGACCGCTCTCCTTTAGGGCTTCTGCAAAGCGCGAAAGCTGAGTGACTGTCGCAACGTATCCAATAATCAATCCGCCGGGAACCAATGCGTTCGCACACTCTTCAACGCATTCCCACGGGGCCAGCATGTCTAGAACAATTCGATCAACGCTGCCCGCCTGCTTCTTAATTGGCAGCTGCTGTTGCAAATCACCGATGTGAATGTTCCAACTTGAGGGCACGATTCCAAGATTTGTAGCGACATTGGCCTTGGCTATCTCTGCGAATTCTTCTCTACGCTCAAAGGAGTCCAAGGTGCCCATGTCGCCAATTGCACGCAATAGATACATGCTCAGTCCGCCAGATCCAACACCAGCCTCTACTACTCGGGCGCCTGGAAAAATATCTCCCATGACAATTATTTGAGCCGAATCCTTTGGGTAAATGATGGCTGCTCCACGCGGCATGGACAGAACGAAGTCGCTCAGCAGGGGTCGAAAGGCAAGATACTCAATCCCGGTCTGATTCAAAATGACCGAGCCTTCGGGTTTGCCGATGATGTCGTCGTGCAGTAGGTCGCCACGGTGGGTGCCAAACTTCTCACCAGCTCGCAGGGTGATGGTGTTTAGTCTTCCCTTGGGCCCAGTGAGTTGAACTCGGTCACCCTCACGAAATGGCCCGGTAGGCAATTTTGCCTTTGAGATTGGCTGACTCATTCGTTCCTAACTGAAAAGTTTCTGAAGGTCTTTGACGCGAACGCCATCGAGTGTTGGCCAGAGAATTCGCCCTGGAATCATTGGAATTTCGATGAAGTTTGGAATGCCCACTGCTTTGGTGCCGGCTGCCTCTGCCGATCTGAGTCCGGTATTAGAGTCTTCAAAAGCAACGCAGTCTTGGGGCCTTACCCCAAGCATTTCGGCAGCCTTTAGATACGGGTCGGGAAACGGTTTACCCCTTGAGACATCATCACCGCCGATGATCACGTCAAAGGCTTGAAAGGGAATGCGGTTGACAACCTCCAAAGCCATCCGATGCATCGACATTGTGACCAAGGCAGTCTTGATCTTTTTGCGCTTTAGTTCACGCAAGAGTTCTTGGGCGCCAGGACGCCAGGGAATTTCAACTGCCAACTTTGCCACCACCGAATCGGTCAGATGTTGAACGATGGCCTCGGTGTCCATGCTGCTACCGATTTTGGCCTTGATGATTCTGGAAGATTCGTACAGGCTATTGCCAATTAATTCGTGGCCGTCCTGCTCGGTCCAGCTGGCATCATGCTGTTCGGCCAGGGACTTTTCGCTGGCTAACCAGTAATGTTCTGAGTCGACTAGCGTGCCATCCATGTCCCACAAGACAGCGGCGGGCAGCTTTTTTCCAAACATAATGAGTCGATTTTACCTTGGCTGCTTTGCCTTAGGGTTTTAAGTACCAAGAATGCCTAAAACCTAGGAAAACGTGAACTTATTTGCCGGCCGAACCCTGATTGTGGCCTTTGAGGGTTGGAACGACGCTGCCGAATCGGCTAGCGCGGCGGCCAAATTCATTTGTGAGCGTCTGAACGTAGACGTGATTGGCACGGTTGACCCTGAAGATTACTATGACTTCCAGTTCACCAGGCCGTCTGTTTCCTATGACACCGATGGAAATCGCCAAATCAATTGGCCAAGCACCGATCTGTGTGCCCCCTCCGTTGAGCTAGTTGCCCAGAATCCTTCGCTCGGTCGCATTCATGTGCTGCTGGGTGTAGAGCCTTCTCGCCGCTGGCAATCGTTCACAGCCGAGGTTATGGAAATGATCGAGGATCGTGAGATTGATGCGGTTTTGTTCCTTGGTGCCATGTTGGCCGATGTGCCGCACACCCGCCCTATCGGTGTAATGGCAACCAGCCAAAACGAACGCGCTAGGGCGGAATTAAACCTTGAGCGCAGCCACTACGAAGGTCCGGTTGGCATTCTTAGCGTGTTAGGGATTGCGCTTGAAAAAGCTGGAATTCCTAGCGTTGCACTGTGGGCATCTGTTCCCCACTACGTTCACAACACTCCATCGCCTAAGGCAACGCTGGCTCTGTTGGTTGAAGTTGAACGATACCTTGGGGTTCAGTTTGATCACGGCACTTTGGCTGATGAAGCTTTCAATTGGGAGCGCGGCATAGACGAGGTAGCCGAGGGTGATGACGACATGGCTGGCTACATTGAGCAACTTGAAAAAAACAGAGATGAAGTGGAGTCTGCGGCAGCCAGTGGAGACGCTATTGCCATGGAATTCGAGAAGTTTTTGCGAGCCAGTGACGAAAAATCAGTCGACGGTGCCGATGATAGACCCGCCAATGGAGAGCAGCCAGATCAAAAAAGTGACTAGGCCTGCAGCTGATTGGTTGAAAGTAGCACCAGCAGAATCACGCCAACTGAGACTCGCCAGAACACAAATGGCATGAAAGAGCCGCGGCTTAGATAGCGCAGCAAGCCAACAATCACAGAGAAGCCAACCACAAACGAGACCACGGTTGCCACAGCGGTGGCTACTAACTCACTGCTGTTTAGGTCTTGGTAAGTTGATGCAAATTCATAAAACCCGCTGGCAATGACCGCTGGAATGGCCAACAAAAAACTGTATCTGGCTGCGGCCTGTCGACTGTAGCCAAGCAGCAAGCCAACAGAAATAGTTCCTCCTGATCGAGAAACCCCCGGAATGACAGCTAAGGCCTGGCCCAACCCAAACAAAATTCCGTGCTTGGTGGTCAGCTGCTCAATTGACCTCTGTCTTTTGCCAATTCGGTCTGCAATCCCAAGGATCACGCCAAAAATAATGAGCGTAAAGGCAATCACCCAAAGGCTTCGAAGTTGGTTTTCAATTGCGTCTTGAAAAATCAAACCAATGGCCACTACCGGTATCGAGCCAATGATGATTAGCCAACCAAGTTTTGCGTCGCGCAGCGCATCGGTGCTTTGTTTTGATTTAGCAAAGAGTGTCCCAAAGAAGGCCTTTACTATGCGAACGATGTCTCTCCAAAAATAAATCAAAACGGCCGCCTCGGTGCCGAGTTGAATCGTGGCGATAAAAGCGGTCAGCTGTGGTTTGGGAATGGCAGATAGCCCAAGTAGTTGCTGCGCGATTTGGACGTGTGCGCTTGAGGAAATTGGCAAAAACTCGGTAAGGCCTTGAACGATTCCCAGAATTACCGCGTCAAATGGGGTCAATCGTTTTCATCCTCTGCCAAAGAGATCGGCAGGTATTCCTCGTATTTTTCGTTGAGAGCTTCCTCGTAGTTGAGAAAAGCATCCTCTAATTGAAAATAAGCTTGCTCGACTGCGGGATCCTCGGCACCGCGCCTAGATGCGATTGCTTCAAAGTGTCGCTCCAGCGAGGCGATGAACTGTTGCAATGCTATGCGTGCGTCTTGAGCCATAGCCCTAAACTACCCCGAAAGGTCTCGTCAGGCTAGTACCTCGGCGGCTTTAGAAGATTTGAGGTAACATCAAAACCGTTACCTGTCCGGGTGGCGGAATGGCAGACGCGCTAGCTTGAGGTGTTAGTCCTCTTACGAGGGTAGGGGTTCAAGTCCCCTTTCGGACACTAAACCCTGGTCCTCCACGACCAGGGTTTTTCACTTAAGAAGGGTAAACGTCAATGTCTCACTCAGGTTCGAAAAACTAGACTGATAACAATGTCGGAGAGAGAGACGCTTAGTGCAGCCGCCCAATATGGCGTGGATTTCGCGCGCGAAAAACTCATCGGCAAAAAAGTACTGGTGCTAAGCGGTGCGGGACTAAGCACAGATTCCGGTATCCCCGACTATCGCGGCGCTGGACGGGTCGCCCGCCATCCAATGACCTACGACACCTTTATGGGCTCTAAAGAAGCGCAAATTAGGTACTGGGCTAGAAGTTTCATCGGCTGGAACCGCATCGCCGAAGCCCTGCCAAACGCTGGCCACTTGGCGATCGCACGGGCAGAGGTAAATCAAAAAGTCTTCCAAATCATTACCCAGAATGTTGATCAACTCCATCAAAAGGCAGGTTCCAGGCAGGTGATTGACTTGCACGGCCGCTTGGACAGAGTGCGCTGCATGAAGTGCGGCGACAATTTCTCGCGCACAATAATGGATGAGCTGCTTTCCGATTTGAACCCGGGTGTTGATCGGTCGGCTGATTTTGAATTTACGCCAGACGGGGACGCTGAAATAGAAGCTGCTGCGGACTTCAAGATTCCAGTCTGCTTGAAGTGTGGTGGCGTTCTCAAGCCCGACGTAGTTTTCTTTGGTGAATCTGTTCCACCCCAAGTTGTTGAACTTGCCATGAAAAATCTTGACGATGCAGAGGCACTGCTGGTTGCCGGAACTTCACTTTCGGTGAATTCCGGTTTACGATTTGCGCGCCGCGCCGCCCGCGCCAATAAGCCAATCGTGATTGTAAACATTGGTGCCACCAGGGCTGACGAGCTAGCTACAGCAAAAATTGAAGCAAATACATCTTTGGTACTTGAGAGGCTATTCCTTGACTGAAACAATTTTGGGTCTGTTGCGACACGGGCAAACAGATTGGAACATTGATTTTCGATTGCAGGGAATCACTGACATTCCTCTCAATGAGACCGGAATTGCTCAGGCTCGTGATGCCGCAGCTGTTATCGATCCTAATGATTGGGATCTAATCCTTACCTCGCCGCTTTCCAGAGCTCGCGCAACCGCTGAGATAGTTGCAGAAGTGAACGGTTTTGCTGATGCTGAGGTAGAGCCACTGCTTTTGGAGAGATCCTTTGGCGAGGCAGAAGGAATGAGTCACCAAGAATGGCTGGCAAAATATGCAGACACAAATAGTGTGCCTGGCGGTGAGAGCCTTAGGGATCTAGAGGCGCGAGCCAACCTTTTGCTTGATCAATTGGCCATGAAATTTAGAGGTCGGAGAATTTTGGCAGTCTCACATGGCGCTTTGATTCGCATCCTGCTAAGAATCGTAAGCAATGGCGAATTCCCGCGTGAAGGTGAGCGATTAGGTAATGCCTCAATGAGTGTTTTCGCGCACGATGGTTCGATCTGGCGCATTCGGAGCTATGAGCCTAGAACCTTACATTCAGACTTGCTCTAGAAGTTCAAGCAAGGCTGTGGCTGACGTATCCCAACTGAATTTCTTTGCCTGAATCTGACTTGCTCTGGATGCTTTCAGCCACTCATCGTTATCGGAAATTGACTCAATGGCTCTGGCAAAGGCAGTCGGATCCTCTTGATCAAAGTAGATGGCGGCGGAACCGCCAATCTCACGAAAGATTGGAATGTCTGAAATTACGATTGGCACTCCCCGATTCATGGATTCGACCAAAGGTATGCCAAATCCTTCATCTCGTGAACCGGAAACAAGTGCCACGGCAGAACTGAGTAACTCGTGGTACTGCTCGTCTGACACCCCATTATGAAAAACGACTTTGGCACCAGAGTGAATCAATGCTTCAAGCTCTTGCCTGCGCGCATTTGAAATGCGACTCAGCAAGTGAAGTTCGTGATTAGGTAGGTATCGCATTCCCCGGATCAAGACCTCAACGTTTTTATAGTCCATAAAACTGCCCATGTAAATTAGGTTTTGATTTTGGGTTGGGCGCCGTTCGGGAATCGAGCTTGTTTGTTGACTTTCAGCTGCGTTATAGACCACCTTGACCGGGCGTCGAGTTAGCTTATTTTGCTGGATGAGTTGTTTGGTTGTCTGCGATACTGTCACGACTGCATCGGAACTATTTAGCAGAATTCTTTGTGGCCAGTAAACAAGGTGATACAGGCGCCAAAGCGCTCTAACTGGCCAAGAGAAGTTCGGTGGCGGCGCGGGATGGCGGTAGTAAATCAAATCATGAACGGTGAGCACCAGCTTAAATTTTCTTCCAAAGGAGCCAATTGTCTGCATGGGTGAGAAGACGATGTCGGCTTCTGTTTTGTTTAGTTGCAGTGACACCAGGGGCTCAAGAGCAGATGTTGGTGAAGAAATTTTTACAAACTTTGTTCCCTGGGGAAGCTTTTGCAGCTGCCTAACGTCGCAGATTATTGCGGTTACTTGGATTTTTTTACTTAGTGCTGCAAATAGTCCAGCTGAGAATCGACTTATGCCGTCGTGGTGGTCTATTCGAATGTAGCGACAGTCAAAGAAAATGTTCTTCACTAGCCGTTATCCATCCCATGCTGCGCAACGAATTGTCGGATGTCCTCGGCAACCTCGGCAGGAATTTCATAGTGGGTCAAATGCCCAACTCCCATGTGTTCACTAATCGCGTGAGGAACTCTGATGTTCCTAGCCATCGCGAACTGTTGTTTCGGAGAGGTGATATCGTCACGACTGCCAATGATTAACAGTGTTGGCACCTTGAATTGGTCCGCGTAGTCACCAACGTTGTGCGAGATTGACGCGGTGTAACCCTCTATCGCTACCCGGCGATTTGCAAAGTCGTTAAAGTTTGCCTCATGTTGCGCATGCACCCAGCTGCGCAATTGACGATTCCAACTCTTTGTCATAAGTATGCTCATGCCACGCACCATAGGCCATGACTTTAGAAGCCACTCCCCGCGCTTCAGCGGAAGTTTTCCGGCAAGTGCAAAAAAGGCCTGGGCGATTTTAGTAATTGGGGCGTTAGGTCCCTTTAGCGCCGGAGCCGATACCGGGTTCTCGAGAATTAGTAGTTCAATTGCGTCTGTTTGGCTGGCGAAGGCCGCACAGATGATACTTCCGAAACTGTGTCCCAGCAGAATTGGCTTTTGCTTGGGTGCGAGCTTTGCGATGAATTCTGCTAACCAAGCTGCATAACGTTCGATGGTGTGGGTTTCTGCAAACGGAGTTGACTCGCCGAATCCTGGCAGGTCTGGAATGATTACGTGAAAATCCTCAAGGGCTCCGGCAATTGCTTCTAGCCCGTGATGGTTGCCACGATAGCCGTGAATGAAAATGATTACCTTGGCGTTTGGATTACTGCTTGGGTAAGACCAGTATCGGGTTGCCGTATCAAGCACCTGAATGCTGTGTGCTTTTGAACGGTCTAAGGCCCGCTTTGCAAGAAGTTCAGACTGGATTGTCATGATGCTGACCTAGACAGAGAAGTATTTGGCTTCTGGATGGTGAAGAACCATGGCATCCGTTGATTGTTCTGGGTGAAGTTGAAGCTCTTCTGACAGCGTGACGCCAATCAGCTCCGGCTTCAGTAAGTCAACCAATTTCACTCGGTCTTCAAGTTCAGGGCAAGCCGGATAACCAAATGAGTATCGGGCACCGCGGTAATCCAATTTGAATAGGCCCTCGACCTCTGCAGGATCCTCAGCGGAAAAGCCTAGGTCCTCACGGATGCGCGCGTGCCAGAACTCGGCAAGAGCCTCAGTTAATTGAACAGATAAGCCGTGCAACTCCAAATACTCACGGTACTCGTTGGCTGCGTAGAGTTCATTCGCAGCCTCGGAAACTTTATTGCCCATGGTCACCAGTTGGAACGGCACCACGTCAACTTTGCCTGAATCTTTGGCGGCGACGAAGTCGCTTAGGCAGAGGTGTCGATCACGAGCTTGGCGAGGGAACTTAAATCTCATCCGTTCGGTTCCCGGAACTCCACCGGAACCACCATCGGTGGCCCCTTCTGGACCGTGGTGAAGAATGACAAGGTCATCGCCATCTGACACCGCTGGGAAATAACCGTAGACAACTGCGGCTTCGAGCAAACCATCCGTCTGAACCTTGTCCAGCCAGGCACGAAGCCTTGGCCTACCCTCGGTCTCTACGAGCTCTTCGTAACTTGCACCGTCTTCCGCACGCGAAGGCTTGAGACCCCACTGACCCATAAAAGTTGCTCGTTCATCAAGGTAAGAAGCGTAATCGCGAAGTGGAATACCTTTTACAACGCGCATTCCCCAGAATGGAGGATTCGGAATTTCGTTGTCACTTCTAACGTCGGAGCGATCTGGCATCAGGTCCGGTTCGGTGCGTACCAAAAGATTTTTTTGCGGCACGAGTCGTTTCTTTAGCGCCGGAAGTTTTACCGTGGTGTCCCCGCGCTTAATTTTGACCAGAGCATCCATGAGCTTTAGGCCCTCGAAGGCATCTTTGGCGTAGCGAACCTCGCCGTTAAACATTTCGGCGAGATCCTGTTCAACGAAACTTCTAGTCAGCGCCGCGCCACCAAGAATTACCGGCCACCTTTCAGCCACACCGCGCTGGTTCATCTCTTCAAGATTTTCACGCATGATTTGCGTGGACTTAACCAATAAGCCACTCATGCCAATTACGTCCACGTCGTGTTCCTCGGCTGCGCGCAGGATCTCGTTAATTGGCTGTTTGATGCCAATGTTCACGGTTTCGAATCCATTGTTGCTGAGGATAATGTCGACCAAGTTCTTACCGATGTCGTGCACGTCGCCACGAACAGTCGCCAGCAAGATTCTGCCCTTACCGCTGTCATCGGTTTTTTCAATGTGAGGTTCCAGATGGGCAACTGCGGTTTTCATTACTTCAGCGGACTGAAGCACGAATGGTAATTGCATCTCACCCTTGCCGAAGAGTTCCCCAACAACCTGCATGCCTTTTAACAGGAAGTCATTGATGATTGCCAGAGCCTTGTAGCCTGCGGCCATAGCTTCATCTAGGTCGGCCTCGAGGCCTTTCTTTTCACCGTCAATGATGCGGCGTTCAAGACGCTGTTCAATTGGCATTAGGGCCAATTCATCGGCGCGAGACTGACGCGAGGCGGCCGAGTCTACGCCGCTGAAAACATCAAGGAATCGGGTTAGCGGGTCAAATGTGATGTTTCCGTCAGTGTCATAGGTTCTGCGGTCGTAGATCAGATCCAATGCGGCCTGCAATTGCTCTGCCGGAATTTGATTCAGTGGCATGATTCTAGCCGCGTGAACAATTGCCGAAGTTAGACCAACTTGAACACACTCGTGCAGGAACACGGAGTTCAATACGTGACGCGCGGCGGGGCTCAAGCCAAATGAAATGTTTGAGATTCCCAGAGTGGTCTGGACTCCAGGGAAAGCTTCATTGAGCCTGCGAATTGCCTCAATGGTTTCTATGCCATCGCGACGAGTTTCGTCTTGGCCGGTGGCAATCGGGAAAGTGAGGGTGTCAACTGTGATGTCAACGAGTCTCATGCCCCAGTTTCCAGTCAAATCCTTAATTAGACGTTCAGCGATCGCAAATTTCGTATCCGCTGTTCGGGCTTGACCCTCTTCGTCGATAGTTAGTGCGACTACAGCAGCGCCGTGTTCTCTGACAATCGGCATGATCTTGGCGAAGCGGGATTTTGGCCCGTCACCGTCTTCGTAGTTCACCGAGTTGATCATGGCACGGCCGCCCATGCACTCAAGTCCCGCCTCCAAAACTGCGGGCTCGGTAGAGTCCAGTACCAGCGGCAAGGTGGTTGCCGTGGCCAAGCGGCTGACTAGTTCACGAGCGTCTTTGGCTCCATCTCGACCAACGTAATCAACACAGACATCAAGAAGGTGTGCTCCCTCGCGAGTTTGGCTTCGGGCGATTTCAATGCACTCTTCCCAATTTTCTGCGAGCATCGCATCGCGGAATGCTTTTGAACCATTGGCATTAGTTCTTTCACCAATCGATAGATAAGTCATGGTCTGATCGAATGGTTGGTGCTGGTACAAACTTGCTAATCCCGGCTCATCGATTAGGGAGGGTCGCTTAGGGATTGAGTTTGAAACAGCTTTGGCTAGTTCTGCAATGTGGGCGGGTGTAGTTCCACAGCAACCTCCAACTAAGCCGGCGCCGTATTCGTTTACAAACTGCAATTGAGCCGTCGCTAGTTCACTGGCGGTGAGCGGATAGTGCGCACCGTGAGCACCAAGAATTGGAAGTCCGGCGTTTGGCATTACCACTAAGGGCAATTCTGAAAATTTAGAAAGGTAGCGAAGGTGCTCGCTCATTTCCATTGGGCCGGTTGCACAGTTCAGACCAATTGCGTCAATTCCCAGAGCGCTAAGCGCGGTAAGTGCCGCGCCAATTTCAGAACCCAACAACATGGTTCCGGTGGTTTCAATGGTTACAGAGACCAAGATTGGAACATATGTTTCAAGTTCGGCCATCGCACGCTTGGAACCGATAACCGCAGCTTTAGCTTGCAAAAGGTCCTGAGCGGTTTCCACCAGAATCGCATCGGCACCGCCGCGAATCAATCCCCTTGCGCTTAGTTGGTAAGCATCGCGCAGGACAGAAAATTTTTCGTGCCCAAGGCTCGGAAGCTTTGTCCCCGGACCCATTGAGCCAAGCACCCAGCGCGGTTTTTCATCGGTGTAAAAATCGTCAGCAACATCGCGGGCAACTTTGGCGCCCGCATAGGCGAGTTCCTCAATCCGGTCTTCGATTCCATATTCGGCTAGGTTTGCGAAGTTGGCGCCGAAAGTGTTTGTTTCAATGGCCTCGGCACCACTTTTTAGATACTGGGCGTGGATGCCAGCGATAATGTCTGGCCGAGTGATGTTAAGGATTTCGTTGCAGCCCTCGTGGCCTTGGAACTCCTCAAGGGTTGGGCTTGCCTCTTGAATCATGGTGCCCATCGCACCATCCGCTACGACCACGCGCGAGCGAACGGCGTTGATAAGGGCTTCTGAGCGGGAGGTAAACATAGACTTCAAGTCTAACCGAGCGCCCGTGGCGGAATTCGAGGCAAATCCCCGTCGCCGGTCGAATATACTTGGGGAATGGCCGAAACCTCACTACTGCGAAAATCCGATTTGAACAGCTTGAGCTTCGGCAACATTTCTGAGATTTCAGCCGCTAGACGCAATGGTGCAGAGCCCACTCTCTCATTTGAATTCTTTCCACCCAAGGATGAGGTTGGCGAGGCCAATCTTTGGAATGCCTTCGAAAAGCTACTTGAGGTATCCCCCGATTATGTGTCGGTGACCTACGGAGCCGGCGGTTCAAATCGCGAGCGTTCGCTTGCCGTTGTAGAACGAATGTCAAAACAGGTGCTAACGATTGGCCACCTAACCTGCGTCGGCGCAACCAAATCCAGCACTTTGGAAATTGTGAAATTTTTTGAACAGGTTGGGGTTGGCGCGATTTTAGCTTTACGAGGTGACTCGCCAAAAGATGACCCGGATGCACTGAGTAAGGGTGAATTAAAGACCGCGCTTGAGTTGGTAGATCTCGTTCGTGAAGCGACCGACTTGGAAGTGGGCGTTGCCGCTTTCCCAGAAGTGCACCCCGAGTCCCCAAATATGGAGCACGACTCCAGAGTGTTGGCGCTAAAACAGGCCTCGGGTGCCAAATTCGCAGTGACCCAATTATTTTTCAGTGTGCAGGCTTACACCGATTTGGTGGCTTCAGCCCAGGCAGCTGGGGCAAGTTTGCCAATCGTCCCGGGTGTAATGCCAATTAGCAATGCAAAGCAGATTGTGCGAATGGCAGAGCTAAGTGGTGCCGCAATCCCTGATGAATTGCTTGCCAAATTTGACCAAGCGGAAGATGAAGATCAGGCTCGTGAAATCGGAATGGCGTATTCGACCCAACTCGCCAAAGATCTAGTTGCTGCTGGAGCACCAGGCATACATATCTTTACCTTGAATCATCACGCCGCTGCTCTTGAATTGGCGCGTGGCGCCGGTCTTTGTCGTTAGTAAGACCTAGCCTGAATCTATGAATGACCAGCTTAGTTTTGATTTCAACACCACTATGCCTGAGTGGGCAAAGCAAATTGCAGTTTTTGACCTTGAAACGACCGGCCTAGACCTAACCGATGCTCGAATCGTCACCGCCTGCGCGGTTGAACTGGATGCATCGGGAAATGTAGTTGGCACAAATTCAGAGTGGCTAGCAAACCCTGGTATTGAGATTCCAACTCAGGCAAGTGATGTTCACGGAGTAACCACCGAAATTGCGGTTCGTGAAGGTCGCCCGGCCGACGTAGTAATCGCGGAATTGCTCGCGACACTTAGAGACTTTTTTGCGCGTGGACTGCCGGTCGTTGCTTATAACGCTCCTTATGATTTCACGATTTTGCATTATGAGGCCTTGCGTCACGGTTTAGAGCCCCTAAAACTTGGCTCAGTCATAGATCCACTTGTTATCGACAAGTTCAAAGACAAGTACCGCAAAGGAAAGCGCAGACTAGAAAACGCGGCAGAGTTTTATCAGGTGCCGCTTGAAGATGCTCACAACGCAACTGCAGACGCGGTTGCCGCTGGTCGCGTTGCTCAGGCAATTGCTAAACGTTGGGCTGACGAATTGCCTGCCACTGCCGGTGAATTGCATGATGCGCAGATTCGTTGGAGTGAAGCAATTGATGCAGACTTTGAGTCATACATGCGTCGAAGTGTAAACCCAGATTTCACAGCCACCAGAGGCTGGCCACTCAAGCTCGCCTGACTGTAAGCAACCTGATTCCAACTTAAAACAAAAAGCCCCGCCGAAGCGGAGCTCTTTGGTCTCAACCTACAAGCCGTGTGGACAACTTGCGGTTCTCGCGGAGCTTGCGCTCCGAAGTTTGTTTATGGCTAATCGCCATAACCAATGTTCAGTCGTTTACGACTAAGCGCCAAAGCCCTTGTATCGAGCGTTGAAGCGCTCAACACGACCAGCAGCATCCATGATGCGCTGCTTACCAGTGTAGAAAGGGTGTGACTCTGACGAGATTTCAACGTCGAAAACTGGGTAGGTGTTACCGTCTTCCCACTCGATGGTCTTGCTGCTTGAAACAGTAGAACGAGTAAGGAACGCTACACCCGATGCCAAGTCGCGGAATACGACTGCTTCGTAAGTTGGGTGAATGTCTGCCTTCATGGGAAAACTCCGTAATAATCAAAAATTGGGGCTTGTGCCTAAAGGGCACAGTGTTCAAGCATAACAGAGGGATTCCGGTCGGCATAGCCCTTTTAGCCGGATTTAGCGGGCGCGGACCCGGAATCTTCCCTCGGTAAAGTCCACATTTAGCCCAAAACCAAAGGACTCCGAGATCTTGTCTGAGGTTAGGGTGTGGTGGATTTCCCCCGCCGCAAAAACTTGGCCATCGCGGATCAGCAGCGCGTGGGTAAATCCGGCTGGAATTTCTTCAAGGTGGTGCGTCACCATGACCATCGCTGGGGCAGCTGGGGCTGAAGCGTAGGCACCGATTATTGAAATAGTTTGCTCTCGAGCAGCAAGGTCAAGGCTGGCGACCGGCTCATCAAGCAGCAGCAGCTCAGGATCTGGCATAACCGCCCTGGCAATTTGGGTGCGTTTTTTCTCTCCATCGCTGAGGGTTCCAAAGGCACGGTCCGCGTAGTTTTCAAGATGCCACTCGGCTAAAACTCGACGAGCACGGCGCTCATCGATGTCGTCGTACTTCTCATTCCATCTTCCGGTAACTGCGTAACTGGCAGTCATCACAGCGTTTAATACTGTTTCGGAATTTGGAATGTGAGCAGCAAGCGCTGAGGAAGCAAATCCGATTCGAGTTCGGAGTTCAAAGACGTTAATCTCACCAAGTCGCTGACCAAGAATTGTTGCACTTCCACTCGATGGGTGAATTTGTGCAGCTGCAACTCTGAGCAGAGTTGTTTTTCCAGCCCCGTTTGGCCCAACAATCACCCAGCGCTGATCTGATTCGACCTGCCAATCCACATTGTTCAAAATTGGTCGACCGTCACGAATTACTGTGACGTTATTCAGATCGATGACGCGAGACATTCCTTAAGCCTATGCTGTTGCCTCGATGGCGCGCTTATAG
The DNA here is from genome assembly GCF_000699505.1 of Rhodoluna lacicola. Classification (NCBI taxonomy): domain Bacteria; kingdom Bacillati; phylum Actinomycetota; class Actinomycetes; order Micrococcales; family Microbacteriaceae; genus Rhodoluna; species Rhodoluna lacicola. Next base: position 822,130 of record NZ_CP007490.1, on the reverse strand, counting down.
ACGCGAATTGTTTCGGCCGCGATGCTGTCCCAGCTGAAATGTTGCTCGACGCGTGCTCTGCCGGCCTTGCCAAATTCTGACAATTTTGGACTCTCTAGCATCTGGTTCAGTGCCGCGGCAAAATCTGCAACAAATTTGGACTCGTTAAGCGGTTTGCCGCTGCCGTCTTGCAGTTGATCAATTTCAACCAACAGGCCGGTTTCGTTGTGGGCAACAACCTCTGGAATTCCTCCGGTTGCTGTGGCGACTACCGGGGTTCCGCAGGCCATGGCTTCAAGATTTACGATGCCGAGTGGTTCGTATATGGATGGGCACGCAAATACGGTAGCCGCGGAAAGCATTGCGATAAGTTCTGCCCGGCTCAGGTGCTTCTCTACCCATACAACGTTGTCTCGAGTTTTTCGAAGCTCTGTCACTAGGTCGGTAACTTCCTGCAAAATCTGAGGTGTATCGGGTGCGCCAGCGCAAAGCACCAATTGAACATCGCTTGGCAACTCCTTTGCTGCCTTCAAGAGGTAAGGAAGTCCCTTTTGCATTGTGATGCGACCCACAAAAACAACCGATCGTTTTTCGGGGTCCACTCCGTTGGCGCGCACTAGGTCCGGGTTGTTTGCCGCTTGAAAAGCGTCCAGGTCAATTCCGTTGTGTACCACCGATACTTTTGCCGGATCAATTTGCGGGTAGGCGCGCAAGATGTCTTTCCTCATGCCATCAGAAACGGCGATAATGCCCGCAGCCTGTTCGTAGGCGTTGCGCTCAATCATTGATGAGAGTCGGTATCCCCCGCCTAATTGCTGTTCTTTCCATGGGCGCAGCGGTTCAAGGCTGTGCGCGGTTATGAGGTGTGGGATGCCGTGCAAAGCACCTGCAACTTGTCCTGTGAAATTCGCATACCAAGTGTGAGAGTGCACCAGGTCAGCCCCTGCGATGTCTGAGACCATACTTAGGTCAGTTGCCATCGTTTGAAGTGCTCCGTTGGCTTGGTCGAATTCGGGGCCGTGCGCATAAGAGTATGTATCGGTTTCATTACGGTCTTCGCCGAAGCAACGAACCCTAACTTCAATGTGTTGACGCAAAACTTTCACTAATTCAGCGACATGTACGCCAGCTCCACCGTAAATGAACGGTGGATATTCCTTGGTCACCAAATCGATTCTCATGACGCAATGTTATCCGGCTGGAACATTTTGCGAATAACATTCTCGATATGAGCACTCCAAGAGTTTTCGGAATGGTACTGGCCGGTGGTGAAGGCAAGCGACTGATGCCATTGACGGCCGACCGAGCTAAGCCCGCGGTGCCTTTTGGTGGCAGTTATCGCTTGATTGATTTTGCTCTGTCGAATCTAATCAACTCTGGGTTGCGCCGTATCGTGGTCTTGACTCAGTACAAGTCGCACAGTCTTGACCGTCACATCTCACAGACCTGGCGAATGTCACCGCTGCTTGGCTCTTACGTTGCCTCGGTTCCTGCTCAACAGCGGCTTGGCAAACGCTGGTTTTCTGGAAGCGCAGACGCGATTTTGCAGAGTATGAATCTGCTCAGCGACGAGCGCCCAGACATTGTTGTCGTAGTGGGTGCCGATCACGTCTATCGCATGGATTTTGATCAAATGATTCAGGCTCACATTGAGTCCGGCAGAGGCGTTACCGTTGCTGCTATTCGTCAGCCGCTTCATTTGGCAAATCAGTTTGGTGTCATCGAAGTAGATGACAACGACGCAACTAAAATCGCAGCTTTCCGTGAAAAGCCGAGCGACCCAAAACCACTCGCCGACAACCCGAACGAAGTTTTGGCATCAATGGGCAACTACGTTTTTAGCGCTCAGGCACTGATTGATGCAATTGAGCACGATGGAACTCTTGAGGACTCCACCCACGACATGGGTGGCGACATCGTTCCTTACTTTGTTGGGCGCGATGATGCCGGCGTGTATGACTTCACCTATAACCAAATCCCCGGTTCAACCGAGCGCGATCACTCCTACTGGCGCGACGTAGGAACCATGGAGTCTTATTACGAGGCACACATGGACCTGATTTCGGTGATGCCGGTCTTCAATCTTTACAACCACGAGTGGCCAGTGCACACGCAGCAAGTAAACTTGCCGCCGGCTAAGTTCGTACACGATGGTGAAGGCAATCAGGGTCGAACAACAGACTCAATAGTTTCTCTTGGCACCGTGGTATCTGGTGGCATTGTGGAGCGAAGCGTGCTTTCGCCAAATGTGCGCGTTCACTCAAGGGCCTTGGTGACAGACTCAGTTCTTTTGGATGGTGTGCAAGTCGGCCGCGATTGCACGGTGAGACGAGCTATTCTCGACAAGAGCGTTGTCGTTGCCGACGGCGCATCGATTGGTGTCGACAAGCAGCGCGATCTCGATCGCGGCTTCTTTGTTAGCGATTCAGGTATCACGGTTGTTGGAAAGGGCGTTCTGGTTACACCGTGACCAAGTATCTAGTTGTATTCGATGTAGATTCAACCCTCATCGAAGATGAAGTAATTGAACTTTTGGCCGAGGTCGCTGGTAAGCGTGAAGAAGTCGCTGCCGTCACTGAACGCGCCATGGCCGGCGAACTTGATTTCGCCCAGAGCCTCATTGAGCGCGTTGCAACTCTTGCCGGACTTCCAGAATCCGTTTTTGCCGACGTTCAAAGCCGGATTCGAATCACCACCGGTGCCGAAGAAACCATTGCTGCCATTCAAGCCGCCGGCGGAAAAGTCGGCGCTGTTTCTGGTGGTTTCATTCAGCTGCTTACTCCCCTGGCTGCTGAGCTTAACCTGGACTTTGCTCGCGCGAACGAACTTGAAGTGGTTGATGGAAAACTCACAGGCAAAGTGATCGGAATGATTATTGACCGAAGTGCAAAAGCTGAAGCGCTTAGGGAATGGTCTATAGCCTCTGGTCTAACCAATACCGTTGCCGTTGGCGATGGAGCAAACGACTTAGAGATGATGGCTCTGGCCGACCTTGGAGTGGCCTTCAACGCAAAGCCAATCGTGCGTGAAAAAGCGGATGTTGTTATCGAGGGCAAAGACCTTCGCAAACTCCTTGAGCTACTGACTTTTTAAATCGCAAATCGATTGCTTGCGATCTATTTAAAATCGCCAATAGGTCGCTTGCGATCTATTTAAAATCAGATGTGTCGCCAACCAAACGGGTGTTATCCGCAGGCACTGGCTCAACTGCAGCAAGAGCAACCTCTGCCGCAAATTCTTGAACATTGTAAAGTTTTCCGGCTCCCTCACGTCTGGCTTCAATCGCTCCAGGGTTGGCACGTTCAAGAAGGGTTGCTGTAATTGTTCCTTCAATCATGTCTCCAGAAACTACGGTGAAGCCTATGTTTCGTTCTGCGAGGGTTGGAATCATTTCGCGAAGAGCATCTTCACCGGCACGCTTTGACAGAGCAACCGGAAGGTATTCCGGCATTGTCGGTGTTGTGTTAATAAAGTGAGCTTGGTGGCTGGTCACAAAAACAACTCGGGCACCATCGTTTAGATAAGGCAGCGCGGTTTTCAGCAGGTTTACCTGCGAATCGCGATTCAGGCGCATGGCGTAGTCCTCACCAAGCCCTGCCTCCATTCCTCCCGAGGCGTTCATGACCAAGATGTCTAGCTGACCAAATTCGTTTTTTGCCGCTTCAAACATTGCCTTGACAGAATCGGCATCGGTTAGGTCGGCACCAACTGCGATAGCGTTGCCGCCTGCAGCATTGATGCCATCTACAATCTTTAGCGCTCGAGCCTCTTTGTTGCGGTAGTTCACAATCACCGATGCGCCAGCTTCGGCAAAATAGCCAAGAGTGTCCGCACCAATTCCTCTTGACGAGCCAGTGACTAGAGCAACTTTCCCTTTAAGTGATCCTGCTGCAAGTGGGTTAGACATTATTTCTCCAGATAGTTAAGGGTGAAAAGTTTCTTAGTGACCCATACCAAGGCCACCGTCAACCGGAATTACTGCCCCGGATATGTAGCTTGCTTCGTCGCTTGCCAACCAGGCAACAACCTTGGCTACCTCTTCAGGTTGCGCGAAGCGACCGGCAGGAATCTTCTTCTTGTATTCGTCTTGTTGTGCTTCGGGAAGAGCCGCGGTCATATCGGTGTCAATGAATCCTGGTGCAACAACGTTTGCAGTGATGCCACGAGCGCCAAGCTCCCGGGTGATCGAACGCGCCATGCCCACCAGAGCAGACTTTGCCGCCGAGTAGTTAACTTGACCCGCCGAGCCAAGCAGACCCACTACCGAACCAATGAGAATGACTCGACCATATTTGGCCTTGATCATGCCTTTGGTGGCGCGACGCAAAACTCGGAAAACACCGTTCAAGTTTGTGTTGATAACATCTTCGAATTCTTCGTCGGTCATGCGCATCAGAAGGGTGTCACGGGTAATCCCGGCGTTGGCAACTAGAACTTCAACAGCACCAAGTTTTTCCTCTACCTCGGCGAAAGCCTTATCCAGCGAAGCTGGGTCAGTGACGTCGGCCACAACGCTAAGCGCCCCAGCCGGCCCTTGGCCGCTTCGAACGGTAACGGCAACCCTGTGCCCCTGGGCAATGAATTCCTCGGCGATTGAACGGCCAATGCCGCGGTTACCACCGGTAATCAGAACAGTTCTTGGGGCGTTCATGTCGCAATCTCTTTCTGGGAGCTTCTTGGAATAGAAACCATCTTTTTAGGCTTGGAACAAATGAAGTCTAGTCTTTGACTATCTCAATTCGACGGGAGAACACCTCAGTGGCAAAAGCCCAAAGCCTCACCTCGATCGAGCAGTCGCCTGAGGATGAGCGCAAATCGCGCATGTTCAAGTACCTAATTGCCATGACGATTCGAGTAATTTGCATAGTCCTGGCAATGGTGGTTCAGGGCTGGTTTATGTGGGTTTGCTTTGCCGGGGCTATTTTCTTGCCCTATTTTGCCGTGGTGATTGCCAATGGCGTTGGATCGGGTTCATCGAAGGATTCGGCACCTAAGGCCGTGGCGCCTACTCTGGTTATTGATGCCAGCTCATTTACCTCCTCTACCTCGCCAAGCGATGGACCGCGAGCAAATTAAGTGCTCTCGAGCCGGATGCTCTAACCCGGCTTACTTCAAGCTTGAATGGCGTAATCCTAAAATTCACACCGATGGAAGAACCAAGCATTGGCTTGCCTGCCCAGATCACCAAAGCTATCTGATTGAATATTTGGATAGCCGCGGGTTTTTCCTTGGCGAAGAAAAGTTGAAATGAAGACACTGCAAACTTGGAAGCGTTGGATCGTTTGGCTCCTGCTGGTTTCGGTGTTTGCGGTTGCCTGCTTTTTTCTTTCGCAATGGCAATTTAGCCGACGAGCTGAGGCCGTAGCCAAGATAAATTCAGTAGCAGCAAATTTTGACCAGTCCCCTGTGCCGCTGAGCGACCTATCCGCTTTGAATTCCTTTGATGCAAAGTTTGAGTGGAGACCGGTCAGACTTGAAGGTCAGTTTCTCGCAGATAAGGCTGTATTGGTAAGGAACCGTCCTTACAACGGCTCTCCAGGTTTCTTGCAAGTCATTCCGTTTCAACTGAAAAGCGGTGAACTAGTTGCAATCGAGACCGGCTGGTTGCCAACCCGAAGTGATAACCAGGCTCCAAAAATTGTGCCTCGTCCAGATCAGAGTTTTAGAGAGATCATTGGACGAGTTCGACCAGCAGAACCAACCCTAAATCGACAGGCTCCACCGGGACAGATTGCAACAATAAACGTTGACGCTTTGATCGAAACGGAAAACCTATCTGGCGAGATTTATCGCAAGGTTTACATTCGTCTTGCCGATTCTTACAACGATCAGGCACTGCCAAAAATTCTGCCAAGACCCGAATTAACCGAAGGCAATCATCTGAGCTACGCGCTGCAGTGGATCCTATTTGCGCTGATGGCTTTCGGTGCTCTGTGGTGGGCAATTAGACAAGAATTTGAAGCCAGAAAAATAGCCAGCGATCCAAACTATCGGCCAAAGGTTCGCCGAAAATTTGGCGATGCTGACAAGGCTGCTGAAGATGCGGTTAGCTAAGTTCAATCAATTCGGCGTAGCCATCGTTCCAGTGGTCTTCATCGCCATCCGGCAGAATCAACACTCGCTCCGGATTTAAGGCCAACACCGCACCCACGTCGTGGGAAACAAGCACCACTGCTCCGGTGAAAGTACTTAGGGCGCGAAGGATCTCTTCACGGCTGGCTGGGTCCAGGTTGTTAGTTGGTTCGTCGAGCAGCAGTACGTTCGCCGATGAAACAACTAGGGATGCCAAGGCAAGACGAGTTTTCTCGCCTCCAGATAAAACACCAGCAGGCTTGTTCACATCATCTCCGGTGAAGAGAAATGAACCAAGAACCTTGCGGGCATCGGTGTCGGCGAGTTGAGGCGCCGAGCGCTGCATGTTTTCTAGTACCGATTTTGAAACATCCAAAGTTTCGTGCTCCTGGGCGAAATAACCAACTTTGAGCCCATGCCCCTCGATGATTCTTCCGGTGTCTGGTTTGTCGATACCGGCCAACATGCGCAGCAATGTTGTTTTTCCAGCACCATTTAATCCGATGATGACTACCTTGGAGCCTTTGTCGATAGCTAGGTCTACCGCGGTAAAAATCTCTAGCGATCCATAACTCTTGCTCAGGTTTTCGCCCATCAAGGGTGTTCGACCACACGGAGCTGGATCGGGGAACTTTATTTTTGCCACGCGCTCAACTTCACGAACATCGTCAAGTGAATTCAGGAGCGACTCGGCACGTCGAACCATCTGCTTTGCAGCAACTGCCTTGCTGGCCTTGGCCCCAAATTTTGCCGCTTGAAGTTGCAGTGTGCTTGCCTTCTTTTCGGCAATGGCGCGATCACGCTTGCGTCGCTCTTCGTCTGTCTCGCGCGCTTTTTTGTAGGCATTCCAGCCCATGTTGTAGATGTCAATTACGGTTCGATTGCCATCCAGGTAAAAAACTCGATTGACTGTCTCTTCAACAAGATCAACGTCGTGACTAATCACAATAAGACCACCCTGATAGGACTTTAGAAAATCCCTCAACCAGACTACGGAATCTGCATCTAGGTGGTTTGTTGGCTCATCAAGAATCATCGTTTCTGCCGCGCTAAAAAGAATTCGAGCCAATTCGATACGACGACGCTGGCCACCGGAGAGGGTCTTTAGCGGTTGATCAAGAATGTGATCTTTAAGGCCAAGGTTGCTGGCAATCGCTGCCGCCTCTGCCTCAGCCGCATAGCCCCCACCGGCTTGAAACCGTTCTTCTAACTTTCCATATTTGACCATTGCGGCATCAAAGATTTTTTCATCGATGCTTCCCATATCCTCTGTGGCTTGCGACATCTGCGCCATGAGATCGCCTAGTCCGCGCGCGTTTAGAATCCTTGTTCTAGCGAGTTCTTCAGGGTCTCCGGTTCTTGGGTCTTGCGGAAGGTACCCAATTTCACCGCCTCGTTCAACTGTGCCTTGATCGGGCTGACCATCGCCAGCCAAGATCTTGGTCAACGTGGTCTTGCCGGCACCGTTTCGGCCAACCAAACCAACCTTGTCACCCTTATCCACTCGAAAATTAACGCCAGTCATTAGCGTGCGAGCACCTATGCGGATCTCAAGGTCGCGCACGCTAATCATGGGAATCTCCAAAAATAGGGGTTGAAAACTGTCGCGGATTATTGGCGACCAACAAAAGTCCTAGTCTACAATCGACTCAAGTCAATAAGACGCTTCCTAACGAGAGATGCTGAATGTCTGTTCTTACTATTAACCGCAACACGATTGTTGATCTTGTTGTGCCAAGAAGTGCCGCTGCCGATGTTGCTCTGATTACCGCTGGTGCAGCGCTCACCGCGGTGGCCGCTCAAATTTCAATTCCCGCATCTCCGGTGCCATTTACCCTGCAGACCCTGGTAGTGCTTCTTGTTGGTGCCTCACTGGGTTCTGTCCGAGGCGCCCTTTCAATGGCCCTGTACGCAGTTCTAGGCGTAGTTGGTTTGCCAGTTTTTGCTCCACTCAAGGACGGCTCACACGCGGTTGGGCTACAGGCAGTGATGGGGGCAACCTTTGGTTTCGTAATTGGATTTATCGCGGCTGCGTTCGTAGTTGGCCGATTGGCTGAACGCAATTGGAGCTCACACGCAGTGAAGATGTTTGTGAGCTATGCAGTTGGTTCAATTGTCATTTATGCCTTTGGAATCCCAGTGCTTGCAGCTGTTGCAACCGGAGGAGACATTGCGATTGCCGCTGGCATTATGACCCCGTTCTTGGTGTGGGATGCGGTCAAAGCCATCATCGCCGCCGCCTTGCTGCCACTAGCGTGGGCAGGCATCAAAAAACTGCAGGGCTAAAACTTTAGAAACAAAAAATCCCCAGCCAAGAGCTGGGGATTTTTTTGATCCTTAAATCGAGAAACCGATTGCTCTCATTTGTTCGCGGCCGTCCTCAGTGATTTTTTCTGGACCCCACGGTGGCATCCAGACCCAGTTGATTCTGAAGGCGTCGACGACTCCGTCCAGGCATTCAGCGGTCTGCTCTTCGAGAACATCGGTAAGTGGGCACCCGGCTGAAGTCAGGGTCATGTTGATTAGTAGATTGCCATCCTCTGACTTTTGAAGTCCATAGATTAAGCCAAGGTCAACAATGTTGACTCCGATTTCAGGGTCAATTACGTCTTTTAGCGCCTCGATAACTTTGTCGTAGAGTGCTGGGTCAAGTTCGGTTACTGTCATGACTATGCCAATACGTAGCGGTCGTAGCCCTCGGCCTCGAGTCGGTCGGCAAGCTCTGCGCCACCCTGCTCTGCAATCTTGCCAGCAACAAAAACGTGCACGAAGTCTGGCTTGATGTACTTCAAGATTCGGGTGTAGTGGGTGATTAGAAGCAAACCAAATTCGTTTGATTCCTTGGCACGATTAACACCTTCGGAAACAATCTTCAGTGCATCAACGTCAAGACCTGAGTCAGTCTCATCAAGTACGGCAAATTTCGGCTTAAGTAGTTCCATCTGCAGAATCTCGTGACGCTTCTTTTCACCGCCAGAGAAACCTTCGTTTACGTTTCGCTCGGTGAAGGTGGAGTCCATCTTTAGGTTATCCATTGCGCCCTTTACGTCCTTGATCCAGGTACGCAGTGCAGGGGCTTCGCCATCAATTGCTGTCTTGGCGGTGCGTAGGAAATTTGAAACCGAAACGCCAGGAATTTCTACCGGATACTGCATGGCCAGGAACAAACCTGCGCGAGCTCGCTCATCAACGCTCATCTCAAGAACGTCCTCGCCGTCTAGAAGAATCTCCCCCTGGGTGACGGTGTATTTTGGGTGCCCGGCGATTGTGTAGGCCAAGGTTGACTTACCAGAACCGTTTGGGCCCATGATGGCGTGGCTCTCACCGCTGTTGATTACCAGGTCAACTCCCTTGAGAATTTCCTTGGTTCCTTGCTCTGTGTCTACGGTCACGTGCAGGTTCTTGATTTCTAGCTTTGCCATTCTGATCTCTTCTCTAAAGTCTTTGTTTGTAAGTTTTGGGCGAATTACTCTGCGTCGATTTCCAAGAAAATGTCACCGTTGTCGATGATCACCTCGTAAACCGCAACTGACTCAAAGGCTGGCAGGGTCAGGGCTTCCCCGGTGGTCAGCGAAAACTTTGCCCCGTGCGCCCAGCATTCGATAGTCTCGTTGTCTACGAAACCCTCGCTCAATGAGATTTCTCCGTGAGAGCACTTGTCGTCAAGCGCCTTGACGTCTCCGGCTTTGGTTCTAACAATTGCAATTGCAGTTTCGCCAATTTTCACGCGAATGGCTTTGCCAGGCTTGATGTCTTCAACGGCACAAATGCGAACGGCCATTATGAACCGCTCCTTTCTAGCTCTGCTTCGATTGACTTGGTGAGTCGCTCACGAATTTGCTCGTTGTCGATCTGCTGAATGATTTCGTTAAGGAAGCCGCGCACCACGAGGCGTCGTGCTTCGATTTCGGTTATGCCGCGAGCCTGAAGATAGAACAGTTGCTCGTCATCGAAGCGACCTGAAGCAGACGCGTGCCCTGCTCCCTCAATTTTTCCGGTTTCAATTTCCAGGTTCGGCACAGAGTCTGCACGAGCACCATCGGTAAGTAGCAGGTTTCGGTTCAGCTCGTAAGTATCGGTGCCCTCAGCGGCCATGCGAATGAGCACGTCGCCGACCCAAACGGTGTGCGCCTTCTCACCCTGCAGTGCTCCCTTGTAGGTCACTCGAGACTTGCAGTTTGGCACTGCGTGATCAACGTACAGGCGGTTTTCTAAGTACTGGCCAGCATCCGCGAAATACATTCCCAACATTTCAGTGTCGCCACCAGGCTGAGTAAATTCTGTTGAGCTTGCAACACGAACTGTTTTTCCGCCGAGGCTAACCACTACGTGCTTCAATCTGGAATTTCTGCCAAGTCGCGCCATCTGAGTTGATGCGTGAATGCTGTGGTCATCCCAATCTTGAATCGAAACAACGGTTAGCTGAGCTTCGTCACCCACGATGATTTCAACGTTCTCGCCGAGAATCGCGTGGCCCTTGTGATCAAGAATCACGGTAGCTTCAGCAAATGGTTTTGCATCGATGATCAAGTGCAGTGCGCTTGGCTCGGCCGAATCGGATGAAAGAGCAATCTGGACATCCGACTTTTGATTTGCCGGAACTGTAACTAGGTATGCCTGCTTTGCAGACCCCCAGGCGGCAGCGCTTGGGCGCTCCTCTGGAATGCCGGCACCACCAAAGGCTGGATTCTCTTCGCCAACCCAGGCGGTGGTTACTCCATCGGAGTGTGTGATGGCAAGATCGCCAGTAAATTCGGAAAGTGTGTCGGCGTCAAGTCCCCCAAGGCGATCAGCGCTCAGATAACGCCATTGCTCTTCGCGCGCAGAGATTGCAGGAAAATCTTGAACGTTAGTTGAACGCTTCCGTTCGTATCGAGTCTGAATCGGAACGCCCGCCCCATGGCTGTGCTCCGACAGACCGTGTTGGGCTGTCTGTGTTGCTGCGCTCATTAACCAACAGCCCCTTCCATCTGCATCTCAATGAGTTTGTTCAACTCGAGCGCATACTCCATTGGTAATTCTTTAGCGATTGGCTCGATAAATCCGCGCACAATCATGGCCATGGCTTCGTCCTCTGGAAGGCCACGAGACTGAAGGTAGAACAATTGCTCCTCGCTAACGCGCGAGACAGTTGCCTCATGCCCCATTGACACATCGTCTTCGCGAACGTCTACCGCAGGGTAGGTGTCAGAGCGTGAAATGGTGTCAACCAAAAGCGCGTCACAGCGCACGGTGTTGGCAGAGTGGTGAGCACCGGGCATGACCTTAATCTCACCGCGGTAAGAGGTTCTGCCGCCGCCTCGAGCGATTGACTTAGAAACGATCGACGAGCTTGTGTAAGGAGCCAGGTGAATCATCTTTGCACCGGCATCCTGGTGCTGACCTTCACCGGCGAAGGCCACCGATAAAGTCTCGCCGCGAGCGTGCTCGCCAGCCAGAATCACCGCTGGGTACTTCATTGTGACCTTGGAGCCGATGTTGCCATCGATCCACTCCATGGTTGCTCCCTCGTGCGCAATCGCGCGCTTGGTGACAAGGTTGTAAACGTTATTTGACCAGTTCTGAATGGTTGTGTATCTAACGCGGGCGTTTTTCTTAACGATAATTTCAACCACGGCAGAGTGCAGTGAGTCGGAGTTGTAAATCGGCGCGGTGCAACCCTCAATGTAGTGAACGTAAGAGCCCTCGTCGGCGATGATCAAGGTGCGTTCGAACTGCCCCATGTTCTCTGTGTTAATTCGGAAGTATGCCTGCAGAGGAATCTCAACGTGCACTCCCTTTGGCACGTAAACAAATGATCCGCCAGACCAAACCGCGGTGTTTAGTGCGGCGAACTTGTTGTCGCCAGCTGGAATAACAGTTCCGAAATACTCTTGGAAAATTTCAGGGTGCTCTTTTAGCGCTGTATCCGTGTCAAGGAAGATGACACCCTGGCGCTCGAGCTCTTCATTGATTTGGTGGTAAACCACCTCAGATTCGTACTGGGCTGCCACGCCGGCAACCAATCGGTTGCGCTCGGCCTCTGGAATGCCTAGCTTTTCGTAGGTGTTCTTGATCTCGTCAGGCAGTTCTTCCCAGCTGGTGGCTTGGCGCTCAGTTGAGCGCACGAAGTACTTGATGTTATCGAAATCAATACCGGAGAGGTCCGATCCCCAGCTAGGCATTGGCTTTTTACCAAAGTAATCAAAACCTTTTAGACGACGCTCCAGCATCCATTCTGGCTCAGACTTCAAGGCCGAAATGTTTCGGACAACTGCGTCGTTGATGCCGCGCTTGGCTGTTTCGCCAGCGGCGTCTTTGTCGTGCCAACCAAATTCGTAGACGCCTAGGCTGTCTAGTTCTGGACGTTCAATGATGATGTCGGACAAAGCCGGCCTCCTGTATTCGGTTTCAGATGCGAGTGGTTATCTCGGTCTGCCTGGATCTCTATTAGCAACTGCCTCAGGGCTTTCAGCATTCCCGCACGCCTGACCTCAGGCCACAGAGCCTGTGTAAAGATTGCCTAGAGGATGCTGATTGAGTTGAAATAACTCGAGACTTCCTAGAGTTTACTTCTGCGAGGCATAATTTGTCAGCCTTGCCATGAGAAAGGTCCATTCGATTGTTTGCAAAGGTCCGAAATTGGCCGATTATCTCTAGCGCCCGAATTCCGCTTTACGTCTGGGCATCGCTGGTGAGTCAGATTCTGATTGTGGTCACCGGCGGAATTGTGCGCCTGACCGGATCTGGACTAGGTTGCCCAACCTGGCCAAAGTGCACCGAGGACTCTTTGATTACCGTGCCTGAAATGGGTCTCCACGGGGTAATCGAGTTTGCAAACCGTCTCTTGACATTTGTGTTGGCGCTGATTGCGCTACTTACTTTTCTTACCGTTCTGGCCTTAGGTAAAAAATTGCGCAAAGGCCTGGTCATTCCGGCGTTTATTTTGGGCCTGGGCATTCCCGCACAAGCAGTTCTTGGTGGCTTTACCGTATTGACCCAGCTGAACCCTTGGTTTGTAGGTGCTCACTTCGTGCTCAGCGGCATCATGATTGCTATCGCTGCCCTGCTGGTTTTCCGCGCCCTACCGCCAAAGCATGTGCCAGTTTCGCCAGCAATTTGGCGCACAGCCAACCCAATTGCCATCGTCGGTGCGATCACCGTGTTGGTTGGCGTTCTGGTTACCGGGGCTGGTCCCCACTCAGGAGACGCCTACAGCGAGCGAAACGGCCTAGACCTTGAGCTTTTGCAACACCTGCACAGCTACCCGGGCTACTTGCTGCTGATTCTGGCCCTGATTCAACTTGGGCTACTGTCCCGGCGAGACAAGGAAGGTCTTGAGAGAAGCTACCAGCTAAAAGTTGCGGCTTGGTTGGTGGTGACCACAATAGCGCAGGCGATTATCGGTGTGCTTCAGGCCAGATTGGGAGTACCTGCCGTTCTGGTGGCACTGCACATGCTTGGCGCCGCGGTTATCTGTGCCCTGCTTGCCTTCCAGTGGTTGGCCATACGCGGTAAGACCAAATAGAACATGGCTAGAGTCTTTTGGTTCAGGCGAGATCTTCGGCTGCAAGACAACATCGCCCTGAATACCGCGATCCATGGAGCCAAGCAAGATGGAGATGCCCAGGTTTGCGGGCTTTACGTTGTAAACACCGATGACTTTCACGCCCTGAGCGGGATTCGACAGTGGTCGCTATACGAGTCTTTGGACTCTCTCGGGGCAAGCATGGATCGCAAGCTCACCATCCAGCACTACGGCAAAACTTTAGGTATTGGTGAGGCGGTTGCCAAAGTGGCCAGCGCTGCCGGGGCTAAAACGGTTCACGCGACCAGGGCCTTTGACCCCGCCGGTATCGCTGAGCAGAATGCAGTTGGCCTGGCGCTCAAGGAAATTGGTGTTTTCCTGCAGTTGGACGATAGCTATTACGCGGTTGCGCCAGGAACAGTGCAAAAGCCAGACGGCACTCCATACCGGGTGTACACGCCCTTTTTCAACAACTGGTTCAAAGCTGGTTGGTCTGCTCCGGTTGCGCTCGCCGAAGGCTTTGAGTGGTTTGAACCAATTCAATGCCATGGAAAACCGGATCCAAGCAAAGCCGCACCCTTTAAGGTCAAAGCAGGCGAGGCTTTTGCGCTTAGAACCTGGAAAAGATTTCAGGATCGGGCGCTGTTCAACTACGACGAGCTGCGCAACCGAGCCGATCTGAGCGGCACTTCGCACCTGAGCCACGCCTTGGCCTTTGGAGAGATTCACCCCAGGACGATTCTGGCTGAGCTTGCCGATTCTGCTGGTCACAACGTTTATCGCAAAGAAATAGCCTGGCGTGAGTTCTACGCAGATGTCTTGTGGCACAACCAGCACACGGCTCACGATTACTACGAGCCTAGATTCAAGAGGATGCGATACGACACCGGCTCCGAAGCGGAAGCCAAACTAAGCTCCTGGCAACAGGGGAAGACCGGGTTTCCAATGGTTGACGCTGGCATGCGCCAATTGCTGACTACCGGCTGGATGCACAATCGCGTCCGTATGATTGTGGCGTCGTTTTTGGTGAAGGACCTGCACCTGGAGTGGCAGCAGGGCGCAGCTTGGTTTGAAGCCAACCTGAGCGACTTTGATCCGGCTTCCAATGCGCACGGTTGGCAATGGACTGCCGGTTGTGGCACGGATGCCAGCCCCTACTATCGGGTTTTTAATCCAGTAATGCAGGGCTACAAATTTGACCCCGACGGTAATTACGTCCGCAATTATATTCCAGAGCTTTCCCACATCGAAGGTAAAGCCGTGCACGAGCCTTGGCTTTTGGTTGATGGATTGGCCAAGGGTTATCCGGCACCAATAGTTGATCACTCTAAGGAACGTGAAGAGTCACTGCGCAGACTAGAGGAAATAAAGGTTCACAAGGCCTAGAGCTGGATGTTTACCAAAACATCGATGGCGACCGCGACAAACAGGGCTGTCAAATACAGGTTTGACAGGTGAAATAGGTTCATCGGCTTTGCCAGTTCGCCGTTTTGCCCCTCTTTGTAAAGACGGTAGGCGGCAACAATAAACCAGACGCTTCCCGCTAGAGCGGTGACGGAGTAAATCAGGCCCATTTGTGCCACCGGAATCAGCAGCAGAGTGCTGAAGCCCACAGCCCAGGCGTAGATCAAGATCTGTTGAACCACGGTTTTGGTATTCCTCACCACCGGCAACATTGGCACCTTGGCCATGGCATAGTCGTTTTTGTATTTCACCGATAGTGGCCAGTAGTGTGGCGGCGTCCAGAGGAAAATCACCAAAAACAGCACCCAAGCCGCGGCTGAAACTTCACCGGTAACCGCTGCCCAGCCAATCAGAACCGGCGCTGCCCCGGCCGCTCCACCCCAGACGATGTTCTGTGGTGTGCGACGCTTTAGCACCAGGGTGTAAATCAAAACGTAGAACAGCAGCGCGGCCAGCGAAATCAGTGAAGCCAGCCAGTTGACCAGCAAACCCAGCCAGATAACAGAGGCGACGCCCAAGGTCCATGAAAAAACCAGAGCCTCGCGAGGTGACAGTTGGCCGGTGACCAGAGGGCGATTCTTGGTTCGACCCATGATTTTGTCGATATCGGTGTCGATGAAGCAGTTAAATGCATTGGCAGATCCGGCACTGAAGGCGCCACCAATCAGCGTGGCTAGAACTAGCCACAGGTCTGGGATTCCCCGCTGGGCCAAAATCATGGTTGGCAAAGTCGTGATCAGCAGCAGCTCAATCACTCGGGGTTTGGTGAGGGCGAAGTAAGCCTTGGCTTTTGCGCCAAATGAAACCCGAGTGCCAATGGGGTTTGACTGGGTTGGGGTTTTGGTTTGATTTGCCATCACCGACAAGTCTAAATGCTTCGGCAAGATGAGGTTCGCTGCCCTTATGAAAACAAGTGCCGTGTAGACTCTTATCCAGACGGAATGTGGCCCGCAGGGATGACTAAGCCTCAAATTTCACCGTTTTCGGCAACGTAGCCAAATAAATCGTTTGTTAGAACTCTCAAAATTTAAGAGGAGAATCCCTTGTCAGCATTCCAGTGGACCGATCTTGATTCAAAGGCAGTAGACACCGCGCGCGTTCTTGCCGCAGATGCCGTAGAAAAGGTTGGTAACGGTCACCCAGGCACTGCAATTAGTTTGGCTCCAGTCGCCTACCTGCTTTTTAACAAAATTATGCGTCATGATCCAAAAGACGACCGTTGGTTGGGTCGCGACCGTTTTATTCTTTCCGTTGGTCACAGCTCGTTGACCATCTACAACCAATTGTTCTTGCACGGCTATGGTTTGGAACTCGACGATCTAAAAGCACTGCGCACTTGGGGCTCGGCCACTCCTGGTCACCCAGAGTATGGTCACACCAAGGGTGTTGAAATTACCACCGGACCATTGGGTCAAGGTTTGGCTTCAGCCACCGGCTTTGCTTACGCGGCTCGTTTTGAGCGCGGTTTGTATGACCCGGAAGCAGCAGAGGGCCAATCCCCTTTTGATCACTTCGTTTATGTAATTGCTGGTGATGGCGATATGCAAGAGGGCGTTACCGCCGAGGCCGCCTCGCTAGCCGGACATCAAAAACTGGGAAACCTGGTTGTTATTTACGACTCAAACCAGATTTCTATTGAAGACGACACCAACATCGCATTCACCGAAGACCTTTCTAAGCGCTACGAATCATACGGTTGGCACACTCAGGTTGTTGACTGGAAGAAGACTGGAAACTACGTCGAGGACATCGCAGAGCTTCACGCCGCGATCGAAAAGGCAAAGGCAGTAACCGATAAGCCTTCGCTGATTACCTTGCGCACCATCATCGGTTGGCCTTCACCTAAGAAGCAGAACACCGGAAAAATTCACGGATCAGCGCTAGGTGCCGAAGAACTCGCGGGTTTGAAAACTGCATTGGGTTTTGATGCCGAAAAAACTTTTGAAGTTTCGCCAGAAGTTTTGGCCCACACTCGCGGTTATCAGGCACACGCTGATCAGGTGCGCTCAGCCTGGGAAGCATCCTTTGATGCTTGGGCTGCAGCAAACCCTGACAAAAAGAAATTGCTGGATCGAGTCGTTTCTGGTGCGGCACCGTCGGACTTGCAGGCTGCGCTGCCAACTTTTGAAAGTGGATCATCGGTTTCAACACGAGTTGCCTCTGGAAAAGTTATTAACGCAATTGCCCAGGTAATGCCCGAACTTTGGGGTGGTTCAGCGGATCTAGCCGATTCGAATATGACCACCATCACTGGCGCAAAGTCCTTCGTTCCGAAAGAGTGGTCAACTCACGAGTGGACCGGCGACAAGTTCGGACGAGTTTTGCACTTTGGTATCCGTGAACACGCAATGGGTTCGATTCTGAATGGAATCGTTCTGCACGGAAACACTCGCGCATTCGGTGGAACCTTTTTGATTTTCAGCGACTACATGCGTCCTGCCGTGCGCCTAGCAGCGCTGATGGGAATCCCTTCAATTTTTGTTTGGACACACGACTCGGTTGCGCTTGGTGAAGACGGCCCAACCCACCAGCCGATTGAGCAATTGTCGACCCTGCGTGCGATTCCAAATCTTGACATCGTTCGCCCAGCCGACGGTAACGAAACCGCCTACGCCTGGAAGACAGTTCTAGAGCGTCGACAGGGGCCATCGGGTCTCGCGCTCAGCCGTCAAAACCTTCCGGTCTTTGCACGTGGTGAAGCTGATGAAACCGGTGTTGTTTACGCTGGCGCTGAAAACACCGCCAGGGGCGCTTACACACTTCTTGAGGCGGCAAATGGTAAGCCTGAAGTCATTTTGATTGCTACTGGCTCAGAGGTTGAGATTGCAGTTGCTGCCCGACTTCAACTTGAGGCAGCTGGAGTTGCAACTCGCGTGGTATCGGCACCTTGCCTTGAATGGTTTGATGAGCAGCCTGCTGACTATCGCGAACAGGTTCTGCCTGCGTCTGTCAAGGCCAAGGTTTCAGTAGAAGCTGGCCTGGCTCTGGGTTGGAATAAGTACGTTGGCCCGTTTGGTCAAAGCGTTTCAATCGAACACTTCGGCGCTTCTGCTGATGCTAAGACCCTTTATCGCGAGTTTGGTATGACTGCTGAGGCAGTGGTTTCAGCCGCAAAATCAACCATCGCCGCACTTTAATTCAGAGCCTTAAGAAAAGAGAAATTTAAATGTCAACTAATCCACTAGCTCAACTATCCGCCAACGGCGTAAGCATTTGGCTTGACGATCTGTCTCGTTCACGAATTGTCTCAGGTAACTTGAAAGACCTGATTGCTAACCGTTCCGTCTGTGGAGTAACCACTAACCCAACAATTTTTGCTGGCGCATTGGCCAAGGGCGAAGGCTACCAAGCTCAGGTGGCAGAGCTTGCCGCGGCGGGTGCCGATGCAACATCAGCAATTTTTGCAATCACCACCAAGGATGTTGCAGATGCTTGTGACATCTTCGCTGGTGTTTACGCTTCGTCAAATGGTTTCGATGGTCGCGTTTCAATTGAGGTTGAGCCGGGACTTGCCAACGATGCCGCTGGCACCATCAAGCAGGCAAAAGAACTTTTTGCCGCGGTAAACCGCGAAAACGTAATGATCAAGATTCCGGCGACCAAGCCAGGTCTTGCGGCTATCACCGCAGTTATTGCTGAGGGCATCAGCGTAAACGTAACTTTGATTTTCTCGCTTGCTCGTTACCGCGAAGTTATTGCTGCCTACATTGAAGGTGTGAAGTTGGCAAAGGCCAATGGCCACGACATTTCAAAGATTCATTCAGTTGCGTCGTTCTTTGTTTCACGCGTTGACACAGAAATCGACAAGAGACTCGAAGCGGCCGGAAAACCTGAGCTAAAGAGCAAAGCAGCTTTGGCAAATGCACGTTTGGCATACGAGGTGTTTGAACAAGAATTTGCAACCGCTGAGTGGGCTGAATTGGCAACTGCTGGTGCGAACGTGCAACGCCCACTGATGGCTTCAACCGGAGTAAAAGACCCTAACCTTCTGGACACTCTCTACGTGACTGAGTTGGTGGCTCCCGAGCTAGTAAACACCATGCCTGAAAAAACCATGGAGGCTGTTTACGATCACGGAGTTATTCCCGCAGCATCAATTACCAACAACTATGAAAATGCTCGTGAAGTTCTTGCCGCCGTTGCGGCCGCTGGTGTTTCACTCGATGAAGCAACTCAATTGCTTGAGGAAGAAGGCGTTGAGAAGTTTATTGTTTCTTGGGGCGAACTTGTGGACACCGTTGACGCAGCCTTGAAGGCAGCCAAGTAATGCCACTGAAAGTAGTTGTAGCCGGTACCGCGGCAGCTGCCGTTTCAAACACAATTGGACAGCTGGTCGCCGACAAGGTCGCCAGCAGAATTGCGGCTAAGGACTTCACCCTCTGGGGTAAAGAAGCCGAAGCCGAGTCTTCAATTCGATTGGGTTGGGTAAGTTCAGCATTTGACTCTGCTCCCCTGGTTGACTCAATCCTTGCTTTGAAAAAGGAATTCAACGACAAGGGAGTTAACCGATTTGTGTTGTGTGGAATGGGCGGATCTTCACTGGCGCCAGAGGTAATCACTCGCACCGCAGGTGTAGATCTAGTCGTGCTGGATTCAACCGATGCCGACCAAGTTGGTGCGGCACTGGCTGGCGATCTAGCAAAGACCGCGGTAATTGTTTCCTCTAAGTCTGGTTCTACAGTTGAGACCGATTCGCAAAAAAGAATTTTTGAAAAAGCATTCACCGATGCCGGAATCGATAAGACAGATCGCATTGTGGTGGTTACCGATCCTGGTTCACCAATGGAGGCAGCGGCAAAGGCTGATGGTTACAGAGTCTTCAACGCCGATCCAACTGTTGGTGGGCGTTATTCAGCGCTTACCGCATTTGGAATTGTTCCCTCGGGATTGGCCGGGGCGGACATCGCGGAACTTCTTAAGCAAGCTCAGGAAGTCGCAGAAGTTCTTGCGAGTGACAGTGAAGAGAATCCTGGTTTAATTCTTGGAGCCGCTCTTGCTCGAACTCCGGGTGAAATGGGAAACCGAGACAAGATTGGCATTGTGGCCGATGGTACGCACATCGTTGGTTTCGGCGACTGGGCTGAACAGTTGATTGCTGAATCAACCGGAAAACTATCTAAGGGTGTTCTTCCAGTCGTGCTTGACCCAAGCAGCGCGGAATTACACTCCGGTCTTGCCGACCTTTTGGCCGTGCACGTTCAAGCTGATGCAAAACCGATAAGCGGCGACGCGGTATCGGTGTCTGGTTCGCTAGGCGCACAGTTCATGCTTTGGGAATACGCAACAGTGGTGGCGAGTCGACTGATCGGTATTAACCCTTTCGACCAGCCGGATGTTGAATCAGCAAAGATTGCTGCGCGCGGAATGCTTGAACAGCGTGACGCGGTAATTGCGCCGATGTTCACTGACAATCAAATTGAGGTTCGTGCAACAGAGTTGCAGATTTCAGGGACCAGCGTTGTTGATGCAGTTCAGGCTTTCCTGTCAAATCTTGACGATGACGAAGGCTATGTTTCAATTCACGCGTATCTTGATCGCACATCCGTGCCCGAGGCCGCCGAGTTGCGTGACCTGTTAGCAAACAAGACTCGTCGTCCGGTTACTTTTGGTTGGGCGCCGCGGTTTTTGCACTCAACCGGTCAGTACCACAAGGGTGGACCGCGCCAGGGAGTTTATTTGCAGATAATTTCGCAGGCTAAGCAGGACATTGCCGTGCCGGGTCGCGATTTTAGTTTTGGCGAATTGATAGCTTCACAGGCCGCTGGTGATGCAAAAGTATTGGGAGCGCTGGGAAGACCTGTGCTGACTCTTACATTGGCAGATGCCAAGGCCGGTATCCAAGCTATAAAGAACGCTATCTAGAAAGCAGCAATCTTCATGAGCAAAATTTCTGCGGGAAATAATCCGCTTCGCGACCCAGACGATCGCCGGCTCAATCGAATTGCGGGTCCTAGCAGTCTGGTAATTTTTGGTGTAACCGGAGACTTGTCTCGCAAAAAGCTGATGCCTGCGGTCTATGATCTTGCCAACCGTGGACTGTTGCCGGCAGGTTTTTCTCTCGTTGGTTTCGCGAGGCGTGAGTGGAAGAATCAGGATTTTGGCAAAGTCGTCAAAGAGGCCGTGAAGCAATATGCGCGAACTCCTTGGAACGAATCGGTCTGGAAGCAACTCTCTGAGAACATTCGATTCGTCTCCGGTGAATTCGATGATGATGCATCATTCGATCGTCTGAAAGCTACTATCGATGAGCTCGACGCCAAGGTAGGGACAAATGGCAATCACGCTTTTTACCTGTCAATCCCGCCAAAGGCTTTCGCTCAGGTGTGTCAGCAACTTAAGCGCTCAGGCCTGGCCGATGCCGGTCCCGATGAATTCCGACGCGTTGTAATTGAGAAGCCATTCGGTCACGACCTGGAATCATCTCGCCGCCTAAATGACGTGGTTGAATCTGTCTTCCCGCCGGACTCAGTGTTCCGAATCGACCACTATCTGGGCAAGGAAACTGTTCAGAACATCTTGGCCCTGCGCTTTGCAAATATGCTCTTTGAGCCACTTTGGAACTCCAACTACATTGACCACGTGCAGATCACCATGGCTGAGGACATTGGTGTTGGTGGTCGCGCGGGTTACTACGACGGAATTGGTGCCGCACGTGACGTAATTCAAAATCACTTGCTGCAGTTGCTGGCGCTAACAGCCATGGAAGAGCCAGTATCGTTCGACGCCGCCGACTTGCGAGCCGAAAAAGAAAAAGTCCTCTCTGCGGTTCGTGTTCCAAAAGACATCGCTAAGCACACCGCTCGCGGGCAGTACGCCGGCGGTTGGCAAGGTGGCGAACAGGTCACCGGTTTCCTTGATGAAGACGGAATGAACCCTAAGTCTGTTTCCGAGACTTACGCAGCTATGCGCCTAGACATCAACACTCGTCGTTGGGCAGGCGTTCCGTTCTACCTTCGCGCCGGAAAGCGTCTTGGTCGTCGAGTCACTGAAATTGCCGTGGTCTTTAAGCGCGCTCCGCAGCAACTATTTGCCGAAAGTCAAACCAGTGCTCTAGGCCAGAATGCGCTGGTGATTCGTGTGCAGCCTGACGAAGGCATCACCATACGTTTTGGTTCAAAAGTTCCTGGCGTGGGTATGCAGGTACGCGACGTGACAATGGACTTTGGCTACGGACACGCCTTTACCGAGGCCAGCCCAGAAGCCTACGAACGCCTAATTCTTGATGTGCTTTTGGGTGATCCTCCCCTGTTCCCAAGGCATGAAGAAGTTGAACTTTCATGGAAGATTCTTGACCCAATCGTCAGCTTCTGGGAGAAAAAGGGCAAGCCAGAACAGTATCGCCCGGGAACTTGGGGCCCTAGCTCTGCAGACGAAATGATGGCCCGCGATGGCCGTGAATGGAGAATTCCGTGATCATCGACCTTGAAAACACCACGATCAGCAAAGTCTCAAAGCGTATTGTTCAGATTCGTGAACAAGGCGGCGTAGTTGCGCTTGGTCGCGTACTTACCTTGGTAATTGAAACGGATTTCAAGGGCATTGAGCCGGCGATCAAGGCCGCTAATGATGCGTCCAGAGAACACCCTTGCCGCATCATCGTTTTGGCTGACGACAACAGCAAAAGTAAAAAGAACGCAAAGCTTGACGCTCAGATTCGCGTTGGTGGCGACGCCGGTGCCTCCGAGGTAATTGTGCTCAGGGCCTATGGTGAAGCCGCCAGTGATCCGGAGAGCTTGGTCACCGGGCTTCTGCTTCCCGATGCCCCGGTGGTTGCTTGGTGGCCGGGTGAGGCTCCTAAAAATGCAGCTGAGTCGGCTATCGGTCGTATCGCTACACGCCGCATTACCGATGCACTGAGTCAGAAGGATGCTCGCGCACACTTCAAGAATTTGGCGAGGACTTATGCTCCGGGTGACAGTGATTTTGCCTGGACTCGATTGACCGTGCTACGCACTCAGTTGGCTACCATGCTGGATCAGCCACCATACGACAAGGTTCTGGGCGCAGAGATCGTTGGTGCGCAAAATTCACCAAGTATTGATCTGCTTGCTGCTTGGCTTGAACTGAAGCTGAAGATTAAGGTGAAGATCGTACGTACTACCCCTGCGAAGTCTGTAAACGTAATCAAGAGCATCAAATTGATTCGCAAGTCGGGGACGATAGAAATCAATCGCGATGTCTTAGATAAGGCCATTTTGGTTCAGCCGTCACAGCCGACTCGCGAAATATCTTTGCCTCGAAGAAGTTTGCGTGACTGCCTAAGCGAAGACCTTCGCCGACTTGATCCAGATGATTTGTTTGGCGAAGTTATCACCAAGAGTTTTGGTGTGAAAGCAAAGAAGAAGTAATTGTCCAAGACGGTTGTCAATCGCTTCAAGGATGCTGCCTCAGTTGCAGAAAACACTGCTTCGGCACTTATCAAGAAGCTTCATGATCTCCTGGAGATAAAACCTGAGATTCACCTGATGCTCACCGGTGGCACAGTGGGCATTGCCTCACTGGCTGCGCTAAACGCAAATTCGGATCGCTCCGGGATTGATTTCGGCAGGGTGAATCTTTGGTGGGGTGATGAGCGCTATGTTGAATCGTCAAGTGCGGATCGCAACGCCCTGCAGGCTAAAAATGCTCTGCTGAAGAATTTGCAACTAGACGCTACAAAGGTGCACGAATTCCCTTCTACCGATTCCGGTTTGACGCTAGAGCAGGCCGCTACCGAGTTTGCCGAGCATGTGAATTCTGTTAAGCCGCATTTTGACATTATTTTGCTGGGCATGGGTCCAGACGGTCACATCGCAAGCTTGTTCCCTGGAAAGCCAGAGCCAACCGCTGGCGTGTGGGTGATCGCCGAATCAGATTCGCCGAAACCGCCAGCCCAAAGACTTTCGTTCACTTATGAGGCGCTCAATTCAGCAGATGAAGTTTGGTTTGTAGTGTCTGGCGCTGACAAGCAGGACGCCGTTGCTGTTGCCATGGGCGATAATCCAACTGAATTGCCGGTTGGACGAGTTCACGGAATTACTTTGACTCAGTGGTTTATTGATTCAACCGCCGGCACGAAAGTATTTGGTTGCTAGCTACTTCTTTTTAGCTGGCTTGGCGGCAACCTTGCTGGTGGTCTTAGCCGATGACTTGGTAGCTGGTTTAGCGCTTGATTTGGCCACTGGCTTTACATCACTCTTGCTGCTCTTGGCAACTGGCTTAGCCGGTGCGTTTTTAACATCCTTAACAACTGCGACTTTTTCAACAGGCTTGGCTACTGCTTTGGCAGCTGCGCTTGCCTTTTTAGTTGCGGCTTTTGCTGCTTCTTTTGCGGCAACCTTAGCTTCTTCGGCTAGGCGGATTCGGCGTTCGCGTACTGCCGCTACCGCTTCTTCCAAGAGTTCTTTGGCTTCGGCAGCGGTGCGACGCTCTTTTACGTAAGCCAAGTGGGTCTTGTATGGCTCGTGTTTGGCAATGACCGGCGGATTAGCCTTGTCTTGCCCAGCCGGTAGGCCACAACTTGGGCAATCTAGCAGTTCGGGAATTTCAGCCGCTTCAACATTTGCTGCGTATTGAGGGCTGTATTCGTGACCCGCAGAACAGTAGTAACTTACCGTGATGCGTTCAGCTTTGAAACCGCGGTCTTGCTCACCCATCGGTCCAGCGCCAACGCGCGAACCGCGAATTGCTGATCCCCCGGTGCTCATGATCTATTAGCCTCTTAAAGTTTCTTACTTAACCTACGAGGTTAAAACGGTTGAAGAGTCCCAGGGTGATGATTACTACCACCCAGACGATGCCAAGAATGATTGTGATGCGATTTAGGTTTCGCTCTGCAACCCCAGATGAAGCCATGGTGCTGCTAACACCGCCACCAAACATGTCAGAAAGACCGCCGCCGCGCCCCTTGTGTAGCAAGATCATGAGGGTCAGCAAAAGGCTGGTGATTGCTAGTAGCACGTGTAGTGCGATCTGTAGCGCTGCCATGGTAATAGGTCCTTTAAATTAGGGTTCTAGAAAATTATAGAGCGATGTGCTTTTGGAAACGAGCAATCCCGCTGAACTCCTCAGCGTCCAGGCTGGCTCCACCGACCAAAACACCATCAACTTCGCTGCTGCGAAGGAATCCTGCCACGTTGTTGGCCTTGACCGAGCCGCCGTAAAGGATTCTGGTGGCATCGGCAATTTCTGGCCCGTGTTCGGCCGAAATAGCCTCACGAATCTTGCCACAAACCGCTGCCGCCTCCTCTGGGGTGGCCACCTTTCCGGTGCCAATTGCCCAAACCGGCTCGTAGGCAATTACAAAGTCGCCGATTTTGTCATGGCCGGCCAGTGCCGCCAGGGTCTGACGAACCGGGACCGCGCTTTGACCTTCATTTTCGAGTTCTTCAAGTGTCTCTCCAACGCAGATGACTGGCACGATTCCATGGCGGAATGCGGCTGCTGTCTTGGCCTGGACAGTTTCGTCACCCTCGTTGTGGTACTGGCGACGTTCGCTGTGGCCAATAAGAACGTACTTGACCTCAAGCTTCTTTAGAAACGCACCCGATACTTCGCCGGTGTACGCCCCAGAATCAAACTTTGAAAGGTCCTGGGCGCCAAGGCCAAGTTCCAGCTTGTCGGCATCCATCAAGGTTTGCACGCTGCGAATATCGGTGAAAGGTGGGAACACCACAACTTCACAGGACTTGTAGTCGTGAGCCGCGTCTCGGAGAGTCCAAGAAAGCTTCTGCACCAGTGCGATTGCCTGCTGGTGATCTAGGTTCATCTTCCAGTTACCGGCGATTAGTGGGATGCGTGCCATCTTGTTGTCCTCTAGTTTGAATTGCTAAGAATTAGTTCAGAATTTCTAGGCCAGAATTTCAAGGCCAGGTAATGTCTTGCCTTCTAGGAATTCAAGGCTTGCGCCACCACCGGTTGAGATGTGGCCGAACTGGTTGTCTTGGAAGCCCAGAATGCGGACTGCCGCGGCTGAATCGCCGCCACCCACGACGCTAAGTCCCTCGACCTCGGTCAACGCCTTAGCTACCGCACGAGTTCCGTTTGAAAACTTTTCAATTTCGAATACGCCCATTGGGCCATTCCAGAAAACTGTCTTGGCCGAGGCAATCTCCGCCGCGAAGCGTGCGGCCGATTCAGGACCGATGTCCAAACCAAGACCGGTTGCACCAAATGGCGATGACTCAATCGAATCAGCGGCGGTTACCGAAACTTCTGCATCTGCGCCGAATTTTGATGCCACCACGATGTCAGTTGGCAATATAACCTCAACGCCCAGTTCGGCTGCGCGCTTTAAATATTCCTTGCAGGTGTCGATCTGGTCGACCTCAAGAAGCGAGGCGCCAACTTTGTGGCCAAGGGCGGCTAGGAAGGTGAATACCATTCCGCCGCCAACCAAAAGTTTATTCACGGTAGGTAACAGGTGATTAATCACGCCAAGTTTGTCGGAAACCTTTGAACCGCCGAGCACCACCGCGTATGGACGATCGGGTGTGCTGGTCAAGCGAGTAAGAACTTCAAGTTCCTTCTCAATCAACAAACCGCAAGCAGACGGCAAAGCTTGTGCCAATTCATAAACCGATGCCTGCTTACGGTGCACAACACCAAAGCCATCGCTGATGAAGAAGTCACCAAACTCGGCAAGCTTGGCGGCAAATGCCTCGCGCTCCGCCGCATCCTTGCTGGTCTCACCAGGATTGAAGCGTAGGTTCTCAAGTACCGCTACCCCGCCGTTGTCCAGGGCACGAACCGCGCCTTTGGCTTCGCTGCCGACGGTATCGGCGGCAAAGAAGACCGGCTGGCCAAGAAGTTCACCAAGGCGAATTGCAACTGGCTCGAGCGAATACTTTGAGTCAGGCGCACCCTCCGGGCGGCCAAGGTGTGAAATTACTACAACCTTGGCGCCCTGATCTACCAGGTACTTGATGGTTGGAACGGATGCAACGATGCGGCCATCATCGGTGATGCGAGTTCCATCTAGTGGAACGTTGAGGTCGCAGCGGATTACTACCCGCTTTCCGTCAAGACTCGGCAGGTCGGAGAGTTTACGCATTTTTATCTAACGGTTAGAAAGTGGATTACTTAAGCTTGCTTGCTACAAGCTCGGTTAGCTCAACTAGACGGTTTGAGTAACCCCACTCGTTGTCGTACCAAGAGCTGATCTTTACTGTGCGACCGATTACCTTGATCAAACCTGCATCAACGATTGATGAGTGCGGGTCGGTCACGATGTCGCTTGAGACGATTTCGTCCTCGGTGTACTTCAGGATGCCGACCATTGGTCCAGATTCAGAAGCTGCTTTGTAAGCTGCCTTGATTTCCTCAACGGTTACATCGGTCTTTGAAACCAAAGTTAGGTCTGTGATTGAACCGGTTGGTACTGGTACGCGAAGTGCGTAGCCATCTAGCTTTCCCTTTAGCTCTGGAAGAACTAGGCCAATTGCCTTTGCTGCACCAGTTGATGAAGGAACGATGTTGATGGCGGCTGCACGTGCACGACGAAGGTCACCGTGTGGGCCATCCTGCAGGTTCTGGTCAGCGGTGTAAGCGTGAACCGTGGTCATAAGCCCGTTTTCGATTCCGAACTTGTCGTTGAAAACCTTGGCGAACGGAGCCAAGCAGTTTGTGGTGCAAGATGCGTTCGAGATGATGTGGTGCTTTTCGTTGTCGTATAGGTGCTCGTTCACACCGATAACAAATGTCTCTGCGTCGCCGGTTGCAGGTGCTGAGATTAGAACCTTCTTTGCGCCAGCCTTAATGTGTGCGCTTGCTGCCTCTGCATCTGTGAAGCGACCGGTTGACTCGATAACGATGTCAACGCCTAGGTCACCCCAGCCTAGGTTTGCTGGATCGCGCTCTGCAAGAACCTTAATTACCTGTCCGTCAACGATGATGTTCTGACCATCAACTGACACTTCCTGAGGTAGACGACCAGTTACTGAGTCGTACTTAAGCAGGTGAGCAAGTGACTTTGGGTCACTTAGGTCGTTTACTGCAACAATCTCTAGTTCGGTGCCTTTTGCAAGTGCCGCACGAAGGTAGTTACGACCGATACGGCCAAAGCCGTTAATTCCAACACGAGTTGCCACTTAATTCTCCAACGAGGTAGGGCGCCACAAATCGACGCATTTTTTGGGGTGTTTTTAGTGCTATTTGCCACGCGTCGTTGGGTGGAAAAACCTGTATCAGACTAGCAGTAGCCCACCTGTTTTGCTTTGAGCAGCCTCAAAACGGGCCTGCACGTCGGCCCAGTTAATGATGTTCCAGAAGGCCTTGACGTAGTCACCCTTCACGTTCTGGTAATCCAGGTAGAAGGCGTGCTCCCACATATCCAGCATTAGCAATGGGATGCTGGCAGGAACCACATTGCCCTGCTGGTCGTATAGCTGCTCGATGATCAGGCGCTTTCCCAGGGTGTCCCAGGCCAAAAATGCCCAGCCAGAGCCCTGGATGCCCATCGCCGCGGCGTTGAAGTGGGCCTGGAAGGCCTCAAATGTGCCAAAGTACTCGTTGATTGCCGATGCCAGCTCTCCCTGTGGGCGGTCGCTGTTAGCCGGAGCAAGGTTATTCCAGAAAATTGAGTGGTTTACGTGTCCACCCAGGTGGAAGGCAAGGTCCTTCTGAAGCTTGTTTACCCAGGTGAAGTCATTCTTGGCACGCGCTTCTTCAAGCAAGTCCAGAGTGGCATTCGCGCCAGCTACGTATGCGGCGTGGTGCTTTGAGTGGTGCAGCTCCATGATTCGGGCCGAGATGCTTGGCTCTAGGGCGGCATAGTCGTATGAAAGCTCAGGAAGTGTGTATTTGCTCATGATTTGCTCCTTTTTGGGGTGTGTAAAGACTAACTCTGAAAAACAAGGATTTATTGCCGAATTTGCGGGTTACTCGTCCAAATCTTCGGGCAGGAAGGCGTCGGTTGCTGGAATGCCCAGCTCCTCTGCTCGTTTATCAGCCATAGCCAGTAGGCGACGGATTCGACCCGCAATTGCGTCCTTGGTCATGGCTGGTTCGGCCAGGTGCCCCAGTTCGTCGAGACTGGCCTGCTTGTGTTTGAGTCGCAATTGACCGGCATAAAGCAAGTGCTCCGGAATCTCTGGGCCCAGGATCTCAAGGGCGCGTTCAACTCGGGCCCCGGCAGCCACGGCCGCCTGCGCAGAACGGCGCAGATTGGCGTCGTCAAAGTTCGCCAGACGGTTGGCAGTCGCACGCACCTCACGACGAAGACGCATTTCCTCCCAGCGCAGCACTTGGGTGTGGGCACCCATTTGGGTCAACATGGTTGCAATGGCTTCGCCCTCGCGTACCACAACTCGATATACCCCGCGCACTTCCCTAGCCTTCGCGGTAACGCCAAGTCTGCGGGCGACACCAACCAAGGCCATCGCCGCTTCATTGCCGGGTGCGGTTATTTCTAATGCCGCTGAACGACCCGGGTCGGTCAGTGAGCCGTGCGCTAGAAATGCACCGCGCCAAACAGCCTGCGCCTCAGGGATAGAGCCCGACACTAAGTTCGCCGGCAGTCCACGCACCGGTCGACCGCGTGAGTCAAGCAAACCCGTTTGTCTGGCAAGTACATCGCCTTGCTTGATCACTCTTACTTGGTAGCGACTACTTTTTCTTATTCCACTTGCAGAAATCACGGCCAGCTCGCTGTCAATGCCAAATAGCTCTGCCAAATCTTTTCTAACCCTGCGGGCAAGCTGTGCGGTATCAAGCTCGACCTCAACAGCAACCTTTCCCGAGATTAGGTGCAGGCCGCCCGAAAAGCGCAGGATTGTCGAAAGTTCCGCGACGCGAACCGCGTTCTTACTTACATCGATGCGCGCTAACTCATCCTTGAGATCTGCCGTGAGTGCCATTTATTCCTCTATTCCTTGCCCAAGTCGCGGTGCTTGATACTGATTGCCACATCGTCCAACTTGGCTAGTTCCGCTGCGATTAACCGCGATACCGCGACTGATCGATGCTTTCCCCCTGTGCAACCAATAGCGATGGTTGCGTAGCGTTTGTTTTCATTTAGATATCCATTTAGAACCGGTTTGAGTGCCGCAAGGTAGTTACTTACAAACTCCTGTGCCCCGGTTTGGCTCAATACAAAATCACTAACCGGCTGATCTTCCCCGGTGAAAGGTCTGAGCGATTCTTGCCAAAAAGGATTCGGCAGAAAACGCATGTCGGCCACCATGTCGGCATCACTAGGCAGCCCGTGCTTAAAGCCAAAAGACATTACCGTAATTTGAAGTTTTCGAGTCTGGTCAAGAGAAAAACCATCGGCAATTTTGTTTGATAACTGGTGAACGTTTAGATCGCTTGTATCGATAATGACATCAGCAGATTCGCGCAAATTCAAAAGCCTGGATCTCTCGGCAGCAATTCCATCCAATATCGTTCCATTGCCCTGAAGTGGATGCGGTCTGCGAACTGATTCAAATCGCTTTACGAGTGCGTTATCAGTGGCTTCGAGAAAAAGAACCCTGAGGTTGATGTTTCTTGATCTAAGTGAGTTCAGGTGATCATTCAGCTCTCCGAAAAACTCACCACCTCGCACGTCGATAACGACGGCCAGTCGCGGCAGAGGAGTCTTTGCCAAACTAAAAAGGTCCGCGATCGGTTCAAGCATTTGTGGCGGCAGATTGTCCACCACATACCAGCCCAAATCCTCAAGTGCATTGCCCACGGTTGACCTTCCGGCACCAGACATACCCGTGACAATAAGCAACTCGTGCTTCCTGTCTAGGTTTTGTTCTGTGCTCATAGGGTCCCCAACCGTATCGGCGTGTTGCCCGCTGTGACGCGGATTACCAGAAGTCTAGCCCCTCGCGACACGCCGAAGAGACGGTTTTAGGAATCCAGTGCCTGAACAATCTGTTCGGCTAGAACTGGGCCGATTCCGGCAACCTCGGAAATTTCTGCCGCAGATGCGAGTTTGAGTCTTTTGGCTGAACCAAAGTGTTTGAGCAGCGCAGATACGCGCTTCTCGCCTAGTCCAGAAATTTCGCTTAGCGCGCTAGCAATGCTTGAGGATCGCTTTTGACGCTGATAGGTAATAGCAAATCGGTGCGCCTCATCGCGAATTCTCTGCAGCAGAAAAAGTTCATCGGTAGCTCTTGGAAAAATTACCGGAAAATCGCTGCCTGGTCGCCATACCTCTTCTAATCGCTTGGCTAATCCAATTACCGTCAGATCGGCAACGCCGCTCTCATTCACCGCGCGTTGAGCGGCATTTACCTGTGGCAGACCACCGTCTACGATCAGCAACGAAGGTCGATATGCAAACCGATTGCTGGTTGCCGAATCGTTTTCGTTCTCCATGGGTTCGCGCAAATACTTTAATCTGCGGCTGAGCACCTGGTAAATGGAATCAGTATCATCTTGCGTTTGATCAATTGAGAATCGACGATAGTGGTCTTTCTTTGGCAAGCCATCTTCGAAGACCACCATGGAAGCAACTACATTTGTGCCGCTCAGGTGTGAAACGTCAAAGCATTCAATTCGAAGTGGTGCCGAATCAAGACCAAGCACGCGCTGAATACCAGCAAGTGCATCCGCCCTGGCGGTGAAGTCCGCACTTCGTCTTGTCTTGTAGAGCATCAGAGCATGCTTGGCATTTGTCAGTGCAGTCCCAGCCAGCGCGGCTTTGTCACCGCGCTGGGCGATGTGCAGATCAACCTTGCTGCCTCTGATCTCGGAGAGCCACTTTGCTACTTCGGTTTTGTCAGCCGGATCTACCGGAACTATTACTTCACGCGGTACCTCTTGCGGCTCTGCTCCGTCAATTGGTGCGTAAACGTTTTGCAAAACATACTCAACAAGTTCAGCTGGGTCGCGTTCTAATTCTTTGTCAATTACCCAACCCCGAACACCACGAATTCTGCCGCCGCGTACCACGAACATAGAAACAGCGGCCGCCAGTTCATCGTCGGCAATACCAAATAGGTCGGCATCGGTTTGATCGCTGAAGACTACGGCACTTTTCTCTAGTACGGTCTCGAGTGCTTCAACGTCATCGCGATATTGAGCGGCAAGCTCATATTGCTGGTCTTGTGATGCCTCTTGCATTTTTGCGCGCAATAATTCAACGTGTTTTAAATCTCCGCCGGCCATGAAGTCAATAAATTGCTTGGCTATTTGCTTATGCTCGGCTGGCGTGACTCGCTGAACGCACGGAGCGGCACACTTACCGATGTCACCGAGCAAACAAGCACGCTTACTTGATTGCGCACGTTGATAAACACCCTTGGTACAGGAGCGAACCGGATAAACCTTTAGCAGGGTGTCAAGGGTTTCTCGGACCGCCCAGGCTTGAGTGTAGGGCCCAAAATACTTGACTCCCTTAAGCTCACGATTTCGGGTTATGAATGCCCTTGGAACCGCTTCGGCAATCGAAACGGCTAGGTAGGGGTACGACTTGTCGTCTTTGAAGCGCACATTAAACGGCGGATCAAATTCTTTAATCCAGGTGAACTCAAGCTGCAGCGCCTCGTATTCGGTGTTGACAATCGTCCACTGCACGTCAGCAGCCGAGGTGACCATTCGTCTGGTTCGCTCGTGCAAAGAATCTAGTGGTCCAAAATAGTTGCTTAGCCTTGCGCGCAGGTTCTTTGCTTTACCAACGTACAGAACGCGTCCGTTGGCATCGAGCCAGCGATAGACCCCGGGTTGGGTTGGAATCTCCCCCGTTTTTGGGCGAAAAGGGAGTTCGTTGGCCATTAGCCCAGAATTTCCTTTAGGAACCCGCCGGTGAAGCTCTTTGAGTTCTTAGCCACCTGCTCAGGAGTTCCAATCGCGACAACCTCGCCTCCACGTGAACCACCCTCAGGGCCCATGTCTACGATCCAGTCGGCACACTTGATTACATCAAGGTTGTGTTCAATCACCAGAACAGTATTACCTTTTTCAACAAGGCTGTTTAGGACAAGCAGAAGTTTGCGAACATCTTCAAAATGCAGGCCGGTGGTTGGTTCGTCAAGAACGTAAATGGTTCGGCCATTCGAGCGGCGCTGAAGCTCCGTTGCTAACTTCACACGCTGAGCCTCACCACCAGACAAGGTTGTTGCGCTTTGACCAAGCCGAACATAACCAAGGCCTACTTCTACCAAGGTCTCAAGGTAGCGTGCAATTGAAGTGATTGCTGTAAAAAATTCCGCGGCTTCAGCAATCGGCATTTCAAGTACTTCGGCAATGTTTTTGCCCTTGTATTTGACCTGCAGAGTCTCGCGGTTGTAGCGCTCTCCATGGCAAACTTCGCAAGCCACGTAAACGTCTGGCAGAAAGTTCATTTCAATCTTTAGAGTTCCATCGCCCGAGCAAGCCTCGCAGCGACCCCCTTTTACATTGAACGAGAATCTCCCCTGTTGGTATCCCCGGGCCTTGGATTCTTGTGTCTCGGCAAACAGCTTTCGGATGTGATCAAAAACACCCGTGTAGGTTGCTGGGTTGGAGCGTGGTGTGCGGCCAATTGGATTTTGATCCACGTGCACGACTTTGTCTAGTAAATCCAAGCCTTCAATGCGGGTGTGCTTACCGGCCACACCTTTGGCGCCATTCAACTTATTGGCCAACACTTCGTAGAGCACATCGTTGACTAGTGAAGACTTGCCAGAACCGCTGACTCCGGTGACAGCAGTGAATGTTCCCAGAGGAAATTCAACGTCAACGGTTTTTAGGTTGTTCTCTCTAGCACCGACAACCTTTATCTTCCTAGTTGGGTCTATCTTGCGACGCTTGGTTGGGGTCGCAATTTTCTCTCTTCCAGACATGAAAGCCCCGGTGATTGACTTCTGATTCTTCAGAAGCTCTTTGTAAGTTCCGCTATGAACCACTTCACCACCGTGTACGCCAGCACCCGGTCCGATGTCAACTACCCAGTCCGACGCCTTGATCGTGTCTTCATCGTGTTCAACAACTATCAGAGTGTTTCCCAAGTCGCGAAGCTTAATCAGGGTTTCAATCAGCTTTCGATTGTCGCGTTGGTGCAGGCCAATGCTTGGTTCATCCAGCACGTAAAGTACCCCGGTAAGTCCGCTACCAATTTGAGTGGCAAGTCGAATTCGTTGCGCCTCACCACCAGAAAGGCTGCCAGCAGATCTTTCAAGGCTTAGATAATCAAGCCCAACCGCCATTAGAAACTCAAGACGACCCCTGATTTCGCGCAACACCTGTGCAGCGATCTTGACATCTCGTTTGTCTAGGGTGATGTCTTTGAAGAATTTAACGGTTTCGCCGAGGCTCATGGCCGCCACTTCTGCAATAGATTTATCAGCGACTTTAACAGCGAGTACCTCGGGTTTAAGTCGCTGGCCGTTGCAAGCCGGGCAAGGAATCTCGCGCAGAAAGTCAGACCATTTGGCTCTTGCGTAATCATTTTCTGACTCTAGGTACTTACGCTCGATGTAGTTCAGCACACCTTCGAAACCAGTGGTGTATTTCATTTCGCGCCCGTAGCGGTTTTTCCATTTCACCTGAATGTCAAAATTATTTCCGTAAAGGACAGCCTCTTGAACCTCTGGTGAGAGCTTGTTCCACGGTTTATCCAGTGAAAACTTTAGATCGGTGGCAAGCCCCTCAAGCATGCGAGAAAAATAGTGGAACAATCCCTTGCCTTGGGTTGACCAGGGCAAAATTACACCACCGTTGATGCTTTCGTCAGGATCACCGATAACCAAATCAGCGTCAACTGCTTGCTTAACCCCCAAGCCGGAGCAGGTTGGGCAGGCGCCAAAAGGGGCATTGAAAGAAAATGTGCGAGGTTCAATTTCGGTAAGGCTCAATGGGTGCTCATTTGGGCATGACATTTTTTCGCTGAACACACGTGTCTTACCCGGCCCCTCCTTAGCATCCACGAGGTCAATCACAATACGGCCGCCAGCCAGCTTCAGCGCTGTTTCAACTGAGTCGGTTAGTCGCCCAATGATGTCTGGCTTGCTGACCAGTCGATCTACCACGACGGAAATGTCGTGCTTGAAGGTTTTCTTCAATGGTTTTGCCTCGGCCAGCTGAATCAATTCACCATCGACTACCGCTCGAGCGAAACCCTGGGAGTTCAGATCACGGAATAATTCTTCAAAGGCGCCCTTTTTTTGGTCGACCACCTGGGCAAGAATCAAGAATTTGGTTCCCTCTGGGAACTCAAGAATTTGATCAACTATCTGCTGCGGAGTTTGTTTGACAATTTTTTCACCACATTCGGCACAGTAAGGAACTCCAATTCGAGCCCAAAGCAGACGCAGGTAGTCGTGTATTTCCGTAATCGTTCCCACGGTAGAACGAGGATTGCGATTGGTCGATTTCTGATCAATTGAAACCGCTGGGCTGAGACCCTCAATGAAATCAACATCCGGTCGATCAACCTGACCTAAAAATTGACGAGCGTAGGCCGAAAGCGACTCAACGTATCGGCGTTGACCCTCAGCAAAAATTGTGTCAAAAGCAAGAGATGATTTACCTGAACCACTGAGTCCGGTGAAGACAACCATTGAGTTTCTAGGGATCTCAAGGTTGAGATTTTTTAGATTGTGGACGCGAGCACCCTTAACAATTAGCTTGTCATCGGTGTGGTTTAGAGGTTTAGGCACCCTAAAAGTCTAAGCGTGGCCGGCCTTCTCCATTTGCCGCAGTTCGTGCTTTAGTTCTGAGATTTCGTCACGCAGACGCCCAGCCAGCTCGAATTTCAGCTCTTCTGCGGCAGCCTTCATTTGCTGGTCCAGGTCAACGATGATGGCAAGTATCTCGTTGTAAGCCATGCCAGCAATCCCTTTTCGGGCTCGCATTGGAATCACGGACTTTCCATCGCGAAGTTTTTTGTTCTTCGCCGCCTTCTCAAGCAGTTCGGCAGTATCTTCCTCTTCACGAAGGATTTGATCGGTGATGTCGGCAATCTTTTTGCGCAACGGTTGCGGATCTACTCCGCGCTCCTTGTTGTAGGCAATCTGCTTGTCTCGGCGTCTGGTCGTTTCATCGATCGCTCGCTTCATAGAGTCAGTGAGATTATCGGCGTACATGTGGACCTGGCCGTTGATGTTTCGAGCTGCGCGACCAATGGTCTGAATCAATGAGGTGGTGGATCTCAAAAAGCCTTCTTTGTCGGCATCCAAAATGGAAACCAAAGAGACCTCTGGTAGATCTAGCCCCTCACGAAGCAGATTGATACCAACCAGCACGTCATAGACCCCGCTTCGCAATTCGCGAAGTAGCTCAACCCGTCTTAGAGTGTCAACGTCAGAATGCAGGTAACGCACTCGCACGCCTGCTTCAGTGAGGAATTCGGTTAGTTCTTCAGCCATTTTCTTGGTCAGTGTGGTGACCAGGACGCGTTCATCCTTCGCGGCCCTAACTCTAATTTCTTCTAATAGGTCGTCAATTTGACCAGCGCTTGGCTTGATTACAATCTCAGGATCAACCAGACCGGTAGGCCTAATAATTTGCTCAACTATTCCAGCGCCAAGACCCATTTCATACTTGCCGGGTGTTGCCGAGAGATAAACAGTTTGCCCTACTCGTTCTTTGAACTCAGCCCACTTTAGGGGGCGGTTATCAAGGGCAGAAGGAAGACGAAAACCGTGCTCTACCAAAGTGCGCTTACGGCTTGAGTCTCCTTCGTACATGGCGCCGATTTGTGGGACGGTTACGTGTGACTCATCAATAACGGTAAGAAAGTCATCGGGAAAATAATCGAGTAAGCAACTTGGAGCAGAACCTGGCTCTCGACCATCAATGTGACGTGAATAATTTTCGATTCCAGAGCAGAAACCAATCTCTTTGATCATTTCCAGGTCGAATGTGGTGCGCATCTTTAGTCGTTGAGCCTCTAAAAGTTTTCCTTGCTGCTCCAGTTCCTTGACGCGCCAGACTAGCTCCTCTTCAATGCCTTCAATGGCTTTGCCCATTCGTTCTGGGCCAGCCATATAAAGCGAGGCTGGAAAAATCGAAACAGCATTGATTGTTTGAGCAATTTCACCGGTTAGTGGAAAAAGGGTGTGTAGTGCCTCTATTTCGTCACCAAAGAATTCAATTCGAATCGCCATTTCCTCATTTACTGGAATGATTTCGATGGTGTCGCCCTTGACCCGGAAATTTCCACGGATAAATTCGTAATCATTTCGGCTGTATTGCATTGCTACCAATTGTCGAATCAAGTCAT
Source organism: Rhodoluna lacicola (assembly GCF_000699505.1). Lineage (NCBI taxonomy): Bacteria > Bacillati > Actinomycetota > Actinomycetes > Micrococcales > Microbacteriaceae > Rhodoluna > Rhodoluna lacicola. The sequence continues at coordinate 784,994 of NZ_CP007490.1, read as the reverse complement.
CGCGATCCAGGTGCTGGCCCACCTGTAGCGCTACTCGACTATTCAGGTATTCCTCTGGGGCGCCAAGACCATAGATGCACGAGACGGTGCTGACTACTACCACGTCACGTCGGCTAAGAAGGCTAGTGGTGGCAGAGTATCTCAGCCGCTCAACCTCTTCGTTGATAGATGAATCCTTCTCGATGAAGGTATCGGTTTGTGCTACGTAAGCCTCTGGTTGGTAATAGTCGTAGTAACTCACGAAGTATTCAACTGCGTTATTCGGCAAAAGCTCTCTGAATTCGTTAACTAACTGAGCGGCCAAGGTCTTATTGTGCGCCAACACCAGGGTTGGCCGCTGCACCGCCTCGATGAGCCATGCTGTAGTTGCTGATTTTCCGGTACCGGTAGCACCCAATAAAACCACATCAGTCTCACCCGCATTTATTCTTTGTGCAAGATCTGCGATTGCGGTTGGTTGATCACCCGAGGGTTGAAATTCAGAGACAACCTTAAAAGGCGCAAAGGATCTAGTTGCTTCCACGCTGCGCTGCCTCATGTTCAATCTGTTGCCAGAGTCTGCGGGCATCCTTCAACAACAGGTGAAGGTCTTGGTTGGAGTTCAATATTACGTCCGCTGCATTTGCGCGCTGTGCCGGCGAGGCCTGGGCTGCTACCCGCCTTTCGGCCTCCTCACGATTCATTTTGCGGATTGAAACCAACCTCTCAATCTGCTTTTCTGAAGGAGCTTCAACGGTAACCACCTTGTCGAAGTCAAGGTCGACCGCTGCTTCGACCAATAGCGGGACGTTGTAAATCACGATTGAGTCGTTTGGTAGCTCGGCAATTTTCTTGGCAGCAAGTTCTCTAACTAGCGGGTGCACTATTGCTTCCAATTGCTTGCGCTTATCGGTGTTTGCAAAGACAAGCTGACCCAAAGCACTGCGATCTAATGCTCCGTTGGAAATTACCGAGTCACCGAACGCTGCTTTAACGGCGGCAAGACCGGGCGTTCCCGGCTCCACAACCTCGCGAGCTAACTGATCCGCGTCAATCTCGATGCCACCCAACTCAACCCAGGCAGACGCAACCGTTGACTTGCCTGAGGCAATTCCACCAGTAAGCCCAACTAGATACATACCTTTAGCCTAAACAAAAAAGGAGGCCAACCTTTCGGCTGACCTCCTTTTGAACTTGATTATTACTCTGCGCTCTTTAGCTTGTCGCGAAGTGCTGCAAGTGACTCGTCAGCTGCAAGAGTTCCCGCGTCTGCCGACTCGCTTGAGTAGCTTGAGCTTGAAGCAGCTGGTGCCTCTGCTGGAGTTGCAGGAGCATCAGGAAGCTTGGCTGCAGCTTCGTTGGCTGCCTTAACCTGCTTCTTGTGCTCTTCCCAACGAGCGTGAGCCTCGGCGTATTCCTTTTCCCACTTGGCGCGAGCTTCTTCGAAGCCTGCCTTCCATTCGTTGGTCTTAGGGTCGAAGCCTTCTGGGTACTTGTAGGTACCGGTCTCGTCGTAGTCTGCCGCCATACCGTAAAGCGCTGGGTTGAATTCGGTGCCCTCTGGGTCAACCTCTTCATTAGCCTGCTTTAGCGATAGTGAAATGCGGCGACGGTCTAGATCGATATCGATCACCTTGACGAATACGTCCTGGTTAACCGATACAACCTGCTCAGCCAACTCAATGTGCTTTGAAGAAAGTTCCGAGATGTGAACAAGTCCTTCGATGCCGTCTGCTACGCGAACGAATGCACCGAATGGAACCAGCTTGGTGACCTTACCTGGCGCGTACTGACCAATTGCGTGAGTACGTGCGAATACCTGCCATGGGTCTTCCTGAGTTGCCTTTAGAGACAGCGAAACGCGCTCGCGCTCTTGATCAACTTCAAGAACCTCAACGGTAACTTCCTGACCAATCTCAACAACTTCTGACGCGTGCTCGATGTGCTTCCATGAAAGTTCTGAAACGTGAACTAGACCGTCCACGCCACCAAGATCGATGAACGCACCAAAGTTGACGATTGATGAAACAACACCGGTGCGGATCTGACCCTTTGCAAGATCTGCAAGGAAGGTGCTGCGTGAAGCAGACTGTGACTCTTCAAGAAGAGCGCGACGTGAAAGCACAACGTTGTTGCGGTTTTTGTCTAGCTCAAGAATCTTGGCTTCAACCTTCTGGCCTAGGTATGGGCCAAGGTCGCGCACGCGACGAAGTTCAATCAATGAAGCAGGAAGGAATCCACGAAGACCAATGTCTACGATCAGACCACCCTTGACAACTTCGATTACAACACCGGTAACGGTGGCATCTGCTTCTTTAACCTTTTCAACATCGCCCCAGGCACGCTCGTACTGAGCGCGCTTCTTTGAAAGGATTAGTCGGCCTTCTTTGTCTTCCTTCTGAAGAACAAGGGCTTCTACTGTGTCGCCTACAGAAACGATCTCTGATGGATCGGCGTCGTGACGAATTGAAAGTTCACGAGAAGGGATTACACCTTCGGTTTTGTAACCAACGTCTAGAAGAACTTCGTCGCGGTCAATTTTTACTACGGTTCCAGCAATTAGGTCGCCGTCGTTGAAGAACTTCAGGGTTGCTTCTACTGCTGCAAGGAAGTCTTCTGCAGAGCCGATGTCATTTACAGCAATCTGCTTGGTTGTCTTGGTGGTCATATAGGTTTTTACTCTTAACGGGCATTACTCGGGTCGCGACAAAAAACACAGATTTTCCGTGGATTCCATCGCAACGATGGATAGGGATTTACGTGAAAAACACGCTCCCTAAGCCTACCTGATTCCGGCCTCTAGTGGGCGGCCTGATCCCAGCTTTTGCCTATGCCAATCTGCACTTCCAGAGGCACCGATAGCTCAACGACCTGCTCCATTTGCTTTGTCACCAGGTCCTTTAGTGTGTCCAACTCCCCCTTTGCCACCTCAAAGACCAGTTCGTCGTGTACCTGCAGCAGCATGCGGCTTTTCAGCCCAGATTCCTGCATCTTTTGGTCGATGGCATTCATCGCCAGCTTCATGATGTCAGCAGCCGTTCCCTGAATTGGAGCATTTAGTGCTGCTCTGCGGGCGTTCTCGCGAACTTGAAAAATTTTGCTATTCAGGTCATCGAAAGGTCTCCTGCGACCAAAAGTTGTCACGGTGAAGCCCTTGGTTTTGGCCTCATCGACAACCGAAGCCAAATAGCGTTTTACCCCTCCGAATCGCGCAAAGTAATCTGCCATCAGTTGTTTAGCCTCGGCATTGGAAATACGAAGCTGCTTTGCCAATCCGTATTCACTGAGTCCGTATACCAGTCCGTAACTCATGGCTTTTACGGTTCCACGCATCGACGTAGTCACATCCTGGGGTTTGACACCAAAGAGTCTTGAACCTACGAACCGGTGTAGGTCCTCACCCGTCTTGAACGCCTCAATGATGCCCGAATCTTCTGACAAATGAGCCATGATGCGCATTTCGATTTGAGAGTAGTCAGCGCTCAACAAAGTTTCGAAGCCCTGACCGGCTACGAAGGCATCTCGAATTTCGCGACCGCGTTGGCTTCGGATTGGAATGTTTTGAAGATTTGGGTTCTCGGAAGAGAGTCGGCCTGTTGAAGTGCCAGTTTGGACATAGTTGGTGTGAATTCGGCCGTCTTGAGCTACTGCCTTCAACATAGTTTCCACGATTTGTCGAATCTTGGTCACCTCGCGATGTTCTAGCAGTCGCGCTAGAAATGGATGTTCGGTCTGTTCGTAAAGTTCGGTGAGAGCCGCCGCATTAGTCGAAAAGCCGGTCTTGACCTGCTTGGTTCCAGTCATACCGAGTTCATCAAAAAGTACAGTTTGCAATTGCTTTGGTGAGGCCAGGTTTATTTCGTGACCAATTATTTCGTAGGCACTCTTTGCGATTGTTGCGACCTCACCGGTCAGCCGCTCGAAGAGCTCGTTTAGTTTCTTGACATCCACGGAAATTCCAAAGTGCTCCATCCGCGCGAGCGAAAGATTAGTTGGTAGTTCCACCTGAGCGTAAACATGAAGTTGTTCTTGATCTTTTACCTGCTCATAGAGCTTTGGTGCCAGCGAAATCGTTAGCCAAGCATCAAGCGATACGTCGGTTGCCTCTTCTGCTATCAGCTGATTTGGATCACCACGCTTGACTACCGTGCCTAAATATTCCAGAGCAAGCTCATCTAGTGAGAAATCCTTGCGAACGGGGTTCAGCAGGTAGGCAAGAAGCAATGTGTCATAGTCAAGACCGGCAAATTCAATTTCTAAATCAAAAAGAAGTTTTGAAAAGTCCTTGGCGCCGTGGATCGCCTTTACACAGGCGGGATCTTTCAACCACGGTTCGATGATCTTTTTTAACTCTTGACTTGAGTTGGGTTCCCAGTATTTTCGAACTGACTCAGTCGCAAAGCCAACGGCGGTGATGTTTTGTTCAGAGATCTCAAATGAAAGCCCCACTGTGCCGCTGACTGACTTTAGCCAGTCGGTTAGTTTCGCCGATGTTAGTTTTTCAGCACTGGGTATCTGTAGTTCTTCAAAAATTGCATCGGTCTTTGACGTTTCGAATGCATCCTCAAAGGCTTTTACAGCTCCGTCGGTGTTGTCTTTTGGCTTTGAGCCGCGAAGCCTAAGCACGCGTTCAGTCAACGTTTTGAACTCTAGCTTTGCGAAAACTTGTCGTACTGCATCCTCATCAACGCCACCTAGTTCTAGGGCACTTTGGTCGAATTCAAACTCAAGGTCGCGAATAAGGTGATTTAGCCTTCGATTTCTAACGGCCAATTCCCTGTGTTCGCGAAGGTTCTCGCCCACCTTGCCGGTAATCGAGTCAGCCGCATCAAGGACCGCCTTGAGGTCACCAAATTGCTGTAGCCACTTGGCCGCAGTCTTTGGACCAACCCCTGGAATACCGGGCAAGTTGTCCGAGGTTTCGCCAACCAATGCAGCTAGATCTGGATATTGACGTGCATGAATTCCGTACTTCTCAAGTACGGCGGCGTCATCCATTCGGGCAAGATTCATCACGCCCTTTATTGGATAAAGAATCGTGGTGTTGTCAGAAATTAATTGAAAAGTGTCGCGGTCTCCTGAAACCACAAAAACACTGAATCCCTTATCGGCGCTTTGGTCGGCCAGGCTAGCCAGAATGTCATCTGCTTCAAAATTTTCGCGAGTTATTGTTTTGATGTTCATGGCGGCCAGTGCCTCTTGCAGTAACTCGGTCTGTCCGATGAACTCCGGCGGCGTCTCGCCGCGAGTTCCTTTATATTCCGGATATTCTTGGGTTCTGAAGGAACCTCTGGAAAGATCAAAAGCCACTGCTAGGTGGGTGGGCTTTTCTGCCTGAAGAATGTTCAAAAGCATTGAAATAAAGCCGTGGACCGCATTCGTGTGTTGACCGTCTTTAGTTTTGAAGTTGTCTGGGTTTAGAGCGTAAAAAGCTCGAAACGCTAGTGAATGGCCATCAATCAGCAGAAGGGTAGGCTTTGGATTAGCGTTCATGAGGCAAGCCTAATCGCCTCCAAACATGTTTTTAGGAGCTTCAATGTCTTCACCAAAATTCAGTCAAGCTGCAGAGCAACTAATGCAACTTCGCGGACTCGGACCGCTTGCCGAAAAGATGGGCATTCAAATTTTAGAGCTCAGCGCTGAACGTGCGGTGGCCACTATGCCGGTTGAGGGTAACACGCAACCTTTGGGTGTGCTTCACGGCGGCGCTCACGTTGTTTTAGGCGAGAGTCTGGGAAGTTTTGCGGCCAACGTCTGGGCTCACCCCGATAAATTTGCGGTAGGGATTGAAGTTAATGCCAGCCACAGCAAATCTGTAACTTCCGGCACTGTGACAGCAGTCTGCACCGCCTTGAACCTAGGCAAAACCTTGGCGACTCACGAGATTGTGATTTCAGACGAATCGGGACGCCGTTTATCGACGGTGAGAATAACCAACTTCCTCAAAGAGAAGAAAAGCTAACTACTCTGTCTTTGTTTCAGGTTTTGCTTCTGGTTTTGAAGCACCCAATTGTTCGATGACTGTGACGGCAACCTCTTGCATGGTTAGGCGTCGATCCATTGAGGCCTTTTGAATCCAGCGGAAAGCCTCTGGCTCACTTAGATTCATCTTTTCATTTAGCAAGCCTTTGGCGCGATCGATGAGTTTGCGAGTCTCAAAGCGTTCGTTGAGGTCCGATATCTCGGCTTCAAGTGCAGTTAGTTGCGCATGGCGGCTGAGCGCAATTTCAATTGCCGGTAACAGATCGTTAGGGGTAAATGGCTTGACGACGTAAGCCATGGCTCCAGCCTCATTGGCTCTATCAACCAGTTCTTTTTGACTAAATGCGGTGAGCAAAACTATTGGCGTCTTGCTGTCGGCGAGCTTTTCAGCTGCGGTGATCCCATCCATGTTCGGCATTTTTATGTCCATGACCAGTAGGTCTGGCTTATGTTCCGTGACCAACTTCACGGCTTGCTCACCATCACCGGCTTCGGCTATTACATCAAAGCCGTGCTCGCGAAGGGTCTCTACAATGTCCATACGGATCAATGATTCATCTTCGGCGACAATCACCGTGCGCTTCTTCGCTACATCTGCCATGCTCTCAACTGTATTAGATGACTCCCAATTTTAGGAACAAAGGGGCTATCGGCTAGTATTGGTCAAGTTAGCCGAAGTGGCGAAATGGCAGACGCGGAGCACTCAAAATGCTTTTCCGAAAGGAGTGCGGGTTCAAGTCCCGCCTTCGGCACAATAAGAAAAATGGTCCCCAGGGACCATTTTTTGTTTAATGACAATTGCACTAAAAAACCCTGATGGCAGTTAGCTGATTTGAATACAAAAAAGACGGACCCGGTTGGGTCCGTCTTTAGTTAGTGCAGATCTCGAATTACTGTGGAATCGAGGAGCCAAGTTTGTGCACTCTAAGAGTGTTGGTAGATCCCGGAACACCAGGTGGAGTGCCGGCTACAACAACGACTTCCTCGCCGATTTTGCCCTTGCCCGTGGCGAGCACGAGTTCATCAACCTGGTTCATCATTTGATCCGTGTGCTTGACCGGAGCGACCATGTAGGTCTGAGCGCCCCAAACCAGTGACAAGCGGTTTCGTACAGTCTCGCTAGGGGTAAAGGCAAGTGTAGGAACAGCGGAGCGCAGTCGGGCTACTCGTCTGAGCGAGTCCCCCGACTCGGTGAAGACGCAAACGAACTTAGAGCCAAGAAGCTCTGCTATTTCGACAGCGGCAAGTGATACAGCACCCGAGTGCGTGTGTGGACGGGTGCCCAGTGGCGGAATTCGGTCTAATCCGTGGTCCTCGGTTGACTCGATAATTCGGGCCATGGCCTGCACGGTTTCAACCGGATACTTACCCACCGATGTTTCACCAGAAAGCATTACCGCATCGGCACCATCAAGAATTGCATTCGCAACATCCGAGGCCTCAGCGCGAGTTGGGCGAGAGTTTTCAATCATGGTTTCAAGCATTTGTGTGGCAACAATTACCGGCTTCGCCCAGCGACGAGCAAGCTCAACCGCACGCTTTTGCACTAGGGGAACATCCTCAAATGGAAGTTCCACACCCAGATCACCACGAGCCACCATAATTCCGTCGAACGCATCGATTATTTCTTCTAACGCATCCACAGCCTGTGGCTTTTCGATCTTGGCGATGACCGGGAGGAACTTCCCTTCCTCGTTCATAATCTCGTGGACTCGAACAATGTCAGATGCATTTCGAACAAATGAAAGTGCAATCATGTCGACACCTAGGCGAATACCCCAGCGCAGGTCGTCTTCGTCCTTTTCTGACAGTGCAGGCACATTTACTGCCACACCTGGCAAGTTGATGCCCTTATTGTTTGAGACAAAACCAGGTACTTCAACAATCGTTGTTACCGTGTCGTCAGTCACCTCTGTTGCCCTAAGGGTGACCTTGCCATCGTCAATTAGTAGTAAATCCCCCACCTTGACGTCGCCGCATAGGCCCTTGAAGGTCGTGCCGCAAATTTCTTTAGTGCCCTCAACCTCGTTGATTGTGATCTTGAAGGTGTCGCCTTTGTTCAGCATGTGCGGACCCTCGACGAAGCGAGCAAGACGAATTTTTGGCCCCTGAAGATCGACGAATATTCCAACTGGCTTATCTACATCTGCAGCTGCTTTTCTAACTGTGCGATAGATCTCTTCGTGAACATCGTAGCTGCCGTGACTGAGGTTCATGCGAGCAACGTCAACACCTGCCTCGATAATTGCACGGATGCTTTCGTAGCTAGAGGTTGCCGGTCCAAGCGTGGCAACAATCTTTGCGCGTCTCATTTATTTCCTCTGTTTGTTTTAGATAGAGATTGGGCGATCGGTGGTCTTCACCGGTCTTGGTAGTTCACTTGTGCCTTCAAGGTATTCGTCGATTGCGGCCGCCGCGCTGCGGCCCTCGGCGATTGCCCACACGATCAGGCTTTGCCCACGTCCGGCATCACCGGCAACAAAAACGCCGTCGGCATTCGTTGCCCAGTTGGATTCGCGCTTTACATTTCCGCGCTCATCGAGTTGAATCTTTGACTGGTCAGCTATTTCATCACCCTCAACGCCGGTAAATCCAAGAGCTAGTAGAACTAAATCTGCCGGAAGGATTCTCTCGGTGCCAGGCTTCGGCAGACGCTTGCCGTTGACGAATTCCGTCTCGGCAACCTTAACGCCGGTGACCTTACCGTTTTCCCCAACAAATTCGACTGTTGATGCAAGGTAGCTTCGCTCGCCAAACTCTTCGTGAGCCGATGCAACCTCAAAAAGATTTGGCATAGTAGGCCAAGGCTGATCAGCGGTTCTTTCGCTTGGTGGCTGCTTACCAATTGCCAGCGTGGTGACCGAAATCGCTCCCTGTCGAGTAGCGGTGCCAAGGCAGTCTGCTCCGGTATCTCCACCGCCCAAAATAATCACGTTCTTACCGTCCGCGAGAATTTGGTTCGTTACTGTCTCCCCTGCGACAACACGGTTTGCCGGAACGAGATATTCCATCGCAAAGTGTACGCCGTCGAGCTCTCTGCCCGGAATGTTTATGTCACGAGGCTTTGACGCACCAGTTGCAATTAGCACCGCATCGTAGCGTGAGCGAAGTTCTTCCCAGGTGATGTCAACACCGATGTTCACTCCAGCGCGGAAGCGAGTACCCTCTGCTTCCATTTGCGCCAGACGACGATCGATGTGGTGTTTTTCCATTTTGAAGTCTGGAATACCGTATCGAAGTAAACCACCAATTTTGTCGTCACGCTCAAATACTGCAACGGTGTGCCCGGCCCGCGTAAGCTGCTGAGCTGCGGCTAGACCCGCCGGACCAGAACCAACCACCGCAACTGTCTTGCCTGTGAGTCGCTCAGGTGCGTGGGGCTTTACCCAATCCTTGTCGAATGCCTCGTCGATTATTGAAACTTCTATTTCCTTAATCGTGACAGCGGGCTGGTTAATTCCCAGCACACAGGAACTTTCGCATGGCGCGGGGCAAAGCCTGCCGGTGAACTCCGGAAAATTATTGGTTGCGTGCAGGCGCTCAATAGCGTTTTGACCTTCGCCACGCCAGGTAAGGTCATTCCATTCCGGAATTAGGTTGCCTAATGGGCAACCGTGGTGGCAGAACGGCACACCACAATCCATGCAGCGACCAGCCTGGGTCTTGACTACCGCGGAGTCACGCTTTTCGTAAACTTCCTTCCAGTCCATGATTCGAACTGAAACAGGTCTGCGATTTGCAGTTTCACGCTGGGTGGTCTTTAGGAATCCACGTGGATCAGCCATTTGTCACCTCCAGGATCTGCTTCCAAACAATATCGCTATCGGGGTCGACGCCTTCTTGCTTTGCCTTATCGCGAATCTTCAGCACGCTTGCATAGTCGCGCGGAAGTACGCAGGTGAAGTTCTTAACCTCAGACTCAAAGTTTTGCAGAAGGGATTTGGCCAGTGCAGAGTCTGTCTCATCAACGTGACGTTGAAGCAGTTCCTTGAGTTGCGCAGCATCCACATCACCCAGCGGATTCATGTGCAGTTCGCTTGCGGCAAGCGCCTCGTGATTTACGTGGTCTGCGCGGAGTTTGTAAACGTAGGCAACTCCTCCAGACATACCAGCGCCAAGATTACGTCCGGTTGGGCCAAGAATTACAGCTACTCCACCGGTCATGTACTCAAGTGCGTGGTCACCGCAACCCTCAGCCACGGCAGTCACACCCGAGTTTCTTACCAGGAATCGTTCGCCTACAATTCCGCGAAGGAACATTGAACCGCTGGTCGCACCGTAGCCGATTACATTTCCAGCAATGATGTTCTTTTCGGCTGGAAACACGCTGGCTCGATTTGGTCGAATGACTATCGTTCCACCGGAAAGTCCCTTGCCAACGTAGTCGTTCGAGTCACCTTCAAGATTTAGTTTTATGCCCTTTGGTACGAATGCGCCAAATGACTGTCCAGCTGAACCGGTCAACTTTATGTCGATGGTTCCATCTGGCAGGCCATCAGCTGCGTACCGCTTGGTAAGTTCATTACCAAGCATGGTGCCAACCGCCTGATCAACGTTTGTGATCGGCAGCTCTATCTGCACCGGCTGGGCGTCTTCTAGAGCTGGTTTGGCGGCCTGAATTAGTTTGTGGTCGAAGTGCTTCTCGAGCTCGTGGTCCTGGAAGGTTGTCCTTCTGCGCGAAGCCCCAGGCGCGATGTTTGGTGTCGCCAAGATAGGTGACAAATCAAGCCCATCGGCTTTCCAGTGCTGAATTGCGCGGTTAACGTCGATCAGCTCACTGTGTCCAATCGCCTCATCCAAGGTCCTGAAACCAAGTGCAGCCAGATACTCGCGAACCTCTTGCGCCAAGAATTCAAAGAAGTTAACCACGTGGTCTGCCTGACCAGTGAAACGCGCACGCAGGGTTGGATTTTGTGTGGCAACTCCAACCGGGCAAGTGTCTAGATGGCAAACGCGCATCAAGATACAGCCCTCAACAACGAGCGGCGCGGTGGCAAAACCAAACTCCTCGGCACCAAGTAATGCCGCTATGACAACATCTCGGCCGGTCTTCATTTGACCGTCGACCTGAACTGAAACGCGATCACGCAGTCCATTTATTAGCAAGGTTTGCTGTGCTTCAGCTAGGCCAAGTTCCCACGGGGTTCCGGCGTGCTTCAAAGAATTAAGTGGGCTTGCTCCTGTTCCACCATCGTGACCAGAAACCAAAATCACATCTGCTTTAGCCTTAGCTACTCCGGCTGCGACCGTTCCGATGCCAACCTGGGAAACCAATTTCACGTGAACTCGTGCTTGTCGATTGGCACGCTTCACGTCAAAGATCAATTGTTTTAGGTCTTCAATTGAGTAGATGTCGTGGTGTGGAGGTGGCGAAATTAAGCCAACTCCGGGGGTCGAGTGACGGATTTTTGCGATCCACGGGTAGACCTTATTTGGTGGAAGCTGACCGCCTTCTCCTGGCTTTGCCCCCTGTGCCATTTTGATTTGAATGTCGTCGGCGTGGGTAAGGTACATACTGGTCACACCAAAACGACCAGACGCTACCTGTTTGATCGCCGATCTGCGCTCTGGGTCTAGCAGACGCTCAACGTCTTCGCCACCTTCACCCGTGTTAGATTTTGCGCCAAGTCGATTCATTGCGATAGCAAGAGTTTCATGTGCTTCTGGAGAGATAGAACCGTAAGACATGGCTCCGGTAGAGAATCGCTTGACAATAGCTGAAACAGGTTCAACCTCATCGATAGGTACAGCGGGTCGAACACCCTCACGCAGTTTGAATAAGCCACGCAAAGTCATCAAGTTTTCAGCTTGATCATCTACGGTTTTGGTGTACTCGCGGAAAATTTCATAGCTCTTGCTGCGGGTTGAATGCTGAAGCTTAAAAATAGTTTCAGGGTTGAACAAGTGAGCTGGTCCCGAGCGGCGCCACTGGTACTCGCCTCCGGTCTCTAAAGAAACGTGTGGGTTTAGCGCTTCATCTACCGGGTAAGCGCTTGAGTGACGGTCGGCAATTTCGTGAGCAATAACATCGATGCCAATTCCACCCAACTGACTGGTGGTTCCGGTGAAGTAGGTGTCAACAAATTCTTGGCTCAGCCCAATCGCCTCAAAACATTGAGCGCCTGAGTATGACGAGACGGTAGAGATCCCCATCTTCGACATGATCTTCAGAACACCCTTACCCAGTGCCTTGATCAAGTTTTTTTGCGCGTGCTCGATGTCGATTCCAACAATCTGGCCAGACTTGACCATCTGCTCAACGGATTCGAGTGCAAGATAAGGGTTTATCGCTGCAGCTCCGTATCCAATCAAAGCGGCCACGTGGTGAACCTCACGCACGTCACCGGCTTCAACAACAAGACCCACCTTGGTCCTGAGTCCTGCACGAATCAGCGCGTGGTGAACGGCCGAAGTTAGCAACAGCGATGGAATCGGAGCCATGTCTCGATTGCTATCACGGTCAGAAAGAATCAAGTAGGTTGACCCATTTGCAATCGCCGATTCGATCTCTTCAAACATTTCTCGAATGCGTGCGGCAAGTGCCTCGGCTCCGCCCTCAACCCGATAGGTTCCTCGAACGGTGAACGCTTGGCCAACTCCTGGACGCTCATCGATGTGTTGAATTTTTGCAAGTTCGTCATTGCTGATGACTGGGAAATTAAGGATTACCTGCTGCGCGTGCTCTGGCGTTGCGGCCAGAAGGTTTCTTTCCGGACCAATTCCCGTGCTCAGCGAAGTAACTACCTCTTCACGAATCGAATCAAGCGGTGGGTTAGTTACCTGTGCGAATTGCTGCACGAAGTAGTCAAATAGAAGACGAGGACGATCAGAGATAGCCGCGATTGGAGTATCGGATCCCATTGCGCCAAGTGGCTCGATCCCGTTTTTAGCCATTGGTGCAAGAAGAATTCTTAGCTCTTCCTCGGTGTAGCCAAAGGTGCGCTGACGGCGGTTTACTGAAGAGGCAGTGTGGGCAATGTGCTCACGCTCCGGAAGATCTTTGAGGTTAATTCGGTTGCCTTCAAGCCACTCACCCCATGGTTCAAGGGCTGCAATCTCAGCCTTAATTTCATCGTCGTCAATCAAGCGACCGTTAACGGTATCTGCAAGGAACATGCGCCCCGGCTGGAGCCTGCCTTTACGAACAATCTTTGCTGGGTCAATTTCAGCAACGCCAATTTCTGATGCCAGAACGACAAGTCCATCTTCCGTGACCAAATATCGCCCCGGACGAAGACCGTTGCGGTCAAGTGTTGCGCCAACCAAAGATCCATCGGTGAAAATAACAGCAGCTGGACCATCCCACGGCTCCATAAGCATCGAGTGGTATTCGTAGAAATTCTTGCGATTTTCGTCGATATCGCTTTGCTTTTCCCAAGCCTCAGGAATCATCATCATCATTGCGTGCGGCAAGCTTCTGCCAGACATGTAAAGCAATTCAACAACTTCATCGAAGGACGCTGAGTCCGAACCATCCGGTGTGATGATTGGGGTCAGCTGCTTGATGTCACCGAGTACATCGGCGGCCAGCTGTGCTTCACGAGAGCGCATCCAGTTGCGATTTCCCTTTACGGTGTTGATCTCACCATTGTGGGCAATCATTCGGAATGGGTGTGCCAACGGCCAGGATGGGAAGGTGTTGGTAGAAAAACGAGAGTGAACCAGTGCAAGAGTTGAGTCAAAAAGCTCGTTGCTTAGATCTGGGTAGAACGGCTCAAGCTGAAGAGTCGTGACCATTCCCTTGTAAACGATGGTGCGCGAGGAAAGCGAAGGGTGATACGCCCCAAGCTTGCGTTCTGATCGTTTGCGCAGTCTGAATGTGCGGCGCTCAAGGTCCATTCCGGTCGCACCATCTGGAGCATTCACAAATACTTGGCGAATGGTTGGCATGGCCGCGCGTGCTAGGTCACCAAGGACATCGGGGTTGGTTGGTACATCGCGCCAACCAAGTACGGCTAGTTGCTCTTCTTTGGCAAGTTCTTCAAAGGCCGCTTCAAGTTTTTGTTCTTCACCAACTTCGATAAACACCAGTCCAGCGGCGTAGGTGCCTTTTGCAGGAAGTTCAAAGTTTGTTACCGATCGCAGAAAAGCGTCGGGGATTTGAGTCAAAATACCAGCGCCGTCACCGGTTCCGGCGTCGGAACCAACGGCTCCACGGTGCTCAAGGTTCGTAAGTGCGGTAAGTGCGGTTTTTACAATGTCATGTCCAGGAGTACCACGAAGTGTGGCAACCATTGCCAAACCACAAGCGTCTTTATCGAAAGCAGGGTTGTACAGACCCTGGGCTACCGGGGCGGTGCCAAATCTTTCGAACGGCGACATTTCGGACATGCCACACTCCAATCATTAAGTAGGAGGGACAACATCGGCCCAAACACCGACCGCCACTGGCCGGGGCTGAAGATTATTCAGACCTTGAGTCTAATGCATTTGCTTTGTAAACACTGGCCTCTGGGCCCGGGTGCTGGCGTTTTTGCCAGTAGATAATCAAAGCACCGACCAGCACACCCAAAATCGCTGACCAAACATTTGTGCGCAGCCCCAAAATTATGTCACTTGGGTCAATTCGAAGATTTTCGGTGATCAAGCGACCCAGTGAGTAATAGATCAGGTAGGCGCCGAACATGGTTCCCCAGCGCAGATTGAGCCGCTTATCCAGGCTGAGCAAGATAGCCACACCGATGAGACTCCAGATTGATTCGTAGAGAAAAGTGGGGTGAAAAAGGGTGTCGGCCGGCAGACCTGGTGGGAAGGCCGGGTTATCGGGGTCAATTTCTAGACCCCACGGCAAGGTTGTTTCGAAGCCAAAAAGTTCTTGATTGAAGTAATTACCCCAGCGACCTATTGCCTGGGCTAGAAGAATGCCCGGGGCCACTGCGTCGGCAAATGACCAAAACTTGATGCCAGCGCGATTTGAGCCGATCCAAGCACCGATGGCTCCCCCGATTAGGCCACCATAAATGGCAATGCCACCCTCCCAAATCCTTAATACTGCGGTTAGGTCGGCGCCCGGATAGAAATAGTCACCGCTGTGGGTGAGCACGTGGAAGATTCTTGCTCCGACTACCGCAATCGGGATAGTCCAAAGGGCAATGTCTAGAGCAAGCCCTGAGGTTGCGCCACGGCTAACCAGTCGGCGGTCGGCCAACCAAATGGCCAGAATCATTCCCGTGAGAATGCAAAGCGCGTAAAAGTGAATTTTGAATGGCCCGACCATAAAGAAACTGATCGGCGGACTTGGAATGCTTGCTAAAAATTGCACAACGACTCCCGAACCAAGTTCAAAGCTTTTGCAAGTTCGGCGGTTTTGGTGGCCAGAGCATCAACCCCACCATCTGCGTAGGCTCTGATGAATGCAGATCCAACGATTGCTCCGTCTGCGTAGTCGTTTACCTCACGCACTTGACCGGCGGATGAAATACCAATTCCAACCGCAGTATTTTGGGTGGCAGATGCATTTCGAACTGATTCGACAACCTGCTTGGCTAAATCGTCTACCGATTCACGAGTGCCGGTGATACCCATGGTTGAAACCGCGTAAACAAAACCTCGGCTCAAGTCGCAGGCGTTTTTCACTCTCTCCGGAGTTGAAGTTGGTGCTGTTAGAAAAACTCGATCAAGTTCGTACTTATCCGATGCTTCAAGCCATTCTTTAGCCTCGTCTGGAATTAGATCGGGAGTTATTAGTCCCGCTCCACCAGCCTCGGCTAGGTCATGGGCAAATTTTTCAACACCGTAGCTGATAACTGGATTCCAGTAGGTCATGACCAAAACTGGTGTGTCCACTGCCGCAGTGATTTGCTTAACGGCATCGAAAACTTGCTTTAGTTTGAAGCCATTCTCGAGAGCCTGCTCTGTTGCCTGTTGGATGACCAGACCATCCATCACCGGGTCAGAATATGGAACTCCAAGCTCAAGAACATCTACCCCGTTTTTACACATTGCAATTGCAGCTTCAACGGATTTTTCAAGAGTCGGATATCCAACGGGAAAATACCCAATCAGCGAACCCTTGCCACTTGATTTTCTGGCTTTTAAGACATCTGCGGTCTTGCTTGACATCAATTCTTTCCTTGAGCGTCCAGCAGACCAAAGTATTTTGCTGCGGTCTCCATGTCTTTATCTCCGCGACCCGATAGGTTGATCAAAATAGATGATCCTGCTGGCAAAGTTTTTCCCAACTTTAGGGCGCCGGCCATGGCGTGCGCTGTCTCAATTGCCGGGATGATTCCCTCTGTTCTGCTAAGTAAGCGAAGGGCGTCCATAGCCTCGGCGTCAGAAATACCCCAGTACTTTGCTCTTCCTAAATCCTTTAGCCAAGCGTGTTCCGGTCCAACGCCCGGGTAATCTAAGCCCGCAGAGATTGAATGACTTTCCAGGGTTTGACCGTCTTCATCTTGAAGCATGTAGCTTTTGGCTCCGTGCAGCACTCCGGTCCGTCCGTAATTTAATGTAGCCGCGTGCCTAGGGGTTCCCATGCCATCACCGGCTGCTTCAAAACCGTAGAGTTCTACTTCTTCGTCATCTAGAAAAGCGTGGAACAGGCCAATTGCGTTTGACCCGCCTCCCACGCAGGCGGCAAGCGCGGTAGGCAGAAAGCCGTACTCGTCAAGCATTTGCTGGCGCGCTTCAATTCCAATCACACTGTGAAAATCACGCACCATGGTTGGGAAAGGGTGCGGACCGGCGACGGTTCCCAAAAGATAATGAGTGTCGTCGACATTTGCGACCCAGTCACGAAGCGCCTCGTTGATTGCGTCCTTCAGGGTGCGGCTTCCGGTTTTTACCGGAACGACAGTTGCGCCAAGAAGTTGCATTCGAGCAACGTTTAGCGCTTGACGTTCGGTGTCGACCTCTCCCATGTAAACCACGCACTCAAGGCCAAACAGGGCCGCTGCAGTTGCGCTGGCTACGCCGTGCTGACCAGCCCCGGTCTCGGCGATGATTCGGGATTTACCCATGCGCTTGGTTAGCAACGCTTGACCAAGAACGTTGTTGATTTTGTGCGAACCGGTGTGGTTTAGATCCTCGCGCTTCAGGAAGATTCTTACATCACCAGCATGCTCAGCAAATCTTTTGGCCTCAGTGATGATTGAGGGACGTCCGGTGTAAGTGCGGTGCAACTCGGCCAGTTCCAGTTGAAAAGTAGGATCCGCTTTTGCCGCTTGGTAAGTAGCGTCAAGCTCATCAAGAGCAGCAATTAAAGATTCGGGGACAAAACGACCGCCGAACTCGCCGAAATACGGCCCAACTTGTTCGCGCAGCTTTGTCATGTTTAAATCCTAATACTTTCCGGCTTGTAGAAATGAACGCAGCATCGCAGCTGGATCATTAGTGACCAGGGCCTCACCAACTAGAACCACGTCGGCTCCGGCCCTTCGGTAGTGCGCAACGTCATCAGCATTCCTAACAGCAGACTCGGCGACTTTAATCACTCCGCTTGGAATTAGGTCAACTAATTCGCCAAATAAGTCTCTGTTAGTTTCAAAAGTAGATAGGTCACGAGCATTGACGCCAATCAGGGCTGCCCCAAGCCCAAGTGCGATTTTCAGCTCTTCTTCACTGTGGGTCTCGATGAATGGGGTCATGCCAAGTTCAGATGAAAATTTCATTAGTCGAGCGATGTCGGCTTCAGGTAGTCCTGCAACGATGAGCAAGATAATGTCGGCACCCGCTGCCCTAGCTTCAAGAATCTGATGCTCCGTGGCAATGAAATCTTTTCTAAGTAGTGGGACTTGAACGGATTCTCGAACGGCCTCTAGGTCTTGAAGAGAGCCCTTAAACTTTTGCTCCTCTGTGAGCACGCTGATCGCGCTGGCGCCGTTGTCGGCGTAGATTCTGGCTAGCGCGGCGGGATCTTGAATTGCGGCCATCTGACCTTTTGAAGGAGAAGCACGCTTAACTTCAGCCAAGACCTTAATTTGAGAACTGGGTGCCAGTGCGATCATGGCATCTAATGCTGGCGGTCTGGCCAGCGCTTGGGCCTCAACAAGCTTTAGCGGGGTGCTCTCTAATCTTCTAGCCGCGTCCGCAAGCGATCCAGCGTAAAGATCGCTAAGCACTAGTGCTTTTTCTTAGACTTTTCGCCGCCCACGCCATATCCAGCGCGCTTTAGAAGAATTCCCACTGGTACTCCGGCGATAGCAAGAACGGCAGAGGCCCAGACGATTGGAGCGATGTTAAACCAGAAGGCAAAAGTACCGATGGTGAAAGCAACCATGATGATGCTGACCGCGGTCCAAGATGCAACTGAATCGCCGTGTCCTGGATCATTGAGGTTTTCTGACATTTCTAGCCTTTCTGGGTGTATCTAAATCTTACCAATGGCGCTTGAGACTATCGCTGCTCATCCCAGAGAGAAATGGAATCTACTGCTTTTTTTCCAGGTTTCTTCACCGCTGTGCTTGAATTCGCAACCCAATTGCGCTGGGACAGCGATGCTGCCAAAAAGACGATGCCAAGAACTGCAAAAAATGCGATAGCGGCGGCTGCCATAGGCGCAATCGTCACGTCTAATGCAGAAATGCCGTGGGTTGCAGCTATTCCGGTGGCAGTTGCTATTTCGTCGGCCACACCAGACAGATCTAGATTCAAAACACCCATGCCGGCCAACGCTGTCAGGGCAAAGCTGCTAATCGAACCAACCAAAAGACTGATAAACCTAGCGGCGCCAGCCGAGATGGCGGAAGTACCAAGCGCGGCTAAACACACTAAAAGCAGTGGAGAAACCCAGCTGTAGGCGGTGTATCCATCAAAGCTCTTCAGATTTACCTCTGCCTCGTTTGGAGTCATTGATACTAAGAACCAGTCTTGTCCGGCTACAACAAAGCCGCTAATCAAAAAAATTGAAATCAGCCCAAGCGAACGGCCTCTGCTAAGCGGTATTGAGCGCCTCATTATTAGTTTGTTCTCCGTACCAAAGCATCGGCGGCCGCTATTGCGCGCAGTGGAGCGCTGGCTTTGGCGATTGTTTCTTGATACTCAGCTTCCGGAACTGAATCCAGCACAATGCCCGCGCCGGCCTGCACGTGTGCAACACCGTCGCGAATAAAAGCTGTTCGGATGGCAATCGCAAGGTCAGCGTTGCCAGCAAAGTCGAAATAGCCCACGACTCCCCCAAAAATTCCGCGATTTGCCGATTCAAGTTCGTCAATGATCTCAAGAGCTCTCGGCTTTGGGGCACCCGATAGCGTGCCGGCTGGGAATGTTGCTTTGAAAACATCTATGGGTGTGCAACTTTCGGCAACTTTGCCTTCAACCGTGGATACCAAATGCATGATGTGGCTAAATTTATGCACCTGCATGAATTCTGTGACCGTTACTGAACCGGGATCACAAACTTTGAGTAAGTCATTGCGCGCAAGGTCCACCAGCATTAGGTGTTCCGACTTCTCTTTATTGTCGGCCAATAGTTGTTGCTCTAGAAGTTGATCAGCTTCGTGATTATTGCCTCTTGGTCTTGAACCTGCGATTGGGTGCGTGATTGCAGTGCCGGCTGATACAGTCACCAACGCTTCGGGTGAGGAACCCACAACCGCGTATGGACCGTGCTCGTCCTCAAAATTCAGCAAGTACATGTAGGGGCTTGGGTTTAGTGCACGCAAGACTCTGTAGGTATCAAGCGCACTGGCGTTGGTGGCAAGATCAAATCGCTGCGAGAGCACAACTTGAAAGACGTCACCAATTCTCACGAATCCCTTAGCCTGCTCAATTGCTTCCAGGAATTGATCCTTTGATACCGCGTGCTGAGCCTGGAAATCGGTGTTGAAGTCTACGTCAGCAATCACCGAATTGATTGGCTTCAAAAGATCCGCACGCATTGCGTCGATGTGTTGCACAGCTTCTTCGTAGAGTTGGGCCGCATCTTCACCATCAGCCACAAAAACATTTGAGACCAGCAAAACGCAGTTTGTCTCGTGATCCACAATCACCAGGTCCCGAAACATGGCCAGAGCAAGGGTGGGTGAAGCAAAATCTTTGCTTCTTGCCGTTGGCAGGTTTTCAATTTCACGAACCAAGTCCCAGCCCATCACTCCTACCAACCCGCTGGTTAGAGGGGGTAGATCGGCGACTGAAACAGTGGTCCAAGATTTCTGTATCTGGGCTACAGCGTCAAGACCGGAATTAGAAAGATTTGTGGAGCCGTCGGCTAGCGGAGATTGATGAGTGGATGAGGTCCAATGTACGTTTCCAGTCGCATCCTGAGTGAGCAGGCCTCGGTTATTAACTCCTATGAAGCTGTACCTCGCCCAAACACCATGCTGCGCCGATTCAAGCAAGAAGCTGCCTGGTTTGTCAGCCGCCAATTTTTCAAAGATAGACATGGGTGTTTCGATGCCCGAAAATAGTGTTTCGATCAGCGGTATCACGCGATGTGTAGTGGCTAGTTCTAGAACCTCTGATTTTGAAAACTGAACTTTAGCCATTCAGACCGTCCGCTTCTCCAAGAACTGTTGAATCAAAACAGGACTCGGTGCCGTTGTGGCAGGCTGGGCCATTTTCTTCAACGTGAATCAGCAGACAATCGCTGTCGCAATCAACCTCTACCTTCAGGACTCGTTGGGTGTTCCCCGAGCTTTCGCCCTTGTGCCAAAGTTCGTTTCGTGACCGTGAGAAAAACACCGTCTCGCCTATTGCGAAAGTTTGGTCGATTGATTGCTTATTCATCCAAGCCACCATCAGAACCCTTTTGCTATCTGCGCTCTGCACCACGGCCGGGATTAAGCCAGCCTCGTTGAAGCGCAGCTTGGCTAATTCATTTTGATTGGCAATCATGGCTATCTCGTCTCGTATCCAGCCAATTTTAGTTGGGCCTTGGCCTCGGAGATAGAAACGGAACCTTCATGAAAGATAGATGCGGCAAGAATGGCATTTGCTCCAGCGGCTGCTGCTTCTGGAAAATCAGATGCCTTGCCTGCGCCACCAGAGGCAATGATTGGAATTTGAGCAATTTGGCGAACGGCCTGAATCATCTGGGTGTCAAAGCCTGCTCTGGTGCCGTCAGCGTCGATGCTGTTGATCAGCAACTCTCCGGCTCCAAGTTCGATGGTCCGGTTTATCCAGTCGATTGCATCAAGCTGGGTTTCCTCTCGCCCGCCGTGGCTTGTGACAACGAAACCAGAATCTGTGTTTGCAGAGCGCTTTAGATCAAGTGAGATAACTAGCACCTGGTTTCCGAATCTATTAGCGATCTCACTGAGCAAGTGGGGGTTGGCGATACCCGCCGAACCAACACTAACCTTGTCGGCCCCGGCACCAAGTAGTTTGGCGACGTCATCCACCTCGCGGATGCCACCGCCTACGGTGAGTGGTATAAAAATCTTTTCGGCGCATGCAGTGACCAGGTCATACATGGTCGAACGATTGTCTACCGTGGCTTTTACATCCAAAAAGGTGAGCTCGTCGGCGCCATCGGTGTAGTACTTCGCAGCAAGTTCGATTGGGTCCCCTGCATCGCGTAGGTTGAGAAAGTTGACACCCTTAACGACGCGTCCCTCGGCAACATCTAAGCAGGGAATTACCCTTACCGAAAGAGACACTAGATTCTCGCGGCGTGAATTGCGCTCACCAAAATTGCTCGGGCTCCGAGTTCGTAGAGCTTATCCATCTTGGCGTTGATCTCAGAAGTCTTTACCAGGGCGCGAACCGCTACCCAGTCGGCATCCCGCAATGGTGAAATGGTTGGTGACTCAATGCCAGGTGTGATTGCTGAAGCCTGGTCGACGAGGCCGGTCGGACAGTCGTAGTCAAAAATCACGTACTCGCGCGCAACAAGAACGCCCTGCATGCGACGCAAAAGCTGCGTGTGTTCATCCTGGTTACCAGGAGCAACTATTAGCTGCGCCGAGCTTTGCAGAATAACTGGACCAAAAATTTCAAGACCGGCCTGGCGAAGGGTGTTTCCTGTTGAAACAACATCGGCCACTGCGTCGGCCACGCCAAGTTGCACGGCAACTTCCACTGCCCCATCAAGCTGAACCAACTCAACTTTGATGTCTTGATTTTTCAGGAAATCCTCAACTAGGTGCGGATAAGCGGTAGCTACGCGCTTACCAGACAGGTCACTTAGTTGGCTGAACTTCCCTACTGGGCCAGCGAATCTAAATGTTGAACCACCAAAACCTAGATCCGCAACCGATACCGCCTTTGAGCGGCTGTCCAGTAATAGGTCAAGGCCGGTGAAGCCAACATCCAGCGAACCGGAGCCCACATAGGTTGCAATGTCTCGAGGGCGAAGGTAAAAGAATTCAATGTTGTGCGCCTGATCTACAACGTGCAGATCTTTTGGATCGCGACGAACTGTGTAACCGGCTTCCTTGAGCATGAGGATTGCGGAATCAGACAGGATTCCTTTATTTGGTACTGCGACTCTAAGCAAAGTTATATCTTTCGAAAGAAGTGACTAAAAGTTTTTTTCTAGGTCTTCTAGGGTGAGACCTTGATTGACCATCAGCACCTGCAAATGGTAAATCAGCTGGGAAATTTCCTCGGCGGTGCGTTCCTTGCCTTCATGTTCTGCGGCCATCCAGACTTCGGCCGCTTCCTCGACGATCTTCTTGCCGATGGTGTGGGTGCCTGCATCAATCCACTTCACGGTTTCAGAACCGGCCGGGCGATTGGCGGCCTTTTCGCTTATTTCAGCAAAAAGTTGTTCGAAGGACTTCATTTAAATAGGTTACCGGCTTGTAGCGCGGCAACCAAAGCTAATGACGGTGTGAAATACCGATTTCGGCCAAATCACGTAGGTTTTGGATTTGCTTGGCGCGATCTTGCGACTTGAATACAGCGCTACCGGCAACGAAGGTATCTGCGCCGAGTTCGGCAACTCGTTGGATGTTTGTTTCGTCTATACCACCGTCTACTTGCAACCAGACATCAAGCTTGTCTTGATCGATTCGCCTGCGGGCAGCACTGACCTTGGTAAGTGTGTCTTCGATTAGTGCCTGCCCACCAAAACCAGGCTCAACCGTCATGACCAGCAATTGATCAAATTCCGAAAGATCATCAAGAACACCCTCAACATTTGTGCCTGGCTTAATGGCAACTCCTGCTCGAGCACCAATAGCCCTAATTTTGCGGGCTAGCTGCACCGGGTTGTCTGATGCCTCAGCGTGAAAAGTGACTGAAAACGCACCGGTCTCGGCATAGCCCGCCGCCCACTTGTCAACATTGGCAATCATCAGGTGAATATCCAGCGGTTTTGGTGTGATTTGTTGCATGCGCTGAACCATAGGTAAGCCAAAGGTCAGGTTTGGAACGAAATTGTTGTCCATCACATCAACATGGATAAGGTCACTGTTGGCAATTGTGGCGAATTCAGACTCAAAATTGGCAAAGTCTGCAGAAAGAATACTTGGATTAATTCTTGCGCGGCTCATGCAATCAGCCTAGCCACTGGTCTTAGTGAACAGGGCAATAAACATCGCGTCAGTTTGATGGATGTGCGGCCAAAGTTGAGCGGTCTTGCGGTTATGGTTCAAGTGCAGATTTGGATTGATTTCGGCTAATACGGCGTTAGCGTCAATTAGTTCTAGACCAATAAGTTTCTTCTTCGCCCAATCAACAATGGCGTTTGTCTCAGCAAGATGTGGCGAACAAGTGACGTAGGCCAGCACCCCACCTGGTAATAGGCAATCCCAGGCGCTTAGAAGCAACTCTTCTTGCAGTTGACTCAGTTCAGCGACATCTGCCTGTGTTTTACGCCAGCGCGACTCCGGTCTGCGACGAAGCGCCCCAAGACCGGTGCAGGGAGCATCAAGCAAAATTCGATCAAACTGATTGCCGTGTTGAACGGAATAGTTTCGACCGTCCTCAACTGTGACTTGAATTTTGTTGTTCACGACTGCAATTGCCTGGCTGACAAGTTTGGCGCGATGCGGTGCAATCTCGTTGCAAATAAATTGTGCGCCATTTACCTGGGCCTCTGCCGCTAGAAGGGCAGCCTTTCCGCCGGGTCCAGCGCACAGGTCAAGCCACCTTTCGTTTTCTGCAATAGGTTTTGCTTCGACCAAAGCAAGCGCTGCCAATTGCGAACCTTGATCTTGAACCCTGATTCGTCCTTCACGGAAAGCCACCAAATTGTTTGGATCACCAGAATCTAACTGTGCACCGATAGGGCTAGCCGGACCAATTGGTAGGTCTTCAAAATCCGACTTCTTGGCAAGGCCGGGCAGAGCAACGAGGCTTACCAGGGGAGCGATGTTGTCAGCCAGCAGAAGATCTTGCAGTTCTGACTCGCGACCATCAAGTGCCAGCGACTGTTGCATTGCCTTGACCACCCAGATTGGATGTGAAAACTCAACGGCTAGTTTCTCTGCCGGATTCTCAAGACCTTGAAGCACGATTGCCAGCCATTCATCGCGCTTGCGTTCGCTCACCCGGCGAAGCACACCGTTTACAAAACCGGCCGCTCCCCTGCTGACAAATTGCTTTGCTAGCTCAACGGTTTCATCAAGAGCCGCGTGAGCCGGTGTGCGCATGCCCAGTAATTGGTGTGCTCCCAAACGAAGAACTATTAGTGACTTTAGATCAATCTCATCGGCATAACGCTTAGCGCACTCCTCGATAATGCGATCGTAAAATAACTGCCAGCGTAGTGTGCCAAAACTCAGTTCCTGGGCAAGAGCCGAGTCGCGTTCATCAAGTCTTGAAGCCGTTAATAGCTTTGGTAGTAACAGGTTCGCATAAGCGTCATCAAACTCAACCGCGAAAAGAAGCTCAAGAGCAACGGTTCTTGATGAGGTTCGCATTGGTTTAGGAGCCGAAGACAAGATGCCCCTTAGTTCCACGGAACCAATCAATTGCCGCCATAACATTTTTTCCCGCCGGCTGCACCGTGATTAACTCAACGCTGCCTGACGAAGCTTTTACCAACACTTTGCCATCAACAAGTTGAACCCTGGCGACTGGATCAGCTAAAACGATAGCCGGCCACGCGCGTGCCTCAAGCACTCTGAACGATTCGGCCTGCAGGGTGGTCCAGGCCATCGGCTCTGGATTCATCGCGCGAATCAACTGTTCAATATCCACTGCGGTTTTAGTCCAAGAAATTTGAGCGTCTACGCGATCTATCTTTGGTGCAAATGATGCAGCAGAGTTCTCTTGAGGTTTAGCCGTAGTAACACCAGCTGCGATAGCCGGAATGATTTCAAGTAAAACGCTGATTCCGATGTCTGTAAGCCGGCTAAGTAATCTGCCCGCGCTCTCGTTGGGTTCAATCGTGGTTGGTGCCTGAAGCAGTATCGGTCCGGTATCCATTCCACGATCAAGTTGAAATGCAGTTACACCAGTGGAAGTTAAGCCTTGAAGTAGCGCGTGTTGCACAGGTGCGGCACCGCGAAGCGCTGGCAACAGGCTGTAGTGCAAATTAATCCAACCCTTCGGCAAAGCCGTCAAAGTGCCTTCGTTCAGGAACGCACCGTAGGCCACCACGACGCCAAGATCCGGCTTCAGAGCCAAGATCTCTTCGAGCGTAGCTTCATCAACCTGATTGGCTTTGAGCACAGGAATGTTCAATTCCGCGGCTGCTGCCGCTACCGGCGACGGAGTCAAAACTTTCTTGCGGCCAATAGGAGCATCAGTTCGGGTAAGCACCCCAACAACGTCGACGCCGGATTTAGTTAGAGCAATCAGCGTGGTGGCCGCATTTTGTGGCGTGCCAGCAAAAATTACTCTCATAGGCCTCTAGATTACTTCTACATCATCCATCTTGATGCGGATTGGACGCATGGCGCGGCCAGATTTAGCGCTTACTCGTTGCTGACCGGCAGAAAGCTTAAGTGACAATGCTTTGAGTGTTTCGGCAAGCTTTGCGCCATCGGAGTATTCGTACTTAATCAAAACGCGCCACTCAGAGGTCACACCTCTTGTCGAAATTGGCACTGGACCAAGGACTTCAATTCCAGATAGGGCACTAAGTTCACCTAGCACTTCTTGAATAAGTTCCTTTGAGGAACCAAGTGAGGCTAGTCTGATTGCCGGCGGAAATCTAAGTTCGGCTCGGGTGGCGAGCTCTCGTTGCGCAATCTCCGCCTGTGACCAAAGTGAGAACTTTTTAGCCAGCGCCCCAGATACGCCAACCAAAACACTTCTGGCCTCACCGCTACCAAGCGCAATGGCATTGGACCAAGCACGCACTGCATCCTCGGTAGACCGCAGCGTATCCCGGTTCAACGCGCGATTGGCATCCAAAATAACGATCGCTGCGTAACCACCAATCACTCTTGGCTCTGCACCTGGCGTGGATACCACTAAGAAATTGCCTGACTTCAGCGTTTGAGCCTTGCTCTCGGCGGTTGCTTCAATCAATTGCACACCAGGAAAGGCACGCCCGAATTCAGCAAGTGTTCGAGTCGAGCCTGCGGAACCTGGTTTTAATTTTGTTCCGGCGCATTCTTGGCACCGAAAATCCATGTTTACGGCATTGCACCAGCGGCACTTGACGTAGTTGCGTTCGTCAATCCAAAGCGGTCCGTTGCAATTTCTGCATTCGGCGCGCTTATCGCAGGAAGAGCAAAACACCGATGTTGCGGTTCCCTTTGCCGCCACTTGCACCAAGACCGGTCCGTTCGCCAATCCAGCACGAATCGCTTGCCACGCCATCGAGTCAACGCGCAGTTCAGAATCGGTGTTGGCGATTTTGGGTAGCTTGAAAGGCGTGCTGATATCCTCAAGGAATTTCAGCGAAACCAAACGAGCCACTTCTGTTGATCTGCTGTGACCTAGGAATAAAAGATTGCAATCCTGAATGCGTTGACGCATCAAGGCAACCTCACGAGTGTGGCTGTATGGGCTAATCGGCTCCTGATGACTTGGGTCGCCGTCGTCCCAGACGATTATCTGGCCGAGATTTCGAACCGGAGCGTAGATTGCAGATCTGCTTCCAACAACGATGCTCACATCGTTACTCAAGCAGGCAAGAAATGCAGCGTATCGTTTGGACTTTTGAGTGTCGGTTGTGAAGTTGATTACCGCGCTTGCAACTTCAGAATCGGTGAGTGCTTCAAGCAGGGCCACTTGGTCACGAAAGTCTGGCACGGCAATAATCACTGATGTTCCAGACCTAACTGCCCGTATGCAGGTGTTCAAAATCTGTTGTACCCAAATTGGCCCATTAGCATCGGTGACTGGTGCAACAAGAGCAGTTTGTTTAGATCCCTCGGAAATCGCTTTTGTTGACTCAGCAACCGTGGTGGACTCCAACCACTTCTTCTCAACCGCAACCGAGCGATCTGGAATAGCCAGCCGAAGTACGTCTGAAGCTGTTGAGGCCTGGCGGTCTGCTACGGCCCTGACTAATTGATAAACCCAGTTGTCTAACACCGGAGCCGAAGAAACTAATTCAGCAATTGGATTCAGGTCACCAGTGAAATCACTGCTCTCAACAACTTCAACAACGAAGCCATCTAAAAAGTTTTTGGACCTACCAAATGGCACTCGAACACGTACGCCTGCGATTACCTGGGCGGCTAGACCTTCAGGAATCAAATAGTCAAAAAGTCGGTCTAGTTGAGGAAGCGGTGAATCAATCACCACTCTGGCAATCATTTGGCTTGCAGGTCAGCTATTACGTCTAGCAGTTCTGCAGCTACTAAACGCTTTGACCCTTGAGCCGCCACGGTTCTACCGCTTCGTGTGAGAATCAGTACGTCGTTAGTGTCGGCGTCGAAAACGGCACCATTGGCGACATTGTTGGCAACTACCAAGTCGCAACCCTTATGTGCAAGTTTTGATTTAGCTAGTTCCTCAAGTTGGTGCGTGTCGGCAGCGGTCTCCGCTGCGAAGCCAACGGTGACAACCTGCAAGTGTTCGGCCTGAATCCGCTTAACAGCGTTGGCCAGTATATCTTCATTGGCGACTAGTTCTAACTGCAAGTGATTGCCCAACTCAGAACGTTTTAGTTTGTTTGAGGCTGTATTCGCAACCCTAAAGTCGGCAACTGCCGCCGCCATAACCAAGACATCTTGCTCGGCGAGTTGCTCGTTCAGCTTCTGACTTAACTGCTGTGTGTCCTGCACTGGAATGACATTCTGAATTTCACTTGGAACAGCCGCGATGTTGGCTGCAATCAGTGTCACAGTTGCTCCGCGTTGCGCAGCTTCAAGTGCAATGGCAATCCCCTGTTTGCCAGAAGACTTGTTGCCGATGAAACGAACTGGATCAATTTCTTCTCTGGTGCCTCCGGCTGTGATCAAAAATCTTTTACCGGCGAGGTCTTGCCTGCCAATTTTAGAGAGCGCAAACGAAACAATTTCTTCAGGTTCCGGTAGGCGTCCAATGCCGCTATCTTCCCCTGTCAGACGACCCACTGCCGGTTCAAGAATGTGCACGCCACGTTCGGTAAGCAACTTAACGTTTGCTTGAGTGGCCGGATGCAGCCACATTTCTGTGTGCATTGCTGGTGCAACTACTAACGGAGCCTTAGTAACCAGCAACGTGTTGCCGAGTAGGTCATCTGCGATTCCCGCGCTGTATCTGGCTAAGAACGATGCACTGGCAGGTGCAACGATTACTAAATCGGCTTCCTGACCAAGAGCAACATGCTTCACGGATTCAACATCGGTGTACAAATCAGGGTCAACCGTGTTATGAGACAGTGCCTCCAGCGTTGTGGCTCCGATAAATCGCAACGCGTTTTGGGTTGGTATCACCTTTACGGTGTGGCCCGCCTCTGTTAGTAATCGAATAATGGCCGTGGCCTTGTAGGCAGCTATGCCACCGGTAATACCAACGATTACGTGCATGGACTTTGTCTAAAAGTTTTGAGCTGTAATTACTCTGTTGCGTGCTTCTGTAGTTTGTTCTGGTCGATCTCGTGCATCGCGATTGTTAGTGGCTTCTCATCAACCGTTGCGTCTACAAGTGGTCCAACATTGTTGAACAGGCTGCCCTCGTGTAAGGCTGAGTAGTAGTCGTTAATCTGGCGAGCACGCTTTGAAGCAAAGATCACTAGTTCGTACTTTGAGTCAACCTTGTTTAGCAGGTTGTCAATCGCTGGAGAGACAATTCCTTCAAGCTTTTCAGACATGGTTCAACCTTCTTGTTAATTGGGGTGTTTTGGCGGTCCGGCCGCTAACTCTGTATCAAGTCTACGACTTCGGCGGCGCATCTGGCTACCTCATCGTTTATAACTACGTGGTCAAACTCCCCCTGAGCAGCTAGCTCCTCTCGGGCAGTCTCAAGCCGTTTTTCTTGTTCCTCAGCGGATTCGGTGCCCCTTGCGGTGAGCCTGCGCACAAGTTCGTCCCAACTAGGCGGGGTTATAAAGATGAATTTCGCCTCCGGCATGGTCTTTCGCACTTGCCTTGCCCCCTGGAGATCGATTTCTAAAATTACGTGCTCGCCTCGGGCAAGGGCTTCCAAAACAGGTTTGCGAGGCGTTCCATATTTATTCAGGCCGTGTACCGTTGCGTATTCCAGCATCTCACCATCGGCAATCAGGCCATCAAATTCCTCATGGCTGAGAAAGAAATAATTTTTGCCATAAACTTCGCCGGGTCTTGGTTTTCTGGTCGTTGCCGACACCGATAGATGGATTCCCGGAAAATTCTTTACGATGTAGTCGACTACGGTACCTTTGCCAACCGCGGTAGGTCCGGCAATGACGATCAACTTATTCGACATGAAATTAGCCTAGGCCAATCGCCAATTCGGCTTTAGCGCTATCGATAGCTTTAGCTAGTCCAGACTCACCTGCCTGAAGAACGCTTCTAGATACCGAATGGATTACTTGTGATGCTGCCTCTCCAAAAAGCTGCTTGCTTGCAGAAAGTTCTGCGCCCTGGGCGCCAAATCCCGGCGCGAGAATTGGCGTCGCAGCATTGGGCTGACCAGCCATGACTTGGCCGAGACCAAAGGACTGAAGATTTAGAGTCGCCCCAAGAACCGCACCAAAGGAACCGAACCTTGCATTTCCAGATGCCGTGACAGCGTTAATCTCGGCCAGGGATTCCCAGATTGACTTAGCCAGCGTCGTTCCTCCAATGGTGGCGCGTTGAACGCTAGCCCCCTCTGGGTTTGAAGTAGCTGCTAGAACGAAAACACCCTTTCCTCTTTCTGCCGAACCACTCAAGGTGTCCTTGAGTGAGCCGAAACCCAGGTACGGAGATACGGTCAGGGCATCGCAGATAAATGGAGCGTTTTTTCCCAACCAGGCATCAAA
Source organism: Rhodoluna lacicola (assembly GCF_000699505.1). Taxonomy (NCBI): domain Bacteria; kingdom Bacillati; phylum Actinomycetota; class Actinomycetes; order Micrococcales; family Microbacteriaceae; genus Rhodoluna; species Rhodoluna lacicola. The sequence goes on along the minus strand of NZ_CP007490.1, from coordinate 754,873 downwards.
GTAGGCGTCCATCGTTGTTCCAATGTCACCGCGTTTGGCATCCATTATTACGAGCAGATCCGTTTCGGCCGCTCTTGCGGCAAGCCTTTCAAGGACCACAAATCCCTTTGAGCCATGGCGTTCAAAAAAAGAAACTTGGGGCTTGATGATGCCAACCCTTGATACCGCCGAATCAAGCACAGCGTTGGCAAATTTTTCCAGGCCGTTTACATCGTCTTCTAAACCCCACTGATTAAGCAGTGCCGAGTGCGGGTCTATGCCCACACAGAGTTGACCATACTTAGCAAATGAGTCGGCGAGTTTTGTACCAAAACTAATTGGCAAGTGCCACCGCCCTATCGATCGCGTGATCCTGCAAGGACTTCACTGCGAAAGGCCCGGCAATTACCTCTTCAAAAGATCCAATTGCCGCACTCAGCTGGGCAATGGTAGTAAAAATTGCCTTGTCTGCCGCCGTGGTTGCCGCTCTGATTTCGTAACCGTCTTTTCGAGCACTCGAGCCCGACGGTGTGTTTACGACCACGTCGACTCTTCCAGCTGAAATAAGTTCAACAATGGTTGGTCCCTCTGCCACGGAGCTGTCATCGGTGTGCTTTCGAACTACCTGGACATCTATACCGTGTCGCGCCAGAATCGCCGCTGTTCCGCTGGTGGCCAAGACTTGGTAGCCCAGTTGTTGAAGACGGCGAACAGGCAAAATTACCTGCGGCTTGTCACGATCCGAAACGGATATGAATATGCTTCCCGATACTGGCAGCGCACTGCCGGCAGCTGATTGGCTCTTTGCAAACGCCTTTGGGAAATCAACATCAATTCCCATCACCTCACCGGTTGAACGCATTTCAGGACCCAGCAGGGAATCTACAAACCGCCCATCCTTAGTTGCGAAGCGCTTGAAGGGCAACACCGCTTCTTTCACTGCAATCGGAGCGCCGGCTGGAATGTACGTTCCGTCCTTTTCAGGAAGGTGGCCTTCACTGACGAGCTCCTTGATGGTTCTACCAACCATGACCAAAGAGGCGGCCTTGGCCAAGGTTATACCAAGAGCTTTAGATACGAATGGGACTGTTCTAGACGCGCGCGGGTTTGCCTCAAGGACGTAGAGCACATCAGCAGCAAGTGCGAATTGCACATTGAGCAATCCACGAACACCTATGCCCTGCGCAATCTTAAGCGTTGCTTCACGTACTCGAGCAATTTGAGAGTCGCTCATTGTGATCGGTGGCAGAGTGCAACTTGAGTCACCGGAGTGAATCCCGGCTTCTTCAATGTGCTCCATTACTCCACCTACATATAGATCGGTCCCATCGAAAAGTGCATCGATGTCAATCTCAATTGCATCGTCTAGGAATCGATCAACCAATAGAGGATGGTTAGGTCCAACAATGCCTTGGTCCGCAATTCGATCAAAGTAATCGCGAATACCAGCCTGGTCATAAACAATTTCCATGCCGCGACCGCCCAGCACGAATGACGGACGCACCAGCACCGGATAACCGATGCGAGCTGCAATGATCTCTGCCTCGGCGAGATTTAGTGCGGTTCCGTTGGCTGGGGCAAGAAGGTCCCCGTCGTCAAGAATTTTCGAGAACAAACCGCGTTCTTCGGCTAGATCAATAGCATCAGGTGATGTTCCAAGGATTGGAATACCGGCCTCCTGAAGGCCTTTTGCAAGTCCAAGAGCGGTTTGTCCACCAAGTTGCACGACCACTCCAACGAGCTCACCACTCTGCTGTTCTGCGTGAATGACTTCAAGCACATCCTCAAGAGTCAGAGGCTCAAAGTAGAGGCGGTCCGAGGTGTCGTAATCGGTAGAAACCGTCTCTGGGTTGCAGTTGATCATGATGGTTTCATAGCCGGCTTCCGAGAGTGCAAAAGACGCGTGCACGCAACTGTAATCAAATTCCACACCTTGCCCAATTCGATTTGGACCGGAGCCTAAAATAACAACCTTCTTTCGATCAGAAGGCGCAACCTCAGTCTCCTCTTCGTAGGTGCTGTAGTGATATGGAGTTTCGGCCGGGAATTCTCCGGCACAGGTATCAACGGTTTTGAAAACCGGTCGAAGTTTCATCTCATGACGCATGGCGCGAACCTCGGGTTCACTGAGACCACGAATTTGAGCAATCTGTGAATCGCTGAATCCGTGATCCTTCGCCAACCTAATTACTGTCTCATCAAGGGACGGCGCAGCAGCGATGTCGGCGGCTATCTCGTTAATTAGAACTATCTGATCAATAAACCAAGGATCAATCTTGGTTGAATCGAAAACCTGCGCCGCCGTTGCTCCGGCACGAAGCGCCTGTTGTACCTGAACGATGCGGCCATCGGTTGGGGTTTTGATTTGCTCCAGCAGTTCAGCAACGTTGCCCAGCGCGCCGTCCCAGTGGAATGACGAACCACGTTTTTCAAGGCTGCGCAACGCCTTCTGCAGGGCCTGGGTGTAATTACGCCCAATTGCCATAGCCTCCCCCACGGACTTCATGGTTGTAGTCAGCGTGTTGTTGGCGGCCGGGAACTTTTCGAATGCGAATCGTGGAACCTTCACAACGATGTAGTCCAATGTAGGTTCAAAGCTGGCCGGAGTCACCCGAGTGATGTCATTAGGAATCTCATCGAGCGTGTAGCCGATTGCGAGCTTTGCCGCAATCTTGGCAATTGGAAAACCGGTTGCCTTCGAGGCAAGTGCACTCGAACGGCTAACACGTGGATTCATTTCAATAACCACAACACGCCCGTTCGATGGATCAACTGCGAACTGGATGTTGCAGCCGCCGGTGTCTACGCCAACAGCACGAATGATGTCGATGCTGATGTCGCGAAGATTCTGGTACTCGCGGTCTGTCAAAGTAAGCGCCGGAGCAACCGTGATTGAGTCGCCGGTGTGCACACCAACTGGGTCTACGTTCTCAATTGAGCAAACGACAACGCAGTTGTCGTTGGTGTCGCGCATCAACTCAAGCTCGTATTCTTTCCAGCCCAGGATTGACTCGGAAAGCATTACCTGGGTCACGGGGCTAGCCTGAAGTCCAGACTCGCAAATCCTGCGAAGCTCTTCTTCGTCGTAGGCGAAGCCGGAACCAAGACCACCCATGGTGAAGGAAGGCTGAACCATGAGTGGGTAGCCAAGTTCACCGGCTGCGGAAACGCATTCGTCAACGGTGCCACAGATCACAGATTTGGCAACGTCAGCTCCAGCATCAAGTACGAGCTGTTTGAATATCTGGCGATCTTCACCCTTCTTAATCGCATCTACCTTGGCGCCGATGAGTTCAACGTTGTATTTTTCCAAAATCCCAAGTTCATGCAATGCCATTGCAGCATTTAGTGCAGTTTGCCCACCCAGGGTGGGCAGAATTGCGTCAGGCTTTTCCTTGATGATGATTGATTCGATAACCTGCGGTGTTATCGGTTCGATGTAGGTGGCATCGGCAAAGTCCGGATCGGTCATGATGGTAGCCGGGTTGGAGTTAACCAAAATCACTCGAATTCCCTCGGCGCGAAGAACTCGGCAGGCTTGGGTTCCGGAGTAGTCAAATTCGCAGGCTTGACCAATAACGATTGGACCCGAACCGATTACTAAAACACTCTTTATGTCACTGCGCTTTGGCATTACTTAGCCGCCTTGTTCTTTTGAATGAGTTCGACCAGTCGGTCAAATAGATAATTTGAATCGTGTGGACCTGCCGCGGCCTCTGGGTGATACTGAACCGAGAACGCAGGGATGTCTAGACACTCAAGACCCTCTACGCAATCGTCATTGAGCGAAACGTGACTTACAGCGACTCGCCCATAGCCTGCCGGGCTTTGCACCTCTGGTCCACCTTCTACCTTGACGGCAAAACCGTGGTTATGGGCGGTGACTTCAACTTTTCCGGTTCTGCGATCCATGACCGGTTGATTAATTCCCCGGTGTCCAAAAGGTAACTTGTAGGTCTCAAAGCCCAGCGCTCGACCTAGCAACTGATTGCCGAAGCAAATTCCAAAGAAAGGCACTTTGCTGTCAAGAATCTCGCGTAAAACCTCAACCTGTGCCCCAGCTGCTTCCGGATCACCTGGCCCATTTGAGTAAAAAACGGCATCAGGATTAGCAGCCAGCAAAGTTTTGGAGTCGACCTTAGCTGGAAAAACCACAACCTCTAGACCACGAGCTGCCATGTGCTCAATAGTGGAACGCTTGATGCCAAGGTCAACGATGGCTACTCGTCCAACTTTGGAACCGTCGGCCGGGATTGTGTAACTCTCAGCCGTTGTGACTACGTCACTCAGTGAGAGGCCCTTCATTTTTGCTGCGCCCTGAACTTCAGAGATCAGCTGTTCAATGGGAAACTTGGAGGCCTCTCCAGAAAATACACCACCCCGCATTGAGCCAGCGGTGCGGAGGTGACGAGTCAAAGCACGGGTGTCAATTCCTGAAATGCCAACTACGCCAAACTTCTTGAGTTCCTCTGATAGCGAGCTCTCTGAACGAAAGTTTGAAACGATTCTGGACGGGTCGCGCACGACATACCCTTCAACCCAAATACGCTGCGACTCTTCATCGCGAGCGTTTACTCCGGTGTTCCCAATGTGTGGCGCAGTTTGAACCACAATTTGGCCCGCGTAAGAAGGGTCTGTGAGTGTTTCCTGATATCCAGTCATTCCAGTCGCGAACACTATCTCGCCAAGAGACTTGCCTTCCGCCCCGTAAGCCTGTCCGCTAAATACGCGTCCGTCTTCAAGTACAAGTAATGCCTGACTCATCTGGCTGCTCTCTTCTTTGTGTTAGTCCCAATAATTTCTTCTAATGCATTGGCTATTGCTGAGCGACCGCTCGGCTCTAATATGCGAACTTGGGTTGCCAAGTTAACGCCCTCGTGTATCCAAGACACCGATATCAAGCCGTCACGCTCAACGGCCTTGTCGATAGCAACCTGAGTGAAATCTACGCTGACTAGGTTGGATCTTTGGATTGCTAACGGCCGTTCTCCTTTACGAACAATCAACAATCCCTCGGTGAAGACAAAAACCTGCGAAATCCCTCTTGCTCCAAGGCCGTAGGCGTTAATTCTCTCTAAATGGTTCGCCGCTCTGGTTGTGGCAACGTAAAAGGCATTTGCTTGGGCCAGCAGCTCACCAAAGAAATCCAGAGCTTCAAGAGGCGCTGAAAACTCAGCAGCCTGCTCGGCCGCACGTTTCCGCCAAGCACGAATAGCAAGCCCTGCTAACAACAAAAAAAGAACGAGGCTGATGATAGCCATTGATTGTTTAGCCATTAGCTTCTTCCCTGCTCTGCCAAAATTGAATCGCGAACCGTGAAATACCCGCGGTAAATAGTGTGAGTAATTTTTCCAGGTAATTCCAAGCCAACAAAAGGTGAATTAATGGACTTTGACGCGGACTCGGACACCACTTTGCGCTTTACCCTTGGGTCAATTAAAACGATGTTTGCAAACGAGCCGGCCTGAATCTCTTGACCCTGCTCTTGATCTCCAGCAATCCGTGCAGGATTCTTGGACAATACCTGACTGAATCTATTCCAGTCGGACTTGCCACTTTGGATCAAAACTTCTTGGGCGATAGACGCTGCTGTTTCAAGACCAAGCATTCCAAATGCCGCAGCATTCCATTCGCAGTCCTTGGATTCAATTGGGTGTGGTGCGTGATCCGTGGCGATTATGTCGATGGTTCCATCGATTAGTGCTTCTCGGAGTGCAGTGACATCTTCTGAAGTGCGCAGCGGCGGATTAACTTTGTATACGGAGTCATAGCTGCGGACGAGGTCATCGGTCAGCAATAGATGATGAGGGGTTACCTCTGCGGTCACCTTTATTCCGCGCGCCTTTGCCCATCGTACGATTTCAACAGATCCCTTAGTCGAGAGATGGCAAATGTGAATTCGAGAATCAACATGCTCTGCCAACAGAACATCTCGCGCAATGATCGATTCCTCGGCAACCGAGGGCCAACCAGTCAATCCAAGCTCTGCACTCACGGCTCCCTCGTGCATCTGAGCGCCCTCGGTCAAGCGAGGTTCTTGGGCATGCTGCGCAATTACACCGTCAAATGCCTTGACGTACTCCAAGGCGCGCCGCATGATGACCGGATCGTGAACACATTTTCCATCGTCCGAGAAGACTCTTACTTTTGCTTTTGAATTAGCCATGGCCCCCAGTTCGGCCAACTGCTTTCCCTCTAGCCCAACAGTCACCGCACCGATTGGGTAAACATCGGCATAACCAGCTTCCTTACCCAGCGATGCAACCTGTTCAACGACTCCGGCGGTGTCAGCAACTGGCATGGTGTTTGCCATGGCGTGCACAGCGGTGAAACCACCAAGAGCAGCAGATTGGGTTCCGGTTAATACTGTCTCACTTTGTTCGAAACCTGGCTCGCGCAAGTGAGTGTGTAGATCCACGAAACCGGGCAAGGCCACTAGGCCGGTGCAGTCAATCGTTTCGTCTGCGCGGAGCGATTTCCCAACCGCAACAATCTTTTCGTCTTGAATTTGAATGTCCTGAACACTGCCATCCGCAAGTTGAGCATTCTTTAGAACGTAGTTAGTTGGCATTGGTGTTCCTTTCACCTGACAAGAGTGCGTAAAGTACAGCCATTCGCACAGAGACTCCGTTTGTAACCTGCTCTAAAACTGTTGACTGAGGCGAATCAGCAGAAATCGCGTCGATCTCAAGTCCACGGTTCATCGGTCCTGGGTGCATCACGATTGCACTGCTTTTTAGTTTGGCCAAGCGTTGCGCGTTGAATCCCCAGATACGTGAGTATTCACGCTCTGACGGAAAGTAAGAAGCGTTCATGCGCTCAGTCTGGATTCGAAGCATCATCACAACGTCAAGATTTTCGGACTCGATCGCGTCATCAAGTGAGTAGTGCAGTTCTGCACTTAAGCGGCTTAAGTTTGCCGGAAGCAAAGTTGGTGGAGCAATAAAGTGAACCTGCGCACCCAAAGTATTGAGCAAAATCAGATTTGACCGGGCAACTCTTGAGTGCAAGATGTCGCCAACTATTGCAACATTTACTCCATCCAAATCCTTACCAAGTGAAGAGTCCCCGTGAATGCGCTTGCGCATCGTGAATGCATCCAAAAGTGCCTGGGTTGGGTGTTCGTGTGTTCCATCACCGGCATTGATGATGCTGCCGTTGATCCAACCTGAATGAGCAAGCTTGTAAGCGGCACCCGATGCCGAGTGTCTAATCACTACGGCATCTGCACCCATGGCCTCTAGTGTTTGGGCGGTGTCTTTGAGGCTCTCCCCTTTAGAAACGCTGGAGCCCTTAGCCGTGAAGTTAATAACATCTGCTGAAAGTCGCTTCTCGGCCAGTTCGAAAGAAATGCGAGTGCGTGTTGAGTCTTCAAAGAATAGGTTGACGACTGTTTTTCCGCGAAGAGTTGGAAGTTTCTTGATGTCGCGGTGATTAACTCCAGCCATTTCCTCGGCAATGTCTAGAATCTCGATGGCGGCCTCACGGTTTAGATCAGCTGCAGAGAGTAGATTTTTCAAGATTCAATCACCACCGCATTTTGGGAATCGGTCTCCGAGAGATTCACATTGATTCGCTCTTCACGAGCGGTTGGAAGATTTTTACCTACGAAATCAGCGCGGATTGGAAGTTCACGATGGCCTCTGTCAACCAGGACTGCAAGTTTTACCGCTCGGGGGCGACCATACTCACCAAGCGCATCAAGGGCCGCACGAATGGTTCGACCGCTGAACAATACGTCATCCACCAAGACCACGACCTTGTCATCAATTCCCTGCTTCGGAATTTGGGTCTCAGTTACAGCCCTAGTGGGGTTTGCCGCTAGATCATCTCGATACATGGTGATGTCTAATCGACCAAGAATGTTTGAAATATCTGCATTCGGCTCTGCCTTGGCGATTACCGCAGCGATACGCTCGGCGAGTAGAACCCCCCTGGTTGGGATTCCAAGAATAATCAGGTCTTTGGTGCCATTCTTCTGCGCTGAACTCTTCTGAACTGCAGTGTTGGCTTCAAGAATTTCGTGAGCGATGCGTGTGACAGCGCGATCTATATCTTCACTACTCAAGACGGTGCGTGCGGACACGCCCACCTCCTTCTCCGCCTCTCTGGACGGTCTTTAAAGGATGTTTGTAAAATTCTAGCAGGCCACTAGATGGAAATCACCTGGCAACAGCAGTTAGTTAGCGGTTTTTGTAGAGGCTATTCGCGACAGTAGACCATTCACAAATGAACCCGAATCATCGGTGGAGAGTTCTTTAGCCATCTCGACGGCCTCATTCACTGCCACGGCGTCTGGAACGTCTGGATTGTGAAGGATCTCCCATACGGCAACTCGAAGAATTGCGCGGTCTAGATTAGGCATGCGATCCAACGCCCAGCCCTGTGAAAAGGTCTCCAACAGATCATCGATTTCTTCATGGTGATCAACTACGCCTTGAACGATGTCTCGGGCATAGCCGAAAATAGCGTCCTGGTTTTGGCGATCTGCAGCCAATTCGGCTACATCATCTAAGAGGGTAAGTGGCGAAATCTTTCGAAGATCGGCTGCAAAAACAGCGTCAACAGCGCGTTTGCGAGCCTTAGTTCTGGCGCTCACCGATTAGTCGGTAACGCGACCAAGGTAATCACCGGTGCGGGTATCCACACGGACCTTGGTGTTGTTCTCAAGAAATAGTGGAACCTGAATCTGCAAACCTGTTTCAACGGTTGCTGGCTTGGTACCTCCGCTTGAGCGGTCACCCTGCAAGCCAGGCTCGGTGTATGTGACTTCAAGCACAACAGAGGCTGGAAGTTCAACGTAGATTGGGTTGCCCTCGTGCATAGCGACAGTTGCTTCTTGATTTTCGAGCATGTAATTGACTGCATCGCCAACAACAGCCTCTGGCAAGGTGACTTGATCGTAAGTGTCCTTGTCCATGAAAACGTAGCCCTCGCCATCGTTGTAGAGGTAGGTCATGTCACGTTTATCGACAGTTGCAACTTCTACCTTTACGCCTGCGTTAAAGGTCTTCTCGACCACTTTGCCGGTGAGCACGTTCTTCAACTTTGAGCGAACAAAGGCTGCTCCCTTACCCGGCTTGACGTGCTGGAATTCGGTCACAGCCCAAAGCTGACCTTCGATGTTTAGGACCATTCCGTTTTTTAGGTCGTTTGAAGTTGCCATGACGCAATCACTCGTTTCAATTTTTAGCGAATTCGGATGCGCTCGAAGCGCAATAACTTACCCAATTCTAGTGGCCCAAGACAGGCCATCCAGCGCTTATTTGGCTAGTTGTGCAAGCGCTAACAGGTAAGAATCCGAACCAAAGCCTGCGATAACTCCGGTGGCAACACCAGAAATGACACTGGTGTGGCGGAATTCCTCACGGGTGTGTGGGTTGCTCAGATGAACCTCGATTAATTTCAAACCAGCCTTGGTAATTTGCACGGCTGCATCTCGCAGGGAGTATGAGTAGTGAGTGAAGGCGGCCGGATTCAAGATCACGTTTTGTTGAGCGTCAACAGCCTCATGGATCCAAGCGATGAGTTCGCTTTCGCTGTCAGTCTGTCGAACATCTGCGCTTAGACCCAACTTTGTGGCAGCCGATTCAACCGCCGCAGTTAGCTCAGAAAAATCAAGGGCACCGTAGATGTCTGGTTCTCGAGACCCAAGGCGGCCAAGGTTTGGGCCATTTAAGACCAATACTTTCTGCATGTCTCTAGGTTAGCGCTAGGCAACGATTTCTTGGAAGGCTGCGTGCAGCATTTCTGGAGTTGGCGCGCTCATGATGGTTGGCTTGGCCAAGTCGTCTAGCACCACAAAACGCAACGTACCCGATCGGGTTTTCTTGTCACGTTGCATCGTTTCTAGCAACTGATTCCATTTATCTGCAGAGTATGCGATTGGCAATCCAAGCAGAGTCAGCACAGATCGGTGTCGATCGACGACTTCATCACTTAGGCGCCCAGCAAGGCGGGCAAGCTCGGCCACAAAAACCATGCCGATAGAAATGGCAGCACCGTGACGCCATTTATAACGCTCGGCATGCTCAATCGCGTGCCCTAGAGTGTGGCCGTAATTCAAAATCTCACGCAGCCCGGCCTCTTTGAAATCCTCTCCAACCACCCGTGCCTTGATAGCAACTGATCGCTCGATGATTTCTTGGAAGACAGCAGAACTTGGATCTGTTGCAGTCGGAACATCCGCCTCTATCAGTTCAAGAATTCGTGGGTCAGCAATGAAACCGTACTTAACTACCTCGCCAAAACCGGCAAGAATTTCGTTTCGCGCAAGCGACTGCAGGGTGTCTAGGTCAATAATCACTTTTGCTGGTGCGTGGAACACTCCAACTAGATTCTTTCCTTCACTGGTGTTTATTCCAGTCTTGCCACCAATCGCCGCATCAACCATTCCAAGCAGGGTGGTCGGAATTTGAATTAGTTTCACGCCACGCAACCAAGTTGCAGCAACAAATCCGGCCAAATCAGTGGTTGAGCCACCGCCAAAGCCAATCACCGCATCGGTTCGGGTGAAGTCAGCCTTACCCATGATTCCCCAGCAGAAAGCAGCAACTTCGACGCGCTTGGCATCTTCGCTGTCTGGCACACCCGCGAGGATAGCGTCAACTCCTGCAGCTATCAGAGTTTCCCTAAGGAGTTCGGCAGATGCTGTGAGGGCAACAGGATGCACAATAAGCACCTTGCTTACCTGTGGGCCAAGGCTGGCAGGCACCTCAGCCAGAAGTGCACGGCCAATCAAAATCTCGTACGGATCTACTCCGCTCACGTGAATCGTTTTTGCAGCGCTCATTAGATACTCAATCTCTCCCGAATTTCGGTAATGGTCTGGGCAAGTGGATGTCCTGAAGTATCAATTGTTAGGTCAGCAGTAGCTTGGTAAATGGGTTTACGAGAATCATAAATCCGCTTCCAATCTTCCATTCCATTCTTAAGTAATGGCCTAGAGCCGTTTCGAAGACGTGAGGCCATGTGCTTTCCGTCAGTTGCTAGGTAAATCACTGTGGCATTTCTAAGGAGTTCACGTGACTTTTCCAGCAGCACCGCCCCACCACCGGTGGCAACAATGCCCGGGTTTTTGAGTGCTCGTGCGAGCGCCTGATGTTCGATCTCACGAAAGGCTTCCTCGCCATGTTCGGCGAAATATTCTGCAATCTTGCCGTGCTCTTCGACGATTAGATTATCGGTGTCAGTAAAAGGGACCTTGAGAGCCCGAGCTAGTTTCTTTCCAACGGTACTTTTCCCAACGCCCATGGGGCCAATAAGAACTATGACCTCGGATTTTGCCGGCATTAGTTACTTGAATCAGCCGAAGTTAGCACAGCGGGAATGTTTGCAAGGTACGACTCAAGATTGCGCTTGGTTTCAGCCACAGAATCTCCACCGAATTTTTCGAGGACGGAATTGGCAATAGTAAGTGCAACCATTGCTTCAGCGACAACTCCTGCTGCAGGAACTGCACAAACGTCAGAGCGTTGGTGGTGTGCCTTTGCTGCTTCACCAGTTGCAACATCGATGGTCGCAAGAGCTTTTGGAATAGTGGAAATTGGTTTCATAGCCGCACGAACGCGCAGTACCTCGCCGTTGCTCATTCCGCCTTCGATTCCACCGGCACGATCCGTGAGTCTATGCACGACACCATTTGCATCACGTTGGATTTCATCATGTGCCACGGAGCCGCGACGGCGGGCGGTTTCAAAACCATCACCGACCTCGACACCTTTAATTGCCTGAATTCCCATGAGTGCTCCAGCCAGTTGTGAATCTAGTCGGCGATCCCAGTGCACAAAACTGCCAAGGCCCGGAGGCAAACCATAAACCAATGTCTCAACCACCCCGCCTAGGGTGTCGCCATCTTTATGACATTCATCAACTTCAGCAATCATCGCTGCTGATAGTTGCGCATTGAAACAGCGCATTGGGTCCTCATCGATTGCAGCAACGTCACCCGGCTTTGGCAGCGCTAAGTCGGCAGCAGCCATGACGGGACCAATACCAACGGTGTGGGTTACAAGTTCAATACCAAGTGCGCTCAAAAAGCTTGAAGCTACCGCGCCAAGGGCCACGCGTGCCGCTGTTTCACGAGCACTTGCTCTTTCCAAAATTGGTCGACTATCAAGAAAGCCATACTTTTGCATTCCGGTGAAATCGGCGTGGCCAGGTCTAGGCCTGGTTAGCGCCTCCGCGCGGGCGCCGGAGAGTTTGGCTTCATCAACCGGATCGGCTGACATCACATCTTTCCACTTTGGCCATTCGGTGTTAGCCACGGTAATCGCGACCGGTCCACCCATAGTCAGGCCGTGGCGAACGCCACCCGAGATCGAAACCTCATCTTGTTCAAATTTCATTCGGGCACCGCGACCATATCCCAGACGACGACGAGCAAGTGCAGTCTGCACATCCGCCGTGGTGATGGCAATTCCTGCTGGCAGGCCTTCTAGAACGGCAACGAGCTCAGGCCCGTGCGACTCTCCTGCGGTGATCCAACGTAACATAGTCCCATTTTGCCACAGTACGCCCAATAGTCAGGCCGATTGCGACTATTGCTCTAGTGCGATCCTCATAGCCTGCACGACCGCTATCTCGTTCGGTAATTCAGCCTCAGGATTTCCCGACTTGAAAATACGGATTTGAGCAACTGCCTGCCATATCAACATCTCTAAGCCGCTCACAACTTTTATGTTCTGTTTCATCCAAGCCTCTGCAAGCTGGCTTGGCCAAGGGTCATAGGCAACATCAAGAAGCATGCCACGGGGTCTAAAAAATCTGGAGTCAACGATTTTTTTAGTTGTACTATCCATGGCTCCACCAGGCAAGGTGGATATTGTTAGATCCGACTTGGTTATTGCTTTTCTAAGTCTTCGAACAACAGTTGCGCTAAGGCCAAGCTCACGGCCGAACTCAACGAGTATCTTCCTGGTCTTGGAATTACGTGCAAAAACCATAACGGAAGAACCAGGAGCGATTCTTGAAACTGCGACCATGGCTGAGGTTGCGGTTGCGCCGGATCCGATTATTAGACTTTGAGTCACCTGTTGATTGCCAACTGCCTGGACGATGCCAAATATATCGGTGTTGAAACCGTGCCACTGGTCATCGATTCGAACCAAAGTGTTGGAAGTCTTGGTTAGTGAAGATGATTCATCAATTACCTGAGCATAAAGAAACGCTTCTTCTTTTAACGGCATCGTAAGGCTAAATCCGTTGAGGTCAGACCCTTGGGTTTCAATGAATCGCTTAAGTGCTCCCTTTTTGACCTCAAATCGTGAGTAGTTCCAATCTTCACCAAGTACCCGATACGCTGCAGCGTGGATGGCGGGTGATTTTGAATGCGCGATCGGCGAGCCCAGAACCGCATAGTTTTTATTCATAGCCGGGGTTTTCCTTCATCCAGGCCAACCATTGAGCAACAGCCTTTTCATGTTGGGCGTAGGTTTCGCTAAACACTGTTTCACCAGTTTCAAGATTCACTGTGCAGAAATACAACCATTTCCCCTGTGCCGGGTTCAATGCCGCATCAATAGCTACCGAGCCGGGAGCAGAAATAGGCCCAATTGGAAGTCCAGGATATAGGTAGGTGTTGTAGCCGTTTTTATTCGCTCGATCCGCCCTAGATGTGCTGACGGTATTACCGCCAACTCCATAGCTAACCGTGGCGTCAGACTGTAGATGCATTCCTATTTCGATGCGATTAAGAAAAGTTCGCGAAACCCTGTAGAAATCCTCTTTTATCCGGGCTTCTTTCTGAATCACAGAGGCAAGTGTAAGTACCTCATGTGTCTTTGCTGCTGGTATTCCGAAGGAACGAATTTCTTGCTGCATTCGGTCAACCATTGTTTGCAGTATCTCTTTTGCCGTTGAGCCCGGTGCAAAGGTATAGGTTGCTGGGAATAGGTAGCCTTCAATGTTTGGCAATTCTGCGCTAAGCCCAAACACCTCTGGCTTGTTAAATAGCGATTCAAATTGGCTCTTGGGTAAACCCGTTGATTCGGCCAATACCCCAAAAAGCACGCTTGCCCGCAGACCCTCCTTTATGGTTGTACGCCGCAGTGATGCCGAATTTTGATCGGTGAGCGCTGAGATTGCATCAGCTGATCGCATCTGCAGCTTCAGCGTAAATATTCCAGGATAAAAAGTGGGATTCGTGTCCAGAATCAGTTGATACGTAGTGCGAAAATTCTTAATCACGCCGGCAGCTAACAATTGCTTTGTGATTGACTCCCCTGAATCGCCAGCCCTAACAGTGATTTGAACCTCGCCCGTTCCGGGACCAGGAAAATCGTTGCCTTGCATCTGCTCGAAGGCCGCACGAATCAAGCCCTTGTTCGCATACGCAACAGCGCCACCCAGAAGCAAAAGAAAGACAATAAATCCGGCAAGAACACGGCGACGCGATAACTTATTCAATTACTTCTCCTATCGCCTTGCCTGGCTTCTCACCAGTGCTCTTTTCCTGTTCAATTGCTTGTTCCAAGATAATGGTTGCAGCAATCTGGTCGATTATCTTGCGACCCGATTTTGAATCGCGGCCAGAAGTTTTGAGTGCATTCGCCGCGGTGATAGAAGTCATACGCTCGTCAATAAATCGAATTTCGGGAGCCACCAACACACTTAGTTGCTTGGCAAATTGGATTGCATCTTGAGTAGATGCCGAGTTGTTTCCAGACATGGAAATCGGAAGACCAACGTAGATCTCGATCGGTTCTATCTCGTCTACTAACTCGACGATTCTCTTAAGGCTTGGCTCAAGTTCGGCTCCACGCGCAACTGTTTCCAATCCAGAGGCAAGAATCGAGTGAAAGTCACTTGCAGCAACGCCAATGCGGACCTTGCCAACATCAACCGAGAGTCGACGACCAGACCGCACTACGCGCTCAGGGCTTCCTTGACTGCACTGATTGCTTCGGCAATTTTTGAAGCATCTGAGCCCCCGCCTTGAGCTATGTCATCTTTACCGCCACCACCACCGCCAAGAATGGCGCTTGCAATGTGAACTAGAGCGCCTGCTTTTGCGCCAGTTGCCCGAGCTGATTCAGTGGTGGCAATTACCAGCATTGGCTTGGCGTCGATGATCCCTAAGACGGCCGCTACCGCGTTTTCAGAAGAGACCTTCTCGCGTATTGAGGACGCAAAAGTACGAAGATCGTCTACTGAGCCAACTTCTCCAAGTTCTGCAGCGATGAATTTGGTGGAACCAATTTGCTGCGCAGCAGATACGAATTCTGGAATGCGAGTCGCAAGCTGACCTGCCTGAAGGGCAGCAAGTTTTCGCTGAGCTAACTTCAAGTCTTCGATGGTTGAGGTTAGTCGTTCTTCTAGTTGTTCCTTCGGCGACTTCAATACTTCAGTTAGGCGTGCAACCAATGCACGCTCTGCGGCAAAGGCGCGGAATGCTTCAATGCCGACCAGAGCCTCAACCCGTCGAGAGCCTGAACCAACCGAAGATTCGCCGATTAGTGAAATCATTCCGATTTGCGAGCTGTGATCTACGTGGGTACCCCCGCAGAGTTCGCGCGACCATGGCCCACCAATTTCTACGACGCGAACGCTTTCGTCATAGGTTTCACCAAAGAGGGCTACCGCCCCCCACTTTTTTGCCTCCGGCAAAGTCATGAACTGTGCAGTAACTGCCAGGTCCTTGCGAATGGCAAGGTTGCTGACCTCTTCGATTTCTGATTTAGTTTCGGCAGAGAGTGCTTGACCCCAAGCGAAATCAAGACGCAAGTAACCAGGCTTATTGTAGGAACCGCTCTGTAGAGCAGTTGGGCCAAGTACCTCACGCAAGGCCGCGTGAACTATGTGAGTTCCGGAGTGAGCCTGACGTGCACCGATTCTCCATTCGGCGTCAACCCTGGTTGATACCTTTTGGTCAATAGAGATTGATCCCTTGCGAACCAGCACCTTGTGACTAATCAAGCCCTTGACTGGTTTCTGCACGTCAAGCACTTCAAGTTCAATGCCGTCGCCAATTATTAGACCAGCGTCGGAGTCCTGACCGCCAGATTCAGCGTAGAAAGAAGTCTCGTCAAGAATTACCTCGGCAATTTGTCCTTGGGCTGCAGACTTGGTGTCTTTACCATCAACAATCAAGCCCAATACCTTGGCATCGGTTTCCAAAGACTCGTAACCGGTGAACTTGGTGACGCCCTTGGCACGGAAGTCTGAGTAAACCGAAAGATCAGTGCCGCCCAATTTCTTTTCGCGGGCATCGGCCTTAGCGCGATCGCGCTGCTCGGCCATCAACGACTTGAAACCATCGCGGTCAACCGTTAGACCCGCTTCTTCGGCTATCTCTAGAGTCAGATCGATTGGAAAGCCGTAGGTGTCGTGCAGCAGGAATGCAGCGTCGCCAGTAAGTTGAGTTGATTTTGCAGCCTTCACATCGGCAAGCGCCTGATCAAGGAACACGGTGCCTGCGGTAAGTGTGCGTAAGAAAGTTTCTTCCTCGCCAACTGCTGCGCGCAAAATGCGATCAAACTCGGCCTCGAGTTCTGGATAGGCAGCCTTCATGGCGTCTTTTGAAACTGTGAACAGCTCGGTAAATACCGGGCGCTCAACACCAAGCAAACGCATGGAGCGAACTGTGCGGCGAAGCAAACGACGAAGCACGTAGCCACGGCCATCATTTGCTGGAGTGACACCGTCGCCAATCAGCATCAATGCTGAACGAACGTGGTCGGCAACAACACGCATGCGAACGTCGTCTTCAACACTTGCGCCGTAGGTCTTGCCAGAAAGTTTTGCAGCCAGATCAAGTACCGGACGGACCTGATCAATCTCGTAAAGGTTTTCTACACCCTGCATCAAAAATGCAACACGTTCTAGACCCATACCGGTATCGATGTTCTTCTTTGGCAGTTCCCCAAGAATCTCGAAGCTGTCTTTTCCGGTTCCTTCGCCGCGTTCGTACTGCATGAAGACGAGGTTCCAGATTTCGATGTAGCGATCTTCGTCGGCCTCTGGTCCACCTTCGCGACCATAAGCTGGACCGCGATCGTAGTAAATTTCCGAGCAAGGTCCGGCCGGACCAGGCTGACCGGTTGACCAGTAGTTGTCTTTCATGCCGCGACGCTGAATTCGCTCCATCGGAATGTCGGCAACCTCACGCCAGATTCCTATTGACTCATCGTCGTCCTGGAAAACGGTCACCCAAAGCAGTTGCGGGTCTAACCCCAAGCAACCAGAATCCTTAGAGCCGGTGAGAAATTCCCATGCGTAAGCAATGGCTTCTTTTTTGAAATAGTCGCCGAACGAGAAGTTTCCGTTCATCTGGAAGAAGGTACCGTGACGGGTAGTCTTGCCAACCTCTTCAATGTCTAGCGTGCGCACACACTTCTGAACCGAAGTCGCTCGTGAGTAGGGAGCTGGAACAAGACCGCTCATGTAAGGAATGAATGGAACCATTCCGGCAACGGTGAAAAGCAGGGATGGGTCTTCGCTAATCAGCGAAGCAGAAGGTACAACTGTGTGGCCTTTGCTCTCGAAGAAATCGAGCCAGCGCCGGCGTATCTCGGCGGTCTGCACGATTACTTAGTTGCAGGCTTAGTTGCTGGAGACTTCTTTGCCGCTGGCTTCTTAGCAGCTGCCGGCTTTTTAGCGGCAGGCTTCTTGGCTGCAGGCTTCTTCGCAGCACTTGCTTTTGAAGAACGAGGAGTTCCAGTAAGTTCTGCGGTGCGGTCTAGGAATGCCTCAGTTGCGGTTTCGCCAAGTTCTTTAGCGCGCGCAGTCGCATCAGCAAGAAGGGCCTGAGCATTTGGGTTCTTATCAAGTTGCTTCTTGATTTCAACGCCGGCAAAAATACCAACGACTAGCCAAAAGATCTTCTTCATTTTGATTCCTACTTCTTTTTACCGGTCAGGGCGCTACGCAGGCTTTGAGTTAGGCCCGCAATTTTTACCAAAGGTGATCCAACTGCAGAAGAAAATACAGCAACAAGTGAACTGATGTTTGAAGTAACTTCTGCGACGTTCTCGGTGATTACATCCACGCGAGCCAACTGCTTGTTGGTTGCAGTCACGGTATCGGTTAGTTCAGTGAGCAATGGAGCAACGCTTTCGTTAAGATCGCGAATTGAATTGCGAGTCTCATCTAGTACGCGCCCAAGCTTTAGCAACGGCACTGCAATGAAAAGCACTAGAAGCACGAAGCCTCCGGCCGCTATCAATGCTGCAATGTCTCCACCGCTCATCTGAACTCCCCTAATTTCTATTGTTGTTGAATATCGGTGTCGCGATTAGCGAGCAGCGTAGTACTCAACCACAAGCTGAACTTCACAGGTAACTGGAACTTCAGCGCGCTTTGGACGGCGAACTAGAGTTGCGTGCAACTTGTCTAGTGAAACGTCTAGGTAGCCAGGTACTGGAGGTAGAACATCAACGTGTCCACCGGCAGCTGCAACCTGGAATGGCTCGGTAACTTCACTCTTCGCGTGAACGTGAACTAGCTGTCCAGGCTTTACGCGGAATGAAGGACGGTCAACGCGCTCTCCGTTGACAAGAATGTGACGGTGTACAACCATCTGACGTGCCTGTGCAATTGTGCGTGCGAAACCTGCGCGCAAAACGATCGCGTCAAGACGCATTTCTAGAAGCTCAACTAGGTTTTCACCAGTTAGACCCTCGGCGCGCTTTGCTTCAGCAAAGGTCTTACGAAGCTGTGCCTCGCGAATACCGTACTGAGCGCGAAGACGCTGCTTCTCGCGAAGACGAACGGCAAAGTCGCTGTCGGCCTTCTTCTTGGTGCGGCCGTGCTCACCAGGAGCGTAAGGGCGTTTTTCTAGATACTTTGCAGCCTTTGGAGTAAGAGCTAGTCCCAAAGCTCGCGACAAGCGAGTCTTGCTGCGGGTACGTGTTGTCTTTGACACGTGTTCCTTTCATTGAATCCGAAGATTCCTATAGCGGTAATTGTTCACAAGTCGGATCGAGGAGATCCTCTGCCACGGACCCTCTGGCTATAAGAAGGTCGCACCGTGAGTTGAGCATTCGTTCAGCCGCGATTGAATGCTCCAGTCGGCAACCTGACTATCCTAACAGCGACTTACGCGTGAATAAAGGGCAGTTGGCTATTTTTTGAATGAGCGAATGATTCCGCGCAGCTTGGCCCAGCGTTCAACAAGTTCTCTTTCAACACCGATATCCTTCGGCTTGAAATAGCTTCGGTTCAGAGTCTTGTCGTCAAGGTAGCGCTGCGGGACGACCGCTTTTGGGTCATCATGTGGGTATAGGTAGCCAACGCCCGCCCCGGCACCCTTTGCGCCGGCATGATTAGAGCTGCGCAGTGGCTTTGGCACCTCGCCAAACAGGCCGGCTCGCACATCTTCAATTGCCTGATTGATTGCGTTGTATGCCGAGTTAGATTTTGGTGCCAGGCACAGGTAAATAGTGGCCTCGGCAAGCGGAATGCGGCCTTCCGGCATGCCGATCATCGCCACGGCCTCAGCAGCGGCAACTGCAAGCGGCAATGCGTGAGGATCGGCAAGACCAATGTCCTCTGCGGCCAGGATTATCAGGCGTCTGGCGATGAATCTAGGGTCTTCACCAGCCTCAATCATTCGAGCCAAGTAGTGAACGGCGGCATCGGCGTCCGAACCACGAACCGACTTGATAAAGGCGCTGATTACGTCGTAATGCTGGTCGCCGTCCTTGTCGTATCGAACCAGCGCTCGATCCATGGCGGCCGAAACGTGTTCCTCAAGAACTGCCGTGGTTGAATTTGAAGCACTTATGGGGGCATTCCCAATTGCGACGGTGGCCGCTGCCTCCAATATTGTTAGCGCCCGGCGGGCATCTCCCCCTGAAACCAGGGCAATTTGCGCAAGTACGTCTTCGTCAGCTGAAATCGCACCAGCGAGTCCTTGCGGAGCAAGTACAGCTCTTTTTAGCACAGTCACCAAATCCGCGTCAGATATCAGAGTGAGGGTTAGCAGCAGCGATCTTGATAAAAGTGGCGAGATTACCGAGAAACTTGGGTTTTCAGTGGTCGCTGCGATCAGCACAATCCAGCCGTTTTCAACACCGGGTAGCAATGCGTCCTGCTGTGCCTTTGAAAAGCGGTGAATTTCGTCTAGAAAAAGCACGGTGTTCACGCCGTAGGCATCCCGATCGGCGCGGGCCCGCTCCATAACTTCGCGAACGTCCTTGACTCCGGCAGTAATTGCGCTTAGTTCAACGAATCTGCGTCCACTGAGACGGGCCACCAGCTGAGCAATGGTTGTCTTGCCTGTACCCGCCGGACCCCAGAGAATCACTGACACCGATGAGGATCTCTCACCGGGGATGGCTTTCGTGGCCAGTGCCTGAAGCGGAGAACCCGGCTTAAGTAAGTGGCCCTGCCCGACTAACTCTTCGAGACTGGTTGGGCGCATGCGGGCGGCCAAAGGCATGGCGCCCGAAAATAGCCCGGTTTGGTCTGACATAGCCTTCAGGCTAGCCGATGTCTGATGCCGGACGTGAGAATTGGTTGCTAAAGGTGCGTAAAATCAAGTGAGAAAAATAAAAAGGAACGTAAATTGGCCTCAAAGAAAAAGACCCAGAACATCTATGCCTCAGCCCAAGCGAGTGCTCAAAAATTTGAGGCTCACAAGGCTGCTGCCGCGATAAAGAAGGCCCAACAGGCTTCCGATAATCGTTTTGCCCTGATTGTTTCGGGCGGTGCCGTTGTTGCAGCCATGGTTTTGCAACTGGCATACTTTGGATTCGGTCCAGGTCAGGCCGGGTCGACGCCAGCAGCTTCTGAGTCAGTGGCGACAAACTCATCCTTGGTTCCCGCGCCGGATTTGGCTTTGGGTCGCGAATGGACTGGTTCGATCGAGGTTGGTGGCAGTACCTTAGCTGTCTCGCTTGACGGAGCAAAAGCTCCGCAGGCTGTGGCCAACTTTCTGAGCTTGGCAAATAAGAAATTTTTTGACGGCATAGCTTGTCATCGACTGACCACCGCTGGAATCTACGTCCTTCAGTGCGGTGACCCAAACGGAGATGGAAGTGGTGGCCCCGGCTACAACTGGGGGCCTATTGAGAATGCCCCAGCAGACAATCTTTACAAAGAGGGAGTCTTAGCAATGGCAAGGGTTGGCGGGGATGCATCAAGCATGGGCAGTCAATTTTTCATCGTTTACAAGGACAGCAATATTCCAAGTGACGCCGTCGGTGGTTACACCGTTTTCGGAAAAGTCACTAAGGGTCTTAGTGGGCTCAACAAGATAATCAAAGCCGGCACTCAAGATGGTTCTTCGGATGGCAAGCCAGCCATCGAAACCAAGCTCGGCGCCATCGACCTAAAATAAAGAGCAAGTCCACCGGTCTAGATTTCTAGACGCCTAAAAAAATAGGAGCCATAAATGTCAACCACACAGTTCGGTCGCGTAGACGCCGAAAACAACGTATTCGTAATTGACGGATCAGAACGCAAGGTTGGCCAGTACCCCGGCGTGACTCCTGATGAGGCACTTGCATACTTTGTTCGTAAATTTGAGGATCTTGCTGCCCAGGTCCGAATTCTCGAACAACGTGTTGCCAACAAAGTTGACTCGCATGGCATGAAAAAGATTGCCGCAAAATTAGTTGAGGATCTTAGGGAACCAGCGGCGGTAGGTGACCTTGCTGATCTTCGCCGTCGCGTAAACAACCTCGATGAGAAAATAACCGCTCTTGTGGCCGAGAAGCACGAGGCAACCAAAGAGGCCACCGCCGAAGCACTCGCCTCTCGTCTCAAGATTGCAGAGCGCGCAGAGCAAATCGCAAATCAAGACGCTTCAAAAACACAGTGGAAGAGCTCCGGAGCAGAGATGACAAAGCTCTTTGAGCAATGGCAAGAACTTCAGAAATCCGGACCTAAAGTATCTAAGTCTGAGGCGGATGCAATTTGGAAGCGATTCTCAAGTGCCCGCACCCGTTTTGAAACCGCAAAGCGTGGCTACTTTGCCGGGCTTGACGCAACTAACAAGATTGTCAAGGCAAAAAAGAATTCAATCGTAGAAGCGGCTGAGGCTTTGGCTGCAAAGGGCTCAGATGACATTGCTGCTTATCGCAAGCTGCTTGACGAATGGAAGGCAAGCGGTCGCACTCCCGGTAAATCAGATGATGCTCTGTGGGCGCGTTTCAAGTCTGCCGGTGACACCATCTTTGCAAAGAAGTCAGAGACCGCGGTTGTCGAGAACGCAGAACAAGAAAAGAACTTGGCAATCAAGCTTGAAATCATAAAAGACGCAGCAAGCATTGATCCAGAAAAGGACCTTGCGGGCGCAAAGAAGGCCCTTCAAGTTATTCAGCAGCGTTGGGAAAAAGCTGGAAAAGTTCCCAAGGATAAATTGCGTGAGACAGAAGACAAGCTGCGTGCTATCGAGGCGAAAGTTCGAAAGGTTGAGGAAGAACAGTGGCGCAAGACCGACCCTGCTGCTATTGAGCGTTCGAACAGCGTCACGACTCAGCTTGAGGATTCAATCAAGAAACTAGAAGCTGCCCTAGAAAAGGCCACCGCATCCAAGGATGCTAAGAAAATTAAGGATGCAACTGAGGCCCTTGAGGCTCGTAAGGCATGGCTAGAGGTTGTCAAAGCATCAATGGCGTAAAAGTTTAAGCGTTACTTACCCTGTATACGTCGTAGACGGCTTCAATGCGGCGAACCGCATTCAGTAAATGCTCTAGTAGATTCGCGTCGCCCATTTCAAACACAAAACGGCTTAGTGCCACTCGATCTGATCTGGTTGATACTGAGGCTGACAGAATGTTCACGTGGTGTTCCGAGAGCACTCGGGTCACATCTGACAAGAGGCCACCGCGGTCCAGGGCCTCTATTTGAATCTGAACTAAAAACAGGCTCTTAGATGTTGGTGCCCAACTGACATCCATTAATCGCTCTGGTTCAAGCATTAGTTGCTCAACGTTTTTACAATCGGAGCGATGAACTGAGACGCCACTACCCCTGGTCACGAAGCCAATGATTTTGTCACCGGGTACTGGCGTGCAGCAACGCGCTAATTTAACTAAGACGTCAGCGTCACCCTTTACCAAAATTCCAGCGTCATTTGATCGTTGACGATTTACGCTTCTTGGTGAAGGTGGCAGTTGGAATTCGTTCTCTTCATTCTCGCCATGCGTGATTGCATTGACCAGTTTCTCAACTACTGACTGTGCCGAGACATGATTGACACCGATGGCGGCGTAGAGTCCCTCAACGTTTGGAAAGCGAAGCTCCCCGGCAAGCTTCACCAACTCATCGGCGGCCATCAAACGTTGAAGCGGAAGATTTTGCTTTCTGAGCGCTTTGGCTAGCATCTCTTTGCCGTGCTCGATTGCATCGTCTCTGCGCTCAATTGCGAAATGCTGTTTGATTTTCGCTCTTGCCCTTGGAGACTTTACGAAGTTGAGCCAATCTTTACTTGGTCCTGCATCTGGTGACTTAGATGTGAAAATCTCGACAACATCACCCGACTGCAATGCAGTCTCAAGAGGAACCAGTCTGCCATTGACCTTTGCGCCCATGGTGCGGTGGCCGACATCGGTGTGAATTGTGTAGGCAAAGTCAACGGGGGTTGCACCGCCTGGAAGACCGATCACTTTACCCTTGGGCGTAAATACGTAAACTTCCTTTGCACCAATTTCGAATCTGAGAGAATCTAAAAATTCTGACGGATCCTGAGTTTCAGCTTGCCAATCGGTTAGGTGCTTTAGCCAAACCAGATCTTCATCGGCGGTCTCCCCTGATTTTCCAACCTGTTCCTTATATTTCCAGTGTGCGGCTACACCATATTCCGCTCTGTTGTGCATCTCGTGAGTACGAATTTGAATTTCAACAGGTCTACCCTGAGGTCCGATAACCGTGGTGTGCAACGACTGGTAAAGATTGAACTTTGGCATCGCAATGTAGTCTTTGAACCTACCCGGAACTGGATTCCATCTAGCGTGGATCGAACCTAACACCGCATAACAATCTCGGACTTCATCTACCAGAACTCGAATGCCAACTAAGTCATAGATATCATCGAATTCCCGACCTCGTACGACCATTTTCTGGTAAATCGAGTAGTACTGCTTAGGCCGGCCGGCTACCGACCCTCGAATCTTTGCTTCTTGAAGGTCCTGATTGATGGAATCGATAACGCTATCGATAAACTCGGCGCGCTTTGGAGTTCGCTGAGTGACCAAGTTCACGATCTCTTCGTAGACCTTTGGATAAAGAACTGAGAAAGAAATATCCTCGAGTTCCCATTTGATGGTGCTAATTCCCAACCGATGAGCAAGTGGTGCGTAAATTTCTAGGGTTTCCTGGGCTTTGCGCTTCGCTGATTCCTCGGGAACGAACCCCCAGGTTCGAGCATTGTGTAGCCTGTCGGCAAGCTTGATCACCAAAACACGGATGTCTTTTGACATGGCAACGACCATCTTGCGGACGGTTTCGGCTTGGGCATGATCACCAAATTTGACCTTGTCTAGCTTGGTGACTCCATCAACGAGCATGGCAATCTCGTCGCCAAACTCTTTCCGAAGCATCTCAAGGGTGTAATCCGTATCCTCAACCGTGTCATGCAAAAGAGCAGCAGCAAGAGTGATGGGGCCAATTCCCAATTCGGCGAGGATCTTCGTGACCGCCAGCGGGTGGGTAATGTACGGTTCACCCGATTTGCGCTGCTGAGGACGATGCGCCTCCTCGGCGACAACAAAGGCACGTTCGATTACGGAGAGATCGGCTTTTGGATGGTTTTGTTTGGCAAGACGAAGGATATCGCCCAGCTCTGCTGCGTAGGGCCCTGATTTTGAAAATAATTTGGGCAGGCGATTGCGCAGGACTGAAATGCTACCTGTAGGTGTTGAATCACTCACGCCTGGCCCTTCCTTTAGGAATAGCCTACAACGAGCGAATTACTTGGTTGCGAGAATCTTTTCCGAAGCCCTCTTGTACTTAGCTTCACCTTCACGAAGGTGACTGTAAAGAGGCGCCGCGATGAAGATTGTTGAGTAGGTACCAACGATGATTCCGATAAACAAGGCAAGGGCAATGTCTCGCAAGGTTCCTGCGCCTAGCAATGTAGCACCAATGAACAAAATCGATGCAACCGGTAGCACAGCGACAATAGAAGTATTGATGGAACGGACCAGAGTTTGGTTGATAGCGTAGTTAACCTGCTGAGCGAAAGTTGTAGTCTCACTAAATTCAACTTCAAATGTGTTTTCACGAATCTTGTCGAACACAACAACGGTGTCGTAAAGCGAGTATCCAAGAATAGTTAAGAAGCCAATCACCGCAGCCGGTGTGACCTCGAACCCAAGTGCACCATAGAGTCCCGCGGTAATTATTAGGTCATGCACAAGAGCAGCAACAGCGGCCAGTGACATCTTCAATGTTCGGAAGTAAAGAGCCATCAGAACAGCAGCCAGAGCAATGAACACAACAAGTCCATTAAGGGCTTTGCCGGTTACATCGGCTCCCCAGTTTGCACCGATGAAAGAGCTGGCTACTGAGCTACTGTCAACCCCGTAGGCCTGAGCCAGTGAGACTCGGACTTCCTCTGATTTGATGTCGGTGAGTTGCTCTGTCTGCACACGAATGCCATTAGTCCCCACATTGGTGACTAGAGGTTGGGATTCTGGCTCAACTTTTTGGACAGCTTCTACTGCTATTTGCTGAGATGAATCGGATACACCTGAAACTCGGAATTCGGAGCCTCCACGGAATTCAATACCAAAGTTGAAACCTCCACGAAGTGAAGGAAGAACCACGGCAAGAATAATCATCACAATAGCGATGCCATAGAAAGTCTTGCGTCGACCTACAAAATTAATCGAACGCTTTCCTGTGTAGAGATCGTTGCCGAAATCGCTGAACTTAGACATTAGTTGCTCTCCTCAGCTGAATTATTTTGTGCGGCCTTACGTTCCGCAATGGTTTGACGCTTTGCCGCTTCCTTTGAAGCCTGAGCTGCCTTTGTTGCTGGAACAGACTTAGCAGTTCTAAATTGACCACGCCCAACATAACCGGTTGCTCCAAGAGCCTTGGCGTCAAAACCAGACCACGGGTGTCCGGAGCTGAAGAAATTAACCCTGGCTAGCAACTGCAAGATTGGGTGGGTGAAGATCATCGCGACGCCCAAGTCGATTAGCGTAGTGAGTCCAAGCGTGAATGCGAAGCCACGTACGTTTCCTACAGTTAGCAAGTAAAGAACAACCGCAGCCAACAAGCTAACAGAGCCAGAGACAATGATTGTTCTGAATGCTCGTTTCCAGCCTTGCTCAACTGCAGCGGCGACTGAACGACCATCGCGGAGTTCATCTCGCACACGCTCAAAGTAAACGATGAACGAGTCAGCTGTAATACCGATTGCAACAATCAATCCGGCTACTCCGGCAAGCGACAGGCGGTAGCCCTGTCGCCAAGAGAGAATCGTGATCACCAAGTAAACCAGAATCGCAGCTACGGCAAGAGATCCAACAGTAACGATGGCGAGGCCACGGTACTGGAATGTCGAGTAGATGATTACGAGTAGAAGACCAATTGCTCCAGCCAACAAACCACCAGCAAGCTGCTCAGAGCCCAGGGTTGCAGAAATGTTCTCTTGGCTTTGAACTTCAAAACCAATAGGTAGCGAACCGTACTTTAGAGAATCGGCAAGAGCCTTGGAAGTTAACTTGTCAAAATTTCCGGTAATTTGGGCAGACCCACCGCTAATTACGGCATTCGTTGTTGGGGCCGTAATCACGTAGCCATCAAGAGTGACGGCAAAGCGATTTTTTGGCTCGGTCTGTGGGAAAAGGCGGGCCGTCACATCGGCGAATTGCTTTGTGCCAGTTGCATCAAAATCAAGATTCACAGCCCAGGTGTTGGTTGATGCCCCAGTAGATGTCGTGATGGTTCCCGCGTTCGCGTCAGCGATATTAGAACCCTCGATCTCCACCGGACCAAGCACGAACTTTTCATAACCACTTGAGTCACAGGTGATCAGTGGAAGGGTTGAATCGTCCACTTGCCCTGGCTCGCGGAAAGTCTTGGAGCAATCTAACGCGTCGAAAGCAGCCTTGAGTTCAGCGGTTACCCACGCGCTGTCACTTGCGTCAGTCGGTGATGCGCTAGGTTTTGCAGCCTCGCTTGATGCATCTGTGGATGTGGCTGCAGTAGCAGATTGTGATGCAAGGATTACCGGGCGAAACTGAAGCTTTGCACTTGATCGGATTAGCTTCAGGGTGTTCTCATCGGGAGTTCCAGGAATTTCAACGATGATGTTGCTGGCACCCTGGGTTTTTACAGATGCTTCGCTAACGCCCGTGGCGTCAACGCGTTGACGAATAATTCCTACTGCCTGATTCAACTGCTCTTCAGTTACGGTTGCGCCATCAGCTAGTTGAGGAGCCAAAATGATCTGCGTTCCACCCTGAAGGTCCAGAGCAAGCTTTGGAGCGAATGAAGCACCAGAACCGGTTACTGAACCAAGTCCAATGAGACCAACCAATACGACAATGATGCCGCCGAGCCAGGTCAGTCGCTTTCGGGCGCTCTTTGTTACAGAAGAATCAGACACAGAAAAATCCTTATTTAGATTGGCTACTTAGCCGCAGGCTTTGAGGCAGGCTTTTTAGCCGCTGGCTTTTTTGCAGCAGGCTTTGCAGTTGTTTTTACTTCTGACTTTTCTTCAACGGTGCCCTTTGCCGGGGCTGCCTCAACGTTGCGAATTGCACCTTTTAGGAAAGCAATTTTGGTTCCTGGGGTGCTTTCCAAGATGGCGCGATCGCCATCTATCGAGGTAATTTTGCCGGTGATCCCGCTGTGCAGGACTACTTTTGAACCAACCTTTACGCTAGCAAGCAGCTCTGCCGCCTGCTTCTTGCGCTTGCGAGAGCTCAAAAACATCATCGCGATAAGAATTGCGAGTGCGACTACGAGGAATACGTCCTGAGACATGGTGGCCTATCGTTTGGGATTAAACACAGTAAAGACGCCATTTCGGCGTCTAGACGATTATAGGTCAAGCAGCCCGTCTAGCAGGTTAGTTGGCGGCGTTTGGCCAAGATGAGCAAATCCCGCAGCCGTGGCCTGGCGCCCTCGAGCAGTGCGAGCAATTAGACCCATCCGCACCAGAAAAGGCTCAACGACGGCCTCAATTGTGTCTTGCTCCTCCCCTACAGCAACGGCCAGGGTAGAAAGGCCAACGGGCTTTCCAGAGAATCGCTCCACCAAAACCTTCATAATCTCGCGGTCAAGCCTGTCGAGTCCCAGATCGTCCACTTCGTAAAGCTTCAGAGCTCCCATTGCCTCATCGACACCGATTTTGGTTTTGCCCCCGACTAGTGCGAAGTCTCTTACCCTCCGTAGCAAGCGATTTGCGATTCTGGGAGTGCCTCGGCTTCGCCTTGCAATTTCCTGCTGAGCGGTTTCATCAATCTCAAGTCCAAGTTTCTTGGCAGCGCGATTGATCACCTGCTGTAGTTCTTGATTTTCGTAGAACTCAAGATGGGCGATGAAGCCAAATCGATCGCGTAGCGGACTCGGCAGCATGCCAGACCTAGTGGTTGCTCCAACCAGGGTGAATGGCGCAATCTCGAGCGGAATCGATGTGGCGCCGGGTCCCTTACCAACCATCACATCAACGCGATAGTCCTCCATCGCTAGATAAAGCATTTCCTCGGCAGACCTGGCCATGCGATGAATTTCGTCGATGAATAGGACTTCTCCGGGGGCAAGAGAACTCAGAACTGCGGCAAGGTCACCCGCATGCTGGATCGTTGGACCACTGGTCAACCGCAAAGGCTGGCCACCTTCGTGAGCAACAATCATCGCCAGGGTTGTTTTACCAAGACCCGGTGGGCCCGCAAGAAGGATGTGATCAGGAGTTCTATTTTGAATAGCCGCCGCATCAAGAATTAACTTGAGTTGGTTGCGCACTTTTGATTGACCAATAAACTCCCCTAGAGATTTTGGTCTTAGCGCTGATTCAAAGGCTAGTTCGTTGTCGCTGCCTTCAGCCTTAGTTAGTTCACTCATCGCTTGCACTTACAGTCTTTGAAGAGCCAAGCTGACTAAGAGCGGCCTTTAGCAAATTATTTGAACTCGCAGACTCGCCCAACTCCCTGACAGCCTGGTTTGCAGCCTCGAGTGCAATTCGTTCGGTCCACCCAAGACCGGTCAGTGCAGTGACGACAAGCCCGATGGCAGCGGAATCTTTTCTCGAAACCTGCTTTTGATTTGGAACCAGTTTTCCAGCCAGAGTCACGATAATCAGCTTGGCTGTTTTAGGACCGATACCGGAAACTGATCTGAAAGCCGCATCGTTATCTAGACCAACCGCATCGATTATTTGTTCAACCGTGAGTGTGCCAAGTATCGCCAGTGCAGATTTGGGGCCAACCCCGGAGACGGATCTGAGAAGGTCAAAAACCTTTTGCTCAGTGATTGATGTAAAACCAAAGAGTGTGAAGCCATCCTCGCGAACGATGAGGGATGTGTTAATCAGTGCCGACTGACCAATTTTGAGTTGGTGTGCTGTATTACTGGTTATTTGAACAAGGTATCCAACTCCGGCAACGTCAATAATCGCGCTACCAGCTTCTAGCGCGATAACATTTCCAGCCAAAGATGCAATCACCGGTTAAGACTAACCAATGCTTGTTCGCTAGCGTCGCTTTGAGGCGGTGGCATTCTGCTCGGCAGCCTGCCAGGCTTTTTGTGCTGACGTCATTTCGCTAGAGGAACTTACGGTTCCGCCAACACTTTTCCATGCGTGACAGATGGCGATTGCCAAACTGTCGGCAGCGTCTGCGGGCTTGGGCACCTCTTCCAGGCCCAAGATCTTCGCGACCATTTGACCAACCTGCTGCTTGTTAGCGCGACCCGAGCCGGTAACTGCAGCTTTCACCTCACTGGGCGTGTGCAGGAAAACTGGTATTGCATGCTTGTGTGCCAGCATGAAGACGACACCGCTAATCTGTGCAACACCCATGACACTTCGCAGATTCTGTTGCGAGAAGACTCTTTCGATGGCAATTGCGCTTGGCTTGACGTTGAGAATTAACTTCTCAATTTCTTCACCGATGTGGCCGATTCGATCGACCAATTCAGAACTCGCATCGGTGCGAATTGTGTCTACCGAAACCAGAGAGACTCTTCTAGACGCACCAGCCAGGATAACCCCAACTCCACATCTAGTCAGACCGGGGTCTACTCCTAAAACGCGAGTGGTCACAAGCTAATCGTTTTCGAGTTCAGCTAAAACTTCCGGCGAGATGTCTAGGTTGGAGTAGACGTTTTGAACATCATCGGAATCCTCAAGCGCATCAATAAGGGCAATCGACTTTCGTGCGGTCTCTGCGTCAACCTGTATAGGCATTGACGAAACAAACTCCACGTCTGCACTTTCATAATCAATGCCCGCAGCCTGTAGTGCTGTTCTGACGGAGACCATTTCACTTGGATCGGTCGTGATTACGAACTGTTCGGCGCGTTCCTCAACGTCATCTACTCCAACTTCAAGGACTGCCTCAAGAATTGAATCCTCAGTGGTACCTTCTGTTTTTGAAACTACGATGACGCCCTTGCGCGCAAACTGATAGGACACGCTGCCAGGGTCTGCCATGGTTCCGCCATTGCGCGATACGGCTAGTCGCACTTCGGCTGCGGCTCTATTTTTATTGTCGGTAAGACACTCAATCAAAATCGCAACGCCATTAGGTCCATAGCCTTCGTACATGATGTTCTGATATTCCACGGCATCGGCACCAACACCGGACCCGCGCTTGATAGCGCGATCAATGTTGTCGTTTGGCAAAGAGCTTTTACGACCCTTTTGCACAGCATCGTAAAGTGTTGGATTGCCGTCTAGATCAGGTCCGCCTAGTCTGGCAGCTACCTCGATGTTCTTGATTAGTTTGGCAAATAGTTTTGCTCGGCGGCCATCAATAACCGCCTTTTTGTGCTTGGTGGTCGCCCATTTGGAGTGGCCAGACATAGTGCTCCTACGTATATTTTTTTGACGTGGTCAAGTCTAGATTATGACCCGGCTACCATCCGAAGGAAGAGTTCGTGAATTCGGGTTTCGTTAGTCAGCTCAGGATGAAACGAAATGCCAAGGATGTTATTTTGGCGAACGGCAATGATTCTGTCGTCTGGGAGTTTTGCGAGAACTTCAACGTCATTGCCAACTCTCTCCACTATCGGAGCTCTTATAAATGCTGCATGTACGGGAGATCCTGCAACTCCAACAAATTCAAGGTTGGTCTCAAATGAGTCAAGTTGATTGCCAAATGCATTTCTTCTCACCGATACATGAAGACCACCGAAACCCGCTTGTCCTGAAACACCATCCAGAATTTCATCTGCAAGCATTATCAGCCCGGCACAAGTTCCAAAGACCGGAAATCCTGCTTGTATTTTTTTTCTGATTGGTTCAAACAATCCGTAGGCGACCGCAAGTTTTTGAATCACGGTGGACTCGCCACCCGGTATCACTAGCGAATCGCAAAGTTCAAGCTCGCGGACCGTTCTGATCGGAACGGCTGCTGCACCGATTTTGCCGAATGTTGCAATGTGTTCGCGGAAATCACCCTGCAGAGCAAGCACGCCAACTGGCATGATGCTTACCAGCCGCGTTCGGCCAAACGGTGCGGTGCCGGAAGGTCAGACACGTTTATACCCACCATGGCCTCGCCAAGTCCACGACTTACCTGAGCCAAAACATCGGGGTCATTGAAAAACGTGGTTGCCTTAACAATTGCCTTTGCACGTTCGGCTGGATTTCCAGATTTGAAAATGCCCGAGCCCACGAATACACCGTCGGCACCCATCTGCATCATCAGTGCCGCATCGGCAGGTGTAGCAACTCCACCAGCAACAAACATTACGACCGGTAGCTTTCCGGTGCTCGCAACTTCACGCACAAGTTCATACGGAGCTTGAAGTTCTTTTGCAGCAACGTAAAGCTCGTCTTCAGACTTGGCAGCCAATGTTCGAATCTCACCGTAGATGGTTCGAATGTGCTTCATGGCTTCTGAAACGTCTCCGGTTCCCGCTTCACCCTTGGAGCGAATCATCGCTGCACCCTCGGTGATGCGGCGAAGAGCCTCTCCCAAATTGGTCGCGCCACAAACAAATGGAACATCAAATTTCCACTTATCGATGTGGTTAACGTAATCCGCTGGGCTCAAGACTTCAGATTCGTCGATGTAGTCAACCTTCAGAGCCTGCAGAATCTGCGCCTCTACAAAGTGCCCAATGCGAGCCTTTGCCATCACAGGAATAGATACAGCCTTGATAATCCCATCGATCATGTCTGGGTCGCTCATTCTAGAGACACCGCCCTGAGCTCGAATGTCTGCTGGTACGCGCTCCAAAGCCATTACCGCAACAGCACCGGCATCTTCAGCGATTTTTGCCTGCTCTGGGGTGACGACGTCCATGATGACGCCACCCTTCATCATTTCAGCGAGACCACGTTTTACTAGTGGTGTTGATTTAAAAGTCTGAGAATTGCTCATGGGTAAAGTCTACGCCCCAAAAAACTCTGGCCAATAACGTATCAACGGGCTAAGCCTCGCTCCATGCTGCAGCTACGTCTCTGCGTACCTCGCCCAGAAGCCTTGGCAAAGCCTTGGTCTCGGCGATGATTGGGAAAAAGTTAGCATCATTGCGCCAGCGAGGAACAATGTGTTGGTGAAGATGACCAGCGATACCAGCACCTGCAACTTCGCCTTGGTTCATGCCAATGTTGAATCCGTGAGCACCTGATATCTTACGAAGCACTCTCATTGCTTGTTGGGTGAGTTCTGCCATTTCTGCAACCTCTTCGGTGTTTGCCTGGTCGTAGGTTGCAATGTGACGGTATGGGCAAACCAGCATGTGACCGGAGTTGTAAGGAAATAGATTTAGCAGCACGTAGCTGTGCTTACCTCGGAAAACTATGAGAGCTTCCTCATCCGTTTTATCAACCGCCAGACAAAAAGGACAATCTTCATCGGCTGGTTGCTGACCATGCTGAATGTAAACCAGGCGATGAGGGGTCCATAGATGTTGGAAGGCGTTTGGTACACCCGGCATCTCGGCAGAGGACTGAATGTTTTCTGGGTTCATTTAGACCTGGACCTTGTCGCGAATTGCGCCAAGGATTCGCTCAATCGCTTCGGCAACTAGAATTCCATTTTCTTGAGTGCCATCGCGGAATCGGAACGAGACGGCGCCAGCTTTTTGATCCTCTTCACCGGCGATAAGCATGAAGGGAACCTTATTCATCGTGTGATTGCGGATCTTCTTCTGCATGCGATCGTCAGAGTCATCCACCGTGATTCGAACACCCGATTTTCTGAGTTCTGCAGCAATGCCGTGTAAATAGTCTGAGAACGCGTCTGCGATTGGAACACAAACAACTTGAACTGGGGCTAGCCACGGAGGGAAGTGACCCGCGTAGTGTTCAGTTAGCACTCCAAAGAATCGCTCTACAGAACCAAACAGAGCACGGTGGATCATAACCGGCCGCTCCTTTGTGCCCTCGGCGCTGGTGTATTCCAAATCAAAACGTTCCGGAAGGTTAAAATCAAGTTGAATTGTGGACATCTGCCAGGTTCGACCGATGGCATCTCGTGCTTGAACGGAAATCTTAGGACCGTAGAAAGCAGCACCACCCGGATCTGGGATCAGCTCTAATCCAGAATCTGCAGCGACCTTTTCTAAAGTTGCGGTTGCGGTTTTCCAGATGTCATCGCTTCCAACAAATTTTGGATTTCCCTCTTCTTTTGTTGAAAGTTCTAGATAGAAATCGTTGAGTCCGTAGTCTTTCAACAAGCCAAGAACAAAGCTCAAAACATCGGTGAGTTCCTGCTCCATGTTTTCTTTGGTAACAAAAAGGTGAGCATCGTCTTGGGTCAAACCACGAACACGTGTAAGACCATGCAGTACTCCACTCTTTTCATTTCTATACACAGTTCCGAATTCGAACATGCGCAGCGGGAGGTCTCGATATGAGCGTGGCTGGCTGCGGTAAATCAAAATATGGAAAGGGCAATTCATTGGCTTTAGGTAATAGTCCTGCCCAGCCTTTTTGATGTTGCCTTGTTCGTCAAGCTCTTCATCCATGCGAATTGGTGGGAACATGCCATCTGCATAGGTTTGCAAGTGACCCGAGATCTCAAACAGATTGCTTTTTGAAATGTGAGGGCTGTAAACGAAGTCGTAACCGGATTCCTCGTGACGTTTTCGGCTGTAATCCTCCATTACACGCCTCATGATGCCGCCCTTGGGGTGGAACACGGCTAGACCTGAGCCGATCTCTTCCGGGAAAGAGAAGAGATCTAGGTCTACCCCCAGCCTTCGGTGATCTCGACGAGCAGCTTCCTCAAGTCGCTCCTGGTGAGCTCGAAGTTCGTCTTTGGTTGGCCAAGCTGTCCCATAAATGCGTTGGAGCTGTTTGTTATTTTCATTTCCGCGCCAATAGGCAGAAGCAACACGTGTCAGTGCAAAGCCATTGCCGATCATTCGAGTGTTGGGAAGATGCGGGCCGCGACAAAGATCTTTCCAAACTGTTGCCCCGGTTTGAGGGTCAACGTTGTCATAAATTGTTAGATCTCCGGAACCAACTTCGGCTGCGCCCTCACCCAACTCAGAACCCTTTAATCCAATTAGTTCAAGCTTGTATGGTTCAGCAGAGAGCTCAACCTTTGCCTCACCGTCTGTGGTTACGCGGCGAATGAATCTTTGACCTGACTTGATGATTTTTTCCATGGACTTTTCAAGTGCCTTGAGGTCTTCCGGCGTAAATGAGGTTTCTACGTCAAAGTCATAGTAGAAGCCATCCTTAATAGGTGGCCCGATTCCAAGCTTCGCCTCAGGATTAATGTTTTGAACTGCCTGAGCCAACACGTGGGCAGCTGAGTGTCTGAGAATGTTCAGGCCATCGGCGGACGCTATTGCCACTCCCTCAACTTCGTCGCCATCATTCAGCAGATGAGCCAGGTCACGAAGCTCTCCGTTAACCCGCATCGCCACGATGGATCTATCTGCAAATAACTTGAAGCCATCCGATCCGGCTTCGACTGCCGTGGTCAAACCGTCAACGCTCAAATTTATTGGAGACACACAAAACCTCATCTGGCTGGAATTTGCTCTAATTCTAGCCAAGGTAAACCTGCGAGCCTGCCTTCCTAGACCTGCAACTGTGCTAATTTCAAAAATTATGAGCAAAGCCAAGTTGACCAAACTCGATGAAGCCGTCATGGCCAAGCAAGAGTTCCAGCGCAATTCGATGGCAGCAAAACTAAATTGGCTCAGAGCTGGTGTTTTAGGTGCCAACGATGGCATTGTCTCGACAGCCGGCTTAGTAATGGGTGTTGCCGGCGCAACAACTGATTCGAATTCGATTTTGATTGCAGGAGTAGCTGGTCTTGTTGCCGGATCAATTTCAATGGCCGGTGGTGAGTACACCTCGGTGAGCGCTCAGAAGGACAGTGAAATAGCATCGCTCAGCAGAGAGCGAAGAGAACTGGCCGAAGACCCAGAGGGCGAACTTCGTGAATTAGCTTGGTTTTACGAGCAGAAGGGTCTCAGCCTTGAGCTTGCCACGAAGGTTGCAAAAGAACTAACCGCCAGAGACGCAATCAAGGCACATGCAGAGGCAGAGCTGGGAATTGATTCCGAGCAACACGCTAGCCCAACTCAAGCGGCTTTCGCCTCGTTTGTAGCCTTTGCGGCAGGATCCTTGCTTCCTCTTCTTGCCGTGACGGGCCCCTGGATTGAAGCCCGTATTCCAGTTACTGTCATTGCCGTAGTTGCATCACTAGCAATAACTGGATTTGTTGGGGCAAAAATTGGCGGCGCCCGATCTGGTATTGCAATTATTAGAAACGTGGTTGTGAGCCTTTTGACCATGGGAATTACATTTGCAATCGGCTCTTTGGTTGGCACGGCTATCTAATTACCAGTCAAGTTATGCTGTTCAAGTGAATTCAACAAAAAGTTTCGACGTAGCTCTTATCGGTGGCGGAATAATGAGTGCCACCCTTGGAACGCTTCTTAAACTGGTCAAACCGGAAATTTCTATTCAAGTATTCGAACGCCTTGATGCCCCGGCTCAAGAAAGCAGCAATCCTTGGAATAACGCGGGTACCGGTCATGCTGCGCTCTGCGAACTGAACTACATGCCGGATTCAAAGGACGGGTCACTACCTAATCCGGCTAAGGCAATTGCAATCAACGAGCAATTTCAGTTGAGTAGACAATTTTGGTCACATCTTGTTGAAATCGGTGCTCTGGGCGATCCGTCATCGTTCATAAATTCCACTCCACACATTTCCTTCGTCAGGGGCGCTAAGGATGTCGACTACTTGCGTCGTCGCTTTGAGGTACTTAAGGATGAGCCCCTATTTGCAGGTATCGAGTTTTCGGATGACCCAAAAGTCATCGAATCTTGGGCACCGCTTCTGATTAAGGGTCGCAAGAGCGATCAACCAATCGCGGCAACCCGGGTTGAATCGGGCACCGATGTTGACTTTGGGTCAGTAACTAGACAAATGTTTGAGTTTTTGAAAAGAAATAATGCAAATTTTCAAGCAAATGCCGAGGTAAAGGACCTGAACCGCAACTCTGATGGTTCGTGGAATCTAACCGTAAGAAACCTTGAGACCTCAGAGACTGACTATGTGAACGCCAAGTTTGTTTTTGTTGGCGCCGGTGGCTGGGCCCTAAAGCTGCTACAGAAATCTGGCATTGCCGAGGCGCGGGGCTACGGCACATTCCCAGTTGGGGGTCAGTGGTTGCGCACCTCAAACCCAAAACTTGTTGAACAGCATTCTGCAAAGGTTTATAGCCAAGCATCGGTTGGCGCACCCCCGATGTCTGTACCTCACCTCGATAAACGCGTGGTCGATGGCAAAGCTTCGTTGCTGTTTGGGCCCTATGCGACCGCAAACCCAAAGTTCCTTAAAAACGGAAGCATCTTTGATCTTCCGGCATCGCTAAGACCGTCCAATCTAATTCCTTATTTGTCAGTAGCACTTACAAATTTTTCACTGATTCGCTATTTGGTTGGTGAATTACTAAAGACCAAGGCAAAGAAGTTCGACGCCCTCAAAGATTTCATGCCAACCGCAAGCCCCGAAGATTGGGAGTTGCTGAACGCAGGTCAACGTGCGCAGGTTATCAA
The DNA here is from genome assembly GCF_000699505.1 of Rhodoluna lacicola. Classification (NCBI taxonomy): domain Bacteria; kingdom Bacillati; phylum Actinomycetota; class Actinomycetes; order Micrococcales; family Microbacteriaceae; genus Rhodoluna; species Rhodoluna lacicola. Next base: position 717,792 of record NZ_CP007490.1, on the reverse strand, counting down.
GAGAGACAAAGTCAAGGGCGGTGTTCTCCAGTTTGGAACTGAAGTGATTACCTCCCACGACGGATCTATCTCTGGGCTGTTAGGTGCTTCGCCAGGCGCGTCCACGGCTGTCTTCGTCATGCTGGAAGTTCTAGATAGAAGTTTCAGTGCTGGAATTCCGGATCTGAAAAAGCGGATTCAGAAACTAGTTCCGAGCTACGGAAGCAAGCTGTCGGCCGATGCGAAAAAGGCAAAAGCATCATTGGAGTCGACAGCGAAGACTCTGAAAATTAAGTAAAAAAAATACCCCGGATTATCCGGGGTATTTTTGTGGTCGATACTGGGATCGAACCAGTGACCCCTTCCATGTCAAGGAAGTGCGCTACCGCTGCGCCAATCGACCGTACTTTGCTGCAAATCTCCCAATGCAATTGAGAAATTCCTTGGAGGTGGAGACGGGATTTGAACCCGTGGGTTTACAGCTTTGCAGGCTGTTGCTTTGGGCCGCTCAGCCACTCCACCATGCTTTTGCGAGGCTTACGCCCTAATGCGAGCGGATGACGAGATTCGAACTCGCGACCCCAACCTTGGCAAGGTTGTGCTCTACCAACTGAGCCACATCCGCGCGTCTTGTTTCCAAGACTTGGCTACTCTAACCGAAATTTTTGCCCTTGGCAAACTTCAAACGCGCGAAATCAGCCGCGCCAAGACCATCTTGGATCTGCCTCTGAGTAAGCGGTTTCTCCGTGCAAAACGCGATCAACGCCGGCGATTTCATCGGTGCTGGTCACTCTGAATCCAATAGTTTTCTGAATCAGCCAACCGATTAGATACGAAGCGGTAAATGAAAATACCAAGACAACGACTGCACCAATTGCCTGCTTTCCGAGCTGCTCAAAACCAAAACCAAAGAACGCCCCAACCCCATTACCAAAGAGTCCAATGTAAAGGGTGCCGACAAGCCCACCAACTAGGTGAATACCAACTACATCAAGAGAGTCATCGAAACCAAGCAGGTATTTCAGCTCGATAGCCAAGGCACAGGTCACGCCAACAATCAAACCCAGAAGCAAAGCAAAGACAGGAGTTAGAAAAGCACAGGAAGGCGTGATCGCAACCAAACCAGCAACGGCGCCAGAAGCAGCACCAACCGAAGTAGGTTTCTTGTGCGCAATTTGTTCGTAGGCAATCCAACTAAGCATTGCCCCAACAGGCGCCGCGAGTGTGTTCATAAAAGCTAGGGCGGCCACACCGTCAGCAGCGAGCTCGGAACCAGCATTGAAGCCAAACCAGCCGAACCACAAAATTGCGGCTCCAATCAAGGTCAGCGGCACATTGTGTGGCGCATGCATGCCCTTGGTGAAACCAAAACGTTTTCCGACAACGAGAGATAACGCTAGTGCTGATGCACCTGAAGCGATTTCGACTACGGTTCCACCGGCGAAGTCCAAGACTCCGATGTTGTAAACCAGCCAACCACCGTCGGTGACCTTGCCGTCTGTGACCGAAGAATTAAATACCCAACCGGCTACAGGGAAGTACACCACGCACGCCCATAGCGCACCGAAAAGCATCCATGAACCAAACTTCGCCCGGTCTGCGATTGCGCCAGAAATGAGTGCGACGGTAATAATCGCAAACGTGCCTTGGAAACCTGCAAAGGCAAGATTAAAGCCATCCCCAGCCTTGGCTTGCGCAATTGCATCGGCCAAAAAGATCTTGTCTAAATCAATACCGATCACACCATCGAGACCAACGAAGCTCCCAGAACCAGCCGCTCCGAAAGACACCGCATAACCAAAGACAACCCACATAACAGCAATGAGAGCCAATGACCCAAAACTCATCATCATCATTGAGACCACGCTAGAGGCGCGGACAAGTCCCCCGTAAAAAAATGCGAGCCCGGGGGTCATGAACAAAACCATGGCCGAGCAGATTATTAGGAACATGGTCGTATCCTGATGAGTCATTGTCTTCCCTTCAAACACACCAAAAGGAGGAGCCCGAAAGCTCCTCCCCTTGGCGATTACTTTCTAGCCGCGGTCTGCGCCAAAAGCATAAGCTTCTTCACCGTGAACCACAGTGTCGATACCTGCAATTTCATCTTGAGCTTTAACTCGGAATCCGATTGTCTTCTCAATCACGAAACCAATGATCAACGCCAGAACGAAGCTGTAAACAAGTACGGCGCCGGCTCCAAGTGCCTGCATAGCGAATTGGTGCCATCCGTTTCCGAATGCGACTCCTACGCCATTTCCAAAAATACCGATCCATAGAGTTCCGACGATTCCTCCAACCAAGTGAATTCCTACAACGTCAAGCGAGTCGTCGAAGCCAAACGAGAACTTCAGATCAACGGCAAGAGCACAAAGAGCTCCGGCAACTAGCCCAAGCAAGATCGCATAGACGGGATCAAGAACTGCACACGCTGGAGTCACTGCAACTAATCCAGCGATGGCGCCTGAACCGGCACCAATAGAAGTTGCTTTGCCATGCTTGAACTTTTCAACCATGATCCAACCAAGCATCGCAGCGGCAGGAGCTGCAAGAGTGTTGATAAACGCGATTGCCGCAATTCCATCAGCAGCAAGTTCAGAGCCTGCATTGAAACCGAACCAACCAAACCAAAGCAATGCAACACCAAGCAAAGTCAGCGGTACGTTGTGGGGCTGAGTTATACCTTTGCTGAAACCAAAACGCTTTCCCAACACAATTGCTAGGGCCAAACCGGCTGCACCGGCGTTGATGTGCACTGCGGTGCCACCGGCAAAGTCGATAACACCGAGTCCATAAACAATCCAACCGCCATCAACTACTTTTCCATCTTCAAGCGTGAAGTTGAATACCCAGTTTGCAACTGGGAAGTAAACCACGGTCGCCCATACGCCTGCAAATACCATCCAAGCGCCGAATTTGGCGCGGTCTGCAATTGCTCCAGAGATCAGGGCAACTGTGATGATTGCGAAGGTTGCTTGAAAGGCGACAAAGGCCATGCTTGGGAAAGCACCAGCAGGATCAGCCGCGTCAGCAACTTGAGCGGTTAGGCCCAGGAATGAGGTATCAATTCCAAACCAGCCGTCGATACCAAAAAATGTACTTGTGCCTGCGTTTGAAAATGAAATGGCGTATCCGTAAAGAACCCATAACACGGCAATGAGCCCTAGCGAGCCGAAGCTGAGCATCATCATGCTCACAACGCTCTTGGCCTTTACCATGCCACCGTAGAAAAACGCCAAGCCGGGCGTCATTAGTAGAACCAGTGCTGCGGAAATGAGCACAAATGCAGTGTTGCCTTGATCCACTTGTTTACCTCTCTCTAAGAAAACAAATAGTTGCCAGAAGGAGTCCGGCTACTGTTTTGAGTTTCCACGAAGAAAGTTTCGGTTCTAGACCACAAATGTTTCGTGTTTGTAAAAGATGTTTCTACTCGGTCATTGCACCCAGTCGAGAAACGGCTCGCAGATACTTTTTTCGATATCCACCGGAAAGATAGCTTGCCGAAAATACTTCCGTCAGTGGCGTACCAGTGGCGCGAATCTTGAGTTGTGCCTCGTAAGCACGGTCGACGAAAGCCACAAAACGCAGAGCGTCGACTTGATTATCAAGAACATGGCAGTTCACTAGGCCCAGAGCTTCAATACCTTCAAGCAACCGCCCATAGCGTGAGGGGTGGATGGTGGAAAGGTGCTTAAGAACTGCGTCAAATTCGTCCAGAGCGGTGGCCGCCTTCTGACAACCGGCTAACCAAATCTCCATCTCACTAGCCGAATAAGCCTTACCTACCTGTTCAATCGGTCGATGTCGATGGTCTTCACCGTCAATTCGCAACATCTGAAATTTGTCTGCAATGCCATGAATCTCACGTTGAAAATCAGCTGCTGCGAACCTTCCTTCACCCAGGGCGTTAGGCGGGGTATTACTCGTGGCGGCAAACTTAATTCCTTTTGCAGACAACTCATTGATAAGTCGGGACATCATCATGGTGTCGCCTGGATCATCCAATTCAAATTCATCGATGCAAATTAATTCAAATCTTGAGAGGGCTACTATTGCCTCGGCAAAACCCAGAGCGCCAATCAGGCTGGTATATGAAATGAAGCTCCCAAATGCCTTTTTACCTCTAAACGTGTGCCAAATTGAGGCCAATAGGTGGGTCTTCCCTACACCAAAGCCACCATCAAGGTAAATTCCAACGGACTCTGACTCGGAACGCCCAAAAAGCTTTCTACTTCCCTTGCCTTCAGCAAATGCTTTGGCTTTGTCGCGTGCTTGGGATTGGCTTGGAAACTCAGTGTGGGGCACGTATGTGGAAAAGGTGGCCTGACTAAATTCCCTTGGTGGGACAAGCTCTGCTAGCAGCTGGCTGGTGCTCACCTGGGGCTGCAAGGTTACAATCGAACGAAAATCTCCTGGGAAAGTTGCCAATTATTACCTTGTCGTTGGATGTTTCAAGTTCATCAGTTAACCTATTTGATGGTACACACATGAGCGGAAGGAATCACCGAGCCAATGAGCATTGACTTCGACAACGATCCAAAGATTGCGAGTTACGCAAACCCTCAGGTACTGGTGACTACTGAATGGCTCAGCAAAAACCTTGGCAGGGATGGCCTAGTGGTAGTTGAATCCGATGAGGACGTGCTTCTATACGAAACCGGTCACATTCCTGGTGCTGTAAAAATCGACTGGCACACGGACTTGAACGATCCGATTCTTCGAGACTACGTTTCTGACGAGGCTTTCGCGGCTCTTCTATCTAGCAAAGGTATATCTCGTGAGACTACAGTCGTAATCTACGGCGACAAGTCAAACTGGTGGGCTTCCTACGCACTATGGGTTTTCAAGCTTTATGGTCACCCCGATGTGCGTCTACTAGATGGTGGGCGCGATAAGTGGATTGCCGAAGGACGCGAGCTAACCAAAGAGAAGCCCTCGATTACCACGGCCAACTACCCAGTAGTTAAGCGCGACGACTCAACCCTTAGGGCCTTCAGAGACGACGTGCTAAAGCACTTTGGGAACCCACTTATCGACGTTCGATCGCCTGAGGAGTATTCAGGTGAGAGAACCCACATGCCTGCATACCCTGAAGAAGGTGCTCTGCGTGGCGGCCACATTCCAACTGCTGCTTCAGTCCCCTGGGCCAAGGCGGTAGGCGAAGACGGCGCATTCAAATCACGAGAAGAACTTGAAAAGGTTTACCTTGATGGTGCCGGCCTCAAGGCCGGGGACGACGTGATTGCCTATTGCCGTATTGGCGAGAGATCAAGCCACACCTGGTTTGCCCTCAACTACCTTCTTGGCTTTAAGAATGTTCGAAACTATGACGGGTCTTGGACTGAATGGGGCAGTTTGGTTGGTGTCCCAATCGCCAAGGGAGCAGAGCCTGGCCTAGCCCCGGTAGCAAGGTAGCTGTGCCAAGAGAATCGGTCGAAACTCTGATCGAAGATTTCAATTCGATTAGTCTCCAGGATCGGCTTAACCTGCTGCTCGAATTCAGCGAACAACTACCTGAACTGCCTTCAAGATACGCTGATCACCCGGACTTACTCGAGCGAGTCGAGGAGTGCCAATCTCCTATTTTCCTTTTTGTCGAGGTGAACTCTGGCGTTGTTAATCTGTTTTTCAGCGCTCCAGCAGAAGCCCCAACTACCCGCGGTTTCGCCGGGATTCTTTCAGCGGCGATGGACGGTTTGTCAGTTGAAGAAACCCTAGCCTTTGACGACGACTTTCCCTCTAAAATCGGCCTAACCGAGGCAGTTTCACCGCTACGAATCCGAGGCATGCGCGGAATGCTAGCTCGAATCAAACGCCAAGTGCGAGAGAAACAGTAGTTGGACCATCTTCAAATTTCAAAAGGGCAAGAATTCAACGAATTTTACGCCCGACTGCCTGAATGGCAGGGTTGGTTGGCTTCATTGTTGATTGATGCCGACGGCAACACCGTGGGCCGAGATGGTACGTCAAAATCAATCAGCAACAGCACCGATCTTCAATTGCTGCTGGCACTCAGATCAAAATCTGAACTAATCGTGACCACAGGAAGAACCGCAAGAGCAGAAAACTACCGAGCCTCTAGGTTCGCTCCGATAGCTTTTATCACCCGGAAGCTTGAAACTTTGGAGCATCTACCAGCCATCAGAGAACCTGGAAGTCATAAAAATATCTTTCTAAAACCCAATTCAGCCGAACTCGACTTCGATGACCTAGGCCAGCAACTAAACGAATTAGGATTCAGCACAATGCTTTTTGAGGGTGGCACGAGTTCTCTAGGCCGAATGGTCACCACCGCAAGCCACTCACAACTAGTGCTCACAATTTCGAATTTTGGATCAATTGGTCCAGATGACTTAAAACCGATGTTGGCTAAAGTTTTGCCAAGAACAGACACTGCCGAACTGCAGGATGCCTTTGTAGCCGGTCCGAACCTGGTGTCTCGCTGGGGCTTCAAAGCGGCCTAGCGGCGTGGCTACAGGCGGCATCCGCGGCAGGCAAATAACCTATAGGCAATGATTGAGATTGACATTCCGGGCGATGCCCCCGCCGAGTTCAGACTTGCGGTGGATTCGTTGCGCTCGGCAAGTGTTCGAGATGAATTGATTATCGAACAGATAGCCGCGCCTGGGAAACTAGCCAAGTACGAAGTGGCCTTCTCTGCCAATGTTGACGCCTCGGCAACTGATGTGGCTTCAGACCTAGGGACCGGTCGATTCGTCTTACTTTGGGACCAAGATGAACCTGAGCCTTGGCAATCTCGTTTTCGAGTGATCACTTTCGCAAAGTCTCCACTAGAAACTGATATTGGTGCCGATGAGCAGATCTCTGATGTGGCCTGGGCTTGGCTAACGGAGGCGCTGCAAAATCGAAACGCACGATTTATCGCCGAAGCGGGAACCGCAACCCGCATAATCTCTTCTGGCTACGGTGCGCTGAGCAACCAAAGCGACCATGCTGAACTTGAAATCCGATCCTCTTGGTCACCAATTGACACAAATGCCGCGGCGCACCTTGAAGCTTGGCAAGACCTGGTTTGCATCATGTCTGGTTTCCCAAATCTACCTGCCGGCGTAACCAGCCTTGGCCTGTCTCGATGACCGATGAGATTGTCGAACATCCTCTTCTAGCCAAACCTAGGGTTGAAGACGTACGACTTGTAAACACCGCCGAAGATCTAGAGGCGGCTATTTCGATTCTTTCTTCGGCAACCGGACCATTCGCGCTGGATGCCGAACGTGCATCGGGCTTCAAATACAGTCAACGGGCCTATTTGATCCAGGTACACCGCGCCGGCACACCAATTTTTCTCATAGACCCCATAGAGATTCAGACGACATCGACAGAATCTATTTCAAAACTTGCTCGACTGCTCAAAACAGATGAGTGGATTCTGCACGCTGCATCCCAAGACTTACCGTGCCTTCGGGAACTGGGCATCGTGCCAACAAGAATCTTTGATACCGAACTGGGCTCTAGGCTTGCAGGATTAGCCCGCGTGGGCCTAGGGGCCGTGACAGAGCACTTTCTAAAACTTAGATTGGCAAAGGAACACTCGGCTGTTGACTGGAGCACCCGCCCACTAAATCCGGAATGGCTCAACTATGCCGCCCTAGACGTTGACGTTCTCATCGAATTGCGAAATGGCGTCGCGGATTTACTTATTTCGCAAAACAAACTCGAATGGGCCGAGCAAGAATTTGCCCACGTTGCGAAAATGCAGCCGAAGGAGCCCAAACCAGATAAATGGCGCGGAATGAGTGGCATGCATGAAATTAAGGATGCTCGTTCACTGGCAATAGCAAGAGAACTCTGGTCAGCTCGTGAAGCTTTGGCAGAGCGGTTAGATGTTTCACCGGGTCGACTGATTCCTGATGCGTCAATTGTCGGACTTGCTGCAAATCCATTGAAATCAAAACCTGAGCTTGCTGCCTCTAAAACTTTTACGGGCAGAGCTAGCAGAACATATCTAGACACCTGGTGGGCGGCATTGAATGAGGGCCTGAATACTAGAGACGTGCCGCCGACTAGGTTGCCACAGGTTGGAATTCCAAACCATCGAATTTGGCCTAATCGGTATCCAGAGGCAGACGCTCGACTTAAAAATGCACGGGCAGCCCTGGTGAAAATTAGTGAGGAGTTATTACTTCCAGTTGAGAATTTGCTTACCCCTGATTTGGTGCGCCAGCTCTGCTGGGAGCCGCCGGAACTCATCACACCTGAAACAGTTTCTAAGGCCCTCAAGACAATGGGTGCTCGTGAATGGCAAATAGGGTGCACAGCTGAATCGTTAGCTACAGCCCTGAATTCGATTAGTCCTGCCGAATCGAATCTGCCCTCGTCAGGCCAACAAGCTACTTCTGAGTCTTCTCCGAACGAATAACCTGAGCTGAGTCAGCTATGGGGCGCGCATGCGGAACCCTAGATCCAACGACTTGCGCGACAATATCACGCGCGATTGCTTGGGCTGTCAGACCAACACGCTCCATGATTTGAGCTCTAGATGCGTGCTCTAGGAATTCATCGGGAAGACCAACCTCATTTAGTGCCGTATCTACTTGAGCTGCTCGCATGTCTTGACGCACGCGCGTGCCGATGCCGCCAACCTTGATGCCATCTTCAATAGTGACCACAAGCCTATGTTCCGATGCCATCTGCACAACTGATTTTGCAACCGGAACAACCCAACGAGGATCAATAACGGTGGCACCGATACCCTGTGCCGCGAGTAATTCCGCAACTTGAAGACCTACCGATGCCATAGCACCTACACACACCAGGAGCACATCTTTACTTGCGGACTGAAGAAGTACATCTACTCCATCGTCAGTTCGCTTGATTGCACGAATACTCTGACCCACGGTGCCTTTGGAAAATCGCAGCACCGTTGGCGCGTCAGATACCGCCACCGCCTCATTGAGCTCCTCACGGAGAGTGTCGGCATCTCTAGGCGCGGCAATCCTAATTCCGGGCACCACTTGCAATACAGATAGATCCCACATTCCGTGATGACTCGCCCCATCTGGACCGGTGACACCTGCTCTGTCCAACACAAAGGTCACACCAGCCTTATGCAAAGCCACATCCATAAGAACCTGATCGAAGGCGCGGTTCATGAAGGTTGCATAAACTGCAACTACGGGGTGTAGGCCACCAAATGCCATGCCGGCAGCTGAAGTGACAGCATGTTGTTCGGCGATTCCGACGTCAAACACTCGCTCGGGATATTTCTTGGCGAACTTATCAAGACCAACTGGAATCAGCATGGCACCTGTGATTCCAATAATGTCTTTACGCTTTTCGGCAATTTTCAAAATCTCATCGCCAAATGCGCCGGTCCATGTTTCTGCGCTTGAATCTTCAAGCGACTCTCCGGTACTTGGATCAATCTTGCCCACGGCGTGAAATTGGTCGTCTTCATGAAGAGTAGCCGGATCAAAACCTTTACCCTTTTGGGTTATTGCATGAACAATTACCGGCGAACCGTACTTCTTTGCCTGGCGAAGCGCCTGCTCCATTGCCGCAAGGTCATGGCCATCAACCGGACCGATGTACTTAATATCAAGATTTGGAAACATGCCCTGAGGAGCAAACGTCGAAAGCAAGCCCTTGCCGGCTCCTCGAGCTGCGGAGTATACGAGCCTGCCGACTAGACCAAACTTGTAAAAAAGTTTTTTGCTGAGTTTATAGAGGCGGCGATAGTTTTTATCGGTGCGAACATCATTCAAATAGCGTGCTAAGCCACCGATCGTTGGCGCGTAGCTGCGTCCGTTGTCGTTTACAACGATTACGAGTTTTCTATCGTTATCGTCTGAAATATTGTTGAGTGCCTCCCAAGCCATTCCGCCGGTCAGCGCACCGTCGCCAACCACGGCAACAACGTAGCGATCGTCCTGGCCTGTGAGTTTGTAGGCCTTGGCAATTCCGTCCGCCCATGAAAGCGAGGATGACGCATGTGAACTTTCGACGATATCGTGTTCTGATTCCGATCGCTGGGGGTATCCAGCCAACCCATCTTTTTGACGCAGTGAGCTTAAATCTCTGCGGCCAGTTAGCATCTTGTGAACGTAAGACTGATGGCCTGTGTCAAACACAACAGAATCTTTGGGCGAATCAAAGACCCTATGAATTGCGACTGTAGTTTCGACTACTCCAAGATTGGGCCCAAGGTGCCCTCCAGTCTTGGCTACTGAAGAAATTAGGTATGCACGAATCTCTCGACAGAGTTGAGAAAGCTCCGCTGCGCTCAACGAATCGAGGTCACGTGGACCGTTGATTCTCTCTAGTACGCTCATAAACTCCTCAACTAATAGCCCACCGGGGCTATTCCTTTTACGCTACGAGACTTCTTAGTACGTATTGGAGAATGCCCCCGTTTCGGTAGTAATCAGCTTCGCCCGGGGTATCGATACGAACCACCGCATCAAACTCGATCACAGGCTTGCCTGCTGCAGAATGAGCAGATGGCTTGGCGACGACGTGAACCGTCTTAGGGGTTACTCCCCTATTAAGTTCTTCAATGCCAGTAATTTCAAACTCCTCTGTTCCGTCAAGACCAAGCGAATCAGCGGTCTCACCTGACGGGAACTGAAGTGGAAGAACACCCATGCCAATTAGGTTGCTGCGGTGGATGCGCTCAAAGCTTTCGGTGATTACCGCGCGCACACCAAGCAAACTTGTACCCTTTGCAGCCCAGTCACGTGATGAACCTGATCCGTACTCTTTGCCGCCAAGAATCACCAATGGGATGTTACGAGCCTGGTAATTGCTCGAGGCGTCATAGATAAACGACTGAGCACCATCTGGAGTCGTGAAATCTCTGGTGTAACCGCCCTCAACGCCATTGAGTAGCTGATTGCGCAGACGAATGTTGGCAAATGTTCCGCGGATCATGACTTCATGGTTGCCACGGCGCGAACCGTAGCTGTTGAAGTCAACTCGTGAAATACCGTGCTGGGTTAGATATTGACCCGCTGGTGAATCAACCTTGATAGATCCGGCAGGGCTAATGTGGTCTGTTGTTACGGAATCCCCTAGTTTCGCCAGTACTCGCGCACCAGTAATGTCTTTCACGGCATCAGGGGTTTTCTTCATTCCCTCAAAGTAAGGCGGCTTTCGAACATAGGTGGATTTTGGATCCCATTCAAAGACAGCGCCCTTTGGTGTTGGCAGTGACTTCCAACGGTCATCTCCCTCGAACACTCCGGCGTACTGAGTCTTGAACATTTCAGAATTTATCGACTCATCGATAGTCTTCTGCACTTCCTCAGCGGAAGGCCAAATATCTTTTAGATATACCGGGTTTCCGTCAACACCCTCGCCCAATGAATCCTTGTCAAAATCAAAGTCCATTGTTCCGGCAAGGGCGTAGGCGATCACCAACGGCGGTGAGGCAAGATAGTTCATCTTCACGTCTGGGCTAATGCGGCCCTCGAAGTTGCGATTGCCCGAAAGCACGGCGGTGACAGCAAGGTCGTTGTCATTGATGGCCTGTGAAATTTCATCAGAGAGTGGACCAGAATTACCGATGCAGGTTGCGCAACCGTAGCCCACAAGGTTGAATCCCAGAGCGTCTAGATCCTTGGTAAGGCCAGCCTTGTTGTAGTACTCGGTCACAACTTTTGAGCCAGGTGCAAGCGAAGTCTTCACCCATGGTTTGGCCTTGAGGCCCTTGGCGACTGCCTTGCGCGCTACCAAACCGGCGGCCAACATGACTGAAGGGTTTGAGGTGTTAGTGCAGGATGTTATCGAGGCAATAGCCACGTGACCATTATCGAGCGCGAACTCTTTTCCCTTGACTGCCGTTGGCTTTGATAGCTGCTCTGAGTAGCTTGGTAAAACAGCCTCAAAGGATTCCTTTGCCTTGCTCAAAACGATGCGGTCCTGCGGACGCTTAGGCCCGGCGATTGAAGGTACCACTGTGGCAAGGTCGAGCTCTAGGTACTCGCTGAAACGAGGTTCAATGCTTGGATCATGCCAGAGACCCTGCTCCTTGGCATAAGTTTCAACTAGATCGATCTGCTCTTGAGCACGACCAGTTACTCGCAGGTAGTCGAGCGTGACTTCGTCGATTGGGAACATGGCAGCGGTTGAACCGAACTCGGGGCTCATGTTTCCGATGGTTGCACGGTTAGCTAGCGGAACAGACGTAACACCCGCACCATAGAACTCAACGAACTTTCCAACAACACCGTGCTTTCTCAGCATTTCAGTGATGGTCAGAACCACATCGGTGGCAGTCACTCCGGTTGAAATCTGACCGGTTAACTTGAAGCCAACAACCTTAGGGATCAGCATTGAAACAGGCTGGCCAAGCATTGCCGCCTCGGCTTCAATTCCACCAACTCCCCAACCAAGCACACCCAAGCCATTAACCATGGTGGTGTGCGAGTCGGTGCCGACGCAACTGTCTGGATAAGCCTGAAGTTCGCCGGCCACTTCACGAGCCATAACGGTTCTGGCTAGATACTCGATGTTTACCTGATGCACAATTCCAGTACCAGGTGGGACAACCTTGAAGTCGTCAAAGGCAGTCTGTCCCCAGCGAAGGAACTGGTATCGCTCACCGTTTCGCTTGTATTCAAACTCAACGTTGCGCTCGAAGGCATCGGCTGAACCGGCCACGTCAATCTGAACTGAGTGGTCGATAACCAACTCGGCTGGAGCAAGTGGATTAATTCGCTTAGGGTCGCCACCTAACTCTGCAACGGCTTCGCGCATGGTGGCCAGGTCTACAACACAAGGCACACCGGTGAAGTCCTGCATGATTACTCGAGCCGGCGTGAACTGAATCTCGACATCTGGTTCCGCCTGTGGATCCCAATTAACCAAAGCGTTTATGTGATCGGCGGTAATGTTTGCGCCGTCTTCAGTTCGCAAAAGATTCTCAAGCAGAATCTTCAAACTGTAAGGAAGTGTTTTTGCGTCGACCGAATTCAATCTAAAAATTCGATACTCTTTCGAACCCACCTTTAGAAGATCTGCAGATCCGAAACTGTTTACTTTAGACATCCTTGTCGACCCTTAGCTTTCTGTGTTAACTGTTCCAAAATACCACTACCCACGCTGATTTATTGAACCGCGCACCAACAGCCAGGTCAACCAAATGCAGATCGCGTAAAGTGGCACTCCCATAACGATTCTAAAAATTCCTAGCAATTCGGTCTGGTTGGCAAAATAGAGGGGTACCTGAACTATGAGACGACTGGCAAATAAGGCAACCCAAACCCCTGTAGCAACCTGGAATCTGCGTAACTTGGTTTTATCGGCTCGCCAGGACTTGGAATCCCCAACTAACAGTCCTACCAGCACCCCGATAATTGGCCAACGGACTAGCACTGAAATCAGAAGCACCGATAGGTAAATACCGTTAGTAAAGAACCCCTGAAGAAAATAGTCCGCCGCCTGCCCGCCATCTCGCAAGGGTAAAAAGGCCGAGATTGCTATGCCAACCGCTCCAGCAATCGCTTGGGTCACCGGTTTTCTTCTGATTATTTGAAGTAGAAGAAAAACTGCACTGACCGAAGCCGCAGCAATCACGGCAATCAGAGTTTGCTTGCTAATTGCCAAGATCACTACAAATAGCATCACCGGAAGAATCGACTCAACGATTCCCAGCCAGCCTCCGACGGCGGCCAGCACTGATTTTCGATTGATGCTCAGTTGGCCGTCTTCATTGTTGAGCCCAAGTCTCCTTGCGGCCGATGAACCGTTGTCGACCATAGTTATATGGACCGCGGTGGAGCGACGGTGCCGCCCGGAATAGTGAGTGGAAGTAAATCTTTCGGAGGAAGTGGAACATCTTCTCTGACCACAACAACAGATCTGAACAGGTCGTCAATGTCGGCCGCTGCTCGGGCGTCGTTCAATGCGGCCCCGCCGACTACCCCGCGTAAAAACCATTTAGGTCCGTCGACACCGATGAACCGGGCCAATCGATGACCTGTTTTGTTGCCAGATTCATCAACCAGTGGAATTTTTGCAATAAGTTCCGGACCGAAAGAACCGACCCGCTCTTCTGTCTCACCGCCCTGATTTACGATGCTCTGCTTCATTTGAGATCGAATCTCATGCCAGATACCCTCATTTTTTGGAGCTGCAAATGCCTGAAGCTGCAGCGATGAACCTTGGTAGTCCATGCTGATTGCCACGATTCGCTGAGTGGCTTCCTCAACCTCTAGTCTCATCTGAACATTGTCTCTGGATGGAATCCGCATTGAGCCGAAATCAACGTAGGGCCTGACACCTTGGATTTCTGATAGATCCAGCGGCCCCGCGGTTGCCCGATCAGCGGGAGCGGACTTATCTGATGCATATGAGTCAGTCATTACTTCTTTCCAGTTGACCCGTGGCCACCTTCGCCGCGATCGCTCTCTGGCAAGCGTTCAACCGTGATGAATTGAGCATGCTCGATCTGCTGAATCACTAGTTGAGCAATTCGATCTCCAATTTCAACAGCAAAATCCACATCGGTGCTATTGAAGAGATTTACAGCTATTTCCCCGCGATAACCAGCATCAATCGTGCCTGGAGTGTTCAGAACAGTGATGCCGTGCTTGTGGGCTAAGCCCGATCGCGGATGCACCAGACCAACATAACCATTCGGCAAGGCAATCGAAACTCCAGTGGGAACTAGTGCTCGGCCATGAGCCGGCACCACGGCGGCGACTCTAGACCTAAGGTCCGCTCCAGCGTCTCCAGGTTGGGCGTAAGTTGGTACGAAGCCATCCTCGGCAACGATCAGGACGGGAAGATTCTTATTCACGGTAAGAGCGTAATCTAAGACCATGGACAAATCGTCAAATCGGGATGTCAATTACCGGGAACGGGTACTGCCAGGTTGGAGTGCCTTTCTTCCGCTACTACTGATTTTCCCCACTTTTTGGCTAGCCTTCGCGCCAATTAATTCTTTTGCAGGCATTGCATCCGGCTCCATCATTACCCTGGTAGCGGTTTTGTTTATGTTCTTCAATGCTCCAGTTATTCGTATCGGAAACGGGGAAATCGCTGTCGGAAAGGCAAGGATTCCAGTTGGCCTGGTTGGAGCAATTGAAATAGCCCCTAAAGGCCCAAGGCTGGCAGCCCGCATTCCTAATTTGGACGCGAATGCTTACTTGGCCCTGCAAAACTCAGTCAAGGGTCTTCTAAAGATGGACATTACCGATAAAAATGACCCCACTCCATACTGGGTGTTTTCCAGTAGGAGCCCGGACAAAGTAATTAGAGCGGTTGAGCAGGCCAAGTCCGCCGTCGCAAAAGCTAGGGTCTAGCCCTCACACTCAATACAAACCTTGCCGTACTTGCCCTTTTTGGCGGCCAGGAGTGAGTGGTGCTTCACAATGAAGCACTCAGAACAGGTAAATTCATCGTCCTGTGGCGGTAGAACAAGAACATCAAGGTCCTCGGAAACCACGTCAGGAATAGCGAAACCCTCGCCATGTTCCTCATCAACATCGACAACTCCGGAGAGTTTGTCTGGGATGCGCTCCTTAATAGCCTCGATCGACTCAGTATCGTCGTCGTTCTTTCTCGGTGCGTCGTAGTCGGTTGCCACTCGGCTTCCTCTCGTTTCCTGTTAGCTTCTTTGCTTGTTTTGAATCGAACCTAATCAGGCCCGAATGTGCATAGTTTGCAACAAGAAACCTGCAATAGCAAACCAGCAACGCCGAGTATACGCAGAAATGCTAGAAATCCCGACACGGCACACCACGGGAATAGAGCCGTTTTGTTCGCTCTGGATGGCAAACTTTCAAACGTAGGAGGCATTACTAAATGGATGACATTCGACTGTTTGAGACAGACGGTGATTTTCTCGTGCTCGAGGCACAAGATGGCCAGAAATTTAGATTGCTGGTGGACGATGCCGTTCGCTCTTCAATAAAGCGCGACAAGCTCCCTCAGTTGGATTCGATAACTATTACCCCAAGAGAGATCCAAGAAGAAATTCGCAATGGCGCCACAATCGAAGATCTCATGCAACGATCTGGAGCAGATTTTGATTACGTTGAGAAATTTGCTGCACCGGTCATTGCCGAGCTAGAACACATCGTCTCCTCAGCACTGAGCGTTCGATTGACGATTGCCGGTGATCGATACAACGACTCGACACAGGTTGAATTTGGCGAAATCATAAACGGACGCCTAATAACAAGCGGAGCAACCGCCATCAATTGGGTCGCAAAAAAGATTGAGCCGAATAGTTGGCATGTTATCGCCAATTACTCACTGAATGGGGCCGAAGGCTCCGCCACTTGGACTTTTGACCCAAGACGGTTAACTCTTTCGCCAGAGAGTGAAACCGCGGTGACATTGTCCAGTCAAGAAACAATAAACAATTCGATAATTCCCAAGCTGCGCACCGTGGAGCAATCTTATGCAAGTGAGTCAAACGCCACGGTAGTTATGGATGATGTGATTCCAATCGGGCGTGGCTCAGAATTCGAGACGCCCACAGCGATAGAGCCTGAGCAGGATCGTCCGGCCCCGTCAACTCCGGCCGCTTTTCTCAAGCCGGTACAGGCGGAACCATCGGAGGTATCGCCGCCAACCTCAATGACGCCACCGACAACACCTGAACCGCTAAGCGCTACAGCCGATCTTTTAGAGGCGCTTCGTAGAAAACGCACAGAGCGTGAAGAACCAAAAAGCGGGAATTTGGACCTTGAAAATCATCCCAACACCGAAAAGATTCGGGTTATTGACATTGAACCAACACCAGTAATCGATGACGTTGACATAACAACTGAAGATAAATCAGAAGTTATAGAAGATGGCAATGTTGTGAACCCGCCACCTCAGAAAAAGGGCCGCGCAACCATGCCCAGTTGGGACGAAATAGTTTTTGGCACAAAAGCCG
Organism: Rhodoluna lacicola; assembly: GCF_000699505.1. NCBI lineage: Bacteria > Bacillati > Actinomycetota > Actinomycetes > Micrococcales > Microbacteriaceae > Rhodoluna > Rhodoluna lacicola. Next base: position 700,961 of record NZ_CP007490.1, on the reverse strand, counting down.
ACGACTAAAGATTTTTCTTATATCCGCCTAGGCGAAGTAGCGGAACAAACAGTTCGTCGTCACTAATTGAGCCATGCTGACCCACCATATTTAGGCTCTGTGGCTTTGCATAGTGCCGGTGATAAAGAGCGGTCTCTCCCACTGCTAGTAAAAATATTTCTGGCATCCGTTCTAATGCATCAGAAGTTGTTTTTCCATACCAACCCGCAGCAACAATCTCATTTCGGTCTGCAACAATTGCTCGCTTTCCAAGATAGTTGCGCAGTTTATCTAACGTAGAAGTTGCAACAACTTGATCAAAATACAGAAACAGTACTCGCGGATCACCGCCAACCGAGGCTAGGCCAGGCAGTTCTAACTCGTCAAGGTACACATGTCTTTCCCGGGCTACGTCCACCACTCCGTGATCAGCAGTGACCAAAACACCGCACTGACTTGGTAGGTTCGTGACGAGTTGGCGAATCCCTAGGTCTAAATCTTCTAGTTTTTCAACCCATTGGCCCGATTTCGACCCAAATGAATGTGCACGCTGATCAAGCTCGGGAACGTACAGGTATATCAAAGATTTACCTTTTTGGGCCATTAGTTTTTTTGCCGCAGAAACGCGATCATCAATGGTGCGTGCCGATATATATTTTGTTTGGCGCATGGTGGCGCCGGTAAAACCGGAGCCCTCGTACTCCGGAGGGCCAACGAAGTAGCAATCAACTCCTGCCTCGGCGGCTAGCTCTGAGACTGTGGTTTTTGGCTGAAGGACCATGGCTTCGGTAATGCCGGATATCCCGCTGAGTAGGTTCAGATTGCGCTTACTTTTTACGTCGTAAATCTGATAACCGACTAAGCCGTGTTCGCCAGCACTAACGCCTGTGGAAAAACTAGCCAAGCTCGCAACCGTAGTCGAGGGAAAGCCGCACATGATTGAGCCATCGGTGTTTAGCTGGTTTGCCAGAAATGGGGCGTGGCCGGCTCGATACCTAAGATTTGCTGAGCCAAGTCCATCAACAACCACCACGCACGCACTCTGAACTTTAGGCAGACCAAGGCGGTTGTGTTTGCCCGTGATGCTCCCCAATGCAGAGATGAACACATCGGATAGCCTCCCGAGGGAACGTGGAACCGAAGGTAGCATCATAAGGTCATTCTGCCACAGCCAGATTTGAGCGGTTTTATAAGGACTGAGAGCACATGAGCAAGGAACTTCAAAACGAAGAGCGCATCGTTGACATTGATTTGTCAAAGGAGATGCAGGATTCCTTTCTGGAATACTCCTACTCGGTAATTTATGCTCGCGCTTTGCCAGACGCCCGCGATGGTTTGAAACCGGTCCATCGCCGAATTGTTTACCAAATGGGTGACATGGGACTTCGCCCAGACAAAGGGCACGTTAAGTCTGCTCGTGTGGTCGGCGAAGTCATGGGTAAATTGCACCCTCACGGCGATAGCGCAATTTACGATGCACTAGTGCGCATGGCGCAGCCATTCTCGCTAAGAGTCCCCTTGATTGACGGCCATGGCAACTTTGGAAGTTTGGACGACGGTCCTGCTGCCGCTCGCTACACAGAGGCAAAGTTGTCTCAGGCGTCGATGCTGATGAACGAAGGGCTTGACGAGGATGTAGTTGATTTCAAGCCAAACTACGATGCTCAACTTACTGAGCCAGAGGTGTTGCCCGCCGCATTCCCAAACCTTCTCGTAAACGGCGCCTCGGGAATCGCGGTTGGAATGGCAACGAACATGCCGCCACACAATCTGCGTGAGGTCATCAACGGAGCAATCTTTTTGCTGAACAATCCAGATGCCACCACTAAGCAATTAATGAAACACGTCCCCGGACCTGATCTTCCAAATGGTGGAATCATCATGGGTTTGGACGGGGTGATCGAGGCTTACGACACCGGACGTGGAGTCTTCAAGACTCGTGCCCGCGTATCGGTTGAAAGCGTCTCACCACGCAAACTTGGGATTGTTGTCACCGAACTGCCTTACCTAGTTGGCCCTGAAAAAGTTATTGAAAAGATCAAAGATGGTGTTAATTCCAAGAAACTTCAAGGAATTGCAGACGTCACCGACCTAACCGACCGCACCAACGGTTTGCGTCTTGTGATCGAATTGAAGACAGGTTTTGATCCGCAAACCGTTCTTGACCTTCTTTATAGATTCACGCCAATGGAAGACAGCTTCGGAATCAACAACGTAGCGCTCGTTGATGGTCGCCCACAAACGCTTGGTCTGCGAGACATGCTTGGTGTCTACCTTGCCCACCGGATTACAGTGACCCGACGCCGAAGTGAGAACAGGCTTGGCAAAAAGCAGGCAAGGCTACACCTGGTTGAAGGTTTGCTAATTGCAATCCTTTCGATTGATGAAGTTATTCAAGTCATTCGAGCGAGCGATGAAGTCGACCAGGCCCGAGTCAAACTAATGAAAGTGTTCGACCTTTCTGAAATTCAGGCAGAGTACATACTTGAGTTGAGGCTTCGTCGACTAACTAAATTTTCGAAAATAGAACTTGAATCTGAGAAAAAGAGCCTTTTAGAAGAAATCAAAGCCCTCAAGAAAATCTTGGGATCTGATGAGGCCTTGCGCGAGTTAGTTGCGAAAGAACTGCAGGATGTTGCCGATAAGTACGGCGACGATCGCAGAACGACTCTGGTAAGTAACTACGAAGAGGTCAGGCCAATCACGACCGCGAAGGCTGCCAGCATCAATGCCGAGCTTGCGGACACCCCTTGCGTAATCGTGTTTACGGCCTCTGGAATGGTCGGCAAGACCAATGTTTGGGACACCACAGCGGCTCCCCCAAGTAAACGTAAAAAGAATGACGCCATTAAAAACGTGATTGCTACAACAACACGATCAGATCTTGGGTTTGTTACTTCGACAGGCGTGATGCACCGTATCCATGTTGGTGATGTCCCGGCCCTCAGTGATGTCTTTGACTTGAGCTCAATGGTTTCTGCAAGCTCTTTCCTTGGTCTACCCAAGTCGGAAAAGGTTCTTAACGTTTTCGAACTCAATGATTCGACCTCAATAGCAATGGGCACGGCGCAGGGAGTTGTGAAGCGAGTGAGCGCCGACTTTGCACCAAAGGCCGAGTTTGAAATCATTTCGCTAAAGCCTGGCGACAGGCTTGTCGGAGCAGACTTGGCCACCGATGATGACGAATTCGTGTTTATTACTAACGACGCGCAGCTACTAAGGTTTGCGGCAAAGACGGTTCGTCCTCAGGGACGCGGTGCCGCTGGCGTTGCCGGAATTAACCTTTCCGATGGAGCAGAGGCAATAACCTTCTGCGTTGCTAAAGCCGGAATGCAAAACATTGCGGTAACCGCCGCAAACAGTTCAGGCTCTCTATCGGGCACCGATGCCGGCAGCGTGAAGTGGACTCCGCTTAGCGAGTTCCCTGCCAAGGGAAGGGCCACTGGTGGCGTGAGGGCGCACAAGTTCATTAGGACTGAGGATCAGTTGTACTTTGGTTGGGCCGGACCTAGCGAAGCAATTGCGCTGTCGGCAGATGGCAAACCGGCGGAACTACCTGCAGAGCCAAGTAAGCGCGATGCTTCGGGGTCGAAGTCGGCCGGAACTATCGGCTCCATTGGTCACCGATTAAGCTAGAAAAAACCAGAAAATCGAGGAACTACGCGTCGATTCTTTCGCGCTCGAAACCGTCAGCTGAATCAATGATGAAGTCTCGACGTGGAGCAACCTCGTTGCCCATCAGCAATTCAAAAACGGTCTCGGCCGCGGCAGCGTCCTCTACTCGAACTCTGCGCAAGCTGCGTGCATTCTTATCCATGGTGGTTTCGGCAAGTTGATCGGCATCCATTTCACCAAGACCCTTGTAGCGCTGGATTGGTTCCTTGTAACGCTTTCCAGCCTTCTCAAGCTTCTTGAGTAAGTCCTCGAGCTCTGCCTGTGAGTAGGTGTAGATGACCTCATTCGCCTTGCTGCCGGCATTCACAACCTCAACGCGGTGCAGCGGAGGAACAGCCGCGAATACCCGGCCAGCCTCCACCAATGGGCGCATGTAACGGAAAAAGAGGGTTAGCAAAAGGGTTCGAATGTGAGCCCCGTCTACGTCAGCATCAGACATCAAGATAACTTTTCCGTACCGGGCAGAATCCAAATCAAAGCTACGCCCTGAACCAGCCCCAATCACCTGGATTATAGAAGCGCATTCTGCGTTCGAGAGCATATCGGAAATTGATGCTTTTTGGACGTTCAGAATCTTTCCTCTAATGGGCAATAGCGCTTGGAATTCACTGTCGCGCGCAAGTTTGGCAGTGCCCAAAGCTGAGTCGCCCTCAACAATAAATAGCTCAGATCCCGCAGTATCTTGGGTACGACAGTCAACCAACTTGGTGGGTAATGAGCTGCTCTCTAGAGCGTTTTTCCGCCGCTGAGTCTCTTTGTGGCTTCTAGCAGAAATTCTTGATTTCATCTCTGCAACAACTTTTTCAAGCAATAGAGCAGACTGCGCTTTGTCGTCTCTTTTCGAACTAGCGAATCTGGCGGTGAGAGACTTTGCAACGACATTGGCAACGATGTTCTTAACCGCTGGAGTTCCTAAGATTTCTTTGGTCTGTCCCTCAAATTGCGGTTCTGCGAGCCGAACCGTGACAACGGCTGTTAGGCCGGCTAAAACATCTTCTTTTTCAACTTTGTCGTTGCCAACTTTAAGTTTTCTTGCATTGCTTTCAATCTGCGTGCGCAGAGTTTTTAAGAGCGATTGCTCGAATCCTTGAATATGAGTTCCGCCCTTAGGTGTGGCAATTATGTTTACGTATGACTTGACATCGGTGTCGTAGCCTGTGCCCCAACGAACCGCAATATCAACATCGCAACTTCTTTCAACCTCTTTTGAAACCATGTTTCCGCTTGCATCCAGGACTGGCACAGTTTCGGTAAATGAACCAGTTCCTGACAAGCGCCAGGTTGAGGTTAGCGCTGGATCTTTAGCAAGGTACTCGGCGTACTCGATAATTCCGCCATCGAACTTGAATTCCTGCTTGCTGGATTTACCGTCTCTGGCGTCATTGATACCAAGCGAAAGCCCAGGAACCAGGAAGGCAGTTTGACGAGCTCGAGCTGAAAGTTCCTCCAAAGCAAAAACAGCATCTTTGATGAAAATTTGTGGGTCAACCCAGTATCGAACCCTGGTACCGGTGACATTCTTGCCGACCTTGCCTACCTCACGAAGAATTGAACCGTCCTCGAAAGGCTTGAATGGGTTGTCGGGTTTAATGCCTTTTTTGTCATCAAAAATCCCAGGTTCACCTCGGCGAAAAGACATTGCGTAGGTTTTTCCGCCACGGTCCACTTCTACATCCAGTCGCTGTGATAGAGCGTTTACTACAGAGGCGCCAACTCCGTGTAAACCGCCAGAGGCAGCGTATGAACCAGAGCCAAATTTTCCTCCGGCGTGCAACTTTGTGAAAACAACTTCCACACCAGAGAGCCCTGTTTTAGGTTCGATGTCAACCGGGATTCCACGCGCCTTGTCGGTTACCTCAACGCTTCCGTCCTTATGCAGGGTGACTTCGATTCGGTTACCGTGACCTGCAAGCGCCTCATCAACTGAGTTATCGATGATTTCCCAAAGACAATGCATGAGGCCGCGACTGTCTGTAGACCCGATGTACATACCAGGCCGCTTGCGAACGGCTTCTAGACCCTCTAGTACAGAGAGGTGGCGGGCTGAATAATCGTTGTTTGACACCTGAAAATGCTAACCGCGACTAGCTGAATGCTAGGTTCTGACACGGTAGTACGGAAAATTGGCAAACTTCGCAGTTAGCGAAATACCTCGGATAATGGGACTTTTCTGGCGAATCCTGTGTTGAGATTGTTCAGACGAAAGGCCAAATACATGCAACCAGTAGATGACGCATTAGAAACATCAGCAACTTCCAGTGACGTTGAGGTTTCCCAGGTTCGCGAACTAAATGCAACCGACAGATGCGACGTGTGCGGTGCCCAGGCCTACATAAGGGTTTCGCTCTCCACGGGTGAACTGATGTTTTGCTCACACCACGGAAATGAGAAGCGTTCAAAGCTTGAACCTATTGCGATTGCATGGCAGGACGAGACTGAAAAGCTACTCGCTCGCTAAATCTCGCTCAAGTTTCCAAACTTCGCTAACAATGCTGTTGACTGTCTCAGCCTGGTTGCTGTTTGAATGACGAAGCTTTTCAGCTGACACTGAACCGTACCTAGAAACAATGATCTCTTCAAGGAATTGATCAACTAGGACAGGATTTTTTGCCAACACCGGACCATGCAACTGAGTTCCAATCAAAAGATTGATTTTCTGAATCACCGGTGCATTCGTTGAAGTGTTGAGATAGCCCAGTACTTCAAGTTCACCCAGCCTTGAGATTTCGAATTTTGAAATCCGATCGATCTTTGAAATCCGATTTTCAAAAAATCCAGAATTAATTGCCCACTCGTGTCCGGTTGCAACGGCCATTAGAGCTGCACCGCTATCTACTAGAAATCCAATCTCTGGAATTCTTGCTGTCAGATCGTCTTCTATGTCTTCCCACGCGGCGATGGATCCGTGTCCAATAAATATCAGGTCTGCGTTCTTTGGGATTGCTTCACCCTTGCCGATACTCGCAATCTCGCAATCAATCCCAGCCCAGCCCAACCGCTTTTTGGCAACCAAAAGGTTTGCCTGATCACCGTTTAGATTGAGATGACTTGGATAGAGCGCTGCAAAAATCAATTTCATCTCTCGACCGCCTCTGGATCTGTGAAACCCAAGTATCGTCTAGTTCTCCTCATCGCATCGGCCGAGAAAATTACAGTTCGTCGGCCCGCTGTTGGCTTAGGTAGAGCAAAAAAGTCATCGATAGCTTTTTCTAAATTCGGCTCAATGCGATCTATTTCTATTTCTTCATATGCCAAACGCAACGCCATCTCGGCATAGTTAAAGCCTGAGACTATGTCCACCTTGGGGAGCTTCTTGAGATCAACTGTCCATAACCACGACGGGTCATGAACATCTGTGCCTATTGCCACCATAATTTGTTCTTGGTCGGCTGGAAGATTGTCTAGGTTCAACTGAAAGCTCATTGGATTCTGCACCAATATAAACTCAACATCTACCCCATTGACTTTGGTGAGTTCCCCTCTCGCAAAAACAGGTGGCAGTTCACTCAGAGTTTTGGTTGCAAGTTTGGTATCAAATTCCGAGGCCAAATAACGTCTCGATGTCTCCAAAGCGGCAGCTGCATCGAGAGCAAAATGAATTCCACGGTTAGGCAGCGCAAATTCGATTTGCTCGCCCGCAACAAAGCCCTTAGCAAGGGAATTTTTGAATTCCACCACCTCGGTTGCTGGGATAGGTCGAGGTAGTGGGGCTAAGTAGGTAGGTGAATTCCCAAGCCCATGCTCCGAGTTTGAGATCAGCTGTGAGCTGAGCCCAAACCAAGAAGCCTTTTGGCTTTTGATTGAATTAAAGATTTGAAGGATGTTCTGATCATCCGCATTCAAAATAAGTGCTTCTGTGGCTCTTTGAGCAACATCGGCAAGTTTATTTCTCACCAGAAGTGGGTCAACGAAACGATCCAACTGATCATCTAAAACGTTCAGCACCGTGACGTGCTGCGGTTTTATGCGTTTGGTAATTTCGGCTGCGTGCCCCTCGTCCATTTCCAGAATTGCCACGTCACCCTGAATTCTTCCGGCAATGTCAGAGCGCTCAATAATCGAAGAGAAGAAGCCCTGAGTAATGTTTGCAGTTGAGGGATTTGTAAAAACCTTTTTACCGTGCGCTCTAGCTATAGCAACAACCATTTTGGTTGTCGTAGATTTTCCGGCGGATCCCGTGATTACGACCAAGCCCTCGGGAAACTTGGAAAGGGTTCGCGCCAGTAAACCCGGCGCAATTTTACTAACCACAAGACCGGGCAAGGCACTTCCGCCGCCAGGCCTCACCAGGCGAACCGCAAGTCGCACTAGGCGTCCGATCAGAATGGCCGGAACGTAGAACACTTGTTTGTACCCGGGTCTTAGTTTTCTAGGTAATCGCGAAGCATCTGTGAACGAGACGGGTGACGAAGTTTTGACATGGTTTTTGACTCGATCTGACGGATACGCTCGCGGGTGACACCGAATTCTTCGCCGATTTGATCAAGGGTCTTTTGAACACCGTCACCAAGGCCAAAGCGTGAGCGAATAACTCCAGCCTCACGCGGGTGCAGTGAATCAAGAATTCTTTCAAGTTCACGCTGAAGCATCGTGAAACCAACAGCGTCGGCTGGAACAACCGCTTCGGTGTCTTCGATAAGGTCACCAAACTCGCTGTCGCCATCCTCGCCAAGAGGAGTGGAAAGAGAAATTGGTTCACGACCGTACTTCTGTACTTCAACAACCTTTTCAGGGGTCATGTCCAGTTCGCGAGCTAGTTCCTCTGGGGTTGGTTCGCGGCCAAGGTCCTGAAGCAATTGACGTTGAACTCGGGCTAGTTTGTTGATGACTTCAACCATGTGAACCGGAATACGGATAGTTCTAGCCTGATCTGCCATAGCGCGAGTGATTGCCTGGCGAATCCACCAGGTTGCATATGTAGAGAACTTGTAACCCTTTGTGTAGTCAAATTTCTCAACGGCTCGAATAAGACCCAGATTTCCCTCTTGGATCAGATCCAGGAACTGCATTCCTCGACCGGTATAGCGCTTCGCAAGGCTTACAACCAAACGCAAGTTTGCCTCTAGCAGGTGACTCTTGGCTCGCTGGCCGTCCTTAACTACCCACTTGAGATCGCGCTCAACGTCGCGAGAAATCTTTTTATCGGTGGCAAGTTTTTCTTCTGCAAATAGCCCGGCCTCAATGCGCTTGGCCAACTCAACCTCTAGCTCGGCATTGAGCAGAGCGACTTTACCAATTTGCTTTAGGTAGTCCTTAACCGGGTCAGCAGTTGCACCGGTAATAGTTGTGGTCTGGGCAGGAATGTCGTCTTCTTCACGGTTGGAAAGAACCATTCCACCGATTTTTGCGATCTCATTCTTGGCTTTGTCTTCTTCAGGCTCTTCCTCTGGAAGTTCTTCCTCAACCGCTGAAATGTCTACGACCGCGGCAGCCTCAGCGACGATTTCATCAACCGATTCCAGGTCGGCCTCATCGTCGATTTCATCTTCGTCTTCAGCTAATTCCTTAGGCAATTTACTGGACTTTGCCGGCTTAGCCTTTGAGGCCGGAACGGCTGCAGCCTTACCTTTAGCGGCCGGTTTGGTGGTACTTTTTAGCGCCGCCTTGGCCTCAGGCTTGGCGGCAGTCTTACCGGTGGTCTTTTCACCTTTTTTTACTGCTGGTTTAGCAGGTTTTAGCGCGGCTTTTGCGGCTGGCTTAGCTGACGCCTTGACTGATGCTTTGGCAGGAGCCTTAGCACTGGTCTTGGCAGCTGGCTTTGCTGCGGCCTTGGCAGCGGTTTTTGCCTTGGCAGTTACCTTCGCAACCGGCTTGGCGGATTTTTTTGGGGCAGCTTTGGCTACCGTCTTCGAAGCCGCTTTGACAGCAGGCTTTGCTGCGGCTTTCACTGGGGCTTTAGCTGCAGTCTTTGTTGCTGGCTTGGCAGCTGGCTTTGTTGTCTTTGCCGCTGATTTACTGGTTGAAGCGCTGATGACGGGGGTTTCCTTAGCTTTAGTTTTCTTTGTCGATGAGCTTTTATCTGTGGCAGAACGCAAAAGACTGGAAAGCAAGCCGCCACGCTTCTTACCGGTTTGAGAATCCTTCTTTGCCACTTGATACCTCTCGATGCCCCCACCGAATCGGTGCATACCGTTTCGGGCATTACTAAGACCCATGTCAAGTTCCCTAAAAATTTAGGGACCGACTGGGTCTTATCACGATTATAGCCCTCAAATCAAGGCTGCGGGCTTATTTAGCGAGTTTTGTCTCTTAATCGATCAATAAGAGCAACCCTTAGGGGCCGCAGAAGTATTCCTTCATCAAGGAACAACTTTGCGCGTGCCTTTCGACGCTCAAGCAAAAACATCAAACCACCTAAGCCAAGCACCAGGAATTGGACACTCATGGCCGCCCTGAATCCATCCATGCTGTACAACGCTGCGTTCGTTCCCTCTGCGTCCGAAGCCGCCTTCACCAAATCCAGAATTATTCCAGCCAGAAACATCATGCTGAAAGTTGCAACAAATCCACCTATGTTTACAAAGCCGGTAGCAGTTCCCAAACGTGACTTGTCGATAAAGCTTCTTGTGTAGTCCATGGCAATCATTGACATTGGACCGCTAACTGCCAGCACCAAACAAAGTAAAAGAAGAAGCCAAGTAGGAGCCTTGCCTGGCACCAGAATCACCAGCAACCAAACCATAGCCAACGCCGCGACTGTGCTGAGCACAAGAAAGGAGCGGCGCCTAGGGAATTTGGTACAAAATGCACTAATTAGTGGTCCGACGACGAAGCCGATGATCACAAAACTACTCAGCAACAGCGACGCTATGGCTGGTGGAATTCCCTGACCGCCTACCAAAAATGGGTAACCCCACAAAAGTGAAAACACCGACGGAGCCGACTGTAGAACAAAGTGTGTCCAAAAAGCCATTCGAACTCCAGGATGGCGAATATTTTCGAAGAGTTGCCTCGTCACTAACCTGATTGAATTTGTTGGCTGATTTGACGGAGCCGGATCACGGTCATTAATGATAAAAAATGCCGAAATAAAAATCACGGCAAAACTTAATCCGGTGAGAGCCATGAACGAGGTGTTCCAACCATATTCCGCTAGAAAAAACGCGAACGGGATTGCAGAAACAGCTTGCCCAAGTTGACCGGTGTTGGTGATGAGTTGTTGAACTCTCGTTGCGCGAGCGCCGACGTACCAACCATTTACCAATCGAATTACTGAAATGAATACAAAGGCATCGCCAAGCCCAACCAGCATTCGCCCAGCAACAGCAAGCCCAAGGGTTTCCGCAAGTGACACCAATAACTGCCCCGCAGTCATAACTGCTGTGCCGAAAACAAGCATCACTCTTGAGCCGAAACGATCAAGCAAAATTCCGACCGGAATTTGCATGGCTGCGTAAACAACAAGTTGGGCGACTGCAAGAGTTGAAAGTGATGTGGCGGCAGCTTCAAATTTTTCGGCGGCTAGCAGGGAGGCAACACCCATGCTGCTTCGATTTGTCACGGTCATCAAATAAGCAATTGCACCGGCAATCATTACCAACGACGCGCTTGACCTCTTCACCGATACATTCTGTCAAGGATTAGTCTGCTCTTATGCGAAAGGCAGCAATAATTACCGGCGGGAATGCCGGACTTGGCTTTCACTGCGCCGAACGAGCAATTGTCAACGGGTTTGACGTGACACTTGCCTGCAGAAACATCGATAAAGCGGAAGCGGCTAAGTCAAGATTGTTAGACAGGTTTCCCAAATCAAGAGTGAGCGTCGTACTTTTGGATTTGTCTGATTTGGAATCCGCAAGAAGTTTCGTCGGACGATTTGAAGGTAACTGGGACTTGCTAATAAATAACGCGGGCGCAAAAATCGAAAAACCTTTCAAGCAAACCAGCCAGGGCCACGAATGGCACATAGGGGTAAACCACCTAGGTCACTTTGCACTAACCGGAAGCCTGCTGTCTAAAGCCAACGAAAACGCAACGATTGTGACCGTGAGTTCGATAGTCGCCCGACGAGGAACTTTGGAGTTTGAGTTAGAAGTTTTTGATGAACGCAAAGCCTATGCAAATTCCAAGCTTATGAACCTTGTATTCAGTCAAGAGCTTGCCCGCCGACTAAGCGGGACCGGACATAAATCAGTGGCGGCACATCCTGGATTTGCCAGGGCAAGTTATTACGGAAACCGGATGATTCGCGCGGCAGAGTACTGTTTTGCGCACTCGGCTGTAACTGGATCGGAGTCTATTTGGCAAGCAGCGAACACATCAAACGGAAAATACTTGGCACCAAGGTTCCTTGAACTTTGGGGATCCCCGAGCGAGGCACGCTCAGTTAGAACGGATTCAGCTGCTGTTCTGGATTTTTGGAATGAAAGCGAAAGATTAACCGGAGTTAGCTTTGCGATCTAGTCATCCAGGGAGTTTTTGCGACGGGTTGCTAAGTATCCCTCAAGTTCAGCTGCAATTTCCTCGGCAGTTGGCATTTTTGTCTCAGGCTTAGCAATTGGGGCACGGTTAGGGCCGGTTTTTTCGTTTGCGTAACCCTGCTCAAGAGTGGCAACCATCTTGGCAAGTTCTTCATTCTTCTCAATCTGCTCTTGCAGCTTGGAAACAAATTCCGCTCCCTCATCACGAAGTGCGTCGGTTGGAAAAATTAGCCCTGTAGTTGAAGCGATTTGTTCGAAGGCCTTAACGGCAGCCTGCGGAAATTCACTTTCACTCAAGTAGTGCGGCACCAACATGACGTAGCCAACCGTAGGCAGATCTACCTGGCTAAACGTGTACTCCAAAAGGTGAAGAACATTTCCTGGGACTTGAGTTTGAGGTTTCCATTCGGAGACTGCGTCGATTATTTCTGTTCGATTTCCTGAGACCGTGACGCCGACAGCTCTGGTATGAGGAATTGGAAATGGAATCGAATGTACCCAGGTGAAGTCAGAAACTTCTAGACCCTCGGCCAGATCAAGCACCGCCTCGGCAAATTCTTCCCACCGGAAATCTGGCTCGTAGCCGTGAAGATAGAGGAATGGCTGATTGACCTCGTCGTGGACGAGATATAGACCTAAAACTGGAGGCTCGTAGTGCTCAATGTGATCCCGCTCAAAAAACATGACGGGCCTTCTTGAGCGGTAGTCAAGCAACTCATCATTTTTGAACTTGACGACCAATTTAGTTTCAAGGTTTGCAAAGATCTGATCGGCTACCTGACTTAGCGTCGAGCCCGCATCGGTGAAACCAGTTAGACCCGCGATTAAATGCAAGCCAGTTGGCACTTCTTCAAACCCGTCCAAAAATTCGAACAGTCTTCTTGAGTGGTTCATGTGACCATCCTAACTTGACGCGTTTAACATTGAATCATGAGCAAACTAGCGATAAATGTGAGCAACAAAGTCCCAGCTTTCAAAAAAGGAACCGCATTCGTTATCGGTGTTAGAAATTCATCTAAAGGTATGGGTCTGACAACCTCCAAGACAGATGTGTCCGTACTTTCGAAACATGACCTTGAGCACCTTGGCGCAAACTTCAACCTTGAAAGCATGTCGCGAGTTGCTGCACCCAATGGAGCCATTTTTGCGCTTCTTGGTCTTGGTGATTCAGCTGTGGAGAAACTGAATCCGGATGCATATCGCGCTCTGGGTGGGGCGATTGCTCGAAACCTCAAGGGCATCGCTCAAGTAGTTGTTGATCTGGGAATCACTAAACAGGATGACCTACTGGCACTGATTGAAGGAATTCAACTTGGAAACTACGAGTACAACGGCCTCAAGAGCAAGGCGAATGTAAAACCAATAGCATTTTCAAAAGTCACAGTCATAACTGACCTAAAAGTCACAGCAGCGAACCTATCTAGAATTCAAATCATCGCCGGTGCCGTTCAGTCAACTAGAGATCTAGTAAATACTCCCCCTAATTTGATGTACCCGGCAGCGATGGTCAAAGAAGTTCAATCAGCGAGCAAGGGGCTTGGGCTTTCAATCACGGTATGGGATGAAAAAGCACTTGCCAAGGATGGATTCGGAGGAATACTTGCGGTTGGTATGGGGTCAAGCCGGCCTCCTCGCCTGGTAAAAATCGAATATCGACCCAAGGGCGCCAAGAATCACCTGGCTTTGGTGGGTAAGGGCATAACTTTCGATACAGGCGGCCTGAGCCTGAAGCCAGCCGAGTCAATGGTTGGAATGAAATACGACATGACCGGGGCTGCAACGGCTTTTCAGTCGGTGGTCGCAATTGCCAAACTGGGACTGCCGGTCCGGGTCACAGCTTGGCTCTGCCTCGCCGAGAACATGCCCTCTGGTACCGCACAGCGCCCTGACGACGTGATCAAAATACGCAATGGCAAGACCGTTGAAGTGCTAAACACCGATGCCGAAGGGCGCCTCGTCTTAGCCGACGGCCTATCGGTGGCTGCTGAGGCCAAGCCCGATCTCATTTTGGACATTGCAACGCTAACCGGTGCCGCCACAATTGCCCTAGGTAATAGGTACGCCGGACTAATGGGAGATGAGAAGGCTGTTAGCGTGGTTCAGCAGGCCGCCAAGAATACTGGCGAATTGGTTTGGCACATGCCATTGCCAATCGAACTGAGACAATTACTGAACTCCGACGTGGCTGACATAGCAAACGTTAAGATCGGAAACCGAGCCGGCGGCATGCTGATCGGCGGTCATTTTCTTCGAGAATTCGTGCCCTCAACAATTGCTTGGGCTCACTTGGATGTCGCAGGGCCGGCTGACAATGGCGGGGCCGCTTACGGATACACGCCAAAGGGCGGCACCGGAGCCATTTTGCGCACCATGGTTGAAGTTGCATCGGGTCTCGCAAAGGCCAAATAGCAGTTTTTCAGTAGTAAAGTTTGAAGGTATTGACGAAGTTTTGAGGAGAAATAATTGGCTGACCACAACTTTGACGTTGTAATCCTTGGTGGCGGAAGCGGTGGCTACGCTGCTGCTCTTCGATCGGCACAACTTGGAAAAAGTGTTGCACTCATCGAGAAAGACAAACTCGGCGGCACTTGCCTTCACCGTGGCTGCATTCCCACCAAAGCGCTGCTGCACTCGGCAGAAATAGCCGACAACGTCAAAGACGCCGCTCACTACGGTGTGCAAGCAAGCTTCGGATCAATCGACATGCCTGCGGTGAACAACTACCGTGACCAAATCGTCGACCGGCTATTTAAGGGTCTAACCGGCCTAGTCTCTTCGAAGAACATCACCGTTGTAGCTGGTGAAGGTCGCATGGCGGGACCGCGCACGATTCAGGTCGGCCAAGACTATTACACGGGCGAAAACGTAGTTCTTGCCTCAGGCTCCTACAGCCGAACCCTTCCGGGTTTGGACATTGGTGGCCGAGTAATTACATCTGAACATGCCTTGCAACTTAACTTTGTTCCAAAGAAAGCAATCGTCCTCGGCGGCGGCGTTATCGGTGTTGAATTTGCTTCAATCTGGAAATCTTTCGGAACCGATGTCACCATCGTTGAAGGCCTACCTCACCTGGTACCAAACGAGGATGAGGCGCTAAGCAAGGGCCTTGAGCGTGCCTTCCGCAAGCGTGGAATCGACTTTAAACTTGGAGTCCGATTTGCCGGTGTGACTCAGAGCGAGACTGGCGTTGTTGTTTCACTCGAGAGTGGAGAGCAGCTAGAGGCCGATCTTCTTCTCGTTGCCGTTGGCCGTGGTCCGAATACTGCCGGTTTGGGTTACGAGGAACAAGGTGTGGCTATGGATCGTGGCTACGTTTTGACTAATGATCGCCTACAGACAAATTTGCCAAACGTTTACGCTGCTGGCGACATTGTTCCTGGCCTACAGCTTGCTCATCGAGGATTCCAGCAAGGAATTTTCATCGCCGAGGAGATTGCCGGACTAAAGCCGACTGCAATTGACGAGACCGGAATTCCAAAGGTCACCTACTGCGAGCCAGAGGTTGCCTCCGTGGGTCTCAGTGAGGCAAAGGCCGCAGAGAAATTTGGCGCAGAGAACATTTCGACCTACGAGTACAACTTGGGTGGCAACGGAAAGAGCCAGATTCTTGGCACTGCTGGGTTCATCAAACTTATTCGTCGCAACAACGGCCCAGTAATCGGTGTACACATGATCGGCTCAAGAGTGGGCGAACAAATTGGAGAAGGACAGTTGATTGTGAACTGGGAGGCATACCCAGAAGATGTTGCAACGCTGGTTCACGCGCACCCAACAATGAATGAAGCAATTGGCGAGGCGCACTTGGCCCTCGCTGGCAAGCCTCTGCACGCACACGCCTAAAAAATTAAACAGAAAAATCCCACAAGGAGCAATTAGTAAATGAGCGAACAAATAGTTCTTCCAGCACTGGGCGAGAGCGTAACAGAAGGCACCGTCACACGTTGGCTAAAGAAAGTGGGCGACACAGTTGCTGTGGACGAGCCACTTGTTGAAGTTTCAACCGACAAAGTTGACACTGAGATTCCTTCACCGGTAGCCGGTGTAATCGAACAGATTCTTGTGCAGGAGGACGAGACTGTTCAGGTTGGCGCAGTGCTTGTAGTAATCGGCAGTGGTTCAGGGGCCGCAGCTCCGGCTGCAGCTCCAGTTGCTGAGGCGCCTGTAGCTCCGGCACCGATTGCCGAAACTCCTGCACCTGTGGCAGCACCTGCAGCACCTGTGGCTCCACCAGTTGCTGCCCCGGTAGCCCCGGTAGCCCCGGTCGCCGCTCCCTCCACTCCAACTACCTCCCCCACCCCAACCAATGTTGATGCGGGATATGTGACACCACTGGTCAGAAAACTGGCATCAGAAATCGGTATTGATCTTTCAAAGATTGCCGGTACCGGAGTTGGCGGCAGAATTCGCAAGGATGATGTGCTGGCAGCGTCATCAGCTCCAGCCGCAGCTCCGATTGCGTTTGCCGCACCAGTTGCAGCCTCTGCGCCCGCAGCAACGTTCGTTCCAGGGGCAGCATCACCACTTCGCGGTACCACTGAACCGATGAGCCGCCTTCGCAAAGTGCTTGCCGAGCGTGCCGTAGCGTCTATGGTTTCAACGGCTCAATTAACCACCGTGGTGGAAGTTGATGTCACAAAAATCGCAGCATTGCGCTCGCGAATTCAGGCACAGTTCGTGGCCGCTACCGGTGGAAAATTAAATTTCATGCCGTTTTTCGCGCTTGCCGCAGCAGAGGCGCTGCGAGTTCACCCAAAACTCAATGCAACAATCGACGGCGAAAACATCGTTTACCACGGCACTGAAAACATTTCATTTGCGGTTGACACCGAGAAGGGTTTGTTGACTCCGGTAATTCGTGACGCTTCAACACTCAACATCGCCCAGATTGCAAAACAGATTGCAGACCTAGCGGCACGCACTCGTGCAAGTCAACTGAAACCAGATGAGCTCGGCGGAGGAACATTCACGCTCACCAACACTGGTTCTCGAGGAGCTTTGTTCGACACTCCGGTAGTGTTCCTGCCACAGGTAGCGATTCTTGGCACTGGAGTTGTCACCAAGCGCCCGGTGGTTGTCACTGACGCGAATGGCCAAGATTCCATCTCTATCCGCAGCATGGTCTACTTGGCTCTGTCATACGATCACCGCTTGGTTGATGGTGCGGATGCCAGCCGCTTCCTAGTTGATGTTAAGTCACGACTTGAAGAAGCGAATTTTGACGGTGTTCTAGGCATCTAATTTCTTCATAATTTTGCCCGGCTAGTTTTCTAGTCGGGCAAAATTGTTTAAAAGCCATTTCTCGTCTCTCTTAACCAGGGACAATCTAAACGAGCTACTTTGCTGGCCGCACGAAAACTTGATTGATTTTGATTTGACCCCACCGATCACCGTTTCAGCGACCTCCTGGATCTTCACGCGAGTGCTAGCGCCTTTTGATATCCAAAGATCTAGTTCAGGCCTAGGATTTTGCAGCAAATTAGCGCAAGTAATACCTTGAGTCTCTCGCTCCCCCTTGGCAATGTCCTGAACCGTGCTCTGAGTCAAGGGAGCATGATTGTCAAAAAGTCCAATTCCTAAAAACAATCCAGAAATCGTCACGGCATAGATCAGAATCTTGGGCTTCACAAAACGGGTTTTAGATTGCCTTGCCACATGTAATCGAGACACTAATACGATTCCCGAACGAGTGATTATTGGCTGAATCGAAATATCTTTCGCTATGCGGTGAATCCAAGAACTCCTGAGCAACCATCGGTGTTCAAAAATTCGCGCTCCAGATAAATCAAGCCACCCGCCTAGACGAAATCGAAGGGTGTTTTTGGGTACTCCACGAATGTTAGGTTTTCGCATCCCTAAATCATCTACGACTAAGTTCCGGGAATTTTGTTGTGTCTGGAGAATGTTTATAAGAGCGACATCGCAAAAACTAGAATTGAACTATGACCTCAGCCGAAACCCCTGAGGGTCCTGAATTCCTCACCCTTGGATTGGACCCAGACTTCATTGGGTACGAAGATGCCTGGGAATTTCAACGTCAAATTCATGCTGAGGTGGCGGCCGGCAAAACACCCGATACCGTAATTCTGCTTGAGCACTCGAGCGTTTTTACCGCTGGCAAGCGCACTGAGGATTCTGAGCGACCCACCGATGGGACTCCCGTGATTGATGTTGATCGCGGAGGCAAGATTACCTGGCATGGCCCCGGCCAATTGGTTGGTTATCCCATCATGAAACTGCCGATGCCAATCGACGTCGTTGGTTATGTGAGATGGCTTGAGCAGGTACTGATTGACTCCATCGCTGAGATTGGTCTAAAAACCGAGCGGGTTGAGGGTAGAAGTGGGGTTTGGGCTCCAGTTGGTGACACCCACGTTAAGCTAGCCGCCATTGGAATTCGAGTTGCCGAGCACACGACAATGCACGGATTTGCCCTGAACTGCAACAATTCGCTGGATCCGTATGACACGATTGTTGCGTGCGGTATTCGCGATGCTAAGACCAGTACCATTAGCGAACTTCTAGGTAGAGATGTCACGCCTTCGATGGCGGCAGAAGTCGTTAAGAAGCACCTAAAAAAGATAGGCAAGGTTTCTCTGTAATGACCGAAAGCTCAGTTCCTGAAAAAAAGCCAGAGCGAAAGCTTCTTCGCATCGAGGCTAGAAACAGCTCGGTTCCTATTGAGAAAAAGCCCGATTGGATCAAGACCACCGCGAAAATGGGTCCGGAATATCAGGCTCTTCAATCTCTGGTAAAGACTGAGAACTTACACACTGTTTGCCAAGAGGCTGGTTGTCCGAACATTTTTGAATGCTGGGAAGACAGAGAAGCAACATTCTTGATTGGTGGCTCACAGTGCACAAGACGTTGTGACTTCTGCCAAATAGACACTGGAAAGCCGGACGCGTTTGATGCTGATGAACCACGTCGCGTTGGAGATTCGGTAAAGAGAATGGAACTTCGCTACGCCACCGTCACCGGAGTTGCTCGTGACGACCTCGAAGATGAGGGTTCCTGGCTTTACGCAGAGACTATTAGACAGATTCATCAACAATCACCGGGCACAGGCGTTGAAATTCTAGTTCCAGACTTTTCCGGCAAACCCGAACTTCTTGGGAAAGTCTTTGATGCTCGACCTGAGGTTTTTGCCCACAATGTTGAAACTGTTCCACGAATCTTTAAAGAGATTCGTCCTGCTTTCCGCTATGACAGGTCACTCGACGTAATTACCCAGGCTAGGAACTATGGCCTGGTAACCAAATCGAATTTGATTCTGGGCATGGGCGAAACTCGCGAAGAAATATCCCAAGCCATGCAGGATCTGCATGACGCTGGCACCGATATTCTCACTATCACCCAGTACTTGCGACCAACTCCTAAGCACCACCCGGTGACTCGTTGGGTGAAGCCAACCGAATTCGCAGAAATGGCGGAGGAAGCCTCTGAGATCGGGTTCCTTGGAGTGCTATCCGGTCCCCTGGTGCGCAGTTCCTATCGTGCCGGGCGACTCTGGGCTCAATCCATGTCAAAAAAGGGACTTGAAATTCCGGCTAACCTCCAACACCTTGCCGACGCTGCGGCACGCGAAGGCTTTGGCCAAGCAGTTCACTAGTTTCGAAACGATAGGCTTTACCAATGGCTAAAGAAGCGAAAACTAAAAACAAAGACCGATCGAAAAAACCACAGGGTCAATTAGCCCAAATGTGGACTGTTTACAAAATGACTGCACAGCAGGACAAGACATCGGTGCTTTGGGCAGCTTTGGCTTTTCTCTTGGTTCTTGGTGGCTTCGTTGCAATAACTTCAATAGCCTTCCCAGGGAACATTCTCAACCTGGTCATTTTCATAATTCTTGGCGTGATGTTTGGAATTATCGCTGCGATGATCGTGATGGGTCGTAAAGCAGAACGCGCGGCCTATTCTCGCATCGCTGGGCAGCTGGGTGCTGTCGGCGCGGTGCTTAGCAACATTCGTCGTGGCTGGCGATCAGCAGAAATGCCCGTGGCAGTTAATCCGCGCTCTCAAGATGCCGTCTATCGCGCAATCGGACCTGCGGGCGTAGTGCTTATCGGTGAAGGATCTCGTTCTCGCGTGAAGGTATTACTTGAAGATGAGCGTCGCAAAGTTCTGAGAGTAGCTCCTGGTGCCCCAGTTAATTTTGTCTACGTTACCAACGACGCCGAATCAACGGCATTGGCCGATCTGTCGCGCACGCTCTACAAGATGAAGAAGTCATTGAACCGCTCTGAAATCAGTGTGGTTGCAAAGCGACTTGAGTCTTTGGGTATGAACATCCCTATCCCAAAGGGAATTGACCCAAATAAACTGGGCAAGATGCGCCGCGGTTAGTTCAGCTAACTAGCTTTTAGCGTCTAACCAGTACCGTCCGAGCCGCTTTATCGTGCAAACCACGATTATCGGAATCCCAAATCACAGCGGGTATGACCAACAGAATTAGACCAATCCGTACCAGAGCTGGCAGTATGCCCACGTAATTGCCATCCAGTCTGCGAACCCTGATGCCTGTGATCAGGTGGCCAACGCTGTTGCCGGTAGTTGCCACCAGCAGCCACTGCTCAAGCATAAATATGGTCAGCGTGGCGGTGTTGTCGCCACCAAAGAACGCGCCGGAAATCAGCAGTGAGATGGACCAATCAATGCCAAGCGCAAAAGCGCGACGCCCCATTTTAGCCAGCGAGCCAGAACCGGACTCCGGAAGGCCCAGGCGCTTCCCTGCCCAATTGACTGATTCACTCATGAATTGAGCCTAAATGAAAGTTTTTACATGGCCGAAACATTAAGTGAACATTCTTGACCCATACCCATCGGTAAACTTCAAGAGATGGCTTAAAGACGCGCCAGGATGCCCAATTTCACCTTCGAAGGGAAAATCTCTATGTTCAAGACCGCCTCAGAGGTAGTCAAGTACATCAAGGACAACGACGTAAAGTTCCTTGACGTTCGATTCACAGACCTACCTGGTGTGCAGCAGCACTTCAACCTTCCAGCCCAGCAAATCGACGAGCAATTCTTCGTTGACGGCCAGCTGTTTGACGGTTCATCTATCCGTGGTTTTGCATCAATCAATGAATCAGACATGCAGTTGATTCCAGATGTGACCACCGCATACATCGACGCATTCCGCGTTCAGAAGACTCTATGCATGGTGTTTGACGTTTACAACCCGCGCAACGGTGAGATCTACGGTCGCGACCCACGCCAGACCGCTAAGAAGGCTCAGGCTTACCTAGCGACCACCGGCATCGCAGACACCGCGTTCTTTGCTCCAGAAGCAGAATTCTTCATCTTCGATGACGTTCGCTACGAGTACAAGCAAAACGGGTCAATGCATTTCATCGACTCAGACGAAGCAGCCTGGAACTCAGGCCGCGAGGAAATGGGCGGAAACCTAGCTAACAAGACTCCATACAAGGGTGGTTACTTCCCAGTAACACCAACCGATAAGCACGCTGACATGCGTGACGACATCGTGTCTGAGTTGCTTGCCGTTGGCCTAGAGGTTGAGCGCAGCCACCACGAAGTTGGTACCGCTGGTCAGGGTGAGATCAACTACAAGTTCGACACCCTACTTTCATCTGCAGATGACATCCTGAAGTTCAAGTACATCGTGAAGAACGTTGCTGAGCGTTGGGGCAAGACTGCTACCTTCATGCCTAAGCCACTATTCGGTGACAACGGTTCAGGTATGCACGTTCACATGTCGCTGTGGAAAGAAGGCAAGCCTTTGTTCTATGACGAATCAGGCTACGGCGGTCTTTCAGACATCGCTCGCTGGTACATCGGTGGAATTTTGAAGCACGCCTCTTCATTGCTTGCATTCACCAACCCAACCGTAAACAGCTTCCACCGTTTGGTTCCGGGCTACGAAGCACCCGTAAACCTTGTTTACTCAGCTGGTAACCGTTCTGCTGCGATCAGAATCCCAATGACTGGCACCAACCCTAAGGCAAAGCGCATTGAGTTCCGTGCACCAGATGCATCTTCAAACCCATACCTAGCCTTCGCAGCGATGTTGATGGCTGGTCTTGACGGTATCAAGAACCGCATCGAGCCACACGCTCCGGTTGACAAGGACCTCTACGAGTTGCCACCAGAGGAAGCGAAGCTAATTCCTCAGGTTCCTGGCAACCTAGAGGACTGCTTGAAGGCTCTTGAGGCAGACCACGACTACCTACTTCAGGGCGACGTGTTCACCAAGGACCTAATCGAGACATGGATTGACTACAAGCGTGAGAAGGAAATCAAGCCTCTTGCTCTTCGTCCTCACCCATACGAGTTCGAGCTTTACTACGGCGTGTAATACGTTCGGAAGTATTAAGAAAGGACCTCACCGCAAGGTGGGGTCCTTTTTAATACCCGATACCTACTCGTACCGATTGTCCTCTTTGCTGCCGTAGAACAGGCGCTCGTAAACGCTACGTGCCCGTCTGGTAAAGGCCAGGTAGTCATCTTCTAGCTGCGTTGCGCTGCCGCGTGGATACTCCATGATGCGTGCCATGCCCTCAAGTTGACGGCGATCGGTCGGCAGCACGTCGCTGCGTTTGTTGGCCCAGAGCACGCTTGCCGAACGCAGGCGCGATGCCAGCAACCACGCTTCACTCAACACGCGAGCATCGTGTTCGGCGATCAGTTTTTCGGCAACCATGGCGTCTAGTGCGGCCAGCGTTTGAGGAGTGCGAATACTTGGGTGTTCGTTTCCAAACTGCATTTGGAACAGTTGCACTAGCCACTCCACGTCACTCAAAGAGCCACGACCAAGCTTCAGATGGCGCTTAGGGTCGGCACCCAGAGGTAGACGTTCGGTTTCAACTCGCGCTTTGATGCGGCGAATCTCAGTTACTGCGGAATCAGTAAGTTCAGTTGGATACCGATACTTGTTGATCAGTTCGAGGAATTCGTTGCGAAGCTCGGCACTCCCGGCGATTGGTCTGGCACGTAGCAGCGCCTGCGCCTCCCAGGTGTTTGACCAGCGTTCATAGTAGGCGGCGTATGACTCAATTGATCTTGCAACCGGACCATTCTTACCTTCTGGTCGAAGATCCATGTCTAGTTCAAACTCCAGCACCTGGTCGGCGGTAAGTCTGCGCAGCTCAGAAATGATTCGCTCTGCTACCTTTTGAGCTACCGAGCCATCGGTGCCTGGTTTGGTCTTGTATACAAACATCACGTCGGCATCGGAACCAAAGCCAAGCTCCTCGCCGCCGAACCTTCCCATCGCGATGATTCCAAAGTCAAGAATTTTGTTGACATCACCGGCAGCAATATCTGAGCCGTTCAGATCGGTAGCAACATCCAGCATCGCGCGCAGGTAGCCAGCGGTGAGATCGCTTAAGCCCTGCGACAGTTGTGCAATAGTCAAGTCACCTAACACCGCACCCATTGCGATGCGCAGGGTCTCGCGGCGGCGAATATTGCGAATCAAGTTAGCCGCCGTGTCTACAACTTCGTGACGCGAGATAACCGCGTCAAACTCGGCCTCAAGTTCAGCCGCGGTCATCGGAATCAAATCCTCGGAGCGTTCGAACCACGCAGCGGCTTCAGGGATTCTTTCAAATAGGTTTGTCGCCAGACGGCTGTTGGATAGCACCTGGGTCATGCGTTCTGCCGCGCCGCTTGAGTCACGCAGCATGCGCAGGTACCAGTGCGATTCGCCTAGATCTTCGCTCAATCTGCGGAAGGCAAGCAGCGCTGCGTCTGGGTCAGTTCCCTCAGAGAACCACTGCAGCAAAACCGGAAGCAACTGTTTTTGAATAACTGCCCGACGAGATAGACCAGAAGTCAGTGCGGAAATGTGATCGAGCGCTCCCTTGGGGTCACCGAAACCAATTGCGTGAAGTCGATCGCGCACTTGATCGGTGCTGAGTGAAAGACTGTCGTCTCCAAGTTTTGAAACCGCCGATAAGAGTGGGCGATAGAAAATCTTTTGGTGCAGCGCGCGCACTTCAACCTTCACGCTCTCCCAGCGCTCTATCAAGGTCTCGGCTGTCAATTTCAAGTCAACGGCGCGAGCAAGTGCACGACGCTTTGAATCAGAGGTTGGCATCAAGTGTGTGCGACGCATCTCAGACATTTGAATTCTGTGCTCAAGCAGGCGAAGGAAGCGGTAGTGCGATGCAAATTCGTTGGCCTCGCTTCGGCCAATGTATCCACCCTGCGATAGAGCGTGAATGGCACCGATTGTGTCCCGCTGGTGAACGGTGTTGTCGGTGCGGCCGTGAACCAGCTGCAAAAGCTGCACAGTGAATTCAATGTCGCGAAGGCCACCCGGACCAAGTTTCAACTGCAGATCGATTTCGTTTGCTGGAATGAATTCGGTGACGCGCTCACGCATGCGCTGAACCGATTCAACAAAGTTTTCACGGGTGGCAGATGACCACACCTTTGGCGCGAGTGCATCAACGTAGCGTTGACCAAGCTCAAGATCGCCGGCCAGTGGTCTTGCCTTTAGCAGCGCCTGGAACTCCCAGCTCTGTGCCCAGCGGTCGTAATAGGCAACGTGAGATTCCAACGTGCGCACTAACGCACCAGACTTTCCCTCCGGTCGTAGATTCGGATCAACCTGCCAAAGCATTGGCTCACTGGCAGTACCGTCCATGGCACGCATCATTCGAGTGGCTAGCTTGGTGGCAATCTCAACGGCGCGCTGCGCTTCAAGATCAGGCGATGATGAATCGGCTACATAGATAACGTCAACATCGGAGATGTAGTTGAGTTCTCGGGCGCCACACTTACCCATTGCAATAACAGCAAGCTGTGTGGAATCAACCTCAGCCCCGGCAAAGACACCGTGTTCTGTAGTTAGCTTCAACTCTGCTCTGGCAACCAACAATCCAGCCTCGATTGCTGCAGCCGCAATGTCTGCAAGCGCAGCAGCAACGGCTGGCTGCCCCGCCTGAACATCCGGTTGACTTAGGTCAAAGACTGCAATCTTTAGCAACTCACGGCGATAAGCAACGCGCAGCGCATTCCACACCGCGGCAATCTCAAAGCCTGGCTTAAGCATCGACTGCACACTTTGGATCAGGGTTTGCTTTACCTCATCCTGCGAAGAAAGAGCGTGGGGTTTTTCGAATAAATCAAGTTGCGCCGGGTGACGCATTATGAAGTCAGTTAGTGCCGTGGATGCACCTAACAGGGCACAGAGCCTGCGAGCAGAATCTTCTTTTTTGAGAAGCGCCTTTGTTTTGGCAGGCTCAGCCGTGGCCAGATTCAAAAGTGCAACCAGAGCCTGATCTGGATCGGCGGCAACACCAAGTGCGGCAAGAGCGGATCTTCCGGAATCTCCCACCAGCCTGACCAGTTCGTCAAGTTTGCCGATGGTTCCACTTAGGTCAACGAAACCAAAGCGCGCGAGTTCCGATAACCCAAGCGAACGCTCGTTGGCCATTTTTGAGACGCCTTTGCCGAAAGACTAAAGAGTCTCTAGGTTTTGCTTTAGCTCGAACGGAGTTACCTGAGAACGGTATTCACTCCATTCGCGTCGCTTGTTAGCCAATACATATGAGAAAACTTCTTCGCCGAGGGTCTCGGCAACTAGCTCTGATTCCTCAAGCTTGCGAATCGCGTGATCCAAGCTCTGTGGCAGCGGCTGAATTCCCATTGCACGCCGCTCGGCATCGTTCAATGACCAAACGTTGTCTTCGGTCTCGGCAGGCAGTGGGTACTCTTCCTCAATCCCCTTTAGACCAGCGTTCAGCAACAGCGCGTAGGCAAGGTAAGGATTGGCAGCAGAATCAATCGCACGGTACTCGATGCGCGAAGAGTTTCCCTTGTCTGGCTTGTAAAGTGGAACACGAATCAGTGCTGAACGGTTGTTGTGACCCCAGCAAACGAAGCTAGGAGCTTCGCCGCCACCCCAAAGACGCTTGTATGAGTTCACATACTGGTTGGTTACCGCGGTGATCTCTGGAGCGTGCTTCAAAAGACCCGCGATGAAGTGCTTTGCTGTTTTGGACAAGTGGTACTGAGAACTTGGGTCGAAGAACGCGTTGGTGTCACCCTCGAATAGCGACATGTGGGTGTGCATTCCAGAACCAGGGTGCTGAGTGAATGGCTTTGGCATGAAGGTTGCGTAAACGCCCTGTTCAATTGCCACTTCCTTGATCACAGTTCGGAAGGTCATGATGTTGTCGGCCATGGTGAGCGCATCCGCGTAACGCAGGTCAATCTCGTTCTGGCCCGGGCCACCCTCGTGGTGGCTGAATTCAACAGAAATTCCAAGCTGCTCGAGCATCGAAACCGCGCGGCGGCGGAAGTCGTGAGCGGTTCCACCGGGAACGTTGTCGAAGTAGCCAGCGTTATCTACCGGAACCGGCTCACCCTTGGCATCCAATTGAGTTGACTTTAGAAGGTAGAACTCGATCTCTGGGTGGATGTAGAAGGAGAAGCCGCGGTCAGAGGCCTTTGCCAATGCCCGGCGAAGTACGTTGCGCGGATCGGCGGCTGCCGGCTGGCCATCAGGGGTCTGAATGTCGCAAAACATGCGAGCGGTTGGATCAATCTCACCGCGCCAAGGAAGAATCTGAAAAGTGCTTGGGTCTGGCTGGGCCAGCATGTCGGCCTCGTAGGTGCGAGCCAATCCCTCAATAGCTGAGCCGTCAAATCCCAATCCCTCGGCAAACGCGCCCTCAACCTCTGCCGGGGCAATCGCCACAGACTTCAGAGTGCCCGCAACATCGGTGAACCAAAGGCGCACAAACTTGACGCCTCGTTCTTCAATGGTGCGAAGTACAAAATCGCGCTGTCTTTCCATCGGGAAATCCTCTCTCTTGCTCCTACTAGGCTAATGGTTATGCCGAAAGTTCGCCTCGCTCTGGCTCAGACCAACCCTGTTGTTGGCGACATTGGCGCAAACACCGATCAGGCGTTTGAGGCAGTGAAATCAGCCGCCGAAAATGGCGCAAATCTGGTGCTGTTTGGCGAAATGGCAATCACCGGGTACCCAATTGAGGACCTGGCCGCCCGCGAGTCGTTCATAATGGCCGCTGCCTCGGCAGTCACAACTTTGGCAACTCGACTGGAGCATGCGGGATTCGGCAAAATTGCCGTAGTCATTGGCCACCCAGCGCTTGCACCTGAGCGCGATTCACACGGTTGGGCCATCGCACAGAACTGCGCATCTGTTCTGCTTGGAGGAAAGATCACCGGAACCTATGCCAAGCACCACTTGCCTAATTATTCGGTTTTCGACGAGTACCGCATCTTCGTTCCTGGCAACGATCTGCTGAGCTTTGAATTCCAAGGCCTAAAGTTCTCAACCCTAATTTGCGAGGACATTTGGCAAAGTGGCGGCCCAGTGGCACAACTTGCAGATAGCAAAACCGATGTCGTTTTGGTGCTGAATGGTTCTCCTTTTGAAATCGACAAGGATGACAAGCGCCAGCAACTAGTGCGTGAACTCGCGGTCAATAACACCGCCGCGGTTGCCTACGTGAACTTGGTTGGCGGTCAGGACGACCTAGTTTTTGATGGTGACTCGCTTTTGGTGGATGCCGCCGGCAAATTGATTGGTCGCGCCAAGCAGTTCGAAACCGACTTGATTGTCTTTGACATCGAGTCAAAAAACAAGATAGAAATGGTTGGCGAACCTCGCATCAGCAAAAACGACGACAACGAACAGGTTTGGAATGCCCTGGTACTTTGCCTTCGTGATTACGTCAACAAGAACGGCTTCAAGTCAGTAGTACTTGGCTTAAGCGGTGGAATTGACTCTGCGGTTTGCGCATCTATCGCCGCCGATGCAATTGGTGCAGAACGTGTCTTTGGTGTCTCGATGCCAAGCCGATATTCTTCTAAGCACTCCAGAAGCGATGCCGAGGATTTGGCGGATCGTATTGGTCTGCACTTTAGAACCGAACCAATCGAATCAATGGTGAATGCTTTCGAAAGCCAGCTTGGGCTTGATGGTATTGCCGCTGAAAACTTACAGGCGCGCATGCGCGGTGTGATTCTGATGGGTCTAAGCAATGCCGAGGGTCACCTCACTTTGACTACCGGAAACAAGACTGAACTTGCCGTTGGCTACTCAACTATTTACGGTGATTCAGTTGGTGGCTTTGCACCAATCAAGGACGTTGAAAAGACTTTGGTTTGGGAACTGGCCAAGTGGCGCAATGAATTTGCCACAGCCAATGGGCAAACTCCCCCGATTCCAGAGAATTCGATTACAAAACCGCCGTCTGCAGAACTCCGCCCAGACCAGACCGATCAAGACAGCCTGCCTGAATACGAGTTACTTGATGACCTTCTAGACAACTATGTTGAAAAGCGATTGGGGCGTGACGAGATTGTTGCACTTGGTTTTGATGCTGAGATCGTCGATCGAATTATCGGATTAGTAGACCGCGCAGAGTGGAAGCGTCGCCAGGGCGCAATTGGCCCAAAGATTACCGGCATGGCCTTTGGTCGCGACCGCAGACTTCCAATTACCAACCGATCACACAAATAAGGAGCAACAAGTGGCAGCAGACAAACTAATTTCAAGCGGCGGCCCATGGGAGTCAGTAATTGGCTATTCACGTGCAACCGTTGCCGGTGAATACGTTCACGTGTCTGGTTCTACCGCCACCGTTGACGGTGAGCTGCAGCACAAGGGTGATGCATACGGTCAGACACTTGTGACTCTAAAGGAAGTTATCGCCAAGGCTCTTGCTCAGGTTGGCTACGGTCTAGAAGACGTAGTGCGCAGTCGCGTTTACCTTGCTAATGCAGACGACATGGATGCGGTTGGCAAAGCACACGGTGAAATTTTTGGTGAGATTCGTCCGGCCGCAACAATGCTGGCTGGTATTCAATTCATCAACAAAGACATGCTGGTTGAGATTGAAGTTGATGCTTGGAAGCGTGCCTAAATAAATGGAATTAACGCCAAAGCTGGTTCGCACCGCGCACCTAAAGGAATTCAAGCAAACCGGACGCAAGTTCAGCTGCCTAACCAGTTATGACCACATGACCGCTGGCATTTTTGACGAAGCTGGAATTGATGTGATCTTGGTTGGCGATTCCGCGGCAGATAACTCTTTGGGATATAGCAGCACACTGCCAGTGACCGTTGACGAGATGATTTCATTTGGTCGTGCTGTTTCAACCGCAGTTAAGCGTTCGCTTGTTGTGATTGACATGCCATTTGGCTCGTACGAAACCGGAGCCGCCGATGCTCTGGCTAACGCTATCAAGATGATGAAGACCAGCGGTGCCGCGGCAGTGAAGCTCGAAGGCGGCGAACGAAGTGGCGCGCAAATTGCTGCAATCGTTGAGGCAGGCATTCCAGTTATGGGGCACGTTGGCTTCACTCCGCAGAGCGTAAATGCGCTTGGCGGTTTCAAAGTGCAGGGCCGCGGCGAAGGAGCCGAACAGCTTATTGCCGACGCAAAGGCAGTTGAGGCAGCTGGAGCTTTTGCAGTGGTGCTTGAGATGGTCCCTGCAGAGATCGCTGCGCAGGTCACTCGTGAAATTTCAATTCCCACTATCGGCATTGGCGCCGGGCCAGACACCGATGGACAGATTCTGGTTTGGACAGACTTTGCGGGATTGAGCGCTCAAAAGCCCCGCAAATTCGTGAAGCGTTACGCAAACATTCGCGAGACTCTTTTGGAAAGCGCAAGGCAATACGCGGCTGAAGTGTCAAACGGAGAGTTTCCTACCCAAGACCACTCGTTCGAGAACTAGTCGCGTTCATCCTCTTCTTTGCGCCAGGCTGCAGCACGGGCAGCAATAATCTCTGGAGCGCGTTCGGCTTCCTCGCGAGTCTTGAATGGGCCTAAACGGTGCAACGCCAATGATTGAGGCCCAACCTCTACCTGACCGGTCTGGCTATTAAACCAATACTGCACGCTTTCTTCTTGCATAGACTGAACTCTATGCCACGCGACCCACAAACCGGATTTCTGACGCAGGGGAAACTCAGTCCAACCAGATCGGTGCCAACTTCAATTGCTCGCCCCGAATATGTGGGAAAACCGGCACCGGCAAAAAATACCAAGGGTGACGTTCGCACTCGCGAGGAAATTGAAAAAATTAGAGCGGCTGGAAAAATTGCGGCTCAAGCAATTGAGCTAGTGGGTTCACACGCAAAACCAGGCATCACCACCGATGAGCTCGATCGGATTGGTCACGAATTCCTCATTTCTCAAGGCGCCTATCCATCTACCCTGGGCTACCGCAACTATCCAAAGTCGCTCTGTTCTTCGGTTAATGAAGTGATTTGCCACGGCATACCCGATGACACCGTTCTACAAGAGGGCGACATCGTAAACATCGACATCACCGCCTTCAAAAATGGGTTTCATGGTGACAGCAACCAAACCTTCATGGTCGGTGAGGTAAAGCCGGCAGTTAAGAACCTTGTGGAACGCACGCACGAGGCGATGATGCGCGGCATTAATGCTGCGCTACCCGGACGCGAGATTAATATCATTGGTCGTGCGATTCAGGCTTTCGCCAAACGTTTTGACTACGGAGTCGTTCGCGACTTTACCGGCCACGGAATTGGTGAATCATTTCACTCGGGGCTTATTGTTCCGCACTACGACTCTGCCCCGCTTTACAACGACGAAATTAAAGTCGGTATGGTTTTTACCATCGAACCGATGCTCACGCTTGGGACTCACGAATGGGACATGTGGCCAGATAATTGGACCGTGGTTACTAGAGACAAAAGCATCACCGCGCAATTTGAACACACCATTGCCATCACCGAGGATGGGCCTGAAATCCTTACCTTGGCATAGCAAAATAGGAACCTATGAGTAAAAAAGCAATTGGTATCGACATTGGCGGCACCGGCATCAAGGGAGCAGTTGTCAACCTAAAGGATGGCTCACTGATTGGCGAACGAGTTCGCCACGAAACCCCAGCCGGTGGTAAACCTGCTGAAATCGCAAGCGTGGTGGCTCAGCTCATAACTCAACTTCCCGATGCCAAGCCGGACATGATCGTTGGTATTTGCTTCCCAGCAATCGTGCGCAACGGCATAACCATGTCGGCAGCAAATGTTTCAAAGGACTGGATTGGCCTTGACGCCGATGCGCTATTCACGAAAGAACTTGGTCGATCAGTTCATGTGATCAACGATGCAGATGCCGCCGGCGTTGCAGAAATTAAATTTGGCGCCGCTAAAGACCTTGATGGTCTGGTGATCATGACCACCCTGGGCACCGGAATTGGAAGCGCCCTTTTCATGAACGGTAAGTTGCTTCCGAACGCCGAGCTTGGCCACCTTGAAATTGAAGGGGTGGATTATGAGAGCAAAGCCTCGTTTGCAGCAAAGGAGCGCGAAAACCTCAACTGGACAGAGTGGGCAAAGAGACTGCAGACCTACTATTCGACGCTTGAGCGGCTTTTCACGCCCGATCTAATCATCGTTGGGGGCGGAGTTTCCAAGCAGCACGAGGAATTTTTACCAAAAATAAAGCTAAACACCCCGATTGTTCCAGCCCTAAAAAGAAACAACGCTGGAATCCTTGGGGCGGCAGCTCTAGCTAAAAAAGCATCAAAATAAATTAGTGGACGGGCCGGCTGTTACGCCGGGTTCTGTACCTGTTGCCAGGCGACGATCATCTATCTAGAAGTGCTGTTACCAACACCCTCAAGCGGCCTACCCGAGAACAAGAGCGAGCAGCTCTATGCGTTCCCTATCTGACCTTGCTCCAAACGAGGTTTACCTAGCTGTGGCGCTCACACGCCACACTGGTGGTCTCTTACACCACCGTTTCACCCTTACCGATCTCTCGGCGGTTTACTTTCTGTTGCACTTTCTCGCGGGTTACCCCGGGTGGTAATTAGCCACCGTTTTGCTCTTTGGAGCCCGGACGTTCCTCGATGTTTCCATCGCGATCGCCTTGCCGACCCATCCAGCACTAAGACTACTTGAAGTCCTGTGGACCAACAATCATCGCTCGATTGCGCATCTATAGATGGGACGTGGAGTTGAGCGTAATTACCTCTGCCGCTTGAGTCCCCCAGAAACGAAGAATTGAAATCGAACATGGCGAAATCTGAGGTGACCAATAGGCAGAAATGCCGCCATCCAACGCCCGCCTTGCTATTCCGCGAATGGGCATCACGTGGCTGACCACAGCAACTGTTTTGCCAGCATTGGCCTCGACGATTTCAAAGAGACCCTTCATTACTCGCTCATCAAATTCCTCAAGTGATTCACCGTTTGGAGGGGCTACTTCCCACGACCCTTGCCAGGCAGCAAACTCTTCAGGCCAATTTTGCCTTACCTCGTCGTTTGTCGAACCATCCCAATCTCCAAAAGATATTTCTGCGATGTTGTCGTTGGTTGACACCGATAGCCCAACTTCATTGGCAATTATGTTTGCCGTATCTAGAGTTCGCTGAATCGGCGAAGCGACAATCGCTGAAACTGGGTTCAGAAAAGACCACGGACCAGTCTTACCAATTTGCGCCACAGCCTGAGCAGCCATTCGAGCATCAATACGACCCAGATCGCTAAGTTTTGGATTCTCACCGCCGCGCCCTGAGATTCTCTTTGACTCGGTCAAATGAGTGCGGCCATGCCTTATCAACACCACCGTAGTAAGTGGCGCTGTCACGTTCCCTGGTGCGCGCACGGAACTAGGTGCCGTCTGATTGAATTCCGCGACTGGCGAACGAAGAATTTCACCTTCTGAGGAAACGGTTGAGTCACCAGACTCATCCATAGCCTTGTTTGCGAGTGCGTCAGCTCTTGAATTTTCTTCTCTAGGGATCCACATGAATTTGATGTCATGCCCACGAGAAATGTTTTGCACTTCAGCAGCCAACTGAATCATGTCGGGGTGCTTAATTTTCCAAGTCCCTGACATTTGCTCAATTACTAGTTTTGAATCCATACGAACCAGGATTCTGGCTTCCGGATTTATTTGAAGTGCCCCCTCAAGACCCGATTTTAGAGCTAGATATTCAGCTACGTTATTTGTCGCAACACCGATGAATCGCGCGATCTCTAATATCACTTCGCCGGTGTCGGCATCGATCACGACAGCGCCACTTCCAGCGGGCCCTGGGTTTCCTCTGGAGCCGCCGTCGGCCTCCACGATTAGATTGCTTGGCTTACTCATCGAACAAGAATCGCTTGGCAATCTGGACAGGTGGCTACTTCATCACGCGCCAAGCCAGAGATCTCTGCAAGCGCGGTAGCGCCAATGGTAATTCGGCAAGCGCCACACTCGCGATTTACTAACCTTCCAATCGCAAGTCCCCTGCTTGATTTCTTTTCGTAGAGCTCCAGCAGATCGCTCTGAATCCGAGACGCCTGTTGATTTCTCTGCTGAGTCAACAGGTCAAGTCCTGAGCGGAGCTTTATGATCTGGGCTTCATTTTCCGATTCTTTGGTCGCCAGTTCATCATCGATTAGTTTCTTGTCGTGGATGATTACTTGGTAAGCAGCCTCCGCTTGCTCTTTTCGTTCCAGAATGGACAACTCAAAGTCTTCTAAGTCAGACTTTCTCTTTTTTAGGGTCTCTAGTTCGGCCTGAATTCCCTGCGCATCTTTGCTTGAGGAAGTTTGATTAAGTCTTTGATTATCTTTATCAATTCTTTGCTCAACAAGTTTCAGATCAGCCTCAGCCCTAGATAACTCCAACTCAACGGAATCCAGTTGGTTTCGGCTTTCAATTAGGCTGGCCGCAGCATCGCGCTGCGATTGACGGAGAGCAGCAAAAGCTTCTCCGCTGGTGAGAGCGGCTATAGCAACACGAGTGCGCGTGATCTCTAGATCTAAATTACTCAGCGACAGCAGGTCGGCTTGCTGGCTCTCTGAAGCTTTCATGTGTTGCTCTCTTTTTAGTTGACAAATTAAAACTAGTCGATGCCTGAGTTATTGAGTGACCACAAAGTCCCATGGATCTGTTCGCAGCTGACTCACGACAAATTGAACGTTTGGAAAAAGAACGCCTAGTTGCTCGGCGGCAATATCTAACCAAAGCCATTCGCTGGCCCAATGCGAAACGTCAATAATTGCTGGAGTGCCACCGCTTAAAGCTGAATGCTCTCGCGCATCTTGAACAGGGTGGTGACGAAGGTCAGATGTGACATAAACATCGACCGCGGCCTCCATAGCCGCCGGAATGAAAGAATCGCCCGCGCCACCGCAAAGGGCAACTCTTTGAACAAGTTGATTGAAATCGCCCGCTACTCGAACGCCGGTCGCCGTGGAAGGCAAAACTTTTGCGATGTGTCTAGCAAATTCACCCAGCGCGATGGGTTCGCTGAGCACCCCAATTCGCCCGTGCCCGATTAAACGATCAGAAGAAGGCACCAGAGGTTCAACGTTTTGCAAACCCAAAGCATTGGCAAACACGTGAGAGACCCCTGACTCCACAATGTCGGCATTGGTGTGGGCGGCAAAAATCGAAAGATCAGCGCGGATTGCACTCGCGAGATTCATTCCCTTTGCGGTATCTTCGCGCACTGATGTGATGCCGCGCAGAAGGTATGGGTGGTGAGCTAGCAGCAAATCAAATCCGCCATCGATTGCTTCAGAAATAATGTCTGTGGTCACGTCTACAGATAGCAGCACCCGCGACACTCTCTGCTTTATATCGCCGCAGACAAGCCCGGGGTTATCCCAATCTTCTGCGCCTGTTGCAGGCCACAGCCGGTCAAAAGACTCCACTAACTGCTTTAGTTCAACTGCCATTGCCTAAACCTCTGTATTCAAGCTGGGAAAGATTAATCGACCAGACCAAAAATGTCTTTAAGATCATCGCGGCGGGCCTCGATTGCAAGCACTTCAGCTTCCTGCCTTTTTATGCGGGGAATGCCGAAAAGCACAGGGAGCAAAGAAGCAAAAGCAAAACCCATTACGATACCGAACAAGGTGATTGACCAGAAACTTTGATTTATAAGCTGATCAGCAATGAAGCCCGTCCAACCGAAACCTGGCTGGTCAATGTATGTGAAACCGAATCCAATCACAGTAGCGAAAAGCCAACCAACCAAATTCACCCAGTTGATCGACTTATAAAAACCGTAGCTACGACTCAGAGAAATTTCGTGGTACGCAATTCTTCTGATCAGGACATCTGAAATAAATATCCCCGACCAAGCCGCAACGGGAACCGCAGCCATCAAAGCGTAATCGGCGATAAAAGACCATAGGTCTTCTATGTAGAGGTATCCAATAAATGCAGAGCCAACAGCCAATACGCCGATGATCGGCTGAGCCACAGCTGGAGTCAGCTTCAGGCCGATTGAGTGAAGGCTCAAGTTTGAAGAGTAGAGAG
The DNA here is from genome assembly GCF_000699505.1 of Rhodoluna lacicola. Taxonomy (NCBI): domain Bacteria; kingdom Bacillati; phylum Actinomycetota; class Actinomycetes; order Micrococcales; family Microbacteriaceae; genus Rhodoluna; species Rhodoluna lacicola. The sequence continues at coordinate 665,638 of NZ_CP007490.1, read as the reverse complement.
ACATAGCCAGAACAACAACTATTGAAACCATCGCAGATGCAGCCATCAGATAACCCAACCAAGGAGCAACAAAGCTGCCAAGTTCAGCAATTAGATTCTGTGGATTTTTTGCCGATGTGCTTGAAGTCGAACTAAACAACGCAAGCCCGTATGAAGCAACCACGGTAGGTATCAGCACAAGAGCCAAAACTCCCCAACCAACTACCGATGCGCCTCTTGCCGTAGTGGCCAATTTTCTAGCGAAGTCTGCCCCTGCAGAAGTCCAAGCTAAACCAAACACACTAAAAGTAAGCACTGCGATTCCAAAAGCATCAATCCAACTTGAGGATGGTTCTGCCAAAAGCCCTTGGATTGAGAATGAATAGGCGGTGAATGCAATGAACACGACGACAACAAGCACCCCAAGCACACCGACCGCTTGTTGTGCACGGAACAAGACTCGACCACCAAAGATTGCTAACGTGACGGCAGACGCGATAGCAACGAAGGCTAATGACAGCAACGTAATGTTTGGCGTTGCAGCAAAATTGGCCCTTGATTCAATAGCAAAGAAATCATTTCCAAATGCAAAAACAGAGGCCAGAATTGCTGCCGACCAAAACAATCTAACGAGCGTAAGAATTGAAGCTGGTACCGCGTTTGCGAAAACTCCGAACGGTGCACGAGACAGCAAAAGCGTAGGCAAACCGCTGCGCTTACCAGCAAGGGCACCGACAGAAATTACGAGGGCTGAAGCCAGCGCCCCTAAGAAGATTGCAACCACCGACTGACTGAAGGAAACCTCAGTCTTGGAAACGAACCAGGCCAATCCAAGCGGAAGGACTGAACCGCCCAATCCCAGCCAGGCCCAGAATTGGGACGATGCCCTGCTCCTGCGGCTTATTTTGGGAACGGATTCAAGTTTCACCGGTTCGATCGCCGGCTCGGCATCAAAGACTACCCCTGGATCATCCTCGACGACTTCTATTCCCTCGATTGCCGAAACCGGGGCACCCGAAACCTCGGCAGCCAACTCTTCTTCAAGGGCCGTCAGTTCGTCTTCAGCACCCACAACCGTGTCGGCAGCCAAAAGGCGATCGAACTCATCGAAAGATTCAGTTTGATTAGCTGTAAAAATCGCTTCAGGCTGACGCTCTGGCGGTGGCTGAATAGGCGGCAGTTCCGGTTCAAATTGCGCTTCCACGGCTGGCGGGAGTTCGATTTCTACTGGAGCTTCCGCGGTCGGTGAAAGTTCCGGTTCAGTTTGCGGCGCTTTAGCGTAGAGATTATTTAGATGGGCCACCACATCCTCGATTGGCTGAACCGGGGCAGTTCCTGGTAACTCGTTCAGCGGCTCAAGGCCCTGCTGCGCTCGCTTGGCGTTCTCAACAGCAAGAAGTGCCTCTTTTGATCCGTTTCGTTCCATCTCGATGACCCAAGCTGAGAATTCCATTTTCTCAATGTCGCGAAGTTGCGCCTGGGTCTCCAGCAACTCCATCGCGGCAGTAATTCCAGCTTCGTCTGCTTGCGCATTGCCTAGGGCCGTGGTGATTTCCTCATCGGTCATTGAGCGGCGCGCTGGAGGGGTGTAATTAGATGAATCCATACCCAAATACTAATGCCGGGCCCGAATCCAGCCACGAAGGTAGGTTATGGAAAGCCTTGCTAGTAAGGAGCATCGAGAAAAAGAAAACCCCAGCCAATGGCTGGGGTTTCAAAACAGTGGGCCCTACCGGGATCGAACCGATGACATCCACGGTGTAAGCGTGGCGCTCTACCAGCTGAGCTAAAGGCCCCTTTTTCAAGGTCTGCAGTGAACTGCAACTCGAAGAGCCTATCCCATTCAGCGGCATTTAAGCCAATTTAACTCTTGAAGCTCGTGGAAGCTTTCTAAAGTGCCGCCAAAGCGCGATCGTACTCATCGAGGCTTCGAGCCTGACCAGGTGCGGTGATGAACTTGGCAACTAAGTCGCCATTCTTGTTGATAACAAAGGTTGCCCGGTTAGCGATGCCCGCCTCTTCGATAAACACGCCATACTGCTTGGCCACGCCTCCGTGAGGCCAAAAGTCGGCCAGAACAGAGAACTTGTAGCCCTCGTGCTCGGCGAACTGCTTCTGCACAAACTTTGAGTCCACAGAAATCGCTAGCAATTCAACGTTTTCATTCTCAAACTTGGCGAAGTTATCGCGAATTTCGCATAGTTCGCCGGTGCAGATGCCGGAAAAAGAAAGTGGGTAAAACACAAGAACCACGGGCTTCTTACCGCGGAAATCAGCCAAACTAACGGTCTCGCCGTACTGATTTAACAGTTCAAACTCTGGTGCTGGATCACCGATAATTAGGCTCATTTATTTCTCCCTTGTAAAAAATGTTCAGTTTGCTCTTATCAACAAGCAAAACATACATTTGCGTCCCTTTGTCGTCATAAACTCTTATGAGGCTTTACAAAGCCTTTTAGATTTCTTTGTCCATCCCCCACGAAAAGGATGCCAGTTGTCGATAAACAACAACGACGCGTATGCGGTCAACACTCCAGACCTAGACCCTCAAGAAACCAGTGAATGGCTTGAATCGCTTGACGCGGTGGCCAGAGTTCATGGTCGCGGTCGAGCACGCGAAATCATGCTCAATCTGTTGCGTCGCTCGCACGAACTTCAACTGAACGTTCCGATCGTCCCAACCACCGATTACCTGAACACGATTGCTCCTGAAAACGAAGCGGAGTTCCCGGGTGACGAAAAGATCGAACGCACCTATCGCGCTTGGATGCGATGGAATGCTGCAATGCTCGTACACCGAGCCCAGCGTCCGGGTGTTGGCGTTGGTGGACACATTTCAACATTTGCTTCATCAGCTTCGCTTTACGAAGTGGGTTTCAACCACTTCTTCAAGGGCCAGGATCACCCATCTGGCGGAGACCAGATATTTATTCAGGGTCACGCATCGCCCGGTCCTTACGCGCGTGCGTTTCTTGAAGGGCGCCTAAGCGCCGAACAACTTGACGGATTCCGTCAGGAAAAATCACACTCAAGTGGATCTTTATCCTCCTATCCTCATCCCCGACTTATGCCTGACTTCTGGCAATTCCCTACCGTTTCAATGGGTATTGGTCCTATCAACGCCATTTACCAGGCGCAGTTCAACCGCTACCTTGAAGGCCGCGGAATCAAAGACACCTCACAGCAACACGTTTGGGCATTTTTGGGCGACGGCGAGATGGACGAGGTTGAATCACGTGGCGCTCTTCAACTCGCTGCCAATGACAACCTGGACAACCTGACCTTTGTTGTGAACTGTAACCTGCAGCGCCTGGATGGACCAGTTCGTGGCAATGGAAAAATCATCCAAGAGCTAGAGTCTTTCTTCCGCGGTGCCGGCTGGAACGTGATCAAGGTGGTTTGGGGTCGCGAGTGGGACTCGCTGCTTGCCAATGACACCGATGGGGCGCTCGTTGACCTAATGAACAAAACTCCAGATGGCGACTTCCAGACTTACAAGACTGAAGATGGTGCATTCGTTCGAGAGAATTTCTTTGCTCGCGATCCTCGCACTTTGAAGTTGGTTGAGCACATGAGTGACGATGAGATTTGGGGATTGAAGCGTGGTGGGCACGATTACCGCAAGGTATATGCCGCCTATAAATCTGCACTCGAACACAAGGGTCAACCAACCGTAATTTTGGCGAAGACCATCAAGGGATTCACTCTTGGTAAATCGTTTGAGGGTCGTAACGCAACTCACCAGATGAAGAAGTTGACGCTAGATAACCTAAAGGGTTTCCGCGATGAACTTCGAATCCCAATTACCGATGCGCAGCTCGAAGAGAACCCTTATCAGCCGCCCTACTTCCATCCAGGACAAGACGCTCCGGAGATCCAGTACATGCACGAGCGTCGCCGAGAATTGGGTGGCTACCTTCCTGAACGCAGAAGTAAGTACGTTGACTTCGCGCTACCAACCGAGGATGTTTATAAATCAGCCAAGGGAGGCTCAGGGACCCAAGAGGTTGCAACCACTATGGCCTTTGTTCGTCTATTCAAAGACCTGCTTCGTTCACCTGATTTTGGGTCACGCATTGTCCCTATCATTCCCGATGAGGCTCGCACCTTTGGTATGGACGCATTCTTTCCGTCAGCAAAGATTTACAACCCGAACGGACAGCACTACATCTCAGTAGACCGCGAGTTGCTTCTGGCATACAAAGAAAGCGCATCGGGCCAGATTCTGCACACTGGAATCAATGAGGCCGGATCGATTGCAGGGTTTACCGCAGCCGCGACTAGCTATGCAACTCAGGGCCAGGCAATGATTCCGTTCTATGTCTTCTACTCAATGTTTGGCTTCCAACGAACCGCGGATTCAATCTGGGCAGCAGCTGACCAACTATCCAGAGGATTCCTGATTGGGGCAACCGCGGGCCGCACAACTTTGACCGGTGAGGGGCTTCAGCACGCCGACGGCCACTCTCCTCTTATTGCTTCAACTAACAACGCAGTGATTAGTTACGACCCTGCGTACGGTTACGAGATCGCTCACATCGTGAAGAGCGGAATCGAGCGGATGTACGGCGGTCAGCACCAAGACCCAAACTGCATTTATTACCTAACCGTGTACAACGAACCCTACGTGCAACCAGCGGAACCAGATGGTGTTGACGTTGAGGGAATTATCCGAGGAATCCACCAAATTAGTCGCAACGATCGCGAGGGTCTAAAGGCTCAAATCTTGGCATCAGGTGTTGCAGTTCCTTGGGCGCACGAAGCACAAGAACTACTTCAGAATGACTGGGGTGTTTCAGCTGATATTTGGTCAGTTACTTCATGGAGTGAGTTGCGTCGTGATGGATTGCTTCGTGACGAAGCTAAGTTCCTTAATCCAAGTTATGAAATTCCAGATGCCTACTTGACTGCCAAGCTCAAGAATGCCCAGGGTCCATTCCTTGGCGTGAGCGACTACATGCACGCAGTTCAAGATCAAATTCGCGCCTGGGTGCCGGGTGACTATGCCACCCTCGGCGCCGATGGATTCGGTTTCTCTGACACCCGAGCCGCGGCTAGACGATTCTTCAAGATTGATGGGCCATCAATTGTGGTGCGCGTACTTGAACAATTGGTTGAACGCGGCGAGATGGACCCAAGTGTTCCGCAGCAAGCAATTGACAGGTATCGCCTACACGATGTGAACGCAGGAACGTCTGGATCAACCGGTGGCGAGAACTAAAGAGGCCACCCTTGAGTGGCTCAAATCCATCTCAGGTGAATTAGCGACCACAACTCTAAAACGCCTCGATGAATTGTTGCCCTGGTATCGTTCGATGCCTGCATCAAGAAGATCTTCGGTTGGACTGGTTGCTCAGGCTGGCATAACCTCATTTGTTTCTTGGTACAAGAATCCAAAGTCTCAACCATGGGTTGCCGCAGATGTTTTTGGTGTAGCGCCTAGAGAACTCCTAAGGTCAATCTCTCTGCAGGAAACGCTGCAGCTCATTCGCGTTGTGGTTCAGGTGGTCGAGGATCGTGTTGTCCAAGAAGATGAATCACTTCGCGAGGCCGTGCTTCTGTACTCGCGAGAAATCGCATTCTCTGCGGCCGATGTTTACGCTCGCGCAGCTGAAGCGCGTGGGCTATGGGATGCGCGACTCGAAGCTCTAGTAGTTGACTCCATCCTGAGCGGTGAACACGAAGAAGAGTTGGCCTCACGAATCGCGGCATTGGGTTGGCGTGCTGGCGGAAGCGTGGCGGCGCTTATCGGTGTTGCAACAGAGCCCGTGGATCAAGATGGCCTCAGGAGAATTGCACGCAAGAACAGCGCGGATGTTTTGATTGGCGTTCATGGAAATCGTTTGATTGTTGTAATCGGCCGTATAGAACACGAGACTCCAAACGAAGCCGAATTGCCGAGCTTCATGAAAATCGCTGAGTCCTTAGATTCATATTTTGGAACCGGACCAATGGTGCTGGGACCAGAGGTAGCCAGTGTGGCCGAGGCAAATCGATCCGCAAAGGCTGCCCTTGCCGGTTTTGCAGTGGTTAAAACATGGCAAAAAGCAGCTCGGCCCATCAATGCCGAGGATTTACTCGCCGAACGGTCGCTTGCCGGTGACATGCTTGCCAAACAAACCTTGGTTGAAAACATATATCGGCCGCTTTCTCAAAACTCTCCCGAATTGCTCGAGACGCTTTCGGCGTATCTCGATACCGGCCGCTCGCTTGAATCCACAGCAAGAGAATTATTTGTTCATCCAAACACCGTGCGATATCGCCTAAAAAGAATTTCGGAAATTATCGGCTGGGACGCCACCGGTTCGCGGGAAGCATTCGTGCTTCAAGTTGCCATGGTTTTGGGTGCAATGAGTGAAACAGAAATCAGAAAGCGAAAATAACCATGATTGTTGTCGTCTGTCCGGGCCAAGGATCTCAAACTCCAGGGTTCCTAAACCCTTGGTTGGAATTGCCCGCATTTAAATCTTCACTGCTCGCAATGCAAGAAGCGTCTGGAATTGATTTGGTGAAATACGGAACAGTGAGTGACGCCGACACCATTCGCGACACCGCTGTAGCGCAACCGCTGATTGTAGGTTCTGGCGTGGCAGCACTACACGCCTTACTAGGCGATAAGTCCGCTGCCGATTCAGGAATTGCTGGTGTTGCCGGGCACTCAGTGGGCGAGATTACCGCGGCAGTGGTAGCTGGCGTTTTTGATTCGGAAACGGGCATTAAGTTTGTCAACGAGCGTGGTCGGGCAATGGCTAATGCTGCGGCGTTGGAACAAACCAGCATGGCGGCAGTAATTGGGGGCGAACCTTCGGATGTTGAGGCAAAACTTGCCCAGCTTGGGCTTGAACCAGCGAACTACAACGGCTCGGGGCAGATAGTTGCTGCTGGCACCACCGGCGCGATATCTGAATTGCAAGAGAACCCAATAGCTGGAACCAGGGTTATTCCCCTGCAGGTTGCTGGGGCATTTCACACGCGTTTCATGAGGCCAGCGGTCGAAACTATGCAAGTTTATTCTCAGAGCATCCAAATGAGCGATCCGCAAATAGCACTGTGGAGCAACAACGGTGGCCGCAAGATTTCCTCGGGTGCCGAATTTGTTTCGCTAATGGTCAACCAAATCTCTAGCCCAGTTCGATGGGATCTGTGCATGGAAGCCATGCTCAACGCGGGAGTGAGCGGAATTATTGAGTTAGCCCCCGCCGGGACATTGGTCGGGCTAGCAAAGCGGGCAATGCCTGGGATCCCTGCAGTGGCTGTGAAGACCCCAGAAAATCTTGAAGCGGCTTTGTCACTTATCAACAACGGTGTGTAGTAATTCGCCGGTAAATTTGTAGTTGTCAGAAAAAGAGGATAGATGTCGCAGCCAGTTCTAAATCAATACCAAACGGTTCCGTATTCACGCATCTACTCCCTTGGCGCCGCTCGCGGTGACCTGACCGTCACTAACGATGACATAGCTGGCCCGATTGATTCGAGCGATGAGTGGATTCGTCAGCGCACTGGAATCATCACGCGCAGGCGCGCAAGCAAAAAACTAAGCCTGATGGACATGGCGGTTACCGCCTCGAACGAGGCAATTAATAAGGCTGGAATTCAACCAAGCGAAATTGGCGCAGTAATCTTTTCGACCATAACTCATCCTTACCAAACCCCTTCGGCAGCTACCTTGCTGGCTGACAAAATCGGCGCTAATCCGGCCCCCGCGTATGACATCTCAGCCGCTTGTGCTGGCTACTGCTACGGCATAGCTCAAGCAGACGCTCTGGTTCGCTCCGGCGTGGCCAAGTACGTGCTGGTTGTCGGAGGCGAAAAGCTTTCCGACTTTATCGACCCAACCGATAGAACAATCTCATTCCTTCTGGGTGATGGTGCCGGCGCCGCAATTGTCGGCCCATCAGAGACGCCTGGCATCAGCCCATCGGTGTGGGGTTCTGATGGCTCCCAATGGGGAGCGGTTGGAATGGACGCCTCGCTTCTTGAATTCCGCGATGGCACCCATCAGTGGCCAACCCTTCGTCAAGAAGGTCTGACCGTTTTCAAATGGGCAGTTTGGGAGATGGTAAAAGTTGCCCGCCAGGCCCTTGAAGTAGCCGGAGTCAAGGCTGAAGACTTGGCTGCCATTGTGACCCATCAGGCAAACATTCGAATTATCGATGAGTTAGCCAAGCAGCTAGAGGTTCCCGAGCACGTCGTGATTGCGCGAGACATCATCTACACCGGCAACACTTCGGCAGCGTCGATTCCACTGGCAATGCACGCCTTGCTTGAATCTGGAGAGGTCAAATCTGGTGGATTGGCCCTAGAAATAGGCTTTGGCGCCGGCCTTGCCTTCGGCGCTCAAGTAGTAGTCCTACCGTAAACTTAACCTCGGTCAAATAACCCCTAAGGAGAAACCCAATGGCACTTTCACAGAGCGAAGTTCTTGCAGGCCTAGCAGAGATCGTCAACGACGAAACCGGCATTGCAGCAGACGCGGTTCAGCTAGACAAGTCATTCACCGACGACCTAGACATCGATTCAATCTCAATGATGACCATCGTTGTAAACGCGGAAGACAAGTTCGGCGTAAAGATTCCGGACGAAGAAGTTAAGAACCTAGTTACCGTTGGTGACGCAGTTAACTTCATCACTAACGCTCAGTAATCTAAGGTTTATCCAAATTGACTCAGAAAATCGTTGTCACCGGTGTGGGCGCTACTACCCCACTCGGTGGTGACGCGCGTTCAACCTGGAAGGCGCTGCTAGCCGGAGAGTCGGGTATCTCGACTATCGATAAGGATTGGGTTGCTCAATACGAGCTCCCAGTCACATTTGCTGGCCAGGCAAAGGTAAACGCAGCCGAGGTGCTCACTCCGCAGGAGATAAAGCGTCTTGACCCTTCGAGTCAGTTTGCACTAATCGCAGCCCGCGAGGCTTGGGCAGACGCAGGTTCGCCTGATGTGGTGCCCGAGCGCCTAGCGGTTGAGTATGCCACTGGAATCGGTGGCGTGTGGACTCTTCTTGATGCCTACGACGCACTCAAGGAAAAAGGCCCGCGCAGAGTGCTGCCAATGACAATTCCAATGTTGATGCCCAACGGGCCGGCAGCTGCGATTGGCATGGACATCGCTGCTCGTGGTGGCGTGCGCACAGCAGTTTCTGCCTGTGCCTCGAGCACCGAGGCCGTTGCTAATGCAATTGCACGCTTACATTCCGGTGAAGTTGATGTTGTGGTTGCCGGTGGTTGCGAGGCAGGAATTCACCCACTTCCAATTGCCGCTTTTGCTGCCATGCACGCTCTTTCTCGACGAAACGAGAATCCAGCGGCAGCCTCAAGGCCGTATGACGTTGATCGCGACGGCTTTGTAATGGGTGAAGGCGCTGGAGCGCTGGTCCTAGAGACCGAGGCTCACGCCAAAGCTCGCGGAGCCAAAATTTATGCCGAACTAGTTGGTGGTGCAGTAACTTCAGACGCACACCACATCACCGCACCAGACCCAGAAGGTACCGGAGCCGCTCGTGCGGTGGTTGCCGCGCTCAAGCAGGCAAATGCCAAGCCAGAAGATGTTGTGCACATTAATGCTCACGCCACCTCTACGCCGGTCGGCGACATTGCGGAATACACGGCCCTACTGAGAGTCTTCGGAGATCACCTAGGCAAGATTGCGGTTTCTGCTACTAAGTCAGCCACCGGTCATCTGCTTGGCGGCGCCGGAGCTATCGAAGCTATTTTTACAGTATTGGCAATTGCCGAACGCACCGCACCGCCGACTATCAATCTTGAAAACCAAGACCCAGCCATTCCACTGGATGTAGTCACGAAAGCTCGTTCGCTTCCTGAGGGTCCGATTCTTGCGATTAGCACCTCGTTTGGATTTGGTGGCCACAACGCCGTTATTGCCTTCCGCAGCCACGAGGGCTAATCGGCCTTGAGCAAGCTCTACTTCCGTCACGGTGCCATGAACAGTGGCAAGAGCACCGCGCTGCTGCAGGCAGCCCACAACTACGAAGAACGCGACCAACACGTCTTGCTAGCCAAGCCGGCTATTGACATTAAGGGTGAAAAAGCCATCACCAGCCGCCTGGGCGTAGATCGCGAGGTGGATTTTCTGATCACTCCCGAACTTGACCTACGTGCGGAATTTGCTTCGCGAGTCGCAGCATTCAAGAAAGAAACCGGTAAAGGAATAGCCTGCCTACTGATAGATGAGGCCCAGTTTCTAACCCGCGACCAAGTCGACCAGGCACTTGAAATTGCCGTCCTAGATAACATCCCGGTGCTCGCATACGGGATTCGCACGGACTTTCTCACCAACGGCTTTCCAGGCAGCCTACGCCTGCTTGAAATTGCCCACAGCCTCGAGGAGCTGAAGACAATCTGCCGCTGTGGGCGCAAGGCAATGTTCAATGCTCGCAAAATGGACAATCAATTTGTTTTTGATGGCGAGCAAGTAGCCATCGATGGAGTGAACGTAACTTACGAGTCGCTTTGCCCCTCGTGCTACCTAAGCGAGCGCGGAAGTCTTTAGGAAATTCCTAAAACTAATTTGGACGCTTAATCCACTCTCTGGAAACTGCAAACCTTTCAATAATCTCAGGAATTGGATCAACACCGATTCCAGGACCTGTGGGCACAGAAATGTGGCCATCAACTAGTACGAATGGTTCGGTCAAATCGGTTTCAAAATAGCGAGATGATGCTGAGGTGTCGCCCGGCAAGGTAAAGCCAGGCATGGCGGCAAGAGCAAGATTCGCAGCGCGACCAATTCCAGTTTCCAGCATTCCCCCGCACCAGACCGGAATGTTGTTGGCTACTGAGATATCGTGAATCTTTACCGATTCGATGTATCCGCCAACACGTGACGGCTTGATGTTAATAATTTCAGCGGCTCCCAGTTCAATTGCATCACGTGCGATGTCAGCAGAAATGATTGTTTCATCCAAGCAGACCGGAGTCTCAATGTAATCGGCCAGCTTTGCGTGACCCAGTAGATCTTCTTCATAAATTGGCTGCTCAATTAACAGCAAATTGAATTCATCAAGACGTTTGAGCAAATCAAAATCATCTCGGGTGTAAGCGGTATTTGCGTCAACCTGAAGTAGCAAATCAGGGCCGTAAGTCTCTCGAACGAGTTTTACTGGCTCGTAGTCCCAGCCGGGTTCAATTTTGAGTTTGATTCGCACGTAACCCTCATTTAGGTAACCTTCGACGAAGCCCATTAGCTCGGGCAGAGAATCCATAATTCCCACTGAAACACCCGCAGGAACCTTGTCTCGAGTGGCGCCAAAATACTCAGCAAAAGAAGTTGTGCTCGCTCGAAGCTGTGCATCAAGCAATGCTGTTTCAATGGCAGCCTTCGCCATGCGGTGCTGCTTGATCCAATGCAAAGTCGGGGCTACGGCCTCGGCACTTAGATCGTTGCCGAGCTTGAAGAGGTCGGGAAGAATGAACTCGCGAAGTACAGCCATGGCCCCGGTGTGATATTCGCTGGAGTAGTCAGGGCGATCGTTGGCACCGCACTCAGCCCATCCCTCACCCTCATCGGTGACAGCGTGAACCCAAACCACCTCATGCATGTTCACAGAACTGAATGAAGTCCTGAAGGCCGATTTCAATGGCACGTTCAATCGGATAAGTTCAACTGCCTCTAACTTCAATTTTTTCCTTACTTTCTAATCTTCTGAAAATTCGTAATCGGATGTGCCCGGCTCAACCAGAATCGCAGTTCTATCGGTGTTGACTGCTGCCACGAACCAACCATCGTCTAGCGCCGGCTGCAGAATTTCACGAACACTCTGGCGCCACTGCCTTGCTAGCTCTATGTCAGTCTTTCGCAAAGCCTCGATGTCTTCGGGAAGTTCAATCCAGAAAGCTACCTGGGCGTTGTATTCCACAGCAACCGGCGAGCCAGACAGATTCTTGAGTGCCAAATTCGTGGTCTTGGTAGCCTCTAGATGAATCGGCTCCTGGACCGGCCAATACGTAAAGAGACGATCAGAATCATCACCTGCGTTTATGGAGTCGGTCATAGTGCCATAAAAGTTTGGAAGATATTCCACTACAATAGCGCCCAATTTCTGGAAATTAAAAACGCAATTTCTTCTAACCAGTGGATCAAAAGTCCAGGTTATGCCTGCAAGGTCACGCTCCTTAGCCCATGCAAACTGGTGCTGCTTGAGCTGAAACCCGACTCCTTGAACAGATGCGGCGGTCACGTGAGAGTGCAATACTCGATGCGACGCGTACTCACCAAGGAAACCAAATGAGGCACCCACCACCCTGTTTTCGGATTTTGCAAGGGCGGCATACCCGCCAACGTGGAGAACGGCCAGAACCATGTCGAACGGAACTACCTCATCACCATCAGTCCAAATGGTCTTAAAGAAGTTGGCCATCAACTCTGCGTCGGAGGCAGTTTCTACCTCAACAATTTGCAGATTTTCGGACATGACTCAATTCTTTCAGATTAAAAATGAAATCGGGGGCAAGCCGAAGCTTGCCCCCGAAATACAGGTCAATTACTTGGTGCCGTTAATGGTTGCTTCTGCTACAGCAAATGCAGATAGGTTCCATTTGTCCAGAAGTGACGCATAGGTACCATCGTCAATTAGCGACTGTACCGCAGCCTGAATCGCCTTGGTTAGGTCTGCGTTCTTCTTCAGCACACCAATACCGGTGAGCACTGAGGTGTATCCCTCAGGAGCGTCGGTTGGTACTACAACTTCAAAGTACTTTCCTTCACCAGCGGTCTGTGCGGTGTATGCCGCTACCTGACCGTCATTTACACCAGCAGATGCCTTGCCGGCACGGATTGCGTTCTGGGCATCACCATCGGTTGGGAACTCAAGAACGGCGATCTTCTTGGAACAGCTAGGGTTTACCGCATTTACCAAGTCAATTTGTGCGGTTGCGGTCTGGATTGCAACGGTTTTGCCACAGAGATCAGCAAATGATTTGATCATTTCTGGGTTTCCGGCTGGAACAACAACAGCGAAACCTGCACTGAAGTAGTCAACGAAATCAAGAACCTCTTGACGCTCCTTTGTGTCATTCATGCCAGACATGATGATGTCGTGGGTTCCCGACTGAAGTGAAGGAATAATTCCGTCCCAGTCCTGGTCGTTGAAAGTAAGCTTCACACCAAGCTTTGCGCCAATAGCCTGAGACAGGTCGTAATCAAAGCCAGTTGGGTTGTCGTTCTCGTCGAAAAGCTCCATCGGAGCGTAAGGGATGTCTGATGCAACGCTGATGCCATCCTTGAACTCTGCTGGAAGAAGTGCTGCGGCGGCTTCATCAACCGCGATTGTGCCTGCAGTGGTTTCCTCGGCGGCTGGGGTGCCTGAAGCACAGCCAGTTAGTGCGAATACGCTTGCTGTGGCCAGCATGGCCAAGCCGGCAAATTTAGAAATACTCAATTGTTCTCCTATCGGGAAGGTACAGATTGAGCCTAGTTCAGAGCCAAGCCAAAGGCCGGTAATTTGGGGAATCTTTACCTGTTTGAAACAAGCTATGCCGCTTGAGGTGCTCGTTATGGGCCATTGGCGCCACTGTCACCCTCTGGGCAAATGGCCCTCACAAAACACTATTGATAAAGGCCTTGGTTCGCTCATTCTTTGGTTTATCTATGACCTGACTTGGCGTGCCATCTTCAACCACGATGCCGTCATCCATAAACACCACTCGGTCGGCAACCTCTCGAGCAAACCCAATCTCGTGGGTCACGACAATCATCGTCATGCCACTTAGCGCAAGTTTGCGCATCACATCAAGAACATCACCGACAAGCTCCGGGTCTAACGCAGAGGTTGGTTCGTCAAAAAGCATCAGCTTGGGTTCCATGGCAAGCGCTCGGGCAATCGCTACTCGCTGTTGCTGGCCACCGGAGAGTTGCGAAGGATAGTGATTAATTTTGTCACTCAGTCCGACTGAGGCCAGAAGTTCCTTGGCCTTAATCACGGCATCGGTTTTAGAAATTCCCTTTACTCCAACCGGAGCCTCGATCACATTTTCAAGGGCAGTTAAATGCGGGAAAAGATTGAAGCGTTGGAAAACCATGCCGATTTCACTTCGCTGTTTGGCGATGGCACCCGGCTTCATTTCGTATATCGCATCGCTTTTCTCACGAAATCCCATTAGTTCACCATCGACATAAAGACGGCCACCATTGATTGTCTCAAGATGATTAATGCAGCGCAGGAATGTGGATTTTCCTGAGCCAGATGGACCAAGCAGGCACAACACTTGCCCCTGTTCTACCTGCAGGGTGATCCCCTTGAGAACCTCGTTTGAACCAAAACTTTTTCGGATAGCACGAGCGTCAACCATTAACTTATTGCTCATACGTTCCCCTTCATACCGATTCGAAGCCATCGCGATTTTTGAGTCGCAACGCTGAATCCCCTACCGTACTTTTTCTCTAGGTAGCTTTGCGGGAATGAGAGAACAGTAGTCATGACCAGGTACCAGAAGCCGGCAACCACAAGCAATTCAACCTGAGCAAGGTTTTGCGAAGAAATCTGCGAAGTACGGGCGTACAGTTCCATGACGGCAACCACCTGCAAGAGAGATGTGTTTTTTAGCATCGATATGAATTCATTACCCATCGGAGGAATGATTACCCTCATGGCCTGAGGCAGAACAATTCTGCGCAGGGTGTAACCAGAGCCCATTCCAAGAGATTTGGCTGCTTCGGCTTGCCCTGAGTCCACCGATAAAATACCGGCGCGCACGATTTCCGCGGAGTAAGCGGCCTCGTTAAGCGAAAGAGCGATAATTCCAGCCACCAGTGATGTGAAGACCAGCGAGGTTTTCTCGGACCACCAGATCATGTCGGTAAATGGGATTCCGATGTCGATGGTTGGGTAAATGATGCCTAGGTAACCCCAGAACACTACCTGCAACAGCAACGGAGTCCCGCGGAAAAAACCAATGTAGCCAATCGAGACAAGCTTCAGCACCGGATTTGATGAAAGTCTCATGATTGCCAAAATTATGGCGAGGATTGTGCCAATCAGCATCGAAATCACGGTGAGCGAAACAGTAAGCCCCGCTGCTGCAATAACTTTTTCATTGAAAAGATACTTGCTTACGATTTCGTGATTTATGTTTGGCGAAGCCCAGAGGGAATAAACAAATAGCCCAAGAATTGCCACCAAAATGACTGCAGATACCCAGCGCCAGGGATGCCTGAGAGGCACGGCTACAACGTCATCGTTGCTCTGCTTGTTTGCCATGAGGGCCTTTCCTTGTTTCACCATACTAAAGGAAGGAGTGGGGAGTATGGAAAAGCACCGTCAGGTGGTTTTCGAAGTCCCGTTCAATGAAACTCTCAAGTGGGGAGTATGGAAAAGCACCGTCAGGTGGTTTTCGAAGTCCCGTTCAATGAAACTCTCAAGTGGGGAGTATGGAAAAGCACCGTCAGGTGGTTTTCGAAGTCCCGTTCAATGAAACTCTCAAGTGGGGAGTAATGGAAAAGCACCGTCAGGTGGTTTTCGAAGTCCCGTTCAATGAAACTCTCAAGTGGGGAGTAATGGAAAAGCACCGTCAGGTGGTTTTCGAAGTCCCGTTCAATGAAACTCTCAAGTGGGGAGTAATGGAAAAGCACCGTCAGGTGGTTTTCGAAGTCCCGTTCAATGAAACTCTCAAGTGGGGAGTAACGGGACTTGAACCCGTGACCGACGGATTATGAGTCCGCTGCTCTAACCGGCTGAGCTAACTCCCCCAGCTGCTATCTTCTAATCCTCGTCGTTTTTGAGACGCTCGGTGGCGTTCTTGACAACTTTCTTAGCTTTGATTGCAGTCTTTTTTGCGGACTTCTTCACCTCGTCGCGAATGTCCTCAAGTTTTTCACGCACATCTTCAACAACTTCCTCACGCAACTCGGCAGCAGCCTCGCGCAATGCTTTGGCCCTTTCTCGTAGCTCAACGACTCGGTTGTGAAGTTGTTCAGGCAATAGTCCAATTGCCTGCGTGTAAGTCTCACTGTTGTCATCAGAAGTTCTATCCGAATCTTGATCGCCGCGGTAAAGACCCTCAAAAATAGAGAGCGTTCTTTCAATATCATGCGACTGGATTAGGTGCAGTGAATTCTCTGACAGGCGGTCTAGTTCTGCCTGATCAGCAGTGAGGATCTTCCTAAGCTTTTCGCTGAATTCTTGAACGTCATCTGGCTCAAAAAGATACCCATTATCGCCGTCGTGGACTAGGTGCGGAAGAGCCATGGCGTTTGCGGCCACCACTGGTCGACCCGATGCCATTGCCTCCATGGTGGCGATGCTTTGCAATTCTGCAATCGAAGGCATTGCAAAGAGCGTGGCCCGCTCATAAGCCTTAGGAAGCTCTTCTTCAGAAATATGACCGAGGAACGTCACTTGTTTTGAAATGCCAAGCTCAAGCGCCAAGTTTTCAAGGTGCTTGCGTTCACCACCATCGCCAACTATTTCGACCTGAGTGTTTAATTTCTTTGGCAGCATCGCCACAGCCTTCAAAAGGTTGTGAATGTGCTTTTCGTAATCCAGGCGACCAAGAAACAAAATTCGTGGATTCTCATTTGTTGTCGGTGTTGCATTGGCGAATTTAGATGCATCAATTCCGCAACTAATTGCCAACACATCTGTCACACCAGCGGCTTGCTCAAGCAGGTTTGCTGCGCGACGAGTTGGTGTAGTCACAAAATCCGCTTGACGAAGAACTCGACCCGCATCTGCCCAGGCAAGTTTCATCGCGGTTTTTTCTAAAAACTTAGGAACAATCACCGAGTACTTAATTAGGTTCTCAGGCATTATGTGGTTCGTCGCCAAAAGGCGAATCCCTTGCTCCCTTGCACTCTTGGCTAGGTAGCGCCCCATGATTAAGTGCGATTGGATGTGCACCGCATCTGGTTTGACCTGACGCAATATTTCATCGGTTTTTGCTTTCAGTGTAAACGGCCAGACGTAGCGCAAGGTTTTATGCTGGGGAATCCGATAGCTCTTGATTCGGTGCACGGTCATGGCTTGGCCATCGTGGATTTCAGTAAAGGCCCCGTGAGTGCCATCAAAGGAAGATGCCACTATGTGCACATCGTGCCCGTGTCGAGCAAGCCCGGCGGCAAGGCGCTCAGCGAATCTAGCGGCACCATTGATGTCGGGCGGGAACGTGTCGCAGCCAATAACAATAGTCAGCGGCTCGTTGGCCGGCGGATTAGAACCAGGGGTCAAGAAAGGTGCCTTTTTTAGGGGAATTGGCTGGGATAACCCAACTCCTAAATTTTACCCTCTGTTTTCAAGGTTGGCCTGCTTAGTTCAGGATGTACCTTCGAGAGAAGAATTACCCCGATAACGGCCACCACAGCGCTTAGACCAAAGCCAATGATTACCGGCAAACTTGCGGAAGTAGCCTCGCCAAGGATGACGATACCGATACTCACGGCGACCAGAGGATCAATTACGGTCAAACCGGCGATGACAAGGTCAGGAGGGCCCGATGAATAGGCGTTTTGGACGAACCAGCTACCCAGCGAAACTGCGCCGATCAAGGCAACTAGGCAAAGCATTGTGAGCCATTCGAAATCCGACTGATAAATACGTTGAATTACGACCTTGGCCAGGGTTGCCACAAAACCGTATAACACCCCGGCACCGATTACATAGGTCAGGGCCTTGGCATGCCGACCAAGGGTAAAGAAAAGCACCGTAAATACGACCAGAATCGCCCCAAGCACGCCCAGTACTTCTCTGAGTCGGTCGTCGTTCAAAACCGTCTCATCGGCCACTCCGGAGGCCATAGCGACGAAGGCCGCTATGCCCAGGGTGCAGAGCGAGATGGCCAAAATAGTGCCACGGTTTAGCCGGGTCTTAGTCACCCGAGCGTTCAGCAGGGAGGTAATCACGAGTGCGATGGCGCCCACCGGCTGAACCACAATTAATGGCGCCAGCGAAAGTGCGGCCAACTGAAGCCCGATTCCAAGAGCCATAAATGCGGTACCGCTGAGCCATTTTGGCTTACTAAGCAGGCTAAAAAGTTGCTTTAGCGATAGTGATCCTCTGGCTAGCTTGCCTGCCTTTTTAGAGACCTGGGCGCTCTTGTCAACAACGGCGTCGTTCTGGAATTGGGCACCAAAGGCTAAGGCGACGGCTGCCAAAACAGCCAGGGCAATAGCCAAGGCGCGGGCATCTACCCCCGGCCCATAGACCGCTAGCTCTTCTGCCCCGCTTATAAACATACGACTCTGACTATATCTCGCTCGTTGCTCGAATCTGCTCAAGCTGACCGGTAAATTTACCTAATGACCATTAGACCCATCTGCATCACCGGCGAACCAGTCCTGCACGAGCGTGCCAAAGAAGTCACTGTTTTTGACGAAAGTCTTCGTGAATTAGTGGCAGACATGTTTGAAACCATGGATAAGGCACCTGGAGTGGGCCTAGCCGCTCCGCAAATTGGGGTTGGGCTAAGAGTCTTTACCTACGACTACGCCGATGATCATGGAAATGAACGCCGCGGCGTCATCATTAACCCGGAATTGGAACTTGGGCCAATTCTTGACGAACCGGCCGATGAGGATACCGAAATTGAGGGGTGCCTATCGGTGCCTGGTGAACGTTTTCCATTGAAGCGGGCAGAACAAGTTGTGCTGACCGGCGTGGATCTAGACAAACTCCCAGTCCGAATCGAAGCGGAGGGCTGGTTTGCAAGAATCTTCCAACATGAATTTGACCACCTAAACGGGCTACTTTACGTGGACAGGCTTGCCGAACCGTGGAAAGAAATCTCTACCGACATTATTAAAGATAATGGCTGGGGAAAACCAGGGATCAGCTGGCTCCCGGGCAGAGACAATCTAGAGGCCTAGGCGCTATCCGCCGAAAAATAACCTAATCAGCGCGGCTAGTGCGGCAGAAGCGGCGACCATGACAACAAAGGGTGCTCGAAGGTAAAGCAAGACCGCGGCGAGACCAAGAGCCGGGATACGCGCATCAAACTGAATCTCGCCGGAACCGGTAAGGCCCTGAACACCTAAAAGCGCTGCCAATAATGCAACGGTGAGCAGATTTGCGATTCTTGAAATCTTTGGATTGTTCAAGACGGAGCTAGGTACCAAAAAGCCTAGAAGTTTCCACGAGTAGACTGCAGCGCTGGCAATCAAGATTCCAAGCCACAGGGTCATTTGCCCAGCCCCTTCCTAGGGGAAAACCAGTTGAAGAACCCAACGACCACTGCGGAGATACCAGCTAAAAGAACAGGAATGCCCGCGGACAAAAACGGTGTAGCCGCAGTTGCAATCACAAGTGCAGCCGCTCCTACCGCAAGGGCCTGGCGCTCAGCCAAACGTGGCCACAACAAACCCAGGAATGCTGCAGCCGCCGCGGCATCCAAACCCCATGTAGACGGATCGCCAAGTGCGTCACCCAAAATCGCACCAGCCAGCGTCATCAGATTCCAAAACACGAATACTGCGATACCGGTTATCCAAAATCCCTTTACCTGGTCGGCCTCATTTTTCTGCGCGGTGGCAACTGCGGTTGATTCATCGATGGTCAACATCGCTGGAATAAGTTTCGCTAGGCCGACTCTTTTGAGGATTGGCGCCAAACGCACCGCATAAAAACCATTGCGGATTCCCAGCAACCAAGCAGAGATGATTGCGGCGCCCACACCGGCCGAGGCAACGCCGGCACCTCCGGCAGCAGCAATTACTCCCACAAAAGCAAATTGAGATCCCCCGCTGAACATAAGAAGACTTAGTACCTGAGTTTGCCAAATATCTAAACCGGCGGCCACCGAAAGTGCGCCAAAGGAAACGCCGTAGAGGCCGGTGGCTAACCCAACACCGATGGAGATTGATGTGACAGACGACTGCTTAGCCATTTTTTCCATCCGTAGCGTTAATTGCCAAGAATAACTGAGCCCTGGTCGCCAAAGAACACTTACTCAAAATTGATTTCATAGCCTGACGAACACGGTATTTGGGTACATCAATGGTTCTGGAAATCTCGTCGTCATCCAGACCCTCGCGAAACGCTTCTAGCACCTGAGTTTCCTTTTGATCAAGGGTGCCAAGTTTCACCAGAATGTCTGGAACATCAAAATCAATTCCTTTGGCTCGAGTCATCAGTGCCTTCAGCGAATCGAAATCCAGAACGTCTTCCTTGGCTCGAGCGGTTCTAATCGCCTTCAACAATTCACCCGAATCAGAATCCAGAGTCACCAGATCGGTTGCACCGACCGCGATGGCTGCCAGCAGGAGTTCGTAGCTGAAATAAGGTCCGGTCAATATGATTGCCGGAACTTCTGTTTCGGAAGAGTGATACTGAGGAATTAATTTCTCGACCAACTGCAGACCATCAATTCCCCGAACCCTATGGTCAACAACCAGCACATCGATAAGAGCCTGCGGCGCTCGCTCCAGGGCTTCAGACCCATTTTCTTCTTCGAAAACTACTCTGCAGTCCTCCTGAGAGTCAATCAGCATTCGTCGCCCAAAACGAATGTCTGCGTCGGCATCTACCAAACCGATTCGAATAATTTCGTTCATCGTATTTTTTCGAGTAGTTCCTTGAACTACTGGCTTCCAGCCAATGCCCGAAGGTGAGGGAATATCGCAGACACCGTGAAACCCACACCGGGAACTCGGGTTGCGTCAACGCTTCCACCGTACAGAGCCGCACGCTCCCTCATAGCGGTTAACCCCGCCCCTTTGATTGTTTCAACCAGTGAACGAGTATCATCCTCAATCGTGTATCCGGAATCCTCAAGATCCAATGTCACCTGACTTCGGCGTTCAATTTCAACACCGTTATCTTTTATGAGCACCTGCATGCCCTGGTCGACCCAGGAAAAATCTATTGCGACATCAGTGCCGACCGGGCAGTGTTTTTTCACATTCTCTAGGGCATCAAAAACGATTCTGTAAATTGCCAATCCCGCACCTTCTGCGATGCTGAATCTGGAACCTTCATGAGAGATCGAAACGCCGTAGCCAAACTCTCGATAGGTAATGGCTAATCCATTTAGCTCATCTATACCTGGTGGAGCGGCTGAGACGCTGTGAGTTTTATTCAACATGTCGAACAATCTTCGAAGTTCTGCGTGCGCGGCACGAGCACTTAGACCAACCCGCTCCAGCGAACGCAGCGCCGAATTTGGATCTGCCTTAGCAGCGTAGGCTCCACCTTCAGCTTGTGAGATTACCGCTGTGACCTTTTGTATGATCAACTCATTTATGTCTCGAGCGATTTCAAAGCGCTCGTTCTGCTCAGCAACTTCCAGCGAGAGCTTTGCTTGAGTATCCGCCGAAAGAGCCCGGTCAAACTCAGTGCCTACATACACTTCATAAGTTATGGCGAGTCTGCCCAACAGCCAGAACAAAATATTTCCCGCCGAAACCAACAAAGCCAAAATTAAGAACGCAGTTGTTTTTGACAGCTCGGTCTGCAATGAGAGCCCGTAAATATCGCCGCCGATGGGCAACGCAAAAGAGTTAAACCAAGCGATCACCAGGCCAGAGGCGATGGTCACAGCCAGAGCGATAAAGTACCAAAGCCTAGCCGCAAAAGCCGCGGTTAAAAACACTGAAATCGCTGCGCTGAGCCCACTGGCCACCGGAGACAGACCAAGAATAATTTCCACAACTGTTCCGGCAACTGTCAGAGCAATACTCAGCGCAGGAATTTGGGCGGCGAATAAAACAGCGGTTGCCAGGATGCCGGCGACCAGTAGACCCTGATAACCCTGGACCAGAAGATCGATTCCGCCAAAAAACAGTAGGGCGAACGCACTGAGAATGGATGAGGAGAGCCATCTGTGATCTTGGATCCAACGTATCAACGTGGCCTCCAGATCATCGAAAAAGAGTGGCTCCCCGGCTTGGACTCGAACCAAGAACCTATCGGTTAACAGCCGATTGCTCTGCCAATTGAGCTACCGAGGAATGTTGATTTAGCAACTGGATTACATTACCAAACATTTGCCCTAGATTCCCGCCAGTCAGCAGATTTAGGGCCTAAACCCCCAACTTAATAGCCAAGAATTGGATCCACCTGACCCACCCAGCCGGTTCCAGATCCATACGCTCTAACGTTTTGTTTGATTCGCTCGGAGAAGAGCCGAACCACCTGTTTACGTGTATCGGCGGAGTGCGGTGTGATGATTATGTTCTTTGCTGTCCAAAGTGGGTGGCCATCAGGTAATGGTTCAGGGTCGGTGACGTCCACCGCGGCTCCGGCAATCACTTGACCATTCAGAGCCTCAACTAGATCGACGGTGTTTACCATGGGGCCTCTGGCGATGTTGACCAAATAAGCGGTGGGCTTCATAAGTGCGAACTTGGACGCGTCGAAGAGCTGATAAGTCTCATCAGTTAGGGCAGCAGCCAGGATAACCAAATCTTGCTTCGGCAACTCTGCTTCTAACTGCTCAAACCCCAAAGTCTGAAATGCGCCCAGAACCGGAGCCGGGTTTTTTCGGATGACTGTAACCCTCGCCCTGAAAGGCGCTAATAACTTCAGCATTTCCTCAGAGATGCCACCGCCACCGAAAATTAAGACGCTGCAGTCATATAGCGAATCAGCAAACTGCCGGCCCCAGGTTTGGGTCCTAACCCGTTCCGGAATGATCCTCATTAGGGCTAACGTCAAAGCCAGCGCGTGCTCCGCAACCGGTTCCCGATATGCTCCTTTTGCAGATGTAAATCGAATTGGGCGCTTGATGATCTCACTAAAGGCGTCAACACCAGCAAAAGGAAGTTGCACCCACTCGATCTGCGGGTTTTGATCTAGTAAGTCAGCCAAACCTTTGGGGTTTGAATAATCCAGCCAAATTACTGCGCGAACATCCTTAGACATTGGAACGACTTGTCCGCCGGATTGAGCAACTGCTTCAAGATATTCAGGAAAAGACTTGGGTTCCATTGCGACATTAATCACCTGGCACCTACAAACCCTGTAGTTTTCGACGCTCAGTTTCTAGATCAACTAGAGCACGTTGAATTCTTGCGCTCTCAGCGGCATCCTGAACCGCGTCAGTTCGACGAAGCGCCGCCAATAAATCTGCCTTTTCGTGGGCTAGAGCGTTTGTGAGCGCCCGGGAGACTACCCCCTGCCCGTAACGCACCAGTTCGGCATCTGTTTTGGCCGGAAGTGATTGAGCGGCAATAGAGCGCAACAAAGAATGCAGTTCAGCTGGGGTAGCTCCCCCAATCACGTTGAGCCAATCCAAAGATCCGTGCGAGACCAGACTGGTTCCAATTGCTTCAAGGATTGCGTTGTGGGCCGGGTCACTAAACCCGTCCCGAACTATTCGAATTAATTGCTCTTTGCTGAATGAATTTGGAACCTGAACCAATACTTCAAGCACCTGACGCTCGAATCTTGTGATCGGATCATTCAGATTGGGCAGCGCAAATGCCCCCTCGCCGGAAGTTCCAGATTCTGTTTCGATTGTTTGCTGATCTCGGCGCAACTCCTTGACCGCATCGGACCTAGATTCTTTTGCGGCGGCATCAACTAATGAGGCAACTTCATTGCCATCAAGGTTGACCCAGCCAGCCAACTCACGAATATATGCCGGGCGCATCGCCGAATCTCGAATTGCAGATACAACCGGCGCGGCCGCGCGTGCCGCCCCTACCCTGCCCTCAATCGTCGATAAATCAAACTTGGCAATCTTTTGTTTAATAGCAAATTCAAATAATGGTTTCTTATTCTCAATCATCAACCGAACAGCGTCATCACCTTTTTCACTACGCAGGTCGCAGGGGTCTAAGCCATCTGGGCCTACCGCTACAAAAGTCTGAGCGGAAAATTTGTGGGAATCATTGAAGGCGCGCATTGCTGCTTTTTGACCAGCCGCATCGGGGTCAAAGGTGAATATAACCTCAGCGGGAGTGTCTTTCTCAGCCGAAAGCATTCTGTTTAGGAGTCGAATGTGATCATCACCGAAGGCTGTCCCACAGGTTGCAACTGCCGTGGTAATTCCGGCAAGATGACAGGCCATGACATCGGTGTACCCCTCGACCACGACTACTCGTTGCTGTTTCGAAATTTCTTTCTTTGCCAAATCAATCCCGTAGAGCACCGCCGACTTGTGATAAACCAAAGTGTCACTGGTATTTAGGTATTTAGGTCCCTGATCGTCTTCAAATAATTTCCTAGCCCCAAATCCAATTACCTGGCTAGTTGAATCTCTAATCGGCCAAATCAGTCGCCCACGAAATTTATCGTAGGCACCACGATCACTCTTGGTTGCCAGCCCAGCAGCTACCAGCTCGTCAATTGTGAAGCCAAGTTTTTTCAGGTGATCAGTTAGGTTGCTCCAGCCCTTTGGGGCAAAGCCAATCCCAAACTGCTCTGCAGCAGCCTTATCGAAACCACGACCCTTCAAGAAGTCTCTGCCGGGTATGGCATCATCGGTCATCAGTTGCGACTGATAAAAAGTTGCGGCGGCAGTATTGGCCTCAAGAATGCGGGAACGCTGGCCTTGATCTGCCGCTGGTCCGCCGTCTTCGTAGGTTAGTTCAAAGCCAACTCGGGCGGCCAACTTTTCAACGGCCTCGTAAAAACTGATTGATTCCATTTGCTGTAGAAACTTGTAGACATCGCCGCCTTCGCCGCAGCCAAAGCAGTGGTAAAAACCTTGCATGGGGCGAACATTGAATGATGGTGATTTCTCATCATGAAAAGGACAAAGCCCCTTCAACGAACCAACGCTGGCGTTCTTGAGTGACACATATTCGCCGACCACGTCGGCGATATTGACGCGAGACTTTACCTCTTCAATATCTCTCGCCCTGATTTTCCCCGCCATGGCTCTTATCCTAGGCTTTCGAGGCGGACCATCAGAAAGACGGCCCTTTGACCACAAGGCGGTTATGCATGGTGATGGCGCTCTGGTCGGTAAGCGAGGCAACCTGGTCAACTACCACTCGACGCTTCTCAGCATCGGTCCTGGCTCTCGCCCATGCGTCGGTGCAATAGACGTCAAGGTTTTGGCCATTCGAAGCAAGAATTGCATCAGCAAGCTCGGCGAGAAGTTCGCGCTGCCATTCGTAAATTGGTCGGCGCGATTCGTGTGACATCAAGAATGCAGAAACGATCCCCTTGAGCACGGCGATTTCAGCTCTAACATTTGCCGGAACTTCGATACGAGCACCGTATCGGGCCATTGAAACTGCGGGAGAAGCGTCCACGATCGAAGCGATGGTTTGGCTAACAAAGCGGCCAATCAAATCACTGGCAAGGTTCTTTAGACCACCCAGCATTATCGGAGTGCGATCAAATTTGGTTGGCCAGTTAGGCAGCGCTTGCAAATTATTCAGCGCCTCGGCAAGAACAGGCTTTGAGTAGACGTCAACATTCCACTCGCTGATTTTGTCCAGAAGCTCAGCTTCGGCGCCCGGATCGGCAAGTTCTTCCAGTTTTATGTATCCAGAAACAATTGCGTCTTCAAAATCGTGAACCGAGTAAGCAACGTCATCAGAGAAATCCATGACTTGCGCTTCTACGCTCTTGGCACGGCTAGGCGCACCGATGCGCATCCAGTTGTAAATCTCTAGGTCGTCATCGTAAACACCAAACTTAATTGAGTGCTCGCGCATTTCACCGGCCTCACCTAATGACCACGGATACTTACATGCGGCATCCAAACTCGCCCGAGTTAGATTCAAACCAATGCTGGTTCCATCCTGCAGAAAAACTTTGGGCTCTATCCGGGTAAGCAATCGCAATGTTTGTGCATTGCCTTCAAAGCCGCCGATTTCCGCCGCCCAATCGTTGAGGCCTTTTTCACCGTTGTGCCCAAAAGGTGGGTGACCAAGGTCATGTGCCAAACAGGCCATGTCTACAATGTCGGCATTTAAGCCAAGGTCGATCGCCATCTCGCGGCCGATCTGGGCAACCTCCAGCGAGTGTGTTAAGCGTGTGCGGGCAAAATCGCCGCCACTAGGCGACAGCACCTGGGTTTTCGCGCCAAGGCGTCGAAGCGCTGACGAGTGCAGCACGCGAGCTCGGTCACGAGCAAACTCACCGCGCTGGGACTTACCGCTCCGAGCCTCCGGCAAGAATCGTTCGCGATCAAAATCGGTGTAGCCAAGTTCTGAAGAATTTCTTTCCACTAGCCGCCAGACACTCCCAGCTCTGCCTCTTGAAGCACCTTGCGTTGATCGCCCACGAGTTCGCGGGACTGCAACCAGTTCTCTGGCAGGGCGCAAACCTTGGCACCACCAAGTCGGCCTCGAGGGCCCTCGGCTTCTTCACCCGGGTATGGCTGCGAACGATCAAGTGTTTCCAGGATTTCATCCATGTGGTCAAGCGACTCAACCTGCGATAGCGCTGCACGGAACTCACCGCCAACCGGATATCCCTTGAAGTACCAAGCAACGTGCTTGCGAATGTCACGGCAAGCGTGCATCTCACTCTCGAAAAATTCAACCAGTAGCTCTGCGTGACGCTTGAAGGCGTCGGCTACTTCACCAAGGTTTGGCTGAATTGGATTAATTGCCGCATCTGAATTTGGGTTACGCAAGTACTCATCAAATGCTGCTTGAAGATCACCAAACAACCAAGGACGCCCTAAACAGCCACGCCCAACGACCACGCCATCAACCCCGGTTTCGCGCATCATGCGAATTGCATCGCCGGCAGACCAGATGTCCCCATTGCCAAGTACCTGAACGTCAGGAAGAGCTTCACGAAGTTTTGCAATAGCAGACCAGTCAGCCTGACCAGAGTAATAATCAGATGCAGTCCTGCCGTGCAGCGCTACTGCTGTAACTCCGGCATCACGGGCTGCCTTACCTGCCTCGATGTAAGTCAGGTGATCGGCGTCAATTCCCTTGCGCATCTTGATGGTCAGTGGAATTTCACCAGCGGCCTTTACGGCCGCATTCACAATAGAGCCAAACAAATCCTGTTTCCATGGCAGCGCGGCGCCACCTCCCTTGCGGGTTACTTTTGGAACTGGGCAGCCAAAATTCAGATCAATATGGTCCGCACGGTTCTCGGCAACCAACATGGTTACTGCTTCAGCGATTGTTTTTGGGTCAACGCCGTAGAGCTGCACTGAGCGAACTTCTTCTGATGGGTGGTGACCAACTAAACGCAAAGATTCCTCTGTGCGCTCAACCAGTGCACGAGAGGTCACCATTTCAGAAACGTATAGCCCGCCGCCGAATTCGCGGCAGAGCCTGCGGAATGCGGTGTTGGTGATTCCCGCCATTGGCGCAAGCACAACTGGCGTTGCGATGGCGATCTTGCCATACTGCAACGCTGGTTTAGTGCTGGCCAATGTCATTTATCTATGAAACTAGTTTTGCGCCTAGGTACTCGCGAAGCTTGCTCAGCGAAACGCGTTCCTGCTGCATGGAATCTCGCTCGCGAACGGTAACTGCCTGGTCTTCAAGAGTTTCAAAATCAACGGTCACGCAGAACGGTGTACCAATTTCATCTTGACGACGGTAGCGGCGACCGATAGCTCCTGAATCATCAAAGTCGATATTCCAGTAGCCACGAAGTTCCTGTGCCAAGTTGCGTGCAACCGGTGACAAGTCTTCGTTGCGAGACAGTGGAAGCACTGCTGCCTTGATTGGCGCCAGACGATAGTCAAGACGAAGTACGGTACGCACATCAACACCACCCTTGGTGTTTGGCGCTTCGTCCTCTGCGTACGCATCAACCAGGAATGCCATCAATGAGCGAGTGAGACCGGCGGCGGGCTCAATCACGTAAGGAGTCCAACGCTCGTTCTTGTTCTGATCAAAGTAACTAAGGTCAGTTCCCGACTCACGCGAGTGAGTGGTCAGGTCGAAGTCGGTGCGGTTTGCGATACCCTCAAGTTCGCCAAACTCGCTTCCCGGGAAGCCGAACTTGTATTCAATATCCACGGTGCGCTTTGAGTAGTGTGAAAGCTTTTCCTTTGGGTGCTCAAAAATTCGAAGGTTGTCTGGGTTGATACCAAGATCGGTATACCAGTTCATGCGCTGTTCGATCCAGTAGTTGTGCCACTCTTCATCGGTGCCCGGCTCAACAAAGAATTCCATTTCCATTTGCTCAAATTCGCGAGTACGGAAAATGAAGTTGCCTGGAGTGATTTCGTTGCGGAATGATTTTCCGATTTGACCAATGCCAAACGGCGGCTTCATGCGAGAAGCGCCAAGTACGTTGGCAAAGTTAACGAATATGCCCTGAGCAGTTTCTGGGCGAAGGTAGTGCAGGCCCTCTTCAGCGGCAACCGGACCCAAGAAGGTCTGGAGCAAACCGTTGAACGCCTTGGGCTCTGTCCAGGTGCTCTTGCTGCCACAGTTTGGGCAGGCGATATCATTCATCGACTCAGGAGCGCGACCCTTCTTTTCTTCAAAGGCCTCTTCTAGGTGATCTTGACGAAAACGCTTGTGACAGGCGGTGCACTCGATTAGCGGGTCGGAAAATTCACGAACGTGCCCGGACGCCTCCCAGACCTTTCGAGGAAGAATCACCGATGAATCAAGGCCAACGATGTCTTCGCGAGACTGAACCATGGTGCGCCACCACTGACGCTTGATGTTCTCTTTTAGTTCAACACCAAGTGGTCCGTAGTCCCAGGCCGAACGGCTTCCGCCGTAGATCTCGCCGGCCTGGAAAACAAATCCACGGCGCTTGGCTAGAGAAATTACTGAATCTAGACGATTTGGGGTAGCCACTTAAACTCCTTGCCCAAGCTGGATGCCTGGTACTTGTTCGAAGTTCCCAGTCTACTTTGATGAACCCCGATTTGGCTTGTCCACTGCCCCGCCAAATCGCCTGGAGCGGCCTTGAAAGTGAGAAATTGCCTGCCAGAGTGAGGTTCGGTTGAAATCTGGCCACAGTGTGTCCATAAAAACGAACTCGGCATAGGCCGATTGCCACAGCAAGAAGTTTGAGGTGCGTTGCTCTCCCGAGCTGCGTAGAAAGAGGTCTACATCAGGCAGGTAATTGGTGTTCAAATACTTCTGCATGGTCTTCTCAGTGATTGCTCCTGGCTTGAGCTTGCCGCCTGCAACATCGGTGGCGATTGCATTGACTGCATCAACAATCTCGATGCGCGATCCGTAGTTGACACACATGGTTAGAGTCAGCGTTTTATTTTTAGCGGTTAGTTTTTCCGCTGCCTTGAGTTCGTCAATCACCGATAGCCACAGTCGTGGTCTGCGACCGGCCCAGCGAATGCGAACATCCCAGGCATTTAGTTGGTCTCGGCGAGCACGAAGAACCTCACGATTGAAGCCCATTAGAAATTTGACCTCCTCAGGAGATCGCTTCCAATTTTCAGTCGAGAATGCGTACACGGTCAAATACTTGACTCCGGCTTCAATTGCCCCGGCCACGACATCAAGAAGAGCGGCTTCGCCGGCTTTGTGCCCCTCAATGCGCGTGAGCCCTCTTTGGTTTGCCCATCGTCCGTTTCCATCCATAACGATGGCAACGTGCTGTGGAACAGAACCAGTTGGAAACTTCGGCATCCTGACGCCGGGTTTTTTTACCGGCTGCAATTTCGTCATTCTCGCTCCACGTGCTGAAGTGACTTGAGGCCCCGCTCAATATGCCACTGACTATACGCAGCAACGATACCGGAAGCCGATGCGCGAATGTTTTCTGTCGATGAATCAGCCACCAGCCAGTTACCAGACAGCAGCGCCCCCAGAAGTTCACCCGTGAGCGGGTCGATAACCGCCGCCCCCGCAGGACGGCAATCGCGACAGACGACACCGCCAAGCTGCATTACAAATGCCTGGTGCGGGCCAACGGCGCCGCATCTTGAACAATCACCAAAATTTGGGGCCCAGCCAGCAATCGAAAGTGCCCTCAGCAAATATGAGTCCAGTACCAACGAGGCATCGTGTTCTTTCTTTGCCAATGAACGCAACGCACCAATCAGAAGTAAATACTGCTGTGGCGACGAATCCTCGCCGGTGAGTTTTTCTGCGGTTTCCACCATGGCGGTGGCCGAGGTGTAGGTTCGGTAGTCCTCTATGATTTCTCGGCCGTAGGAGCCGATTGTCTCGACTTGGTTCACTACATCCAAATTTCGGCCCTCATAGAATTGCGCCTCGACGACCATGAAAGGCTCAAGCCTTGCCCCAAACTTTGAACCGGTACGGCGCACGCCCTTGGCAACAGCCCGAATTTGGCCGTTATACCTAGACAGCAAAGTGACGATGCGGTCAGCCTCACCCAACTTGTGGGTGCGCAGTACGACTGCTTCATCTTTATAGGTAGGCACTAAATAAGTATCGGCCCCTAGCTCAGTGAAACACTTGAACCGGGGCCGAACTTTAAAGTGTCTTTGGCTCTAGGCGCGAATTGCCCTGTTTACCGATGAAATCACGGCTTTCAGTGAGGCAGTTGAAATGTCTCCGTCTATGCCCACGCCCCACAGGGTGTGACCATTTACCTCCAGCTCAACGTAGGCTGCTGCCTGTGCATCGCCTCCGGCACTCAAGGTATGTTCAACGTAATCAAGAAGGCGAACGTTTACCCCCTGATTATCGAGGACGTTTAGGAAAGCCGAAATTGGCCCATTTCCAGTGCCGTGGGCCTCGAGCTCACCGGCTCCATCTCGCAGCACAATATCTAGGTCAACGGTGCCATCCATCTCGCTTGCGGTGCGCATTTTCTTGAGTTCAAAGCGGCCCCACTTCAGATCTGAACGATCGGCAGCAGCTGGCAAGTACTCATCGGTGAAAATTTCCCAAAGTTTGGCCGAAGATACTTCGCCGCCCTCTTGATCAGTTTTATTTTGCACAACTCGCGAGAACTCAATCTGCAATTTTCGCGGCAAATCCAGCGAGTGATCGGTCTTTAGTAGGTAAGCAACTCCACCCTTGCCCGATTGAGAATTTACTCTAATCACGGCCTCGTAGGAACGACCAACATCTTTGGGATCAATTGGAAGATAAGGAACAGCCCAAACTAAATCATCAACAGAAACGCCCTGGTCAGCGGCATCCTTTTGCATAAGTTCAAAGCCCTTTTTGATGGCATCCTGGTGCGAACCAGAGAATGCCGTGTACACCAAGTCGCCACCATAGGGACTGCGTTCTGGCACCGGCAATTGATTGCAGTACTCTACAGTGCGCTTGATTTCGTCGAGGTCACTGAAGTCAATGTGTGGATCAATACCCTGACTGAAAAGATTAAGGCCCAGGGTAATTAAATCAACGTTTCCGGTGCGCTCACCGTTGCCAAACAGGCAACCCTCAATGCGGTCTGCGCCGGCAAGGTAGCCAAGTTCTGCTGCCGCAACTGCAGTGCCTCGGTCGTTGTGCGGGTGTAGTGAAATCAAGATGCTATCGCGACGAGCAATATTTCGATGCATCCATTCGATTGAATCTGCGTAAACATTTGGCGTTGCCATTTCAACAGTGGCAGGAAGATTAATCACCATCTGGTGATCCGGCTTCGGATCTAGTATCTCGATAACGGCATTACAAACTTCTACAGCGTACTCAAGCTCTGTTCCGGTATAAGACTCCGGTGAGTACTCGTAGTAGATATCGGTGTCTGGAATTGTTTTTTCCATTTCGCGACACTTGCGAGCACCAGAAAGCGCAATGTCCATGATTCCTTGTTTATCCTGATTAAAAACCACTCGTCGCTGCAACACCGATGTTGAGTTGTAGAAGTGAACGATTGCCTGCTTGGCACCCCTAAGCGATTCATAGGTGCGCTCAATCAGCGCATCGCGAGCCTGGGTAAGGACTTGAATCGTCACGTCTGCAGGAATGTGACCATCCTCAATAAGCAGGCGAACAAAGTCGAAATCTGTCTGGCTGGCCGATGGAAAACCTACTTCGATTTCCTTGTAGCCCATATTGACCAATAGCTTGAACATCTTTAGCTTGCGCTCAGGGCTCATTGGGTCAATCAGCGCCTGGTTACCGTCACGAAGGTCAACGGCACACCAGCGCGGAGCCTGGGTAATTACCTTGCTTGGCCAAGTGCGGTCTGGAAGCGATACAGTGATCTGCTCGTGGAAGGGTACATATTTATGTACCGGCATACCCGAAGGAGTTTGGGTGTTTTTCATTGGAAGTGTCTTTCGTGTGGTGGGTGGTCAGCCAGCAGAAGGCCCCGCGACGAGGTGGGCCTGTTTAGGCCTCGCCGCGGCCACTAAGTAGTAGACCGAAGAACACGTTTTTAGACTACGCCGGATGAGGGCAAAAGCCCAAATCGATTTTTGCCCAAGATGGCAGCTAGAAACCCAGCTTGCCAAGTTGCTTTGGGTCCCTCTGCCACTCGGAGGCTACTTTGACGCGCAGACCTAGGAAGACCTTGTGACCGATAAGTTTCTCAATCTCTAGACGAGCGCGCTTTCCGACATCAATCAAACGCGCGCCGCGGTGACCGATGATGATTCCCTTTTGACTATCGCGCTCGACAAAAATGTTCGCGTGAATGTCAGTAAGGTCTTTGCCCTTGCGCTTTGACATCTCATCGATGGTCACAGCAATTGAGTGCGGCAGTTCGTCACGCACCCCCTCAAGCGTCGCCTCGCGAATGAGCTCGCAAATACGAGCCTCAAGCGATTCATCGGTGATGGCGTCAGGTGGGTAAAGTGCCGGCGAGAGGGGCATCAAGTCAATCAAGACCTTGGTTAGCACCTCAAGCTGGTCCTCGGTCACGGCAGAAACTGGAACGATTGCCTTCCAATCGCGAAGCTCAGAAACGGCCATTAGCTGCTCGGCAAGTTGCTCCGGAGAAACCAATTCACACTTAGTGACAACCGCGACTAACTTTGCGCGGCGGAATTCATTGAGTTGTTCATTGATGAAGTTATCGCCAGGGCCAATCTTTTCATTTGCTGGGATGCAAAATCCAATCACATCAACATCACCAAGGGTCTGCTCAACCAAGTCATTCAGTCGTTGACCAAGCAAAGTTCTTGGGCGGTGCAATCCCGGAGTGTCAACCAAGATCAGCTGTCCATAATCGCGGTGCACGATACCGCGAATTGCTCTACGGGTGGTCTGTGGCTTAGCGCTGGTGATGGCGATCTTCTCGCCGACAAGAGCGTTTGTCAGGGTTGACTTGCCCACGTTTGGTCGGCCTACAAAAGAGGCAAACCCCGATCTGTGTTCTGACTCAATCGGCTTGGATGAGTGCTGCGTTGTCATTATTTCTCCGGCTCCAGTTGCTCAAAGGCGGACTGGGCGTCGGCCAAGTTTTCATCTTTATTCAAGATGACTGTGATTAATCTCTTACGACGACCCTCAATGCGGTCGGCAACGATTTGCAATCCCGAAACTCGAACTTCGTCTCCACGGCCAGGCAATCGACCAAGTTCTTTGGCAAACAGTCCCCCAACGCTGTCGACGTCTTCGTCTTCAAGTTCCAAATCCAACTGCTCACCAAGCTCGGCAAGAGAAAATGCTGCGCTCACCCTGAATCGTCCATCACCAAGATCATCCACATCTGGGACATCACGATCATATTCGTCGCTAATCTCGCCAACAATTTCCTCGATCACATCTTCCATAGTTGCCAAGCCGGCAACGCCACCGTACTCATCAACGATGATGGCAATGTGGGTCGAACTAAGTTGCATATCGCGCAATAGGTCATCCACTGGCTTTGACTCAGGCACGAAAATTACCGGGCGAGCAATCTCACTAGCTAGTGTCTTATCCATCTTTGCCGGCGACTCGTGCAGAATTCTTGCCACATCTTTTACGTAGAGGATGCCACTAATGTCATCAATGTTTTTGCCCACAACGGGAAGTCTCGAATAACCACGACTTAGAAAAACGCTCATCGCCCTGGTCAGATTTGAATCGGAAGCCACGGTTGCCATGTCTATACGCGGCACCATGATTTCTCGAACAATCGTCTCGCCAAACTCTTCAACAGAGTCCAGCAACTCCTGTTCAAACTCTTCGGGCTCATCGAGTTTTGGTAAGGATATCGGTGTGAATAAGAGATGAATCGAGTCAATTGGCTTCTGGAAAAGCTTTAGCAATCGCCGGCCTATGCTGTGGTGGCCAAGCTGCTTGGCTGCCCATTGGGAGCCAAATAGCAAGACCAGCATCATTAGGGTAGAAATACTTGCCGACCAATACCAAGCCATTGCAACTGGTGCTAAGGCCTGCCCAGCGACCACGCCGAAAACTCCGGTAAGAGCTAGACGAACAAAACCCAGGGATTCTGCCTTCGCTGACTCTTCAACCTCCAGTGCAGCCTTGACCACAGCGGTCAAAGTGGTAACTGCGGCCAAAATCGCGGCTATCCAAAGCGCTAAGCCAGTCACCTACTCGCTCGCCTCACTTGCGTAGAAGTTGTCGAGAATTTCCTTTTGTAAAGCAAACATCTCTTTTTCTTCGTCAGGCTCTGCGTGGTCAAAACCAAGCAGGTGCAAAATTCCATGTGTGGTAAGCAGCAAAACTTCGTTAATTGGCTCATGACCTGCCGCCTCAGCCTGACGAATCGCAACCTGGGGACAAATGACAATGTCGCCAAGTAGACCAGGCGCGGATACTTCTCCCTCGCCACCGGGACGAAGCTCATCCATCGGAAAACTAAGCACATCTGTGGGGCCAGGCTCGTCCATCCACTGGATGT
The DNA here is from genome assembly GCF_000699505.1 of Rhodoluna lacicola. Taxonomy (NCBI): domain Bacteria; kingdom Bacillati; phylum Actinomycetota; class Actinomycetes; order Micrococcales; family Microbacteriaceae; genus Rhodoluna; species Rhodoluna lacicola. The sequence goes on along the minus strand of NZ_CP007490.1, from coordinate 631,135 downwards.
GCAGTACTTCCATCGGCTCCTCATCAATAAATTGAATCGCAAGCTCAGCTTTTGGATGAATATTTAGTTCGGCAAGTGCATGCTGAGCCAAACGAAGTACGCGAGGTTCATCAACAGAAATCTGTGTCTCGTTGTTGATCTCGATACTCATTTAGATTCCTTTTTAGAATGTTTAGAGTTCTTGATGTCTTCATACTTTGTGTAGGCATCCACAATTTTGGCAACGAGCGAGTGGCGGACGACGTCTTCAGAGGTAAGCGTGGCAAAGTGCATACCCTCTACCTTGCTCAAAACATCCACGGCAGTGCGCAATCCCGAGCTTCCTGTTGGTAAATCAATTTGCGTTATGTCACCGGTAACAATCATTTTTGAATTAAATCCAAGCCGGGTAAGAAACATTTTCATTTGCTCCGGCGTGGTGTTCTGCGCCTCATCGAGAATAATGAACGAATCGTTTAGCGTTCGGCCACGCATATAGGCAAGCGGTGCAACCTCAATAGTTCCAGCTGCCATGAGTTTAGGAATCGACTCAGGTTCAAGCATTTCATGCAGAGCGTCAAATAGCGGGCGAAGATAAGGATCAATTTTGTCGTTCAGAGTGCCCGGCAAGAAACCAAGCCTCTCGCCTGCTTCAACCGCAGGTCTGGTCAAAATTATGCGACTGACTTCTTTACGCTGCAGCGCCTGCACTGCCTTAGCCATGGCTAAATAGGTTTTACCAGTTCCAGCAGGGCCAATACCAAAAACTATTGTTGCTTTGTCGATAGCATCGACATATTTCTTCTGACCTAACGTTTTTGGTCGAATGCTCTTACCGCGTGAACTAAGAATGCTTTGACTTAGAACGTCTGTTGGACGACTCTCTCCTTCAAGCATTTTTGCCGAACGAGTTAGGTCCTGAGGTGCAAGATCTTGGCCGTTGGCTATCAGCGCAACCATCTCCTCAATAAGATTTTTCGCCTCAGTAACCTGAGCACCAGGTCCGCTAAGCACCACTTCGTTACCCCGGGCGTGCACTTCTACATCTGGAAAGGTTTGCTCAAGGGTCTTCAGTAATTTGTCTTCGGTGCCAAACAGGGACACCATTGGCACACCCACAACCTGAAACTTCTCAGTGCGAGCCTTACTCGCCGATGACTCTTGGGATGAACTAGGCAAGCTGATCCTTTGGAGTTTTGCTGGTTAGGTGGCCGTGAGCATGAAAGACGGTTTGACCCGCTTCAGCGCCTGTGTTGAAACTCAGTCGGAATGAACCACTTGATTTGTCAGAGGCAATCCTCGTGCCAAGTCTCATAAGGTCAACGAGCTCATCTGGCGCGTTATTTGTTAGCTCCAAGATGTTTGTATGGTGCCGCTTTGGAATTACCAAGATGTGAATCGGTTGACGCGGTGAAATGTCCCAGAAGGCAAGCGAGTGCTCGGTTTCCTCGACCAAGTTGGCCTGGATATCCTTGCTAGCGATTCTGCAGAAAATGCAGTCTTGGTTATTCAATCTTTCCTCCAGCAACGAGTCTACTTTGAGCCCCACTGGCCAGTAAGAGCCAGAATTCCCGAGATTGCAGCCACTCCCGCTGTTGAAGTCCTCAGAATGGGTGCCCCCAACTGAACTCTAAGGGCACCGGCGTTTTGAAGTGCCTCCAACTCTGAATCACTTATTCCACCCTCGGGCCCTACGACCAACGCAATGCTGGCACTGCCAGGCAAATCTGCGGCCCCGATTCCTTTTGCCGCGGTTGGATCCAGCACCAGTACCAGGTCAAACTTCTCCACAAGTTCTGCCACTCGAATGCCTTTGATCGGTGTGCCAACTGATGGATGCCAGCTGCTTAGCGATTGTTTAGCAGCCTCAGTGACGATACTTTGCCAACGTTCAATACCTTTGGCCTCTTTGAGTCCTATCCAACGGCTAACCGAGCGATCTGCCTCCCAAGGAATCACGTTTGAGACCCCAAGCTCGGTTGCGGCTTGAATCGCTAACTCGTCACGATCGCCTTTAGCCAACGCCTGAATCAAAGTGAGTTGAATTTTTGGCGGCACTTCTTGCTCAACGGAACGCACCCGAACATAAAGATGATTGCCAGCAATTGAATCAACCAGACCGCGGACACGAAGACCCATTTTGTCTGTGAGTTGAATCGCCTCGCCAACCCGCATTCTGCGCACCGATACCGCGTGCTTTGCCTCTGGTCCAGTCAGTTCAATGACTGAATCAACCTTAACTGGACTGTCAAAGTTATGCGTAAACATGGGTTCAACCACGACTAATTCTTCTTCTTTCCAGAGAATCTGCCGTGAGTTGCGCGCGCAAGCCTGATGACGTCATCTTTTCGCAGCGATGCCAAGGACCGGAAAAGTTCCTTCTGCTTGGAATCAAGTTTGCTAGGGGTAATTACCTGAAGTTTGATTTTCAAATCTCCTCGCCCTGAAGAACGCAGGTGCTGCACTCCCTTTCCGCGGACAGTAATTACTTCACCTGTTTGTGAACCGGGCTCCACTTCAATTTCAACCTCGCCATCAAAGGTTTGAATTTTTGCCAGAGAACCAAGCACAGCATCGTGAAGCGGAACCTCAAGCACACAGGTTAAGTCATCACCCTGTCGGCCAAAAACGTCATCTTCTTTGACTGACATGTCCACGTAAAGATCACCGTTGGGCCCACCCGCAAATCCAACTTCACCCTGTCCGGCAAGTTGCAGACGCAAACCATCTTCGACGCCAGCCGGGATGTTCAAGTCAATGTTGCGACGAGCGCGAACACGACCCTGCCCCCGACAGTCGATGCAGGGCTCAGGAATAACCTGGCCGTAGCCGCGGCATGTGCCACAAGGTTGCGACGTAACCACGTTGCCAAGCAATGAACGAACTTGGCGCTGAATCTGCCCCGACCCACCACAAATGTCACAGGTTGCCATTGAACTTCCTGGGCGGCAGCAAGAACCCTGGCAGGTTTCACACAACACCGCCGTATCCACTGCAACACTCTTGGTCACACCAAAGACTACTTCTTCAAGACTTAGGTCAATTCGTATCAAAGCGTCTTGTCCGCGTTCCGCTCTGGATCGTGGACCACGAGAACCACCGCCGCCAAAAAAGGTATCGAAGATGTCACCGAAACCGCCGAAGCCCGCTCCACCAAAAGGATCCTGCCCACCCATGTCGTATTGACGACGGGAATTGGCATCGCTTAGAACTTCATAGGCGTGGGTCACAGCCTTGAACCGTTCTTGGGCCTCAGGCGCAGGATTTACATCTGGGTGCAGTTCCCGAGCTAATTTGCGATATGCCTTTTTAATTTGCTCTTCGCTGGCATCTCGCGCAACTCCCAATGCCTCGTAGTGATCAGCCATGTGTCCTTAATTTCCTAAAGTTTTAGTTAGGTAGCGAGCGACTGCTCGCACTGCGGAAATGTTTGACGAGTAATCCATACGAGTTGGACCAATTACTCCAAGCTTTGCAATCTCGCTACCTTGATTTTCATATCCGCTCACAACAACGGATGCATTGGCAAGACCTTCAAATTGGTTCTCTCGGCCAATTCGTAGGCTCACCCCGTGCTGCTCTGCTTGCATCTCACTGATTAATTTCAGCAAAACAACCTGCTCCTCGATTGCCTCAAGGACTGGGGAGATACTGCCTGGAAAGTCTTCTTCCCTTTTTGCAAGGTTGGATGTTCCGGAAAGAATTATTTTTTCTTGTCTGTTCGCGTCAACCTGCTCAAGTAGATTCTTAATAATTACGTTGGCGAGTTTAGATTTATCAGAACTCATTCCTGAGGAAATAGTTTTTACCTTTGAGGCAACCTCAGTCAGTGCCGCCCCGGAGATTGCGGCATTCAACTTAGCCCTGAGTTCACCTATGAATGCTTCATCGAGAGCAACGCCAAGTTCAACAACGTGTTGTTGAATGCGACCACTGTCAGTAATCAGGACCATCAGAACTCGAGTATCGGCCGCTGGTATGAGCTCAATGTGACGGACCGATGACTTACCAAGAGTTGGATACTGAACCATCGCGACTTGATTTGTTAACTGCGATAAGAGCCTGACGGTTCTGCCCAAGGTCTCATCTAGGTCGGCACTACCAACCATGAAGTTTTCAATTGCCTGACGCTCGGCGGTATTCAACGGCTTGACCTCGCTGAGTCGATCGACAAAAAGGCGATAACCCTTATCGGTTGGCACACGACCGGCAGATGTATGTGGCGCGTGGATTAGCTCTTCCTCTTCAAGCAGGGCCATGTCATTTCGAATTGTGGCCGCGGAGACCCCAAATGAGTGACGCTCAACCAATGATTTGGAACCAACCGGCTCCTTGCTGGCTATGTAGTCCTGAACAATGGCCCGAAGTACTTCGAGACTTCTATCTGGAATCATTTGGCACCACCTTTCTTGACTCGCCACGAATTTCTTTTCAAAGAAATAAAGCCTTTAGCACTCTAAGTCCCAGAGTGCCAATATTACATTCAGCAATACTGAATAGGTAGGCTAATCGGGCTAGAAGGAGAATCCGATGTCACAGCAAAATCCGTATTCAGCGCCTCAAGAGCCACTGTCTCCCGAACTCCAGAGACTATGGGCCATTGGAATTCACGCTTTTGGCATCATTCTGGAATTCTTTGCACCGCTGCTCGGCTACCTATTTCTTAAGGACCGTGGGCCGTTCATCCGTCACCATGTGACCGAATCCTTGAACTTTGGCATCACCATGGTTTTGCTATACGTGGTACTTGCAATCAGCATTGTTGGCTGGCTGCTGTTTTGGGTGCCACCGATTATCTGGACGGTGTTTCGAATTATCGCGGCTTACAAGGCCAGCATCGGCGAGTTTTACAGATACCCTGCATCGGTGCGATTTATTAAAATCTAATCGGCTAGCTTCTAATCAGCCAGCAATTTACGCACTAATGAATCGGCTAGAAGCCGCCCTTTGAGCGTGAGTTTCAAAACGCCACCGATAGCCGCCTTGGCATCCACCAGTTCATCGGCGATGAAACCCGCGATCAACTTTCCGGCATCAGGATTTACCTTTTTGGCCAAATCCACGCTCAAGCCTTCGCTAATTCTTATTTCAAGTAGTACGCGCTCTTCTAGTCGCGTTCTTTCGCTAAGAGTCTCGCGACCGGCCGCTGGTGAATTACCTTCAGCAAGTTTCGCAGCGAAGCTGGTTGGGTGCTTTACATTCCACCAACGCACGCCACCAACGTGGCTGTGTGCTCCTGGACCATACCCCCACCAGTCTTGCGATGCCCAGTACGAAATGTTGTGTGCCGATAAATTCTCTGATCCACGTGACCAGTTACTTACTTCGTACCAATCGAATCCAGCGTCAGCCAAAAGTGAATCGGCGAGCTCGTATTTGTCTGCCTGCAGATCTTCATCCGGTTCGGCAAGCTGACCAGCCTTAATCTGCCGAGCAAGTTTGGTGCCATCTTCAACAATTAGTGCATAGGCAGAGATGTGATCAGGCTGCATTGCGATTGCAGTTTCAACACTCTGACGCCACTCTGCAAGAGTCTCTCCTGGTGCTCCATAAATTAAGTCAACCGAAGTCTTCAACCCAAGTTCTTTAGCCGCCGCAACTCCGATGGAAACATTTTCCGGATTGTGTGAGCGTTCCAGCGTTGCTAAAACCGAAGACACGGCCGATTGCATGCCGAAGGACACTCGATTGAATCCGCCGTTTCTTAGTTCGCGTAGGTAATCGGCGTCAACCGTATCGGGGTTAGCCTCTGTGGTCACCTCAGCATCTTCAACAATTTCAAAAGCATTTCTTAGCGCTTCAAGAATTCTCGCAAGATCGGAAGCAGGTAAAAGAGTTGGTGTGCCGCCACCAAAAAACACGGTGCTGAGTTTTCGTTTAGGTAGTCCAGCATCCATGATCACCTGAGCGCTGAACTTTACTTCTGCAATTAAAACATCTGCGTAATCTGATTGCCTTGCCCCCGCCAGTTCACCGGCTGTGTAGGTATTGAAATCACAGTAACCGCAGCGAACCGTGCAAAAAGGAATGTGCACGTAAGCGTGAAAAGTTCGATCTGCGGCACCAACGGCTGCTTGCGCTGGAAGGCTGCCGTCTGCTGGAGCAGGGTCGCCGATAGGCAGTGGGCCGGCCACTACTTGCCCTTCTTTTCGCCCTTTTTCTCGCTGTCCGAAGAAAGAGCTGCGATGAATGCCTCTTGAGGAACCTCAACGCGGCCAACCATCTTCATGCGCTTTTTTCCTTCTTTTTGCTTCTCAAGAAGTTTGCGCTTTCGAGAAATGTCACCACCGTAACACTTGGCCAGAACGTCTTTGCGCATTGCACGGATGGATTCGCGCGCAATAATTCGGGCACCGATTGCTGCCTGAATTGGGACCTCAAATTGCTGACGCGGAATCAACTCGCGCAGCTTTCCGGTAATCATCACACCGTAGGCGTAGGCCTTGTCTTTGTGAACGATGGCACTGAACGCGTCTACCTGCTCCCCCTGCAGCAACAGGTCAACCTTGACCAGGTCACCCTTTTCAAGCCCGGTCTCTTCGTAGTCAAGCGAAGCGTATCCGGCGGTCTTGCTTTTTAGCTGATCAAAAAAGTCAAAAACAATCTCGGCTAGTGGCAGGTTGTAGCGCAGCTGCACTCGATCTTCACCAAGGTATTGCATGTCAATCATGGTTCCGCGTCTTTGCTGGCAAAGTTCCATCACGGTTCCGGTGTAGTCCTTTGGTAACAAGATGGTTGCCTTTACCATTGGCTCCAGCACCTGCTTAATTTTTCCGCCGGGGAATTCGCTTGGATTGGTTACGGTGATTTCTTTTCCGTCGTCCATAGTTACTTCGTAAACCACCGATGGCGCAGTGGCGATTAGATCTAGACCGAATTCGCGCTCCAGGCGCTCGGTAATAATTTCCAAGTGCAACAAACCCAAGAAACCACAGCGGAAGCCAAAACCAAGTGCAACAGAAGTTTCTGGTTCGTAAACCAAAGCAGCATCGGAAAGCTTTAATTTATCCAACGCTTCACGCAGCACTGGATAATCACTGCCGTCAATCGGGTAGATTCCCGAATAAACCATCGGCAATGGTTCTTTGTAACCCTTCAGTGCCTCTGAGGCAGGCTTTGCTTGATTGGTTATTGTGTCACCAACTTTTGACTGGCGAACATCTTTCACGCCGGTAATCAGATAACCAACTTCTCCAACACCAAGACCCTTTGTGGGTTCAGGCTCAGGCGATGAAACGCCAATCTCAAGAAGTTCGTGTACAGCACGAGTAGACATCATCTGAATTTTTTCGCGAGGGCTTAGATTGCCGTCAATCATCCTGACGTAGGTGATAACGCCGCGGTAGCTGTCATAAACAGAGTCAAAAATCATGGCGCGAGCCGGGGCGTTTGGATCGCCAACCGGGTGCGGGACTGTCGCAACAATTTTGTCGAGCAGTTCATCAACGCCAACACCGGTTTTACCTGACACACGAAGGCAATCCTCTGGATTTCCTCCAATCAAATTGGCAAGTTCCTCGGCGTACTTCTCTGGCTGGGCAGCCGGAAGGTCAATCTTGTTGAGCACGGGGATGATTTGCAGATCATTCTCCATCGCAAGATAAAGATTGGCCAAGGTCTGTGCCTCAATACCCTGCGCAGCATCGACCAAAAGCACTGCGCCCTCGCAGGCGGCTAGGGAGCGAGATACCTCGTATGTGAAGTCAACGTGGCCCGGGGTGTCGATCATATTGAGCGCGTAAGTCTGACCCTGAGATTCCCAAGGCATTCGAACCGCCTGAGACTTGATGGTGATGCCTCGTTCACGCTCAATATCCATTCGATCCAGGTACTGGGCGCGCATTGAGCGGTCATCAACTACACCGGTTAGCTGCAGCATGCGGTCGGCGAGAGTGGACTTTCCGTGGTCAATGTGGGCAATAATGCAGAAATTGCGAATCAGCGCCGGATCAGTCTTCGCCGGCTCAAGTCGGCGGGTGGCGCGTGGAGACAAGGGATACCTCTGGATTGATTGAAAGGGACCGTAGGACGGTTCCCCTATTCTCGCACAGACACCGATGAACTAGGGCTTTGAGCCCCGATTGGTTGCCGAATTAGGGCTTGGGCTGGTAGCATTGGAACTCGATACGGATGAGTGTCTCCATCCAAATCCCAATAAAAACTCTTTTAGTTGCCCCGCGCGGGGTGACAATCCAAGAAAGTGAAACATGGCAAACATCAAGTCACAGATCAAGCGCATTGGCACCAACCTAAAGGCTGCTGAGCGCAACAAGGCTGTAAAGAGCGAGCTAAAGACCGCTATTCGCGCGACTCGCGAAGCAGCAGCTGCCGGAGACAAGGCTGCAGCGGCAACCGCACTTGCACTAGCGGGTAAGAAGCTAGACAAGGCAGTTTCAAAGGGAGTAATTCACAAGAATCAGGCGGCTAACCGCAAGTCAGCGTTGGCCAAGAAGGTTTCTGCCCTGTAAAAAGTCTTTGAAAAAATCCCTCGGCTCCTGAGTCGAGGGATTTTTTATTTGGCCGGAATAACTCCTGGGCGACCAGCATAGAAACCAATACCTGCCTGAATCAGGGTAAGAGCAGTAATCAGCGCAAAACTAAGCGCGTAGTTAGCGACCAAATTAGCCACGGCACCAACCATGAAGGTGCCCGCAGCTGCCAACAAATAACCCCACCCCTGAGCCATTGCCGAGAGTTGCGTGGTTTGCGCCTGGGTTGACGCCCTAGTGCTAATTAGTGAGAGCGAAATTGGGAAAGTAGCCGACATGCCAAGTCCAATGAGAATGCAGGCAAAGAGCAACAAGCTCGTATCTGTGGATCTCAAAACCAGAGTGAAGATAATGCTTCCCAGCAGTGTCAATGCGCTGGTTCCGGCTGCCCACCAAGCCAGCGACTTAAACCGCCCAAGCATCGAAGAAATAATTAAGCCAGACGGAATTCCGATTGCACTGGCGAAGCCCAAGTAATTTCCGGCAGCTTGCGGTGAAACTCCGATGGAGATAAGCGCCGAAGGCATCCAACCAAGTAGCGCGTAAAAACCCAAAGATTGAATTCCAAAAAAGCCCACTATTGCCCAAGAAATCGGGGAACGAAGCACTGCCGCCTTTTCTTCTGCCGCCGCATGAGCCGGTTGAGCTACGTGAGCTTCTTGACCCTTGATTTGCGGCAACCACAGCAGAACTGCAAGCACGGTGGGAACAATCCAAATCGCAAGAGCAGGATTCCACCCGCCCAGCCATAAACTCGACGGCACGGCAGCGGCAGCGGCCAGACTTGCCGAAATGGCTAATAGCGTTGTGTAGGCGCCGGTTACCAAAGCAACTCGATTTGGAAATTGAATTCGAACAATCGTTGGCAACAAAACATTTGCGATTGCAATTGAAAGCCCGGCAGCGATTGTGCCCAACAAAAGCCCGGGATAACCAAGGATCATCCGAAGAGCCGAACCAAGAGCAAGAATTACCAACACCAGAAGCATCGCTCGATTAACGCCCACCTTGCTTACTAACCATGGGCTAGCAAAGGCACCCAGACCAAAGCACAACACCGGAGACGCTGCCAGCAGGCCAATCAGCTCGGCGTTCACTGCCAAACTAAGTTGAATCTCTTGTAAGAGAGGTCCCATTGATGCAACCGGAGGGCGCAAGACAATAGCAATAAAAACGATTGCCAAGAATCCGGTGATGCCAAATTTTGATTTAGTCATCGGCGATTTCCCGCCACGATTCCCTTGTTCGAAATTAGGTTGACCAATTTTTCTAGCGAGTAGATCGGGTCTCGCTCAGCTCCCTTAGCTGCCGCATCGGCGCTGGCCATTGCTTGAATGGCTGCAGCTAAACCGTCATCAGTCCAACCGGTTAGGTCTTTTCTTGCACGATCCAGTTGCCAAGGTGCCATTCCCAAAGTCGTTGCCGAAGCAGAGCGGTTTCCATAAATCTTGGCCATCTGACGAATCTTCATTGAAATCGCTGCAACCAGCGGCACCGGGTCCGCCCCGGTTGCTAACGCGTGGCGCAACAGCGCCATGGCCTCACCAGAACGACCAGCAAGAGCGGCATCGGCAACTTTGAATGCGTTGGTTTCAACTCGGCCCCCGTAATAACGATCCACAATCTCTTCGGTTATTGATTCAGCGCTGTCAAGCATTAGTTGATTGCAGGCGGCGGCAAGCTCGGCGGTATCGTCAGCAAAAGCGTCCAACAGAGCCCGCACAGCAGCAGGGGCAATCTTTCGTCCTTCGTGAGCAAACTCCCCCAAAACGAATGCTTGCCGGTCAGAGTCCTTCTTAATGTCGGCGCAAACAACCTCGGCCGCGATTTCAGAATCCCTGATGGCTTCCACAAGTTTTTTTCCTCGAACGCTCGAACCGTTGTGGCGCAAAATCACCGTGGTGTCATCAGTTGGATTTGACAGATATTCAATGCCATCTGAAATCAGGTCGTCACTGCATTTTTCCAGCCCTCGAATAATAACTAACCTGGGCTCAGCGAATAGCGATGGACTTGTGATGTTTGTAAGCGTCCCCGCTGAATAATCCGCCGCCTCTATCTCGTGAATCTCGAGTGAGGAATCTTGCTTGCGCAATTGCTCGCGCACCGAACGAATTGCCCGCCCGGCAAAATATTCTTCAGGGCCAGAGACAAAGAGTACAGGTGCGGGAGACGCCTTGCGCCACTCCATCTGCTTTGCCTTGCTCACCCGATAAGCCTAACCGCGACCAGCGCTAACCCAACCTGCTAGCCGGGCGCGTTAGCCACTTTCAGTGTTCCTCCGTCTGTGGCCACCGCAATAGCGCCGATTTGATCAGTGCGGTAAATCGCCGAACCAGTGGACTGCAGCAAGGTAAGGGTGCGCTGGGTGGGGTGACCATAACTGTTGTTTTTCCCCGCCGAAATCAGGCTTAGGTCTGGGTCTATCTCTTCGATTAATTCGCCGAACTGATCAGCCGAACCATGGTGAGAAACCTTAAGAATGAGCGGTACGGCGTCTAAATCTGGATCGCCCCACCAGGCTTTATCGCGGGCTAAACGCATCTGCCCTTTCTCGCCAACATCAGCCATGGTCAAGAGATTAAATTCCAGGGCCTTCCACAGCATCACCACGCTTGCATCGTTGGAGTCTTCTGCCTCAGCAGCATTTCGATTCGGTCCAAGCACTTGCCAGGATATTGTTCCAAGGCTGCCAGACATTCCGCGTTCTACCGGAAGAACACTAACCTTTGCTCGGCCAAGTAATTCGAAAGTATCCGTTGCTCCCCAACGTTCGTCCTTAAATGGGCTAACCAAGGCGACCCCGACCTCGCGTCCTCTCAATGCTCCACGCAGTCCACCGATGTGATCCATGTCAAAATGGGTTAGGACCAGCAGGTCGATTCGATTGACTCCAAGATCGAGCAGACACCGATCGATCTTGCGGTCTTCGCGACCAACGTCAATGAGCGCAACCATGCCGCTCGAGCGGACCACGGTGGAATCACCCTGACCAACATCGCAACTCACAACTGACCAATCGACCATGGGCCACTGTGCACTGCGCACCAATTTGAAGCCCACAGAGCCTAAACTCGCTGCAAAAATAATTGATAAAACTGAAATACCAAGATTGCGTAGGTTTGTCGGTTCTGCCTTGAGCCATAGAACGAAACCAAGAATCACGCATGTCGCAGCCAACGCTCCTGCGAGGCCGGTTGGCCAAGCCAAGGTTGAATTCTTTAAATCGGCAAGGTAGTGAGCAATCTCAACAATCAACCAGGCCGCGATGGATGCAAACCAAGTAAGCAGCGATGCAAGCTGCGGAAAGAACCAGGCCACCGCACAGGCAAGGATTCCCAATACTGTAATCGGAGCCACCAATGGCTCAGCCAAGATATTCGCTGGCAGTGCATAGGTAGCCAGACCTGATTGCAACTGCAACAAAACGGGTAGACAAAAGACCTGAGCCGCAATAGAAACGCTGAGCGTGATTGCCAGCCACTTGGGAAATCTACTTTCAAGTTTCTGGGTTAGCGGTTGGGTCAGCACCAGCAATCCTGAGGTTGCCAGCACAGACAACGCAAACCCAAAATCCAGAGCCAACCATGGGTCTGCAATCAAAAGGACCAAAACGGAAAGCGCCAATGCGCTTAGCGCCGATGACTTTCGGCCTATTGAAATTCCAACTAAAACCGCACCAGACATTACTGCCGCTCTAAGCACGCTGGGTTGTGCACCAACCAGCATTACGTATGCCACTAAAGCGATTAGACCAACCGACAGCCGAGCCCATCTTCCGCCTCCCAGTCGTCGAACAGCAAAGTAAAACATAGCCAGGACAATTGCGCAGTTGGCACCCGATACGGCAGTTAGGTGGGTCAGCGCGACTAGCTTCATATCTTGAATAAGTTCAGTGCTGATTCTTGAGACTTCACCGATAGCCAGACCCGCCACCAGACCCGACGCATCAGAGTTCAGCCCGGTAAGGCTTTTCATAAAAGCCGCTCGAACGTTTTGAATTATGGCCGCTGCCGCTGGGGGCTCAGCAATCAATTTTGGCGAAGTCACGCAGCGTGCCCTAAATCCAGGACGCTCCCCCTCTGGAGTGGGGCTTAGCGAGAGCAGGCAACGGTAAGTTGATCCACGAGTTATTTGCAACAGTGTTTTATCACCGCCTAATTTTCCATTGGCCGCCAGCGATACCTCACCGCCCTGCAGATCAGCACTCAAGATTTTTATGTTCGTCGAATAGTCATCTAACTGACCAACGCTAATTGGTTGATCCAAAATCTTGAATGTTGCAGTTACTTTCTGGAAGGAATGCACGCTGGCCTGCAGTTCAATGGGCCTTGAGGCTGAGTGCTGAATGACAAATGAAACACCTCCGGCAAATAATGCAGCGAGAACCAGCAGCAGCGTGCGCTTCATAGTCTGCCCATGATCGACATCAAAATAATCAGCGAAAGCCATAGCGCACCGGCAGCCAGCCAGATTCTCAAAGCGTCACATCATTCTTGATGCCGGAAAATAATTTTTCGCCAATTCCACTGATGTTTAGTAGATCTTCTTTTTTCTTGAAACCTCCGTTTGCCGTTCGCCAGTCAATCATTCTGCCGGCAAGAGCCGGACCTACTCCGGGTAACTGCTCAAGTTCAGCTTGACTTGCGCGATTAAGGCTTATTTGGGTTTTCGAAGATATGCCAGCGGAATTCAAACCCGCAGAACCTGCTGGCAGCTGTGGGTTAGCGCCAATCTTGAAAATAATTACTTGCTCACCGTCAGTGATTTCGCGTGCAAGATTCACACTTCCCTGATCGGCAGCGGGACTGAAACCACCAGCAGCGAAAACTGCATCAACGACTCGGGAACCGGCGTCTAATTGATAAATTCCCGGCGACCCAACTTCGCCAATTATGTGAACGTAGATGTTTGCCGGCCGTACCTCGACTTCTTCAATGCTTGTTTCAGCATTTAGCGCTTTTGGCTCAATGGATTCAGTTGTAATTGCATTTATTAGAAATGTTGCCGCGGCAATAACTGCTACTACTCCAAGCACCAGTTTTTTGTTGATTGGCTGATCACCGCCAATTGCCGCTGCTATTTTTAGTCGAATCCAATCCACCGGGTAAAACTAAGCTGCCCCGCAAATTTGCAGGGCACCTTAGTTGAAACTGTGGAAAACCAGCACAGCGCTTGGCGTTAGTTGGTGGCGATGTTGACTAACTTTGGTGCTCGAACGATGGTGTTTACAATGCTTTTTTCACCAATTGCTCGTTTTACTGCCTCGGATTCCAAGGCGAGCGCCCTGAGCGCATCCTCGGTGATGTCAACCGGCACCTCAAACTTGTCACGCAACTTACCGTCCACCTGCACTACCGCGATAGCACTGCTCTCAACTAGGAGTGACAAGTCAGCATCTGGCAATTGCGCCAAGGCTACCCCAGGCTGATGTCCGAGCTTTTGCCACATGTCCTCAGCTGTGTAAGGCGCAAACAGTGACAGGGCCTTTGCTACGGTTTCGGCTGCCTCACGTACAGCGGGATCCGCGCCGCCTGCCTCGCCATCAATTGCCTTGCGCAAGGCGTTTACCAACTCCATGATCTTTGCCACGCCAACGTTGAATTTGAAGCCCTCAATAAGTGGGCCAAAATCACGAAGGAAAGCGTGAGTCGCCTTACGAAGTTCTTTATTACCAGTGGCGACATCGGTGTTCACGGCACTGGTGACATCATTTGCCGCACGCCAGGCGCGAGCCAAGAACTTAGCCGAACCCGATGGCGAAACATCAGCCCAGTCAATGTCTTCCTCCGGTGGACCGGCAAAGGACATGGTTAGGCGAACTGCGTCGACTCCGTGCTGATCAAGTTGCTCGCTGAGGGCTACAAGATTACCGCGCGACTTAGACATGGCGCTGCCGCCCATCAAAACCATGCCCTGGTTCAAGAGACGAGTGAATGGCTCCTGGAAATCTACGTAGCCAAGGTCGTGCAACACCTTGGTAAAGAAGCGTGCGTAAAGCAAATGCAAGATTGCGTGGGTAACTCCGCCAACATATTGATCAACCGGAGCCCAATCCTTTGCGGCCTGCTTTGGGAATGCCTCTGTTGTTGAGTTTGGCGAAAGGAATCGCAAGAAATACCAGGACGAGTCAACAAAGGTGTCCATAGTGTCGGTATCGCGCTTTGCCGGCATGCCACATTTAGGGCAGGCAACGTTCACCCAATCTTCTGCACCGCCAAGTGGAGATGTTCCCTTTGGTTTTAGGTCAAGCCCCTCAGCCGACGGCAATTCAACCGGAAGCTGATCCTGCGGCACCGGTACCTCACCACACATCTCACAGTGGACGATTGGAATTGGAGTTCCCCAGTAACGCTGACGGGAAATTAGCCAGTCTCGCAAACGGAAGTTTTTAGTTTTCTTTCCCTTGCCCTCCGATTCAAGAAGAGCAATGACTGTTTCAATCGCCTCTTGTTTCGCAAGTCCATTCAGTGGACCCGAATTTATCAAAGTGCCCTCGCCAACGGTCGCTGTTCCCGATAGGTTTGGATCTTCTTCCCCGGTATCGACTACAACCTTGATTGGCAAATCTAATGCCTTGGCAAAGTCAAAGTCGCGCTGGTCATGAGCTGGAACAGCCATGATGGCACCGTGCCCGTAGTCAGCAAGCACATAGTCAGAAACCAGAATTGGAATTCGCTCGCCGTTCACCGGATTTATTGCAAAGCGACCTAGGTGCACGCCGGTTTTTGGTCTGTCAGTTGCCAGCCGCTCAATGTCGTTTGATTGCTTGACGATTTCTAGGTACTCGGCGAACTTTCGCTGAGTTTCAGCATCGGTGTTGGCTGCTAATTCGGCGGCAAGAGCGCTGTCGGCAGCGACCACCATAAAGGTTGCACCAAAGAGAGTATCTGGGCGAGTGGTGAAAACTGTTACCGGCTCTTCGCGACCTTCAATTTCAAACTGAACGTCGGCACCGTATGAACGACCAATCCAGTTTCGCTGCATCGACAACACTTTGGCCGGCCAATTGCCCTCAAGAGTGTCTAGATCGTCAAGCAGACGGTCGGCGTAGTCGGTTACTTTGAAGTACCACTGGGTAAGTGCCTTTTTGGTGACCACGCTGTCGCAACGCTCACAGAGCCCTTGAACCACCTGTTCATTCGCCAAAACAGTTTGGCAACTAGGACACCAGTTAACGTTTGAGTTTTTGCGGTACGCCAGACCCTTCTTGTAGAACTCCAAGAAAAGCCACTGGTTCCAGCGATAGTAAATAGGGTCCGAGGTAATCAGCACCCGGTCCCAGTCGAAGGAACACGCGTAGCGACGCATCGAAGCCTTCTGCTGAGCGATGTTGTCGTAAGTCCAAACCTTAGGATCCAATCCACGCTTGATAGCGGCGTTTTCGGCCGGTAGACCAAAAGAGTCCCAGCCAATCGGGTGCATTACGTTGAAACCCTTTTGAACCCAGTACCTAGACACAACATCCCCAAGAGCGTAGGCCTCGGCGTGCCCCATGTGTAGGTCGCCCGATGGGTAAGGAAACATGTCCAGCACATACTTTTTAGGGCGCGAGTCTTGAGGATTACCCGACGCAAATGGGCGCAGCTCATCCCAAATAGGGAGCCACTTGTCTTGTATTGCGAATACGTCGTATTCGGTTTCGTTTGTTGCGTCAGTCATTCTTCTAAGGTTACCAATTAGTCGCCGCGCAGAGGGCTAGCCCCAAGGGTCAGCAGCGTTTAGCACCCTCAAAAGCGCCTGGGCCTTGAGTTTCGTCTCTTCTAGCTCAGCAACCGGGTCTGAATCACTGGTGATTCCCCCACCAACACCGATATAAGCGCCGCCATTCTCGAAAACGATTGTCCTGATCGTCATTCCAAATTCTGCAGCCCCGTTGAAGCCAAAGTAACCCACGGCCCCGGAGTAAACCCCGCGGCCACCGCCTTCTAGATCGGCAATTATTTCCATGGCCCTACGCTTTGGCGCCCCCGTCATTGATCCTCCAGGAAAGGCCGCTAACAATGCGCTTAGAGCGCTTTGACCCTCAGCCAATTGACCCTCGACAGTGCTAACTAACTGGTGCACAGTCGCGTAAGACTCAATCTCAAATAATTTAGGTACCTTGACGGATTCAGGTATTGCCACCCTGCCGATGTCGTTTCGCATCAAATCTACAATCATTAGATTTTCAGCACGTTCTTTTTCGTTTTCGCGAAGTTCACGAGCGAACCCCAAATCAGTCTCCGGATCACTTGATCGTGGCCGCGTGCCCTTAATTGGTTTAGTACTTACCAAACCAGATGGCCTAACCTGCAGAAATTGCTCGGGAGAGCTGCAGACCAAAGTTGAATCACCGATTCGAATGAAAGCAGCATACGGTGCCGGATTTGAATTTCTAAGTTCCAGGAACGTCGAAAGCGGATCAGCGGAGGTTTCAATTTCAATGCGGTTAGTCAGGCAAATTTGATATACGTCTCCGGCGGCGATGTGCTTCTGCGCCGATTGAATCATTGACAGATACTGCTGAGCACTGTGCCGAAGTTTCCCGTGAGATCTTGTGCCTTTAGTTTCGGCGCGCAATCTATATGCCGCGAGTTCCCCACCGATTAGTCCAAATCGAAGAAAGGCTGCGTTGCACCAATGTTGAAATTCGTCCTCGGTCTCAAACAATCCAACTAAGTACATGTGTCGGTTATCGTGATCAAAAACCATTGCGCGATCAACATCTAAGAACCGAGCCCGACCCTCATATTCAAAAAAGCCAACTAGACCTGGTCGCCAGTCAAAGGGTAAATCCGCGTCCTCGTATCGGTTTTCTGGATCTGGAAATGTCGAAATCTCTTCATTTGGCACTCCAGCGCCGATTACGGAGATCGGACTTTGAATGTTGAATTCACGATCAAGCCAAAAAGAGTTTGGCGAGCTGGCAAAGAATTGCAGAAATGCATTTGCGGGCGGCACCCATCCCCTGAGTTTGAGACTGAAGAGACGCATGATACGTACCTTTCAGGCTCAGGGCAGAAGCCAATTTATTTTCAAGATGATTCTTAATCTAGATTAGAGGCAACCAGTTCATAACGCCTGAGGAAGGAGTGAGATTCATGCGTGATAACGAACAGCTTTACGTTTTCGATCGCCAGGTGCTCACCAGCAAAACACCTCAGGAACTTCTGGATGGTCACCTTGCGGTGGCCGATAGCTGGCTAGTAGAAAATGGCCGAGTTCGACACTTGGCCGAACACTATGAGCGTTTTACCCAATGGGCCCTGGCCGAAGACGCTGAACAAGATTATGCTTCGTTTTGCGCCGCGGTGACTGAGTTGATTCCAATGGAGGGTCGCTGGTTTCCGCGCATTGAGCTGCTAAAAAACACCGACACCGGTCAAAGCCAACTGGTGTTTCGGCTTCGTGAAGCCCCAAATCAAATTGATTCGATGACGCTTTGGAGCTACAGCGAGCCGGACCCCAGAACCAATCCCCTCGTCAAAGGACCTGACCTAAGCCTTGGTCTGCAAATGCGGCGCGCAGCGCAGATGCATGGGGCTGATGAAGCGGTAATTCTGAATAGTGATGGCTACATCCTTGAAGGTGCGCTAAGTGCGCTGGTCTGGTTTAGAGATGATGTGCTTTGCGCGCCCGGAAATGACCTGCCTTGGATTCCCAGCATCACCCGCATGGAGGTGTTTGCCATCGCGGAACAAATGGGATTGGCCACCAGAACAGAGAAGGTAAAGCCTGCCGATCTAGTGGATCTGGAGATTTGGGGTCTGAGTTCGTTGCATGGAATCAGACCAGTTGAAGAATGGGTGAATCTTGGTGGTCCAGTGGCCCAACCTAGACACCTGGAGGCATTCAACAAAAGGCTAAGAATGCTTTCTACCAGCATCAAATAATCTCCTAGCAATTCCACAGTCAAGAACGGGCTCTTCGATGCGAAGATTGACGAGTGAATGAACTCCTAAATTGGCTGCTAACCACCGTGCAGAGTGTTGACCCGCTTACTCGCAATCTTCTGGCAGGCCTTGCAATCATGTTGGAGACGTCGCTGTTTGTGGGCCTAGTAATGCCGGGAGACACGGTTGTTCTGGTAGCTGCTACCGGAGTTGCAAACTTGCTTGATTTTTTCTTTTTGCTGGGTGCCGTGCTGCTTGGCTCGCTAATTGGCGAATCACTCGGCTTCTGGATTGGCCGCCTATTCGGAGAAAAAATTCGCTACAGCAAACTCGGTAATAAAATCGGCGAAAAAAACTGGAAGATGGCTGACGCATTCATCGAGTCCCGGGGTGGACTTGCCGTTGCAATATCAAGATTTTTGCCGGTGCTTCATTCTTTGGTGCCAGTGGTGGCAGGTGCCTCAACCATGCGGTATCGGATCTTCATTCGATGGACAGTAGCTGCCTGCGCGATATGGGCGTCTGCTTATGTTGGCGTTGGCTACATCGCTCAGGCCAGTTATGAGCAAATTGGGGCGAATCTAAAATTTGGTGCGGTAATTTTCATCGCCATAATTCTTACCTTTGCCATCATCGTTCACTTCGCTAAAAAGAGACTCGAGAAGGCAGCCATCAAGATGGTCGAAACCGATAAAGCCGCACAATTTACCGGACTTGAAGGCTAAGCCATGTGCGGCCGCTTTGTTGTTGCCCGCAGCGTGGGTGAGATTCAAACCATCTTCGAGGTCGATGAAATCATCGGTGAGCTGCCTGGGGTCAGTTACAACGTTGCCCCAACGCAGCCAATCGCAATAATTGTGGATCGCGCTTTCGAAAAGGCAGACGATGGTTCTCCGATTGGTGAGCTCAGCCGCGAAATCCACGCGGCGCGTTGGGGTTTGGTGCCTAGATGGGCAAAAAGCCCAACAGAACACGCACCGCTGATCAACGGACGCATCGAATCTATCTTGGAAAAACCGTCTTTCAAAGATTCCGTTGTGAGACGCCGCTGCGTGATACCGGCATCGGGATATTACGAATGGCAGGTCGCGGCCGATGGATCTAAGCAGCCTTTTTACATCACGGCCGGAACCGACGGAATGTTTGCGCTAGCCGGTCTATACGAGTGGTGGTCTGATCCAACCAAAGACACTAAAGACCCTCAGCGATGGCTGCTATCAGCCACAACTCTGACTAAGCACACTGCCCCGGAGCTTGCCCACATACATGATCGCAATCCTGTGCTGCTGTCGCCAGACACCTTTGAGGCGTGGCTGGACCCTCACATTGTGGGCGATGAAGATCTTCTAATGGCTGTTGCCAACGATTCGGATTTAGTCGCCGGCGAGGCCGAGTTTTACAAAGTTGGAACTGAGGTTGGCAAAGTCAGTAACAACTCTGCCAACCTAATCAGCCCAATAAATTAGTCTCGATTGAAAATCGATAGCAGACGCAGGATCTCTACGTAAAGCCAGATTAGAGAAGACACCAATCCAAAGGCGGCGCGCCACTCGGTCTCAACCGGTAATCCTTCTCGAGCACCAACGGTGATTGCCTCAAAATCAAGATTTAGAGTGAAGGCAGCTAAGCCCACGCCAACCAGAGCGATTAACCAACCAAATCCGGTGCCGTACGCACCCGATGAATTGGTAAACAGACCCACAGCAAGATTGATCAACGCGAATGCCATGTAGCCGAACAAAGCGAAAGTCATTACTCGAGTGAATCGAGCATTTACTTTGATCCATCCGTATCGGTAGGCAGCAAACATAGCGCCGGCGGTGCAAAGTGTTGCAAGCACTGCCTGCTGGGCAATTCCTGGGTACATGGTTTCGAAAATTCTAGTTAGCGCACCAAGAAAAACACCCTCTGCTGCCGCGTAAGCAATCACGACACCCGGACGAACTTTCTTACCGAAGGTGGCCCAAAGACCTAGGCCCAAACCAACGATCATGGCTGGGAACATTAACCCGGTCAAACCAAAGAACCAGGTCACACCAGCGGTTGCTAGTAGAACCAGAAACATCCCAAAAACTTTTCCGGCGGTTCCTTCGACGGTCATCTTTGGGCCTGAAGTGATTTTTGCAAACTCAGAATCAACGGCGGCCTGGTCAACTCGAGCGACCTCGACGCCGGTGGACATTGCCTGGTTGAAGATTGGGTTGTGCGAAATAGCCACGTAATTACCTTTCGATTATTTGCCTGGTGAAGAAAATGTTACGCAAGATCACTGTGAATTCGCTGAACGTGCTCTGGAGAAATCGTGTGTCCCCCTGAGTGAAGAAAATATTTAACCTCAGCTCCCAGGGATTCAAACTCGGCAATCAGGGCTTCAACTCGATCTCTCGGCGAGTAGGGGTCTGCGGCGCCATTGGCAATCCAAACTTTCTTGCCAGTCAAGTTGGGCCGCCCTTTAGGAAATGGAGTTTCTTGGAAAACTTTATTATTTCCAAATGCCACCACTCCCGCCACGGAATCCGGATGAAGCAAAGTCAGCGATGTTGCGGCGTTGGCCCCGTTTGAGAAACCCACCGCAACCACATTGTCAGGATTGAATCCATACTCGCCGGAGGTGTTCCACAAAAAATCAGCTAATTCCGAGGAGTTTTCAATTACTTCGTTCTCGTCGTAGTTGTCTTGCTCAAGAAGTTTGAAGAATCGATTAGCACCGTCACTCTTTCGAAGCCCCCTTGGCGATATCAAGTTTGCACTTGGGTCCAGGGCTTTTCCAAGACTCAGTAAGTCAAATTCATCGGCACCTGAACCGTGTAAAAGCAAAAGGGTTCGATTTCCGGCAACGTCATCGCTCGGTTGCCAGACATGTGGTCGCGAGGAGTCTCTTGGGTTTATCAATCGACTAAACAGCCTTTGCGATGAACTCTTCAAGTACCTGGCCAGTTGCTGAGCAGCCTGATCTGGTCACTCCTAGGTCCATGTAGTCAATTAATTGATCCAGCGTTCGAACTCCACCGGAAGACTTAACCTTGAGTCGGTCCCCTACTGTCCGCTTCATCAGCGCAACGTTATGAGTTGTTGCACCTTCACTAGCAAAGCCCGTTGAGGTTTTTACGTAGTCCGCGCCGGCGTGCTCCGTGAGTTCGCAGGCTTTGACGATTTGGCTGTCGTTCAAAAACGCAGTTTCAAAAATAACCTTGACCGATGCTCCCTTGGCGTGAGCCGCATCAACGACAGCGCGAATGTCTTGCTCGACGAAGTCGTAGTCACCCGAAAGTAGCGCAGACACGTTTATGACCATGTCAATTTCAACTGCTCCATTTCCAATGGCATCAATTGTTTCAAAAACCTTGGTTGCGGTTGTTGTAGAACCGTGAGGGAACCCAATCACGGTGCAGACATTCACGCTGCTGCCGGCCAAAGCTTTAGCCGCCGCCACCACATCCATTGGCCTGATGCAGTACGAAGCGGTGTTGTACTTGAGCGCCAGCTCAGCGCCCGCAGCCACGTCAGCATAGGTGAAGTCGGGTTTAAGGATTGAATGATCAATGGTTTTAGCTACTTGCTCAAGGGTGTAGCCGCGGTATGTCTTACTCATGGTTTCAGTCTAAGTTTGTTTTGTGCGAGTTACAGTGCTGGTCAAGCCGGGTTCTAAAAAAGGTCCCCTGGTTGAGGTAAATGACGATGGCAGTTACACCGTCTATTTGCTGCAACGTGCTGTCGATGGCGCTGCAAACGAAGGGCTCATCGAACTTCTCGCAAAGCATTTTCAGATATCAAAATCACGAGTCGTAATAGAGTCAGGTTTTACCTCAAGAATTAAGCGCATTTCTCTGGACATCTAAACTGACTTCAAATTCCGCCGCAACAAGTAGACCGTGTTGAGCAAAGAGAAACCCGCCAGCACCTGAGCGGTGTTGACGGGTGATTCTTGTGGACCTAAGGGGATTTGAACCCCTGACCCCCTGCATGCCATGCAGGTGCGCTACCAGCTGCGCCATAGGCCCATTCGTTGCCAAAGCAACTCCCTTAGTTTACAACAAACTAGGCGGTTGGAACTGCATCCAGCTTTACGACCGGGCAGTCCTTCCAGAGCCGCTCAAGCGAATAGTACATCCGATCTTCCTCGTGCATCACGTGGCAGATAACGTCACCAAAATCCAGCAGAATCCATCTGCCAGTCTCTTTGCCCTCGCGACGAAGGTACTTTATTCCAGCCTCATGTAGCTTCAGCTCAATTTCATCGGCAATTGCCGCAACCTGACGCTCATTTCTGCCTGAAGCCAGAAGAAAGACATCGGTTAGCGGCATGGGTTCAGTGACATCCAGCGCGATTATGTTTTCGGCAAGTTTTTCAGCTGCAGCGGCAGCGGCTATGTTGGCCACCTCGATAGCTTTTTTAGTTGCGGGCAATTAGGTCCTTAGGTTTACTTCAAGAGTCCAAGCATAAACGCTGCCAGTACCAAACCGCCGGCGGTAATCATCAGAAGTGACAGTGTCAGTATCGCGAATCCACCACCCTGCCCCTTTGCAGACCTTGATGGCATGATTCCAATTTTGCCCGCGGTGTTTACAACGCCACTTGCTCGAAGCGGTGCAATTGTTGACACATAGCCATTTACGCTATCCGCGGCGATTGCCTCATCCACCTGAGCGGCATCCAAAATTGTGGCAATTTCACCGGTATTGGTTGAAAGATTTGGCAATTCGATTGAGCCGGTCTTTAGCAACTCACCGGTTTCAGAAATTGCAATCGAAATCGCATCCAGGGGCTCAAAGTTGTCAATGATTATCGAGGCGGTCTGTGGCTCAATGTTTAGGTTTGGCGACACGTCAAAAAGCTGAATCTGGGATGTAAGTGGTTCTTCTGCCTCGCCTAATACCGGCTCGTAGGCTGCCGCTTCAACCTGCTCGGTTACCGGTTCTATAGTGGTCGCCTCAACTGGGATTTGCGAAAATTGGTTTTCAGGTTCGAGTTTTAGAGACTCTAACTGTGGGGGCTCGACTTTTGGCGCCGCTTCTGCCGAAGTGTCCATTTTTGGTGCATCAATTTTTGGTGCGTATGGATTTACAACGCCACTAGTTGCAATCTGTGCAACAGTTGTTTTTGGAATAGTTGAATTATGATCTGCCGCCTCGACAACAGTTTGCGCCTTAACCGAATTCGAATCATCAACAATTCGCCCCATTTGCAACAATTGGTTTCTGGTCAGAGGCGGAAAATTAAACTGCCCCTCGTTCATTCAGTCCCCCGGTATAGATGATGCTTGGCTATGTACTTGAGTACCCGCTGCGGAAGAAGGTAGTCGATAGGCTTTCCAGACCTAACTCTGTCACGAATATCCGTCGACGAGATAGCCAGTGCTGGAATTTCTAAAATTGAAACCACCCCGGGTTGAACAGCTGGAGGCTTAAGTGCGTGACCAGGTCTGGTGACCCCAACAAAATGCGCCAATGACCAAATCTTGTCGACATCTTTCCAAGTGAGGATGTTCGAAATTGCATCTGCGCCGGTGATGAAAAAGAATTCCGCATCTGGGTGGATTGCCCGAAGATCTCTCAAAGTATCCACCGTGTAGGTCGGCCCAGTTCGTTTTACATCAACGTCGCTAATCGAGAAAAGCTTGTTTTTCCTGATTGCCAATCGAGTCATTGCGTATCGGTGTTTTGAACTCGTTTGAGCTTGCTTTTGCCAAGGTTCGCCCGCTGGCACGAAAATAACTTCATCTAGGCCAAACGCAGAAGCAGCTTCGCTAGCAGCTACTAGGTGACCAAAGTGAATTGGGTCAAAAGTTCCACCCATCACGCCGAGACGAATTTTGCTCATGCGAGAAAAGCCCTAGGTGGCTCCTAGTGGTGCGCCTTGGAGTCGTCTACCTTGTGCTCGTGGCGATTGGCCACGTCACGGTAGGACCAGGTGATCCAACCCAATAGAAGGAATACTCCCATGGCGATAACGCCAAAAAATATTCCAGGGAACGGAAGCGTCACGTAGGCCTCGTGTTCACCTTCGGCTACCGAAGCAAGAATTGCGTTCATTATTTCTCCTAAGAACTAGTTCAAGAATAACCTAGGCAAGAGCCAGATTGGCCGAATTAGCCCCTGACCTGACCGGATCCGCGAACCAACCATTTTGTGGTGGTAAGTTCCGGCAACCCCATCGGCCCACGGGCGTGCAGCTTCTGGGTTGAAATTCCCACCTCAGCACCAAAGCCAAATTCCCCGCCGTCGGTGAAACGGGTCGATGCGTTAACCATGACTGTAGATGCATCAACCTCTGCCAAGAAACGTTCCGCATTCTCCACATTTTCTGTGATTATCGACTCGGTGTGCTTCGTGGAGTACTTTGCAATGTGGGCCAGCGCCTCATCCATATTCTTGACAACCTTGACCGAAATATCGAGGTCGTGGTACTCAGTTGCCCAGTCTTCATCCGTCGCAGGTACGGCAGCAAAAAAGTTTGCCTGAGTAATTTCGTCACCGTGAATTGTGACACCAGATTCAGAAAGTTTGTCGAGCACCGCCGGCAAAATTCGCTCAACTGCCGATTCATGAATTAGCAGGGTCTCTGCCGCATTGCACACGCTTGGGCGTTGAACTTTGGCGTTGTGCACGATGTTCACAGACCAATCCAAACGGGCCGTTTCATCGATGTATATGTGAACCACGCCATCGCCGGTCTGAATAACAGGCACTTTGGCTTCTTGCACGACCTGTTGAATTAATCCGGCGCCCCCGCGCGGAATCAAAACGTCTATCAGACCCACTGCCTGCATCATTACAGTGCCGCCATCGCGGCCAAACTCGTCAACGGTCTGGACGGCATCAGCATTGATACCAGCAATCGCCAAGGCATCCTGGAGAATTTTGACCAACACGCGATTGGTATTCTCGGCAGCACGCCCCCCGCGCAAAACTACAGCGTTGCCACTCTTGATTGCCAGCACCGCAATATCAATCGTCACGTTTGGACGTGCCTCGTAGATCACACCGATTAATCCAAGTGGCACCCGGACCTGGGTAAGCTTCAGAGCGTTTGGCAGAGACATGCCACGAATCACGTCGCCGATGGGATCCGGCAGGCTGATGATTTTCAAAACAGCTTCTGCAATGGCAGAAATTCGATCGTGGTTTAGACGCAATCGATCCTGCAGGCTCTCGGTCATTGATTCCGCCTGACCGTTAGCTATGTCTTGGTCATTAGCCAAGATGATTTCATCCGCACGGGCATTCAGCAAGAGAGAGATCTGACGAAGAGCCTCGTTTTTTGTTGATGTTGCGGCCTGAGCCAAAGAGCCAGTTGCGGCCTTCGCCAGCTTAATTTTGTCGAGTGCGGTTGTCATGGTCGCCTTCTGCTCGGTTATTTATTTATTTGGGTTGGCCTGAAACCAGGTACCAATGTCAGCACCGTCTAGGGCAAGAGAAACTTGATCGGTGTTGGTAAGCAAAACGCTAACACCTGCCTCAGTTGCAACTTTAGCCGCTGAGACTTTGGTCACGGCTCCGCCGGTGCCTACGTTGGTGCTGCTGCCACCAATTTCAACCCCGGCAAGTTCTTCGCCGAACAGCACTGTTTCTATTCGCTTGGCACCAGCTTTTGTTGGTGGCATGTCGTAAAGGGCATCAACATCGCTGAGCAAAATTAGTGCATCGGCGTCAACTAAAACTGCCACCAGAGCTGCAAGACGATCGTTGTCGCCAAATTTAATCTCATGGGTAGCCACGGTGTCATTTTCGTTGACGATTGGAAGTGCTCGCAGCTTGACCAGTCGATCCAAAGTGGCCTTGGCATTTCTGCGAGTCTCTTCAACTTCAAAGTCACCTGCGGTGAGCAAAACCTGGCCAACGATGATTGAGTACTTGTCTAAAGACTGTTGATACCGAGCAATCAGTTTGCTCTGACCCACTGAAGCCAACGCCTGAACGGTGGCAAGGTCATCTGGTCGCGAATCCAGATTAAAAATTGGTAGCGCCGTTGCGATTGCTCCTGAGGTGACCAAGATTATCTCAACACCGCGAGAATGAGCCTTGGCCAGCGCATCGACCAGCGACTGAATCTTGTCTGCGTTTGCGCCGCTAATCGATGACGAGCCGACCTTAACGACGACTCGCTTGGCAACAGCCAATTCGCTTTTGTCTCTAAGAGTCAATTACTGATCCTTTTCAAAATCTTCAGGCGTAGACCAGATACCGGCCTTGCCTTCTTTTTCCATTTCTTCACGCAAGGCGGCTTTTGCATCCATACGTTCTTTATAGCTTGCGCGGCGTTCTTTTGTAGTGCGACGCTCGCGCTGATCCATACGAGCATCGGTACCGCGCGGCCCGGCAATTAGTTCACCGGCTGATGTGATGGTTGGCTCCCAGTCAAAAACAATTCCCTGACCCGGACCGATGACCACGGTTGAACCAGCTTCGGCGCCGGCCTTGAACAATTGATCCTCCAAACCAATCTTGGCTAAGCGGTCAGCTAGATATCCCACAGCTTCCTCATTAGCAAAGTTAGTTTGTTGAACCCAGCGTTCTGGCTTTACGCCGAGCACACGGAAGATAACCTCATCGCCGACGTGTTCCTTTTTGATCTCAAACTTATTCTCGTCGCGCTTCTGCTGCATCAACTGAATTCGTGGCTTGACCGGCTCTGTCTCTTTTGCCTTGCGTGCCTCTTCCACCAACTGAGCCAGCGCAAAATTCAACTCGCGTAGACCCGAGTGACTGATTGCCGAGATGATGAATACTCGGTAGCCGCGCGCCTCAAGGTCTGGCTTCACAAACTCGGCAAGTTCAAGGGCATCTGGAACATCGGCCTTGTTCAAGGCGATTAGCTGCGGACGCTGAGTCAGCGGAACCTGACCCTCTGGAACTTCATAGGCATCAAGTTCTTTAAGAATCTTGTCGAGGTCAGTGATTGGATCACGGTTTGGCTCAAGAGTTGCGCAATCAATCACGTGCAGCAAAGCCGCGCAACGCTCAACGTGACGCAAAAACTCGAGCCCCAGACCCCTGCCCTCGCTGGCACCTTCGATGAGTCCGGGCACATCGGCGATGGTGAAGCGAGTGTCTCCAGCCTGAACCACGCCAAGGTTTGGATGCAAAGTTGTAAACGGGTAGTCGGCAATCTTTGGACGTGCGGCACTTAGTGCTGCAATCAAAGACGACTTACCTGCAGATGGGTAACCAACAAGTGCAACATCTGCAACAGTCTTGAGTTCAAGAATTATGTCGCCGCGCCAGCCAGGAACGCCAAATAGTGCAAAGCCAGGAGCCTTGCGCTTAGTGCTTGAAAGAGCTGCGTTGCCTAAACCACCCATACCGCCTTCGGCGATAACAAGCTCCATTCCGGGTTCATCAAGATCAGCAATGAATTTTCCATTGGAATCTTTAACAACCGTGCCAACCGGAACTGGAAGCTGAACACTTTCGCCTTGGAATCCGTTTCGGTAATCTCCAGCGCCGTCGCCACCGTCGCCTCCCTGTCGGTGAGGGTGAAAGTGGTAATCAAGCAAGGTCGTGACGTTTGGATCAGAAATTAGCGAGACACTTCCGCCCTTGCCGCCATCGGCGCCGTCAGGACCACCAAGTGGCTTGAACTTCTCGCGGTGAACAGAAACACAACCATCGCCACCGTCACCGGCGCGCACGTGCAGGGTCACTTGATCAACGAATTGAATCATGATTCCCTCCTAGTTTTGTATTTGCTGCTATTTGATGTGCTTCAGAAATGGGAAAGGCGAGCCAAAGGCTCGCCTTCCTACAAAATTTGGTTGACCCTTACGCGGCCTCAACGATGTTTACAACGCGACGGCCACCCTTGGTGCCGAACTCAACCTTGCCGGCTGCAAGCGCGAACAGGGTATCGTCCTTGCCCTTGCCAATGTTTGCACCGGGGTGGAAGTGAGTGCCGCGCTGACGAACAATGATTTCGCCTGCGTTTACTTCTTGACCTGCGTAACGCTTTACGCCTAGGCGCTGTGCGTTTGAGTCGCGGCCGTTGCGGGTGGAACTAACACCTTTTTTGGAAGCCATTTTGAGTCAGTCCTTTACTTAATCTCTTTGACCTGAACGCGAGTTAGTTCCGCACGGAAACCCTGGCGCTTCTTGTAACCGGTCTTGTTCTTGTACTTCTGGATGATGATCTTTGGTCCGCGTAGATCGTTTAGAACTTCTGCGGTTACCTTTACCTTTGCCAGTGCTGCTGCATCGGTTGTGACCTTGTCGCCATCAACTAGAAGAAGAGCTGGTAGCTCAATCTTGCCGTTGGCATCAGCCTTGATTCGGTCCAGAGTCACAATGGTGCCTACTGACACCTTCTCTTGACGGCCGCCTGCGCGGACTACTGCGTAAACCACAGATCTACCCTTTGTTCGAAAGTCTTATTTTGTTGCTCTTGCGAAAACCCAGCAGGCAACAAAGATTTAGTCTACATTGCCAATTTGCTGGGGTCAAACCGTTTTGGCCAGTATTTTGCTAGCCGACTGACACATTCCCAGCACTGGTTGCGCGTCTAGGCTTGCGACGACCTTGACCCGGTGCTTTTGGCTCTGGCAACGCGTCCAGCACGGCCTCAAGCATCTTTTCTGCCGCTGGAGCATCATTGGTGTTGGCCCCGGAATCCCCCTTCAACTTGGCAGCTGGCAGGGTGATCGGCGAACTCTCGCCCGCTGCCTCGTGAGCCGCCACGGTTGATGCAGCAATCTGGGTCATCACATTGTTGATTTCGACGGCACGCTCGGCAGTTACAACTTTGACGGTCTCTTGCTTTTGGTTGCGGTCGCGGTTCTTCTTCTTGTTGCCACCCTGATTTTGCTGGGGCTTCTGGTCATCCGGCGCGCTGTGCTTGGAGCGCATGATTGGCTCGTGGTGCACGATCACACCGCGGCTAGCACAAGCCTCGCAAGGCTCACTGAACGCCTCAAGTAGACCAATTCCAAGCTTTTTACGAGTCATCTGCACCAAACCAAGCGAGGTAACCTCGGCTACCTGGTGCTTGGTGCGGTCGCGGCTTAGGCACTCCATCAAGCGGCGCTGAACTAGGTCGCGGTTTGACTCCAAAACCATGTCGATGAAGTCAACGACGATAATTCCACCGATATCGCGAAGGCGCAGCTGACGAACGATTTCTTCGGCCGCTTCAAGGTTGTTCTTGGTTACCGTTTCTTCAAGATTTCCACCAGAGCCAACGAACTTACCGGTGTTTACGTCAACCACGGTCATGGCTTCTGTGCGGTCGATAACCAGCGAACCACCCGATGGCAGATAGACCTTGCGCTCGAGCGCCTTGGCAATCTGCTCGCCAACGCGATACTCGTCAAAGACATCCTTGTAGCCCTCGTGCTTAACTACTCGCTCCAGCAGATCTGGGGCAACGGAAGCAAGGTACTCCTCGATCACTTCGCGGGCATCATCGCCAGAAATGACCATCTTTTGGAAGTCTTCGTTGAAGACATCGCGAACAATCTTGACCAAAAGGTCTGGCTCGCTGTGAAGCAGCGCCGGGGCCTGCCCCTTTTCAACCTTCTTGCTGATGGCTTCCCACTGCTGCTGCAGTCGTTGAACATCAAGAGTCAACTGTTCTTCAGTTGCACCTTCCGCTGCCGTGCGAACAATCACCCCAGCATCTTCAGGAAGAATCTCTTTCAGAATCTTCTTCAGGCGGGCGCGCTCGGAATCCGGAAGCTTACGAGAGATGCCATTCATTGAACCGTTTGGGACGTAAACCAAGTAGCGGCCAGGCAGTGAAACTTGACTGGTCAGTCGAGCACCCTTTTGCCCAACTGGGTCTTTGGTTACCTGAACCAGCACGGTGTCGCCAGACTTAAGCGCCAATTCAATGCGACGAGGCTGGTTACCGGTTTCGGCAAGTTCCCAGTCAACTTCGCCCGAGTAAAGCACGGCATTGCGACCGCGACCAACATCAACGAACGCGGCTTCCATTGAAGGAAGCACGTTTTGAACCTTACCCAGGTAAACGTTGCCGATTAGTGAAGCCTCTGATGCCTTGGCAACATAGTGCTCAACCAAAATTCCATCTTCAAGCACCCCGATTTGAATCTTGCCGTCTTTTGATCGAACCACCATGGTTCGGTCTACTGCCTCGCGGCGAGCCAAGAATTCTGATTCTGTGATGGTTGTGCGGCGGCGGCCCGCATCGCGACCGTCGCGGCGGCGCTGCTTCTTTGCCTCAAGACGCGTTGAACCCTTTACCCGTGTTGGCTCGTTACTTGGTGCCTTTGGCTCACGCGGAGTGCGCACCTTTACTACAACGTTTGGCGCTGCGTTTGGATCAATATCTACTGCTTCACCGGCGCGACGACGTGAACGGCGTCGTAGGTGTGAATCGTCTGAATTCTTGTCGTTGGCTATCCCCTTTGCCGAAACCTTTGGGGTCGGCAAATCAGGGGCCATGAACATTAGGGAAGTTGCAGAAAGCGGAGCCGCAGTAATCGGGGCTGCAACTTCCTCAGCCTTTACCTTGGCACCGCGTTTAGCAGGGGCCTTCTTAGCCGCTTTTTCAACCACTTCATCAACTGAGGCGGGCTCTTTTTCGGCCTTCGCCTTCTTTTCGGCTTTGCCGCTTTTCGCAGCGGAATCTTTTGTGATTAGCGCCTTTTTTGGCTTTTCAGATGCCTCACCGGCGGTCTTTTTAGGTGCACGTGCACGAGTGACTTTTTTTGCAGCAGTTTCTAAAACTTCTGCGGGTACGTTTGAATCTTCGTTTTTCACCATTTCTGGTGTACTCCAAGCTGCCTCACCTAGGCCACACTCACTAGGCCCTGAGGCTTAAATCCTTGCTGCCCACGATTGTGAACAACCAAAACTAACGGCGAGCTACTCGTTTTGCGACTATCGCTGCCCGATTGATCAAAACTTGATCTGGCCTTACGCGTTCTAAGTGCTTGGTACTCGCTAAATCTTCAGTCGATCCCGGTGTGGCGGGTTCAACTCATCTAAGTATGACACCTGGCCCTAAAAATGTCACCAATTGAGCGTGTCATACTGGAAGAGTGAGCATGGAATTCAAGGCTGATAAGCAGCCAAAAGGTATTACATTGGCGCCAACCCGCGGGTTTGCCATCACCCTCATCTGGACTGGAATATTGGGCTGGTTTGCCGCATTTTCGCTAGTTTTAGAGCGAATTCACGTGGCCACCAACCCAGAAGCCGTCTTGAGTTGCGATTTGAACCCATTTATTTCCTGCAAGTCCGTGATGCTTACCGCACAGGCCTCGCTTTTTGGCTTCCCTAACCCACTAATTGGCGTGGCATCGTTCGTTGCCCCCATCGCGGTGGGAGTGGCAATTCTTGCCGGGGCGCAGTTTGCGGCGTGGTTCTGGCGACTATTTTCAGTGGGTATTACCGCTGGTTTCGTATTTGTGATCTGGCTCTGGATTCAAAGCACCTTTGTTATCGGTGTGCTTTGCCCCTACTGCATGGTTGCATGGGCCGCGATGGTGCCACTGTTCTGGAAAGTCATTCTGTTTGGCGCCAAAGATGGATTTATCGACACGCCACTGAGATTTGTTGGATTTTTCGACCGCGCTTACGACAAAGCCTGGGTCTTCACAGTGGTGACGGAGGCAATCATCATCGCGATTATCATCGCTCGATTTTGGACCAGTTGGCCATCACTCTGGAGCTAGATATTTAGAAACTTAGAACCACAGCGGTTTGCTTGCGAACCGCGTTTAAAACCAAAGCGCAAGCTCGCGCGCAGCTGACTCCTCAGAGTCTGAACCGTGAACCAAGTTCTGCTGAACTTTTAGCCCCCAGTCGCGGCCAAGGTCACCGCGAATAGTTCCGGGCAGTGCCACGGTCGGATCGGTTGCACCAGCAAGGGAACGGAAGCCCTCAATGACGCGGTGGCCCTCAAGTTTGATTGCAACAACGTCTCCGCTTGACATGAATTCAACTAGAGGCTCAAAGAACGGCTTGCCCTCGTGTTCTGCATAGTGCTTGTGCAGTAAGTCCTTGGTTGGAGTGAATTTCTTGAGGTCTGCAACCACGTACCCCTTGGCCTCGAGTCGGGAAATAATTTCACCGATGAGGTTTCGCTTTACACCGTCAGGCTTAATTAGAACGAGTGTCTGCTGGGTCATTTAGATCTCCTCCGTTGAAGCTTGCTCTGCCGCCTGGCGTTCAAGAACCGCACGTGCTGTGTCAATTGTGCCACCTGCAATCATCGCCCAAGCCCACAGGCAGATAAAAATTCCACCGATCACGTACATCAGCGGCACCCAGATACCAAGTGAGACGACAACTAATTGCAGGAACCATCCCCAGGCGTATGAAAATTTCTTTCTAAGAATTGCGGGGGTGAGGATCAGAAGAAAAGAAAGCGAGAGCCCAATTGCCCACACGGTTGGACCATCTGCAACTTTGAGTCCAAAAGCAACCAGCATCGCGAAGAAGACGACAAAAGATTCAAAGGCCAACAGCATTGAACCAAGAATTCGCTTGGTGGACTTGTTACGCATCTTGCTCCGCTTCTATTTGCTTCAACTTTAAGACCTGTCCAACTAGAGTGACCGAACCTGTGACCACAATTGCGCTACCAAGGGTCGGTGGCAATAGCTTTGCAGCCTCGGCTAACGCCCACTGCGGGTTAGCCTGAACGTGCACGCGGTCGCCGCCAAACACTTCGCGAGCCAATTCGGCAAGGGTTTCAGCTGGAATTGCGCGCGCCGATTCCGACTGGGTAATGATGAACTCAACGAAGGTGTCATCCAGAATTTCAAGCAGCGCCCGGGCGTTCTTCTCGGCCAAAATTGAAACTACCGCCACAGCGTAAGGAGCACCAAAAGACTCCTTCATGGCACCCACTAAGGATCTGGCCCCGTCTTCGTTATGGGCGGCATCAAGAATTGTCAGTGGCTCGCGATTTACGATTTGAAGTCGACCCGGAGACGAGAAATCTGCAAACGCGGCCCGAACGACGTCATCCATAATCCGCTGATCGCCACCGCCTAAGAACGCCTCAACCGCTGCGACCGCAAGAGCTGCATTGTGCGCCTGATAACCTCCATGCACCGGAAGATTAAGGTCGTGGTACTCACCGGCAACCGAACGTACCGATACGGTTTGCCCAAGTTTATTTAGCGAAGAAGCGGTCACGCCAAAATCTTTGCCATAGGTCAAGAATTTTTCACCAACCGCAGCGGCGCGCTCTGCAAGAACCTTCAGTGCTTCAGGTTTTTGTTCCGCACTCAACACAATTGCACCGGGCTTAATAATTCCGGCTTTGGTTTTTGCAATCTCTTCAATGGTTTCGCCAAGTCGATCCATGTGGTCAAGGGAAATTGGCGTGAATACCGCAACATCTCCATCGGCTACGTTTGTGGAGTCCCACTCCCCGCCCATGCCAACTTCCAGAACCAACACGTCTACTGGGGCGTCTGCAAAAATTGCGAAGCCAAGCACCGCAAGCACTTCAAAAAAAGTTAGTGCATCTTCGCCGGTAGCTTCCAGTTCGGCATCGACCAAACCAACGATTGGTGCAATCTCTGTCCACACGTTGTAAAGACGCTCATCAGACACCGGTTCACCGTCAAGTGAAATGCGTTCGTTGAGCTTCACCAAATGCGGACTTGTGAAACGACCCGTGCGCAAACCGTGTTCGCGAAGCAGGCGTTCAATGAATCTGCTGGTGCTGGTTTTACCGTTGGTTCCCGTGACGTGAATAACCCGATACGCCTTTTGCGGATCCCCAAGCAACTCAGCTAATCGCGCGGTTGGTTCAATGCGCGGGCGAATTTTGTTTTCGGGAACGCGAGCAAGCAGCGCGTCTTCAACCTCTTTAGCTTTCAGAGCCCAGTAGTGCTCTTCGCTTAGGTTTTCGATCACTTGGCCGCCACAACTGCAACGTGCACTTCAACCTGTTGACCTTCGCCCACAGCAACCGAGTTAGCCAAAGTTCCAGAGCTAATTGTTTCAAGCTCAACGGTTAGGGTCTCACTCTTCACAAGTTCCGAGTGCTCGGCAACAGCCGCCAGGACGTCGTCTGCCGCCTTGAGGGTCAACTTAATGCGATCACTCACATCAAAGTCGGCATCCTTACGCGCAGACTGCACAGCACGAATAACATCGCGCGCCAATCCCTCGGCTGCAAGCTCGGCGGTAACTTTTCCATCCAGAATCAAGAAGCCCCCGGTTGGCAAAATACCAATGTGGTCTGTAGCTTGGCCATCGGTGTTGGTTGAAGTATCTGCGACCAAATCAATTTCGTATTCGCCTTCGATCAGAGCGATTCCGCCCACAATAACTGTTCCGTCAACCTCTGACCAGTCTCCGGATTTAGCAGCCTGAATCACCGCCTGCACGCTCTTTCCAATTCGCGGACCAGCAGCACGGGAGTTCACGGTTACTCGCTTGATCACACCAAACTCGGTTGTTGAATCAAGTGACATCTCCACAAGTTCAACGTTCTTTACGTTCAACTCTTCGGCGATGATCTCGGCAAACTGATTGAGCCCTGCCACGTTCTTGGTTACCACGGTTAGCTTGGCCAGCGGTAGACGCACGCGAAGGCTGGCAGCCTTGCGCAAACTCGAAGCCACAGATGACACTGTGCGCACCTGGTCCATCGCCTCAACCAAAGCTGCGTCGTGTGGCAGCTTGCTGGCATCTGGCCAAGATTCAAGGTGCACGCTTCTTCCACCGGTTAGGCCGCGCCAAATTTCTTCGGTGATCATTGGCAGAAGCGGAGCAGCAACACGAGAAACGATTTCAAGCACGGTATAGAGAGTGTCGAATGCGGCTTCACTGCCCTCCCAGAAGCGATCGCGTGAGCGGCGGACGTACCAGTTGGTCAGCACATCGGCAAAGTCGCGAAGGCTTGCAGAAGCTGAGTAAGAATCAAACTTGTTCAGGTGAGCTTCAACTTCGTTGACCAAGTCGTGAGTCTTTGAAAGCAGGTAGCGATCTAGCAAATCTTCACTTGCGGTTGACCACTTTGCCTCGTAGTTTGATGCGTTGGCATAAAGCGAGAAGAAGTACCAGGTGTTCCAAAGTGGAAGCAGCACCTGTCGCACGCCCTCACGGATACCCTGCTCAGTGACAATAAGATTTCCGCCGCGAAGAATTGGACTAGACAGCAGGAACCAACGCATTGCGTCGGCGCCGTCGCGATCAAAGACTTCGTTTACATCTGGGTAGTTTCGCAACGACTTAGACATCTTCTGTCCGTCATTACCCAAAATAATTCCGTGTGAAATCGCAGACTTAAAAGCTGGGCGGTCAAACAAAGCGGTTGAGAGAACATGCAGGGTGTAGAACCAACCGCGAGTCTGCCCAACGTATTCAACGATGTAGTCTCCCGGGTTGTGAGAGTCAAACCACTCACGGTTTTCAAATGGGTAGTGCGCCTGAGCAAAAGGCATTGAGCCCGATTCAAACCAGCAGTCCAGCACCTCAGGCACGCGACGCATAGTTGACTTTCCGGTTGGGTCGTCAGGGTTTGGTCGCGTCAACTCGTCAATTACCGGACGATGGAAGTCACTTGGTCGCACACCAAAGTCACGCTCAAGCTCTTCCATAGATCCATACACATCAACGCGTGGGTAGTTTGGGTCATCAGATTTCCAGACTGGAATCGGCGCACCCCAGAAACGGTTGCGGCTGATTGCCCAGTCGCGAACGTTTTCTAGCCACTTTCCAAAAGATCCGTCCTTGGTGTGATCCGGAGTCCAATCAATTTCTTGGTTTAGTTCAAGCATGCGATCGCGCAACTTTGTGGTTTCAACAAACCAAGATGAAACCGCCTTGTAGATCAGTGGGTTCTTGCAGCGATAGCAGTGTGGGTAAGAGTGCTCGTAAGAAGCCTGGCGAAGCACTCGCCCAGCCGACTTAAGGTGCTGTGAAATTGGTTTGTTGGCGTCAAACACGTGCTGGCCAACAAAATCGCTCACGATTGAATTGAATTCACCGCGCTCATTAATCGAAACATAGGTTGGAATTCCTGCATCGTTGCAAACACGTTGGTCATCCTCACCATAAGCAGGAGCCTGATGAACGATTCCGGTACCGTCGCCATCGCCTACATAGTCGTCAACCAAAATTTGCCAGGCGTTATCGGTGTTGAATTTCTCGGCATCAACGTAGTAATCAAAAAGACGCTCATACTTAATTCCGGCGAGCGCGCTACCCAAGTGGGTCTCTGCGATTGCGGCAACCGCGTCCTCGGCCGACTCATAGCCAAGATCCTTGGCGTAACCACCAACCAGCGACTTAGAAAGCAAATACTTGGTTCCCGGCGCTCCGCCGTCACCGGCACCGGCCGCACCTGCGGGCACAATCGCGTACTCAATCTCTGGCCCTACGGCGAGTGCGAAGTTAGTAGGCAAAGTCCATGGCGTTGTGGTCCACGCCAGGACGCGAACGCCTTCGAGCTTCTGCCCAGCCGACACCGGGAAAGTGACTGTAAGAGTTTGATCCTGACGGTTCTTGTAGACCTCGTCGTCCATACGAAGTTCGTGGTTTGACAGCGGGGTCTCGCAACGCCAGCAGTAAGCCAGCACCTTGAATCCCTCGTAGATCAGACCTTTCTTATACAGTTCGCTAAATGCCCAAAGCACGCTCTCTGTGTAGCTGGTGTCAAGGGTCTTATAGTCATTATCAAAATCAACCCAGCGAGCCTGGCGGGTAATGTACGAGCGCCACTCCTCTGTGTACTTCAACACCGATGTGCGGCAGTAATCGTTGAACTTGTCGATGCCGTACTTCTCAATTTCTGGGCGACCAGAAATACCAAGTTGACGCTCAGCTTCTACCTCGGCAGGCAGGCCATGGGTATCCCAGCCAAAACGACGCTCTACCCGGTAACCCTGCATGGTTTTGAAGCGCGGAACCATGTCTTTGGCGTACCCGGTGAGTAGGTGCCCGTAGTGCGGCAGGCCATTGGCGAACGGCGGGCCGTCATAAAAGACGAATTCCTCAGCGTCAGATTCCTTGCGTTGGTCAATTGAGGCCTGAAAAGTGCCATCTTTGGCCCAAAAGTTCAAAATTTGCTGTTCAACTGCCGGAAAACTGGGGCTAGGGTTGACGCCCTCGCGCGCTGGCGCAGTTGAATCGTGGTTCTTTGGGTACATGCACGGCTTTCTAGGCAGTCAGGCAAAAGGGTTTCCGTATCTAATGTTAACCTGTTACAAACCCCTTTCTTGGAGACTTTCAGCGTGAATACTGCCCAAACCAGCTTCTCAAGCAACATCTTGGCCCCTGCCAACGCACCAGAGAAGGTGTCGGTCGAGGGCCTTGAAGATAAGTGGGGGCTGGTCTGGGAGAAAGATGGCGTCTACCGCTTCCGTCGCGAGGCCAATCGCGAAAACATCTACTCAATTGACACTCCGCCGCCAACCGCATCGGGTTCGCTGCACGTAGGTCACGTCTTTAGCTATACCCACACCGATGTAGTTGCCCGCTTCAAGCGCATGAGTGGCTACGAGGTTTACTACCCAATGGGCTGGGACGACAACGGTCTGCCCACCGAGCGCCGCGTGCAGAACTACTACGGAGTTCGCTGCGACCCAACCCTTCCTTATGTTGAGGGCTTCAAGCCGCCGTTCGAAGGCGGCGACAACAAGTCTTCGAAAGCCGCCGATCAGGTGCCGATTTCACGTCGCAACTTTATTGAGCTTTGCGACAAGCTGACCGTCGAAGACGAAAAGCAATTTGAGAATCTTTGGCGCAAGCTTGGGTTATCGGTTGACTGGACTCAGA
Organism: Rhodoluna lacicola; assembly: GCF_000699505.1. NCBI lineage: Bacteria > Bacillati > Actinomycetota > Actinomycetes > Micrococcales > Microbacteriaceae > Rhodoluna > Rhodoluna lacicola. Next base: position 593,091 of record NZ_CP007490.1, on the reverse strand, counting down.
CCTACCAAACCATTTCGCCGGCTGCAATTGCTGTTTCACAAAAGGCATTCTTAAACAACCTGTCTCGTGGCGAGGCATACCAGTCAATGGCGCCGACACTATGGGATGTCACCTTCCGCACCGCGGTTGCTCAGGCAGAGCTGGAAGACCGCGAGCAGCCTGGTGCGTATCACAAGGTTGGTTTTGATGGTCCGGATGGCAAAGTTTTCATCGAGACCACTCGCCCAGAACTTTTGCCGGCCTGTGTTGCGCTGGTTGCTAACCCCGATGATGACCGGTACAAGCACCTATTTGGCAAGACCGTGAAGACTCCGTTGTTTGAAGTTGAGGTTCCGGTAGTTGCTCACCGGTTGGCTCAGATCGACAAGGGCTCCGGTATCGCCATGATTTGCACCTTTGGCGACGTGACCGACATTATTTGGTGGCGCGAACTTGACCTACCAAACCGCGCAATCATCGGCTGGGACGGCCGAATCGTGGAAGAAATGCCAGATGCGATCATGTCTGCACGCGGTAAGGAAATTTACGCGGAGCTAGTTGGCAAGACCATCTTCTCGGCTAAGCAGCGCATCGTTGAGCTGCTGCAGGAATCTGGCGACATGATTGGCGAACCAAAGCCAATCACCCACGACGTGAAGTTCTTTGAAAAAGGTGACAAGCCGCTTGAAATTGTCTCTACTCGTCAGTGGTACATCCGCAACGGTGGCCGCGATTCAGACCTACGTGATCGTTTAATTGCCCTTGGCAAAGATTTGAACTTTGTACCTGACTTCATGCGCGTACGTTTTGAAAACTGGGTCAACGGACTAACCGGTGACTGGCTAATTTCGAGACAGCGATTCTTTGGTGTGCCAATTCCGGTTTGGTATTCGCTTGATGCCAACGGTGAGGCTAACTACGATGCCCCGTTGGTTCCGGCAATCGAAACTCTTCCGGTTGACCCTTCGTCTGATGTTCCGGCTGGTTACACGGAGTCACAGCGCGGAATCGCCGGTGGATTCATCGGCGAGATGGACATCATGGATACCTGGGCAACTTCCTCACTAACCCCCCAGCTTGCCGGTGGTTGGATCGAAGACCCAGAGAAGTTTGCCAAGGTATTCCCTTACGATCTTCGTCCACAGGGCCAAGACATCATTCGTACCTGGTTGTTCTCGTCGCTGCTTCGCGGCGAGCAGGAACACGGTCAGTTGCCTTGGAAGAACGCTGCAATATCTGGTTGGATTCTTGACCCAGACCGCAAGAAGATGTCTAAGTCAAAGGGCAACGTAGTTGTTCCTGCTGAGCCAATCGATAACCACGGCGCCGATGCGGTTCGTTACTGGGCTGCCTCTGCCCGCCTAGGCACCGATGCTGCCTTTGATGAAGGTCAGATGAAGGTTGGACGCCGTCTAGCCATCAAGCTTTTGAACGCTGCAAAGTTTGCACTTTCATTTGAAGTTCCTGCCGGAGCGACTGAGGTTACCGAGCCACTTGATCAGGCAATGCTGCTGGCGCTTGCCGAGGTGGTGCGCGAAGCAACCGCTGCCTTCGATGCATACGATCACACCAAGGCACTTGAACTAAGCGAGAAGTTCTTCTGGACCTTCACCGATGACTACCTTGAGCTAGTTAAGGAGCGCGCTTACAACGCTGAGGGCACCTTAACTGCGGCACAACAAGCATCGGCTGCGATTGCACTTCGTAAAGCACTGCACGTGATGCTGCGTTTGTTCGCACCGTTCCTACCATTTGCTACCGAGGAAGTTTGGGGCTGGTGGCAAAAGGATGCCGGTTCAATTCACCGTGCATCGTGGCCGGTTGCCGAAGAACTTACCGAAGGCATCGACGCCGGCAATGTTGGCTTGCTGGATCTTGCCTCGATTGCAGTTGGTGGCGTGCGCAAGGCAAAGTCAGATGCCAAGGCTTCAATGAAGGCAGCTGTTGAGTCGGCAACCATCGAGGCTCCGGCTGCGGTACTGACCAGCTTGCGTTTACTTGAAGCAGATTTGAAGTCAGTTGGAAAGATTCAGAGCCTGGCTTATGCCGAAGGTGACGAAGTGGCAATGACGCAGATTATTTTGGCTGAGGTAAGCGAAGCCTAAGGACGCTTCAGGCTTAACCACGCCCAAACCAGCAAACCGGCAATCAGAGCCCAGAAAGCTGAGCCAATATCGAATACCGATAAGCCTGACGCTCCAACTAGAAAAGTGATCATGGCTGGAATTCGCAAAGTTGTATCTTCCATCGCAGAACTTAACGAACTAACAATCGTTCCAATCAGTGCGATTCCAGCCGCGGCAAGTATTAAGTCTCGCGGTGCTTGGATTACAAAAACCGCCGCTGCGCCTGCGAGTGCTGCGATTACAAAATAGACATATCCGCCCCATACTGAAGCAAGCCATCGCCGCGCAGGATTCTTGTGAGCATGCTCATTAGCATTCAACGCTGCAGTGATTGCGGCCAGATTGAGTGGAATTCCACCAAAAAAATTATTTATTAGGGTAGCCAGACCCGTACTAATCATTACCGGACGAAATGGAATTTCATATCCAAAGCTCTTCATGATTGCAATACCTGGGATATTTTGTGAAGCCATCGTGACTAAGTACAACGGAATCCCGATACCCAAAATTGCTGCTAGATCAAAAGTAGGCGTTACCAGTTCAATGGTTGGCGCCAACTGGTCGGCTGGGACAGTGATTCCCAAATTGATAGCGGTCAGGCTGAAGATGATCAGCATCGCCGCAGGTGTAGCCCACACTGTGGCCAGTTTATAAAGAACCAACCAAACCAAAAGTGCCGGCAAAACAATTAGAGGAAAAGTTGCGACTGTTTTAAATGAGGCAACACAAAAGTTAAAAATTACTCCGGCTAGCATCGCAGAGGCTATGGGCTTGGGAATCGACGCTACAGCTCTGCCAAGGGCCGGCCATAGACCAGTTAGTAAAAGCAATAAGCCTGAGACTAGAAATGCGCCGACTGCAGTTGAAAATGGAAACCCCATTGCACCCGACGAGATCAGTAGAGCTGCACCCGGTGTGCTCCAGACGACGCTGATTGGCATCTTGTATCGGTGGCTAAGCAGGATTGAGAGCAGACCGAATAAGACGGTGCTAGCCACAACCGCAGATGTTGTTTGAGTTTTTGTTGCACCAAGTCCTGTAAGTGCAGACAAAGCAATGCCAAGTGACGCTGCAGTTCCGGTGATTGAGGCAACTGTGCCGGCTAGCAACGGAGCGCGGTGATCAGCAAAGCTGCCGATTTTAGACATTTAGATTAGGCAGACTTTTCTTGGCGAACGTTTTTGAATGGAACAGTCTGTGGCTCGACGCCATCGACAACTACAGCCTTTGTAATCTTGACGATTCCCTGGACCTCGCTGCCAGGAATATCGAACATCACCGGCCCAAGAATTTCTTCCATGATCGCGCGCAGGCCTCGTGCACCAGTTTCGCGCTCGATCGCCTTTTCGGCGATTGCTTCAAGGGCCGCCTTGTCGAATTCAAGTTCAAAACCATCCAGTTCAAACATTCGCTGATACTGCTTTACCAAAGCATTTTTTGGTTCTGTCAGAATCTGCATCAAAGCAGGGCGATCAAGTGGAGTCACCGTTGCAATCACAGGCAAGCGACCAATAAATTCTGGGATCAGGCCAAACTTACGAAGATCTTCAGGCTGCACCTCAGTGAAAATTTCAATGTCATCGTGCTTGCCTGAAATTGGCGCACCAAAACCAATGCCCTTCTTGCCGGCACGCTGAGAAATGATCTCCTCAAGACCTGCGAATGCCCCGGCAACGATAAACAAAACGTTTGTGGTGTCTAGCTGAATAAATTCCTGCTGCGGGTGCTTGCGTCCACCCTGAGGTGGCACAGATGCAACGGTACCCTCAAGAATCTTCAGCAGTGCTTGCTGCACTCCCTCTCCAGAAACATCGCGAGTAATTGATGGGTTCTCTGCCTTGCGTGAAATCTTGTCAATCTCATCGATGTAAATAATTCCGGTTTCGGCTCGCTTGACGTCAAAGTCAGCCGCTTGAAGAAGTTTCAGCAGAATGTTTTCTACATCTTCGCCCACATAACCTGCCTCGGTCAGTGCGGTCGCATCGGCAACGGCGAAGGGCACGTTTAGCCGCTTGGCCAAAGTCTGAGCTAGGTAGGTCTTGCCACAGCCGGTTGGGCCAATCATCAAAATATTTGACTTAGCAATCTCGATTGAATCGTGGTCTTTACCCGCTGCAGTTAAGGTTCCGCGTGAGCGGAGGCGCTTGTAGTGGTTGTAGACAGCCACGGAAAGAGCTTTCTTGGCCTGATCTTGGCCGATGACGTACTCATCTAAGAAGCCCTTGATTTCGCGGGGTTTTGGAAGATCAATGTCTTCGACGGTCTTGGCAACCTCACCAAGTTCCTCTTCAATGATTTCGTTGCATAACTCGATGCACTCATCGCAGATATAAACGCCCGGCCCGGCTATAAGTTTGCGAACCTGCTTCTGGCTCTTTCCACAGAAAGAACACTTGAGTAGGTCACCCGATTCGCCAAGCTTAGTCATGTAAAAACCTTATGCTCTCAAACCGAAAAAGCGGATGAGCCTCGCCCATCCGCAATTTCAAGCCGTTTTAGCCTTTTTACTGCGCGTTCTTGCGCGAAGTAAGGACTTGATCAATTAGACCGTAGTCGAGTGCCTCTGGGGCGGTGAGAATCTTGTCGCGGTCGATGTCTTTGTTTACCTCGGCAACGCTTCGCTTGGTGTGCTTGGAGAGAGTTGCCTCCAGCCATTCGCGCAAACGCATGATTTCTTTAGCCTGAATCTCAATGTCTGACGCTTGACCACGGCCAGAATCACCCGAGGACGGCTGGTGGATTAGGACTCGTGCATTTGGTAGCGCCAGTCTCTTGCCCGGAGCACCGGCTGCCAACAACACAGCCGCAGCGGACGCCGCTTGGCCAAGACAAACCGTCTGAATTTGAGGCCGAATGTACTGCATGGTGTCATAGATTGCGGTCATCGCGGTAAATGAACCACCAGGCGAGTTGATGTACATTGTAATGTCGCGGTCTGGGTCCTGCGACTCAAGTACCAATAATTGGGCCATGATGTCGTCAGCAGATGCATCATCTACCTGCACACCAAGGAAAACAATTCGATCCTCAAACAGCTTGTTGTAGGGATCTTGGCGCTTAAAACCATATGAGGTGCGCTCTTCGAAAGTTGGAAGAATGTAGCGAGCTTCTGGACTCTGGAAAACGTTTGGATTGGTCATCGGTGTATTCCTTATTTGTTTCCAACGCCAGTGGCGCTTGCAGCGTACTTTTGAATGTGGTCAATAAATCCGTACTCAAGGGCCTCTTCTGCGCTAAACCAACGATCGCGGTCACCATCGGCCATGATTTGCTCAACGGTTTTTCCGGTTTGTTCGGCAGTTATCGAAGCCAACTGGCGCTTCATAGACATGATCAACTCAGCCTGAGTCTGGATGTCTGATGCGGTACCGCCAAAGCCACCATGCGGCTGGTGCAGCAGAACACGAGTGTTTGGGGTTGCGTAGCGCTTGCCCTTAGTCCCCGATGACAGCAAGAACTGACCCATCGAGGCACACATTCCAATACCTACAGTCACGATGTCGTTTGGCACGTACTGCATTGTGTCGTAAATCGCCATACCGGCGGTGATTGAACCACCCGGGGAGTTGATGTACAGGTAGATGTCCTTCTGCGAATCCTCTGCGGCTAGAAGCAAAATTTTGGCACAAATCTCATTTGCCATGTCATCTCTGACTTCGGTGCCAAGCCAGATGATTCGATCCTTTAGCAGGCGGTCGAATGTACTGCTCTGTCCTTTTGGTTGGTCAGCCATTGAAGTACTCCTAGTTCTTGAGGTTGCCTGTCAAAGATAACCGCAAAAAGCACTTAAGACCTGACGTGTTCGCCCGTGGCTAAAGCGAAAACCCCGCCCAAAATAGGCGGGGTTTTCAAAAACAGTTTAATTAGGCGTGGTCGTGGCCCTCGTGGTCATCAACTGAACCTGCGTCTAACTTGGTGAATTCGGAAAGATCAACCTTGCCACCTTTGGAGTCGGTAACTTCAGCCGCTTCGACAACCAGAGCCAGCGCCTTGCGACGAGAAACTTCCGCCACAAACATCGGAACCTGACCCTGCTCACTGATGGTCTTGATGAAGTCGTTAGGTGCCATGCCGTACTGCTGAGAGGCCTGAACCAAGTATTGAATTAGTTCCTGTTCATCAACCTTAATTTCTTCTTTTTCTGCAATAGCATCTAGAACCATTTGGACCTTGAAAGATTTTGTGCTCTGCTCAAGAACCTCTGCGCGATGCTGTGCGTCTTCAAGTCGACCCTCACCCTCAAGGTGGCGGTGCACATCTGCCTCGACTAATTCCTCTGATACTGGAACATCGATCAGTTCAAGCAATTTATCGGTTGCTAGGTCGCGAGCCTGAATACCCTGGCCGTAACCCTTTGAGCGTTCAATCTGCTTTTCCAGATCAGCCTTCAACTCTTTAATGGTGTCAAATTCAGAGGCCAGTTGAGCAAACTTGTCATCAGCTGCCGGAAGCTCGCGCTCTTTGACCGCAGTTAGCTTCAGAGAGATCTCAGCTTCCATTCCGGCTTTGTCGCCACCCACAAGCTTTGACTTGAAGGTGGTTTCTTCACCGGCAGTAAGAGTGTCAAGCGCCTCATCGATACCATCAAGCAGGTTGCCAGAACCAATTTCGTACGAAATGTTTTCAGCCGAGTCAATGGTCTTTCCATCAACAACTGCCTTTAGGTCAATAGTGGTGAAGTCACCCTTCTTAGCAGGGCGATCCACGGTCTTAAGGCTGCCAAATCGTGAGCGTAACGCGTCTAGCTCGGCTTCGACTTCTTTTGCCTCAACCTTTACCTCATCAACCTTTATTTTTAGACCCTTGTACTCCTTGAGGTTTAGTTCTGGACGAACCTCAACCTCAATCTCAACAATCAGGTTTCCAGCAAAAGTCTTTTCGTCAGGGCTCTGCTTAATGTCCGCTGCAGGCTGACCAAGTGGGCGCAGCTTTGATTCTTCCAATGCCTGACGATAAATGTTGTCTAGACCGTCGTTGATCGCGTGAGCCAGAATTGCAGGGCGTCCCACGCGCTGATCCAAAATAGCAGCAGGAATTTTGCCCTTGCGGAAACCGGGAATGTTCACGGTCTCAGCAATGTGCTCGTAAGCGTGATCAATACTCGGGCGGAACTCCTCAGGAGTTACCTCAATGGTAAGTTTTGCGCGAGTTGGTTTGATGCGATCGACAGCAGTTTTCAAGGGCTCTTCCTCTGAAAAGGGCCCGCCTTCACAATGAAGACGAGCCGGTTTTATTTCATAAATTGGTCGGGGTGACAGGACTCGAACCTGCGATATCCTGCTCCCAAAGCAGGCGCGCTAGCCACTACGCTACACCCCGGTTGATTGAACAACCTCAGTGAGTCTATCCCATAGAATGGAGTGGTTGCGTCGGTTTTGTGAAAAAACCAGCCAATACCCGCGGGCGTAGCTCAATGGTAGAGCCTCAGTCTTCCAAACTGATGGTGCGGGTTCGATTCCCGTCGCCCGCTCCAAACCAAAAGAAGACCCTAGTAATACAGGGTCTTCTTTTTTGTTTTGAAACGAAACCTCACGACTGGCAGCTGACACACCAATACAGTTTCCGGGCAGCCATGATTTCGATGCTGATATTGGTGCCACATTTTCTGCAGGGAAGCCCCTCGCGTTTATAGACGAAATTTCGCTCATCTTTCTTTGGGCGTTTGGTAAAGAGTTCGTCACGCGTGATCATAAAACCCGTTTTGACGCCAACCTTCAAAAGCTGCACCGAATCGTTCCAGATCTGAGTCAACTGCTCGATGCTTACCTGAGTGCCAGGAGTGTGCGGATTTATGCCAGCCCTAAAAAGAATTTCGGCCCGGTAAACATTGCCGATGCCACTGATGACCTCTTGGTTCATTAGTGCAAGCCCTATCGGTGTCTTGCTCTTGGTTACCCTGTGAATAAAGCGATTCATTTCCGCACCCCTGGGGTTGGGGTTCAGGGGATCTGGTCCAAGTCGCTGTTCTACGGCCTTCACCTCGTGTTGGGTAATTACCTCACAAACTGTGGGCCCGCGAAGATCAGCAAACGAGGCCTGGTTGCTGAACCTTGCTCGCACCTGCCCCATAGGCTCTGGTAGTTCGCCATCGTGATTCATAAATGACCACTTGCCATAGATGCCAAGGTGGATTCTCAGCGTTAGGTCGTTGTTGAACTCTAGGAACATTTGCTTGCCAATTGCCCTGGCGTTCACGAGCGTTTGGCCAGAGATGTTTTCTGCCCCATCGCGAAATCGACCCTGAGGAGATTCAACAACTACAGAATTGCCCGCAAATATTTTGTTGAACTGGTTTGCGGTTCGATGAACCGTGTGTCCTTCAGGCATTTATCAGAGGATGTCGCCGGTCTGCTCGTAGCTGGAAATTTTGCCAATTCGGCGAACGTGGCGCTCATCATTGCTAAATGGCTCTGAAATGAAAAGTTCAATTAGGTGAAGCACTTCCTCTTGAGAGTGCTGGCGCGCTCCCACGGCAATAACATTTGCGTTGTTGTGCTCGCGGGCAAGCTTTGCGGTTGAGTCATTCCAAGCCAGGGCGGCACGAATGCCCTTGACCTTATTGGCAGCAATCTGTTCACCGTTTCCAGACCCACCCAAGACAATGCCCAGCGCTTCTGATCCGGCTTTTTCGTCGGCAACTACTGCTAAAGCGGCATTGATGCAGAAACTTGGGTAATCATCCAGCGGGTCGTATGAAGTTGGCCCATGATCAAAAACTTCGTGTCCCTGCTTGGTCAACTCACGAATCAGAAAGTGACTCAATTCCAAGCCGGCGTGATCGGTGGCAATGTGGATTCGCATGCTCTTAGTTTAAGCCTTTGATTTGGCTCTGGCGCGTTCGAAGCTACTGCGAACTGCTCGAAGCACAATTGAGGCGGCGATTGAAGTTAGCAGCACGTAGGTGATGGTTAGTGCTTGTAACTGACTACCAAAGCTAGTCGATGCAGCAAGACCTGCTATGACAATTGAGAACTCACCGCGCGGAATCAGGAACGCCCCAGCTCTTTTCCAAGCTGAACCATCAGACATGTCTTTTGCGATGTTCCAACCCACATACATCTTTCCAGCAATACCCAAAACCGCTAGCAGAAGTGCAAGCGGCAATACCGGCAACATTTCCACGGGTGAAACACTTAGACCAAAGAACAAAAAGAAAATTGCTGCAAAAAGATCTCGCAGTGGAGAAAGCCTAAGTCGAACCGCCAAGGCAACCTCTCCCGTCAACGCAAGCCCCACGAGAAAAGCTGCAACGGCAGACGAGAAGCCAACTAACTCAGCTGAGCCGGCAGCCAGCAGCGCAGCACCAAAGACAGTCAGAAGTAGGCCACCTTGGGCTTGGGTATTGAGTATTTTGCCAAGGGCGTTTTCACCTTTGAAAGAAATAATCAGCGCAATTGCGGTGACTAAAAGCGCAAAACTGACCGATAGGAATCCGGCGATTGCTCCTGCACCAGCGACCAAGGTCGTGAGCAGAGGTAAGTAAGGAGCCAGGGTCAAATCTTCAACCACCAGTACCGTGGTGACCCTTCGAGAAACCTCGGAGCGTTGCCAACCAGTTTCCTTCATCATCTGCGAAGCGATTCCCGAAGAGCTCACATAAGTGATTCCACCTAAAACCACGGCGCCCAGTATTCCCCAACCAAGCAACAACCCAATTAGCGCTCCAGGGACCGCATTCAAAGCGAAATCTATTGCTCCAATGGATTTACGTTCCATGAACGCCGAGGCCAGATTTGGACCCGAGTGCTCAAGGCCAAGCATCAGTAGCAGCAGAATTGCACCTAGTTGAGCGCCGGTATCAAGAAATGTTTCACTCAAGTCAAGTGGGTATAGCCCCCCTTTTCCAAGCATGAGGCCGATTACCAAATAAAAAGGCACTACTGAAATCTTTACTCGAACAGCGATGTATGCAGCCACACCTAGTCCTAGGAGCACTAAGCCGATTTCGGCAAGGGCCATACTTTCGACCCATGTCGAATTTGTCGCGGTGAACACCATCCCCATCTCTCGATTATCCCCTAGAAATCAAACGATTAGGCTTGCCGTAACAAACCCTTCATAAACGGAGTATCCATGCCAGGCGAAAACCTCACTCGAAAAGAAGCCCAGGAGCGCGCTTCCCTAATCAAAGTTTCGAGTTACGAGATTCATCTGGATTTGACTAGCGACGATTCCAATTATGGCTCCACCACCAAAGTGAAATTTTCTGCAAGCAAAACTGGTAGCAGTACATTCATTGATGCAATTACCCACTCTGTTCAGAAAGTTGTTCTGAATGGAAGAGAGCTTGACGTTCGTCAGGTTTCCGACGGCGTGCGGATCCAGTTAGACGACTTAGCAGCCGAAAACGAGCTTCTCGTGGAAGCAACGGCAAATTACATGAACACGGGCGAGGGACTACACAGATTTGTTGATCCGGTTGATGGCGAGGTATACCTATATACACAATTCGAAGTTCCAGATTCGCGTCGCGTTTTCGCCGTGTTTGAGCAGCCAGATCTAAAGGCCAATTTCCAGTTCAACGTAACTGCCCCAAGCTATTGGAAGGTGGTTTCTAACCAAACCACACCTACGCCGGTTGCAATAGATGATAAAAAGTCGCTTTGGAAGTTTGAGCCAACGCCAATTATTTCTAGCTATATCACGGCTCTAATTGCGGGACCGTATGTTGAAACCCGCAGTCAGCTCACCAGTTCAAACGGAAGGATCATTCCGCTTGGCGTATTCAGCCGTGCTTCGCTATCGCAATACATGGATGCCGAATACATATTTGAAAAAACCCGCCAGGGTTTTGAGTTTTTCGAGAAGGCGTTTGACTACCCATACCCATTCGAAAAGTATGACCAATTATTTGTTCCGGAATTTAATGCGGGAGCGATGGAAAACGCTGGCGCAGTGACCTTTACAGAGAGCTACGTGTTCCGGTCAAAAGTAACCGATGCCATACGTGAACGCCGAGTGGTAACTATCCTTCACGAACTTGCCCACATGTGGTTTGGTGACCTAGTAACCATGAAGTGGTGGAATGACCTGTGGCTTAACGAGTCTTTCGCAGAGTACGCGTCCACGCTTGCCACCGCAGAAGCAACAGAGTGGCACGGTGCCTGGACCACGTTTACAGCACTGGAAAAATCATGGGCGTACAGGCAAGATCAATTGCCTTCTACACATCCAATTGTTGCCGAGATAAATGATCTTGAAGATGTTCAGGTGAACTTTGATGGAATTACTTATGCCAAGGGCGCATCGGTCCTTAAGCAACTTGTTGCTTGGGTGGGCCAAGAAGAATTTTTATCTGGAGTAGCCAATTACTTCAAGAAGCATGCCTACCAAAACACCCAGCTCAATGACTTGCTGGTGGAGCTCGAGGCAACTTCCGGAAGAGAGCTTCGCAGCTGGTCAAAGCTTTGGCTAGAAACCGCAGGGGTGAACACCCTTCGACCACGCATCGCCACAGATGAATTAGGGGTTATTACTGAATTCTTGGTTGAACAAACTGCAATTGAAGAGCACCCTACGCTTAGACCACACCGCATGGCAATTGGTTTCTACAATTTAGTTGATGAAACGCTGAAGCGGGTTCACCGATTGGAAACCGACATCGATGGCGAAATCACCAAAATTTCTGAACTGGTTGGTCAGCACCTTCCAGATCTAGTGTTGCTAAATGACGACGACCTTGCATATGCCAAGATTCGACTCGATGAAAAGTCATGGGCAACGGCGCTAGACAATCTTTCAAATTTTGAGGATTCACTTGCGCGAACGCTCATTTGGGGAGCCGCCTGGGACGCCACCCGAGACGCCGAAGTATGCCCAAGGGATTTTGTACGGCTGGTACTGAGCAACATTGCTACTGAAACAGAATCAACAACCATGTTGACGTTGCTTCGTCAATTGGTGACGGCCGCTTACCAATTTGTTGCCCCTGTGCATCGTGATCAGATAATCAGCGAGGTGGGATCCGGGCTACTAAGACTTGCCGAGAATGCCCAGCCAGGTTCAGATGCCCAGCTTCAATTCATCAAATTTTTTGCGCTTTTCGCAAATACTCAGGACCTACTCGATGAACTATCAGCAATTCGAAATGGCATCAAGAAGTTAGCTGGCCTAACCATCGATGCCGATCTTGGTTGGGAACTGCTTTCCGGATTGGTCGTGGGTGGCCGCGCTGACGCAGAACAGATTGAAGCGGCGCTCAAGGCAGACAACACTTCCAATGGGCAAAAAGCCGCTGCAGGTGCCCGCGCAATGCTCCCAACTCAAACCGATAAGGCGGTTGCCTGGAAAACCCTAACGGAAACACACGATCTTTCGAACATCCTTGTAGATGCTGCAAGCCTTGGCTTCGTGAGAGTGCTGAATCCTGAGCTACTTGAGCCATTTGTGGACAAATACTTTGAAAATTCGGTTCGCATCTGGAACAGCAATACTTTCAAAATTGCAGAGTATCTAATTGAAAATCTGTATCCGCTTCCCTTGGCAAGTGATTCCCTGGCAGAGAAAACGCGTGAATGGATAGATCACCCAGAAATCGCAGAGATTCCTGCACTTCGCAGAATCTTGGTTGAATCGCTCTCCAGCGTCGAACGAGCCCTTAGGGCCCAACAACGAGACTTGCAAAACTAGGAACATTCGCTAGCAAAAGGTATAACGATGGATTCATACGCAGCTTTTACTAATTGGCTTCAAATGGCTTGGCAGGATTGGTCCACGCTTATTCGAATTTCACTGATCCTGATTGGTGCGATTGTTTTGCGAGCTCTACTGCTGGTCTCTGTGAAGCGGGTTGTAAAGGGCATAGCCTCAGGTGCAAAAAAGAATGGGCAAGCGGGCGCCAAGAGCATCACTGTTGCCATGAATCCAGAACGACTGGTTCTTCGCGCAAAAACACTTGGCTCAGTGCTTAGTAACTTCATCACCTGGAGCATCTACGTAGTCAGCGGAACCATGATTCTGAGCGAACTGGGCGTCGCCGTGGGAGCACTAATCGCCGGAGCCGGAATTTTAGGTGCAGCACTCGGCTTTGGAGCACAGAACATTGTGCGCGATCTATTGTCAGGACTTTTTATTGTCTTCGAGGATCAATACGGCATTGGTGATGCAGTAGATCTGGGTGAAGCAAGTGGAGTCGTTGAAAACGTGGGCCTGCGCATCACTCAGGTTCGAGACTCAAATGGCACGCTTTGGTACGTGCGCAATGGTGAAATCCTAAGGGTTGGAAACTCTTCTCATAAAGGCAGCGAAGGGCAAAAAGAAACCAAAAAGAGAGCGAAGAAATAAGTGTCGAATGAGTTCGAAGACGCCGCCCGTGTCGAAACCATCCGCATCCGCGGCTTGAACGGTGAAGCCGTAGGGGGAAATTTCTACGAACTCGTTGGCGGAAAAGAAACCTTTAGAAAAATCGCGGCGAAATTTTACGAAGGCGTAGCGGCTGATGAGATTTTGCGGCCCATGTACCCAGAGGAAGACCTAGGGCCTGCTGCCGAACGGTTGCAATTATTTCTAGAACAGTACTGGGGCGGTCCAACCACCTACCAAGAACTTCGTGGGCATCCCAGATTAAGAATGCGACACAATCCCTTTAAGATAAACCCCCAAGCTCGTGAGCATTGGCTTATGCACATGCGCTCTGCAGTTGAATCGGTGGGACTGAGCCCCCTGCATCAAGCCGAGATGTGGGCTTACTTTGATCGAGCGGCCACGGCCATGCTTAATAGCTTTGACGAATAGTTAAAACTTTGTTGCCGCTTTAGCCAGTACGTGACCGTGCTCGCTGGACAGTCGAATCCATCCCTCGGCAACGTACAAACCCACCTCTTCATTCTCAGTTAGAAAACCTAAACCCGCTGCGGCAAATGCTGCACCGGTAGGCACCTTGCTCTCAAGGTCAATGCCCCTACCCCAGATCTCTCCACGAATTCTGGCGGCAATTGGCCCGCCCACTGATTCGGGCAGCGAGGCTGCCACTTCGGCAATTCCGTCGCGCGCAATTTGTGTGAGTCGAGATTCATTAATGGTGCCAACCTGCTGCCAACCCTGTCGGGGCGGAGAAATTCCGGCCCACGGTGCTCGCTGAGTTTCGAGCAATTGGATCTTGAATTCTGCGGTTTCGTCACCTTGACCAACCAACCGGGCAAGTCGCTCTTGAACGGCACCGATAGGCACCAGCACATCAACTTCTGCCGGTTCGGCAAGCTCGCAAGTGCGCAGCCCCAGCACGGTAGGTCCTGAATCCATAAGGTTTCCCGAGTAAATAGGTGCGACGTATGCCGCTAATACCGAGCCAAATGCCCTCAGGCGCACCAGGCCATCTGGATCAAGTCTTTTTGCTCTGGACAAATACGCTTGCAGATCCACCGCAGTATGTTCATCGGCTAGTGAGAATGGGTTAATCATGACCTGTCTAAACTAGCCTGTGTAGAGCGATGTTGCCCTAAAGAATTGAGCAAAATCTTGAATCCTAAGATTCCTGTGGATCCGCTAGCAGAAATGATCAGCACCTTGGATCTAGAAAAACTCGATGACCCGAGCTCCAAAGAGGATGTCTTTCTAGGGCCAAGTCAATGGATGCCGCACGGAAGAGTCTTTGGCGGTCAGGTTTTGGCTCAGAGTCTTGTAGCTGCAACTCGAACAATTGAAAATCGCAAAGTTCATTCAATGCACGGATACTTTCTTCGTCCGGGTGACATAAATCTGCCAATTAAATTCTCAGTGGACAGGCTTCGAGACGGCCGGTCTTTTAGCACTCGCCGCGTGCAGGCCTTTCAAAAAGATGAAGCGATTTTCTCAATGATCGCTTCATTCCAGGTACATGATCCGGGGCTGGAACATCAAGACGATTTCCCCACGGATGTTCCCGACCCGGAATCCCTGCCCAGTGCCGCTGATGTGATGGGAGACAATCCTCACCCGGTTGCGCAATATTGGTCCAAAGCAAGACCCTTTGACATGCGTCACGTAGGTTCGCCAATCTACTTCAAAGTAGAAGGCAAGCCGGTTGCCCATCAAGCCGTTTGGTTGAAAGCCTTGGGTGACTTACCAGATCAGCCAGAACTCCACACTGCAGCACTGGCCTATGCCAGCGATTATTCAATTCTCGAAAGCATCTACCGAAGGCATGGAATCGCTTGGTCACACCCCGGTCTAAAGTCGGCGAGCCTCGATCACGCCATGTGGTTTCATCGGCCTGCAAGAGTTGATCAATGGATGCTCTATGTACAAGAGTCCCCTAGTGCTCAAGGTGGTCGAGGTTTGGCTTTAGGAAAAATATTCAATGGCCGCGGCGAACTTATTGCAACAGTCGCACAAGAGGGAATGGTTCGCATTCCAGAACTGGCAAAATAGAAAAATGATCAGCAGAGAAAAACTTGCAAAACTAAACGAGCGCGAGCAGCAAACTTTTTATGCGCGCAATCCAAAGTCTCGAGCAGCTTTCGAAAGAGCTGACCACCTTTTCGGCAAAGTTCCAATGACTTGGATGAACAAGAAAGCCGGTGGCTTTCCGATTTACTTAGATCGCGCATCTGGAAACAGAATTTGGGACATCGACGGAAATGAGTACATCGACTTTGCGCTGGGTGACACCGGGGCGATGGCGGGGCACTCTGCTCCAGCAGTCGTCGAGGCAATCACCCATCGAGTCAAGGACCTTGGTGGCCTCACCACAATGTTGCCAACCGAAGACGCGGAATGGGTTGCCAAGAATCTGACCGAGCGTTTTGGTATGGCCAAGTGGAGTTTCTCGCTAACCGCGACGGACGCGAACCGATGGGCAATCAGATTGGTTCGAGCAATCACAGGAAAACCAAAAATCCTATTCAACGCCTACTGCTACCACGGCTCAGTCGATGAGGCGCTAATTGTGGTTGGCCCGGACGGTGAGGGAATGAGTCGCCCAGGTAACGTTGGCTCACCGGTTGACGTCACGCAAACCTCCAGAGTTGCGGAATTTAACGACCTTCAAGGTCTGGAACGCCAGCTGAAGAATGGGGACGTTGCGGCGGTCCTCATGGAACCCGCACTTACCAACATCGGTATCGTACTTCCAGAGCCGGGCTATCTTGAAGGAGTTAGAGAGCTAACTCGAAAATATGACGCTCTGCTGATTATTGACGAGACACATACATTTTCTGCAGGCTACGGCGGTATGACGATGCGCGATCATCTTGAGCCGGACGTTTTTGTGATTGGTAAAGCAATAGCCGGCGGAATTCCAACTGGCACCTACGGACTCAGTGCACATCTCGCTGAAAAAATTCTTAGCCGCACAGATTTGGATTTGGTGGACATGGGTGGAGTCGGCGGAACTTTGGCTGGAAATCCCCTTCAGGTTGCGGCCATGCGCGCGACGCTAGAAAAGATTCTCACCCAAGAAAACTTCAAGTACATGATTGATTTGGCAACAGTGTTTACGGACGGAGTGAACGAGCTCTTCGAAAAATACAACTTGCCATGGTCAATCAACCAACTTGGCGCACGAGCTGAGTATCGTTTTGCAAAACCATACCCAAAGACCGGCACCGATGCATTCCACGCGGCAGATCCTGAGCTAGAAGATTACCTTCACGTTTACCTTGCCAACCGCGGCATCATGCTGACACCGTTCCACAACATGGCGCTGATGTGCCCAACCACGACTCTCGCGGATGTTGAAAAACATCATGAGGTGTTTGAGGCAGCAATTAAGGAATTAGTCGCGGGTTAACCTGCGGTAGGTTGACCGGTGCGGCTTTGCTGCATCTGGGCCAAGACGCGCAATCTTGTTTTCCTCGTAGGCCTCAAAGTTTCCCTCGAACCAATACCAGTGGTCTGGATTGTCGTCGCTGCCCTCATAGGCCAAGATGTGTGAGGCAACTCGGTCTAGGAACCAACGATCGTGCGTGATGACCACGGCGCAGCCCGGAAACTCCAGCAATGCGTTCTCTAGAGATCCCAGGGTTTCAACGTCCAAGTCATTCGTTGGCTCATCTAGAAGCAAAAGGTTGCCGCCCTCTTTGAGGGTTAGGGCCAGGTTCAAGCGGTTTCGTTCACCGCCGGAGAGAACTCCGGCTGGCTTCTGCTGATCTGGACCTTTGAAACCAAATGCTGCCACGTATGCCCGCGATGGCATCTCTTGATTGCCAACCTGAATGAAATCCAGTCCCCCTGAAACCACTTCCCACAGTGATTTGTTTGGGTCAATTCCTCCGCGCGACTGATCAACGTATGAAATCTTTACGGTTTCACCAATTTTCAGCTCACCACCGTCAAGCTTTTCTAAACCAACGATCGTTTTGAACAAAGTTGACTTACCAACACCGTTTGGACCAATCACGCCGACGATGCCGTTTCGAGGAAGGCTGAAAGACAAGTCACTTATCAACGAACGCCCATCAAAACCTTTTTGAATGTTCTTAGCCTCAATAACGATGTCACCCAATCGAGGCCCCATCGGAATTTGAATTTCTTCAAAGTCAAGTTTTCTGGTGCGATCCGCCTCTGCCGCCATTTCTTCGTAGCGTGCAAGACGCGCCTTTGACTTGGTCTGACGAGCTTTAGAAGATGAACGAACCCAATCCAATTCTTCGCTCAGGCGTTTTGCCAGCTTTGCATCCTTCTTGCCAGCAACCTCAAGACGCTCGCGCTTCTTCTCTAGATAGGTAGAGTAATTTCCCTCGTAAGGGTAGGCGCGCCCACGGTCAAGCTCAAGAATCCATTCGGCCACGTTGTCTAGGAAGTATCGGTCGTGCGTAACAGCCAACACCGCACCCGGGTACTTGGCAAGGTGCTGCTCCAGCCACAAAACGGATTCAGCATCTAGGTGGTTAGTCGGCTCGTCAAGTAAGAGTAGGTCAGGTTTTTCTAGCAACAACTTGCAGAGTGCAACCCGTCGGCGCTCACCACCAGAAAGTGCGGTCACTGGCGAGTCGCTGGGCGGACAGCGGAGAGCGTCCATGGCTTGCTCTAGCTGAGAATCTAAGTCCCAGGCGTCCAAGTGATCGATTTGCTCCTGCAGTGTTCCCATCTCAGCAAGAAGGGTGTCAAAATCTGCATCTGGCTCAGACATGAGCGCAGATATTTCGTTGAACCGATCCAGCTTGGCCTTGGTGTCTTTCACAGCAAGTTCTACGTTTCCCAGAACGGTTAGCGATTCATCGAGCGGTGGCTCTTGCATCAAAATTCCAACGGTGTACTCGGGACTGAGGCGTGCTTCACCATTCGAAGGTGTGTCCAAGCCAGCCATGATTTTTAGAACCGTAGACTTTCCCGCTCCGTTAGGGCCAACCACACCGATTTTTGCTCCAGGGATGAATGCCAAAGTTACGTCGTCAAGAATTACCTTGTCACCGTGCGCCTTGCGCGCCTTGATCATCTGATAGATGAATTCAGCCATGGAATTAGATCACTTTCGATATAAAAGCATCAGCCTCGAAAACGTGAGAATGGCACCCTCTAACGCTTGGCTTGCTATGGGTATCAGTTTACCCGACCAATTAGCCCGTCTTTTGGGGCTGTAAATGCAAGCAATGCGAAGAGGGTGCCGGACCTCCGTGAAGAGGTTTAGAGCTAGGCCACTGGCAACGAGGGGACGACCGGCGGCCCAGCAGTTTGGGAAATTATTTCTTTTTTGCGCTAACCAAATCGTGTTCTAGATCACCTGGTTCATCCGGATCTTGATCTGGATCCGCTTCACGGACCAAGACTGTTCGGGTGAAAACGGAACTGCCCCAGGTTAGGTCGTGACCAAGTGAATCAGCCTCTACCTCTACCGAGGTGCCTGCACGTTCACCATTGTCCCAATCGCGAACCCGCAGCTTTCCGGCTACTACCAAGCGATCCCCTTTATTGATTGACCCGGCCGAGTTGATGGCCAACTGCCTAAATGCGGTCACGGTGAACCAGTTAGTTTCGCCGTCAATCCACTTGTTCTGAGTTCGATCAAATCGTCGCTGTGAAGACGCCAAACGAAATGAGGTGATTGGAAGACCATCTTGAGTCACTAAGTGGCGCGGGGTTGTGGCCACTAAACCGGTGACCGAAAGTGTTTCTGACAATTTTTGCCCTTCTCGAAACTTGAAGCCACGAAATGTGGCGTGTTTCGATTCTGGCCAGCCTTATAAATCCGGAGCGAGAAAAGGATAAAATTGTGGATAACTCTGTGGTTATCCAAAAGCGCGATTAGTCGCGAATGTAATCCAGGAATGCCTTACGTGTCTTGAGCATTTTTGGTGCCACAACCGCGTTGCAATATCCCTGATTTGGGTTTTTGGCAAAGAAGTCTTGGTGATACTCCTCGCCCACCCAAAATTCTTCCGCGGGGTTCAACTCGGTTACTACACCGTCACCCCATATTGTTTTGGCTTTTTCAATAGCCGCAGCGAAGATCTCGCGCTGAGCCTCATCGGTGTAAAACATCGCAGAGCGATATTGAGTGCCAATGTCGTTCCCTTGGCGATTCAATTGGGTTGGGTCATGAAGAGTGAAGAAAATGTCAAGAATGATCTCTGCGGGAATCACAGTTTCGTCAAAAATAACCTCGGCGATTTCGGCGTGCCCGGTAGTGCCGGAGCAAACCGCTTCATAGCTTGGGTTATCCAACTGGCCACCCATGTAGCCAACGACAACATCGGATACGCCCTTGAACTGCATGAACGAACTGTCGAGGCACCAAAAGCAGCCCCCGGCCAAGAAAAAACTCATCATTTAACTAGCCTAGGCTTGTAATTCAAGATCACAAACACACGAGGTAAAAATGGCCACCATAGAATTAGGCGCAGCTAACTTTGGCGACACCGTAGTGAACGAAGGAATCACAATCGTTGATTTCTGGGCAGGCTGGTGTGGCCCATGCATGCAATTTGCCCCCGTTTACGAGGCTGCTTCAGAGAAACACACCGATATTCGCTTTGGCAAAGTTGACACCGAAGCCGAAACGCAACTTGCTGGAGAAGCTGGTATTACCTCGATTCCAACCCTGATGGTATTTCGCGATGGCGTACTTTTATTCAATCAAGCCGGCGCACTTCCAGCCCCTGCACTCGAAGAACTAATTCAAGCCGTACGTGATTTAGATATGGATGAAATAAAAAAGGAAATTGAATCCATGGGCGGAGAATTCGGTGACGTCTCTGATCCCCAGGCATAGGACTTAGGGGAATTCCGTGGCAAAAATTCAAAACAATTCAATGGCAATGGTGGCTACCGTCGCATTGGTTGGAGTGTTTGCATCAATCATTGGACTTTTTGACCCAAGCACCTGCGTTGATGTCCAAACCGAAGGCTGGACTTCATGTGAATCAATCGCTCGTGATCGTCAAATCGGATCCTGGGTTTTACTGTCGCTTTCGCTCTTAGGTTTTGGGGTCTCGTTCGTCCGCAGAAAAAAAAACGCAAGTAGGATTTTTTAAATGCTTGAAGTCAATGAAGACTCTATAAAGTTGCGCGAAGAAGTATTCGCCTACGCAAGAAAAAGGCTGGAATACGATCCCGCACCGCTTGATGGCCCACAATCCCCCAGCTGGTTGCGTGAAAAAGCTGGAATCACTATTTCCGAGCAGGGCTTGGGTGGGTCCCAGGCCTTAGAAATATTCAGTGAGATTTTAGCGCCGGCAACAATTTCCACGGATCACCCCAACTACCTTTCGTTTATTCCCTCAGCCCCAACTGAGGCATCAAAGCTTTTTGATTTGATTGTTTCAGCGTCAGCTATTTACGGTGGCTCATGGATGGAGGGAGCCGGTGCTGTATTCGCCGAAAACGAGGTTCTTTCCTGGTTCGCTCAGGAAGCAGGTCTGCCAAAGTCTGCTGGTGGAGTCTTTGTTCAAGGTGGAACCTTAGGAAACCTGAGTGCACTCGTTGCAGCGCGCAACTCGGCTAGCCAGCGTTTGGTTGAATCAGGAAAAGAGCTGCCAAGTAAATGGAAGTTCATTTGTTCAGCGGAAGCACACTCATCTCTTAAGTCGGCGGCGGCCGTAATGGATGTCGAAATAATTAAGGCCAATGTTGATGAGACTGGGCACCTAACCGGCGCCTCAGTCTCCCAAGCACTAGCGGCTGCCGGGGATGGCGTCTTTGCGATAGTTGCAACCGCAGGAACAACCAATTTTGGAATCGTTGACAGGATTGACGAAATTGCACAGGTGGCCAACGAAAACCAAATCTGGTTTCACGTTGATGGTGCCTACGGTCTCGCGGGCATCCTGTCGCCCGATAGTAAGCACTTGTTTATTGGCGTTGAGAAAGCAGACAGCCTCATCGTTGATCCGCACAAGTGGCTATTTGCCCCTTTTGACGCCTGTGCTTTGATCTATCGCAATCCAGAGCTAGCAAGACAAGCCCACACCCAGCACGGCGAATACCTTGAAACCCTGACCGAATCGGGTGACTGGAATCCCTCGGACTATGCCTACAACCTGACCAGACGCCCACGAGGGCTTCCCCTGTGGTTCTCGCTAGCGACTCATGGAGTTGCCGCGTACCGCGAGGGAGTTAAGAAAAATATTTCCCTTGCAAAAGAAATCGCCGATGTAATTCGATCCCGACCAGATCTGGAATTAGTGCGTGAGCCCGAATTATCGGTCGTGGTTTTCACCAAGGCTGACTGGTCACTTAGAGATTACGACGCGTGGTCCAACAAACTATTGGCACGCGGTCAGGCATTCGTAGTTCCCAGCTCGCACAAGGGAAAGCCGAACGCACGATTTGCTATCGTGAATCCACGCACCCAACTAAAGGCGCTAATTGAAATTCTCGACAGCATGGATGAAGAAGGTTAGATCGTGAAAGTAACCGTTGCACCAGCACCTGCAGCACTCTCAAGAGTAAAAGTTTCTAATCGCAAGCCGATTCGAGTCGCGTTAGTGCAAACCAAATGGCACGCAAATTTAGCTGAGCACCTTGCCAAACTGAACGAAGGAATTCGTTTGGCAGCAGAAAACGGCGCACAGATAGTTTTTCTACAGGAACTTACGCTTAGCCGTTACCCAGCTGACGAAAAGCCCTCGGGAACTCCCAACGCAATTGCAGAAAAGTTAGAGGGTGGACCAACTCATGCTTTTGCGGCAGCAGCAGCTAGAGCCAACAATGTTTACGTGCACGCGTCGCTTTATGAGTATCAGGACTTTGAAGATGGTCGAGCCTTAAACACCGCGATTATCGTTGACCCCCAGGGCGCAATTGTGGCTCGCACACCAAAATTACACATCCCAGTTACTGCTGGCTACTACGAGGACAAATACTTTGCCCCCGGCCCTGCTGACGCAGATCCTTATCCGGTTTACGATCTTGAATTCAACGACGAAGATGCCAAATTTGGTTTACCCACTTGCTGGGACGAGTGGTTTCCAGAGGTAGCCAGAAACTACAGTTTGCGCGGAGCCGAAATTTTGGTTTATCCAACCGCAATTGGATCAGAACCGGACCACCCAGATTTTGACACTGAACCACTTTGGCGTCAGGTAATCATTGGCCACGCAATTGCAAACGGAACCTTCATGGTTGTCCCAAACCGATACGGTAACGAAGGGGCGCTGAACTTTTACGGCAGCAGTTTCATCTGCGATCCATACGGACGAATACTTGCCCGCGCTGCTCGTGAAGGCGACGAAGTGCTTGTTGCTGAGTTGGATCTGGACCAACGCCGCGACTGGTTAGACCTTTTTCCTTTTCTTGCTACACGCCGCCCAGACACCTACGGCAAACTGATTGAACCAGTTGTCAACCCTAGATCAGATAATGGTGACGGCGTAGACGGCGGCATTGCCGGAGTCAGCTACTAAATGGCAACTCCAACTTGGTTTATGCCCGCCGAGTGGGAGCAGCACGAGCTCACCTGGATGGCTTGGCCATCATCTGGGTACACGCTTGGCGAAGCGGAATCAGATTGGCATGAAGCAAGAGAAACCTGGGCGGCGGTCGCAAACGCAATTATCGAATTCGAACCAGTAGTGATGCTTTGTGAGCAAGATGCAATTGCAATAGCAAAGGCATACTTGGACGAACGAGTGGAAATAATGCCCGCTCCACTGAACGACGCGTGGATGAGAGACATTGGACCAACCTTTGTAAAGAATGCTGCGGGTGAAATTGCCGGGGTTAATTGGATTTTCAACGGTTGGGGTGCCCAAGAATGGGCACAGTGGGACAAAGATTCCCAGGTTGCCAGATTAATTACTGAGCGCGCCGGAAAAATCAGAATTGATTCCAAACTGATCAACGAGGGTGGCGGCATTCACGTAAACGGTGCCGGTGCCGTGCTACTCACTGAAACCGTGCAACTCGGTGAAGGCCGAAACTCAACATGGTCACGCGCTGGAGTTGAGGCCGAGATTCACCAGCAACTCGGCACCAGTGAAGCAATTTGGATTCGTCGAGGATTGACCAGAGATTATGACGAATTTGGAACCCGCGGTCACATAGACATCGTCGCCTGCTTTGCATCCCCAACCAAAATTCTTTTTCACAATCAAGAGAATCCAGCACACCCAGATTTTTCGGTGAGCCACGAGGTGAAGCGAACGCTCGAGGAGCACGGCGGATTCGAACTGGTTCCTGTTGCCGCTCCAACAATATTGCGTGATGATGAGGGTTTTGTAGATTACAGCTATATCAACCATTACCTGGTAAACGGTGGAGTTATCCTCTGCGGGTTTAACGACGCCAATGATCAACGTGCCGTGGACACCCTTCAAAAGGTTTATCCGGATCGAAAAATAGTTTTGGTTAATGCCACGGCGTTATTTGCTCGTGGCGGTGGCATTCATTGCATCACTCAACAGCAGCCAGCTTAATTAAAGACTTGAACCGGCTAAGCGATAGCCTCGTGTAGGTCCTGGAATGGCAATTCTGGGAACGCGTGTAGCACTCCCGAGTAAGTTACCTTTCCGTCGTGCACGTTCAATCCCTTGGCCAGTGATTCGTCGGCCGCTAATGCAGCTTTCCAACCCTTGTCCGCAAGAGCGATTACATAGGGCAAAGTTGCGTTGGTTAGCGCTCTTGTTGAAGTCGCAGGTACAGCACCAGGCATGTTCGCAACGCAGTAGTAAATGCTGTTGTGAACCATGTAAGTAGGGTCATCGTGTGTTGTTGCTCGGGAGTTCTCAAAACAACCTCCCTGGTCAATGGCAATGTCCACCAACACCGATCCTGGTTTCATGTTTTTGACCATTTCGTCGGTAACTAGTTTTGGTGCCTTTTCACCTGGAATTAGCACCGACCCAATCACCAGGTCTGCGTCCTTCAATTGCTCAGCAATTTCAAGAGCGGTCGAAACTCGAGTACGAACGTGTCCACCAAAGCGAGCGTCTAATTCGCGAAGCTTTGGTAGCGAAATATCAATGACCGTTACCTCGGCCTGCATGCCAAGTGCCATCGTTGCCGCGTGTTCGCCGGCAACTCCTCCACCAATCACCACAACTTTGGCTTTAGGTGCTCCCGGTACGCCGCCCATTAGCACGCCGCGGCCGCCCTCGTTCTTCATGAGTTGGTAGGCGCCAATCTGAGCCGATAGCCTTCCGGCCACTTCACTCATCGGCTGCAGTAGCGGAAGCGCGCGATTGGGCAACTGCACTGTCTCATAAGCAATTGCAGTGGTACCCGCAGCAATAAGTGCATCTGTGCACTCTCTTGATGCGGCAAGGTGCAGGTAAGTAAATAGAACTTGATCGCGACGCATCAGTTCGTATTCCGCTTTGATTGGCTCCTTGACTTTGAGCAACAAGTCTCCGGCGGCCCAAACTTCAGCGGCGGTGGCAAGCATCTTGGCACCCTGGGCTACGTAATCAGCATCCTCGAAGCCGGAGCCAAGACCAGCACCAACCTGAATGAATACCTCATGCCCTCGGCGAACCAGTTCGTGAACTCCTGCCGGGGTAATGGCTACTCGGTTTTCGTTGTTCTTAATTTCAGTTGGGATACCTACGCGCATGATTTACTCCTTCTCTGAGGTAAATACTGCAGGTATTACGTTACAATCGTGTAAAGGCCGAAGTTTATTCAGAAAAAACCCTAAAATACTCTTATATATTCATTTTTGAAGGGAATCAAGCCCATGGCGTTGAATAATCTGCAGACCGAGTTAGACGAAATTGACCATGAACTTTTGCGTCTATTGAGCCAAAATGCCCGCATGACCAACGCAGATCTTGCCGAAGCGGCGGGCATAGCACCGTCAACCTGCATCACCCGAGTTCGCTCTCTAGTCAGCCGAGGAGTCATTACCGGCTTCAGTGCAAACATAAATCCCAGTTCCGTAGGGTTATCCAGCCAGGTGCTTATTTCAGTCACGCTGCGCGCTGGCGCTAGGTCTCACCTAGCTGACTTCATGAACGAAATGCGATCCTTGCCTGAGGTAATTCAAGTGTTTTTCCTTGGCGGTAGCGAGGATTTCATAGTTCACCTAGCCGTTCGTGACAACGACCACGTGCGTGAGTTTGTTCTAGAGAACCTGTCGAGCAATGCAACTGTTGCGTCAACCCGAACCAACATGGTCTTTGAACATTTCAATAAAGGGCCGGTCGCCTAGGCGTCGGGAAGCAGGCGAAAAAGATGAATGAACCACGCGAATCTGACATAGCCAAGGTAATTCGACAAGAAGAACTGCTGGTGTTTAGGTCTTTCGATGAATCCGATGCTTGGTCGCTTGGTGTTGCCCTGCGCGAAGAAGCTGAGAAATACCAGCCCGGGGTGGTTATCGACATTCGTCGGGAAGACGAACCTCTTTTCTTCTCGGCAATGCCGGGTACCACGGAAATAAACACCGATTGGGCCCGTCGCAAACGCAATCTGGTCAATCTTGTGCATACCAGTTCGTATCTTGTTGGTCTTGAAATTAACTTCGCCGGAGCTGTGGATCGCGTAAGTGATTTAGATGAGCAGAACTACGCCTGGCACGGAGGTTGCTTCCCGATTCGAGTTGACGGTGTCGGCATCGTGGCAACCGCCACAGTTTCCGGTCTACCCCAACGCCTTGACCACAAATTAGTCACCGATGTGATTGCTGATTACCTGGGGGTCGACCTAGGAGAATTTGCGCTTTAGCGTCCTATTTCTCTAAGGCGCTCTCAATGGCCTCGATTACCTCCGGCGCATCGGGCTTGGTAGTTGGTCGGAATCGCTTGATTTCACCAGAGGGCAGCACTAAGAATTTTTCAAAATTCCACATCACGGGCCCACTAAGTCCAGCACCATCCTTGGCTGTAACCAGAGACTTGTAAAGCTCGTGCCTGCCTCTTCCGTTAACCTTGACCTTCTCTGTCATTGGAAAGGTCACTCCCCAGGTGGTTGAGCAATAGTCGCTAATTGCATCGCTCGAGCCAAGTTCCTGCATGAATTGATTTGACGGCATGCCCAGCACCGTGAATCCCTTACCGCCATATTTCTTCTGAAGTGCCTCTAGCGCTTCATACTGGGGGCTCAACCCGCATCTGGAAGCCACGTTTACAACTAGCACCGCCTTGTCGGCAAATTCGGCAAAAGTGGTCTTGCGACCGTCCAACATGGTCAATTCGGCTTCTTTTAGGCTCATGGTGTTATCAATGCCTAATTGGGATCGCTTATTCCGGGTAACCTTGTATCCATGTCTAAGGTTCTTGAATCTCTCCCAGTCGGTGAAAAAGTTGGAATTGCCTTTTCTGGCGGTCTAGATACCTCGGTGGCCGTTGCCTGGATGCGAGAAAAGGGAGCCATCCCCTACACCTACACGGCAGATTTGGGCCAATACGACGAAGACGATATCGAGTCAATTCCAGATCGAGCCAAAGAGTACGGTGCCGAGCAGGGCAGGCTAATTGACTGCCGCGCCGCTCTGGTCCGCGAAGGATTTGCTGCCATAGCTTGTGGCGCATTCCACATCCGCACCGGGGGCAAGGTTTATTTCAACACCACTCCGCTTGGACGAGCAGTAACCGGAACAATGTTGGTGCGCGCCATGCACGAGGATGGCGTGGATATTTGGGGCGATGGAAGTACTTACAAAGGCAACGACATCGAGCGGTTCTACCGTTATGGATTGTTGGCTAACCCAAACTTGCGCATCTACAAACCTTGGCTAGACAGCACCTTCGTGTCTGAACTCGGCGGTCGCCACGAAATGTCAGAGTGGCTGCAGGCTCGCAAGCTTCCTTACCGCGCTTCCGTTGAAAAGGCTTACTCAACAGACGCCAACATGTTGGGGGCAACTCACGAGGCAAAGGACCTTGAACTTCTTAGTTCTTCAATGGAGCTGGTAAACCCGATTATGGGAGTGAAGTTCTGGGATTCATCGGTGAAAATCGAAAGCGAAGATGTAACCATCTCCTTCAAACAGGGTGAGCCAATTGCAATCAATGGCAAAGAGTTCAAGAACCAGGTTGAACTGTTTCACGAGGCTAACGTGATTGGTGGTCGTCACGGCCTGGGCATGTCAGATCAAATTGAAAACCGAATCATCGAAGCCAAGAGCCGCGGCATTTACGAGGCCCCAGGCATGGCTCTGATTTACATCGCCTACGAGCGCCTTATTTCTGCAATCCACAACGAAGATACCGTTGCGAACTACCACAACGAAGGCCGCAAAATGGGTCGGCTACTTTACGAGGGTCGCTGGCTTGACCCGCAAACACTGATGTTCCGTGAATCACTCACTCGCTGGGTTGCCTCGGCGGTCACCGGTTCAGTGACCCTAAGACTGCGTCGTGGCGATGACTACTCAATCGTCGATACACGCGGAGAAAACTTCAGCTATCACCCAGAAAAACTTTCAATGGAACGCAACGAGGATTCAGCGTTTGGTCCAGAAGATCGTATTGGGCAATTGACAATGCGCAATCTAGATATCGCAGACACCCGTCAAAAACTCGATCTGTACCGAAAGCAAGGTCAAATTGATGGTGGACAGTTCGAACTAGCCTAAGGAAACAGCCATGAAGATTCAGGAAAAAGTATTTGTGGTAACCGGAGCCGGAAACGGCATAGGCCGAGAAGTTTCTCTAGAACTACTTCGCCGCGGCGCAAAAGTTGCAGGCCTAGACCTGAAGCACGAGTTTCTTGAGGAAACTAAAAAACTTGCCGTTGAGAATGCCAAAAATTTTTACGCCTTTGATGCCAATATCACCGATAGATCTCGCGTGGCCGCCCTCCCTGCAGAGATTGAAGCCAAGCTTGGAAAAATCGATGCGCTGCTAAATGTGGCTGGAATCATTCAGCCATTCGTGAAAATAAACGAACTGGATTTTGAGCACATTGACAGAGTAATGAACGTCAATTTCTTTGGCCCGCTTAACATGATTAAGGCTTTCCTGCCTGGTTTGGTTTCTAGACCGGAGGCACATATTCTCAACGTTTCATCGATGGGATCTTATGCCCCCGTTCCCGGCCAAACTCTCTACGGCGCCACAAAGGCTGGGCTAAACATGCTTACCGAAGGACTGCGTTCAGAACTCAAGGACACAAAAGTTTCCCTGACCTTAGTCTGGCCTGGCGCAATTGGAACCAACATCTCGGCAAACTCAGGAGTTAGTTTTGGATCAGGCGAACTAACCCCTGCCCAAAAGAAAGCTGCTGCAAGGGTCACCGCTCCTGCAGCTGCTGGAAAAAAGATTGTTGACTCGATCGAATCCAATGCCAAACGAATCTACGTTGGCAGCGATGCCAAGCTAATGGGCAACCTTATCCGCCTGGCGCCGGACTTTGCAGCGAACCTAATTTACAAAAATATGAAGTCTTTGCTTGGCTAACCTTTGTAGGCCCGGACTCCTCGAATCAAATTTCCTGAATCAAAAGAGATCACATCAACCACTTCAAGTAATTCATGCCCATTGATAGTGATCTGCAACTGTGCCGCAACCATATCCGCCGATTCTTGCATGCTGAGGATCTCAATCTTGATCTGCTGAGCTGCCTCAAAGTTTTTACGAGTCTCACCTAGAAAAAAAGATTCCCCTTGGCCTGAAATGTTCCAATCTTGCAACCAGACATCCGGGCGAATCATCTTGGCTATGGCAGCTAAATCCTTTGCTTCATAGGCCAACAGGTAGTTGCAGGCAACTTCAATGTTTTTACTCATTTGGCGCCCTCGGCAGGAATCGAACCTGCGACCAAGAGATTAGAAGGCTCTTGCTCTATCCACTGAGCTACGAGGGCAAATTGCTTGAAGCGACGCCTACCAGTCTAAATGAGGCTACGTGCTAACTTGCATTCATGCGAATCATCAAAGTCATAGCCCGAATAGCGCTGGGTAGCGCACTTATTTTTGCTGGCCTTGGTCATTTCACATTTGCCAGAGCCACTTTTCAAGCTCAGGTGCCAGGGTGGATTCCGTTTGATGCTGATTTCGTTGTCCTGGCATCAGGAGCAGTGGAGATTGCCTTAGGGATCGGCTTACTGACAATTAAGAAGTATCGAAAACAGATTGGTTGGCTCACAGCTGGATTCTTCTTGGCAATTTTTCCAGGGAACATTTCGCAATTTTTGACACAAACAGATGCCTTTGGATTAAACACCGATGAAGCAAGAGCTATTCGTCTACTTTTTCAACCACTTTTGATGATTTGGGCGCTGTGGTCAACGTCAGCATGGGCTAGAACTAGCAAATAGACTTACCTAACTATGAGCGAAAATTCCTACTTCTGGTTCGAAGCCATTTCTATGGTTGCGATTACCGCCATTCTGCTAGCCGATCTACTGATTGTCTTCAAGCGACCTCACATTCCCAGCACCAAGGAATCTTCGCTTTGGGTTGCTTTTTATGCCGTTCTGGCGGTGATTTTTGGCCTGATTATCGGCCAATTGTTTGGAGCTACCAAAGCAACGGAATTTTTTGCTGGTTGGCTTACCGAGTACAGCCTAAGTATTGACAACCTTTTCGTGTTCGTGATCATCATGACTCGATTCGCAGTGCCAAAGAAATATCAGCAGGAAGTACTTATGGTTGGTGTGGTACTGGCCCTGGTTCTTCGAGGCATATTTATCGTCGTTGGCGCATCCCTGATTGAGCAATTCAGCTGGATTTTCTACATCTTTGGCGCGTTCTTGCTTTACACCGCATACCACCAGGCCTTCAGAAGCCATGAGGATGAGGAAGAAACTGAAAGCAAGCTGATTCAACTGCTTAGAAAACGCATCCAGGTGTCAGATGGCTTCGATGGCGCCAAAATTCGCACTTTGGTAAACGGCAAGAAGGTCTTTACCCCCATGATTGTGGTTTTTGCTGCAATCGCCCTAACCGACGTCATGTTCGCCTTTGATTCAATCCCTGCAATTTTTGGAATCACCACTGATCCCTTTATTGTCTTTACCGCCAATGTTTTTGCACTGATGGGTCTTCGTCAGCTTTACTTCCTCTTGGGCGGTCTGCTAGACAAACTCGAGTACCTAAAGTACGGCATTGCCTTCATCTTGGGATTCATCGGCTTTAAGCTCGTCGCTCACGCGATGCACGTAAATGAACTGCCTTTTATCAACGGCGGAAAGCACATTGAATGGGCGCCTGAAATCAGCAGCAACACTTCGCTAATTGTGATTGTGGCTTCGATTGCCGTTTCGGCGATTGTGAGTGTTATCACCGCTAATCGAAAGAAAGCTAAGTCAAATTAGGCCAATCTGCCGGAATATTTAGGCTTTTCAAGCCTCTCCTGAGAAAAACCTGATTGTTTTAGTGTTTGGAATACCCGTTCTTGCTTGGCAGTTAGCCTATAGGTATCAACCTGAAAGAGGTCAACGTGTTTCGTCTTGCCAAACTGAGTATTGCTAATCGGTCAGTTGTAGCGCTCATTACCGTCATCACCGCGGTGTTCGGATTTATCTCTCTTGGGTCGCTGAAGCAGGAGTTGATTCCCTCATTTCAGGTGCCGCAAGCTGCAATCGTAACGGCATATCCTGGAGCATCACCTGAAGTTGTCGATAACCAGGTGAGCAAGGTTATAGAAGACGAAGTTCGAAAGATTGATGGTCTTGTCAACTCCACTTCAACCTCACAAAGCAACATCTCAATTGTGCGAGTCGAATTTGAATATGGAACAACCACAGCAAAGGTCTCCGAGCTCATTGCGGCGGCAATCTCAAAGGTTAAAACGGCCCTCCCAGCCGATGTTGAACCCAACGTACTTTCAGGAAGCTTTGACTCTGTTCCAATCATCGCGCTTGGTGTTTCAGCGAATAACGGTGATAACGAAGCCCTAGCGCAAAAACTCAGCGACATTGCAACACCGATACTCGCGCAGGTAAAAGGCGTGCGAGATGTGAACATCGCCGGTGTTAAGGAAAAGCGAATCAATCTGGAATTTAAGTCCCAGGTTTTAGCCGCTAATGGGCTTAGCCAACAATCGGTAGTAAGTGCCCTTCAGTCAAATGGTTTTGTGATTCCGGCAGGAACCATCGATGACGAGAACGGTTCCATTTCTGTTGAAGTCGGCACACCCGTAAATAGCCTTGAGGGTTTTAAAGGTCTTGCTCTAATTGGCAGTGCGGCAACACCTGCTGCGCCTACGGCATCGCCGAACTTTCCTGGATTTACCGGAAGCAATCAGGCGCCCGCCGGCATTAGCATTCCAAGTGCTCCAAGAGTCACTGCACTTACAATTGCCGATGTTGCGACAGTCACTTTTGAAAATGCTCCGACCACCAGTATCGCTAGAACAAATGGTAAAGAAGCACTTTCCATTTCGATTGTCAAAACACCCGATGGCAACACCGTTGCTGTGTCACACGGAGTTCAAGACAAAATTGAAGAGCTAAAGAAAAAGCTTGGCGATGTGACAATCGTGACAGTTTTTGATCAGGCTCCATTCGTGGAGAAGTCCCTAGAAAATTTGACTACCGAGGGCCTACTTGGTCTTGGATTTGCAATCTTGATTATTTTGGTGTTCTTGCTGTCGGTTCGATCTACTCTGGTCACAGCGATTTCGATTCCTACCTCGGTTCTGATTACCTTTATCGGTCTTGGTCAATTTGGCTACTCACTCAATATTTTGACGTTGAGTGCCTTGACTATTGCCATTGGCCGAGTGGTTGACGATTCCATCGTGGTCATCGAGAATATCAACCGCCACCTCTCCTACGGTGAGCCTAAAAAACAGGCAATCCTAGATGCCGTCAAGGAAGTATCGGGGGCTATAACCGCGGCCACAATTACTACCGTTGCGGTGTTCCTACCGATTGCACTGGTTAGCGGATTGATTGGAGAAATCTTCCGTCCGTTCGCATTTACTTTCACAATTGCACTGGTTGCCTCATTGTTTGTTTCGCTCACCATCGTTCCGGTGCTTGCCTATTGGTTCCTCAAGAACCCAAGTCAACTCAGCTCGCCAAGCGAGTTTGAAGCCTCGGTTTTTGCCGAACAGGCGCGAAAGGTAGAGGAAGAAAAAGAACGCAAGAGCTGGCTGCAGCGCGGATATCTTCCGATTCTTCGCGGCACTCAAAAACACCCGGTTATCACCGTTGTTTCTTCATTAATAATTTTGGTGTTCACCTTTGCACTTGTGCCGTTCCTGAAGACAGACTTTATCGGTAGCTCGGGAGCAAATGGATTTGTTATCAATCAAACCCTCCCCGCTGGGGCTACTTTTGAACAAAAAGATGCTGCCGCGGCAAAACTCGAAACCATTTTGCTTGCCGAGGAGACCATCAAGGTGGTGCAAACCTCGATTGGTTCATCAGGTGATGGGCGAGTTGCCTTTGGTGCCGCTGCCGGAGGGACATCGCTTCAGGTATCTCTAATTGATGATGCTGATGCCGTTGCGGTTCAGTCCGATTTGGAAGCAAAATTTGCCAAGGACAGTTCCTTGGGCGAAGTTAAGTTCAGCTCCGGTGGTGGACCTGGCTTTGGCTCTTCGAGCACCATCGACATAAAAGTCCTCGCTCCAGACGACGAGAAGCTGCTCAACGCCATCGAAAAGATTCAAGCTGCAATGGTTGGAACGCCAGACACGTCCGAGATTACCAACTCACTGGCGGAAACACAGCGAACTCTTCGTGTGACCGTTGACCGCAAAGCTGCGGCGGCCAAGGGACTCACAGAAATTACCGTTGGTGGAATTGTGGCATCAAAGCTTCGCCCTAGCAGCATTGGCAAAGTGAACATTGACAATGTGGAGACCGCAATCTACGTGGTGCAAACAGATATTCCTGAGACTGTAGAAGATGTCAAAAACATCAGCATTCCAAGTGCAACCGGAATGGTAAAGCTGTCGACAATCGCCAAAATTGAGCAAGTTCAGGTACCTGTTTCGATCACAAGTGAAAAGGGTGATCGCACCGCAAAAGTCTCACTGACACCAAGCGGAGACAACCTGGGCGCCATCTCAGCCGAAGTTACCAAGCGACTAGAGACAGTCAGCCTTCCGTTGGGCACAACCGCAACTCTTGGTGGAATTAGCGCCGATCAGGCTGACTCGTTCAGTCAACTTGGTCTGGCCCTGCTTGCCGCGGTAGCGATCGTATTTGTGGTGATGGTGGCAACCTTCTCAAGTTTGATTCAACCGCTCATCCTATTGATTTCAATTCCATTTGCAGCAACCGGTGCCCTTGGATTGTTGCTTATAACCGATACCCCGCTAGGGGTTCCTTCGCTAATCGGTATGTTGCTGTTGGTTGGAATCGTAGTCACAAATGCAATCGTGCTGATCGACCTGATCAATCAGTATCGTAAACAAGGTCGACCAATGCAGCAGGCCATCATGGACGGAGCAAGACAGCGTTTGCGCCCAATCCTAATGACTGCATTAGCCACGATATTTGCGCTTACTCCCATGGCCCTGGGAATTACTGGCGGCGGCGGTTTCATCTCACAGCCGCTAGCTGTCGTTGTAATCGGTGGTCTGTTCTCGTCAACCATTCTGACTCTGGTTATTGTGCCGGTACTTTATTGGTTAGTAGAGGGCCGAAAAGAGCGCAAGGCCATCCGAAAAGACAAGAAAGCCCACGCGCGCAGGAAGGCCACGGCCGAGTCCGTCTAGAATTGGAGGTCCGTGGTAATTGTCACGGACCTCCCCTATTTTTGGATTGTGATTGAAATTTCAGAAAATCTAGTCTGGATCGACTGCGAAATGACAGGACTCAACCCTGAGTCAGATTGCCTAGTAGAAGTTGCGGTCGTAATCACCAATTCCGAGCTTGAAATTTTAGACGCTGGTCTTGACGTCGTGATTAAACCTCGCCCTGATTCCTGGGCAAACATGAATGATTTCGTTAGAAACATGCACACCGAGTCAGGCCTCATCAACGAAGTTGATAACGGCCTTGATCTAGCCGAGGCAGAAGAGCTAATTCTGAATTACATTAAGCGATTCGTACCAAATGCAAAAGAGGCACCACTGGCGGGAAACACCATCGGAACAGATCGAATGTTTATCAACCGATACATGCCGAAATTAGACCAGCATCTGCACTACAGAAACATTGATGTGAGCTCAATCAAAGAACTGTCCAGACGCTGGTACCCAAGGGTTTATTTCCAAATGCCCAAAAAAGATGGCGGTCACCGAGCGTTGGCAGACATCCTTGAGTCAATTCACGAGTTGCGCTACTACCGCCAGACGGTGATGGTTCCGGCCCCGGGCCCAACCACCGAACAGGCCAAGGCTGCGGCCGAAAGCCTCTCAAAAAACAATTCCTAGGAATACAACAAGCCTCAAACTGATAGGCTTATTTGGTTGTTGCGCAAGACGCCTCAACATTTGGTGGGTATAGCTCAGCTGGTAGAGCACCTGGTTGTGGTCCAGGGGGTCGCGGGTTCAAGCCCCGTTACTCACCCCAATACAAAAACCCCCGGGAATCAATCCCGGGGGTTATTTTTTGGGGTCTTATGTATTCGCCATTTCAATTAGCAGCTCGCGCACACGTCCAGCATCAGCCGAGCCCTTCATGGCCTGCATGACAGCACCGATTACCGCTCCTGCTGCCTGCATGCGTCCCTCGCGAATTGCGTCTAACACATCTGGCTGCTTTTCAAGTGCTGCTTCAATGGCGGCAATCAATGCACCGTCATCAGAAACAACTTCCAGACCACGCTTGGCCACTACCTCGGCGGGGCTTCCCTCGCCAGCAAGTACGTAGGTCAGAACCTCGCGAGCCAATCGGTCGTTAATCTTTCCGGCATCAACCAAACCAGCAAGCTCGGCAACGTATGCTCCTGAAATTTCTAGATCAATGACGTCTTTGTCTTGGCTGTTGGCGATACGAGCCAGCTCACCGGTCCACCACTTTCGTGCAGCCTGTGGCTTTGCTCCAGCAGCAACCGTTTCTTCAATCTGATCCATCAAACCTGCGTTGACTACGTCACGGAACTCAAGATCGGCAAATCCCCACTCGGCCTGCACACGCTTGCGACGCTCGGCTGGCTTTTCTGGAAGGCCCGCGCGGAGTTCTTCTATCCACTCTTTAGATGGCTGTACCGGAACTAGATCTGGTTCTGGGAAGTAGCGGTAATCGTCTGCATCTGACTTTGGACGCCCGGATGAAGTAGCCCCCTTGTCTTCGTGCCAGTGACGAGTTTCCTGAACGATTGCAGTGCCTTTAGCCAACAAAGCCGCCTGGCGCTGAATCTCGTATCGCACTGCGCGCTCGATTGAACGAAGCGAGTTCACATTCTTGGTCTCTGTGCGAGTACCAAGCTTTTCTTGACCGTGAGGACGAAGCGATACGTTGGCATCGCATCGTACGTTTCCGCGTTCCATCTTTGCGTCAGAGACACCAAGACCCTTAACAATTTCGCGAATGTAGCGAACATACGCGGCAGCAAGCTCAGGCGCCTCTGCCCCGGCACCATATACGGGTTTGGTCACAATTTCAACAAGTGGAACACCGGCACGGTTGTAGTCAACGAGTGAATACTCGGCACCCTGGATTCGACCAGTAGAACCACCAACGTGAGTAAGCTTTCCGGCGTCTTCTTCCATGTGGGCGCGCTCAATCTGCACGGTGAATGATTTACCGGATGGCACTTCTACCTCAAGAGCACCCTCGAACGCAATCGGTTCGTCGTACTGCGAGGTTTGAAAGTTCTTGGCCAAGTCCGGGTAAAAGTAGTTTTTGCGAGCAAAACGACCAGTAGGTGCGATTTCACAACCCAGTGCCAAACCAATCTTGATGCTTGATTCAACTGCGCGCTTATTCACGGCTGGCAATGAGCCCGGAAGGCCAATGCAGATGGGGCAAACGTTGGTGTTTGGCTCGTCACCAAACTCGTTGCGGCAACCGCAGAACATCTTGGTGTTGGTATTCAACTCAACGTGAACCTCAAGACCAATAACTACCTCAAACTGCTCTAGAGCCTTTTCATAGTTCATCAATTCGTCTTTAGCCATTAGTTGCTCACCTCCAATTCCGGCGCAAAGTCAATCATTCGCTTGCCCCAGACTTCCTCGTGCATCTTTTCTAGGGCGGCACCAACCTGATACAGGCGGGCATCTGCGCGTGCCGGAGCCAGCAGTTGAATCCCAGAAGGCATGTTGTTTTCGGCAATACCATTTGGAATGGCCATGCCCGGAATACCTGCAAGGTTTGCCGGAATGGTGGCTATGTCGTTTAGGTACATCGCCAATGGATCTTCAAGCTTCTCGCCTAATTTGAACGCAGTTGTTGGCGCGGTCGGTGAGACCAACACATCAGCTTTGGCAAAGGCTGCATCAAAGTCGCGCTGGATAAGAGTGCGAACCTTTTGCGCTGCACCGTAGTAGGCATCGTAATAACCGCTGGATAGCGCATACGTGCCCAGAATTATGCGGCGCTTTACCTCTGGACCAAAGCCAGCTTCACGAGTCGCAGCCATCACGCGCTCAATTGTTGGTGAACCCTCAGGAGTAACCCGCATACCAAAACGCACCGAGTCAAACTTTGCCAAGTTGGATGAAGCCTCTGCAGGCAAGATCAGGTAGTAGGCAGCAATTGCATATTCAAAACTTGGGCATGAAACCTCTACGATTTCTGCACCGGCATTTTTCAACAACTCAATGCTTTCGTTGAACCGCGCCGAAACCTCAGGCTGAAAACCCTCGCCGGTCAGCTGCTTAATTACCCCGATACGCATGCCTTTGACGTCTAGCTTTTTTGCAGCCTCTGTCATTGAGCCAAGAGACTCCGGAAGTGATGTGCTGTCGTGTGGGTCGTGACCCGCAATGACGTCTTGCAGCAAAGCTGCATCTAGCACGTTTCGAGATACCGGACCAATTTGATCCAGCGAACTAGCCAAGGCAACGAGTCCGTAGCGAGAAACCGCACCATAGGTTGGCTTGGTGCCAACGGTTCCGGTTACGAATGCTGGGTAGCGAATGGACCCACCGGTGTCCGAACCAATTGCCAAAGGCGCCTGGAAGGATGCAACCACTGAAGAAGATCCACCACCCGAACCACCCGGTATGCGACTTAGGTCCCATGGGTTCTTACTTGGCCCATAGGCCGAGAATTCGGTGGACGAGCCCATAGCAAATTCGTCGAGATTTGTTTTTCCAAGAATTGGCATTCCCGCGGCACGCAATTTCTTGACCACGGTTGCGTCGTACTGCGGAATCCAGCCTTCAAGAATCTTTGACCCGGATGTCGTCGGAGCATCGGTGGTAGTCAAGTTGTCTTTCACTGCAATCGGCAAACCGGCAAGGTCGTGAAGTTTTTCGCCGGCAGCACGACGACGGTCGATATCGGCCGCGGCCGCCAAAGCAGCCTCTGGGCCAACGTGTAGGTAGCTGTGAACCGCGCCATCGACCTGGGCGGTGCGATCTAGGTGAGCCTGGGTTAGCTCAACAGACGAAACCTCGCCTTTTTTTAGTAGGGCAACCAGCTCGGAGGCGTTTTTGCGAATTAGTTCTGACATGCGACTTACTCCTCGTCCAAGATTGCGTGAACGCGGAAACGGCCATCGGCGCTATCCGGAGCAGCTGAAAGAGCTTCTGCCTGGGTCAGGGAAGGCTCAACCACGTCTTCGCGGAATACGTTTGCCATTGGAATCGGGTGGCTAGTGGCCGGCACATCGCCGGCAACGGCAGCCCTAATGGTGGCCATTGATTCAACTATTAGGCCCAGCTGGCCGGCAAAAAGGTCAACTTCTTGGTCGGTGACGTCGATTCGGGCCAGGTTGGCAAGGTGCCGAACCAGGTCAGGGGTTATTTCAGACATAGATCCACTCACTGGGAATTGATGATTGACCTTTAGCCTACCAAACGGGCAAATGTGGAGTTCCCCGAACAAACGCGCTAGCGCCTAGGATTTTCGGGCATTTGAAGGCAAAATCCCTGTAAACTCAGACCAGCAAATGTAGTGCCTACCCCCTAGTTGCTACCAGCTGCCCCCTTAGTAGTGAAGGCCCAATATCTTGGAAAACGAACAGTTCACGATTGCGTTCCGTGGCTACGAAAAAGACGAGGTCGACCGCGTCTTGGCCGAGCTTCGTGCCGAACTCGAGCACGTTCGCGAGTACAACTTCAGTGCCTCTAGCGAAGTTGAGTCACTAAAGGCAGAACTTGAATCACTAAAAAGCCAGGTTAAAAAGGGTGGGGCTCCCGGCTATGCCGAACTTGGTGCTCAATTTGAGCAGACCCTGCGCCTTGCTGAAGAGCAAGCTAAGAAACTTGTCTCAGATGCCGGTCAAGATGCAATCCGCATTCGTGAAACTGCAAAAGCCGAAAGCGAACAACTTACTCGTAAGGCACAGGCCAAAGCAGATCGTGTAATTGCGGACGCAGAAGCAAAGCTAAACGAGGCACGTATCGACGCGGAACGTCTAGCCGCAGAAATTCTGAGCAGCGCAAAGACCCGTGAGTCAGAGGCTGCAGAAAAGATTGGTACCGCGCAGCGCGAAGCTTCAGCAATTAAATCTGAGGGTGAAAGATACGCAGCAGAACTTCGTGCACAGGTGCACCGTGAAACAGAAGAAGCCCGTGCCCTAGCAACCGAACTTTCTCAGAAAACCGCTCAGGCTCGAGTTGAACTTGAAGCAGAAATTAAGGCAAAGCGGGACGAGACTGAGCAAGAAGCTCTTCGTCTTTACCAGAATGCCGTTTCCCAGGCCCAGCAGGTAACCGATGAAGCCAACGCAACGCTTGCTGAAGCCTCGGCCCGAGCAGCGCAGCTCATTTCTGAGGCTGACAGCATCATGCGCGACGCGCAAGAAAATTCAAGTCAAATGCTTGAAGACGCAAACCGCACCGCCACTAACTTGATCAACCAGTCACGTCGCCGCGCAGACATGTTGAGTCGCAAGGCCGAAGGCTATGCAAACAACGTGATCAAGGACAGCGAAGAACGCCTAAACCGCATGAAGGCCGAGCGCGCAGACATTGAAGACTTCCTAGGTACCCTGCGAAACCTGATGACCACAGAGTCGATGGTTGCTGCCGACGAAAACTCTGCGGTGGAACAGCTCGAAGACAACTAGTCCTTAAAAAATAAATGATCCTCGAGAAGTGACTTCTCGAGGATTTTTTACATCCATTTGCTAACCATTTAGCCGCCGCTGAAATTCTTCTTCAGAGATTACTTCAACGCCAAGCGACTCAGCTTTGGCTAGCTTTGACCCGGCATTTTCACCGGCCACAACAAATGAAGTCTTCTTTGAAACAGATGACGCAGCTTTGCCACCGTTAGAGATAATTGCTTCTTCAATTTCTTCGCGCGTAAACGCCTTTAGCGATCCAGTAGCCACGATAGTCAAGCCGGCAAATACTCCCCCTGCCGAATCGCCCGCGCCTGGTCCGGCGTGACCCGGAACCTCTAAGAGCACCCCGGCTTTGCGCCAACGATCAACAATTTCGCGATGCCAATCAACTGCGATCCATTCTTTGATTGATTGCGCAAGAGTTTGACCCACACCGTCGACTTTAGAAAGCTCTTCTTCACTTGCGTTGAATATTTTTTCAAGGCTGCCGAAGTAGCTGGTCAAAGATCTTGCGGCTACTGGCCCAACGTGCCTTATAGAAAGTGCAACCAGGATCCTCCACAGCGGCTTAGTCTTTGCTTCCTCAAGATTCTTAAGAAGTTTTAGTGCAACTTCCGCTGGCGATCCATCTTTCTTCCTAAAGAAGTCAACAATTTTGGGTTGCCCACTGTCGTCAAGTTTTGGCAGGCCAGTATCGGGATCTAGAACCGCTGCTCGAATTGGAAGTAATTGCTCAAGAGTCAAATCAAATAGGTCAGCCTCAGACTTTAACGGCGCAGCGGCATCGTCAAGTGGCTGAGTTAGGGCGCAAGCAGCAACGTAACCAAGTGCCTCAATGTCCAAAACTCCTCGAGAACCAAGATAGGCAACTCGCTCCCGTAACTGGGCTGGGCAAGCTTTGGAGTTTTGACAACGAAGATCTACGTCCCCCTCGCTCGAAGGGGCAAGCGGTGAATCGCAATCCGGGCAGAGTGAAGGCATAACGAAAGGTTTTTCTGTTCCGTCGCGCAACTCAACTACAGGACCAAGAATTTCAGGAATCACATCTCCGGCTTTTCTGATCACAACCGTGTCACCGATCAAAACACCCTTTGCCTTCACCACGTCCTGATTGTGTAAAGTCGCAAACTCTACAACCGAGCCCGCAACTTTTACCGGCTGGACCACTGCGTATGGAGTAGCGCGGCCGGTTCTTCCAACGGATACACGAATGTCGAGCAGTTTGGTATTAACTTGCTCGGGAGCATACTTATATGCAATCGCCCAACGCGGGGCTCGACTAGTAAAGCCAAGTTGGCCTTGCTTTTCCAGTGCGTCAATTTTTACAACGACACCATCAATTTCGTGTTCAAGTTTGTGACGTTTCTTCTCAAACTCGTCAATGTACTGCAAAACCTCATCAACTGAATTCAGCACGCGAAATTTATCGGTGGTGGGAAGTCCCCACTTTGCTAGTAGGTGGTATAGGTCAGATTGATTCCTGACTGGTGCATCCGCCCAGGCACCGATGCCGTGAACCAGCATTTGCAAGGGCCGACTAGCAGTTACTCTTGGATCCTTTTGTCGCAGCGATCCCGAGGCAGAATTTCGTGGATTCGCAAAGGGCGCCTTACCCTCGGCTACTAAACCTTCATTTAGTTTGGCAAAGTCTTCGACACCAAAGAAGATTTCACCGCGCACCTCAACCTGCGCCGGATGACCGCTACCCTTCAATTTTTTTGGAATTGACTTAATTGTCAAAACATTTGCGGTCACATCCTCGCCAACGACTCCGTCACCTCTTGTTGCTGCCGAGACTAGTTCTCCATTTAGGTAACGAAGGTTGACCGCCAGGCCATCGATTTTTAATTCACAGAGATATGGTCCGTCCCCCACACGTTCGGCCCAGGCACGAAATTCATCGAAGGAGAAAACATTGTCTAGGCTCATCATT
This sequence comes from Rhodoluna lacicola, assembly GCF_000699505.1. Lineage (NCBI taxonomy): Bacteria > Bacillati > Actinomycetota > Actinomycetes > Micrococcales > Microbacteriaceae > Rhodoluna > Rhodoluna lacicola. The sequence goes on along the minus strand of NZ_CP007490.1, from coordinate 551,732 downwards.
CGATCCAGATGTTCGACCGGTGCAAATGCCTGGTTCACTGCTCCACCAACGGTTTGCGTTGGACTGTCTCCGGTGATTAGTTCTGGAAACTGATTCTCGAGTGCCTCGAGTTCCTTTTGCAGTTCGTCATATTCGGCATCGCTGATTAGAGCGGTGTTTCCCTCGTAGTAAGCGCGTCGATGGCGATTTAATTCATCAACTAACTCGGCTACTCGCTTTGCCGCTGCATCATGGTTCAGCGAAGAACTTGAAGCCTTAGCCATCAAGCACCAACCGGAATCGCACTGACAGTGCGATCAATTGTCGTTTGGCCAAGAACTCTTGTGCCTGCGTAAAGCACCGCTGTCTGCCCCGGCGCAACGCCAAGCAGCGGCTCTTCTAGCCGAATCACCATCTCGCCCTCGACTATCGCGAATTTTGCAGCAAGTGCGTCTCCGTGTGCTCGAACCTGGACCAGAATTTCAGCCCACTCAGAGGTTTCTTTGGGTGGCATGCCGCACCAGGTAAAGCGCGAACCAGCCATTTCGGCAATTGCCAAAGCCGCCTGTGGTCCAACGACAACGGTATTTGTTTTAGGTCTGATCTCAAGCACATAGCGCGGTTTACCATCCGCAGCTGGGCGACCAATAGAGAGACCCTTTCGTTGACCTACGGTAAATTCGTGGGTGCCCTCATGCGTGCCAAGCACAGCGCCTTCGCGATCTACGATTTGACCCGGGGCTTTGCCAACCTTATCGGTCAGCCAATCCTGGGTGTCTCCCTCTGGAATAAAGCAGATGTCGTAGCTGTCCGGTTTGTTGGCAACCGATAAACCTCGGCGATCAGCTTCTTTTCGAATCTCGGCCTTTGACGCACTCGCCCCCAGCGGGAACATCGAATGTTTTAGTTGTTCGGCGGTCAACACTCCAAGAACGTAGGACTGATCTTTGGCCACCTCATTGCTCCGGTGTAATTCAAGATTTCCATCGGAGTCGGTCAACAAACTTGCGTAGTGTCCGGTGCAGACTGCATCAAAGCCCAAAGCCAGAGCTTTCTCAAGCAGAGCGGCAAACTTGATGCGTTCGTTGCATCGCATGCATGGGTTTGGAGTCCTGCCAGCCTGATATTCGGCAACAAAATCATCGACAACATCAGTCTTAAATTTTTCTGAGAAATCCCAAACGTAATATGGGATACCCAAAACATTTGCCGCTCGTTGAGCATCCATCGAGTCTTCAATTGTGCAGCAACCGCGCGATCCGGTTCTTAGCGTTCCTGAATTTCTTGAGAGCGCAAGATGAACGCCAACCACTTCGTGACCAGCCTCAACCGCGCGGGCAGCGGCAACGGCCGAGTCAACGCCGCCAGACATCGCTGCTAAAACCTTCATGAGACAAGTCTAACTTTTGCCCAACGCCTATTGAGATGGCAATCCAGCCTTCACAGCTCGCTGATACACCCCTGAAAATGCTGTTATGAAGCCTTCAACATCCGATTGAGTGGTCGTATATCCCAGCGAAATTCTCAAACTTCCTCTGGCTTCGTCCTCGGTCCGACCCATTGCCATAATCACGTGCGATGCCTGAGCAACCCCAGCACGGCAGGCAGACCCGGTAGAGACCGATACTCCGGCGGAATCTAGTAGAAATAGCAAAGAATCTCCGCTGCAACCAGGAAAAGTGAAGTGGATTATTCCGGCAAAACCAGGTTTATCGCCTCGAGTAAAGTTTGCGTTCGGTGCAATCTCTAGAACCGCTTTGACTATCTGCTGCTTAAAGGACTCCAGCCGATCATGCAGTGCGTCTCGCTCGGCTTCGGCGAGCGCTGCTGCCTCTGCAAAGGCGTATGCCAAGGGCGAGCTTAGGGTTCCTGACCTAATCCCCCGCTCTTGTCCACCACCGTGGCTGGTAACTGCGAGCTTGGCGGCTCGGGCTGCAATCAAAGCACCAACCCCAACGGGTGCTCCCAACTTGTGGCCAGAGACTGCCATGGTTGCTAAGCCACTTTCTTTAAAAATAATCGGGACGTGGCCAAAGGCTGCCACTGCGTCCGAGTGCACGGGAATGCCGTATTTACCAGCCATTTCGGTAATCGCGGCTATGGGGGTAACTAGGCCGGTTTCGTTGTTAACCCACATAAAAGAGATAAGGGCAACGCGTTCTGCGTTTTTGGCCAAAAAATCCCGCAACCAATCCAAATCGATAACACCCATGGTGTCGACGGGTGCCCACACGGCTTCGGCACCCTCAGCGGATTCAAGCCATTCAACCGGGTCAATCCCAGCGTGATGCTCGGTACCAGCTGTAATAACCATTTTTCGATTTGGGTCTTCCCCAAAACGCTGCAGGAATAGCCCCTTGATGGCCAAATTGTTGCTCTCAGTTCCCCCAGAGGTGAATAGCACCTCACTTCGATGACAGCCAAGGGTGACTGCAAGTCGATCTCGGGCATCTTCAACGGCTCGCCTGGCCTTCTGGCCCGACCCGTGGACTGACGAAGGGTTACCGACTACCTGCAATTGAGCTAGGTAGCCTTCAATCAACTCCGGCCGCATTGGCGTGGTAGCGGCGTGATCCAGGTAAATAGCCATGAGATAAGCCTACTTTCAAGGCGCGTCCATAAGCCTGCCCAAAACCCCCCTCTGGTTAGGATGGTTGAATGTCTACAGCAGAGTCGCTAGCCCCCGCTATCCAAGCCGGGCAAATGGGAGTGACCCTCAACGGCGATTTAGGCACAATTCGCGTCTATTCAGAGACTGCCTCCTCCATCGAGCTCTGCCTTCTAGACACCGATGATCCCCGCAGCGTCGTCAAGAGCATTCCGCTGCAAAGGGGCGACCAAGGAATTTGGTCAGCCACAGATTCTGATCTAAAACTCGGCACCAAATATGCGCTGCGGGTCGACGGGCCAGAAGGGCCTCGAAATAGATTTAATGACTCGCTATTTTTGATTGAACCCTACGCAAAGGCCGTGGTGCGAGAAAGCGCCCGAGAATATCACTGCGTAGTCGTCGATGGGAAGTTCGATTGGCAGGGGGTTGCTAAGCCCAACATCCCGCTAGACGAGCTCGTAGTTTATGAGGCACATGCCAGGGGACTAACCCGTGGCAACAAAGCCTTACCAGATGACCTGCGCGGAACCTATGCTGCACTGGGTCATGAAAGCACCATCGCGCACCTAAAGAAAATTGGCGTAAACGCTGTGGAACTTCTGCCGATTCAAATGCTGATTTCGGAACCGCATCTGCTGAAAAACGGTTTGATTAATTACTGGGGTTACAACACCATTAATTTTTTCACCCCCCACCATCGCTACGCCACAGCGGCAGCGATTCAAGCGGGTCCAGAGGCGATTATCGCTGAGCTAAAGACCGCTATTCGCGAACTTCATCGAAACGGCATCGAAGTGATCATGGATGTTGTCTACAACCACACCGCCGAGGGTGGTGCCGGTGGACTCACCTATTCATACAGAGGAATCGATAACTCAAGCTACTATCGCCAAGACGATAACGGTCACTACCAAGACACAACCGGTTGCGGAAATTCCCTGAATTTTGCGAACCCGCAGGTGGTTCAAATGGTGATTGAGTCGCTTCGTTATTGGACGGAAGAGATGCAGGTCGATGGATATCGATTCGACTTGGCAACCACACTTGCCCGCAATGAGGCAAATCACTTTGATCCAAACCACCCCTTGCTGAGGGCTATTAATGATGAGCCTGCATTCGCCGCTACAAAAATGATTGTTGAGCCATGGGATGTTGGCTTAGGAGGGTGGCAAACCGGTAATTTTCCAGATCGCTTCAGCGAATGGAATGACCGATTCCGCGACAGTGTTCGCAGGTTTTGGCTTAGTGATATTGCTGCCGCTCGAAATGGCGGCAACCACTGGAACGGTGTCGCCGATTTGGCTACTCGGCTTGCAGGCTCTAGGGACATCGTCGATGGGCCCTCTGGTCCATTGGGCGGGGTCAACTTTATAACTGCGCACGATGGCTTTTGCCTTCACGATTTAGTCAGCTATAACGTCAAGCACAATAATGCGAACGGTGAAAGTAACCGCGACGGATCAAACAACAACAGCTCTTTCAACCACGGGCACGAGGGCGAAGGCGCGAGCGAAGAAATTCGAATGCAGCGACGTAAAGCTGTTCGTAACCTTCTGGCAACAGTTTTGTTCTCCGCGGGAATTCCAATGATCACCTCTGGTGATGAGCGGGGCAAAACGCAAAATGGAAACAACAATGCCTATTGCCAAGACAGCGTGATGACCTGGCTGAATTGGGACTTAACCAGACACCAACAAGACCTCGAAGACACGTTTTCGTACCTCACCAAGTTGCGACGTGAAAACCCGGTTTTACGCCCAAAATCCTTTGGGGACTTCAACACTGCTTCCGAAGATCACGACCTTCTAAAGTGGTACAACGCTGCTGGCGAAATCATGTCAGAAGAGAATTGGCATGATCCAGAGTGCCGCACCATTTCTAGATTCACTGAGCGTTTATTCGGCGATGGATCCAAGAATTCGCTGTTGCTGATCATCCATGGAAATGAATCAAGCTCCTTGGTGACCCTGCCGAAAATTGATGGATCATCCGAGTACGAAGAACTTTGGAATAGCGCCCAAGAAGCTCCGACCATTACAGCAAGAAAACTCTATGCGGGTGACCAGGTACAACTATCTGGCACGTCAATGCTACTTTTGCGCGTCAACTAGCCTCGCCAATCTAACAAGTCGGTAAAGCATTTGAGTCTGGGCCGAACGACCCTAAAAACATCAGTAAGTTATGAAGGGTGAGCAAAAGCAGTGAAATCAGCTACCAGAACGATCGGCCGTTCGGGCGACTCCCCATTCTGAATGTCTCCCCCAGCGTTGAATCCGGTCGCTGGGCCGCCAAGGCATTTATTGGCGAAGTAATTCCGTTTAGCGCGAGTGTCTTTCGAGAGGGCCACGATTCGCTTGGTGTTGAACTGCTCTTGAACTCTCCGACCGGCAAAACAACTGTGCATCGAATGAAACCGGGCAGTCTGGGCTCGGATCTTTGGCACACCAAGGTACTAATTCGGGAAGAGGGAAACTATTCTTTTCAAATCAGAGCCTTCGCCGATGACTTCGACACTTGGCACCACAACGCCACAATTAAAATTGCCGTAGGTTCCGATGAAGAATTGATGATGATGGAGGGTGTCGCTGTATTCAAGCGCGCCCTTGCCGAAAAAGACCGATCAAAAAACAGCAGCAAAATTTGTGAACTTGCGCTGTCAATTTTGCAAGATCCAAAGATAACCCCAAAGGCAAAACTAGTTGCGGTTGAGTCCGATGACATCCTGCAGACTATGGAATTTGAACCACTTCGAAGCCTCACGACCCTTAGCGAAAGTTTCACACTCAAATCTGAGCGCGAACGATCTGGCGTGGGAGCCTGGTATGAATTCTTCCCCCGAAGCGAAGGTGCCGTTTTTGATGCCAAGACGAAAACCTGGGCCTCCGGGAATTTCGTAACCGCAGCAAAGCGTTTGCCGGCCGTGGCGGCCATGGGTTTCAACGTTCTGTACCTGCCACCGATTCATCCAATCGGTGTTGCCTTTCGTAAGGGCCCAAACAATACGCTAAACGCGGGACCTCAAGATCCTGGTTCCCCTTGGGCGATTGGGTCCGCGCATGGCGGGCACGACACAATTCACCCTGATCTTGGCAGCGAGCAAGATTTCAAGGCGTTTGTTAAGACAGCAAATGGTCTTGGTATAGAGATTGCCCTTGATCTTGCGCTTCAGGCTTCCCCAGACCACCCATGGGTAAAAAGCAACCCCGAGTGGTTCACCACGCGCGCAGATGGAACCATTGCCTACGCAGAGAATCCGCCAAAAAAATATCAAGACATATACCCCATAAATTTTGACAATGATCCTCAGGGTATTTATTTTGAAGTTCTGCGGGTTGTGAATCACTGGATCTCCATGGGTGTAAAAATTTTCCGAGTTGATAACCCCCACACCAAGCCGGTTGCCTTTTGGGAGTGGCTAATTCAACAGGTCAATCAAGAGCATCCGGACGTTGTATTTCTTGCAGAGGCCTTCACTCGACCAGCGATGATGCACGCCCTTGGCAAGGCTGGTTTTCAGCAGTCCTATACCTACTTCACGTGGAGAAACACGAAGTGGGAGCTTGAGTCTTATCTAAAGGAACTTGCCCACGAGAGCGCAGCGTTTTTTAGACCTAACCTATGGGTGACGACCCCAGATATTCTCACCGAATATCTGCAATTTGGTGGGCCGGCAGCACACAAAATCCGTGCTGCAATTGCGGCCCTAGCTTCACCTAGCTGGGGCATGTATGCCGGTTACGAACTATGTGAGTCGGTTGCCAGACCTGGTGCTGAAGAGCACATCGACAGCGAAAAATACGAGTATCGACCCAGGGATTGGAATGCCGCTGAAGCAAGCGGAAGAACTATCTCTGGATACATTGCCAGGTTGAATCAAATTAGAGGTGCGCACCCTGCCGTTCGACAGCTGAGAAACATAGAATTTCACCACACTGACGACTCTGCCATTCTGGCTTTCTCAAAGTATTTGGCGGCCGAGCACAGCCCAACCGGAAAAGCTGACGCCATTCTTGTGGTTGCCAACGTGGATCCGCACGCAGTACGTCAAACCACCGTGCATCTTGACCTTGCCAAACTGGGAATTAGCGAAGGCTCGAGTTTTGAAGTGAAAGATCTCATCACCAACGAGTCCTATATTTGGACGACCGATAATTTCGTTCGGCTAGACGCCTTCAAAGAGCCGGTACACGTTTTTGAAATTGGCAGCACCGTAAAGTCGGCATAATTATGGCAATCCTAAGAAAGAAGTCTTCTATTACTCTTCCAAACATTTCCGAAGACTTTATTGCCCGGGTGGCAAATGGATCACACCATGACCCGCACTCTCTGCTGGGTATCCATCCGTTTGAAAAAGGCTGGGTAGTGCGCACTCTCAAGCCGCTGGCAAAGAGCGTTTCGGTTGTTATTGATGACAACGAACCAATTCAACTTGAGCACCTAAGTCATGGAATCTGGCAAGGTTTTGTAACCTCTAAGAAGCTTCCGGACTACCGAATAAGTGCAAAATACGAGGGCGATGGTGATGAGATTGAATGGCGCGTTGACGATCCCTACCGTCACCTGCCAACAATCGGTGAGCTGGACCTTCACCTGATTAGTGAGGGCCGCCACGAAGAACTTTGGCTGGCATTGGGCTCTCATGTCACAACCATCCAAGGCGCATCCAGTTCAAGCACTGGAACCAAGTTTGCAGTTTGGGCCCCAAACGCCCAAGCGGTGCGGGTCGTGGGCGATTTCAACCACTGGAATGGTGTCTCACACGCAATGCGAGTTATGGGTGCCTCGGGCGTTTGGGAAATCTTCATTCCTGGAATCGGAGCAGGAACTAAATACAAGTACGAGATTCTCACAAAATCGGGAAACTGGATCACCAAGATTGACCCGCTAGCCCGGGCAACAGAATTACCACCTGCAACGGCCTCAGTGGTGGCCGAATCCACTTACCAGTGGAAAGATGCAGATTGGATAGCGGCCAGAAGTAAACGTGATGCGCTCAAGTCACCGATGTCTATTTACGAACTTCATGCTGGTTCATGGCGCCTTGGTCTTGACTATCGCACACTTGCCGATCAGCTGATCCCATATGTAAAAGAAATGGGATTTACCCACGTTGAATTCATGCCGCTGGCCGAGCATCCCTACGCCCCATCCTGGGGCTACCAGGTCACCGGCTACTACGCTCCGACTTCGCGATTCGGCAGCATGGATGACCTTAAGTTTTTGATTGACAGACTTCACGAAGAGAACATCGGTGTGATCATTGACTGGGTACCCGCCCACTTCCCTAAGGATGAGTGGGCGCTTGGTCGCTTTGATGGACAAGCACTATACGAACACGTCGATCCAAGACGCGGTGAGCACCCAGACTGGGGAACCTACATTTTTGATTTTGGTCGCAACGAAGTCAAGAATTTTTTGGTGGCCAATGCCCTCTACTGGCTCGAAGAATTCCATGTCGACGCCTTGCGAGTTGATGCGGTCGCGTCGATGCTCTATCTGGATTACTCTCGCGAGGGTGATGACTGGCTTCCAAACCAATACGGGGGCCGCGAGAACCTTGATGCAATCGCGTTCATGCAAGAGGTTAACGCCACCGCCTACAGACGTAACCCCGGAATCATGATGATCGCCGAGGAATCAACCAGCTGGGGTGGCGTGAGCGCACCAACCGATGGCGGTGGCCTGGGATTCGGCTTCAAATGGAACATGGGTTGGATGAATGACACCCTGCAATACATCGAGAAGGATCCTGCATATCGCAAGTACCATCATGGCGAGCTGACCTTTTCGATGCTTTATGCCTACGACGAAAAATTCATTCTCCCGATAAGTCACGATGAGGTTGTGCATGGCAAGGGTTCACTTCTGGCCAAGATGCCTGGTGACCGTTGGCAACAATTAGCCAACGTTCGTGCCTACTTGGCATTCATGTGGTCTCATCCCGGCAAGCAGCTTTTATTTATGGGCTCCGAGTTCGGCCAGCAATCGGAGTGGTCTCAGGAACGTGGTCTCGAGTGGTGGATTCTTGATCAACCAAGTCACCGTGGTTTGCAATCTTTAGTTTCGATGCTCAACAAGCTTTACGTTGAAAATGCATCAATGTGGCAACTCGATCACGAACACCGCGGATTCGTTTGGATCGATGGCGGCAACGCAGATGATAACGTGCTGAGTTTCCTGCGTTTCGATGAAAACGATAACCCAATCGCAGTAGTGATTAACTTCGCTGGCCACCCGCACCACAACTTTAGGCTTGGCTTGCCTAAGAGTGGCACCTGGACTGAAATCCTAAACACCGATGCCATTGAGTTTGGTGGCTCCGGCGTGGGAAACTTTGGGGCAATCAAAGCCAATGATGCAGGTAGCCACGGTCAACCTCATTCAGCGGTGATTTCTGTTCCGCCGCTTGGTGCTGTCTGGTTCAAGCCAGCAATCTAACCCCTAGTACAACAAGGCTGCTAATGACCGGCGTGCTGCCGCTAACTCAGGGGCATCCGGCGGAGAAACAGCAAAAAGCTCAAGCAAGTGCTTTCGTAGTTTTTCACGCTCATCTTTATCTGCGACAGCGAAGCGAGTGAGGATGGTCTGGTATCCCTCGGCTGGGTGCCCAACGGCAACGCAGGCATCGGCTTTTAGAACGGTTGCATCAAAGTCAGTTGGGGAGCTAGCCAGCACTGCCTCAAAGTCAATCCCCTTGGTGCGAAGCAACAATTTCGATTGAGCCAATCCTGCAACAGCCATCGCATCAGCAGGATTCTCGTTCAAAGCCGATTCATAGTGAGCAATGGCGGACTCATAATCACCGGCATCAATTGCGTCGTAGGCGGCTTTGTGCTTCGGCGGTAACTCTTGAACTTGCTCTTCGGTGAATTCGGTAGACACTTCAAGCAAGCCATTTACGCCGTTTTCCTCAGCCACCTGAAGCAACCTGGTCAGCACGGTTTGAATTGTGTCCGCGGTTTGATCGCCTTCAAAAAGCGGAATCGGCTGCCCCTTAATTAAGGCAACCACGCTCGGCACTTCTTTCACGCCAAACGCCTGCGCAACACTGAGCGACGCCTGGGTGTCCACTCGTAGCAAAAACATTTTGCCGCCAAGTTTTCTTACCAAGGCAAGGAGCTTCTCGCTGAGCTGCTGGCTCGACTCAAGGTCGGCGGCAAAAAAATCGATCAGCACTGGAACCGTGCCAGAAATGGTCACGAAGTTTTTTAGATTTGCCTCGGTGCCCTGCGCAGTGACGTCAGGAACCTTGATTGCAGAAACTGGTGCAGCCGGATTGGCGGTTGCTGACTTAGCAATTGGATCTGCCTTCTTAAGGCCTGATAGATCAACCGCGCCTGCCAGGCTTGCTCTTGACATGAAGTCAGGCACTATAGGCTCCTTACGCTGACTAGACCCTGAGTCACACCCAACAGTCGAATTCCAGCGGTGTCACTCAGCGCAGGAACGTAGAACAACATCATATCTCCGTAGACGCTTCGCACACCACGAGTCGAACCGTCAGCGCCTAACAGAACCTTCTCCTGTCCAGAAACTGCAACTGCAGAGCCGCGCTTCTTGGGCTTGATGATGTAAGTGTCAGTCATGTACACAGCTACCAATGCCCCCGCTTTCGTGGTTGAAAGAGAAATTACGTTTTTGTTGCCCAGCGTGTGCGTGAACTTTATAGTTCCAGTCTTCAAATTTGCCACCTGGCTTTTTTGACTTTCCGAAACCTGCTTGAAGAACTCGTCTTTGGCGAGGTCAAATAATCCGTAACTGAGACTCGATGCCCCTCTGTTCAGAACGTCACCATAGGCTGACGCAATGTCCTCCGGAGCTAATTTCAAAAAGAGAGATTTGATGTCTACTGGGATTGCACCATTCTCGCTCGCCGGTACCTCTGGAATCTTGGCCCCGGGCATTAGGCGAATGTTGTACCAAAGCATGTATTTGCTTCGCGGTGTGGCCTGCTCAAATACCAGAATTTGAGGCAACGCTTCGTCACCGGCCTCATCGGTCACAACCATCAGACTGCGCGGCCATGTATCGGTGGCAGCAGGAAGACTGAAGGTGATTGGTTTTGACACGATCTTCGGCAATTTCGCAACGCTTGCTGATCTAGTTCGCAAAATATAGTTGGCTGAACGCTGTGCGAGGGCGGGGCCTGCAAACCTTGAAACCAAAATTTTCTTGTCGTTCACCAAGTCTGCATCCGCGGCAATCTTTTCGACATCCAAAAGAATCTTGTCAACCTGATCGTCGTTCAAGGCCACGGGTGGAACGTCGATTGCGCTTATAGAGGGTGAAGGGCTAGGTGCGACTTGAGTAGGGCTAGAACAGCCCGCACCGAAGGAAAGCAAAGAAATAGCCAACGGAATTGAGATAAATGCGCGTCTAGCCGATCTGCGACCCCGCACAGGAGCATTAGCCTTGTTGCGCTTTACCTTGTAACGCGGCGGTTTTGGCGGCGTTGGGGTGCGACGCCTAGGGCCGCGCGACTTCCGCATGTGCCTGTATGCCAAATAATTCATCACAAAAGCAGCGGCCAATAAAACGGAGCCTGCAATCAATAAGACATTTGATCGAGTCAAATCGTGGGCAATTGGCCAAACGATTGCAATTTCGCTCGGAAGGGGCTTCACGCCGTCGCTCGCGATTAGGGCTGCACCTTCTTCAGAGCGAGAGATTTGCAGTGAGCCAAATGAGTTGGCTTTAGTTTCTGATCGCCACAAATCGGATCCAATTGGGTTCTCAAGGTTTTTCGCCCCCAAACTTGAAACATTCTCAAGTTTTTTGCCTTTTTCAGCGAATTGGATGGTTTCGTATTCTGAAACTCCAACCCATGCTCGAATGTCAGATTCGCGGCCGGAGGCTATGAAAATAGGCTTTGATCCCCGTGCTTGAACAAAAGGGTTTCCTGGGTGCTTTGCCAGAGTTTCCGCTGGAACGATTGCCAGGGGTTTTGAGCTCTTGATTTCGATGGATTCAGTGAAGTTTGCCGGAGGGGCCCAAATTGTGCGCTCGGCAAGGCCAAAAAGCAGAGTAAATACCGAGACCACGAATAGCGCGGCTGCAATCAGAAAGCGCATGCTACATCCAATCAGGGTAAACTTGGCACGGGCAGGATTGCCCTTACTATTCTAACCAAGTGCCTAGGAGCCCAACTTTTGTCTGGCGAAGAGACCCAATTCCCCGTAGTCATGCGTGGCTACGAACGCGGCTTGGTTGATGACGCCATTTTGGACCTGCGCAAGGAGTTAATGCAGCTATCGGCCCAGAACTCCCAGTTAGCTCTTGAGCTCAAGGAAGCCACAAAAGCCCTAGACGAAGCCAAAGCCACCCTCGCCGAGACCGCCGATCCCACATATTCGGGAGTAGGGGCTCGAGCAGCCCTTATCTTGAGCACGGCCGAAGACCAGGCGCAAAACCTGATCCAAGACGCCCAAAGGGAGATTGAACGGCAAAAAAAGGCCCTCCACGAGGAAATCGATAACCTCCGAGGAGAGGCCAAGGGATACTACGACTCCCTAGTTGCCGAGGCTCAACGCCGATCCGATCGAATCTTGATTGCGGCAAGAAGCGACTATGACGACATGCTTTCTCAAGCACGCTCAGAGGCTACTCGCCTAAAAGAAGAGTCGATACGTGAGGCCGGTTCAATCCGAGGCGCAATCTCAACCGAGGTGGCGAGAATGAAGGCTACCGCCAAGCGTGAAATCGAAGCTCAAAAAGCAGCCGTCGAGCGCGACCTAGCCGAGCGCAAACTGCTGGCATTCAGAGACAATACCCGCAATCTTGATTTTGAAATGGCCTCGTCCCTGCTAACTGAGCAAGCGCGCATTGATCTGGAACTGGAACTAACCGCTCGTCGTCAAGAGGCAGAGGCAGAATACCTACGCAAGCACCAAGAAGCTGTGGCAGCAACCCAGCGCTACCTTGATGATGCCAACGCCCAACTTTCTTCAGCACTGACTCGCGCTAATGCTGCTCGTCTCGAGGCTGAAACTCTTGAAGCGGCGGCGATTTCCATCAATCAGCAGACCACTGATGCCGCTCGCAAGAAAGCGGATGCGATTATTGCGGCGGCCGAGGCCGAGGCACGATCTGTCGCTGTCAAATCTAGTCAAGAACTAGAAGCGCAGATCAACAAAGCCAAGGCAGAACTAGATCGAATAAAGGCAGAGCGCGAATCCGTGGAGGTTTACCTTCGAAACTTGCGCAACGTACTTCAGGGCACAACCAGCAACATAAGCAGTAACGCTTAACCAATAGCCGATAGGTTGGTAGTCATGCAGGGGAACACAAAAATCTCAAACTCCTTCCAGATAGGTCTTCTGGGTGGGTTAGGCGTGCTTACTGCACTTGTGATTGGCGGTGCGGTCACTACCCTGGCAAACATCATCACCTATGTTGCAGCATCAATCTTTATCGCTCTAGGACTAGAGCCGGTAGTAACGAAAATTTCGAGTCTTGGTATTCGCCGGCGATACGCGATATTGATCGTGATGGTTTCACTACTTGGAGTGATTTCATTTCTAGTGGCCGCGGTATTCCCTACCCTGGCATCGCAAACCGCAAATTTCATCAAAACTGCACCTGCTTTCTTGACCGGCGTAAACCAAATTCCTTTCATTGTGAAACTTGACTCTCAGCTGGGTGGCGCAATTTCAGATGCTCTTAGCAATGCTGGAGCTTACCTTGGTGACTCCAGTAACTGGCCAAAGATGCTTGGTGGTGTTGTTCAAGTTGGATTATCAATCTTCAACGGTTTCTTTGGAGCCCTAATCGTCATAATTCTGAGCCTGTACTTCATGGCTTCGATGAAAAGTTTCAAGAACTGGCTCTACAACTTGGTAGCCGCATCAAAACGCGATAAGTTCTCAGACATTGCAGAGCAAATAGCCAGCTCGGTGGGTCGATACGTTATGAGCCAAGTGACTATCGGTGTAATTCAATCGCTGCTGGTTTTCATCCTGCTGACGGTTACCGGCGTTCCATACGCTTTAGTAATTTCATTTATTGCTTTTTTGCTAGCCCTAATTCCTTTGGTGGGTTCAGTTACTTCCGCAATCATCGCCTCGCTGGTTGCCCTTAGCGTCTCGCCGACGACCGCCCTGATAGTTGCCGTCGTCTATGTGATTTACATGCAGATTGAGGCATACGTGATTACCCCAAGAATCATGAGCCGAGCGGTAGAGGTTCCAGGGGCAGTTGTAGTTGTTGCCGCCCTTGCCGGTGGCGCATTGCTAGGTGTTCTTGGCGCCTTGGTGGCGATTCCGATTGCCGCTTCAATAATCCTGATCATTCGCCAAGTGCTGGTTCCGTACCAAGAACAGCGCTAACGACTTTCTAGGCAGAAGCCGGAGTCCAACTATCCGGAAGCGGATAACGACTTGGATTCACCCGCAGCACAATTTCATCGAGAACTCGTTTGGTTGCGTTCTCGCCTACCCAAAGGTGTTTGGCGCCATCAACGCCAACTATGTCGATGTGCGGGATTCTCGAGAAACGCTCTCTGGCCTGGTCAGGTCGCAGGTAGTCGTCATGCTCCGGAACCAGCGCGATAAGATTTCGATGATTTCCCGCCCACTGATCTAAATCATCATCATTTGCTCGGTGAAGCGGAGGTGACAGCAAAATTGCGCCGACGATATCTTTATCGTGCCCGTACTTAAGAGCCAGTTCGGTTCCAAATGACCAGCCCACCAGCCATAGGTTCGGTAAGTTTCTTGATTTTGCGAATTCAATAGCTGCTTCAACGTCGTGTTGTTCAGTTACCCCTTCGCCAAAGCTTCCCTGGCTTTTTCCGTGGGGTGATTCCGTGCCACGGGTGTTGAATCGCAATACGGCAATCTCGGCTAACTCAGGCAATCGATTAGAGGCCTTGCGCAAAATATGCGAGTCCATGAAACCACCATGTGTAGGCAAGGGATGCAGGGTAATCAGTGTTGCAACCGGTGGTTTTCCAATTGGTGTTGCCAGTTCACCAACTAGTTTCAGTCCATCAGCAGTATGCAAATCAATGGCCTCGCGCTGCACCGGAAGCTCAACACTGGACCTAATCGAGATTTCTGCGCTCAAAGCAGTTGCCCTTGAAAGGATTTCCAACAGGCGTTGTGAAAATGCCTGCGAGTTTCAACGCCGCGCACCGAATCCCAGGCAACAATGTGACTGAGTCCCTTTGAAATTTGCAAATTGCAATTTGGACAAATCCACGATTTGTCTTCTTCCGCATTCGCACCGATGCTGGTTTGAGTCGTGTACTCCACCCCACGCTTAATCTCCGTCCTGCGAATTCCCATTCTCAGTGAAGATAAATCAAGTTCTTCAGGCTCTGCTGATCGCTTGGTGCGTTTTGCGCGATTGTTTCGCGGCATTAGTACCAGCCAAGTTTGTCGGAGTGAGCCAAGGCTCCGCACGGCGAACCGTAGCGACCCTTGATGTATTTCACACCCCAGCGAATTTGAGTCTCAGGGTTGGTAAGGTAATCGGGCCCCTCGGTAGCCATCTTTGTAGCAGGAAGAGACTGAGGAATACCGTAGGCGCCAGAAGATTTATTTCGAGCTGTGTGACGCCAGTTTGACTCACGTTCCCACAACTTGACCAGGCATGAATACTGGTCGTCGCCGTATTTCATTGACATCAGCAACTCCAGCGCATAGGCCTTTGCTGTACCGGATTCAGGGGCACCGGCCGCCTCAACAAACATAGCCGCGGCATCATCACCGGTCACGATGTTAAATCCACCTCGAGAGTATGAGATTTTTTGGGTACTTGCATAGCCGTAGGTCTGCTCCGGGGACCCACCCTCGTAGTCATATACCTGCATAGTGCTTGCACTTGCCATGGTGCCGGAGTATGGATCTACGATACTCACCAACAGGAATCCCACGGAGAAAATAAACCCCCACATTGGCCTGGTTGCATGGCGCTTCAGACGCGGCAATTTGGGCCTGGTAAAGGGTGTCTTAGCGAGGGCTTGGTCGATGCCGCCGGCTAGCCGGTGCGAAAGAGTGGTTCTTTCTGCCTCGTATCTACCCATAACTGCCCTTCATATCGGGCTAGAAATCGCCCGCAAAACTCCAGTTTACCTTGGGCTAGATTGATGCGCCATAGCTAGCGAATTGGCAACTTTTGGCTCGGACAAGCACTCAGGACCCTTTTCATGGCCGCTTTTTCCGCCTCAATCACCCAAATCTTGTATTTAAGTTTGACGGCAACTTGCCGAGCGATGTACGGACACCGATACCCCTTGTTTGGCGGTAGCCAGGCGGATGCATCGCTGTCCCCTTTAATGGCGTTGGTTGGTCCATCTACGGCAAGCAGGTTCAGCGGGTCGTTGTAGAACGCGTACCGCTTGGCGACGCTAAGTTGCTGCGCGCCCTTTTGCCAGGCATCACTTAGTGCAACCACGTGGTCAATCTGCACAGAACTAGAAGTTCCCACTCCATATTTGAATCTGATAATTTTGCCGGTGTACGGATCCTTAAGAGTTCCGGTGTCAACCTTGCAGGAATCTCGTAAAGTGACTGACTTCAAATCACGTCGAAGAATAAAATTCCGGGCGTCGCAAGACCCTATGTCTCCCCAGCCGTCGCTGAACAGGCTGCGTTCGTAACCAGTCTTGGGCGCCTTGCCCTTGACCTGGAGTTTTTCTACCGCTGCAATGGCGGTTGTATCGGTTGCCGCTAAAGCCGTGTCGATAAAGGCAAGGCTAGCGCTGGCACTCGCAAAGATTAATGAAAGTGCAACTAGACGGTGCTTAGCGATTTTTCTCAATCTGCAAAATCTCGACAACCCGATCAATGAAGGCATCTACCTGGCTCTCAACATATCCGCCGCGTTTAGCCTTAAAGATTGCCCTACGCACAGTATTTAGTTGCAGTGGAGTACCTGAAGCCAAGTGCGCTGAAACTTGCTCACATAGGGCATCAACCTGCTTGCGATCGTAACCACGAAGCAAATACCCTACGTTTGAAAATCTCTTTCGTTTCGGCCTCAAGATTCGACCAACCACGATTTCTTTGACACGCTCAAGCCGGTCTTGTACAGCTCCATCACCACGCTGTTGTTTCTGTCGCTGAATTTCTCTTGCTGAAAATGCGTCCTCAAGACGATCCATCGCAGTGTCAACAGAGGTTATGTCATATCCGCCGTGAACTAAATCAAATTCGGTATTTCTCAGCTGATTTGAAGTGACTACCTCTAGGGACGGATCAGAATACTGAGCCCTTGCGTGATTAATAAAGCTGTCGACTTGATTTTTGTCATAGCCAGGCTGATTTGGGGCAGCCGCCGGAAAGGAATAACTCACGGGCTAAGTCTAAAGCGGCAGAAAGATTTGCGCGAAAAGGTAGGTGATCAAAGCCGAGGGCAAAATTGAATCTAGCCGATCCATGATGCCGCCATGGCCAGGCAGCAGGCTGCTCATGTCTTTTACGCCAAGGTCTCGCTTAATCAGAGACTCAGCTAGATCGCCGAACACAGCTGCTAGTAATAGCACTGCGGCGAGAACTAGACCAAGCCACCAATCAAAGCCCCAGAAAATCTGAGTGAATACCACGGCAGAAATTACACCGGCCGAAATTGATGCGACTAGCCCCTCCCAGGTTTTCTTTGGGCTAACTCCGGGCGCTAGCTTGTGGCGGCCTAACTTTCTACCCACCAGGTATCCGGCGGTATCGATTAGAGAAACGGTCACCACGAAGGTGATAATCCATTCCGCTCCATCCGGTCTGCGCAACAGCAACATGGTGAAGCTGGTCATGAGAGGTAGATAAATCACCACAAAGGCTGCGGCGGCAAAGTCTCGCAATGTGTGCGCAATCGCCTGCCTTGGCGCTTCGCGTGCTTCCCAAAGCAAATGCACGGTGCGCCACAGAATCAAGGCTGCAACGATGCTTAGCGACACGAGCCACTGTAATTCTGCTCCACCATAAAAGGCTGCAGGCATGATTAGCACCGAGCCAACCACCGCAGGCACTCTTGGTACGTACCAGCCCTTGAGCCTCAATGCCGAGGAAAGTTCCCACGCGCCAGCACCAGCTGCGGCTGCGGCCAAAACCATAAACAATTCTTTATAAATAAGAACCGACAGCAGAAAAACTACTCCGAGCAGAATCCCAACGGCAACAGACTTAGAAAGACTGCGCCCGCCGGTTACTGGTGTTGACAATTAAACCTCTAGTAGTTCTGCTTCTTTGCGCTTCAGCGCTTCGTCAATTGCATCAACGTGTGACTTAGTTAAGGCGTCCAGCTCTTTTTCTGCGCGCGCAATGTCGTCATCGCCCGCCTCGCCATCTTTTTTCAGAGCAGCCAAATCATCGTTTCCCTTGCGACGCAAATTGCGCACCACAACTCGGTGATCCTCTGCTTTGGCCTTGACGAGTTTTACATACTCTTTACGACGTTCTTCGGTGAGGTCCGGCAAGGTTACCCGAATTAGGTTTCCGTCATTTTGTGGGTTTGCATCCAAATTCGGCATATCGCGCAATGCCGCCTCGATGGCCTTCAACGCACCTTTGTCATAAGGGGTAATCACTATCGTGCGTGCTTCAGGGTTTGCTAGTTGACCCAACTGTCCAAGCGGAGTTGGGGTGCCATAGTAATCAACCATGACTTTCTGAAATAGCTGAGGATTAGCACGGCCGGTGCGGACACCTGCAAAATCTTCCTTAGCAGACTCAACTGCCTTTGCCATCTTCTCTTCAGCGGTCGCAATAATTCCTGAAATCATTCTTGTTCTCCTGTTTGCTAAAAAATTTAGGCGGTAACGAAGGTACCGATTTTCTTTCCCTTTATGGCATCGGTGATGTTACCCTTGCCCTGCATGCCAAAGACGCGCATAGGCATCTTGTTGTCCATGCATAGGCTGAAAGCTGTTGAGTCCACCACTTTTAGGCCTTGAATCAGTGCATCCTGATAAGTTATTGTTTCCAACTTCGTCGCTGTTGGATCTTTCTTAGGATCTGCGGTGTAAACACCATCTACCCCGTTTTTCGCAACAAGGACCTCGTCGGCTTTTATTTCCAGAGCACGCTGGGCCGAGACTGTATCGGTTGAGAAATAAGGCAAACCGGCACCGGCTCCAAAAATTACGACACGTCCCTTTTCAAGGTGACGAATCGCGCGCAAAGGAATGTAGGTCTCCGTTACCTGCGACATAGTGATTGCTGACTGCACACGAACGTCAACACCTGCTTGCTCCAAAAAGTCTTGAAGGGCTAGCGCATTCATAACGGTGCCCAACATACCCATGTAGTCGGCGCGTGATCGCTCCATGCCGCGCTGTGAGAGTTCGGCACCTCTAAAGAAGTTTCCGCCGCCCACAACGATAGCGACCTCTGCGTGTTTTGCGCCCTCGGCAATTTCTTTCGCCATTTCGGCAACGATGTCAGGATTGACACCCAGGGTGCCTCCACCGAATGCTTCACCCGAAAGTTTTAGCAATACACGGCGCTTTTTTTGTGGCACTTGGATCCTCCTGAATAGTCCCTGGACACTGCTTCTATCCTAGGCGTGGCAGCAAAAAAGGCCCGGCCGAAAACGGCCGAGCCTTTCTCAAATTTGAGCTTAGGCCCCCACGCGGAAGCGTAGGAAACCTGAAACTGTCACGCCTGCGTTCTCAAGCACCTTAGACACGGTCTGCTTGGTGTCCTTCGCGAAGTCCTGCTCCAGCAACACGTTCTCTTTGAAGAAGCCGGTCACGCGACCCTCAACGATCTTTGAAAGCGCAGCCTCTGGCTTGCCTTCGTTGCGCGCGGTCTCTTCTGCAATTCGACGCTCAGTTGCAACAACGTCTGCATCCACATCTTCGCGCTTTAGAACGCTTGGTGAGAATGCTGCAATGTGCACAGCAACGTCGTGAGCGGTTTCTGCATCGGAACCAGAGTAAGCAACCAAAACACCAACCTGCGGTGGTAGGTCCTTGCTGGTGCGGTGCATGTAAGCGTCAACAGCTGCGTCCTTTAGTGAACCAACCTTGCGGAGTTCAACCTTTTCACCCATGATTGCCGCTTCGTCGTTGATTGCATCCTGAACGCTCTTGCCACCTAGGTCAGCTGCAAGAGCCGCCTCTAGTGTGGTGGCGCCCGCTGCTGCGATTGCATCGGCAACCTTGTCAGCAAGCTCAATAAACTTTGCAGCCTTAGCCACGAAGTCAGTCTCACAAGCAAGTTCGATTAGGTAACCAGTGCCACCGTTTACGCGAGCCACGATCAAACCGTTGCTGGTTGTGCGGCCTTCGCGCTTGGTAACACCCTTTAGTCCCTTTAGGCGAAGAACTTCCATCGCCTTGTCTAGGTTGCCATCAGCCTCATCAAGGGCTGACTTGCAGTCCATCATTCCAGCGCCGCTGCGCTCGCGCAGGGCCTTTACATCTTGAGCTGTGTAGTTTGCCATGTTTACTTTGCTTCCTCTACTGCAGCCTCTGCTGCTGGTGCGGTTTCCGCTGCTGCACTGGTTTCACCAGTAGCACTGCCCTGCTCGAGAAGCTCGCGCTCCCACTCAGCTAGAGGCTCAGCTGCCGCTTCTGGCTTGGAGTGACGTGCAATCAGACCTTCAGCAACTGCATCTGCGATAACGCGGGTTAGCAGCTGAACTGAACGAATAGCGTCGTCGTTTCCAGGAATACCGATAGTTACTTCATCTGGGTCACAGTTGGTGTCCAAGATACCGATTACGGGAATACCAAGCTTCTTAGCTTCGGTAATTGCTAGGTGCTCCTTGTTGGTGTCTACAACCCAGATCGCTGATGGAGTCTTGGTGATGTTGCGGATACCGCCCAGTGCCTTCTCTAGCTTGTCTTTTTCACGGCGAAGAATAAGAAGTTCCTTCTTGGTTAGACCAGTCTTGGTCTTACCGGTGAAATCCATAACTTCTAGTTCCTTTAGGCGTGAAAGACGCTTCTGGATTGTCTGGAAGTTGGTCAATAGACCACCCAACCAGCGCTGGTTAATGTATGGCTGACCTACTCGAAGTGCTTCAGTCGCGATTGACTCCTGAGCCTGCTTCTTGGTACCAACAAAAAGGATGCTGCCGCCGTGAGCAACAGTCTCCTTTACGAAGTCATACGCTTTGTCGATCAAAGCAAGTGACTGCTGAAGGTCAATGATGTAGATGCCTGAACGGTCGGTCAGAATGAAACGACGCATCTTTGGGTTCCAACGACGGGTCTGGTGCCCGAAGTGCACGCCGCTGTCAAGCAGCTGGCGGATTGTTACTACTGCCATGAGCAGTGTCTCCTTTTTGGCGCGCGAAGGCGCCACTCAGTTTTACTGTTTCAATCGGTTGATTGACACACCTAGTGCCGGATCCCTTTCGCCAAATTGCTTTGGACTGAGTGAAAGGTAAATCTGATTCGACACGCGAAGTCGGCATGCTTTTGAAGGCCTCAGAATTGGGGATTTCGCGAGCTTGCCGCTATCTGACAGTCTAGCAGCGGGATATCGGGGTTATCCACCGTTTTTCCAATGTTTAACTGGCCCCGAATGCAATACATCAACCTAATGCCATGCGAAATTTACGGCGAAGTACGACCCTAATCAGCCTGATGGCTATCGGGTTGATTGTCTGGGTCCAGGCCTCAGCTCTGGCGGCAAATCAGCTACCGGTCGGCATCTGGAATCCCCCACTTGAAGCACCGATCCGCTTGGTAAATCAGTATCGTCAGCCCAATAGCGACTACTCAGCCGGCCATCGTGGGGTTGACTATCTGGTCTCAGATGGGCAAGCAGTACTGGCGCCCGCGGACGGGCAGGTTTGGTTTTCTGGCCGAGTGGCAAATCGGCCCTTGTTATCCCTGTTGCACGATGGTGGCTACCTGACGGAATTTGAGCCGGTCTGCACGGATCTTGCTCGCGGCAAGAGAGTTTTTGCTGGTCAAGCGGTGGCACAGGTTTGCCAGGGCGGCGTTAGTTATTTGAACCACTGCCCGGGAGCTCAGTGTATGCATTTTTCACTTAGAAGTGCTGGGGCTTATCTCTCGCCGCTGATTTTTATCGGAGGCCTCAACCCAAGCAGGCTACTGCCTAGGCCCTAGGGTGGGCATTTTTGTAACCATCGCGAAGCCGCTCAATCGAAACATGGGTGTAAATCTGGGTTGTTCCCAGGCTCGCGTGGCCAAGCAATTCCTGAACGGCCCTCAAGTCCGCACCGCCATCCAGTAAGTGAGTAGCCGCGCTGTGCCTCAGAGAGTGGGGGCCTGCGGAACCGGTTGGCGTAGCTTCCAAGATATTCGCAACCAAACTGTAAATCTGACGCACACCGATTCTTTGGCCGCGCGAATTGAGAATCAGAGCTCGGCCACTCTTTTCATTCGCCAGCATTGGCCGAGAGATTCGAATCCAGGTATCCAGAGCATCTCGTGCAGGCTGGCCAAAAGGAATCATTCGTTGCTTTGCCCCCTTGCCCATCACACGCATTATGTTCCGGCTGTAGTCGATACTTTCCAGATCTAATCCAACTAGTTCGCTCACACGCGCGCCGCTGGCGTAAAGAAGTTCAACTGCAAGCAGATCCCGCACCCCTTGCGGATTGTCCGCGGTGGCTTTTTCTTGAAGGACATCAAAAACCAAGGCAAGGCTCTCACGCGAGACCACCTTAGGTAGCGTGCGGCTAGCCTTCGGAGACCGCAGTCGCAAGCCTGGGTCAGAATTAGTTAATCCACTCTTTAGGGCCCATGCGGTAAAAGACCGGACTGCCGCACTCTTTCTTGCAACGGTTGCCTTTGTGGCGCCCTTTTGGGTGACTTGCCAAAGCCAATCCCGGATATGTTCCAACTCAAGATCCTCAAGATTGGAAAGCTTCTGTTTCTCAAGATAAGCGGCAAGGTCTTGCACATCGATTAGGTAAGCCTTCACAGTGTTTGCCGAGTATCCGCGACCGGCGTCTAGGTGCGTTTCGAACCCAACAATCGCCTCTGCAAAACTTGTGCTCACATATCAAACTTTAGTTTGGCTTTTGGTCCAGGTGTTGGCACGCCTCAGCACCAAACCATCTAATTCCAAACTGGAAAGCCCAAATCTGGCTTCGTCTCGAGTGAGGCCTGCTGAACTGCAAATCTCTGCGATTTCCAAGACGTCAAAACCAATTGCGTCAAAAACTCGTTTTTCGATTGCACCCAGCCCGTCAAGTTCCGATTGGCTGGTGATTCGAATCGTCTCACCCAATCGCTCAAGTAGGTCATCACCGTCAACTACCAATTTGGCGCGTTCTTCGGCAATCAATTTATTCGTGCCGGCCGACTTGGGTGAGGTTATTGGGCCAGGCACGGCGTAAATCGGTCGCTCTAATCGTTCGGAATGCGACACTGTGTTTAGTGCCCCTGATCGCCAGTTGGCTTCAATCACCAAGGTACTTTGCCCTAGAGCCGAAATTAATCTATTTCTTTGTAAGAATCTCCATTTGCTAGGTACCGTGCCGGGCGGAACCTCGCTAATTACCGCACCGGTCTGCGAGATTCGCCTCAGCAGATCGCTGTTTCCCGTTGGATAGAACCGGTCGAGCCCGCCAGCCATTACCGCAACGGTGTTGCCTTTTAGCGCAAGCGTGGATCGATGAGCCATTCCATCGATTCCGTAGGCTCCGCCGGAAACTATTGAGAACCCCTTTGGCACCAGTGCTGACACCATTGAGTCAGTTGCAAATTCACCATATTTTGTGGCGCCTCGTGATCCAACGATTGAAATTGAATGTTCGAGTTTGCGAAGTGCCGCGCCACTGCCCCTAACCCAAAGTGCAAACGGAGCATGGTTTTCTAAATCACCTAATTGCTCCGGCCAGTCCGGGTCCGACGGAGTCATCACAAAACCACCTACTTTAGTGATTTTGAATAGTGCAGTTCGAATTAGTTCCAGATTCAACCTTGGACGCCACCGCTCCCGTGCCTCAGCATGTAATTTCTCAAAGACACCAAACGAATCTAAATTATCCGGAGCAAAGCCGAGCGAAATTAGATTCTGCTTAAGTTGCTTACTAGAGAGCCCATTAATCTCGGCTTCCAAAGCTGCCGAAGCTCCCATCATGGAAATCAAAAAACCAGCAAATCCGTCACCCGGCTCACAAATCACGCTCCAGGCACTTCGCGAAAACTTATCCTCTAATTCATCTTCAACAACGTTAGGAAGCAAAGCATGCAACTCTTGCTCAGATATTCTTAATTCAGCCATTGTTCACTCCTGCCAGATCATCACTGCCCCGAAGGAAAATTGCTTTTGCGATGTCGAACTCATTCGGTAAATCACGCCCCGCCAAATCGGCTACTGACCAAGCCACTCGAAGGCAACGATCGTAGCCGCGCATACTTATTCGGCCATGATCCAATGCCTTCTCTAGCCTTTCGCTGACAGATGTAGATAAAGGAAAGTGTTTACGAAGGTACGAACCAGGAACCTGAGAGTTAGTTCGCCACGGTGTGCCTGCAAGCCGTGCTTCTGCGCGCTGGCGAGCAATCGCCACGCAATCGCGCAGTTGTCGCGACCCGGTGGTTGCACCACTGGCCTTGTTTCGCGCAATTGCCATTTGTGCTGGGCTAACCGATTCAATTTGGAGTCGAATATCTACGCGATCTAATAGCGGGCCAGACAATTTAGCAAGATACTTTTGTCGCTGCTGCTCGGAACAACGGCAGGATTTTCCTGATCCAATTGCGTACCCACAGGGGCAAGGATTAGCCGCCAAGACGAGTTGGAACCTAGCCGGAAACTTTGCTGTACCGGCGGAACGATTTATTACCACCTCACCCGATTCAAGTGGCTGCCGCAAAGCTTCCAGTACCGGTTTTTGAAATTCGGGAGCTTCATCTAAAAACAGGACACCATGATTTGCCAGAGAAATAACACCGGGTCTTGGCATGCCAAGGCCGCCGCCTACCAACGACGAAACCGATGCTGTGTGATGCGGGGCCTCGAACGGCGGACGAAATAGTAGCGAACCTTCGGAAATTCTTCGATTGCCAGCAATAGAAACCACTGCGGTTGTCTCTAATGCCTGATCTAGTTTCAGGTCCGGCAAAAGACTAGGCAGCCGCTCAGCCATCATGGTTTTTCCCGCACCCGGTGGGCCAACCATCAACAGGTGATGACCCCCGGCTGCAGCCACAACCAGGGCTTCAATGGCTTCTTCCTGCCCAAGCACATCCGCAATGTCTAGATTCACAAAATTATTTGGGTCTTTCAATTCGTCACTTTGCTCAGGGGTTCTAGGCAACATTTTGGGAATTGCATCAACATCACCAACAGCTATGGAACCGTGCATCTGCGCTACCTGCAGAAAATGATCCACCGGAACTATGTTCATGCCATCAACCAGGCTCGCCTCGGCAAAGTTGGAAGATGGCACAACTGCATTTTCAATTCCCGCAGCCTTCGCAACCAGCAACGCCGGAAGGATACCCGCTACTCGACGTACCGAACCATCCAACCCAAGCTCACCTATGTGAATCCACTGGGAAACTGAGTCGGCCCTAAGGCTCCCGGCCGCAGCCATCACGCTCACGGCAATTGCTAGGTCAAAGCTAGAACCCTGTTTCCGCACCGACGCGGGAGACAGATTGACGGTGACCCTGCGATCTGGCATTTTCAAACTGGAGTTTTGAATCGCAGCCCTGACCCGATCCTTTGCCTCACTTAGTGAGGCGTCCGGAAGACCAACCAAGATGAATCCCGGCAGTGTGCTGGAAATCTCTGACTCAACCTCTACAACAGTTCCGGCCAGGCCCATCAAACTGATGGCATAGGCCTTGGCCAACATTTTTTTGCCGGGCATCAAAAAACCTGCTTGAGGTGCTCAACGGCTACTCGTCCGCCACTGATAAGAACAGCAATTGCATCAAGTCGCACGTCGACGCCGGATTTTTGATTTGCGAGACACCACTGCGATACCAACCTTCGCATCCTTGCAACTTTTTGCGCCGTAATTGCCTCGAACGGGTGGCCAAATCCTGATCCATTTCTAGTTTTGACCTCTACAAATATGTATCGCCCATGATGACTGGCTACTAAATCAATCTCACCTGAAGCACAACGCCAGTTTCGGTCAACAATTTGGTAGCCGCGATCACGAAGGTACTGCTCAGCAAGGTCTTCACCGTATTTTCCAACAATTTGATTTTGCGCCATGCAGATAGCATCTAATGACTGTTGCCAATCTTCGATGCGTTGGCTGAATCTGTGGAGAAGTAGCTACTCGCCGACTGCGAATTCCTTAGGCAGGTTGAAGCTGGCCCCAGTTAACTCTTCAACATTGACATCCTTGAAGGTCAACACTCGAACGCTCTGCACGAATCTATCGGTGCGGTAGATGTCCCAAACCCAAACATCCTTCATGTTCAGTTCAAAATAAAAGTCGTTGACCGTATCAATCCGCTGCATCTCGACCTCATTGGCCAAGTAAAAACGGCGCTCAGTCTCAATTACATATTTGAAGGTTCCCACGACGTCGCGATACTCGCGATAAAGGGCCAGTTCGGCCTCTCTGTCGTAGTCCTCGAATTCGTTCTCATCCATTGCTGAAAGTCTATTCCCCTAGGCCGACCAACTAATCCGAAACCGCGTTGGTTGTGGATTCGTCGGCCAAAATCTTACCTAGCCAAGTCACCCGGTGCTCGCTGCTCGGCCCAAGGTTGCGGACAGCTGCAATGTGGGCGGCAGAGGCATAGCCCTTATGCCCCTCAAGCTCGTATCCTGTAATTCGCTTACCCAGTTCGATCATCAGGTCGTCCCGGGCAACCTTGGCAATCACAGATGCCGCTGCAACTGAAACACAGTCGCGGTCAGCCTTGGTTCGCACCATGACATCTATTCCACTTGCTTTAGGCCCCAGCCAGTTGTGCGAGCCATCAAGAATAATCACAGCACCGTCATGGATTATTTGTGTACGCAGTTCCTGATTCTCAAGGATTTGAGCGAGGGCCCCTGACCCTGCTTGGGCAAGGGCTGCCACAATTCCACGGTCATCAATCTCTGCGGCTGAGACCATTCCAACGGCCGAAGCTGAGACCCATTCTGTGACGGGCCCCACAATTTCATTGCGCACTTTTTCACTTATTAATTTTGAATCGCAGAGCTTGTCTGGCCAGCTGGTTTTAACTCGGGCATCTTGGCGGTCAAGTAAGGCAACTCCCACGGCCACCGGTCCGGCGATTGCGCCACGCCCTACTTCATCCATACCGATAACGAAACGGGCTCCCGCAGCCCACAACTCTTGCTCGAGGTTAAGGCTTGGGAATGTTTTTGAAGACATCTGGATAGTTATCTAACCAAGTGAAGTTGCTGAATGGCCAGGAAACCATAAACGCGCGTCCAACCACGAACTCTTTTGAAACAAATCCCTTGCTTGGTAAATCGGTATGGAATCTGGAATCGGCCGAACCGTCACGGTTGTCGCCCATGACCCAAAATGAATTTGCTGGAACGGTCACGTCAAAATCAATATCGGAGGGATTTTTATCTGCTCCCAAATATCTTTCAGTTATTGCAACCCCGTTGATGGTGATTTTTCCATCTGCATCACAGCAGATCACTCGGTCACCACCAACACCGATGACTCGCTTAACGAGATGTTGACTACTGTCCGGTGCGGTGATGCCAAATGCCGAGAGTAACCAGTCAGACGCCGCGGTAATTGGATCAAGCTGCGTCTCGTCTGCAGTACCAAGCCAACCACCTGGATCTTTAAAAACCACTACGTCACCGCGCTCAAGCGGAACGAGATCTGGCACCAGTTGATTCACGATAATCCGATCATCAATCTGCAGCGTTTCGAGCATTGAACCCGAAGGAATAAAGAATGACCGAATCAAAAATGTCTTTATTAAAAGAGAAAGCACCAACGCGGTACCGGCAATTACCAGCAGATCTATGAAGAAAGAAACGAAAATGTTTTTTCTAAATCTGCGCCATTTGCTGCGGCGGCGTGGTGCTTTTCTTGTTGGGCTTGGAAACTGCCCTAGGTCTGTCATGTATTAAGGCTAGATGCTAAAACTGGATTTCTAACCAGATTTAAGCGTTGTCGCGCTTTTCCTGAATCTTTGCCTTCTTGCCACGAAGATCGCGTAGGAAGTAAAGCTTCGCGCGGCGAACGGCACCACGGGTTACAACTTCGATCTTCTCGATTACTGGTGAGTGGACTGGGAAAGTACGCTCAACACCAACCTGGAATGAAATCTTGCGAACGGTGAAGGTTTCACGAACTGATTCGCCTGAACGACGAATAACGATTCCCTTGAAAACCTGAACACGGCTGCGGTTACCTTCGATGATGTTTACGTGAACGTTCACTGTGTCACCAACGCGGAACTCAGGAATGTCTGAGCGAAGAGAGGCTGCGTCTACTGAGTCAAGAATGTGCATTTTTGTATCGCCTTCTGTTACTGCGCGCAGGTCAACAACGGGTAAGTAATTGATGTTTTGTCATTCATTTGCCTAACTCCCCTGCGGCAGAGCATCTAAGGCGAATAACCTGTTTAGTTTACCTGTCAAACACCGATGTGAGCAACCTGTGCCACAAGCCAACAGGCTGGAAACCCAGTATTTATCTGGGTTTTGGAAGAGTTTTATTCGGATAGCAGATCCGGGCGCACTCGCTTGGTGCGCTCGATTTGCTGTTCGCGTCGCCAAGCGGCAATTGCCGCATGGTTTCCGCTGGTCAAAACCTCTGGAACATCAAAGCCTCGCCAAGAGGCAGGCTTGGTGTAACTGGGATACTCCAGCAAACCATCAGAGTGTGATTCCTCGATCAAGCTCTCGGCATTGCCGATCACTCCGGGAATCAAACGGGCAATTGCCTCAATCATCGCCAGCGCGGCAACTTCGCCACCATTCAAAACATAATCACCAAGACTGATCAATCGCACCTTGGCCTTAGTTTGCGCGTAATCAACCACTCGCTGATCAATCCCCTCGTAGCGACCACAAGCAAAAACCAGATGCTGGGCCGATGCAAGCTCGTGCGCGGTTGCCTGCTTGAATTGTTCACCAGCAGGTGATGTGAAAATTACGGTGCAATCGCCGTCTTCCGGAAGAATCTCATCAAAAGCCAATCCCCAGGGTTCTGGCTTCATTAGCATTCCGGCACCACCACCGTAGGGGCTGTCGTCAACGGTCTTGTGTCTGTCAAAGGTGAAGTCACGAAGGTCACGAACGTGAAGATCAATCAGGTTCTTTTCGCGAGCCTTGCCTAGCAGCGATAAATCCAGAGCCTTAAAGTAGTCCGGAAAAATCGTGATTGCGTCAATGCGCACTTATTCGCCCTGGCGTGAAGAAGAGCTGTCCTCGTCTGAATTCAAGGTGCGCTCAAGCTGGTCACGAATCGCCGCAAATGCTGCCGGCTGCTCCTCAAGCGGCAAGGCCGAAACTCGAGCTACTTCTTCTTTTACCTGCTGGGTTAGATCTTCAGACATGCGTTAAGCCTATTCGTAAAGCGCTGGTTCTACATCCAGCGCATAAATTGGAGTTTCCGAGTTGTAAATAACTGCGCAAGCAGCCCGCAACGCACCGATACTCTTTGGGTCGCCCTGAGTTACCATCACCTTGTTACCGAGCAGCTCAACCTCGGCTCCCCTGCACGAGTAGCCGTGTTTGGTCTTCTTCGGCTGGTCATAGTCGGCAAGCAATTCGGCCATTGTCTCGATGATAAAAATTGGGCGATCTTCCTTTTTTACACCCAAAACTTCCTTGCGAGTGCTGATTCCAGTCATTACCAACACCGATGCAATCTCCGCGCGATTTGCACCGCGGATATCGGTGTCGATCCGGTCACCAACGAAAATCGCCTGCTTGGCACCAAAGTGCTCGACAGCAGTTTTAAAAATCGCCGGTTCAGGTTTGCCAGCTACGATTGGCAGCTGACCTACGGCGGTGTGCACCGCCGACACCAAAGTTCCGTTTCCTGGTGCAATGCCCTTTTCGCGAGGAATGGTCCAATCCTGGTTGGTCGCCACCCACTTGGCGCCGTTGGCAATCGAGTACGATGCCTCGGCCAAATCGGTCCAAGCAACGGTTGGGTCAAAACCCTGAATTACACCGGCTGGCTTTTCGTCTGAGCTACCAACGAGTTCGAAACCAGCTTCAACCACACGTGAACGCAAGCCTTCGCCGCCAACCACCAAAACTTTTGACCCGGCCGGAATTAAGGTTGCCAAAATATCCACGCCAGTCTTGGCAGAACCAATCACGTTTTCTGGTGCGGTGTGAATTCCAAAACCGGCAAGCTGATCTGTGATTGTTTCTGGCTTGCGGGATGAATTGTTTGTCACGTAACCAACCGGGATTCCCTGCGAAATAAAGGTGTTGATGGTCTCAACCGAGTCAACTATCGCATCGGTTCCCTCATAGATCACGCCATCCAGGTCGCAAAGCACAGTGTCGTACTTGCCCCAAACGGTCGCGCTCTTTTTGCCAAACATAGTCAGAAGATTCAATTCATCACGTATTAATCGCGTAGGTATCAGATCTTGGGTGAACAAAAACTACGTTCGCCTTAGCGACCGCGCGCGCTTCCGCCCGGACGACTCAAGCCGCCACCCTTACCACGACTGTTTCCGCCACCGATTTTTCCGCCGCCAAATGCACCGCCGCCGCCAAAAGTGTTGCGAGATTTGCGAATCTCATCAAGCGAAGGTCGCTTCTTTTCGGCAGACTCGGAGGCCGCCTGGTCTTTTGCCGCTGGTTTCTCATCAGCAGGTTTTGCCACCTTGGCTTCTGATTGGTCCTTTGCTTTATCGGTCATCTCTCGCCTCTCGCTTCCATGCTTCGCGCTCTACTGGCTTCTCTACAAATTCTGGAATTTCAATTTCTTCAAGCACAGAGAAAACTTCATCCTCAGGGGAACTGTAACCAGAATATGCCTGTTCGGCACGCTCGGCCAACCTGCGCCAACGTTTAGATTCTTCATCACGTCCCAACACCGATAGAGTCTCGGCGTAGGCGTGGAAAAGTGGTGCTGAGTAGTCAAAGACTTTTTCTGGGTTCAGCTCGGGAATCTGAAGTTCTGCAAGCGCCAGCTCATTTTGCCCAAGATCAAGACGGGCGCCAGACATCACAATCGCTAGGTTAACCCGCACTTCGGGCGACAGTTTGGTTCGATCAACCTCGCGACCCAACTCCAGCCCGCGTTCAGGACGACCAAGGCCACGTTCGCAGTCCACCATCAGAGGAACTTGATCGTTCGAGCCAGAAATTCGGCGGTAAGTAAGTAATTCTCGAAGGGCAAGTGCAAAATCACCGATGCCGTAGGCAGTTACACCAACGGTCTCGCGAACCATACCGATGCGTCCGGCTCGCTCGGCAGCAGCGAGTGCGTGCCGATGAGCAAGTTCTGGGTCCTGGTCGTGCAAAATGCTAACCATCGCCAAGTGGCGGGCTACCTTTTCGGCATTTTCAGGTGTAAGAGTCTTCAGCTGCACACGAATGCCAAGTTCAAGATCCTTTTCGGTGATCTCGTCTGGAATCGGCGGGCTCTTTGGTTTGTCGTAGTCAATTGGTCTGGCTACGCGCTCTTGCCAAGCTGGGCGTGAACCCCCTGAGTTTGGTCTGCTGCCACGACCACTCGGTGCATCCTGACGACGATCCCGGCCTCCTCGGCCAGAACCTTGTCCCGAATCACGTTCACGCATATTTATCTCCTGTAAGCATTCTACAAATGCCAGATAAACCAACATCTATCTACTCGACAAATGAAAGTTAAACCAAAATGGCCACCTCGAAAGGTGGCCATTTTGTTAAATTAAGTCCGGCGGTGTCCTACTCTCCCACAAGGTCACCCTTGCAGTACCATCGGCGCAGGAGGTCTTAGCTTCTGGGTTCGGAATGTAACCAGGCGTTTCCCCTCCGCTATGGCCGCCGAAACACTATTGAGTTATGTTTCGAAAGCACACATTGAAGTGTGATTTTTTGGTTCCCATACCTCGGGAACCACATAGTGGACGCAAGCAAAAAGTTATCAAGTAATCGACTTATTAGTACTGGTCAGCTCCATGGGTCTTTAGTCCCCACTTCCACATCCAGCCTATCAACGCAGTAATCTAGCTGCGAGTCTCTCGGCCTAAGCCATGGAATTCTCATCTTGAAGCAAGCTTCCCGCTTAGATGCTTTCAGCGGTTATCTTTCCCGAACGTAGCTAATCAGCGGTGCTCCTGGCGGAACAACTGACACACCAGAGGTTCGTCCATCCCGGTCCTCTCGTACTAGGGATAGGTCTTCTCAAAATTCCTGCGCGCGCAGAGGATAGAGACCGAACTGTCTCACGACGTTCTAAACCCAGCTCGCGTGCCGCTTTAATGGGCGAACAGCCCAACCCTTGGGACCTACTCCAGCCCCAGGATGCGACGAGCCGACATCGAGGTGCCAAACCATGCCGTCGATATGGACTCTTGGGCAAGATCAGCCTGTTATCCCCGAGGTACCTTTTATCCGTTGAGCGACAGCGCTTCCACAAGCCACTGCCGGATCACTAGTCCCGACTTTCGTCCCTGCTCGACTTGTCAGTCTCACAGTCAAGCTCCCTTGTGCACTTACACTCGACACCTGATTACCAACCAGGTTGAGGGAACCTTTGGGCGCCTCCGTTACTTTTTGGGAGGCAACCGCCCCAGTTAAACTACCCATCAGGCACTGTCCCGGAACCGGATCACGGTTCGCGGTTAGATAACCAGAGTTAGCAGAGTGGTATTTCAACAACGACTCCACCTGAACTAGCGTCCAAGCTTCAAAGTCTCCCACCTATCCTACACAACTAACGCCGATCACCAATACCAAACTATAGTAAAGGTCACGGGGTCTTTTCGTCCTTCTGCGCGTAACGAGCATCTTTACTCGTAATGCAATTTCGCCGAGTCCACGGTTGAGACAGCTTGGAAGTCGTTACGCCATTCGTGCAGGTCGGAACTTACCCGACAAGGAATTTCGCTACCTTAGGATGGTTATAGTTACCACCGCCGTTTACTGGGGCTTAAATTCTCAGCTTCGCCTTACGGCTAACCGTTCCTCTTAACCTTCCAGCACCGGGCAGGCGTCAGTCCGTATACATCGTTTTGCAACTTCGCACGGACCTGTGTTTTTAGTAAACAGTCGCTTCCAACTGGTCTCTGCGGCCATGCATGGCTTCGGAAGTAAATTCCTACACCACTCTGGCCCCCCTTCTCCCGAAGTTACGGGGGCATTTTGCCGAGTTCCTTAACCGTGGTTCTCTCGATATCCTTAGTATTCTCTACCTGACCACCTGAGTCGGTTTGGGGTACGGGCAGCTAGAACCTCACGTCGATGCTTTTCTTGGCAGCATAGGATCACCCACTTCGACCTTGCGGTCTCATCATCAGATCTCAGGCTATGTGAGTCACGGATTTGCCTATGACTCGCCCTACATCCTTAAACGGGGACAACCATCGCCCCGCGGAGGCTACCTTCCTGCGTCACACCTGTTAATACGTTAACCGCACAAGCATAGGGTCGGAAACTCCACAACAAATCCATCCCGAAGGACTTCAGAGCTGCTTTATTGCCTTAGCATTACTTGATTAGTTTGGGCGGTTCTTCGCCGGTACGGGAATGTCAACCCGTTGTCCATCGACTACGCCTGTCGGCCTCGCCTTAGGTCCCGACTTACCCAGGGCGGATTAACCTGGCCCTGGAACCCTTGGTCTTTCGGACGGCGGGTTTCTCACCCGCCTTTCGCTACTCATGCCTGAATTCTCACTCGTGTGGCGTCCACGGCTGGATTACTCCGCCGCTTCGCTCGCCACACGACGCTCTCCTACCCATCTGTACGCCTGGACCTTACGGCCTGGCAATGGTACAAATGCTACAACTTCGGTGGTGTGCTTGAGCCCCGTTACATTGTCGGCGCGGAATCACTTGACCAGTGAGCTATTACGCACTCTTTCAAGGGTGGCTGCTTCTAAGCCAACCTCCTGGTTGTCTATGCAACTCCACATCCTTTTCCACTTAGCACACGCTTTGGGACCTTAGTTGGTAGTCTGGGTTGTTTCCCTCTCGACTATGAAGCTTATCCCCCACAGTCTCACTGCTGCGCTCTCACTTATTGGCATTCGGAGTTTGGCTTACGTCAGTAACCTTGTAGGGCCCATCGGCAATCCAGTAGCTCTACCTCCAATAAGAAACACGCAACGCTGCACCTAAATGCATTTCGGAGAGAACCAGCTATCACGAAGTTTGATTGGCCTTTCACCCCTACCCACAGCTCATCCCCTCCATTTTCAACTGAAGTGGGTTCGGTCCTCCACGACGTCTTACCGTCGCTTCAACCTGGCCATGGGTAGATCACTTCGCTTCGGGTCTAGGACATGCGACTCAACGCGCTATTCACACTCGCTTTCGCTACGGCTACCCCACTCGGGTTAACCTCGCCACATATCGCTAACTCTCAGGCTCATTCTTCAAAAGGCACGCTGTCACCAGAACAAGCTGGCTCCAACGGTTTGTAAGTAAACGGTTTCAGGTACTATTTCACTCCGCTCCCGCGGTACTTTTCACCTTTCCCTCACGGTACTTGTCCGCTATCGGTCATTGGGTAGTATTTAGGCTTATCGGGTGGTCCCGACAGATTCGCACAGAATTTCACGGGTTCCGTACTACTTGGGATACTTCTCCAGCGTCCACAACGTTTCGACTACGGGGTTGGCACCCTCTATGACTGGCCTTTCAAGACCATTCGTCTACATTGCTTTCTACTGTTGCTGTTCGGTAGAACAACTGAAAAGTCCCGCAACCCCGACCATGCAACGCCTACCGGCTATCACACATGATCGGTTTAGCCTCTTCCGGGTTCGCTCGCCACTACTAACGGAATCACTTTTGTTTTCTCTTCCTGTGGGTACTGAGATGTTTCACTTCCCCACGTTCCCTTTACCTGCCCTATATATTCAGGCAGGAATAACTGGATCGAGTCCAGCTGGGTTTCCCCATTCGGAGATCCTCGGATCAAAGTCTGTTTATCGACTCCCCGAGGCTTATCGCAGATTACTACGTCCTTCTTCGGCTCCCAATGCCAAGGCATCCACCGTTTACTCTTAAGAACTTGATATCTAAGAGACCACTGAACATTTTCAATAATGAAATTGATTCAGAGATCTTTAATTTTTAAGATGCTCGCGTCCACTATGTAGTTCTCAAAGTACGGGCGGTACCACTCCAGAGACTAGGCCTGGCGCTTTTGGGCGCTGGTTCACTAGCTTGTGTGGTCCAGTCCGCTGCATTACTTAAAATGCAATCGGCCTTGAAGGCGGTTTTACCCGATCCTTCAGGACCCAACAGTGTGCAAAAGCAACTTCCTAGAGAAGCTCGTTCCAGACCACAAGGGTCGTACTTAAGCCGCTAAACTCGGCTGCTTACTATTCGATATTCCACCCTTGAGCTACCCAGCTAGAAACGTTTGTTCTAGAACTGGATCTCTTATGAGAAGCAAGCTTCTCGAGATGCTCCTTAGAAAGGAGGTGATCCAGCCGCACCTTCCGGTACGGCTACCTTGTTACGACTTAGTCCCAATCACCGATCCCACCTTCGACGGCTCCTTCCTTACGGTTAGGCCACCGGCTTCGGGTGTTACCGACTTTCGTGACTTGACGGGCGGTGTGTACAAGGCCCGGGAACGTATTCACCGTAGCGTTGCTGATCTACGATTACTAGCGACTCCGACTTCATGGGGTCGAGTTGCAGACCCCAATCCGAACTGAGACCGACTTTATGGGATTCGCTCCACCTTGCGGTATCGCAGCCCTTTGTATCGGCCATTGTAGCATGCGTGAAGCCCAAGACATAAGGGGCATGATGATTTGACGTCATCCCCACCTTCCTCCGAGTTGACCCCGGCAGTCTCCCATGAGTTCCCACCATTACGTGCTGGCAACATAGGACGAGGGTTGCGCTCGTTGCGGGACTTAACCCAACATCTCACGACACGAGCTGACGACAACCATGCACCACCTGTATAGCAGCCTTGCGGGGAGCGTATTTCTACGCTTTTCTACTATATGTCAAGTCTTGGTAAGGTTCTTCGCGTTGCATCGAATTAATCCGCATGCTCCGCCGCTTGTGCGGGCCCCCGTCAATTCCTTTGAGTTTTAGTCTTGCGACCGTACTCCCCAGGCGGGGTGCTTAATGTGTTAACTTCGTCACAGACCACGTGGAATGTGGCCCACAACTAGCACCCACCGTTTACGGCGTGGACTACCAGGGTATCTAATCCTGTTCGCTCCCCACGCTTTCGCTCCTCAGCGTCAGTTACGGCCCAGAGATGTGCCTTCGCCATTGGTGTTCCTCCTGATATCTGCGCATTCCACCGCTACACCAGGAATTCCCATCTCCCCTACCGCACTCTAGCTTGCCCGTACCCACTGCAGGTCCGAGGTTGAGCCTCGGATTTTCACAGCAGACGCGACAAACCGCCTACGAGCTCTTTACGCCCAATAATTCCGGACAACGCTTGCACCCTACGTATTACCGCGGCTGCTGGCACGTAGTTAGCCGGTGCTTTTTCTGCAGGTACCGTCACTTTCGCTTCTTCCCTGCTAAAAGAGGTTTACAACCCGAAGGCCTTCATCCCTCACGCGGCGTTGCTGCATCAGGCTTTCGCCCATTGTGCAATATTCCCCACTGCTGCCTCCCGTAGGAGTCTGGACCGTGTCTCAGTTCCAGTGTGGCCGGTCACCCTCTCAGGCCGGCTACCCGTCGTCGCCTTGGTGAGCCATTACCTCACCAACTAGCTGATAGGCCGCGAGCTCATCCTTGACCGAAATTCTTTCCACACCCTGGGATGCCCCAAGGTGTCGTATCCGGTATTAGCTACAGTTTCCCGCAGTTATCCCAGAGTCAAGGGCAGATTGCTCACGTGTTACTCACCCGTTCGCCACTAATCCACCGGAGCAAGCTCCGGCTTCATCGTTCGACTTGCATGTGTTAAGCACGCCGCCAGCGTTCGTCCTGAGCCAGGATCAAACTCTCCGTAAAAGTTAAACGCCACTTGCAAGCAAGAGACAAACTTAACAAAACCCCCGGAAAATGGGGGCATTAGTTTGATCTGACTAAATCAGATTGTCTGACAATCTGTCTAATCCAATATTTTCTCTGACTATTTAGGCAAGCCTAAATAACCAAGAGGTTCTTGGTATCGACATAGTGCACACTGTTGAGTTCTCAAGGATCGGATGCTTCTGCGGACTTCTCTTTCGATGGTCTACAGAGCAACTTCACAAACTTACCATAGATTTCCAGCGTGTCAAATAGGCACAATGAAAATTCCGTGGTATTAGCCTTAAATCTTAGATATAAAAGCTCAGGCAAACAAGGCCTGAAAGCCTTTATTTCATAGGATTTGTTGCTCTTGAGCCGGACTTCTAATCAGAAGATTCCAAACTTTGGGCAACGAGTGTCTACATTACGTTCATATAACGATGAAGTCAAATCCAAATGGGCCTTTTTGCGAAAAAACTTTAAATATTTTTCGGCCTGCGGCCTATAGTTGCGCCATGGCCCAGAAACCCAGTGTTTACGCGCTGAATACGCCCGCTAAGGTCTTCTTGCCACGGCGCAAAACCGCAAATTTTGAGTGCAATAAGTCGGTCAAAACGGCTGCTTCGTCGATAATTTTCTCGTTATTTAGATAAACGCCGCCCTCTTTAATAGCGCGGCGGCCCGCTGAGATGCTGTCAACCAACCCGGTTTCAATAAGGAGCTGGGTTATCGGTGTGCCAACGGAAGCCGTTGTCTTAGGCAACTCCCCCAGAGCGGAGGCCAAAGTATCCGCGTCTAGTGCAGCTAGGTCGCCCTGGCCAAAGAGAGCTGCCGAGGCATCGATTGCTGCCTGGGCAGATTGAGCCGAGTGAACCAGGGTGGTGACCTCAAGGGCCAGGCGCTTTTGGGCAGCACGAAGGTGCGGGGCCTCGGCAGTCTGCTTGGCAAGATCTTCAATTTCAGCCCTGGTTAAAAAGGTAAAAACCTTGAGGCGATCGATCACATCGGCATCGTCTACATTTAGCCAGAACTGGTAGAAGGCGTAAGGGCTGGTGAACTCGGCGTCTAGCCAAACCGCGTTGCCCTCTGACTTTCCGAATTTCTGGCCATCACTGTTGGTGATCAGCGGGGTGGCAAGAATGTGTACAGATTTACCCTCGACCTTGCGAATCAAATCGGTGCCCGAGGTTAGGTTGCCCCACTGGTCACTGCCACCCATTTGCAGGGTGCAGCCGTAGCGTCGGTAGAGCTCTAGGTAGTCGTAGCCCTGCAGGATCTGGTAGCTAAACTCGGTGTAGCTGATGCCGTGCTCTGAGTTCAGGCGGGCAGAAACCGCGTCTTTACTGAGCATGGTGCCAACCCGGAAGTACTTGCCGATGTCGCGCAGAAAGTCGATAGCGCTTAGCGGGGCGGTCCAGTCCAGGTTGTTGACTAGGCGGGCCGGGTTCTCCCCCTCAAAAGATAGGAATCGTGACGCCTGTTTGCCCAACTTCTCTACCCACTCGACAACTGTCTCTTTGGTGTTTAGGGTGCGCTCGGCGGTTGGACGCGGGTCGCCAACCAGACCGGTTGAACCACCGATCAGGGCAAGCGGCTTGTGCCCGGCGAGCTGGAGGCGACGCATGATCAGCAACTGAACCAAATTGCCGAGGTGCAGGCTGGGCGCAGTTGGATCGAAGCCAATGTAGTAGGTGATCTTGGTCTCATTCAGTGCCGTGCGGAGGGCAGCTTCATCGGTGCTGAGGGCAACTAGCCCTCGCCACTTGAGCTCGTCGAGCAGATCCTTGAAACTTGGGTCGTTGCTTTGAGTTTTTAGAGCCTGGTTAGACATGGTTTATCCCTCACGCTTTGGGGCAATTTTGCGCAGAGCCGCAATTTGTTCGAGAACCCTTGGCAAGGCGGTACCGCCGGCACCAGCGCGGGCCTTAATGGAGCCACCAACGGTGAGCACATCGCGGACATCTGGGGTCAAGGCCGGAGAGATCGCCGCCATTTCGGCATCGGGTACCTCGTGGAGTTCAAGATTGTGCTGTTCGCAATAAGAAACTAGTTTTCCGGTGATTTCGTGAGCGTCACGGAAGGCAACCTTTTGCTTGACCAACCACTCTGCTACATCGGTGGCCAGTGAGAATCCAGCCGGGGCCAGCAACTCTAGGCGGTTGCGATTGAACTGAAGGGTCGCGACCATTCCGGTAAAGGCAGGCAGCAGAACAGTAAGGGTATCGACAGCATCAAAAACCGGCTCTTTGTCTTCTTGCAGGTCCCGGTTGTAGGCAAGCGGTAGACCCTTTAGAGTTGCCAGCAGCCCGGTTAGGTCACCAATCAGTCGGCCGGCTTTACCGCGAGCAAGCTCCGCGATATCGGGGTTTTTCTTTTGCGGCATGATCGACGAGCCGGTTGAGTAGGCGTCGTGTAGTTTTACGTAATCGAACTCGGCACTGGCCCAAATGATGATTTCTTCTGAAAAACGAGACAGGTTGATGCCAATCAAAGTGGTGATGAAGGAAAACTCGGCAACCACGTCTCGGCTGGCTGTGGCATCAATCGAGTTTTGGGTAGGGCCGGCTAGGCCAAGCTCGCGGGCCACCAGGTTTGGATCTAGGCCAAGGGTGTTTCCAGCTAGGGCTCCGGCGCCGTACGGAGAAAGATTGGCGCGCTTACGCCAGTCCTCGAGGCGCTCTAGGTCGCGGACAAGTGGCCAGGCGTGAGCGAGCAGGTGATGAGAAAGCTGGACCGGCTGGGCATGTTGGAAGTGGGTGCGACCTGGCATGGCTACGCCCAGGTGCTCCTCGGCGCGGGAAACCAGGACCTCGATCAATTGGGTGACCTGTTCGCGAATTATCACTGCCTGATCGAGGAGGTAGGTGCGGATTAATGTGGCGATTTGGTCATTGCGGCTTCTGCCGGCTCGGACCTTGCCGCCGAGTTCGACACCGGCAATCTCGATGAGTCCACGCTCGAGAGCTGAATGAACGTCTTCATCGGTTGGTTTTGCCTGGAAGCTTCCCTTGTTTACTCGATCTAGGAGTTCAACCAGGCTGCGATCGATTTTTTCGAGTTCAGCGACCGATAGGTAGCCGGCGGATTGCAGCGCCTTGATGTGAGCCCGGGTGCCGGCGATGTCGTAGGCCGCGAGGCGCCAATCAAAGTGAACCGAACGACTTAGCGCGACGAGCGCATCCGAAGGGCCACCCTCAAAACGACTGCCCCAAAGAGCGTTTGATCCTGTGCCTGATTCGGGGTTTGCGTTCATGAAATAAATCTTACTTTCGAGAGTTTTTTGGGGTTTGGGTTAGGCCTGTTCGGCGAGCCAAACCATTAGTGCTTTTTGTGCGTGCAATCTGTTCTCTGCCTCGTCCCAAATAACTGATTGGGGACCGTCAAGAACTTCAGCGGCAACTTCGTAGCCACGATACGCAGGAAGACAGTGCATGAATATTGCATCAGGCTTTGCCTTGGCAAAAAGTTCTTGATCAATTGTGTACCCGGCGAAATCACGCAGGCGCTGTTCTTTCTCGTCCTCCTGCCCCATCGAGATCCAAGTGTCGGTGATGACGACATCGGCATCTGCGATTGCCGCTAATGGTTCGCCGTGCACAGCAATTGAACCCCCGGTTTGCTCTGCGATTAGCTCTGCGCGTGCAACGATGTGCGAATCAGGCAGGTAGTTCGCCGGGCCGGCTACCGCTACATGCATTCCAGCCGTTGCACCACCGATTAGGTAACTGTTTGCCATGTTGTTGCTTGCGTCACCAACGTAGGCGAGCTTCAGGCCAGCAAGTTTTCCTTTGTGTTCCTGAATGGTCATTAGGTCAGCAAGGATTTGGCACGGGTGGTACATGTCGCTAAGCGAGTTGATTACTGGCACGCCAGCGTGCTCGGCCATTTCTTCTAGACCAAGTTGCGCATATGTACGCCAGACGATCTGCGCTACCTGACGACCTAGTACACGTGCGGTGTCGGCAACGGATTCCTTGGCACCCATTTGACTCGTTTGGCTGTCGATAATTAGCGGCGAACCACCAAGGTCGGCAACGCCAACTGCAAATGACACTCGGGTGCGAGTTGATGTCTTGTCAAAAATCAAGGCGACAGTCTTTGGCCCAGCAAAAGGTTTTTCAGAATACGGATTTTTCTTGAGTTCGATTGCGCGACGAATAATCTCTGCCTGCTCCTTTGGAGTCAGATCATCGTCTTTCAGAAAGTGGCGAACCATTTTTTATCCGTTTCTTGGTTTTTATTAGGGAAGCACGATGGTACCAACACCGGTAACTGTAAAAATTTCTAGCAGAATGCTGTGTGGGGTTCGACCGTCAATTACGTGCGCGGTTGGTACACCGCCTTGAACAGCCTTGAGACAGGATTGCATTTTTGGAATCATGCCTGATTCAAGAGTTGGCAGCAGTTCATCAAGTTCTTGGGCGGTGATTTCTGAAACCAGCGAGTCGCGGTTTGGCCAGTCGCTGTAGAGACCCGGCACATCGGTAAGCACCATGAGTTTTTCGGCACCAAGTGCCACAGCAAGGGCTGCGGCGGCAAGGTCCGCGTTCACGTTAAGTAATTCGCCTCCGGTGGTTGGTGCGACAGTTGAAACAACTGGAACGCGACCAGCCTCAAGTGCCTCAAGCACGATGCGCGGGTTAACCTGGGTGACTTCGCCAACTAGACCAATGTCCACTGGTCCTTCACCGGTTTCAAGGGTGGTCTTCTCTGCGCGGAAAAGATTTCCGTCTTCACCTGACATGATGACAGACTCTGCACCTGCGTCTTGAATCAGCTCAGCGAGTTGCGCAGAAATTTCTTCGCGTAAAACATCACGCACCACGGTTATGGTTTCGTCTGTGGTGACGCGAAAGCCGCCGCGGAATTCGCTCTGGATACCAAGCTCAGCAAGGCGAGCCGAGATTTGTGGTCCGCCACCGTGAACCACTACCGGACG
Source organism: Rhodoluna lacicola (assembly GCF_000699505.1). Lineage (NCBI taxonomy): Bacteria > Bacillati > Actinomycetota > Actinomycetes > Micrococcales > Microbacteriaceae > Rhodoluna > Rhodoluna lacicola. Next base: position 510,259 of record NZ_CP007490.1, on the reverse strand, counting down.
AATGCCGACCCAGCGCAAGTACGCCATATCTTCGGCAAAGGCTTTTTGCAGTTCAGCATCAACCATTGCGTTGCCACCAAACTTAACGACTACAACTTTGCCGTGAAACTTTTGCAACCAAGGCAAAGACTCAATCAGCGTCTTTGCCTTGATGGCTGCAATCGCTTGGTCTTGCTGTTCTGAGGGAATCATCAGCTTGAGTACTCGCTGTTCTCTGTCACGTATTCGTGAGTAAGGTCATTGGTGTAAATGGCAGCTGAGTGAGTTCCGGAATTTAGGTTGATGGTGATGTCAACCGCGCGTGGCGACAGATCAACCAACTCACGCGGTTGATCTGGCTGCCCCTTACGAGAAACACTAACTCCGTTTATCGAGACATCGATGTTGTATGGGTCAAACTGTGCCTTAGTAACCCCAACCGCGGCAAGAATGCGACCCCAGTTTGGATCGTTTCCGTAGATTGCCGCCTTGAATAAATTGTTTCGCGCTACGGAACGACCAACTTCTTCGGCATCTGCTTCTGAGGCTGCGCCCTGCACCGTGATGGTGATGTCGTGCGATGAACCCTCTGCGTCTTGCTGCAGTTGCGTTGCGAGAGAAATACAAATCTGAGTTAGGGCGACAGTGAAGTCATCTTGACTTGGTGTGACATTGCTGGCGCCAGAAGCCATCAGCGTGACCTGATCGTTGGTTGACATGCAGCCGTCGGAATCGAGGCGATCAAAAGTAACGCGAGTGGCTGCGCGAAGAGCTTGATCGAGCGACTTGCTGTCGAGAGAGGCATCGGTGGTGATAACTACGAGCATTGTTGCAAGACCTGGGGCTAACATTCCCGCACCCTTTGCCATACCACCGATAGACCAGCCATCGGCGTGAGTGAACTCTGCGGTCTTTGGTTTTGAGTCTGTGGTCATGATTGCCTGAGCTGCAATTGCACCGTTGGTGGTGTTTAGATTTGCGGCTACCGCTGATGTTCCAGCTAGAAGTTTTTCGCGATCAAGTTGGTCGCCGATAAGTCCGGTTGAACAAACCAGAACATCGCCAGCGCTAACGCCAAGCTCCTCGGCAACCTTTTCGGCAGTTGCATGAGTGGTTTGGAAACCCTGTGCACCGGTGTAGCAATTGGCCCCACCCGAATTCAAAATGATTGCCGAAACCTGGCCATCTTTGATTACCTCTTTACTCCAGATGATTGGGTTTGCTTGGCAGCGATTGGTGGTGAAAACAACTGCAGCAGAATTCAGCGGGCCCTGGTTTACAACCAGAGCAAGGTCTAGCTTTCCTGACTTTTTTAGTCCCGCGTGAACCGCGCCAGCAACGAAACCCTTAGCGAGTGTGACTGTCATTACTGGGCGCCTTTCTTAGCAAGACTGATTTGCTCGAGTCCGGTTTGCTCTGGAAGTCCGAGAGCAATATTCATTGACTGGATCGCGGCGCCACCGGTGCCCTTGACTAGGTTGTCGATTGCGCAAACAGTAATCAGACGGTTGGCGTGTGAATCCACGGCAAGTCCAACCAGCGCAAAATTGTCACCAATGGTGTCTGCGGTGCTTGGGAATTCTCCGGTGGCGGAAATCTTGATGAACTGCTCCCCCACATAGGCAGCTTCAAACGCAGCACGAATCTTTTGCAAATCAACACCAGGCTTCAGCACTGCGGTATTCACCGCCAGGATTCCGCGTTCGATTGACGCAAGAACAGGTGTGAAGTTAACCTGCACTTGTGCACCGGCAGACTTCGAAAGATTTTGCTCGATCTCTGGAGTGTGACGGTGAATGCCACCAACCTGGTAGGCGTCAGCAGAACCGGTTGGTTCGATTTCAAAAAGTTTTTCGGTGGCGCCACGACCAGCACCAGATGTGCCAACGGTTAGCACGCTCACGATATCGGTGTTTGAAACCAGCCCGGCTGCAAGCGCAGGAGCAAGACCCAAGGTGATTGCGGTGACGTTGCAGCCAGGTACCGCAATGCGCTTGGTGTTTTTCAAAAGTTCGCGTTGCTTGCGGTTTCCACCGATAAGCAACTCAGGCATTCCGTATGTCCAGGTTCCTGCATGTTCCCCGCCGTAAAACTTTTTCCAGTCAGCCTCTGACTCCAAACGGAAGTCGGCACCGCAATCCAGCACCAGCGAATCTTTGCTAAGCCAGGCAGCAACTTCGGCGGACTTTGAATGAGGCAGCGCAAGAAAAACAATGTCGTGTCCCGCTAATACCTCTGCTGTATTTTCTTGAAAAATTACGTCGGCAAATTTAGGAACGTGCGGGTGAAGTGTAGAAACTTTTTGACCAACCATGCTGCTGGCGGTGACGGTCTTGAGTTCAAGCTGCGGGTGCTCGGCAATAAGACGCAGTAGTTCCCCGCCGACGTTGCCGCTGGCGCCGGCTACGGCAACTGAAAATGTCATTGCGTTCCTATCGTTATTGCTCGAGCCGCTAAGCCCTGAGGGTTGCACCGAATCTTTGATTGGCGAGAGCTACCGCTGCATCTCTTGCAGTTGATGCTTCCGCCTGGGTGAGTGTGCGATCGGCTGCTCGGAATCTCAGCGCGAAAGTAAGTGACTTGTGGCCCTCGGCAACGTTTGCCCCGCGGTAGTCATCAACTAGAACGACTCGTTCTAGAAGTTCTCCGGCACCTTCGCGAATCACTTCAAGAAGTTTTGCGGCGGCCAAATCAACAGGTACCACCAGTGAAAGATCTTGAGTTGCAGCTGGCATGGTCAATAACTGGCCTGCCTGGACTACCTGCGGAGCCGCTTCGAAAAGTTTCTCGAGATTAATTTCGAAGGCGCCGATACGGCGAGGCAAGTCGTGGTTGGTCGCCAAGGTTGGATCCAGTTCACCGGCAACACCGATAACGGTGTTTACGCCATTGATCTCGGCCAAAACTTCTGCTGTGCGACCAGGATGGAAACCAGTTGGCGCTGCCTGCTGGAATTCAACCTCAACGCCAACCGATTTTGCCAAGACTCGAACCGCGTGCAGGGCATCGGCGTAGCCAGCCTCAACGGAACGCACTCCCACTTGTTGAGCAATTCGATTGCCAGCAAATAGACCAGCCACGTGGTGCGGCTGCGCTGGAACGGTTGCGTTTAACTCATTGAGCTGAGTCTCACTTGGCCGCGCATTGCCTACAGGAAGCTCTGGGTTAGCACCAACTTTTCCTGCGGGCAAGAAGACGGAACCCTCTTCAAAAATTGCCAGATCAGTAAGACCGCGCGACAGGTTTCGCTTGGCTGCATCCATCAGGCCAGGCAGCAGTGAAACTCGCATCTCGTTGACATCACCCTGCAGCGGGTTGGCCAACTTCACAGTTGCGACTTCCTGGGCGGCAAACAACTGGTTCTGGTCAGCGGATACAAATGGGTAGGTCAGCACCTCAACGTGACCTGAGCCAGCCAAAGAATTAACTACCGCGCGACGACGCTTCTGCTTTGGATTTAGACCACGACCAGGAGGAGCTACCGGTAAACGCGAAGGAATGCGATCGTAGCCACCGATGCGAGCAATCTCTTCGACTAGATCGGTCTTGTGGGTGAGGTCAGGGCGCCAACTTGGCACGATAACCTCGAAGCCGCCATCAACCGTTGCGACCACGCAACCAATCTGATTCAAGATTGAAACGGTTTCTTCAGGAGTGTAGTCAACACCAACGAGCTCGCTGGCAAAATTTGCAGGCAACCAAATTGGAGTTGGCTCAAAGTGCTCACGGAAGTCTGCCCCGAATGATTCACTCGTGCCAAGGGCCTGTACTTCAAGCAACTGGACAACTCGAGCCGCGGCAAACTCAGCAACGTTATTGTCTACCCCGCGCTCGTAGCGCTTGGATGCTTCAGAAGGAAGTTTGTGGCGTCTTGCAGAGCGTGCAATTGAAACCGGATCAAAATTTGCAGCTTCGATCATTACGTTGACTGTGGTGTCAGAAACCTCAGTACGCTCCCCACCCATCACACCAGCGATACCAATTGCACCGGCGTCATCGGCAATCACTAAATCTTCTGGGTGCAGCTTGCGCTCTTGGCCATCGAGGGTCTTGATAGTTTCACCAGCATTGGCACGGCGGACTGTGATGCCACCTTGCAACTTGTCAGCGTCATAAGCGTGCAGCGGTTGACCGAGTTCCAACATGACGTAATTGGTGATGTCAACGATTAGGGAGATTGAACGCATACCTGCGAGCTTCAATCGGGCGACCATCCAAGGCGGAGTTGGTCGCTTGGTGTCTACTCCCTTAACGGAACGCAATACAAAACGGTGACAGCCTTGACTTCCGCGAATCGGCGCGTGGTCTTCAATTTTCAGATTGAAACCACTGGTTGACTCGGGCTGTGCGTTTCCAATTGGGTCTCGGAATTCCCCACCGGTTGCGTGCGCGAATTCACGCGCGATTCCGCGAATTGAGAAACAGTAACCGCGGTCAGGGGTGACATTAACCTCGGCAGCCTGTTCAGAAAGTTGCAGCAGCTCAACTGCATCGGTGCCAATTTTTGGATCCAGACCTAACTCGTGCAAACGAATAATTCCGGAGTGGTCGTCGCTGAGGTTTAGCTCACGACCTGAAGCCAACATGCCGTCACTGATGTGACCATAGGTGCTGCGTGCGGCAATTTTGAAATCTCCAGGAAGGACGGCACCTGGCAGGCACACGACAACCTTGTCGCCAACTTCAAAGTTGCTTGCGCCGCAAACAATTCCGCGAACGTCATCGCCACCGTCAGCCGCCTTTTGACCGGCAGCGGCAACACGAATCTGGCACCAGCGAATTGTTTTTCCGTTGGTCTGTGGCTCTTCAACAAATTCAAGAACTTCGCCGACCACTAGCGGGCCGGTTACGTCGAAGCCGTGTGAACCTTCTTCTTCAAGACCAACCTTGACGAGTTCGGCCATCACGCTTTCAGGAGTAGCGTCACCTGGTAAGTCAACGTACTCGGCCAGCCATGACAATGGGACGCGCATTAGATTGACACTCCAAACTGCTCGCTGAATCGAACATCAGATTCAACCATGTCGTGCATGTCTCGCACGTCGTTGCGGAACATGAGCGTGCGTTCGATACCCATTCCAAATGCGAACCCGGAATACACCTCTGGATCGATTCCAGCGGCCTTCAGCACGTTTGGATTTACCATGCCACAACCGCCCCACTCAACCCAGCGAGCGCCACCCTTGGCACCCGGGTGCCAAACATCAAGCTCTGCAGAAGGTTCAGTGAAAGGGAAAAACGATGGGCGCAAACGAATTTGTGCATCAGGGCCAAACATGATCCGCGCGAAGTGTTCCAGCGTTCCGCGAAGGTCAGCCATGGTTAGGCCCTTGTCAACGGCAAGTCCCTCAACCTGGTGGAAAACAGGTGTGTGAGTTGCGTCAAGTTCATCGGTGCGGAAAACGCGACCAGGGCACAACACGTAAATCGGCACTTCGCGAGTCAGCATGGAACGTACCTGCACCGGAGATGTGTGGGTACGCAGGACTAGATGAGATTCAACTGGATCGACAAAGAAAGTGTCTTGCATCGCTCGCGCTGGGTGATCAGCATCAAAGTTGAGCGCGTCAAAGTTGAACCATTCGCTCTCTACCTCAGGGCCTTCCTCGATTTCCCAACCCATACCTACGAATACATCGGCGATGGTGTCTTGCAAGAGTGAAAGTGGGTGTCGAGCACCGATGCGAGCCGGCTCTGGAGCCGCGGTAATGTCCACCGCTTCGGCGGCTAGTTTGGCAGCCTGCTCAACTGCCCAGAATTCTGCTTCTTTGGTAGTGAAGGCCTCGTTTAGGGTGCCGCGAGCCTTGCCGATTAGGGCACCCGCCTCAGCTTTGAACTCGTTTGGAACGCTCTTCATCTGGGCATTTAGCTTGGCAATAGCCGACTGCTCGCCAACGGTGTTCTGACGGGCTGCTTTTAGGCTGGCCAGGTCCGTGGCAGCGGAAATGACCGCCAAAGCCTCGTTAACTGCTGCTTCGACGGCCGGCTGGGTAATTGGATTTTCGGCAGACATAGGGCTCAAGTCTACCTTTTAAGGCTCTAAATAGCGGTGATTAGCGGTTTTGAGCGAAGGCCGAGGCGTAAAGGCAGATGCTGGCGGCGGTGGCCAGGTTCAGCGACTCGGCAGCACCGTAAATCGGCACGGCAACCTCTTGGTCTGCCAGGTCCAGGGTGCTTTGCTCAAAGCCCCAGGCCTCGTTCCCAAATACCCAGGCGGTTGGTTTAGCCAAGGTCTCTGCTGGCAGGTCGGGGATTTGCTCTCCCCCGCCGTTGGCCGCAAAAACCTGTAAACCGGCGGCTTTTAGGGCCGAAATGGCATCCTCGATCTCTACATCCACGGCAAAAGGCAGGTGAAAAAGCGAGCCGGTTGTTGAGCGGACAACCTTTGGGTTGTACACGTCGACGCTGTTGGCGCTAAAAATCACGGCATCGGCACCCGCTGCGTCGGCTGCTCGTAGCACTGTGCCGGCATTGCCCGGGTCACGAATATTGGCCAACAGTGCAACCAGCCGCGGTTTGGCGTCGATTATGTCTTGCAGGGTGACGTCTATTTGCTCGCAAACGGCAACCACACCTTGCGGAGTGGTGGTGTCGGTTAGGGCCTTCAGTACAGGCTCGCTAACCAATTGGACCTGAATACGGGCGCTTTCGGCGCGCTCGAATAGATCTGGATAGCGCTCGACCGCGTCATCGGTTGCGTACAACTCGACGATTAACTTTGGGCGGTCTAAAGCTTCTTTTAGGCCCTGAGGTCCCTCAAGCAGAAAGAGCCCGGTCGATGACCGGGCGTCTTTCTTAGTTAGCTTGGCAACCCCACGGACCTTGGCGGCCTTGGGATCGATTAGCACTTGAAGCTACTTAGCCTTTGGAGCTGAGGTGTCTGCTGGCAAAGCTGCCTTTGCAGATGCAACCAAGCTAGTGAAGGTCTTAGGGTCGTTTACCGCTAGGTCAGCAAGGATACGACGGTCAACCTCAATACCTGCAAGGCCTAGACCCTGGATAAAGCGGTTGTAGGTCATACCGTTTGCACGTGATGCAGCGTTAATGCGCTGGATCCACAGACGACGGAAATCACCCTTGCGTGCACGACGGTCGTTGTATGCGTAAACCAACGAGTGCAGCATCTGCTGCTTTGCCATGCGGTAAAGACGTGAACGCTGACCGCGGTAGCCCTTGGCGCGCTCTAGAGCGGTACGACGCTTCTTGGCACCGTTAACCGCGTTTTTTACTCTTGCCATTTGTTGCTCCTAAAAAGTTTGATTGGGCTTACTTGCCGAGTAGGGTCTTGAGGGTCTTGTAGTCGGCCGGTGAAACCACCTGGTCGACATTTAGGCGACGCTTGCGACGGTTTGACATGTGCTCCTGGTTGTGGCGCATGTTGATCTGCTGCTTCATGATCTTGCCGCTACCGGTGAAGCGGAAACGCTTCTTGGCGCCCGAGTGGGTCTTCTGCTTTGGCATTGCTATCTCCTGTTTTTCTACTCGGCAGCTTCTACGGCTGCCGACTTCTTTGGCTGTTCTTCAGATTCGGCTTTTTTAGCCTTGTCTGCTGCTTTCTTTGCTTCTGCTTTCGCATCGGCTTTGTTCTTCAGCGGACCGATGACCATCACCATGTTGCGGCCGTCAATCGAAGGATTCGATTCGACAACACCCAACTCAGCGACTTCTTCAGCAAGCTTCTGAAGCAACTTGATGCCCATTTCTGGGCGAGACTGCTCGCGACCGCGGAAAACCACGATCACCTTGACCTTGTCACCGGCCTTGAGGAACTTTACGATCTGCGCGCGCTTTGTGCCGTAGTCATGGTCATCAATCTTTAGACCAAAACGGACGGTCTTGAGAATGGTGTTGACCTGGTTTTTGCGGGCCTCACGGACTTTTTGGGCAGCTTCATACTTGAACTTGCCGAAATCCATTAGCTTTGCAACCGGTGGCTTTGAAGTTGGAGCTACCTCGACTAGGTCTAGGTCTTGCTCCTGAGCCATACGTAGGGCATCTTCAATTTTTACAACGCCAATTTGCTCACCTTGGGCGCCGACGAGGCGAACCTCTGGCACACGGATGCGCTCATTGATACGGGGATCGCTGATCTGTTACTCCTCTGGACATGACATGAATGGCCACATCACAGGCGGGAGCCTGATTACGTGCAGAAACGTAAGTTTCAAAGCTTTACCCGGCAACCTATTTGAATCGGTAGACGCGGGTGGGAATTGAATCCACTTCTGACCAAGGACGAACCTTGGAGCCATGGGTTAGCCTAGCAGAAACCATTCAAAAGGAGAACCCCCTTGGCAGAATTCAAGGATGTAGCCGACCAGGTGCGTGACATCGCAGAAGTTCCCGCTGTGGAGGTAATAACAACCACCGCAGTGCACTTGATGAGTGCCGCCGCAATTCAATGTGGCCTAGGTGAAGATGGCGCCAAGGGCGACCTTGATGAGGCGCGAAAGCTAATTACTGCGCTCGCTGGTTTGGTAACCGCGGCCGCAGCCGACATTGGTGACCACCACGCTCGCCCACTTCGCGATGGTTTGCGGTCGCTTCAGTTGGCGTTCCGCGAAGCATCTGCAATTAAGGATGCTCCTGGTGCCGGCCCTGGTGAAAAATTCACCGGCCCGGTTAATTAACACTCAATTTGTCGCTGGCTTTACCACTAAGGCCATGGAATCAACCGAACTCGAGATGACACCGCTCGCGGCCCAGGTCTGAGTAACCCGATGAAGAATCTCTTCTAGCTGTTCCTTGGATAACCCGGCTACAACTTGTAACTCAACTTTGACCTCAGGCCCCGCAAGTCTTGACTGCGGGTCTAGTGAACTTACTAAAACTTTGGCAATTGCACCTTCGGCGGCAACACCGTTCTCAAATGCCGAAACAACTTCAGGTGAAAGATGTGGTGGCTTCCAGTTCTGCTGCTGAGCCATAGCGGCAATCGCTGCGCGCCTGAAGGCAAATTCAGTTTCTGACCCCGGATCCAAAATAATTCTGGTGGTGCCTTCGCCTGCAGCTGCTAACGCAACCCTGATCGCATCACTTGGCACTGGTCGTGCGGTGGCATTCCAACGCTGCATTGCTTCGACGGAACTAAACACCGGCAGGCCGACTTGTCCATCGGGAGTTTCAACATTAACGATTGAAAGGTCGGCACTTTTATCCACGGTTTGTCCGTGCGCACCTTCTTCTGATTCGCCAAGATCGGCGAGAAGCGGAATAAGCAAACGAGATTTCGAAAATTCGGAAAAGACTTTTGAGGCGTCACCGGTTTCGTGGAATTCATGAATTGCATTCACAAGTTCTGGGCGTGCAGAACCATCATCATTCGCAAACGGGTTTTCGCTGAACGCACGGCCATCCCAGGGAACACCAGCAGAATCCGCGAGCGGATTCTTGTTGATGTGTTGGTGATTGTGGCTCTTCATCAATTACGCGTTTGCGATTGCTAGTGCTTCTTCGAGAGTGAACTTGCCCGCGTATAGCGACTTACCTAGAATCGCACCCTCCAGGCCTTCATTTACCAATGCGCGAAGATCGGTGATGTCTTGAAGTGACGAAATACCGCCGGATGCAACAACTGGTTTGTTGGTGCGCTGCATAACTTCGCGAAGCAGTTGGATGTTTGGACCTTTTAGCGTTCCGTCTTTGGTGACGTCGGTCACGACGTAGCGCGGGCAACCTGCATCCTCAAGACGAGCAAGGACCTCCCACAGGTCGCCACCCTCTCGAGTCCAACCGCGGGCAGCTAGTGTGGTGCCTCGAACATCAAGACCAACTGCGATGGCATCGCCAAACTTTGCGATAACTTTTTCAGTCCACTCTGGGTTCTCAAGTGCCGCAGTGCCAAGGTTTACGCGGCTTGCGCCTGCCTCTAGCGCTGCTTCAAGGGAAGCGTCATCACGAATCCCACCTGATAGTTCAATCTTTACTCCGCGACCAAGCTCGGTCTTTGCCGAATCAACAACTTCGCGAATGATTGCACGGTTGTCGCCGCGACCAAAGGCTGCATCTAGATCTACCAAGTGAATCCACTCTGCTCCAGCGTTGATCCAAGTTTGAGCAGCTTCGAGCGGGCTCCCGTAATCTGTTTCCGAACCTGCCTCTCCCTGAGTGAGTCGAACGGCTTTTCCATCGGCAACGTCTACTGCAGGGAGAAGTTCTAGATACTTTGACATTTTGTTTCCTTACTTAAAAAGTTCCGAGCCAGTTGCCTAGCAACGTTATTCCGGCTTGACCAGATTTTTCTGGGTGAAATTGTGTTGCGGTAAGTGGTCCGTTCTCAACCGCTGCTACAAACTTGCCCCCGTAGTCACCCCAGGTTACTTTTGGTGCGGCAAGCGGGCCATCAACAACCAACTCCCATTTCTTAACTCCGTATGAGTGCACGAAATAAAAACGCTCGTGCTCAACGCCGCTAAATATTTTTGAATTCTTTGCAGCCTCAACTGTGTTCCAGCCGATGTGCGGCAAAACTGGTGCGTCAAGTTTTTCTACGGTGCCCGGCCACTGGCCAAGACCAGGAGTTTCTAGACCGTGTTCAACACCAAGTTCGAACATCACCTGAAGACCAACGCAAATTCCTAGAACTGGTTTTCCAGACACTAGACGCTTGTCGATTAATTCACCCGCGTTGATTGCATTTAGCTGTTCCATGACAGCCGCGAATGCTCCAACCCCCGGGACCAAAAGCCCGTCTGCTTTTAATGCAGAATCACGATCGCGAGTTAACTCAACATTGGCTCCGGCTTCGGCGAGCGCCTTTGCAGCCGAGTGAACGTTACCGCTTCCGTAATCGAGAACGACTACGCGGGGTGCGACCACTTACAGTGCACCCTTGGTCGAAGGAATTCCTTCAACGCGTGAATCAACCTCAACGGCCTTACGGAACGCGCGAGCAAAAGCCTTGAACTCTGCCTCGGCAATGTGGTGGGCGTCACGGCCATCGAGCACGGTTAGGTGCACGGTGATTCCGGCGTTCAAAGTGATTGCCTCAAAAACGTGACGCACCATCGAACCGGTGAAGTGACCACCGATTAGGTGATACTCAAAGCCTTCAGGCTCCCCGGTGTGAACAAGGTAAGGACGACCTGAAACATCAACTACCGCACGAGCCAAAGCGTCGTCTAGGGGAACGGTTGCATCGCCGTAGCGACCAATCTTTGCCTTGTCGCCGAGAGCCTGCCTGATTGCCTGACCCAAAACGATCGCGGTGTCCTCGACTGTGTGGTGCACGTCGATATCGGTGTCGCCAGTTGCTTTGACGGTTAGGTCAACGAGTGAGTGCTTTGCAAAGGCGGTAAGCATGTGGTCGAAAAATGGCACCGAGGTAGAAATGTCGGCGCGACCAGTGCCATCGAGGCTGAGGGTTAGCTCAATCGATGATTCAGAAGTCTTGCGCTGCAAAGTTGCAGTACGGCTCATGAAGTTGCCTTTCGCGAATGCGATGGATGATTACTCAATCTTAGCGAAGGACTACTTTTTGAGCACCTGACGAAGCGCCTCAAGGAAAGCTGAGGTCTCCGCCTCTGTACCGGCACTCACGCGAAGTGTGCCTGGGATTCCTACGTTGCGAATCAAGACACCCTTTGCTAACAGTGCTTCGAATACCCCGTTTGGATCTTCAAGTCCACCGAACAAGACAAAGTTTGAATCGGAACGATAAGGATCTAGGCCCAAGTCTTTGAGTTCAAGCATGATGCGGTCACGCTGGAAACGAATGTCATTCACGGTGGCCAGCATGGTGCTTGCGTGATCCAGTGCTGCCTCAGCAGCCGCCTGAGTGAAAGAACTCAAGTGATACGGAAGGCGCACTAGGCGAAGAGCGTCGATGACTGCGGGATCGGCGGCAAGGTAGCCAACGCGTGCACCGGCAAAGGCAAACGCCTTACTCATGGTTCGAGAAATCAATAGGCGCTCGCGACCCTCAAGCAGATTAATTGCACTTACCTCTGTGTTGCCACCGAATTCTGCATAAGCCTCATCGACCACAACCACTCCTCCGGTTGCTTCGGTAACTGCCTCATACGCGGCTTCGATGCAGCTAAGACTTAGCGGGGTTCCGGTTGGGTTGTTTGGTGAGCAAAGCATCACGATATTTGGCTTGTGTTCCAAAATCGCTTCGCGAATGAGTTCAGGTGAAAGCTCGTAGCGATCCAACCGGGGGGCATCGACATAAATTGTGCCAGTGCCCTGGGCGATTAATGCATACATGGAATAGGTGGGACCAAAGCCAAGCGAGCTACGACCTGGGCCACCAAAAGCTTGAAAGATGTGCTGCAAAACTTCGTTCGAACCGTTTGCGGCCCAAATGTTTTCTGCCTTTAGATCGGCGCCTAGGTAATTCGCAAGAGCGTTGCGCAGTGCGAGGAATTCCCGATCTGGATATCGATTGATGTCTAGTACTGCTGCCGCTAGGCGACCGATGATGTCTACGGCTACCTCTTCTGGGATGCGATGGGTGTTCTCGTTGACGTTCAACGCAACTGGCACTGCCAACTGAGGCGCGCCATATGGTTTACGACCTTTTAGGTCGTCGCGGATTGGGAGGTCATCGAGTTTAGCCACCACCCAAGGTTACCCTGAGCCTTGAAACGAGATTTATGCCATTTCAAATGGCTTGCCATTTGAAATCAAAATTATTGTGGAATGGCAATGCGCTGTCCTGGCTTTAGATCAGTCGAGGTAAGGCCGTTTAGGTTTACAACATCCTGCATCCAGTCCTGTGGATCGGTATTTGGGGCAACTTGCTCGGCAAGGTCCCAAAGAGTTTGCCCGGCTGACACCGTGATGTATTCGAACTTGGCAGCTGAGCTGCTGGCTTGCCCATTTGCGGTGGCGGTGTTTACAAAACCAAAGATGCTGGTTGTAGCAAGGGCCACAACGACGGCGGTACGGAAGAACTTTCGTGCTGCTGGGGTCTGAGACATCTTTTTGCCTTTCTATTCGAACAACTGTTCGTCTTTAGAACAAGAATACGCCCATAGTCCGACATTTTGTCAAGATATTTCTCTTTTTTTCGAAAATGTGTTTGATTTTGCCCAAAATAGCGAATACAGTTTCGATAAAGGTCCCATAACAGAGGCCTCCGACAATAAAGGCAAAACTCCAGGAAAGGCCCGCAATGGAAGAAAAAGACGAGAAGCGCCCTACCCGTCGCGCCTCCAGTTTGAGCCCAATGCAGGAGCGCATCCTTCAGACGATTCAGCGCTCTAAGGCTGAACGCGGTTATGTGCCGAGCATGCGAGAGATCGGCCTTGAAGTTGGCTTGTCTTCCCCTGCCAGTGTTAGCCACCAGCTCAACCAGCTTGAACTTGCCGGCTACATAAGCCGCGACCCAAAGCGCCCACGCACTATCGATGTGTTGATCGAGGTCGCTGGTTGGGAGGGTCAGGACGGTCAGGTAGCCGAGAATCCAACACCGATTGGCGATGCTGCCATGGTGCCAATGGTTGGCCGCATTGCTGCCGGTGGCCCAATCACCGCGGAGCAAAACGTTGAAGAGATTTTTCCGCTGCCACGCCAACTTGTCGGCAAGGGTGACCTGTTCCTACTCAAAGTTGTGGGTGAGTCGATGATTGACGCGGCAATTTGCGATGGCGACTGGGTTGTGGTTCGTCAACAACAGACTGCAGAAAATGGTGACATCGTTGCCGCATTACTTGAAGACGAAGCCACGGTAAAAACTTTCAAGCAGCAAGACGGTCACACTTGGTTGCTGCCGCGCAATTCATCGTTCGCACCAATCCTTGGTGATCACGCCGTGATTCTTGGAAAGGTTGTAGCGGTACTGCGTAGCGTCTAACTTATTGCGTTGCGTAGCTCTTGCGCTACGCAAAGAGAAAAAATCTTAAACGACTACGCGATAGGCACTTAGTTCCGCTGCCATCTCGGGTTTGACCATTGCTCGCACGAAAGTTCCATTCTCGCGATAGTCCAAGACCATAATTCTGCTGTTCAAATGTAGACGCGAAACCAGGTCTCCCCTGTCGTAAGGAATCAGCGCAGCAATTTCAACGTTCGGCTCTGGAAGAAGCGAAGCAATAATTTGCATTAACTCTTCGATGCCTTCACCGGTGCGCGCTGAAACACCGATTGAGTTCGGTTCCATGCCCCGAAGCGCCATGCGATGAGTTTCATCGGCTAGGTCAATCTTGTTGAAAACGATCAATTCCGGAATGTCTCGCGCACTAACTTCACCAATTACATTTCGAACGGTGGCAATCTGACCAGATGGATCCGGATGAGATGCATCAACCACGTGCACAATCAAATCACTGCCAGCAATTTCTTCCAGCGTCGAACGAAACGCCTCAACTAGCTGATGAGGAAGGTTGCGCACGAAACCAACGGTGTCTGCCAGCGTATAGTCCCGACCATCGGGTGTTTTTGCTTTTCGCACCGTGGGATCAAGGGTGGCGAACAAAGCATTTTGCACCAGCACACCTGCCTGGGTCATTCGGTTAAGCAAAGAGGACTTCCCGGCATTGGTGTAGCCAGCGATAGCTACCGCCGGAATCGCGTTGCGCTCACGATTAGCGCGTTTGGTTTCACGCGCAGGCTTCATGGCCGAAATTTGTTTACGAAGCTTTGCCATGCGCGTATTAATGCGGCGGCGATCAAGTTCGATTTTGGTTTCACCTGGACCACGTGAACCCATACCCACACCACCGGCAGCTTGACCACCGGCCTGACGCGACATTGACTCACCCCAACCACGAAGTCGAGGCAATAGGTACTCAAGCTGCGCCAATTCCACTTGGGCCTTACCCTCGCGACTCTTGGCGTGCTGGGCGAAGATATCCAGGATTACTGCGGTGCGGTCGATCACCTTGATATTGATCACGTCTTCAAGGGCTCGACGCTGACTGGGTGCTAACTCCGTATCGGCGATGACCGTATCGGCGCCTGCGGCCTGCACCAGTTGCTTTAGCTCCTGGGCCTTACCCTTTCCAAGAAAGGTAGCCGGGTCTGGGTTAGCTCTGCGTTGCAACAGGCCGTCCAGCACAGTCGCGCCGGCTGTCTCGGCGAGAGCGGCCAGCTCACGAAGCGAGTTTTCGGCATCCAGCAGCGTGTTGTTACCCCACAGGCCAATCAGAATTACTTTCTCAAGGCGCAGCTGGCGATACTCAACATCGGTGATGTCTTGCAGTTCGGTGGACAGCCCAGCAACTCGTTTTAGAGCGGAGCGATCCTCAAGATCGTATTGATCGCCATCTGTGTCGCTATAGCCGTGAGTCTCGACAGCGCCTAACGCTGCAGCGCGCTCACCACGACGCAGAATGCGCTCAACAACCTCGTCACCGCGGGATGACCCGTGGGTGAAAGTTGGCGAATCATCCTCGCCGAACTCCTCGTGGTTGTCTTTGTTCTTCACGCAACTAACACTAGTTTGCCTATCTGTAATAGTGTTTCGCTATGTCCTCGGAACACTACTTCTCTGAGACTCCCGGCAGCAATTACAAGCCAAAAGAAATCAACGTCACGATCAATGGTCACGATGTTACGGTTATCACTGCAGGCGGAGTCTTCAGCCCAGATCACATTGATCAGGGTACGAATGTGTTGCTCGCTCACTTGGATGAGGCACCGGCAGGTGGTGACATTCTTGACATTGGTTGTGGCTGGGGCCCTATCGCACTTTCCCTAGCCTCGAACTCGCCAAAGGCAACCATTTGGGCCATTGATGTGAACGAGCGCTCATTGGAATTAACTGCAGCCAATGCTGCTCGCCTTGGTCTTAATAATGTCAAATGCGTTAAGCCAGAGGATGTTCCAAGCGATTTGCAGTTCAGCGGAATTTGGTCAAACCCGCCTATTCGCGTTGGCAAAGAAGTGTTGCACGAAATTTTGCTTACCTGGCTACCTAGGTTGCGTTCAGAGGCTGACGCCTATCTGGTTGTGCAAAAGAATCTTGGTGCCGATTCATTGCACCGATGGCTAGAGGCCGAGCTGCCAGAGAATTTTTCAACCATTCGAGTTGACACAGCAAAATCTTTCAGGGTTTTGCGAGTTCGAAATAAATAATTGCTGAACGAAAGTTAGCGAACTACCGACTTCAATTGGTTGAGATCTAACTGACCGTCGTAAACCAACTCTGCGGCACCGCTGAGTCCAACATGTTCGCCGTCTTCCGTTGCAAACATGCGCACACCTAGAACTCCGCCGGGAACGCGAACCTGCCAAATGTTAGGGGCGCCCGCACCTGCCCAGTGACGGGTTGCCAAAGCAGCTGCACAAATTCCGGTTCCGCAGGACAGGGTCTCACCCACTCCGCGTTCATAAACACGCATGTTGATGTGACCAACGCCATCTTTGATCATTGGTTCCGCCGGTACCACGAATTCAACGTTCGCTCCGTTTTCTGGAGCCGGTTCAATTCCGGGAGCTTCGTGAAGGTCTAAATCGGCAAGTTCGCGACCTGAAGCCAAAGCAACTACATAGTGTGGGTTGCCAACATTAATCCCGATACCCGGTCTGGCAACCTCAAGGCCATCGGTGTGAATTAATGCCTCTGCGCCGTCTAGCTTCCAGCGACCAATGTCAACTGCAAAGCCAGACATATTGCGCTGCAGGTCTTTGACGCCGGCTCGAGTACCGATTGAAAGAGTTTCGCCATCGGCAAGTTCAACCAGACCACGCTGAGTGAGGTAGCGGGCAAATACACGTGTGCCGTTGCCACACATCTCTGCTGTGGAACCATCGGCGTTGTAGTAATCCATGAACCAGACCGCATTTGGCTCTTCGGCCAGAATTGCCTGACCATCCGGATGATTTACCGACTTGATGACGCGAATAAATCCATCGGCACCAATTCCAAAGTGACGATCACAAATTTGTGCAATCTGTTCCTGGGTCAGATTAATTTCGCCGTCAGCATCGAGCACCAGCACAAAGTCGTTGCCCGTGCCGTGCCCTTTGGTGAAATTAATCTTGGTCATTCAACAAGCCTAAAGCCCAAGCCACGCGCTTACTAGGTTTGCCGCTTTAGAGTTCATGTCTTGATCTTGATAGTCAAGCCAGTGAATTCGGTTATCTCGTCGAAACCAAGACATTTGTCGGCGGGCATACTTTTGAGTGAGTCGAACGGTGTCGGCGATGGCCTCGTCTTGAGTCTTTACGCCATCAATCTGCGCCAGGGCCTGGCTGTAGCCAATCGCGCGACTTGAAGTCTTACCCTCTCGAATTCCCAGCGGAATCAGCGACCGCGCCTCTTCAACCAGACCCAGATTCCACATTGTGTGAACGCGTTTTTCAAGTCGCTGAACCAGATCCTCACGCGGACCATTCACACCGATTTCTAGCACCGGTTGCCGATCTTCTGGATGCTCTGGAAGTGCTGCGGCGAATGGCTCACCGGTGAGCGTAATGATTTCTATTGCTCTCACCGAGCGACGACCATTTTCTGGAATGATGCGGCTGGCCGCGATTGGATCTAGAGCTTTTAGTCGGCGGTGCATTTCGTGCGGTCCAAATTCCTCTAGATCAGCCTCTAGTTGAAGACGCAGCTCGGCGTCACGTGCCGGAAATTCAAAGTTGTTTAGTACCGCGGCGATGTAAAGCATAGAACCGCCAACCAACACCGGGGTAATTCCTTGTTGCTGCAGTTCAGAAATTAACGGCCGAGCTACAGTCTGGTACTCGGCAGCGGTAGATTCATCGGTGATTTCCAACCAGTCAATTAGGTGGTGGTAGATTCCACGCCGCTCTGCCACAGAAAGTTTTGCCGTTCCGATATCCATGCCTCGATAGAACTGCATGGAATCGCTGTTGACGATTTCGGCCTTGCCACCACCAGCCACAATTTGATCCACGATGGCCAGCCCAAGATCAGATTTACCAGCGCCGGTGGGCCCAACAACCGCAATTAACTTGTTTTGCATTAGTGGTGCGAGTGACCCGCGTGCTCTTGATTGGCCTTAGGTTGCCCCATTGTGGGCAGTCCAAGTGAAACCGCTGACTTGGCGCCGCTATCTGAACTTGGCACGGCGCAGGCTGCGGCTTCGGCGCGATCCCAAGCATCACCGGCAATGGTTCTGCGCACAGAATAGTTCTTTTGATTATCGGCGAGCAGGTGGTACGGCGCAGCCTGGGTTATGACCACGGTGACCATATCACCTGGTCGCGGAGTTTCAGCACCGGCAGGGACCTCAAAGTGAACCAAACGATTCTCAGGCGTACGACCACTCATTCGGGCCGTGGCATCGTCTTTGCGGCCCTCGTAGGCAACCAAAACTTCAACCTGAGTACCAATTTGTTTCTGGTTCTCTTGCAAGGCAACTTCATTGACCAAAGCCATCAAACGCTCGTATCGTTCCTGCACAACTTCTTTGGGAATCTGATCTGCCATTTCGGCAGCCGGAGTGCCAGGGCGCTTTGAGTACTGATAGGTGTAGGCAGCCGCGAAACGAGATTCGCGAACAACCCGCATGGTATCTAAAAAGTCATCTTCAGTTTCGCCGGGAAAACCAACGATGATGTCTGTGGTAATTGCAGCGTTCGGAATCTGCGCACGAACACGATCTAAAATTCCAAGGTATTTTTCACTCCGATAGCTGCGGCGCATATCTTTGAGCACCTTGTCACTGCCCGATTGCAGCGGCATGTGTAGTTGCGGCATAACATTGTGAGTCTCTGCCATGGCGTCAATGACATCATCGGTGAAGGCAGCTGGATGCGGACTGGTAAAGCGCACTCGTTCAAGACCCTTGATGCCCCCACACGCGCGAAGCAATTTGGCAAATGCGCCCTTGTCGCCAAATTCAACACCGTAGGTATTTACATTCTGACCAAGCAGTGTGACCTCTACAACGCCCTCGGCAACCAAAGCCTCTATTTCGCCAAGGATTTCTCCGGGGCGACGATCCTTTTCTTTACCGCGCAAACTTGGCACGATGCAAAAGGTGCAAGTGTTGTTGCAACCAACGGAAATCGAAACCATGCCTGAATAAGTTGAGTCGCGCTTGGTTGGCAAATCGCTTGGGAAAGTCTCGAGGGCCTCAAGAATTTCCACCTGTGCCTCGTTGTTGTGACGAGCGCGCTCAAGCAGAGCCGGTAGAGACCCGATGTTGTGAGTTCCGAAAACTACATCAACCCATGGGGCCTTTTTTACGATGGTCTCGCGATCTTTCTGAGCTAGGCAGCCACCGACGGCAACCAAAATGTCTGGGTTTTCCATCTTCTTTTCATTCAGGATGCCCAGGTTTCCGTAAAGTTTGTTATCTGCGTTTTCGCGAACCGCGCAGGTGTTGAAGACCACGATGTCGGAGTTGCCTGGCTCCCCTGGCACGTATCCGGCACCCTCGAGCAAGCCGGTAAGGCGCTCTGAGTCGTGGACGTTCATCGCACAGCCATAGGTGCGCACCTCGTAGGTGCGTGGCGCCTGCTGTGTGGTGGTCATAATCAACCAGTTTACTTAGGGCTATTGATTAGCGTCAGCCTCTTGGCTGTAGGACTCTTCAGCGAACTTGATTGCCGCAAACACCGATGTGCTGCCGTAGCCCTTGCGCTGCAGGTAGCCGGCCAGGCGGCGCGTGCGAACATCACGTTCTAGATGGGCCATTTGGCGGTATCGACGAATGGCCAGCTGCTTGGCCGATTCAAAATCGTCTTCGGCGGTGATGACAGAGATTGCTTCTTCGACAAGCTCCTGGCTGACACCCTTTTCGTTGAGCTCTCGCTTGATGGCCGACTTGGCTAAGCCCTTGTAGTTGCGCCGACTATTGACGATGGTCTCGGCGTAGGCGGCGTCATCAATCAGACCAACCTCGGTGAAGCGTTCAAGAACCTTCTCGGCAATCTCGGATGGGATCTCTCGTTGCTCAAGAATTTTGCGCAGCTGCGAAGTTGACTTGGCACTGCGTGCCAACTGGTGAAGTAGCACGTTGCGGGCACGGGTTTCTAATTTCTCAGGAGAAAGCAAACGGGGCTGATCAAGAGATGAATCACCATCACCGGGTATGGGCCGGCGAGAAGATGATCTAGAGCTCTTTGATCTGCCCCGTTGGAAAGCCATTAGTTAAGAACTATGCGCTTGCCGCTTTTGGAGTCTTGACTGCCGAAGCAGCCACTTCGCCAATAGGCGATTCAGAAACTTCAGTTTCTGAATCCATTGGTAAGTCTGCAACCGCACGAGGCACGCCAATGCCCAGCTTGGTCTTGATTTTCTTCTCGATCTCGTCGGCAACCTTAGGGTTATCGATCAAGTACTTACGAGAGTTTTCTTTACCCTGGCCAAGCTGTTCACCTTCGTAGGTGTACCAGGCGCCAGACTTCTTTACGATTTCCTGCTCAACACCAAAGTCAAGCAAGCTACCTTCACGTGAAATACCAACACCGTAGATGATGTCGAACTCGGCCTGCTTGAACGGTGCAGCCATCTTGTTCTTAACAACCTTTACGCGAGTACGGTTACCAACTGCATCGGTGCCGTCTTTCAAGGTTTCGATGCGGCGAATGTCTAGGCGAACAGATGCGTAGAACTTAAGGGCCTTACCTCCGGCAGTAGTCTCTGGGCTACCAAAGAACACACCGATCTTCTCGCGCAGCTGGTTGATGAAAATCATTGTGGTTCCGGTGTTGTTTAGCGCACCGGTTAGTTTGCGAAGGGCCTGTGACATCAGACGCGCCTGAAGACCAACGTGTGAATCACCCATCTCACCTTCGATTTCGGCACGTGGCACCAAGGCGGCAACCGAGTCAATAACCACTAGATCGATTGAACCTGAGCGAACCAACATGTCGGCAATTTCAAGAGCTTGTTCACCGGTGTCAGGCTGGCTGACGAGAAGGGCATCGGTGTCTACACCAAGTGCCTTGGCGTATTCAGGGTCAAGGGCGTGCTCGGCGTCGATGAAGGCTGCGATGCCACCATTGCGCTGAGCGTTTGCGATGGCGTGAAGCGCCACGGTGGTCTTACCTGAAGACTCTGGGCCGTAAACCTCAACGATTCGGCCCTTTGGAAGTCCGCCAATACCTAGAGCAACATCCAGAGCAATGGAACCAGTCTGAATGACTTCTACCGGAGCACGTTCATCTGAACCCAGGCGCATAATTGCACCCTTGCCGAACTGACGGTCAATTTGAGCTAGTGCTGTGTCTAGCGCTTTTTCGCGATCTGATGGAGATGGCATTTTTTCCTCTGCTTTCTGAATCTCTAGTTATTGCTGACCGTATTCGAGGCAGTCGACGATCGACCCTCGGTCAAGCAGGTTGTTGATAAATGCCTTCAACTTCCTGCTGTGAATAACCTAACACCATTCGAACAAGATTTCGATAGTCAATTCAAACGGCGTGTCGAATTTTCGGTGTTTTGTTCAGCAGTGGATTTAGCTGGGTGTGGGCTTTTTGGCCTGTGGTTTTCCTGCCCAGCGCTCTCTGGGCACATGATTGGCCTCGCACAAGGCTAACCAGACCACCTTTGGGTCTTCGCCGGCAGCCAGGGCGGCTTCAGCGGTTTGATCACCAAGGGCACCAAGAACTAGGTCTCTGGAGATTACCTGGGCATAGGCCGGACCGAATTCATCGGTCATTAGGGCTTGGAATTGGCTAAGTCGCATTCGCCTTAGCGGCTTGAGGCCAGGCTTGGATCATTGTCGGCCAAAAACGCCGCAGGAATAGTGTCCGGAATATAAGATTCCGGCACAAAATCAACACGGCCTGGGATGTAAGACTGAAGACCTTCGTTGGCAAAGGCTGCCTCTAGGTTCACACCCTCAACCAGGGCCAGGCGGTCACTGACCTCGCGCATGATCACCGAAATTGGTACTTCTAGAGCATCGGCTAACGAGCCAAGAATTTCTGAAGAAGCCTCTTTTTGGCCTCGCTCAACCTCGCTCAGATAGCCCAGGGCCACGCTGGCACGGCTGGCAACCTGACGCAAAGTCTGACCCTTTTGCAGACGGAAGTCGCGCAGAACATCACCGATTTCTTGGCGGACTAGTACCACGTTGGCCTCCTAACTTCTTCTCACAGGTAATCTACCGGTTCGTTGTGACAAACATAAATCCAAGATGCTGAGGATTCCCTGAATGCCACATAGAAGATAACTGAATTATTGGGCCAGGCATTCCCCCAGGGCAGCGATAGCTTCGCTCACGGTTGCGGTGCGAATCGCCTCGCGGCCACCCGAAAACTGGTGCGCGAAGACCGCGTCCCCGATTGACCCGGGACCAGAAATAGCCACGTAAACCGTTCCCACTTCAATGCCGTCTTGCGAGTCCGGACCGGCAACTCCAGTGGTGGCAATTCCTATTACCTGAGATTCATCGGTGTTGGTTTTGTTGGCCAATTTTGTTCTGATTCCGGCTGCCATTTGAGCCGCAACCTCTGGGTCTACCGCACCTTGATTTTCTAAGAGGGTACGTGAGACGCCCAAGAGTTCGTGCTTCAAAGAAGTTTGATAAGCAACTATTGAACCGAGTAAAACTTTGGAAGCCCCGGCAACGGACACAAATTCTGCAGAGAGCAGGCCGCCGGTTAGCGATTCTGCAATCGCAAGTTTGAAGCCCCTGAATTCCAGATTCTTCAAAATCTCAGCGGCCGACATTTATTCTTTGATTCTCTGTTGACGAGCGCGGCCGGCGGCGATCAAATACTGCAGGCCGGTGGAAACGGTGATGACTAGCACCACTGCGGTGAGGACGGACTCGACCGTTAGGTACCAGGGTGCAAATGCGAATTCAAGCGGAGAAGCTAGCGAACCAATTAGCACGCTCTGCAAGATTGTCTTTAACTTGCCACCCGATGATGCAGCCACTACCTCACGCTGTACGACGACTAAGCGGTAGACGGTGATGCCGAGCTCGCGAACCAAGATAACGATGGTCACCCACCAGGGAAACTCATTGTGAATCGAAAGCGCAATTAATGCGCCACCTAGAAGGGCCTTGTCGGCAATTGGGTCTAGCAGCTTTCCGAGATTGGTGATGAGTCCGCGCTTGCGAGCGATAGCACCATCAACACCATCGCTGATCATGATGACGATAAAAATTAATACGGAAAACCACCGAGCATTTGACTCTGGCTCAATCGCAAAAAGCGACCAAACAAAAAATGGAACGCAAAGAATGCGGGCCATGGTGATGATATTTGGCAGATTGAAAATTGATTTTGCTGATTTTTCAATCAGGTTTGACTTGTCAGCTGCTTGAGACATTATTGACGACCCGTCAATTTCCAGGCATCTTCGTCGCCGTCTTCATCATCACCAAAGCCATTACCGCCGGTGATGATTGAACGGTCCACGTTCTCGCGAGGAATGAAGTCTTCAAAATCTCCGGCTGCTAAATTGCTGGCGGCGGGTTCAGCATCGATAACTGCAGCTGCTGCGGCAACTGCGGGCGAGGCGGATGCGCCTGGCTCACCCCTTAGCTGAGCCAGCACCATAGGCAGGTCCTCTGGTTTTACCATCACGTCTCTAGCTTTTGAGCCTTCACTTGGGCCGACAATATTTCTGGATTCCAGAAGATCCATGAGGCGACCGGCCTTCGCAAAACCAACTCGTAGCTTGCGTTGCAACATTGAGGTGGAACCAAACTGGGAGCTGATGATTAGCTCGGCTGCTTGGAGAAGAACATCTAGATCATCACCGATGTCAGCATCGACCATATTCTTTGCAGCAACCGGGGCATCAACATCCTGACGATACTCAGGCTCCATTTGTTGCTTCACATGATCAACGATGCGCTGAAGTTCCGCCTCGGCCAGCCAGGCACCCTGAACACGCATTGGCTTGTTGGTTCCCATCGGCGAAAATAGAGCGTCACCCTGACCGATAAGTTTTTCGGCACCTGGCTGGTCCAAGATAACTCGAGAGTCGGTTACCGAGGTCACCGAGAATGCCAAACGGCTTGGCACGTTCGCTTTAATTAGACCGGTCACCACATCAACCGATGGTCGCTGGGTTGCGAGCACAAGGTGAATACCAGAGGCACGAGCCAACTGAGTAATACGAACAATCGAATCTTCAACATCCCGCGGCGCAACAATCATCAAGTCGGCGAGCTCATCAACCACTACCAATAGGTATGGGTAAGGCTGCAGCTTGCGCTGTGAGCCCTCGGGAACTTTCACCTCGCCGGCAACTACCGCACGGTTGAAATCATCAATGTGCTTGAAACCAAAACTGGCAAGGTCGTCGTAGCGCATGTCCATTTCTTTAACGACCCACTGCAAAGCCTCGGCGGCCTTTTTTGCGTTGGTAATGATTGGAGTAATGAGGTGAGGTACGCCCTGGTACGCGGCCAACTCTACTCGCTTGGGGTCAATCAAAACCATGCGAACTTCTGCTGGCTTTGCCCGCATCAGAATTGAGGTGATCATGGAGTTTACAAAACTTGATTTACCAGCACCGGTTGCACCGGCGACTAGCAGGTGAGGCATTTTGGCAAGGTTAGCGATTACGTAACCGCCCTCAACATCTTTACCAATTCCAATAGTCAGCGGGTGTGCGCTTTTAGCTGCCACATCCGAGCGAAGCACATCACCCAGTGAGACGGTTTCGCGATCGGTGTTTGGAATTTCAATACCGATAAGTGACTTGCCTGGAATTGGAGCCAGAATTCGAACTTCATTTGACGCAACAGCATAAGAAATGTTGCTGGCCAAACGCGTAACAGCTTCAACCTTTACACCTGGAGCCAGCTCCACCTCGTAGCGAGTCACGGTTGGTCCGCGTGAGAAACCAACTACCGCAGCCTCTACGCCAAACTCTTTGAACACGCTGGTGATTGAGGTAACCACCTGATCGTTGGCTGCCGACTTTGCCTTGGGTGGTGTGCCCGGGGCTAGGATCGCTAGCGGCGGCAACACGTATGGTCGATTTACCCTTGGTGCCGCCGGAGTTGAAGCCGGTGCCGCCGCAGCCGGGGAAACTTGGGCTGCAGGTGGTGCTACGAATTCGGCTGCTGGAATGGTTATGGGCGCAGTTGCGGTGGTGTCTACAACTGCTGTGCTGTTTTGATTAGCAGTGTCCACAGAGGGAATATCCAACTGGGTGGACTGCAGAGCGTCACCAAATAGGCCATCGAGTGCGTCGTCGTCCGCTGGAACGATCGCACTGTCAAAGGCACTGTCTTCGGCACCCTTGCCACGTCGCCACCAGGGAACCTTGGTGCCGTCGAAGGCATCGGGTATTTCATCTTCCACAACTTCAACGGCCTCGCGCCGCTTAGATTCACCAAATAAATAGGTGGCAAGTTCACGAAGTCGCTCGGTTATGCGGTTGGGTGCAGTTTTAGTCATGATCAGCAGCGAACCAAATGTGAACGCGGCTAAAACAGGGACGGTTCCCCAGATTGTGATGGTGTTATAAAAAGGCACCGATATTAGCCAGCCAAAAATACCGCCGCTGTAGGCGAGTGTCCATTCACCGTCGTAAGGCTGGACGACTTTGCCGTCCTGCAGGAAAAAGACGTGAAAGAAACCGCTGATCGAAACGATAAACAAGAAAAGGCCAATGCCGATTCGGCCATTGTCACGAATCGTGGAAGGGTGACGCATCAGGTAAATGGCAAAAATGATCATCACGACCGGAAGGGCAAACGAGACTCTGCCAAAAAGCGCACCCATTGTCCAGACGTGGACTCCGTGAGCCCAGTCTTGCTTGATTAGAACCCAACCAAAAATTGCACCGATAATGCCTAGTAAAAACAGGAAGAATGGCAAGCCATCGCGGCGATCTTCTTTTGCCATTTTGTCTGGGCTTAGAGCTCTTGCACCGGCTCCCACCGCGTGGGCAAAAAACATGTAGATAGCGGTTAGGGCCGAGCCTGATTCGCTTGATCCAGTTGAGCGTGAGTTTGCCTGACGAGCACGAGGGGATGCGGGTGCCTTGGGCGTGATGGCCCCGCGAGGCCCATTGGTGCGGGTGCGCGAACCTGCCGTAGCCCTTGAAGCGGGTTTACGAGGGGTTGGTTTACGCGTAGCCATGGTTCAAAACTAACAGCCAGCACCGTCAGATGCCCTTAGGCACGGCGAAGTTAGCCCTCGATGACCACCGGGATGATCATGGGGCGACGTCGGTGGGCCTTGTTGACCCAGGTTCCGATTGTGCGACGAATCACCTGCTGCAGCGCATAGGTGTCACGCACTCCCTCACCGGCAGCTTCAGCAAGCGCTCGTTCAATAAGTGGCTTCACATTGTCAAAGACATGATCTCCCTCGGCGAATGCTCGAGCGCGAATTTCAGGACCGTTAATTACTCGACCGGTATCTTTATCAATCACCGCAAAGATAGAGATGAAACCCTCCTCAGCCAAAACGCGGCGATCGTGTAGGTCATCATCGGTGATTGTGCCAACATTTTTACCATCAACATAAAGCAGACCGCATTCAACGGCGCCAACAACTTCGGCAATTCCATCTTGCAAATCAATAGCCCAGCCGTCTTCAGTGATCAAGACTCGCTCTTGGGGCACACCGGTTTGTTCGGCTAGCTTGCCATTGGCAATTAGGTGGCGGTACTCCCCGTGAACCGGCATCACGTTCTTTGGTTTCAGAATGTTGTAGCAGTAAAGCAATTCACCGGCAGCGGCGTGACCTGAAACGTGTACCTTGGCGTTGCCCTTGTGCACCACGTTGGCACCCAACTTGGTAAGCCCGTCAATCACCCGGTAAACGGCGTTTTCGTTCCCTGGTATCAAGGAGCTGGCCAAGATTACTGTGTCGCCCTCGCCGATCTCGATGTCATGCTCAAGCTTGGCCATGCGCGAAAGCACCGCCATTGGCTCACCCTGAGAGCCGGTGGACATGTAAACCACTTTGTCATCGGGCATGTTGGCCGCTTGCTTGAGATCTACAAAATCCTCTGTTTCGGCATTTAGATAGCCCATCTCAATTGCAATTTGCATGTTTCGGACCATCGACCGACCAACCAGGGCGACCTTGCGATGATTGGCTTTAGCGGCATCAACGACCTGCTGGACGCGGTGCACATGGCTAGAAAACGACGCAACAATTACGCGCTTTTTAGAGCGAGAAATAACATTCTCAATAACCGGGCCGATTTCTTTTTCAAGCGGAGTAAATCCGGGAACATCGGCGTTGGTCGAGTCGCTCATGAAAAGGTCAAGTCCCTCTTCGCCCACTCTGGCGAAGGCGCGCAGATCGGTTAGGCGGCCATCGAGCGGCAGCTGATCCATCTTGAAGTCACCGGTGTGCAGAATGCTTCCGGCTTTGCTTCTGATTACCACAGCAAGCGCATCGGGGATCGAGTGGTTTACCGCGATGAATTCAAGGTTGAATCCAGCGAGTGTTTCTTTGCGACCTTCGGCGACCACCATTGAATACGGCGTAATGCGGTGCTCTTTTAGCTTTGCCTCAACGAAGGCCAAGGTGAGCGCCGAACCAAGCAGCGGAATGTCCTGCTTCATGCGCAATAGATAAGGAACACCACCGATGTGGTCCTCGTGACCGTGAGTCAAAACGATTCCCACTACATCGTCAAGACGATCCTTGAGGTAGCTGAAGTCCGGCAAGATCACATCAATGCCAGGCTGGTGCTCTTCAGGAAAAAGCACGCCAACATCCACAATCAAGATTTTGCCGTCGATTTCGAATACGGTCATGTTTCGACCAATTTCGCCGATTCCACCAAGTGGAATGATGCGCATTACTCCCGGACGTAACGGAGCCGGGTGTGGCAGTGTCTGAACCAAAGGTTCTCTTTTCTATTCTGTTGTTGTGAGCTCTTGCCCACTTTTTAATCCTTCGCGACGACGCGATTATCTTGTGGTTCCAGCAACCTTCGGCAGTGCTCCACCGGCAGCTGCATTGCGATCAGGGCGGAAGTTATCAAAACTTACTCCCGTCACTGAGCCAACCAAATCGATGTCCGCCTCAATTCGGGCGGCTTCTGCGTCTTCGGGGCCAACCAGCGGCAGGCGAACACGTGGGCTAGAGATAATTCCAAGGCCGTTCAAGATGTATTTGGCGGCAACTGTGCCAGGCACATGAGTCATTGCGGCGCGCTGCAGTGGATCAAGACTGTTGTGCACGGTGAGCGCGTGGTGGAAATCATTGCGGTTTGCTGCGTCAATCATTTCGCGATAGGCAGCTGGCGCGATATTTGCAGTAACCGAAATACAACCAACCGCACCAATCGCAAGCTCAGGCAAAAGATTTGAATCATCACCAGAGAAATAGAACAAACCGGTCTCATTCATGATGCGAGTCGCCTGCGCAAGATCACCCTTAGCATCTTTCACCGCAACGATATTTGGGTGCTTTGAAGCGCGGTGGAATGTGTCCATGGAAATTGCAATTCCAGCTCGGCCAGGAATGTCGTAAAGGATTACCGGAAGATCTGTTGAATCAGCAACCATGCGGAAGTGGGTCAGCACACCAGCCTGAGTTGGCTTGTTGTAGTAAGGCGTCACAATCATGATGCCGTCAGCCCCTGCTTTTTCAGAAGCTTTGTAAAGTTGCATCGCGTGAGCAGTTTCGTTAGAACCACCACCGGTGATGATTTTGGCACGGCCACCAGAGACCGACTTGCCAACCTCGACCAGCTTGATCTTCTCTGCGTCGGTTAGTGTGCTTGTCTCACCAGTAGTTCCGGTAACCACAACACCATCGGCTCCGTTGGTGATTACGTAGTCAATCAGCTTCTCGGTATCGGCCCAATCAACTTCGCCGTCGGCGGTCATCGGGGTGACAAGAGCTACCAGGGTCTGGCCAAAAATGTTCTTCTGAGACATGGCTACAAGCCTATCGGTAGGCTGGGGCTGTGAACCTGTTGCCAACGAAGGCTGATTGGCTCGATGCTAAGCGAGCTCCAATCACAGACCTAGTCGCTGGTCTTACGGTTGCGATTGTTGCCCTGCCACTGGCCCTTGCCTTTGGAATCGCTTCCGGCATGGGGGCTGAGGCTGGACTCACCACCGCGATTATTGCTGGGGCGATAGCTGCCGTATTTGGCGGAAGCCGATTGCAAGTTTCAGGTCCAACCGGGGCAATGACCGTTGTTCTGGTGCCGATAGTGCATCAATTTGGAATTAGCGGCGTACTGCTCGTTGGTCTGTTGGCTGGTCTGATTTTGATTATCGCTAGCTTTGCAAAAATCGGTGAGCACGTACACCGATTACCTACCTCGCTGATTGAAGGTTTCACCGCGGGAATCGCAGTGGTTATTTCGCTGCAGCAGCTGCCATTCATAATGGGGGTTAGCCCAAGCGACTCAGAAAAAGTCTGGGCTGGAGCTTTTGAAAACCTCGTCTCAGGGCTCGCAGATTTCAACCCAGCTCCGGTGGCCATGGCCTTTGCCGTGATGGTTGGAATCCTGGTGTTCTCTGCCCGGTGGCCTAGAATCCCTTTCTCGCTCCTTGCCGTGGCTACCGCTGCGGCTGCGGCATATTTGTTTGGCCTTGAGGTTGAGACGATTGGCGAGTTGCCGGCTCGAATTGGCCTGCTGGGTTTTGATTTTCTAAATTCAAAAAATTACCTGGCACTTTTGCCGTCGGCATTTGCAGTTGCCGCACTCGCAGCGCTGGAGAGTTTGCTCTCGGCAAAAGTTGCCGACAAAATGCACGGCAATAACGAAAAGCATGATTCCAATCGTGAGTTATTTGGTCAAGGCCTGGCCAATCTGGCTGTCCCGTTCTTTGGCGGAGTACCAGCCACTGCAGCACTGGCAAGAACCGCGGTAAACGTGAAGTCTCACGCACAATCAAAGCTAGCGGCGCTGAGCCACGCAATTATTCTTGCCTTGGTGGTGCTGCTTTTCGCACCCTGGGTGGCGAAGATCCCTTTGGCTGCTCTAGCCGGAGTGCTGCTGGCCACCACAGCAAGAATGATAAAGCCGCGGGAGCTTGTGCAGCTTGCTCAAGAAACGCGACTGGATGCCATGGTTTTGGTGGCCACTTTTCTGGCCACGATTTTCATCGATCTAATATCGGCGGTAATTATTGGCTTGGTACTTGCCCTTGCCCTGCGCAAAACAAGGCTTGCAAAAATAGATAGACGATATCCGCCCGTCGATGCGAACGAGACTCTTGGCGACTAAGGAGCTACGCGGCCATTCTTGTTAAATGCCTCGTAGGTGTATGGCATTAACGGCGCCCAGAAATCTTCCATCTTCTCAGCACACATTTCGATTTCACGCTGAGGGAATGAAGGAAAGTGAGTACCTTCACGCTGGGTGCGAAGACTCAAGAAGTTCATCAATGCACGAGAGTTCATGGTGACGTACATGCTGGAGTAAATGTTGAGTGGCAAGACGATGCGAGCAACCTCACGGGCCACGCCAGCCTCGAGCATGCGCTTATACGATTCGTACGCGTGCTGAGATGCCGTGCGTGACTCCTGCTCAACCAAGGCAATCTGCTCGGCAGAACCTGGCAAAAACTCGTAGTGCCCTGTCTTACCAACCTGAACCAAATTGCGGTCTGGGGCTGGCACATAGAAAACCGGAGAAAGCTCCTTGTAACGGCCAGATTCCTCGTTGTAGCTGGCAATGCGGTGACGCATGAACTCGCGGAACACAAAAATCGGTGCCTGAACGTAAAAAGTCATTGAGTTGTGCTCAAACGGTGAGCCGTGGCGATCGCGCATCAAGTAGTTGATTAGGCCCTTGTTGCGCTTTTCGTCTTCAGCCGCATCGGTGTGGGCAGCGGCTGCCTCCAGAGTCTGCTCCCCCTGAGTCGAAACACGAGCTGCAAAGAGCACGTCTGAGTCTGAGGCGCTGGAGCGCACTAGTTCAACGGTTACGTCGCTTCGAAAAATGATGTCTGACACCCCTACAGCCTAGTCGTTTAGGCGCTGTGCCCTTTTCAACCACCGATAATTGACCGCCAAAATTGCGTGTAATAGAGGGTAACGGTTCAAACTGCATGGCCCGGCAGGTTTAGCCTTATTTCATGCCCATCGAGACCCGCGTCGCCCTGATCATTGGCCTGCTGGCCTTATCTGTCGCCGCCGGTTTAATCTGGCGAGCCAGAACGGGCCGGGCAAAGCAGGTAACCAAAGGCGAAATAATTAATCTTGCCGAAATCGGGGCCGTCAAAAACGGACAACCTGTAACCAAGTTTGGACAAAAGGTCACCTTTCTTCAGTTCTCGAGCGAGTTCTGCACCGCTTGTCGTCAAACTGCAAAACTTTACAGCGAATTAGAAAAAGTTCATCCAGAAATTTTGCACATCGAGGTGGACATAACAAACCGAGTTGACCTGGCCAATAAATTCAACATTCTTCAAACACCAACCACTCTGGTCCTGGATTCCCGCGGTCGCGTGACTTCAAGGATTGGTGGCGCCGTAAAGCAACAAACCATTCAAGACGAAATAGGAAGTTTCGAAATCTAATGAGCACATCAAATAACACCCCTGCAGGAATCGATCCCCGCGGTCCGCGCTTTGGAGCAACCATCACATCGGTGTTGCTGTTGATCACTGTGTTTCTGGCACTTGATGCAGCAACCCTTGGTGCGGCCTTCGGTCTACTGGTCTTAGTCACCGTATCTTTTGCTATCGGGGCTTTCTTGGGTAACTCAAAGCACCCCTACGGTTTGATTTTCAAAAAACTGATTCGTCCGCGTCTTGCGGCGCCAAAAGAACTTGAGGACCCTCGCCCGCCGCAGTTTGCGCAACTAGTTGGCCTGCTAGTTGCAGGTACCGGAGTTGTGCTTTACATTGCTGGGGCTCAGGGAGCCTTGGTATTTGCTGCTGGTGCGGCTTTTGTTGCAGCCTTTCTTAACGCTGCATTTGCCTTTTGCCTTGGCTGCCAAATGTATGTTGGCCTGCAGCGCATTGGGCTAATCAAAAAGCACTAGTCGTCGCTTTATTTTGGAATAGAGCTACTTGGCAAGACCGATGGCCTTGCGCATGGCTGCGCGTGCTCGTCTGCGATCACCGCAGGCGTCATAGGCAAGGCTCAAGTTGAACCACGAGTGAAAATCTTCTTCATTTTCTTCGGCAAGGGCGCTCCACTTTGCAAAAGCCGCGTCTGCTGAAGATCGAATAGCGCGACCACTGGGACGAGTTTCAATCCCTAGATCAGGCCAGGTTCCCTCGGCCTCGATGCGGGCAACAAGTTTTTCTGCGGCCAAGCCAAACCTGAGCTCAACAATTGTTGCCCAAACCGCCAGCAGTGGAAAAGCAAGAATCAAGGCTCCCATTACCTGACCAATCAGGACACCGGTAAACAGCAGCGTGATGCCGGTGTTAGCTAACAGCACGACGTAGAGAAGCAGTAGCGCAGTCATTACAAGTGCGCCTATTTTTGCCCTTGACACGTGGCTGCTATTTCTGCGAGCTTGCGTCAACGACCGACTGTAAACCAACGGTCAAGCCGCGACTTTGAGCTGCGAGACGAATGCTTAACAAGATTCCGTGAACGTAAGAACGAATCGACGAAACCTCGTGACTGATAGTTAGGACCTCGCTTTCGCCGCCAAAGACTACGTCTTGCTTGGCTGAAACTCCGGATAGTCGAATGCTGTGAATCGGAACGCCGGCAACTACCTCGCCGCGTGCCTCCTGACCTACACCTGGAATCAGTGGTTGAGTCAAACCCTTGCGCGCATCGGCAATCATCTCGGCGGTTCTTACCGCAGTACCAGAAGGCGAATCAATCTTTCCGGCGTGGTGGGCCTCAACAATTTCAATTGAGTCGAAGAATTTTGCGGCCTGTGCCGCGAAAGAACTAGCCAGCATGGAACCGATTGAGAAATTTGGAATCACCAGCACGGCAGCATTTGAATTTGACTCAAGTTTCCTTTGTAGTTCTGCAATTTTTGCAGCAGACCAACCGCTGGTGCCAATGACTAGTTTCAAGTCATTTGCAATAGCGAAGTCTGCAACTCGTTCACTTACTTCAAGGCGAGTTACCTCAAAAATTACGTCGGCACCAAGCGCCTCGGTAAGTTCGCTCTTTGAATCTAGAGCAGCGTGAAGTTGCAGGTCCTGGGCGGCATCGATTAGCTCAATGGCAAGCTTGCCCATACGTCCGGTTGCACCGACTACAGCTACTTTGATTGACATGCCTTAATCCTAGATAAACTCTGCGAAAGTTGACTCATCTAGATCGCCTACCGCCACGATAGAACGCTCCCGCCTAATCAAATCTGTAGCCAGATTTTGAACGTCTGCCAAGGTCACGGCATTTACGTGAAGCAAAGAATCGTCAAGATCAAAAAATTCACCATTTACGATTTCGGCGCTGATCAAACGGTTCATGCGAGCCATGGTGCTCTCATATTTCAGGGCCAGGCTGCCAGAGATGTTTCCCTTGGCAAGTTCTAGTTCGTCTTGGCGAATGCCATCGGTGGCAATTTTCTCAAGCTCGGCCACCATTAGACGGGTCACCTCTGCGGTCTTGGCTGGTGAACAACCCGCGTACAAACCAAAGTATGCGCCATCTGAATACCCCTGGTTGAAAGAGTAGACAGAGTAAGCCAGGCCGCGCTTTTCGCGAATTTCTTGGAACATGCGAGAACTCATTCCGCCACCAAGCACGGTGTTTAGAATTCCCATGGCGTAGCGACGCTCATCGTCAGCAACCAACCCCTGCATGCCAAGCAAAACATTTGCCTGCGCGATTGGACGCTGAATCACTTTTAGTTCAGTTCCGCGTGAAATTCTTGCCGGGTGCAGCAACCGGCGCTCTACCGGGTTGGCTTGTTTGTTCAAGTCCCATCCAGCCTCAATTAGTGCAGTCTCAACCAAATGAATTAGCTGACCGTGCTCTACCCCACCGGCTGCCGCAATTACCAAATCTTGTGGGCGGTAGTTGTCTTGGTAGTGTCCCCAAACCGCATCGCGAGTAACGGCAGAGATTGTTTCGTTGGTACCACCGATAGGCCTGCCCAGCGGGTGGTCGCCAAGTACGGCCTGGGCAAAAGCTTCGTGCGCCACGTCTTGCGGATCGTCGTCATTCATGGCGAGCTCTTCAAGAATTACGGTGCGTTCGTTTTCAAATTCTTTGGGGTCAATCAGCGAAGACGCAAGCATGTCGCCGATGACATCAACCGCCAGCGGTAGCGCCTTGTCTTGAACGCGCGCGTAGTAACTGGTGTGTTCCTTACCGGTCGAGGCATTGGATGAGCCACCGACGGAATCAAACGCAACTGCAATTTCTAGTGCGCTGCGCTTTTTGGTGCCCTTGAACAACAGGTGCTCAAGAAAGTGAGTGGAGCCAAAGTGGCCATCGGTTTCGTCTCGTGAACCAACCGCAACTGAAAACGACACCGATACGCTTTGCGCACCTGGCATGTGTTCCGTTAAAACGCGAACACCGCTTGGGAGGATAGAACGGCGAACCGTGCTACCTCCCGAAGCGGTGAACGAAAGGTCGCTCTGGTCTAGCGGAAATAGAACTTCACTCATGGCTAAACCGGAACTTTCTTGTTAAGCGTTTTACTCTTCGTCTGAATCTGATGCGGCTGCATCACCCTCAACAACCGGGGCTAGTGAAAGCTTTCCGCGGTCATCGATCTTGGTGATCTCAACCTGTAGCTTCTGGCCAACCTCAAGAACGTCTTCAACATTCTCAACGCGCTTGCCAGCCATCTTCTTTAGTTCAGAGATGTGTAGTAGACCGTCCTTGCCCGGAACTAGTGAAACGAAAGCACCAAAGGTAGCTAGCTTCACAACGGTTCCTAGGAAACGCTCGCCAATCTCAGGGACGTGTGGGTTTGCAATTGCGTTAACCGCAGCCTTAGCAGCTTCTGCTGATGGGCCATCGGTTGCACCAATGTAAACGGTACCGTCGTCTTCGATAGAGATGTCAGCGCCAGTGTCTTCCTGGATCTGGTTAATCATCTTGCCCTTTGGACCAATGACTTCACCGATCTTGTCAACTGGAATCTTCACCGCGATAACGCGAGGAGCAGTAGGAGCCATCTCGTCTGGCTCAGAAATTGCCTGTGCCATTACGTCAAGAATGGTTAGACGTGCTTCCTTAGCCTGGGTAAGTGCGCCAGCAAGAACTGATGCAGGAATACCGTCAAGCTTGGTGTCTAGCTGAATCGCTGTGATGAAGTCGCGAGTACCGGCAACCTTGAAGTCCATGTCGCCAAGTGCATCTTCGGCGCCAAGGATATCGGTGATTGCTGCGTACTGAACCTTGCCATCAACGGTGTCAGAGATCAGACCCATTGCAATACCTGCTACCGGAGCGCGAAGTGGCACACCAGCGTTTAGAAGTGCAAGAGTCGAAGCACAAACAGAACCCATAGAGGTTGAACCGTTTGAACCAAGAGCCTCAG
Organism: Rhodoluna lacicola; assembly: GCF_000699505.1. Taxonomy (NCBI): domain Bacteria; kingdom Bacillati; phylum Actinomycetota; class Actinomycetes; order Micrococcales; family Microbacteriaceae; genus Rhodoluna; species Rhodoluna lacicola. The sequence continues at coordinate 475,086 of NZ_CP007490.1, read as the reverse complement.
ATACCTGACGTATTGCGTATGGGAAGTCCTCGCGCTTTGGCAGAACTGGAACCAACGCGCGCTCAGCAAGAGCACCGTGACCAATCTCGCGACGCTTTGGAGTACCCACGCGGCCAACTTCACCTGTTGAGTAAGGCGGGAAGTTGTAGTTGTGCATGTAGCGCTTTGACGTCACTGGGCTCAGTGAGTCAATCTGCTGTTCCATCTTCAACATGTTCAAGGTGGTGATACCAAGAATCTGGGTCTCACCGCGCTGGAAGATTGCTGAACCGTGAACGCGAGGAATAACTGCAACTTCTGCATCAAGGGTACGAATGTCACGAAGACCACGGCCATCGATACGGATGTTTTCCTTCAGCACGCGAGTACGCATAATCTTCTTGGTTACTGACTTGTAAGCAGCAGAGAACTGAGCCATCTGCTCTTCTGAAAGCTGAGCTTCCAACTTCTCTTTGGTTGCAGCCTTCAGTGCATCGTCGGCATCCTGACGCTCAACCTTGTCAGCAATCTGGTAAACCTTTGCAAGTTCCGCACCAGCTGATGACTCAACCGCAGCGAAAACTTCATCGGTGTATGGCAAGAAGGTTGGGTAGTCAGCAGTTGGCTTTGCAGCAACTGCAGCCAGGTCGGCCTGAGCTTTAACCAAAGCCTTGATGAATGGCTTTGCAGCCTCTAGACCCTCTGAGACAACTTCTTCTGAAGGAGCCTTTGCACCAGCAGCGATTAGGTCCATTGCGTTTTCAGATGCTTCAGCTTCAACCATCATGATTGCAACGTCTTCGACGCCGTTCTCAACGATTACGCGACCAGCAACAACCATGTTGAATACTGCGCGCTCTAGCTGAGAGTGCTTAGGGAAACCAACCCACTGACCGTCGATAAGTGCAACGCGCACACCACCGATAGGACCAGAGAATGGCAGACCAGCAAGCTGAGTTGACATTGAAGCTGCGTTGATTGCAACTACGTCATACATTTCGTCAGGCTCAATTGCCCAAACGGTAACTACAACCTGAATTTCGTTGCGAAGACCATCAACGAATGATGGGCGTAGTGGACGGTCGATCAAACGACAAGCAAGAATTGCCTCAGTTGATGGACGACCCTCGCGACGGAAGAAGCTGCCTGGAATTCGACCAGCTGCATACATGCGCTCTTCAACGTCGATAGTTAGTGGGAAGAAGTCGAACTGATCTTTTGGCTGCTTGCTTGCAGTGGTAGCCGAGAACAGCATGGTCTCTTCGTCGATGTAAACCGCAGCCGCACCCTGTGCCTGCTGAGCTAGTCGACCGGTTTCGAAGCGAATAACACGCTTACCGAATTTGCCGTTATCGATAACGGCTTCTGTTGCTTTGATTTCTGGACCTTCCATGGTCCCTCCTCTTTTATCCTCATTGCACAAAAATTGTGCGCGAACGAAGACGGCAAGAGATTGCCCGTGATTTTTTTGAGGGATGCCCTGGTCTGCAGTAATAAAACTTGAATCGAAGCGTTTTCTTGAATCAAGGTCTACAACCGAAGACCAGCAAACCTGCCGTCTTGGTACCCCTCTAGGCTATCAGCCACCCGTCAAAAGGGCTAGGGATAAAGAAAAACCCCGCCGAAGCGGGGTCTTCCGAAGTTCAAATTAGCGGCGTTTTGGCGCAGCCGAACGAGCTGAACAGCGCGAAGCCAAAATTAGCGACGAAGCCCTAGGCGCTCGATTAGAGCACGGTAGCGGTTGATGTCTACGCCCTGTAGGTAGCCAAGTAGACGACGACGCTGACCAACCAGGATCAATAGACCACGGCGTGAGTGGTGGTCGTGCTTGTGCTCCTTTAGGTGCTCGGTTAGGTCCTTGATGCGCTGAGTCAGAACTGCGATCTGAACCTCAGGAGAACCAGTGTCGCCTGGCTTGGTTGCATACTCGTTGATAATTGCGGTTTTTACTGCTGCATCTAATGCCATTTGGTCCCTTTCAAGAACTAACTGCGCGGCGCTCAAAACGGGTTGTTTTGGCTCTCTTTATCCGCGGCCGATACACGGCAACCTCACGAGTCTAATGGAATTCAAACACCGATGCCAGCCCAGGCCTCTAAAAGCTTAGGTGGGCGCACTATTTTGGGGTCTTTGAGGGCCTTAGCGCAACAATGAAGACGAAGGGCTGTAGCCAAATCAGCAGCAACCACGCGCCACCAAATCCGGCGTCTCGCATGCGACGAACCGTGGCCGTCAATAGTGGGAAAAATGTGGCAAAGCTAGCCAGGTTTCCGATTGGAGTAGCCGCCGTGGCGTCAGCCAGGGCCCTTTCAAACATGGACCAGTCGGCAACGGTGGGATTCGTTTCAATGTAGGCGAAAAGTTCGTTGGCTGACTCGGTAGCGCGACGGGACAGTTCAGGAAAAAGGATTTGATCAAGCTGACCTGTCACCAGGCTAAGCAAGACAAAAAACAGAATGAAAAACCAGTATTCGCGTCTTGTAGCGACTCCCCTGAAGTTGAAGTATTTTTTGAAGGCCACGCCTACGGCTGCCGCAAAGGAAATCTTTTCTGAGCTCATGTCCATAGTTTAGAGCGCAAAAGTCCCCAACCAGCTAGGGGGAAGAGCTGGTTGGGGACGGTTTGTTGAAATTTGGGTTTTAGCCTCGTCGCTAATGGTCCTCGTCTTCGTTGTCATCATCATCGTCCTCGCGTTCGTCATGATGATCCTCACGTTCCTCGTAAGCAGAATCTTTTCCTATTGAGTCCCAGGAATTGGAGCTGGATCCATATGAACCAGCGGATGGGGTTGCACTGGACGTGTTTCCAAAACTCAAGCTAGAGGGATCAGGAAGTTGAACCTTGATCGAATCTGGCTTTGGCTCTGTTGCAGTTACAGGAAAAGTAATGACGGCTTGATTCGCTGCTTGAGCAGCCAAATCGGACGAATCAAAAGACTCAGACTGTGCCCCGGCCGAATATTCCTGTGGACTTGCAGCACCAAGAATTTGCCCGCCGTTCAGGGTAGAAAGATTTCCGGCGGTTAGGTCATCGGCGGTCAGGTTGTTCGCAACGATGGTGCTGGCAATAGCGGTTCCACCAAAAAGCCCCACCGCGCCGACCAGCCCTAGCGCAGTTAGGCCGGCGACTCGAGTGCCGCGAGACTGCTTGCGGGTGCGGATTGGCTTCTCGTAGAGATATGGGCTGTCGTTGTTTTCCATGTCATTAGATTTGCACCGCAGCTTGAGCGAAGTGGCAAAAAGCCCTGAGTTTTACCTGTGAATCAATAAGTCGACTAGACCGCAAGAACGGTTCGAATCTTTGCCAAATCGCGATTTATTTCTTCAACCAAATCTTCTACACCGTTGAACTTTGCCGCCGGGCGAATGAACTCAATAAACTCCAGCGTCACAATCTTGTCGTAGAGATCCACATCGTCACGATCAAGTATGTGTGATTCAACTAATCGGGGCACCGCTTGGAATGTCTCATTAATTCCAACTGAGTGGGCGGCGGGGTATCGGTGTTCGTCGACCACTAGCCAGCCGGCGTAAACGCCATCGAGCGGCAGGTAGCCCTCGCAGTCGCGCGCCATGTTTGCAGTTGGAAAGCCGATGCTGCGCCCGATTTTTAGTCCGTGTTCGATCATGCCGACACAGCTGTGAACGTGCCCCAGCATTTTGTTTGCCGTGGTGACATCTCCCCTGTCTAGCGCTTCTCTTATTGCGCTCGAGGAAATTTTTACACCATCAAGCATTTCACTGGAAACTACCCGAACTTCAAAACCAAGTTGCTGACCTAACTCACGCAAAAGATCAACATCGCCAGCACCCTTGTTTCCAAATCTAAAGTCTTCGCCAACTAAAACTATCTTTGCCCTGAGGCTGTCAACCAGAATAAGTTGCACAAACTGCTTTGGGTCAAGCTGAGCCAGCTTCTCGTCAAAAGGCAACGTGACCAAGATGTCTGCGCCCTGCGCCTCAATTAAGTCGTGTTTTTGTGTGGGACCAATCAAAGGTAATTTTGCATGTCCTGGTTTCAGCAGGGCATCTGGGTGACGATCAAAGGTGACGACCACTGATTGAATGGCGTGCTCCTGAGCAGCTGAGGATAATTCCTGAATTAACTTTTGGTGGCCCAGGTGAATGCCATCAAATTTACCTATCGTTACGGCGGAACCGGTAAAGCCCCCTGCAACCTGATCTAGAGCGGTGATTGAGTGCATCAGTTTTTGTGCGTCTTTCTAAGCCAAAGCAAACCAAGCACCGGAAGAACCAGTGGAACGTATCCATATCCTTGACCAAACTTTGACCACACCGATGGATGTGCGAATAGTTCTGGAAGGGTAAAGCTCAAAAGGCCAACTGCGATCACACCGGCTAGCTCAAAGACAATCGTGATCAATGCAAGACGGCGAAACTTTGGCCGGGCTAAGGCTATTGTGGCGACGATATAAACCAGACCCGCAAGTGCCGAGAGTGAGTACGCTAGCGGTGCCTCTTCAAACTTGGTGGCCAACTGATAGGTGGCTCGAGCCGATGAAGATATGGCAAATACCGCGTAAACCGCGATTAGCAGGCGGCCGACACCTAAGTTCTTTTGCGGGGTTGACATGTCCCCAAGCCTAACAAGACCGGAAGCCCAACTACTGAGGGTCAGGAATAGTGGCCTTTGGTAGCCCTTTTTCTACAATTTTCACGGCCAGAATTCGAACACTCTCTGGAGTTGGAAGCATGGTTCCAGAGGTGATTACGCCCTGGGACTCCTGACGGAGCAGATACCGTCCGGCCGTGCGAACTAAAGCAGATTCTTCACCCATGAAATCAAGGTAAACCGAATAAATTGCCTGATAAGGGAAGGCTGCCTCAATGCTTCCCTCGGGCGCTGTGGGCTTCACCTTTGGATCAAGGGAAATCTTTAGTTGGTCCCCATCCATTTTTGCAACCAGCTGAGTCGAGGCCGAATAAATAGTCTCTGTGGCCGGTAGCACCGCGGTGTCGATGTTTCCTGGTTCGGTCAGGATTGCCGCGATGGTTGAACCGCTGAAGGTGGCCGCGCTGTAGGCAGCAATTGCAATTGAACCGTTTTCGGTGGGAGTCGCAAGTTCGATATCGGTGACTTTAGAATCTGCAACCGATGAAAGCTCTAGCGGGCTTCCGGTGATAGTTTCAATCCAGCTAGACAGGCTGGCTTTTGCTGCCGGGGTAGCTTGCTTTGGCAGAATTATTTTTAGGTCTGGCAAATCAATTCCGGAGTTGTCAGCCAAAATTTTTGGATCATTCCATTTGGTGATTGTTCCCGCAAAAATCTCTGCCACCGTTTGAGCGCTCAGGTAAATTTCATAGGCATCACTTATGTTGACCACCAGAACCGCAGCGTCCAGAGCAAAAGGAACACTCAGAAAAGCGCCTTGCTGGGAATTCAATTTCTCAGAAGTAATCATCAGCCCACTCTGGTTTGTCAAAGTGTCGGCAACTGAAAGTTGCATGTCCGTGCAGCCAACAGCCATGGCGTCAGCCCAGCCCAGGCCTAAGTCGGCAATAGCTTCAGGAAGTTGCAGTTCTACAACCCCAGGCTCACAAAGCACATTCTGCTCTGCGAGGGCAACCTTTAGGTCTTCAGGCATGGGTGGGTCACAGGCGGTTAGGGTGAAACTCAACCCTATTGCCACAGCAATTGCCGAAATTTTTTTGACTACCTGCATTTGTGCTTCCTTTTTATGCGCAAATCAGGGGTACGATCCCAATAAGGTCGTACCCCTGAAATGCTTTTCAGTTTTTTTGCAAACAGACTCGTTACTTGATCTTTGCTACCAGTGAGTTTGCGGTCTTCAACAATCCACCTGAAAGTGAAACATAGTTCAACTTTGCAGCTTCCTTAGGTGAACAGGTGTTCAAGAAGTACTTTAGGTACTCGCCAGTTGCCTTGGCCTTTGCGGTGCCAGCCTTAGTTGGGGCAATGCCGTAAGCAAGAAGAGTCAGGTTGTAGCCACCCTTTACAACTTCGTTGTAGTCAAACAACACAACACCCTGAGGGTTTACGAGCTGCTTTGACAGGAACAACTTAGCGGCGTTAACCGATGGCTTGATGAACTGGCCGGCGCCATTCTGCACAGCAGCAAAGCTAAGTCCAGCAGTAGCGGCATCAGCTAGGTCGGCGTATCCAATTGAGTAGGGCAGTGACTTCATCGCTGCGATTACACCGGCAGACTTTGCGCCACCGGTTCCCTTGGAGCTGCCAGACGCAGTTGCCCAGGCGTCATTAGCTACCCAGGGCTTACCAACAGTCTGTGACATGTAGTTTGCAAAGTTGTTTGTGGTTCCAGAGCCGTCAGAACGGTAGGTAATCTGAATGGTCTCATTCGGAAGCTTCTTTGCAATCGCCTTGTTTACGGCAGCGATGTTTTTGTGGTTCCACTTGGTGATCTTGCCAAGGAAGATGTCGCTAATCAACTTTGGAGTGAGGTTCAAATTCTTTACACCCGGAATGTTGAACAAGACACCAACTGGTCCACCTACAAGCGGCACATAGGTGAAGTTTGAAGGCTCCTTGCCCTCAGCAAATAGAGAGTCACTGCCGGCGAACTGAACAGTTCCTGCGGTGTACTTTGTCTTTCCTGTGCCAGAACCATCTGGTGAGTAAGTAACGGTGTGTGCTGTGTAGGCAGCCGCACAGGTCTTCTGAATCGCGCCCATGTATGACGATCCTGATCCGGCGATGGTCTCGCCCGCGTGTGCCGCAGGTCCAACTAGAGCAACCGATGCTACTAGGGCTGCTGCAGCGACAATTCCGCTAACTTTGCGCATGTATTTTTCTCCTTGTTTAAGTTCTGCTTCAGAACACTCTTATTCAAGAGTTATGAAGTTAACTAACCCGCTTAACCTTTGAAACGTCAGGCGAAGCGAAGGTTAACAGTTGGTTATCCAAAGTGGCCGTTTACGTAATCGTTTGTGCGTGGATCGATTGGTTTGTTGAACACATCCTCAGTGTCACCAAACTCAACTACACGGCCGGGATTTCCATCTTCCGCAAGGAAAAATGCAGTCTTGTCTGAGACTCGCTGTGCCTGCTGCATGTTGTGAGTAACAATGACGATTGACATTGACTCCTTGAGCTCCAAGATGGTTTCTTCGATGCGACGGGTAGAGCCAGGGTCAAGAGCTGAACAAGGCTCATCCATAAGCAACACCTCTGGATTCATGGCGAGGGATCGTGCAATACATAGACGTTGCTGCTGGCCACCGGATAGCGAAATCGCGGGATCGTTCAAACGGTCTTTTACCTCTGTCCACATTGAGGCGCGCTTCAAAGATGTTTCCACCAAGTCATCAGAGATTTCATTTTTGCGGCCAGAAAGCTTGAGCCCAGAAAGTACGTTTTCTTTGATGGACATAGTTGGAAACGGGTTTGGCTTTTGAAAAACCATGCCCACACGAAGGCGCACTGAGGTTGGGTCAACCTCTTCACCGTAGATGTCTTGGCCATCAAGCAAAACACTGCCGGCAAGCCCAGCTCCCGAAATTAGCTCGTGCATGCGATTGAGGGTGCGGATAAAGGTTGACTTGCCGCAACCCGACGGGCCAATGAGTGCTGTTACCTCATTGGAAGGAAACTGCAGCGATACATTCTTTAGAACGTGACGTTCCCCAAACCAGACGTTAATGTCCTTGGATTCTAGATAGAAATTTGAAGTCGACATTGGGGCTACTTTCCTTTAACTTCTGATCTTGGGGTTTTCTTAGCGGATTTTGGGCTTGAAGCAACTCGGGCAGCAATAAACAAAATTCCAACCAACATCAGTAGCACCAACGCCGCTCCCCAGGCGCGCTGAATACTGGTGTCGTATCCCAAGCTGACGTACCCGTATAGGTAAGTAGGGATTGTTGAGATTCCACCTTCAAGCAAGTTCAAGTTGGTTGTATTTGCCAATGAAGTGGTGAGCAGCAGCGGAGCAGTTTCACCAATGATTCTTGCTACACCCAGAAGAACCGCAGTGACCAACCCTGACTTTGCCGCGGGCAGAGTCACCATCGAAAACGCGCTCCAGGCAGAAGCCCCTAACCCAAGGGCACCATTTCTAAGTTCGGCCGGCACCAAGCGGAGGGATTCTTCGGCAACACGGGCAACCGTAGGCAGCATGAGCGGAATCAAAGCCAAGGACCCGGTCCAACCCGCGTAGGCGGTGAAGCCAGAAAGAATAAGCATTGAATAAATGAACAATCCAGTAACCACCGATGGCAAACCAGACATGGCCTGAAGCAACATTCTGATCAGGCCGCGGCTCTTACCGCGAGTCTCAGTCAGGTAAACCGCCGTTGCCAATGCCAACGGAACCGTGATGATTGTGCTCAAGCCCACGATCAACAAGGTTCCTAGAATCGCGTGGCCAACACCACCTATCTCAAGGCCTGTTGTCGGAGTGACGTATCGGTCATTCTGGTAGATGAATTGCGGACTCAGTGTTGAGAATCCAGCTTGCACAACTGACCAGAGCACAGAGACCAGCAACACAAATACGAAAGAACCAAGGAACATTGTGGCGACTACAAGAAGGCCATCTAGAATTCCACGACGTCCGTAAATCAACACGCCTGCAATTGCCGAAGAAACTGCCTGCATTGGCAGAAATGCCAAAAGCAAACCGGCCATGAAGTCCAGTTGTAGCGTCACTAGTAGCAAAAGAAAAACCGCAGCTGGAATAACGCTGGTGACAAAGAGAATGATTCTAGAGCGAACACTGATTCTTGACCACGGTGCTGCAGTTTTTGGTCTGCTAACCGGGTTTAAGTCGATTACTTTCTCCATGGCTGAGCCTTTACAACGATGAACGAGGCGAGAGTGTTGATCAGCAGTGTGAAACCAAATAGCACGACACCGGCGGCTAAAAGCGCAGATACTTCGTCAGCAGTTGCCTCGGCGAACTTGGAGAGGATTAGTGACGCGATTGCACCACCCTCAGGTAGCACGATTCGGAACCAGTTGACTTCATCGAATACCAAGTTCAACACGAAGAAAATCGCTACGGTCTCACCGACCGCACGGCCAAGGGCAAGTAATACCCCGCCGACGATACCGCCGGCTGCAGTTGGCAAAATTACTTTGCGGAATGTTGATTCGCGATTTCCACCCAGGGCAAGCGACGCCTTGATGAGGTCTTGATCGATCTGACTGAAAATTTCGCGAGTGATAGACGCGATGATCGGCACAATCATGACCGCAACAATGAAGCCGGCGATGAACGGAGTGCGCAAGAAGTTATCGGCGTCGTTCTCGAACATTGGCAAAAAGCCAAGTGAGTTGTGCAAAAGTTCACCCCAGTGTGCACCAACCGGGCTAAATACGGATAGCCCCCAAAGGCCAATCACCACCGATGGAATGGCAGCCAACAAGTCAACTAGCAATGCGGTGGATTTAGCCAAAGGCTTTGGTGCCATGAATTCAATGAAGTAGGCGATAGAAATCGCCATTGGCACTGCCAGAGTCACACCGATAGCTGCAATCAGGAATGATCCGTAGAGCATCGGACCGATTGAAAACGTTGGGTTGTCAATTGTGTTGTCCCAGCCTGAGCCAAAAACAAAATCAAAGAAACCAAATTTTTCGAAAGTTGGCCATGCCCGCAGGCTAAGGAAGAACATGATTGCAACGACTAAAACGATGGTCGAATATGCGGCCACCGTGGCTATCCCGTAGAAGAGTCGATCCGGCGTTGAGGTGGCCTTCACCGACAGCTTGCGCTTTGGTGGAATCACATCAGCGAGGTCGGTGGTCATGGCTCAATCTTCAAGAAGCCGTATGAAGAAGACCTTTTCAGGAGGTTAACGGCAGGTGAATAACTTGGCCAAGTATTTTTAGAATTGCCCTAATTCAATAGCTTCCGGTCCATATCTGGCTCATTCTCACCAGCATCACCGCCACGGTGAGCGCCCCTACCCCAAGCACCACGGTTGACCACCTAGAACGTTCAATCAGCGCCCAGAAGGCCGCCGCCACGGGAATCATCAGGGCCACGATTAGGTAGGCAAAAAACTCCACGGTGTCCTGCTTGGCCCGCTCCCCTGAAATCACAAGCACTATCGAAGCCACGAGTTGCACCAGCAAACCCACCTGAACCAGCGCAATCGCTCCAATGGAAATACCACTGGGCTTGCGCTTGGCAAGCCCCATAACGATAGTCATCAATCCAACTGCGGTCGCCAGGAAGAGTTGGGCGCTGTAAAGCCACGCAATCATGATTCCACTCCAAACACAACCAAGGATTTAAGATCTTTGCCGGAAACGGTAAGCATGGCAACTAGCTTTCCATCGGCATCAATTCCGGCAAATGGTTGCGCTCCCTCTCCGCTAGCTTTCAATCTTTTTCCATGACGCAAATCAATAACTTCTTGATCGCTCAGGTTTCGGATTTCAAACTGCTGCTTTGCAGCGATTGAAATATCAAGCACCGATAGCGTTTCCTCGGTCAGTCCTTCTAACTCCTGTGCCTGCTCAATCTTGTAATTCCCGATTCGGGTGCGACGTAATCCAGTGAGATGACCGCCAACGCCAAGCGCTGCACCAAGATCTCTGGCAAGAGCGCGGATGTAGGTTCCAGATGAGCAGTCAACCTGAACCTCTATGTCAAAGTATTTGTGTCCGTCTTGCTCGGTTAGTCCAACCGGTTTGATTATTTTAAAAGTTTTGATTTCAACGGCTCGGGCGGCTAACTTAACTTCGTTACCAGAGCGAACCTTTGCATAAGCTCGCTCGCCGTCAACTTTTATTGCACTTACGGAACTGGGAACCTGCATGATGTCACCGCGAAACTGTTCAAGTGCATGCTCAATGGCTGCTTCATTCAATTCAGCAATTTTTGTCTCGTCACCGTAGACCAAGACATCGGACTCTTTGTCATCTGTGATAGTGGATGCACCTAAGCGAATGGTTGCAAAGTATGTTTTGTCTTCGCCAACTAGAAAGGTCAGCAATTTGGTGGCGGAGTTGATGCCGATCAAGAGCAGACCGGTTGCCATTGGATCCAGGGTTCCGGCGTGACCCACCCGGCGGGTTCCAGCTACTTTGCGAAGCCTGGCCACCACATCATGACTGGTCCAGCCCTGCGGCTTGTCAATCAGCGCTAGCCCAGAAATCATTTATTTTTCGTCAGCCTCGTCATCGTAAACATCTTCGGCTGCCAAGTCGGCGTCCTCAGGATCAACGATAATCTTTGGTTCTTTATATGGATTTTCATCGCCGGCAAATTTAGCTTCCGCGGCTAGACGCGCCACCTCGGCATCGCGGTTGCGGGCCTCGGCTAGCAGGTCGTTCATGTGGGCAGCGGTTTCTGGAATTTCGTCCAGCACGAATTCAACGGTTGGGGTTAGCCGAATGTTGAGCTTGTGGCCAACCTCACGACGAATAATTCCTCGGTTTCGCTCAATGATCTCAGAACTGCGAGCCTTATCTTCGGCACTGCCGTAAACGGTGTAGTAAATGGTTGAGTGCTGCAAATCAGGAGTCACCTTGACATCGGTAATGGTGACGAAGCCCAAATCTGGATCCTTAACCGCGCGCTCAAGCGCCTCGGCAACAAGTACCTTAATTCTTTCCGCTAGTTTTCTAGCGCGGGCTGCGTCAACCATTACCTAATCCTGTTTGCTAACTAAACGCGTGGCTTTTCACGCATTTCAAATGTCTCGATGATGTCCTCAAGCTCAAGCTCGTTGAAACCAGCCAGACCGATACCACACTCGAAGTCGGTCTTGACTTCGGTTGCATCGTCTTTGAAGCGCTTTAGCGATTCAATCTTTAGGTTGTCTGCAATGACCTTGCCATCGCGAAGAACGCGTGCTGAAGAGTTTCGCTTGATTGAACCTGAACGAACAATCGAACCTGCAATGGTGCCAACCTTTGAAGACTTGAACAGCTCGCGTACCTCAGCGGTACCCAACTGGAACTCTTCGTACTCTGGCTTGAGCATGCCCTTGAGCGCCTTCTCGATATCGTCAAGCGCTGCATAGATAACTGAGTACTGACGAATGTCCACGCCCTCGCGGTCGGCACGTTCCTTAGCCTTGTTATCTGGCTTGACGTTGAATCCAATGATGATTGCTGAGTCAACGGTTGCAAGGTTTACATCTGACTCGGTAATTGCACCAACACCTCGGTGGATGATGCGCAACTGTACTGAGTCATCAACCTCAATCTTGAGCAATGAATCTTCAAGTGCTTCAACAGCACCCGATACGTCACCCTTGATGATGAGGTTGAGTGCCTCAACCTTGCCATCTTCGAGAGCCTTGGTGAAGTCCTCAAGGCTAACGCGCTTGCGAGTCTTGGCAAGCAATGCGTTGCGGTCAGCGGCTTCACGCTTTTCGGCGATCTGACGCGCCTGACGCTCGTCTTCGGTTACCACAAAGGTGTCACCCGCGCGAGGGACTGACTGTAGACCAAGCACCTGCACTGGGCGACTAGGCTCGGCTGCTTCAACAGCGATACCGTTTTCGTCAAACATTGCACGCACGCGACCGTGAGCAGCACCGGCAACAATTGAGTCACCAACGCGCAAGGTACCGGACTGAATCAGCACTGTTGCAACCGATCCGCGGCCCTTGTCAAGATTGGCTTCAATGGCAACACCACGAGCGTCCTTGTTTGGGTTCGCGCGCATATCTAGAGCTGCATCGGCAGTCAAAAGCACTGCGTCAAGAAGATCCTTGATGCCCTTACCGGTGAGCGCGGATACATCAACAAACATCACATCGCCACCGTATTCTTCAGCAACCAAGTTGAACTCGGTTAGTTGCTGACGAATCTTGGCAGGGTTAGCGCCTTCTTTATCGGTCTTGTTTACAGCAACAACGATTGGCACACCGGCAGACTGAGCGTGGTTCAATGCTTCAATGGTCTGCGGCATCACGCCGTCATCAGCCGCAACAACAAGAATTGCTACGTCGGTAACCTGGGCACCACGAGCACGCATGGCGGTAAACGCCTCGTGACCCGGAGTATCAATGAAGGTAATCGCGCGATCAACGCCTTCGTGCTCAACGTGAACCTGATAAGCACCGATGTGCTGAGTAATTCCACCGGCTTCGCCAGCGATCACGTTTGAGTTTCTAATGCTGTCCAGCAAACGAGTCTTACCGTGGTCAACGTGACCCATCACGGTTACGACTGGAGGTCGAGCAATTAGATCTGCCTCGTCGTCGTCGTAATCGGTAGAAACGTCAAGGCCAAATCCTTCGAATAGCTCGCGCTCTTCGTCTTCTGGAGAGACAACTTCAATCTTGTAGCCAAGCTCTTCACCCAGAATCTGAAAAGTCTCTTCGTCGAGCGAGGCTGTTGCGGTTGCCATCTGACCAAGTGCGAAAAGCACGGTGATCAGCTGGCCAGCTGTGGTGTCAATCTTGTCGGCGAAATCCTGAATCGATGAACCGCGACGCAAACGCAAAACGGTTGTACCGTCACCGCGTGGAACGATTGCACCACCAAGTGATGGCGCGTTGGTGCGCTGTTCGAACTCTTCGCGTTTTGCGCGCTTTGACTTACGAGCCTTGCTCTGACCGCGAGCACCACCCTTACCGAAAGCACCAGCGGTTCCACCGCCAACGCCACGACCACGACCACCACCTGGACCGCCGCCCGGACGACTAAAGCCACCGGCACCCGGAGCTCCACCAGGAGCACCGCCGCCAAAACCTGGACGAGGTGCACCAGAGAAACCACCCGGGCGACCCGGGGCTCCGGCACCTGCCGGACGGCCGGCGCCACCAGGGCGACCAGCTCCACCAGGACCGCCTGCACCAGCAGGACGAGGACCACCCGGACGAGGTGCACCTGGGCGACCCATTCCTTGCGATGGTGAGAAAGGATTGTTACCTGGACGCGATACCGGGCGAGGAATGCCCATTCCCTGTGCAGACGCGAACGGGTTGTTACCCGGACGTGGAATACCCGGAGTTGGCGAAGGAGAAACCGGAGAGGCTTTGGCTGCCGGCGCGCTAGGTACTTGTGCAGCTGGTGCAGGAGCGGCCGGTGCCGACGGTGCGGCTACCGGTTCTGTCGCAGCAGCGTTCGGGTCTTTAGGTGACGGTGCACCAGGTGCGGCGGCCTCGGCCGGAGCATCGGTGTTTGCCTCTGTTTTTGCGGCTGTCTTTTTTGCCGGGGCCTTTTTAGGCGCCTCTTCTTTTGGCTTGGCATCCGGGAACGCCTCGCGAAGTTTTTTTGCAACCGGTGGAGCGATCGTTGATGATCCGCTCTTTACGAACTCTCCGAGTTCTGCAAGTTTGGCCAAAGCAACCTTGGAATCAATTCCAAGTTCCTTGGCGATGTCGTATACGCGTGGAAGCGCCACTTGTTTCTCCTGTCTGGGGCCTTCCCTAGACAGGTCAGGCCGTTAAAGCTGTTGGGTACTCATTTCGAGTTACTCATTTTTTGCCAACATCGTTTCTGCCTGTTCTTTAGTGAATACAAGACCTGATGAATCAACCTGATTAGTAAGTTTCAAAGCTCTGCCAAAGGCGTTGCGTTGAATAGCTAGTGCTAAACAGTCTGAACTTGGATGAATCCACGCTCCCCTGCCGGGCATATTCTTTAGGTGATCAAAAGCCAAAAGATTGGAATTTGAGACTATTCGCAAGAGTTCTGCACGCTGAGAGCGCTGGCGACAACCAACGCAGGTTCGATTCATTCTAACCCCTGAATAGCCCACTCCGATAGGGCTAATCGTCCTCGAGGATACTGTCCGGCTGAATGTCAATCTTGGCACCGGTTAATTTGGCTGCCAAGCGGGCATTTTGGCCCTCTTTTCCGATTGCCAACGACAACTGGAAGTCTGGAACAAGCACGCGAACCGACTTGGTAGCGGCATCGAGCATGAATGAACTGGATACCTTGGCCGGTGATAGCGCCTGGGCCACAAATGCCGGTAGGTCCTCAGAAAAATCAACAATGTCGATTTTTTCGTCGTTTAATTCGGTCTGCACCGCGCGAACTCTTTGGCCCAACTCGCCGATGCAAGAGCCCTTGGCGTTGACGCCCGGCTCATGGGCTCGAACCGCGATCTTGGTGCGGTGACCGGCCTCGCGAGCGAGCGAGACAATCTCAACTACGCCACTGGCAATCTCTGGAACCTCCATGGCAAACAACTTGCGAACCAACGAAGGGTGGGTGCGAGAAACCGTGACCATTGGACCACCTTTGGCACCCTGGTTAACCGCGGTGACATAAACACGAATGCGCTTGCCATGAGAGTAGTCCTCACCTGGGACCTGCTCTTCGGGAGGCATGATCGCCTCAATGGTGCCCAGGTCAACGTAAACCATGTAAGGTTTTTGCCCCTGCTGAATCACACCGGCAACAATGTCACCCTCTTTGCCTTTGAATTCGCCTAGCAAGGTCGCATCGTTGATTGAGCGGATGCGCTGGGCAATTACCTGCTTTGCAGCTCCGGCCGCAACGCGCCCAAAGTTTTCTGGAGTTGCCTCAGTCTCGCCAATCTTGTTGCCCTCTTCGTCAAAAGTTGGAACGTAGATGGTTACGTGACCGGTGGTTTTGTTTAGTTCAGCTCTGGCCTCAGGAACCTTTGGCGCATCGCGATCAAAAGTTTTTGGTCCAATTTTCGCGGCTGCTCCGGCCGCAGGCTCGGATTTGGCAACCATCTTGTGATAGGCGGCAAGGATCGCGTCTTCAATAACGCTGACTAGTTCATTGAACGGAATTTCGGCTTCGCGCTCAAGGACTTTCAGAACACTTAGATCGATGTCCATTAGTTGCCTCCTTGGCGGGTCTTAAGTTTTTTAGCCTTTTACAATTTCTGCTACAGCCGATTCTAGTCGCACAGACCGGCGCTCTCCAGATCGGCGATTCCAAAGGTCCACCTCACCGTTTTCTAGACCTTTACCCACAATGACAATATTTGGAACACCGATAAGCTCGGCGTCGCCAAACTTCACTCCCGGGCTCACTTTGAGGCGGTCATCCAAGATCACGCTCTTGCCTTTTGCTTCTAGTTCGGCGGCGAGCTTTTCGGCGGTTTCATAAACCACCTCGTCTTTTCCGGCGGCGACGAGGTAAACATCTGCCGGTGAGACCGCGGCTGGCCAGATTAGGCCGTTTTCATCGTGGTTAGCTTCGGCAAGCACGGCCACCAAACGAGTTACACCAATGCCGTATGAGCCCATGGTCACTGTGATGAGTTTGCCGTTTTCATCGAGCACCTGCAGACCAAGCGCCTCGGCATATTTGCGCCCAAGTTGGAACACGTGGCCAATTTCAATTCCGCGGGCAAGTTCAAGCGGGCCCGAGCCATCTGGAGCTTGGTCACCGGCACGAACTTCGGCGATGTCAATTACTCCATCGGCGCTGAAGTCACGTCCAGCAACCAGGCCGTAAACGTGCTTATCTTTTTCGTTTGCACCGGTCAGCCACGCGCTTCCCTCAACAACCCTGGGGTCAAGAAGATATCTAATCTTGCTAACACCTTCTAGTCCAAGAATTGCCTTACCATCTTTGACCGGACCAATGTAGCCCTTGATAAGTTCCGGATGCTTCGCAAAGTCGTCTTCGTTGGCCTGCTCGATTTCGTTTGGTGAGAAAGCTGCCTCGGCACGCTTTATATCTACTTCACGATCACCCGGCAAGCCCACGATGACAAGCTCGCGCTTGCCCTCTGGAGAGATCAACGCCATTACGTTGTTCTTCAGTGTGTGGGCAGCGGTCCACTCAGCACCATCGGTGCGCTTTTTATTTTCGTTAGAAAAAGCCACGATGCGCTTGATGTTTGAGCATTCCGGTGTGTGCACGATCTCGGCAGCCGGTTGACCATCGATTGCAATCTTTTCCGGTGCAACAGTGGCAACAGCCTCAACGTTTGCCGCATAACCTCCAGCTGAACGAACAAATGTATCTTCACCAATTGGCGATGGCGACAAAAATTCTTCCGAGGCCGAACCGCCCATGGCACCGGCGTCTGCCTTAACCACCACGTAATCGACTCCCAAGCGGGTAAAGATGCGCTCGTAGGCATCTCGCTGCGCTTGATAGGAGGCGCGAAGACCTTCATCGGTGGTGTCGAAGCTATAGGCATCTTTCATCACAAATTCGCGGCCGCGCAGCAAGCCAGCGCGAGGGCGAGCTTCGTCGCGGTACTTGTTTTGAATTTGGTAGATAGAAAGAGGTAAGTCTTTGTAGCTGGAGTAAAGATCTTTCACCAAAAGGGTGAACATTTCCTCGTGAGTTGGAGCCAAAAGGTAATCTGCTTTTTTGCGGTCCTGAAGACGGAATAGATTATCGCCGTACTCTGTCCAACGACCGGTAGCTTCGAATGGTTCACGTGGAAGCAGCGCCGGAAAAAATACTTCTTGGGCTCCAGCTGCCGCCATCTCTTCGCGGATTACCTGCTCAATTTTTGCCTTGACTGCCAAACCAAGTGGAAGCCAGGTATAAAGGCCGGCTCCAGCGCGGCGAATGTATCCGGCACGTAGAAGTAGTTTGTGACCAGCGACATCGGCGTCGGCTGGATCTTCGCGAAGAGTTCGCAGGAAAAGGCTGGATAGGCGAATAGGCATGGGGACAAGTTTACAAGGGCAAAAAGCCCAAACCACGACCGATAAAAGCCGAGCTGACTAGTCTTTTTGGGCGACGACAACCTGCGGTGAACCGACCAAGGCAGGGTCCATCGTTTCGGCAAGGCGATTTGCCTCTTCGATGAGAGTTGCAACGATCTCGCTCTCGGGAACTGTCTTGATGACTTCACCCTTGACGAAAATCTGCCCCTTGCCGTTACCCGATGCAACACCTAGGTCTGCCTCGCGGGCTTCGCCCGGACCGTTCACGACGCAACCCATAACTGCAACGCGCAGCGGAACGGTGAGTTTTTCAAGACCAGCGGTCACCTCGTTGGCCAATGTGTAAACATCAACCTGGGCACGACCACAGGATGGGCAACTTACAATTTCAAGCTTTCGTGGGCGCAGGTTCAGCGATTCAAGAATCTGAGAGCCAACTTTAATTTCTTCTACCGGTGGCGCCGAAAGTGAAACTCGAATGGTGTCGCCAATGCCGCGAGAAAGAAGTGCACCAAATGCAACTGAAGACTTAATGGTTCCTTGAAATGCTGGGCCGGCCTCAGTAACACCAAGGTGAAGTGGCCAATCGCCTCGCTCGGCGAGCATTTCGTAAGCCTTAACCATGACAACCGGGTCATTGTGCTTCACCGAAATCTTAAAGTCGTGGAAGTCGTGCTCTTCGAAAAGACTTGCCTCCCAGACGGCCGATTCAACCAAGGCCTCGGGGGTTGCCTTGCCGTACTTTTCCAACAGTCGTGGGTCAAGCGAACCCGCGTTTACACCAATGCGAATTGATACACCGGCGTCTTTCGCGGCTTTTGCAATCTCGCCAACTTTGTCATCGAACTGTCGGATGTTTCCCGGGTTCACGCGAACAGCGCCACAACCAGCATCAATGGCCTGAAATACATATTTTGGCTGAAAGTGAATATCAGCGATTACTGGAATTTGTGATTTGCGTGCGATTAGTTGCAAACGATCTGCGTCGTCTTGACTAGGCACGGCGACTCGCACGATGTCACAACCCGATGCGGTTAGTTCGGCAATCTGCTGCAAGGTTGCGTTGACGTCAGTAGTTGGAGTGGTACACATTGACTGCACTGAAATTGGAGCATCGCCACCCACCGCAACCTTGCCCACCATGATTTGGCGAGTTTTACGGCGTGGAGAAATAGTTGGGGGTGGGGTCTTTGGCAGACCCAGGTTTACTGCAGCCACGTTTGCTCGCTTTCAGGTATGACTAAATCTTAAGTGATTTAAATGGTGATTGGGTTGACCAAGTCGGCGATAATCAGCAGAGCACTCATGGCCATCAACAAAATAAAGACAAACCAGGTAACCGGCATTAGCAGTGCAGTATCGGCAGGGCCAGGAGCAGGCTTGCGCAAGACTCGGAACAGCCCTCGCTTTAAAGATTCATAGATGCCTCCGGCTATGTG
The DNA here is from genome assembly GCF_000699505.1 of Rhodoluna lacicola. NCBI lineage: Bacteria > Bacillati > Actinomycetota > Actinomycetes > Micrococcales > Microbacteriaceae > Rhodoluna > Rhodoluna lacicola. The sequence continues at coordinate 456,140 of NZ_CP007490.1, read as the reverse complement.
CCCACCATCAAGCGGAAGCAGCGGCAACATGTTGAAGCCGAATAGAGCAAAGTTCAGGGACGCGACTATGGAAAGTCCTACGGAAAGCTTGTCTACTACATCGATGTTGTTGTTGGCACTTATCTCACCCGAAATCTGACCAATGCCCACCACTGACACGGCACCATTGGGGTTTCTAGGTTCCCCGGTAAAAGTCGAAATAGCCACGTCAGTCAACTGCTGCGGGAGCGTCAGAATCATCTGGGCAACTTGAGATATTCCAAATACCGATTGCTCAAGCGCCTTTGCGACAGGCTGTTGGGAGCGCTCGGAACCAAACAGGATTCCGATTACCGCCCGCTGCTCCAACTGAACCGTGCCGTCGGGGGCCAAAACTGGATTACCGTTGGCATCGACTTTGCCACGTGCTGCAGCTATTGGAGTAAGTTCAATATTTTTAGTTGCCTTTGAACCCGAAGGGCGAATAGTCAAAGTAGCTGCTTGTCCGGCCGTGAGATTTGCCGAAAGATCTGCCGAGGTCTCAATCGTTTTGCCATTCACGGAAATGATTTCGTCGCCAGCGGCAAGGCCCGCTTGCGAAGCCGGTGAGATTGGATCCATGTCCGTGCATTCACTTGCAGATCGTGGTTGAACAATCACGCAGGGCATGACCTGATCAATTGTGGTCGACTGCCGGATGGTGCCAATTCCTGAAATGACAACCACCATCAGAAAAACCCCGAGCATTAGGTTCATTAGTGGTCCACCAAACATGATGATCATGCGCTTCCAAACTGGAAGTTGATAAAACATTCGGTTTTTATCGGCGGCAGTCACGTGTTCGCTGTGTGCATTGCGCGCCGAGAAAATCATGTCGGCAAAAAAGCCGCGCTTTTTGATTTGAGATGCTGTCTCGTTCTTTGCCCCGGCTATTTTATTGGGCGGGTACATGCCGATCATGGTTATGTAGCCACCAAGAGGAATCAGTTTTACCGCATAGGTTGTTTCACCTCGGGTGAACTTGAAGAGTGTTGGGCCAAAACCGATTGCGTAGGTTGGCACTTTGACGCCAAATTTTTTGGCGGGCCAAAGATGACCTAGTTCGTGAAGTCCAATTGAAACAGCAATACCAATTGCAACGAAAATTATTCCGCCGACATACCAAAGAGATTCAGACACGGCTAGAACCTAACCCCAATGGCTGACAAATGACTGAGCATAGCTAGCGGCAACCTCAGCATGCCCTAGCGAATAGGGCGTCTGCGCGATCTCGCGCCCAACGCTCAGCGGCCAAAACTCCCTCTAGGGAAAGTTCTTTTTCGGCATCGTGTGCATCAACAACTCGCTGCACCAAATCAACAATCTGATCAAACTTTATGAAGCCGGCGTGGAACGCTTCGACCGCTTGTTCGTTGGCGGCGTTGTAAACCGCAGGGTAAGTTAGCCCAGATTCACCAACCTGACGCGCTAACTTAATGGCTGTAAAAACCGATTCGTTTAGTGGCTCAAAAGTCCAGGTAGCAGCTTTGGTCCAATCGCAAGCCGGTGCGACGTTGGGAACCCGGTCCGGCCATGACATTCCCAAGGCAATCGGTAACTTCATGTTTGGCGGCGAACATTGGGCCAAGACTGAGCCATCTACAAACTCAACCATCGAGTGCACTACCGACTGAGGGTGAACGGTGACTTCAATTCGGTCAAAGGGAACATCAAATAGTAGGTGGGCCTCAATTAGTTCAAGTCCCTTATTCACCATGGTGGCCGAGTTGGTGGTGACAACTTTTCCCATCACCCAGGTTGGGTGTGCCAATGCCTGCTCTGGCGTAACCGATGCAAGCTGCTCTTTGCTCCAGCCGCGGAATGGGCCGCCGGATGCGGTCAGGATTAATTTGCGAACTTCCTGTTGAGTGCCACCAAGTAGGCACTGGGCGAGTGCTGAGTGCTCGCTATCAACCGGCACAATCTGACCTGGCTTAGCGGCCTGAGTCACCAAGCGACCGCCAACGATTAAAGATTCTTTATTTGCCAGCGCCAGAGTCTTGCCGGTGGATAAAGTGGCCAGGGTAGGAGCCAGCCCGATCGAACCGGTAATGCCATTTATGACGACATCGGCATCGGTGTCTTCAACCAATTTGGTTGCTGCCTCGGCACCTTGCACAGCATTGGTGACCTTGAACGCAGACTTCTGTTGCTCAAGTAGATCGGTGTTTTGACCCGCGGCTAAACCAACCACTTCAAAACGGTCCGGGTTAGCTGCAATCACCTCAAGAGCTTGAGTACCAATTGACCCGGTTGAACCAAGGATGATTACGCGACGCATGAGTCCATCTTGCCACCAATGAAAGGCTTAGACTTAAGCCATGAGCGAGACCCAGATCGCGCAAGAGCGCAAAGTAGTCACTTCAATTCCAGGACCTAAGTCGCAGGCAATGCACAAACGCCGCCTGGAAGCCGTATCTGCAGGTGCAGGAGCGGCACTTCCGGCTTACATCGAGGCAGCCCACGGCGCCATTTTGGTGGATGTCGATGGCAACCAGCTAATTGACCTAGGTTCAGGAATTGGCGTCACCACAATTGGCCACACAAATGCCGGCGTGATTGCCGCGGTTCAAGAGCAGGTAACCAAGCTCACCCACACACTTTTTACCGCTACCCCGTATGAGCCATATGTAGAAGTATGTGAACTGCTGAATAAGCATGTTCCAGGAAACTTCAAAAAGAAGACCGCGCTATTTAATTCAGGCGCCGAGGCTGTCGAAAACGCGGTGAAGTTGGTTCGCAAGGCAACTCGCAAAAACGGCATCGTGGTCTTTGACCACGCTTACCACGGCCGCACAAACCTTACCTTCTCGATGAACTTCAAAAACGCTCCCTACGGCAACGGCTTCGGCCCAACCGCAGCAAGCATTCAGCACGTACCAATGTCTTACCCGTACCGTGACCCACAGGGCATGACAGGAGTTGAGGCAGCACAGCGCTCAATCACCTACATCGAAAAGCGCGTTGGTGTTGAAGACCTAGCCGCAATTTTCATTGAGCCAATTCAGGGCGAGGGTGGCTTCATTGTTCCGGCACCGGGTTTCTTGAAAACTCTAAGCGATTGGGCCCACGCAAATGGTGTGCTCGTGGTTGCCGATGAGGTTCAGGCCGGTATCGCCCGCACCGGCAAGTGGTTCGCCACCGAATGGGAAGAAGGCTTTGAGCCAGACCTATTCACAATCGCCAAGGGTATTGCCGGTGGAATGCCGATTTCGGCAGTAACCGGTCGCGCAGAAATCATGGATGCTTCACACCCTGGCGGAATGGGTGGAACCTTTGGCGGAAACCCAGTTTCTGCCGCCGCAGCCGTTGCGGTACTCAAGCAGATTGAAGCCGGCGGAGTGATTGAGCGCGCACAGCAAATTGAGGCGCTGCTTGTTCCAAAGCTTCGCGAGCTTCAGGCCAAGTACCCGGTGATCGGTGATGTTCGCGGACGCGGTGCCATGATTGCAATCGAATTCGTTGAGCCGGGCACGCTAAACCCAAATAAGGCTGCTGTTGATGCGGTGGCAAAGTTCATGCACTCAAATGGCGTCTTCGTCTTGACCGCGGGAACTCACTACAACGTGATTCGCTTCTTGCCTCCTTTGGCAATCACCGATGAGCTATTGCTAGATGCGCTGAGCGTTCTAGAGGAAGCTCTCAAGTCGCTGTAAATAAGACTCGATAAAAAATCCCCTCGAAGCAATTCGAGGGGATTTTTTGTAATTCTTTTGGAGCTACTTGATTTTGGCAAGTCGCTTGGCTTTTAGCGAGCTGCGAACCTGCACGGTAACCACAATTGCGATTGCCAAGAAGAACACGCTCATACCAATCACGTTTGCCTCACCCGGAAGCCCCTTGGCCGCTGCGGTGTAAACGAACTTAGGGAACGTCTCAGTTGGGCCAGAGTTGAAGTAGGTGATGATGAAGTCATCGAAGCTCAAGGCGAAAGCAAGGAGTGCTGCCGCCATGATGCCAGGCAGCAATAGCGGAAATGTGATCTTCCAGAAAACCTGAGCAGGTGAGCCGTATAGGTCACGGCCCGCTTCTTCAAGGGCAGGGTCAAGGCTGGCCACACGGGCTTTAACGGTAACCACAACGAAGCTCAGACAGAACATCACGTGAGCGATAACGATGGTGCCAAAGCCCATCTCAGCGCCAACGTTGAAGAACTGCGCGGCAAGACCAGCACCCAACACCAGTTCCGGTGTTGCCATCGGCAAGAACAAAAGCAAGCTAACCGCAGAGCGGAACTTGAAGCGGTAACGCACAAGTGCGATAGCAATCATGGTTCCAAGAATTGTGGCAATCACGGTTGAAATCAGGCCGATTGAAACCGAAGTTGCGAAGGCCTCGCAAACACCCTGAGCCTCACAAACACTGGTCCAGTTGTCAAAGGTAAAGCCGCGCCAAGCGATGTTGCTGCGGCGGTAATCATTGAAGGAAAAAACGAATGTGTAGGCAATTGGAATTAGCAGGTAAGTAAATGCCAAAACTGCATAAACCGGAAGCGCATACTTGCCGAAAGAAAACTTTCTCATAGCAGATCATCCGTTCCACTCTTGCGAACGTACAGCGTGACTAGCAACAGAATGGCGCCCATCAAGATAACCGATAGCGCAGACGCTGTTGGATACTCGTAGCTCTTCAAGAACTTAGACTCAACCACGTTTCCAAGCATTGAGGTCTCTGTGCTGCCAAGGAATAGACCGCTGGCGTTTACATAGTCGCCGGCAATTGGAATAAAAGTAAGCAGGGTTCCCGAAACAATTCCAGGCATAGACAGTGGCAGTGTGACTTTCATGAAAGTCTTGCGTGGGTTGGCGTATAGGTCTGCCCCGGCCTCGAGGTAGCGAACATCCAAGCGCTCAAGAGTTGTGTAGAGCGGCAGCGTCATGAATGGAATGAAGTTGTAGGTTAGACCAAAAATAACCATAAACGGTGTACCCACCAGATACTGATCGGGTGTCAGAAAACCAATTGACTGAAGCGCTCCAACGATCCACGATTCGTTTGAAAAAATCTGCTTCCAGGCAAAGGTGCGTAGCAGGAACGAGATGAAGAACGGAGCAATCACCAGGGTAAGCATGAGTCCCTGCATTAACGGCCAGCGACGAGCCTTCACGCCGATGAAATAGGCCAGTGGATAGCTAATGATCAGGGCCGCAACAGTTGCGATTAGCGCATAAAAGAATGAGCGGAAAATTTGCGGTCCGTACTGGGACACCACGTTTACGTAGTTAGCAACTTCAAAACCGTAGTTGTAAACCGGGAATCCCGATGAGATGTCCATGGTCTGCAGTGATGTTGCGATCAATGAGAATAACGGTGCAATAAAGAAAATTGCCAGGTACAGCAAACCCGGAAGCAGCAGTAGCAGCGCTACTCTACCGTTACCTTTGCTTGCCGGTGCGGCCTGCTTTGCGCCGCCGCCACCGTGACTGAATGCTGCGAATGCCATGGCTACTGAACCGTAATTGACTCAGTGATGGTTTCATTGCCAACGTTGGTTGGCAGATCAGCCAAGCCAAAGGTGTGCTCGATCTTCCAGCTAACCCAAACCTTGGCGCCAAGTTCGGTTACCGGACTCTTGCCAACGTTCTGCGCAAACACGGTGACGTTTCCAACATTTGGAATCTCAATCAGGTACTGGTTACTTACACCGGTAAAGCGAATGTCAATAATTTCACCCGGACCGATTAGGTTGTGACCTGCACCTAACTTTGGCTTCTCCTCGTGGAAGAAAGCCTTTTCTGGGCGAACACCTAATGCAATCATGCCCTTATGTTTTTCGGCACGATCCTTGGGCACGGTGATCTTGTTGCCAGCAACATTGATGCTGATTGAAGATGCATTTTCTTCTTCAACCTTGCCAACAAAAAGATTTGACTGACCAAGGAACTTTGATACAAAGACGGTCTTTGGGCGATCGTAGAGTTTTTCTGGAGCACCCATCTGCTCGATTCGACCCTTGTTCATTACGGCCACGGTGTCGGCCATGTCCATGGCCTCTTCTTGGTCGTGAGTCACGTGCAAGAAGGTAAGCCCAACTTCCATCTGGATTGCTTTGAGTTCGATCTGCATCTGTCGACGAAGCTTTAGGTCAAGAGCGCCAAGTGGTTCATCCAAAAGCAAAAGCGAAGGACGGTTTACCAGTGCGCGAGCAAGTGCAACACGCTGTTGCTGACCACCAGAAAGCTGAGCCGGGCGACGAAGCGCCAAGTGGCCCAACTCAACCAGGTCAAGCGAGGCTTGAGCTTTGGTCATTGGGTCATCAATCTTGCGCTGCTTCAAACCAAAGGCAACATTCTCAAGCACACTCATGTGCGGGAACAGTGCATAGCTCTGGAACACAGTGTTTACCGGGCGCTGGTAGGCCTTGGTTGCAGTTACGTCTTTGCCACCGATAAGGATTTTGCCCTTGGTAGGTTCGTCAAGACCAGCAACCAAACGAAGGGTTGTGGTTTTTCCGCAACCAGACGGCCCAAGCAAGGCGAAGAATTCACCTGCAGGAATATGCAGATCTAGATCCTCAATCGCTGTAAAGCCTGGAAACTCTTTGCGGATACCTACTAACTCTAAATCCGCGCCGCGGGCAACAAACTCAGTTGCCAACGGACTATGCGCCTAGCATGACGTCTTGGAACGCCTTAGAGAACTTGACTGATTCTTCACCGGTTAGCGAACGGAAACCGTGGGCGTTCTTCATGAAATCTTCCGACGGGAAAATCAACTGGTTTTCTGCCAACGCAGGGTCGATCTTCACGGCCTCTTCCTGAGCTCCAACTACCGGAGTTACGTAGTTCACCCAAGCTGCCAACTCTGCTGCAACCTTTGGGTCGTAGTAGTAGTTAATTAGTTCTTCAACGTTTCGCTTGTGAGTTGCACCCATTGGGGTCACGAAACAGTCGGCAGAAATTGTTGTTCCAGACTCTGGAATGAAGAAGCCATACTTTTCTGTTTCGGCAGAAAGGTTAAGCTGCACGGTGTCGCCAGACCACGCAATTGCGGCGATGGTGTCACCGTTCTCTAGGTCCTCTGAGTAGCTGTTGCCCTTGATCTTCGATATCTGACCGTCGGCAACCTTGCCCGCGAAGAAGTCGATTGCATTCATGAAGGCATCCTCGGTGAGCGAAGACTCGCTGGTGATGTCGATGCCGTTCGCCAAAAGAATTAGACCAATGGTGTCGCGCATTTCAGAAAGCACACCAACGCGGCCCTTTAGTGCTGGGTCCCAAAGGTCCTCGAGTGAAGTAGGCGAATCTTTACCAGTTGCCTTCTTGTACTCCGCCTTGTTGTAGGTGATTCCGGCAAGAATTCCCTGGTAAGGAATCGCACGGCTGCGATCAGGGTCGTATGCCGGGTTGTTGTAAGCGGGCGCTAGGTTTTTGTGATTTGGAATGTTAGCTAGATCAAACTGCTGGGTGTAACCAAGGTTTACCCAACGTGCTGCCATCCACTCGGTAGGGCAAGCAACATCGGCACCGATGTCCTGACCCTTGGCAAGCTGCTTCTGCACCTTGCTGAAATAAGAATCGTTGTCGTCAATCTCAATCTTGTACTCGACTTCAATGCCGGTCTGTGCTGTGAACTTCTCAAGTGTTGGGTACTTACCGTTGTCATCTTCATCCATGTAAAGCGACCAGTTGTGCCAGATTAATGTCTTTTCTGAATCTGAAAGATCTGCGGCTGGGGTAAGTGCCTCACCGGTTGAACCGCCTGGTGCACATGCAGCGAGAGCAAGGGTTGCCGCTGTGGCACCTGCACCAGCCAGAGCTGCGCGTCTTGTCATTTGGTGACGGCGAGCCATTTTGATTAGATCGCGCATCATTGGGTCTTCTGGAAGTGGCTTATTCATTGCCCGTGCTCCTTAGATAGAGGGGCCTTCTTTGGCCCAACCAACATAACCAAACGCGCTAGGTTCGCGCATCTACTGAAATCCTGCCATAAAAAATCCTCCTAGAATTCAAAACTTGCCCCCAGCGGGAAATTGAAATGAGAAGTTAATGAACCGGGTTTTTGAGCGATTCCGCTGGCCCAGCCAGCCAGCACCGAAATTGGTTCCGCGGGCCGCTTAAGGTTCAGTTGAGCTAGGTCAATTGGGTCGGCTTCGGCGAGCGCGATTCGCACTCGGAGATTGGTCAACATAGTTCGGGGAATGCCCTGAGCAGATTGGGTTGCAACAATCAGGTGAATTCCTAACGACCGCCCGCGGGTGGCCACCAGTGTTAGTGCCGAAGTAGCCAGAGGAGATTCGGCGAGCGCCGCCGCCAGTTCGTCGACAAATATGTAGTGCCTGGGCAACTGAAACATTATTGGTTCCTCTATGCGGCTTGCTCCCTTTGCAGCCAAACCAAGTTCCCGACGCCCAACCTCCGCCCTAATCTCATTCCAAAGCTGTTCAGGACTGTGACCATCTATGTCTGTGGCAAATCGCTTCACCTGCCCCAAGCCTTGATACCTGCTGAAGCTGGCACCTCCCTTGAAATCCAAGAGAGTGATTTCACAATTCGGCTGATCGCGTATGGTTGCGCCAAGAAGTAATTTCAGCAATTCACTCTTACCGGAACCCGTGGGGCCAATGATGATTGCGTGCACACCCTCAGCTTCAAGATCTAGAGCCAAGTCAAAGACTGGCCCGTTCTGCTTAGCTTGCCAAGCTCTAAAGACCACGGCGTGCCATTCTTTCTTCCAAAGGATCTCCCGCTTTGGCAAAAGGTAGTCACCTATCCACACTTCGGAACCATTGATGATCACCGGTTCGGAGAGGTCAACTGTTCGGCCCTCGTTGAATCTGCGAATTGCCAGCCAGATCAGGGCGGTAATGGCACTGAGCCCAAGCATGTGCCAGGCGCCTGAACTAAAGCCCAGATAGGCTCCAAATAAAAGCGACGGGAGCATCCAGCTGAATTGCATTTAAAGAGTTTGGGCCCCAGACCTAAGCCTGGAGCCCGCGCTCGTAAATCTGTGGACTAGTCCCCTATAAACGACATGACGTGCTTGATGCGGGTGTAGTCCTCGAAACCATACTGCGACAAGTCCTTGCCGTAGCCTGAGTGACGGAAACCACCGTGCGGCATCTCGGCAGCCAATGGAATGTGAGTGTTGATCCAAACGCAACCAAAGTTCAGCGACTTTGAGAATCGCAAAGCACGGGTGTGGTTTTGGGTCCACACCGATGACGCCAAGCCGTACTTCACGTCGTTCGCCCAGCGCAGGGCCTCTTCATCGGTGCTGAATTTTTGCACGGTAACAACCGGACCAAAGATTTCGCTCTGAATGTGCTCGTCTTGCTGCTTCAAACCAGACAACACCGCAGCCTCAAGGAAGTATCCCTTGTCACCTACTCGCACACCACCGGTCTCTATGTTGGCGTGATCTGGTAGGCGGTCGATGAAGCCTTGAACGCGTTCTAATTGGTTGGCGTTGTTCACCGGACCATAAAGAATGTCATCGCGCTTTGGGTCACCGGTTGTGGCATTTGCCTTAACCTCGGCTACCAGCAGCGACAGGAATTCATCGTGCACCGATTCGTGCACCAAGATGCGAGTAGCAGCGGTACAGTCCTGACCGGCGTTGAAGAATCCGGCAATCGCGATTTGCGCTGCGGCTTTCTGCAGATCGGCATCTGCACAAACAATTACCGGAGCCTTGCCACCAAGCTCAAGGTGAACTCGCTTCAAATCGGTGGCAGCTGACTTGGCAACTTCCATACCGGCACGAACAGAACCGGTGATCGAAACCATCTGGGGAATTTCGTTCTCAATCATTGCGCGGCCGGTGTCACGGTTTCCGGCGACTACGTTGAAAACTCCCTTTGGCAAGAACTCGGCCGCAATCTCAGCTAGCAGCAATGTAGACGCAGGAGTTGTATCCGATGGCTTAATCACCACGGTGTTACCGGCGGCGATTGCCGGGGCGAACTTCCAAACCGCCATATTCAGCGGGTAGTTCCAAGGAGTCACCTGGCCAATTACACCGATAGGCTCTCGGCGAATCGATGAGGTGTGATCCCGAGCGTACTCGGCGGTTGCCTTGCCCTCTAGGTTTCGGGCTGCACCGGCGAAGAATCGAATCTGGTCTACCGAAGGCGCCATTTCGTACTCAACTAGAGTGCTGCGCGGCTTACCGGTGTTCTCTGATTCAACGTCGGCAGCCTCTTCGGCACGAGCCTCGAGCGCATCGGCGATTCGGAACAGGGCCAACTGGCGCTCACCCGGAGTGAAGTTGCTCCACTCTTCGAACCCTTTTTGGGCTGCCTGGTAGGCGGCATCGACATCTGCTGCAGATGAGACCGGCGCCGTTGCATAGGCCTCACCGTTGGCTGGATTGATTACTTGGCTAGTTTCGCCTGATTTTGAGGCTACGTATTCGCCATTAATGAAATTTTTGAGTTCACGCATATTGCGATTCTAATCAGGTTTTTGGGGCCCAAATATAAGGATTCCGAAGTCAATTATCACGATTTGCTATCGAATCAGTAGCAAAAGGGCGAATCAGGTGCGGATTCGTTTGCTAAAAGGCCTTTTCACTGTCAAAATCGTCACATGTCACGAGTTTTACGCACCAAATCTAGCCAATTGGACGATGTATCGAAGTCGATCATTGAACAGTTGCAACTGGATGGGCGTAGGTCTTATGCCGAAGTAGGTAAGAAGGTAGGTCTCAGTGAGGCCGCTGTGCGTCAACGTGTGCAGAAACTTACCGAATCCGGTGTGATGCAGGTTGTTGCTGTAACCGACCCTTCACAGCTTGGCTTTACTCGCCAGGCAATGATCGGTGTTCGTTGCGGTGGCGACACTCGTGAACTCGCAGAGAAGCTAACTGCGATGCCAGAGGTGGACTACGTAGTCCTAACCGCTGGCAGCTTCGACATTTTGGCCGAGGTGGTGTGCGAGAACGATGAAGAACTCGTGGCACTGCTGAACTCCAGAATCCGGACTCTGCCCGGAGTTACCTCTACCGAATCGTTCGTGTATTTGAAGGTGGCGAAGCAGGTTTACAACTGGGGCACTAGATAGTGCCACTGCAAACAAATAGTAAAGAGTGATATTTCATGGCAACCACGGCAAGCACAGCAGGAAAGCTTGTGAAGAGCATAAAAGCTCTGATCAAGGCTCCGGTTAAAAAACCGGCCGCAGCGAAAGCAGACCGCGCCACCCCGCTTCTTGATGCACGTAAGGCAGGAAAAGAAGCAACACCAGCAATGCTGCAAAAAGTTGCAAAAGAAACAATGTTTTTGCACTTCACCCGACACAGCCCTTACTACACGGCTAAGGGTGAAATTCCAATCATCACCAAAGCAAGTGGCCACCACTTCTGGGACCAGCACGGCAAGAAGTACTTTGACGGTATTTCAAGTTTGTTCTCAGTAAATGCTGGACACGGTCGAGCTCGCTTGGCCGAGGCTGCTGCAAAGCAGATGAAAGAGTTGGATTATTTTCCACTTTGGTCACACGCGCACAAGCCAGGCATCGAACTTTCTGAGCGCCTACTTTCGTACGCACCAAAGAATCTGACTCGAGTATTTTTCACCACCGGTGGTGGTGAGGCCAATGAGACAGCCTGGAAACTCGCAAAGCAGTACTTCAAGCTTCAGGGCAAGCCAATGAAGCACAAGGTGCTGACCCGAGCAGTGGCGTACCACGGCACCTCGCACGGCGCACTTTCATTGACCGGTATCCCATCGATGAAGAAGGCCTTCGAGCCTTTGGTGCCGTCAACCTTCCGCGTACCTAACACCAACTGGTACCGCGCGCAGGATGACTTTGAAACAGAGGAAGAGTTCGCTCTTTGGGCTGCAAATCGTGTTGAGGAAATGATTGTTTTCGAAGACCCAGACACCGTTGCGGCGTTTATCTTTGAACCAATTCAGAACTCTGGTGGTTGCTTCACTGCGCCAAAGATCTACTTTGATCGCGTTCGTGAGATCTGTGACAAATACGATGTTCTGATCGTGGCCGATGAAACCATCGACGGTTTTGGTCGCACCGGTTCAATGTATGCCTCAAACTTCTACGGTTTCGAGCCAGACATGATGGTGCTGGCAAAGGGTATGACCTCTGCCTACGCGCCTATCGGTGCTCTGTTGGTTGCCGAGAAGCTATTTGAGCCGTTCAAGAATGGCACCACGCTGTTCCCACACGGTTACACCTACGGCGGTCACCCGGTATCAGCCGCGGTTGCACTCGAAAACCTAGACATCTTTGATGAAGAAGACTTGGTTGGCAACGTGGTTCGAAACCAGGATGCATTCAAGGCCTCGCTTGACTCACTTCGCGACCTGCCTATCGTGGGCGATGTCCGAGGCAAGGGTTACTTCTGGGCTATTGAACTTGTGAAAGATAAGACCACCAAGGAAACCTTTAACGACGCCGAGTCAGAGAAGCTACTGCGTGGAATCCTTTCGCAGAAGATGTTCGAAGAGGGTCTGTACTGTCGCTCAGATGACCGTGGCGACCCTGTGGTTCAACTTGCTCCGCCTCTAACAATTGGTCCTGATCAATTTGACGAGATCACACAGATTCTGCGCGGTGCCCTAGAGCACGCGTGGAAGGCTATGTAGGAGTTCTCCACAACTTAGGGTTCGCATCGAATTCAAACTTCATGGAAAGATAGGTTCCACTCATGAAGAACATTGAATTCGATGCGAACCTTTCGTTTAAGTCAGATATCGGCTGGATCACAGTTTTTTCTCGCGGCGAAAAGGTTGTTCGCATCGAGATAATCGGATCTTCCAATAAGGGGCCATGCGGTAACAGAGTCATACCAAACCTGGGCAAATCCAAAACACTGGTTGACGCCAAGAAAAAAATCTTGGATTACCTTGAGGGCAAGACTCCGTCTCTAGATCTTGACTTCGAGCACCATGGAACAGCTTTTCAAGAAACAGTTTGGAATCAGGTTTCAAAAATCAAATTTGGCCGCACCATGACCTACAGCGAGATAGCCGAGAAGATTGGAAATCCAGGTGCCGCGAGAGCAGTGGGAACGGCAGTGGGTTCAAATTCCCTTCCGTTGCTTGTGCCCTGCCATCGGGTCGTGGCATCTGGAAACAAATTGACTGGGTATTTTGCTGGCGAGGGGATTGAGACCCAGCAGCAATTAATTGACCTTGAACGCGCGGGCAAAAAGGCCGCTCGCTGATGATTCGCAAATATGATGACGGGTTGAGCCGTTGCCAGTGGCCCGGAAACGATGAGCTCTACCTTGAGTACCACGACACCGAATGGGGTGTGCCACTTTCCGGTGATCAAGAAATATTTGAGCGAATTTGCCTAGAGGGATTCCAAGCCGGACTTTCGTGGATCACCATTCTCAAGCGGCGCGAAGGTTTTCGCATGGCTTTCAAAAACTTTGATTATAAGAAAGTTGCCAAGTTCACCCAGAGTGATGTTGATCGGCTAATGCTGGATGAGCGCATTATTAGAAATCGCAGCAAAATTGAAAGCGCCATCAAAAATGCCCGCCTGGTTTTAGAGATGCAAAAATCTGGCGAATCAATCAGCGACGTGCTTTGGCAGTTCGCTCCCCCGGCTAGTAAAAAAATGCAACCGGCCAAAAGTTTTGAATGGGTTGCCGTGACTCCCGAATCAACTGCAATCAGCAAGGAATTACGCGCCAGAGGATTTGGCTTCGTAGGTCCAACAACCATGTATGCCTTGATGCAATCCATCGGCATGGTTAACGATCACGCCCCCGGTTGTTTCAGGCGAAAAGAACTTGCTTAGAGTTCGCTGTGTTTAGGCTCGGCTAACGCCGGGTTGAGGCAGACTGGAAACATGCGACAAAACCTTGCAATCCTGCTTCAATCGGTAGCCGTTGGGGCCGCGCTGGTCTTGGTCCCGGCAACTGCTGGAACGACGGTCATGAAGCAACCGCTAATTTCTTTAGGCGCAAGCGGCACCTCGGCGCAGCCGGGACAGGCCAGCGAATTCGCCGATGCAAAAATGATGATGCCGAACCCCTTTACCTACGTTTACGAGGCTGGGGACGCTCTTTCTGATGAGGCTGGCACAGGGCAGGTTTATGAACTGCAACTTAGCGGTGAACCTAAAGCAATTCTTCAAAGAGTTGCCGACGCTCTTGGAGTGCAAGGCAGCCTCTTTGAGCCTGAGTATTCAAATGATCAGTACCGGGTTTTCGTCATTGGTTCAAAAGATGGCTCCGGTGCTTCGGCCACAATTAACTGGAGTGGAACCGGAAGTTGGTGGTTCAATGAACCCCAGGCTTATCCAACACCGGACTGCAATAAGTGGGAAACCGCCGAAGACGGCGCAAACTACTGCGGACAATACGCAGAACAAAAACCAACTCCGGAACTGCTGCCTTCAAAAGATCAAATGATCACTGAGGCCGCAAAAATATTTAGCGCCGTTGGTCAGAAAGTTTCCGCAGCCCAAATTCAGACCTCATCCTCTGATTGGGGCGCTAGCGCCTATTCGAGTTTGCAAATTGGTGGTCAGGATTCTCCAATTGAATGGACCGTCAGCTGGGGGCCCACCGGCAAAATCGGCTCGGTGTCTGGTCATTCAGTAAAAGCGGTAAGCCGCGGTGATTTCAAAACCATCTCTGACAAGGCCGCAGTAGGACGAATCAGCGACTGGCGCTACTCTGGCCAACTGGCTCAATCAGTCTGGGCTAAATATCAAACCAACCCCGGTGGCGAAGTAATTGCTTTTGATGGTGCCGCTAAATCTCTTTCGGCGCCAGAACCCTTCGGCGAAGACCTGCCCGAAAATCCTGAACCTGACCAATCACCCGCACCAAGCCCAACCCCGATTAATGTCACAGTCAACAAAGCGATTAAGGCTCAATTGATGATTTGGGATAAATCAGGCAAACCTTGGATCGTGCCCGGTGTGATGCTTTTTGCCGATCAAGGCTGGCTAACTCCGGTGTTCAATCTGGAAGACGGCGTAGTGGAACTTCCGGACCCGGTCGAAGTTTCACCAATGCTCAAGTAGCCCAGCGACCACCTAGGTTGCTTCGGTAGTAATTAGGGTTAGGGCTTTTGAATTAATCTCTAGCTTGAGTCCAACTTTTTTGGCGCAGGCTTTCAGTTCAGCAATGGTTTGGGGTTCTTTCGATGCGGTCAGTGCCGCACGCACCAACTGACCCTTGGCCTTCTTATTGAAGTGATTCAACTGCTCGCGAGAACCATCCGCTCGTTCAACAAACACCGTCACGGTATAGGCATCGATGTTCTCTGGCAGGGGCGCAAGATCGGCGTATGCCTTTGAGCGCAGATCAATAACTGGACCGGCGGCCAGGCGAGCCCAGGCAAACTGTTCGTGCGGTGCTGGCCAAACCCGCTTTAGATTTATGCCGCAAATCAACTTGCTTGGCGAAACTTTGTAATTTGGGATTAGGTCGGTAGCAGCAATCGCTCCAAAAAGCGCAGACTGAATCAGCACCATACTGCGGGCTCGGGCAAGTTCATCGGTGTTGAGTGAATTATTTACTGTTGGCGTGCCCTTTAAGCCTCGGCCATGAATTGCCGCGTAAAGAGTGCCGGTGTATCGATTAATCGCAGCCATGGTTGGCGCTTGGCGGATGTCTTGGTCGCCGGTTGCTTTAATGTAGGCCGCTAAAACCTCATCGCGAGTTTGATCCAGACCGCCAAAGGTCAGGTGAGCCTGAGTGATTTTGATTGAACCCCCGCCATCGGCTTTGGTTTCAGAAGGGGGGATCAAAAAGAGCATAAAAATTAGCCTATTAGTTCCTGAGCGGATAAGTTTCTAGACTGGCTACATGGTGAAACTTACGAAGATCTACACGCGCACCGGCGATGAGGGAATGACTGGGCTCAGTGACTACACCCGAGTACGCAAGACTGACCCGCGCATTGAAGCCTATGCCGATGTTGATGAGGCAAACTCGGCAATTGGTTTAGCGCTTAGTTTCTCCAAAGGTGAAATTGACCCCGATACTTTGGCTCTGCTGACCCGAATTCAAAACGAACTGTTCGATCTAGGTGCCGATCTGGCAACCCCACTGCACGATACATATGAATACCAACCGATTCGAGTGCCGGCTGATTGGGTCGACCA
Organism: Rhodoluna lacicola; assembly: GCF_000699505.1. Taxonomy (NCBI): domain Bacteria; kingdom Bacillati; phylum Actinomycetota; class Actinomycetes; order Micrococcales; family Microbacteriaceae; genus Rhodoluna; species Rhodoluna lacicola. The sequence goes on along the minus strand of NZ_CP007490.1, from coordinate 440,088 downwards.
GTTGGAAAACGCCATCGACAAGTACAACAGCGAATTGCCCAAGCTGGACTCTTTTATTCTGCCGGGCGGCACCTCGCTGGCGGCCGGATTGCATCTAGCCAGAACTGTGGTTCGCCGAGCAGAGCGCGCTACTTGGCACGCAATTGAAACTCACGGAGTTGAACCATCCAAGAAGGGCACCGATGCCGGTGGCATCAATGTGGTTGCCGCCAAGTATCTAAACCGCCTAAGCGATTTGTTATTCGTGCTGGCCCGCGTTGCCAACGGTGGCAACGATGTTAAGTGGAAACCAACCGCGAATCGCTAATGCAGAAACCCCAGTCAAAAGACTGGGGTTTCTGTTTGAAATATTTCAGGCTTTAGACCAGTGCTGCGTTTCTAGCCACGATGGCCACAACGTTGTTCTCTACAGATAGAAATCCGTCTTCGGCATTTGCCTTGATGACGTTTCCGTCTTCAAGGGTGATGCGAACCTCACCTGCGCCAAGAATGGCGAGCATTGGTTCGTGACCCGGTAGCAAACCGATCTCACCTTCGACGGTCTTTGCAATAACCATCTTGGCTTCGCCAGTCCATACGGCCTGGTCGGCAGCTACTAGTTCAACGCGAAGGGTGGCCATTATTACTTACCTGATTCCTTCTGGATCTTGTCCCATTCCTTTAGAACATCGTTGATGTCACCAAGGTTGAAGAACGCCTGCTCACCAACGTGGTCGAAGTCACCGCGAGCAATAGCCGCGAAGCCTTCGATGGTGTCCTTCAGTGGCACGGTTGAACCTGGAACACCAGTGAACTTGGTAGCCATGTAGGTGTTCTGTGAAAGGAAACGCTGAATACGACGAGCGCGTGAAACGGTGATCTTGTCTTCTTCAGAAAGTTCTTCAACACCAAGAATCGCGATGATTTCCTGAAGTTCCTTGTTCTTCTGAAGAATTGACTTGACTCGAGTTGCGGTCTCGTAGTGGTCCTTGCTGATGTAGCGAGGGTCCAAGATGCGCGAGGTCGAGGTTAGTGGGTCCACCGCAGGGTATAGACCCTGAGACGCAATGTCACGAGATAGCTCGGTAGTTGCATCCAAGTGAGCAAAGGTGGTTGCCGGGGCTGGGTCGGTGTAGTCGTCGGCAGGAACGTAAATCGCCTGCAGCGAGGTAATCGAGTGACCACGGGTTGAGGTGATGCGCTCCTGGAGCAGACCCATCTCATCGGCCAAGTTTGGCTGGTATCCCACGGCAGATGGCATACGACCTAGAAGGGTCGATACCTCAGAACCTGCCTGAGTAAAGCGGAAGATGTTGTCGATGAACAACAGCACGTCCTGCTTTTGAACATCGCGGAAGTACTCCGCCATGGTCAACGCTGAAAGAGCAACGCGAAGACGGGTGCCAGGTGGCTCATCCATCTGACCAAAGACCAAAGCGGTCTTGTCGATAACGCCTGACTCGGTCATTTCGTCGATTAGGTCGTTACCCTCACGAGTACGCTCACCCACACCGGCAAACACCGATACACCGTCGTGGTTTTCTGCCACGCGGTAAATCATTTCCTGGATCAAAACGGTCTTACCAACACCGGCACCACCGAATAGACCAATTTTTCCACCCTGTACGTAAGGAGTAAGAAGGTCAATGACCTTGATACCGGTCTCAAACATGGTGGTCTTTGACTCAAGCTGGTCGAACGCAGGTGGCTGGCGGTGAATCGACCAAGTTTCCTTAACTTCGATCTTCTCGCCTGGCTTGGCGTTTAGAACTTCACCGGTCACGTTGAATACGTGACCCTTGGTGACGTCACCAACAGGTACTGAGATAGGAGCGCCTGTGTCAGCAACCTCTGCACCGCGAACCAAACCATCGGTTGGCTTCAATGCAATTGCGCGCACTAGGTCATCTCCGAGGTGCTGTGCAACCTCAAGAGTAAGAGTGGTCTTCTCGCCCGCTACGTCTAGCTCTGTGGTCAGAGCGTTGTAGATAGCAGGGATGGCATCGTGCGGGAACTCGATGTCAACAACTGGACCAGTAACGCGTGCAATGCGCCCTACTCCAGCCTTGTTCTTGGTCTCGGCCATTTCTCTTTCTTTCTCTTAGTCCTCGTTGCCGGCGGTAGACAAAGCGTCTGCACCACCAACAATTTCGGAAATCTGTTGCGTAATTTCTGACTGACGCGCTGCGTTTGACAGGCGTGTGTAGTTCTTGATCAGCTTGTCGGCATTGTCAGTAGCTGACTTCATTGCCTTTTGACGAGCAGCGTGCTCAGACGCTGCAGACTGCAGCATTGCATTGTAAATACGGCTCTCGATGTAAACCGGTAGCAGTGCGTCTAGCACCTTGTTTACATCTGGCTCAAATTCGTAAAGCGGGTAAACCTGTGAATCGGCAGGCGCTTCAACACCCTCAACAATTTCCAGCGGAAGCAAACGAACTACTTCTGGGACCTGGGCAATCATCGAGATAAAACGGTTCGAAACCAAGTGGATTTCATCCACACCACCGTCTTTGTAATCGGTGTTGAATGCTTCAACAACTGCATCGGCAATTTCTTTTGCGGTGCCAAATTGAGGAAGATCTGTTCCACCAATCCAGCTTCGGGTGAATGCACGACGACGGAAACCAAAGTAAGCAACGGCCTTGCGACCAACTAGGTAGTAAACAACTTCCTTACCCTGCTCCTTGAGTAGGTTAGTTAGCTGCTCTGCTTCCTTGAGGACGTTTGATGAGAAAGCACCGGCTAGACCACGGTCAGAAGTGAAAATCACTACTGCTGCGCGGTCAATGCGGGCTGGCTCGGTGGTTAGCGGGTGATCAACATTTGAGAATGTTGCAACCGCTGAAACCGCACGAGTCACCGCACGCGAGTAAGGGGTTGATGCTGCTACGCGCTGCTGAGCTTTGTTGATGCGCGAAGCGGAGATCAACTCCATGGCACGAGTGATCTTCTTGGTGGTCTGTGCAGACTTAATTTTCTGTCTGTAGACGCGAAGTTGCGCTCCCATGTTCTCTCCTCGCTCTCTATATCTGGGTGGTTAGTTTCGTGATGAAAAGAAGAATTACTTCTTCTTACCCTTCACGATTTTTTCCTGGTTTACGTCTTCTTCTTCAAGAGCTTCGGTGCCGTTTGAAGGAAGCGGGGTTCCGCCCTTGGTGGCAAAGCTCTTCTTGAACTTTGTAACTTCCTTCTCAAGCTCCGCCACGGTGTCGCTCTCCAGCTTGCTGGTCTCGCGAATGGTGGTTAGCACCTTGGTGTTACGGCGTAGGTGCTCTAGAAGTTCAGCTTCAAAACGAAGCACGTCTTCAACTGGAACTTCATCAAGCTTTCCGGTGGTACCCGCCCAGATAGAAACGGTCTGTTCCTCGACTGGGTATGGAGAGTACTGAGGCTGCTTTAGCAATTCCATCAAACGTGCACCGCGAGCTAGCTGCTGACGTGATGCTGCATCTAGGTCAGACGCGAACATTGCGAACGCCTCAAGTGCGCGGTACTGAGCAAGTTCAAGCTTCAGGGTTCCTGAAACGCCCTTGATTCCCTTAACCTGAGCCGCACCACCAACACGTGAAACCGAGATACCTACGTCAATCGCAGGGCGCTGGTTTGAGTTGAACAAGTCTGACTGCAGGAAGATCTGACCATCGGTGATAGAAATCACGTTGGTTGGAATGTATGCAGAAACGTCGTTTGCCTTTGTCTCAATGATTGGCAGACCAGTCATCGAACCGCCACCAAGTTCATCGTTCAACTTCGCACAGCGCTCTAGTAGACGTGAGTGTAGGTAGAACACGTCACCTGGGTAAGCCTCACGGCCTGGTGGACGACGAAGAAGAAGTGAAACGGCACGGTATGCCTCGGCCTGCTTTGACAGGTCATCAAAAATGATTAGTACGTGCTTGCCGCCGTACATCCAGTGCTGACCAATTGCAGAACCGGTGTATGGAGCTAGGTACTTGAAACCAGCTGGGTCAGATGCAGGAGAAGCCACGATGGTGGTGTACTCCATTGCGCCGGCCTCTTCAAGAGCACCCTTCACACCAGCAATGGTTGAACCCTTTTGACCAATAGCCACGTAGATGCAACGAACCTGCTTGTTGACATCGCCTGACTCCCAGTTTGCCTTCTGGTTGATGATGGTGTCGATCGCGATTGCGGTCTTACCTGTCTGGCGGTCACCGATGATTAGCTGACGCTGACCACGACCAACTGGGATCATCGCGTCGATTGCCTTGATACCGGTCTGCAGTGGTTCGTGAACTGACTTACGAGCCATAACACCAGGTGCCTGAAGCTCTAGCGCGCGACGGCCCTCGGCCTTGATGTCTCCCTGACCGTCGATTGGGTTACCCAGTGGGTCAACGACTCGACCCAAGAATGCGTCACCAACAGGTACAGATAGAACTTCACCGGTGCGGTGAACTTCCATACCCTCAACGATGCCTTCGAAGTTACCGAGCACAACGGTACCGATCTCGCGCTCGTCGAGGTTCAGGGCTAGGCCAAGAGTGCCGTCGGCGAACTTGAGTAGCTCATTGGCCATCGCACTTGGTAGTCCCTCAACGTGAGCAATACCGTCACCGGCATCGATTACGTGGCCTACCTCTGAGCGAGAAGCCTTGGCTGGCTCGTAAGACTTTACGAAGTCCTTTAGAGCGTCGCGAATCTCGTTCGGGCTGATTTTCAGATCTGCCATCTCGTTCCTCTACTTCTGGGGCGAACCCCTGTTGGTCTCTCAGCCGGATTAGTGACTGAAGTTTTGGTCAGTTGGCAGTTATGCCAACTGAAGTTTTGCGTTGGTAAGACGTGAAGCCAAGCTTCCGTCAAGAATCTCTCCAGCTACCTGAACTTTGATGCCGCCAAGGATTGCTGGATCAACCTCAACGTTTAGCTTCAGGCTCTGTCCGTAAGACTTCGCCAAGACACCTTCAAGACGATCCAGCTGAGCTGAGCTCATCGGTGTCGCAACGGTGACGGTTGCTACTAGGCGCTCTGCATAGGCAGAAACTTGCTTGCCGAATTGCTCTAGAACTAGAGACACGCGGCGACGGCGTGCGCCGGTTACCGCGCGGCGAATCAGAACTGCAGCTTCGTCGCTTGCCTTGCCCTTGATTAGCGAGGCAACCAAAGCAAGCTGCGCGTCCTCAGATGCCAGGCGATCGCCCAGTGCAAACTGCAGATCCTGATCAGAATCAACAGCCTGCTTGAAAGCAAATAGCTCGCTTTCAACGTCGGCGATTTTCTTGTTGTTAGCAGCGATGGCAGCAACTGCGTAAACAGCCAACTGCTCAAACGCACTGACCAGGTCCTGGCCGGTTGACCAGCGAAGTTCAACCAGAGCGGTCGCAAACTCAAGCGCAGAAGCAGAAACATTTTTGCCAAACACGGCGTTCAATGCTCCTGATTTTGCCTTAGCCTCGGCGGAAGGGTCCGAGAGGATGCTGCGCAATTGAGATGAAGACGCTACGGCTGCGCCGATTGCGAAAATCTCTTCTGCGAACTTGAGGTCAGCTTTTGCAAGAAGCGGGTTTAGCGCTGCCTTAGCTGCAATCAGCGACTGTCTGGTTGAGCTTGCCATTAGTTCTTCTCGCCTGCTTTCGCTTTCGAAGACTTGTCGTTAGCCTCTAGGTCGGCCAAGAACTGGTCTACCACTGAGCTAGCAATCTTGTCGTTCTGCAAGCTGGCACCAACAACGCTTGATGCAAGATCGATGGCGAGTGTGCCAACCTCTGCACGAAGTGAAATGAGTGCAGCCTGACGCTCGGCTTCAATCTGTGATTTTGCATTTGCAGTCAAACGAGCTGCTTCTGCTGCTGCCTGCTCCTTTAGTTCAGCCAAAATGACTGCACCTTCGGCTCGGGCGGCCTCACGAATCTCTGCGGCTTCGGCGCGAGCAGCTGCCTGCTCTGCTTCGATGTTTGCAGTCTTAGCTGCGGCCTCAGCCTGAGCTTTTTCTGCAGCCTCTAGACGACCTTCGATCGCTTCGGTGCGTGCATCAAGGGTCTTCTTGAAATTAGGAAGAACCTTGAACCAGAAGAAAGCAAGCAGGATAAAGAAAACAACCGAAGACCAAAGAATGTCGTAGCTAGCAGGCAAAAGTGGGTTTGGCGCTGCCTCACCCTCTGCTGCCGCAGCGAGAATTCTTGAAATCATGGCCTAAGTTCCTGACTGATTAAGCGAAGATGAATGGAGTTGCAAGACCGATAAGCGCTAGCGCTTCGGTGAATGCGATACCAAGCCACATGGTGACCTGTAGCTTTGCTGCTAGCTCTGGCTGGCGAGCGATTGATTCGATGGTCTTTGAAACAACAAGACCTACACCGATACCAGGACCCACTGCTGCTAGGCCGTAGCCGACAACTGCTAGGTTTCCGCTTAGTTCTGCGAATGTAGTTACGTCCACTTTGTATTTCCCTTCCGTGGTTTAGAACTGACGGTTGTCAGCTCTTAGTGCTCGTCTGATAGGGCCAACTGAATGTAGACCGTGGTCAGAAGAGTAAAAACGTATGCCTGCAGGAATGCCACCAAAATCTCAAAAAGAGTGAAGGCGAAACCAAAGACAAATGTTCCTGCGCCGAACAGCTTGAATGCACCCTCGGTGTTGAACAGGAAGAACTGGGTTGCTGAGAAACACAGCACCAATAGCAAGTGACCGGCAATCATGTTCATGGTCAAACGAAGAGCCAGTGTCACCGGTCGAAGGATGAATGTTGACAAGAATTCAATCGGTGTCACTAGAACATAGAAGGCCTTTGGCACGCCCGCTGGGAACAGGGCTGAGGTGAAGAAGTGCCCACCGTGCTTCTTGACTCCCGCGTAGATAAAAGTCACATAGGCAGCTGCAGCCATGACGATTGGCAGACCAATCACCGATGTTCCTGCGATGTTGAAACCAGGAATGATTCCAGTGATGTTCATGCCGAGAGTTACAAAGAAAATGGTGGTTAGCAGCGGCAAGAAACGATCGCCGTCTTTTTCACCGAGCTGGTCGTGCGCAATACTCTTTCGCACGAAGTTCAATGAAATTTCACCCATCAACTGGAACTTGCCAGGCACGTGGTTCTGAGTCTTGTTTGCCTGCTGGAATTTACGTGTCCAGAGACTGAATAGAACAATCAAAAGAGTTAGCACAATCAGGCGAATCAACATGATTCGGTTTAGTGCAAAAGGGGTTCCCTCAAAGGCAACGATTTCTGGATAAAACTCCATGATTGATGGAGCGTGAAATCCACTTCCCGACTCATCGGTACTGGCTGCTGCGAGAAGCAAGCTCTGTGCGTTATTGAACAGCGTGGACTCCTGTTTCGGGGCAAGACTGAGGACAGCCTTGCGGCGATTTACAACGGGATAAGAACTTGAATTTTCTTGGTTCTTGCGACAATCCTAACAGGAACTTTTAGTCGCCAATTACGGGAATGCGGGCCTTAAGCACCAGCACCGAGTCCACTGCAAGCGTGCCAATTATGGCCGCGACCAGGGTGAAAAAAAGCACCGGACCATTGATGAAATCGGCACCCTTCAGGTTTGCAATCACCAGGGCAAAGCCAATCATTTTTACCAACCAGCCACCCAGTACCAGCCCAAAAAAACCTGCCAGTGGAAGCTTTCCGCCAAGCCAAACGCTAAGGGCCGTCATTGTGACAAACACCAGAGTCAGTCCAGCGCCAATCAGGGCACTGGTTAGGCCCGGGGCACCCGCTACCAGATATCCAACTAATCCACCGATAATCGCGATCGCGCCAATCAAAGCCGAGCCCAGGGTTAGCACTCGGGTAAATAGATTGTTTGAGGCTTTAGACATTTACGAATGCTCCTGAGTTGAGGGTCTTGCGACGCTGGATAAGTGGCCAAAGGGTAAAGACCAGACAGCCGGCCAAGCCAATCACGGTGAAAATCATCACGGCCCAGGCAGGCCAGAAGAAATAAAGCAGGCAACTGATTGAAATCAACGCTGTCCAGACGTAAAAGACCAAAACCGAACCTAAGTGGGTGTGACCAAAATCCTGAAGGCGGTGGTGCAAATGTTCCCGATCGGCCGCAAAAGGAGACTTTCCGGCACGAAGCCGGCGAACTACCGCGAGTGAAAAGTCCAACAGCGGCAGGATCAAAATGGCTAGCGGCAAGATCAAAGGAATGAAGGCCGGCACTAGCTCTCCCCGACTGACTGTCTGAGGATCAATTTGCCCGGTCACGGTCAGCGCAGTGGTTGCCATGAGCAGTCCAAGCAACATGGCTCCTGAATCTCCCATGAAGATCTTGGCTCGGTGCCAGTTGTAGGGCAAGAAACCAAGGCACATACCTATCACGATTGCGGAAAGCAACGAGGCAAGGTTGAAGTAGTTGGTTGGCGAGGTTTGCTGTGCCAATACGTAGCTGTAGGCAAAAAACACCGATGTCCCGATAAACACCACTCCGGCAACAAGGCCATCAAGCCCATCGATGAAATTCACCGCGTTCATCACGAGCACCGTTAGAAACACGGTGGCTATGAACGAAATACCAAAGCTGCCGATGGTTAAGCCGGCAATCGGCAGCGATACTATTTGAACGCCCTGCCAGGCCAAGATTCCGGCAACTACGAATTGACCGGCGAGCTTTAGGCTCCAGTCCAGGTCATACAAATCATCCAAAAAGCCAATCAGCGTGATCAAGAATGCGGCCGCCAAAATTGCCATGATTTGCAGAGGCTCGGCGTAGACGCTCTTGAACCAACCAATAAAACCAGCGATGACAATTGTGATCAGGAATCCGGCAAACATGGCGATGCCACCAAGTCTTGGTGTTGGTTTGGTGTGCACATCGCGTGATCGGATCTGAGGGTAGATCTTGTATCGGTGTGCCAAACGCAGAACCGCAAAAGTACCGAAGAAGGTGACTGCTGCCGCTATCACCATCATCAATAAATAGGCGCGCACTTTTAAAAGTTTTCTTCTAGAAGATCGCCAGCGATTGAACGAATCTTTGCAGCGCTCAGGGCACCGCGTCGAACAATCTTAATTTTTCCGGTGGTGGTTAGCTTTCCGGCTGAGTCGTAGCTATCTACAAGATCGGTTAGGTCGATGATTGTGGATGCCTCGCCCTTTGGGCTATTTCCGCCGTCAAGATAAACCGCCACTTTATCGCCCAAATAGGACTCGGCCTGTTGGCAAGTCGTAGCCGCCGGTTCACCAGTCAAGTTAGCACTTGAAACAGCTAGCGGCCCAGTCTCTTGAAGCAGGGCTAAGGCAATCTTGTGATCAGGCATGCGAAGAGCAACCGTGCCCTTGGTTTCACCAAGGTCCCAGGTGAGCGAACTTTGAGATTTCAAAATCATGGTCAGCGCGCCGGGCCAAAAAGTTGCAGCCAGGCGGTTGGCGACATCGGGAACATCCTCGGCAAGTGCCTGCAGAGTTTGAATTGTTCCAATAAGTACCGGTGGCGGAGACTGAGGTCCGCGACCCTTGGCATCTAGCAGTGCTCTCACACCCTCTGGCGAGAACGCATCGGCAGCCAATCCGTAAACGGTGTCTGTTGGTACGACAACCAGTTCGTTTCTTCCCAGCGATACCTTGGCCAGGCGCATGCCGGTTAGGAGGTCAGTGTCTATTGAACAGTCGTAAATGCGGTTCGACATCTAGCTCCTCTTTATCCGTTGCGCTGAAACAAATTACTTGATGGCGGTGACCGCTCGGTCTCTTGCGGTCAAATCCTGGTGACTCTGGACTTGTCGCCATCCATCAGCCAATAGTAGTTGACACACCTGAGCGGCTTGTGAGTCTGCGTGCTCAACGACCAAGGTTCCGCCGATTTGCAACAGCCTCCTGGCCGCAGCCGAAACCAGATGCATGACCTGCATACCGTCTTCGCCTCCGTAAAGCGCTAAATCAGGATCGTGAAGATTTACCTCAATGTCGCGAGGAACTGCGGCACTTGGAATGTAAGGCGGGTTGGATGCAACTACCGAAACAGTGCCATCAAGCTCTGGGAATGCATCAGCTAGGTCGCCATGCCTGAGGGTTGCATTTGCAGCACCGTAGGTTTCAAAATTCTTGCTTGTGAAAGGCATGGCATCAGAAGATTTTTCTACAGCGTAAATAATTGAGTCAGGCACTTCCGTTGCCATGGCTAAAGCGATGGCACCAGAGCCGGTTCCAAGATCAACGGCAATCCGCGCACCGGGTTCAAATGTTTGCAGAGCGTCAATTGCCAATTGTGCGACGAACTCTGTTTCCGGCCGCGGAACAAAAACACCTTTGCCAACCTGAAGTTCTAGATTTCTGAAGTAGGCCGCACCGGTGATGTGCTGCAGCGGTTCTCGACGGTGGCGTCGCCCATAAAGCTCAGTAAGTTTTTCGGATTGAGATTCCGTGAGCTCCGCTCCGCGAAAAATCTCACTTTGCACGCCACCGCGACTTAGTCCAAGCACATACCCGGCTAGAAGTTCGGCATCAACCGTGGCAGAACTTATTCCAGCCTCTTCAAAGCGTTTTGCCGCATGCTCTACTAAATCGCGCAGCAACATAGTTTTACTTCTTTTCGTCGCCGAGTGCTGCTAGTCGCGACTCTTCATCCATCTGAATCGCAGACTGAATCACCGGCTCAAGTGCACCGTCCATAACGGCATCAAGGTTGTATGCCTTATAGCCAGTGCGGTGATCGGCAATGCGATTCTCTGGGTAGTTGTAAGTGCGAATGCGCTCTGAGCGGTCAACAGATTTGACCTGAGATTTGCGCGCTGCAGATTGCTCAGCCTCAATTGCCTCTTGCTGCGCAGCAAGGATACGTGCGCGCAAAACTCGCATAGCAGCTTCACGATTTTGCAGCTGGGATTTTTCGTTTTGCATGGCCACGGTAATTCCCGTTGGCAAGTGCGTAATGCGAACCGCTGAGTCAGTAGTGTTGACCGACTGACCGCCTGGACCAGATGATCGATAAACGTCGATGCGCAAGTCGTTCTGGCTGATCTCAACTTCTTCTGGTTCGTCCACTTCAGGGAAAACCAGAACGCCTGCTGCTGAAGTGTGAATTCGACCTTGAGTTTCAGTTGCCGGTACTCGCTGAACGCGGTGCACTCCACCCTCATATTTCAGATGTGCGTGCACACCCTGTGCTGGGTCAGTTGAGTTTCCCTTGATCGCCAATTGAATGTCTTTGATTCCACCCAAATCAGATTCATTTTTGTCAAGAATTTCAGTCTTCCAACCCTTTGAGTTGGCGTACTGAATGTACATGCGCAGCAAGTCTGCAGCGAAAAGTGCAGATTCAGCGCCACCTTCACCGGCTTTGATTTCCATAATTACATCGCGGCCGTCATCGGGGTCACGAGGAATCAAAAGTCGGCGAAGTTTTTCTTGCGCCGCAGTCAATCGCTCCTCGTTAAGAGTTGCTTCTTCGGCGAACATCTCGTCTTCTTTTGCCAGCTCTTTAGCCGCTTTTACATCCTCAGTCAGCGACAGCACGTTGTTGTAAGCAGCAACGATCGCACTTAGCTCCGCGTATCGGCGGTTGAGTTTTTTGGCAAGGGCAGGATTGCCGTGCAGCGCCGGGTCAGACAGCTTGGTCTGAAGTTCCGTGTGCTCAGCTAAGAGAGGTTGAACCGAATCGAGCAATTAATTACTCCGAGTCAGAGCCGGTTGGAACTGGCATTGACTTTTGAACCTGCATAAGGAACTCAACGTTTGAAGAGGTTTCCTTTAGGCGGCTAAGCACGAGTTCAAGGGCCTGCTGCTGCTCAAGACCCGCAAGTGCGCGACGAAGCTTCCAAACAATCTTGGTTTCGTCTGGGTTCATTAGCATTTCTTCGCGGCGAGTACCTGACGCGTTTACATCAACCGCAGGGAAGATTCGCTTGTCAGCAAGAGAGCGAGACAAACGAAGTTCCATGTTTCCGGTTCCCTTGAACTCTTCGAAGATAACCTCATCCATCTTTGAACCGGTCTCAACTAGAGCAGTGGCAAGAATGGTAAGCGAGCCACCATCCTCGATGTTTCTAGCGGCACCAAAGAAACGCTTTGGTGGATACAGTGCTGATGAATCAACACCACCTGAAAGAATTCGGCCAGATGCTGGTGCGCTCAAGTTGTAAGCGCGTCCAAGACGGGTAATTGAGTCAAGTAGAACTACTACGTCGTGACCAAGTTCAACCAAGCGCTTTGCGCGCTCAATGGCTAGCTCAGCAACGGTGGTGTGATCCTCTGCTGGACGGTCAAAAGTAGAAGCGATAACTTCACCCTTAACGGTGCGCTGCATATCGGTAACTTCCTCAGGGCGCTCATCAACAAGCACAACCATTAGGTGAACCTCTGGGTTGTTGACGGCGATCGAGTTGGCAATGGCCTGCAGAACCAGAGTCTTACCGGCCTTTGGCGGAGACACAATCAGACCACGCTGGCCCTTACCGATTGGAGAAACCAAGTCGATGATTCGAGTGCTTAGTTTGTTTGGTTCTGTCTCTAGACGCAAGCGGGTCTGTGGGTAAAGCGGAGTTAGCTTGCCGAACTCAACACGAGTAGCAGCCTGCTCAACGGTAAGTCCGTTGATTGACTCAATGCGAACAATTGCGTTGAACTTTGAACGGCCTTGGCCTTCGCCCTCGCGAGGCTGACGAATTGAACCAACAACTGCGTCACCCTTGCGCAGGTTGTACTTCTTAACCTGACCAAGTGAAACGTAAACATCGTTAGGGCCAGGCAGGTAACCGCTGGTGCGAACGAATGCGTAATTGTCTAGTACGTCCAAGATTCCGGCAACTGGAACTAGTACGTCATCTGGAGAAATTTCCGGCTCGATCTCATCGTGCTGGTTGTTGCCGCCGCGACGTCCGCGATTGTCACGATCACGGTAGCGATCGCGGTTGCGGTTGCGGTTGCGGTTGTTGCCACGACGCTCGTCATTGAAGTCGCGCTCGTTGCGTGAGTCATTGTCTCTAGTTGAATTGTCACGAGTGGAGTTCTCGCGGTTTGAATTCTCTTCGCCGCCCTCGCGCTGCTCGCGGCCTTCGCCCGAATTACGATTCCGGTTGCGGTTACGGTTGCGGTTGTTGCCACCGGTACGCTCGCTTGATTCGCCAGAGTCGGCTGAACGAGACTCGCCAGCATCGGCTGACTTCTCGGCTACTACCTTCTCGGCTTTAGGTTCTGCCGCATCAGCCTTTACAGCCTTGGCGCGGTTGGTCTTCTTAGGGGCTTCGGTCTTCTCTGCGGAAGCTGAACCGTCTGCGACTACGCGACGAGACTTTTTGACCGGAGCGGTTTCCTGGATTTCATCCATGTTTATTGATTTCTCTTTCTTAGGAGATATTCGTGACTGTTTTACTTAGAGAGTCACTGCATGCATGTTTTGAACATGCTGCTACCGCTTTAGATCTGCGGGATTTTCACCAATTATTGGTGCAACGCAACTGTAGCACCTTTGAAGTCCACAGCCAAAAGCAATGCCTTCCACTGTGGATAGTGCTTGGCGGCCAATTTAGCTGCTTCTAGGCGCTGAGCCGGGTCGCTAGCCAATACCAACACCGATGGGCCAGCTCCGGAAACCACCGCCGCATGGCCGTGTTCGCGCATAAGTTTCACAATTGAGTCGGTCTCAGGCATGGCTGCGGCACGGTAATCCTGGTGCAGACGGTCCTCGGTTGCCGCCAACAGAAGCTCTGGACTCTGAGTCAGAGCGGCAATTAGCAGTGCCGAGCGAGAGACGTTGAAAACAGCATCATCGTGTGGAACAGAATCTGGCTGAAGCGAGCGCGCCAATGCGGTTGACATCTTGTGATTCGGCACTAATTCAAGCGGTGATACTCCGCGGTGAACGAAAAGTTTTTTGTGATGCGGACCAGTCTCGTCTTCCCACGCGATGGTAAGTCCACCAAAAAGCGCAGGTGCCACGTTATCTGGGTGGCCTTCTAGCTCAGTCGCGATTGTCAGCAATTCTTGATCGCTGATTTTTACTATTCCCTCAAGTAGACCTTTGGCTGCAACAATGCCAGAAACAACTGCAGCACCAGATGAGCCCATGCCTCGACCGTGCGGAATGATGTTGTGCGCGGTCAGCTTTAGGCCCGGAACTTTCTGACCAAATTTTTCAAAGGTGAAAGCCAATGACTTAACCACGAGGTTGCTGCTATCGGTTGCGACTTCACCCGCACCCTCACCAATAACTTCCACCACCGCCCCGCTGCCGGCAACAGCTTCAACAATTAACTCGTCGTAGTAAGACAAGGCCATGCCAAGCGTGTCAAAGCCCGGACCAAGGTTCGCCGATGTGGCCGGAACCTTGACCGTAACTTTTCTGCCGATTAGAGAGTTCATATTTACTTCTTTGATAGTCCTAGGCGTTCGGCAACTGCTTCAACTCGATTAGGAACCGCCTGCGGCTTGATACCCTTGCCGCGCTCGTCCTTCAGCGCCCACATTGGATCCTTCAAACCGTGACCGGTAACAGTAACAACGATGGTTGAGCCAGCAGGAACCTCACCCTTCTTAGAGTGCTTGAACAAACCGGCTGCACCAGTTGCAGAAGATGGCTCAACAAAAACGCCAGCCTCGTTTGACAAGAATCGGTGCATCCAAAGAATTTCTTTGTCAGACACAAATCCAAATTGACCACCCGATGCCTCGCGCGCTGCAAGAGCTAGATCGTAAGAAGCCGGGTTGCCGATACGAATTGCAGTTGCGATTGTGTCAGGCTTCTTCACTGGATTGCCAAAACTGAACGGCGCTGAACCCTCAGCCTGGAATCCCCACATCTTTGGCATTGACTTGATGCGACCGGCCTGCACGTCTTCTTGATAACCCTTTGAATAAGCGGTGTAGTTTCCGGCGTTTCCAACTGGCAGCACGTGGAAGTCAGGTGCAAAGCCAAGTGAGTCAACTACCTCAAAGGCTCCGGTCTTTTGACCTTCGATGCGATCTGGGTTCACAGAGTTCACCAGGTGCACTGGGTAGTTCTCACTTAGAGCACGAGCAAGATCCAGGCAATCGTCAAAGTTACCCTTCACCTGCAGAATTTGAGACTTGTGAGCGACGGCCTGGGACAACTTGCCCAGAGAAATTTTTCCTTTTGGCACCAGCACAACCGACTGAATTCCAGCAGCCGCAGCGTATGCCGCCGCCGAAGCTGAAGTGTTTCCGGTTGACGCCGCAATAACAGCCTGAGCACCGTGACCCACCGCTTTTGAAACGGCCATGGTCATGCCGCGGTCCTTGAACGAACCGGTTGGGTTCATGCCCTCAACCTTTAGCAGCACACGCTCTGCGCCCACCAACTTTGCCAGAGCAGGGGCTTCTACTAATGGGGTACCACCCTCACCCAATGTGATCACTGGGTTGTCGCTAGAAATATCCAGTCGATCGATGTATTCGCGAATAACTCCGCGCCACTGGTGTGCCATTAGATTCCTTCTACTCGGATTACTGAAGTAATTGATTCAACCGACTCACTGGCGGCGAGTGCTTTAACAACTGCGCTGAGTTCTGCATCGGTGGCTGAATGGGTTCCTACCTCGAGGGTAGCGGTCTTGCTGCGCTTGCCGCCGTCTTGACGCACTGACTGCTCGACAGTTTCAATTGAAACATTGCCAGCAGAGAATGTATTAGCAATCTTGGCCAGCACACCAGGTTGGTCTGTGACTTCTAGAGTGACTTGGTAGCGAGTGTGCACGCGATCAATTGGCAAGACAGGCAAGTTTGCGTGCACTGAGTCGGCAAGACCCGGCCCACCGGCAACGTGACGCTTAGCGGCGGAGACGAGGTCACCCAAGACCGCCGAAGCAGTTTGCACGCCACCGGCACCAGCGCCGTAGAACATTAATTCGCCCGCAGCTTCGGCTTCAACGAATACAGCGTTGAAAGCTCCGCGAACTGCACCAAGCGGGTGTTTGCGATCAATCAAAACCGGGTGAACGCGAACGGCAACACCTGCCTCGCCACCATTTGCCGGGATGCGTTCGGCAATCGCCAAGATCTTAATGACGTAGCCGTCGCGCTTAGCAGCTTCCATTTGCGCCGCGGTAATTTTTGTAATTCCCTCGCGGTATACCTTGTCCAACGGAACCTCGGTGTGAAACGCCAGCGAGGCAAGGATGGCCGCTTTTTGCGCCGCGTCATAACCTTCAACGTCAAGGCTTGGATCTGCCTCAAGATATCCAAGTTCAGTGGCCTCTGCCATGGCTGCCTCAAGGCTAAGACCCTCAGTATCCATGCGATCAAGAATGTAGTTTGTTGAACCGTTGACAATACCCATGATGCGATTGACTTTGTCTCCGGCTAGCGATTCGCGCAGCGGGCGAATAATAGGAATGGCTCCAGCAACAGCAGCCTCAAAGTAGAGCTGTGCGCCAACTTGCTCGGCCGCGTCAAACAACTCTGTTCCGTGTGTGGCCAACAAAGCCTTGTTTGCGGTAATTACATCTGAACCTGAATTCAGCGCTTGCAAAATATATGTTCTAGCCGGCTCAATGCCACCCATGACTTCAATCACGATGTCCGCGCTAACAATCACATCTTCAGCCTCAGTGGTAAGCAACTGCCTTGGCACACCAGCCTTCACAGCTTTATCAATGTCGCGAACAACAACACCGATGAGCTCCAGCTCTGCACCAACACGTGCTGCGAGTTCAGCCTTATTTTCAATTAGAAGTCGCGCTACTTGAGATCCGACTGAGCCGGCGCCTAGTAAGGCAACGCGTAGTGGGCGGTATTCCTGCACGATTAACTCTTCTCGTTCTGGGTTGCGGTTGCTTGGTACTTCAAATCTCTGGTGAATAGGTCTGCTTCGGTTTCGGCACGAATAATCAAACGCGCCTCGCCGCTTCTAACGGCGACCACTGCTGGCTTAGTCAAGAAGTTGTAGTTGTTCGACATTGAGTGGCAATAAGCGCCGGTGGTCGCAACAGCTAGCAGGTCGTTGGGGTGGACATCGGCCGGCAGGTAATCGTTACGTACAACGATATCGCCACTCTCACAGTGCTTGCCAACCACACGGGCAAGAGCGGGTTCTGCCGTGCTCGAGCGCGACGCAAGCACTGTGTGGTACTCGGCTTCGTAAAGGGCGGTGCGCAAGTTATCGCTCATGCCACCATCGACCGAAACATACTTTCGGGTGGCAGGCGTTGCTCCATCGGTGACTTTTACATCTTTGACAGTGCCAACGTTGTAGAGAGTAATTCCAGCAGGTCCAGCGATGTAGCGTCCCGGCTCAAAAGCCAACTTAGGCACCGCAATTCCATGCTCGGCACATTGCTCGGCTACAACGGCGGTGATTGCTTCGGCGAAATAACCGATGGCCGGCGCCTTATCAGCGACTTTGTAATTCACACCAAAGCCCCCGCCCAGGTTTAGCTCAGGAATGGGCCCACCCTTTAGCGACTCCGCATGCAGGGCAATGAGTCGCTTGGTTGACTCAACGAATCCCTCCGCATTAAAAATCTGTGAACCAACGTGCTGGTGAAAACCAAGAAACTCAAGGTGCGAATGAGATCGAATTTTTTCAACCAGTGCCGGTGCATCCGCGATTGAGATTCCAAATTTCTGATCTTCACGAGCGGTGGCCAAGAAATCGTGAGTGTTGGCGTGCACGCCGGTGTTGATGCGAAGACGTACCGGTTGAACCTTGTCTTGAGCCCCGGCAGCCGATGCGATGCGCTCGATTTCGATCTCTGAGTCAATCACGATTGCACCAACGCCAGCGGTTACCGCGCGGCCAATTTCGCGCAGCGACTTATTGTTTCCATGCAATCCAATTCGTGATGCGTCAATTCCTCCGGCAAGCGCCGCAGCAAGTTCGCCGCCAGATGCAACGTCAATGTTGAGACCAAGTTCATTGATCCAGCCAACAATCTCTGTGCTTAGAAAAGCCTTACTCGCGTAATAAATTTTTGCGTCAGTACCGATTCTTTTGGCAGCGTCGGTGAGCGCAGTCTTGGTTGCGGTTGCGCGTGCGCGAAAATCGTCCTCATCGATTACGTATATCGGGGTTCCGAATTGATTCGCGATGTCAGTCACAGCTACGCCGGCAACTTCAAGTTCTCCGGTTGCGCGACGCTGCGCGTGACGAGGCCAGACCGACTCTGCAATTGCATTCAAGTCAGCCGGGTAATCAAGCCATTCGGGCGCAAGCGGGTTAGACATTATTTACATTCTCTCCGGTGCAGAAACACCAAGCAGGTCAAGGCCGTTGCGAAGAACAACACCGGCAGCATCGTTCAACCAAAGGCGCGTGCGGTGCACACTTTCAACGGCTGCTCCAGATAGCGGAGTAACGCGGCAGGCGTCATACCAGCGGTGATATGAACCGGCGACTTCCTCTAGGTAGCGAGCGACTCGGTGCGGTTCGCGGAATTCGGCTGCTTGGGCAACGACGCGCGGAAGTTCACTCAACCTGGCAAGCAACTCAGACTCAGTGGTGTGTGAAAGCAGTGCTGGGTCAAATTCAGTTCGCTCGACTCCAAGGCTGGCAGCATTCTTTGCAACCTGTGCCGTGCGGGCGTGCGCGTACTGCACATAGAAAACCGGGTTGTCGTTGGTCTTCTTTTGAAGCTGCTCAAGATCAATATCTAGTTGCGAGTTGATTGAAGAACGTGCCAGTGCGTAGCGCGCTGCGTCTACGCCAACCACCTCAACCAGATCTTCCATGGTCACTACGGTTCCTGCGCGCTTAGACATGCGCACTGGTTCGCCGTCGCGCATCAGGTTAACCATTTGCCCGATCAAAATTTCAAGATTCTTGCCAGGCACATCACCGAATGCGGCGCACAGGGCCATCATGCGTTGCACATAACCGTGGTGGTCGGCGCCAAGCATGTAAATACACTGATCAAAACCACGAGAGCGCTTGTCAAGGTAGTAGGCCAAGTCTCCTGCGATGTATGCGGCCTCTCCATCGCTCTTAATCACCACGCGATCGCGGTCGTCACCAAAAGTTGTTGAGCGTAACCAGATTGCGCCGTCTTCCTCAAAAATGTGACCCAACTCTCGAAGACGAGCGATTGCCTTATCTACTGCACCTGATTCGTAGAGCGAGTTTTCGTGAAAGTAGACATCAAAGTCCACCCCAAAGTCATGCAGTGATTGGCGAATTTCGCCAAACATCAAATCAACCCCGGCAGCGCGGAAGGCCTCTTGGGCTTCGGCTTCAGGAAGCGACAGGATATCGATTGCAGTCTCGGCAAGGACGCGATCTGCGATTTCCTGAATATAAGCGCCGCCGTAACCATCTTCGGGAGCAGCCTCTCCACGAGCGCGCGCGAGCAAAGAACGAGCGAATCTGTCTATTTGCGCTCCGTGATCATTGAAGTAGTACTCGCGAGTTACATCGGCTCCCTGTGCCTGAAAGACTCGAGCAAGCGAATCACCGACGGCCGCCCATCGGGTTCCGCCCATATGAATTGGGCCAGTTGGGTTTGCTGAAACAAATTCAAGATTGAGTTTTACCCCGGCAAGGTCTTTACCCCGGCCGTAACTTGGCCCGGCATCGACGATTGCCTTGGCAAGTTCGCCGGCGGCCGCTGCACTGAGGGTGATGTTGATAAATCCCGGTCCGGCAATATCGACCTTTTCAATTCCCTTGACCGAAACCAATTCACTAGAAAGCAATTCGGCGAATGCACGGGGGTTGAGTCCAAATTTTCCAGCCAACTGCATGGCAACATTGGTTGCCCAGTCGCCGTGCTCGCGGTTCTTTGGGCGCTCAATCACTACCTCTGTCGGCAACTCGCCCGCGCCATCCTTAAATGCCAATCGACCATCGGCCTGCAAAGCAGCGATGACGCGAACTATGGCCGCAGAAAGATCTGCTGGAGTCAAGGTTGGTCCTTATTGAAAAGGAGGCCCAAGAGGCCTCCACTGGTCAAGATTTACCTCTAATCATACGAGATAGCGGTTATCTAGACTTTGGGAACCAGCCCCTTCACCGGATCCGCCGTCACAGGGATTGGGTCACAAAGCTCACCCACGAATTCACCATTTACGTTGTTCAAAAAAGCGATCAAGTTCCAGCCGCCATTGGTGTCTTGCACCAATCGAGAGGCGTATAGAGAGGTATCTGGGAACAGCACAGCGCGCTTGAAATCCACATCGCTCAGGTCAGCTGACACCGGCAAACTGTAAACGCCACCAATCTCCCCCGCGGCTTTGCGTTCATCTGAAATCCACTGCGATGAGCAGCAAAACAGCAAAATTGGCACACCATCGATAATTTCAAACTGAAAAACCTCAGTTTCCCCAAAACCCTGGCCGGGGGCACCGAGCGGCGCCTGGATTTGCCAGTTGATTAGGTCTTTTGATTTGGCAACCCCCATGACGGCCTCTTCACGGCGACTATTGGCCTTCGGCGAACCTGCGGTGATGAGCATGGTCCATTCGGATTGACCCGGGAGCTTAAAAACCCACGGGTCTCTGAATGGTTCGTTGTCAAAACCAGCGGCAAGGGTCTTGTACCAACGCGTATCCGCGGCGGCCACCGGAAGGTTGGTGACTTTTGTCCAAGTAATTAGGTCTGGTGAGGTTGCTGCGCAAACTGTTTGGCGCTCTCCGGCATCCTCGCGACTGGTTCCCGTGTAAAACATCCACCAGAGCCCGGCTTCATCGCGAACGACCGAGCCAGTCCATGTGGTCCAGCTATCTGGGGCGGGTGATTCCGATGGTGCTAAGGCATCGGCCACCACTGTCCAGCTCTTGAGGTCGTTTGAAATTGCGTGACCCACTGTCACGTTTCGGTGACGCCGATTTGGATCTAAAAGTCCGCGCGATGCCTGCAGGTAGAACGCGTGATGTTTTTGGCCATCAAAGACGAACCAAGAATCCCAAACCCACTGGCCAGGTAACCTAAGTGCCAAAATCAACTCCGCTCTAACAATTCTGCGCCTAGCCTAGGCCAGTGGCGCTGTTAGTCTTAACTCAGCCCTTTGCCCCTATAGCTCAGGGGATAGAGCACCGCTCTCCGGAGGCGGGTGCGCAGGTTCGATTCCTGCTAGGGGCGCGTACCGCACAGGATCAACCAGTTGCACAAGCAAGTCAGGCTCCAAGCCCTGACCGGCTTGTCGGGTTCGATTCCTGCTAGGGGCGCGCATATCAACGAAAACAGGAGAAGATGTTCGGAATCGAATGGCTACAACCAGAGACCTTGATCTCATCGTTCGGCATCTACGCACTAATTGGTGTTTGCGCCATCGTCTTTATTGAGACCGGTCTTTTAGTTGGCTTTTTCCTACCGGGCGACTCACTGCTGTTCGTGACCGGCCTGATGATTTCAACCGGCGACGTGGTCTTCCCACTTGGAAACGAGATGGCTCCGGTGCCAATTTGGTTTGCCTGTGCGGCAATTTCGATTTCTGCTTGGCTGGGTGATCAAACCGGATATTGGATTGGTCGCAAATCCGGTCCGGCCATTTTCAATAAGACCGATTCAAAATTCTTCAGCCAAAAAAATGTAGATTCCACTAACTCGTTTTTTGAACGATATGGAGCAAAGGCAATCATCCTTGCGCACTTCGTACCAGTGATGCGCACCTTTGTTCCGGTAGCAGCCGGCATCGGCCAGATGAATTACCGCAAATTCTTGAAGTACAACTTCTACGGGGTTGTTGGCTGGGGCACCGGAGTTACCCTGCTGGGCTATTACCTTGGCAAGATTCCGTTTGTAGCAGAGCACGTGGAGTATTTCACTATTGGATTTGTAGTTCTTTCAACCATTCCAATCGTTATGGAAATTGTGAAGACCCGTCGTCAGCACAAGACCGAAGCCCTAATTCGATAACTACTGCTTAGCGCTCAAGCTGGAGTAGATAACTCGACAGTTGCGAGAGAGCTAGCGATCTGTGGCTCAGTGCGTTCTTAACTTCTGGCTCTAGTTCGGCCGCGGTTACTTCAAATCCCTCTGGAATAAAAACGGGGTCATAGCCAAACCCATTCAGCCCCTGCTCCTGTAGTGCAACTCGGCCGGGCCAGATTCCGGTGAAGGAAACTTCACCATCGTCCGAAACCATGGCGATAGTGCAAACGAATGAAGCCGCCCTGTCTTGGTCACGAACATCTGCTAGTTGACTTAGCAGCAACTGGCGATTGGCCACATTATCTCGGCCGCCGGCCCATCGGGCACTGAATATTCCCGGTGCTCCCCCAAGAATTTCAACGGCGATTCCAGAGTCGTCCGCGATTGACGGCAGTCCGGTGTGTAAGAACGCGGCGCGTGCCTTGATCAGGGCATTCTCCAGGAAGCTAGTTCCGTCTTCTTTAGGCTCGGGGCCGTCATAGCCAAGCAACTCGATAGTTGGAATGGTCTGAGCAAGAATCGCGCCAACCTCTTCAACCTTGTGTTGGTTGTGAGTGGCCAAAACTAGTTTCATTAGCTGGCCGCCCCAGCCAAGGCGGCTTTCTGAATCTGAGTTAGTTGGGTGGTTCCCTTGAGCGCCAAATCAAGCAGCAGATTCAGCTCATCGCGGTCAAACGGCACTCCCTCGGCGGTTCCCTGAACCTCTACAAATTTTCCATCACCGGTAACAACCACATTCATATCGGTGTGTGCACGCACATCCTCTGTGTAGGCCAGGTCAAGAAACGGCTCACCATCGATAATCCCAACCGAAACCGCCGCCACACTGCCAGTAAGCGGTTGTGCCTTTGCTGGTATTAATTTCTTTTCACGGGCCCAGGCAATCGAATCTGCCAGCGCTATGTATGCGCCGGTTATGGCAGCGGTGCGAGTTCCGCCGTCTGCTTGCAGAACGTCGCAGTCAATCACAATGGTGTTTTCGCCGAGTTCTCGCACATCAACAATCGCACGCAGGCTTCTGCCAATTAGGCGAGAGATCTCATGAGTGCGCCCACCGATTTTTCCCTTGACGGCTTCACGGTCGTTGCGATCATGAGTTGCTCGAGGCAGCATCGCATACTCTGCAGTTACCCAGCCCTCACCTTTGCCAACTTTCCAACGAGGAACACCGGCGGTAAAAGAAGCGGTGCAAAGAACCTTGGTGCCGCCAAAAGAAATTAGCGCCGATCCCTCGGCATGATCACTCCAGCCACGCTCAACTGTTATTTTGCGGAGCTGATCAGGGGTTCTGCCATCAACACGAACGGTCATCGGATTTCTTCTACTTTCGTAACCTCGGGCCCCAGGAATCTGCGGGCAAGTTTTTCAAATGACTCAGCGTTGCCGGTGGCTTTGAAAATTAGAGTTGGCGCGCTCAACGCGGTGCGCTGCAAATTATGAGCAACCAAAGTTCGATAAACATCCTTTGCGGTTTCTTCAGCACTCGACACCAAGGTAACGTCTTCGCCCATTACGTATGAGATGGCTCCGGTAAGCAATGGGTAGTGTGTGCAGCCAAGCACCAAGGTGTCCACGCCGGCGTCGCGGATGGGGCCTAGGTAGTCCTCGGCAACCGCCAATAGCTCTGGGCCAGAGGTGATGCCCTGCTCAACAAATTCAACAAACCTAGGGCAAGCTGCGCTAGTGATCTGCAAATCTACGGCAGCGGCAAAAGCATCGTCATAAGCCTTTGAAGTCACAGTCGCCGCGGTTCCAATTACCCCAATTTTGCGGTTGCGTGTTGAAGCAACAGCTCGGCGCACCGCAGGTTGAATTACCTCAACGACTGGAATTCCTCGGCCGACGGTATAGCGCTCGCGCGCATCTCTAAGTACCGCAGCGGAGGCCGAGTTGCAGGCGATAACTAAAAGCTTTACCCCTTCGTCAACCAAGCGATCCATCACGGCAAGAGCCAAGTCGCGAACCTCTTGAATGCTCTTAGGTCCGTAGGGGGTGTTAGCCGTATCGCCAACGTAAATGATGGATTCATTTGGCAACTGGTCGATTACTGCTCGAGCTACGGTAAGCCCACCGACTCCAGAGTCAAAGATTCCAATTGGCGCATCATTCACACGAAAAGTCTACCCGCGGCCGCTTTCAATGCCGCCGATGGGAGAACGCTTCGCGCTACTTGTCTGGGTTTGCGCTCTTTGGGTCTTCGGGCCGCAGGCCCTCGTAAATGTCTTTGCAAGTTGGGCAAATTGGAAACTTTTCCGGATCCCTACCCGGAACCCAAATCTTGCCACAGAGTGCAATCACCGGAGTTCCAAGTACAGCGGATTCGACGATTTTTTCTTTTCGAACGTAGTGCGAGTTTCTCTCGTGGTCCCCGGGTTCAACGTTTTGAATCTGTTCTTCGAGCAAAGTGGAACCAGCAGTTTGCCCACCGATTTCTTCTCTGCTCAATTCATTCAAAAATTCTTCACCCACGAAATATCCACTCATTTTCTTGCCTACTGAAGATCGGCAGCGTCACCCAAGACTACATTCAAGGTCAGAGGCTTTGCATCTCTTAGCACTTCCACCTGGGCCTTTGCGCCCGCAGGCTCCTGACGAACGGCGGCGGTTAGCTCACCGGCGGTGGTGATCGCCTGTCCGTTGAACTTCACAACGATGTCACCAACCTGAATCCCGCCCTTTTCGGCAGCACCACCGGGTGTCAGGCTCTTTACCAAAGCGCCAACGCTAAAGCCAGAATTGTCTGCAGATGACGTTGAATCAACAACCCCTGCTCCAAGCAGAGCGTGGCTGGCCTTACCAGTTGTCATGATTTCTTTTGCAATGCGCTTGGCTACATCTGATGGAATTGCAAAGCCAACTCCGATGTTTCCTGCCTGACTGCTTGAACCTGCAGAGGCAATCGCTACGTTAATGCCGATTAGTTTTCCGGTTTCGTCAACCAACGCACCACCCGAATTTCCGGGATTAATTGCAGCGTCAGTCTGAATCACACGAAGGTTAATCGAACTACCAGTGCCGTTGAAAAACTGGAGGCCTCCAAAGCCCAGGCCAGAATTATCTGGCACAGCCGAAGACGCCACCGCAATAGTTCGATTCAACGCCGAAACAATACCCTCTGTAACTGTGTTGGCTAAACCAAGTGGGGCACCAATCGCAAGCACGCGATCGCCCACGTTGATCTTGTTGGAATCGGCAAAAGTAATTGCCTTGAAGCTGATTGGTGCCGAAACCTTAACTACGGCAAGGTCATTGATTGGATCGGTGCCAATTACTTTCCCATCGTAAACATGACCATCGTAGGTTTTGACCTCAATCTTCACCGAGGCAGTTGAGCCGTCAAGAGTCACTACGTGCGAGTTGGTAAGGATGTATCCGTCCTCTGTCAAGAAGACACCTGAGCCACTTCCGCTGCCTCCCACCCCGGAGACACTGAGAGTAACCACCGATGGTGCCGCTACCGCTGCTGCTCCGGTGATCCAAGTTACGGATTTTGCATCGTTGACCACCACAGCGGCTGGCCTAGTCCAGGAGTTGTAAACGGCAACGCCAACGCCGGCTCCAACGCCAGCGCCCACCACCGCGCCAAGCACCACGGCTGCAGTTCCAGTTAGAAAAGTTGTGCGCTTTGCAAGCTTCTGTCGAAACGACAATTTTGGAGGGACCACAGGGTTAGTCGATTGGTCAAACAAGAACTGGCGATTGTAATCAGACATCTTGAACCTTTCAGGACTTGAAATCTAATGGGCAGCCAAGTTGCTGCTAATAAGAGAATTACAAGTGAGTCTGATTAGTTTATGAAAACTTTCTGAACAATTTCTGAGAGAGCGAACTCAAACTAGTTGCACCCAAAAGAGCCCGGGCTGCTCAGGCAATCTGATCCCACCAGCAGCACCCGTTGATTAGGTTCCTGAGTTTGACTTGGGTTGTAATCGAAACTCGAATTGGCCGACACTAGCACCTGGACCTCGTCGGCTAGAGTGATGCTTTCTGGTTCGGCAATCCAAATGGAACTGCCCTTAATTCGATAACTAATCGCGTACACCACCCTGACCCTTACGTCATGAATTCCTGGTGTTGAAAACGCGTACCCCAGAGATGCGCCAGCCGCGGTCCTGCCATCACCAAAATCCCACTGCACTGTCAACGGGGTAAAGCGAACTTCGGTCGGCAGATTCAGCAGGGTTCCGGTTCGGTAGTGCTGAACGGCGTTAGAAACAAACGAAGCCTCCTGGCCCACTGCCAATTGATTTGACGGGTAGACGCTTCCCTCCGCAGCCGCCGGGGTGAAGTTGGCTGCAGCCGATGTCTTATTGGCGCTGCTGGGTTTTGAGACTGTCTTGGCCATCGACTTGGTTTTGAAGGTGGATGGCTTTGGTTTAGCCACGATTTTTACAGCCGGCTTGGTCACCGATTTTGGCGCCGACTTTGAAACCAGTCTTGAAACGGCCTTAGCAATCGGTTTGCCAATCTGCTTGGCGATCGGATTAGCTAGCGTCTTGGTGGGTTTTGTAATTTGAGCGGTGACTTTAGTCGAGCGGGCGGGAACAACGGACACCGCCGATGCGCAAATTGTCACGCTGTTGCCATTGACCTGGGAGCCGACCTTGTTTGACCCCGATGAACCGCCAGAGTTTTTGCAGTTGGCAAAACTTGGCTGCGGCGCAAAAATCAACAGACTTAGCATTACCGCCAAACCCAAGATTGAATTGGTTTTTATGGGATGCAACATGCGCCAAAGATAATCGCCCGCAGCAGGTGGCAAAAAAGTTATGCACAGCCTTGAAAACTTCAAAAGAAAAACCCAGCCCCGCTTTTCGAATGAAAAGTGAGACTGGGTTTTTGTACTGGTTGCGGAGGCAGGATTTGAACCTACGACCTCCGGGTTATGAGCCCGGCGAGCTACCGAACTGCTCCACCCCGCGTCGGTAGAACCAGTGTAGCACGCGAGGCTAAGAGTCGAAAGCCCCTATCGGTTTACTGCGATGCCGCTAACGCAGCATCGAGAGCAGCCTTAAGGTCAGCCTCTGCCTTTCCATAAGCGGTCCAGTCACCCTTTGCCATTGCACTGTCTTTAGCGATCATTGCGTTTCTGGCGGCGGTCAATGCTTGCTTGAGCGCGGCTGCCTTGCTAGAGGTTGGTGCTTTTGGATCGGTTGGTGTGGTTGGGTCTGTCGGCACGACGATTGAAGATCCGTCGCCTGCATTTGCTCCAGAGTTACCGCCAAACAATGCGTCTAGCGCACCATCCAGAGTGTCCTCAAACGCGATCTTGTCACCAAAGGCAACTAGAACTTTCTTGAGCAACGGGAAGCTTGTCTCACCGGTTGACTTAATGTAAACCGGCTGCACGTAAAGCAATCCACCACCGACTGGCAGAGTTAGCAAGTTACCGTTGAGTACCTGAGTTGAACCCTGTCTCAAGATATTCAGCAGTCGACTAACCTCGGCATCGGTGCTGAATGCGTTTTGCACCTGACCGGGTCCGGGCACAATCGTGCTAGCAGGAAGATTCAACAGCCGCAACTTTCCATAGTTCGGCGAAACTTTACCCGCTTCGTTTCCAGCGTCAGAGTCGGCAACTAGGTAGCCCTTTAAGACATTTCGGCTGGCTTCGCCGGTGGACTTTGGAATAAAGGTTGTGTACAGCGAGAACGCCGGTGCCGAAGTGCCCGGCACCTGCATGGTCAAGTAATAAGGCGGCTGCAGTGAACCGCTGGTGACACTTGTTCCAGAGACAGGATCGTTTGGAGTCATCCAAGCGTCTTCCTGAGAGTAGAAAGAACCGGCATCGCTCACGTGGTATGAACCAAGAATTGAACGTTGCACCTTAAACAGGTCAGCTGGGTAACGCACGTGACTCAATAAGTCACCTGACATCTCCTTGATTGACTTGATGGTATTTGGGAAAATCTTTGACCAAGTCTTCAAGATTGGATCTTTTTCGTCCCACGCGTACAAGTTGACGCTGCCATCGTAAGCATCTACCGTTGCCTTCACCGAGTTGCGAATGTAGTTCACTGAACCACGCGCAAAGGTGTCGTTGGTTCCGCTGTCAGCAATTGCTTGGCTAAGGTTTTCTGATCGTGAGTACGGGTAGTTGTTAGATGTGGTGTAACCGTCAACAATCCAAACCACTCGTCCATCGACCACCGCTGGATAGCTGTCGCTATCGAGGGTTAGGTATGGAGCAACTGCGGCAACGCGCGAACGCGGATCGCGGTTATAGAGAATTTGTGATTCGTTGGTGATTGCATCAGACAGCAGGATCTGTTCGCTCTGGAATTTAATTGCATAGGCCAAGCGAGCCGCGATGTTATCTAACTTTGGACCACCGTCACCCTTGAAGGTTGTGTAGGTTTGGTCAGCTTCACCGTCACCCGCCGGATAGTCCAGTTCGCGAGGCTCGGCACCAGCTGGCGCACCCACGATTGAGTACAGCGGTGAGTTTTCACCAAAGTAAACTCGTGGCTCATACTCGCCCAGTGCACCGATAGATGGAATACCCTTTTGCAAGAAAACCGGCTGACCCTCAGAAGAGCGCTGGTTTCCGTAGGCGGCAACTACACCGTAACCGTGGGTGTAAACAATTACGTTGTTGTACCAAGACTGTGAATCGCCAAGACCTGATTGCTGCAACTCGCGAACGGCGATAACGGTGTCTTGGGTTTTGCCGTCAATTGTGTAGCGATCAACATCTAGGTGTCCGGCAAAACTGTAGTACTGCTTGTACTGCTCAAGCTGCTTGAAAGAGGCACTCACCAAAGCCGGGTCAATGATTCGAATGTTTGCAGTTGTTTCCGCATCCTGACGAAGAGCACCGGCGGTTGCATCGGTGGTGGCCTTGTATTCAGAAGACTCCACCGCATCTAGACCGTAGGCGGCGCGAGTGGCTTCAATGTTTCGCTTGATGTACTCAGCCTCAAGTGTTCGCTCGTTTGGCACTACCTGAAAGGTCTGGACCAACCATGGGTATGCCCCACCTAGCACAATTGAGCTGATCACCATCAACGCGGTACCCATTACTGAAATTCGCCAACGACCGATAACAGCCGTGATCAAGAACAGTGCCGCGACCACAAGTGAAATCAGCGCCAAAATCTGGAAGCCAGGAATTCTTGCGTTCACGTCCGAGTAGGTTGCGCCGGTGTAAAGGCCGCTTGAACTTGTCATGGTGGCGTACTGGTCAAGCCAAAGACTTGCGCCCTGCAGCACCAAATATACAGCAGCAGAAATTGCAATTTGAATTCGCGCTGACTTTGCCACCTTTGTCTCGCGACCGTTGAAACGAATGTTGCCGTAAATCATGTGTACGGCAGCACCAACCAAACCGGAAATCAAGACCGCCGCCGATAGGAAACCAACCACCGCGGTGAGGAAAGGAAGATCAAATAAGTAGAAAGAGATATCCAAGCCGAACTGTGGATCTACTTCACCCGTATAGGTGCGATTCAGCCAGGTGAGCACTAGCTTCCACTGCGAAGCCGCGGCCACACCACCCAAGACACCAAGCACTATTGGCAAGCCAATCATGATCACCTTGCGAAGCTGATCCAGCAGCATTCGATAAGCGGCAAATGGGTCGCGTTCGTCGGCAAACTTTAGATAGATGGGTCGGGTGCGATAAGCAACATAAAAGCCCACCCAGGCCAGCGCGCCCAATACGATTGCGCCGGTCACAAAGACACCGGCCTGAGCCACTATCTGAGTAGTGAAGACGGATCCAAAGCCCAACTGGCCAAACCAGAGGATGTCGGTGTAGACACCAAGTGCACCAAGTGCGGCAACACCCAGCACCACCAAAATTATGGTGGCGATAGCGGCCGGCGAACTGTTTATCTTGGGCGCAAGATTGTTAGTCATGATTCTCCTGTTGCTTATTTAGTAGTGCAGGTTGGTAGAGCCGAAAGATCTTCCCCGGCGCCGATTTTCTCAACGGCGGTAAGAGCATCCTTGAAGTTTGTAATTTTGAAAATCTTCATGTCAGAGGGTTCAAGTCCCGCTAATTCAGGGCAGTTATCTTTTGGTGCCAGGAAGTACTTGGCACCAGCTTTCTGTGCTCCATACATTTTTTGCTGAATCCCTCCGATAGGTCCAACAATTCCAGAACCGTCAATTGTTCCCGTGCCCGCGATGTACTTTCCGCCGGTTAGTTCTCCCGGGGTTAGCTTGTCATAAATGCCTAGGGCAAACATCATTCCGCCAGAAGGACCGCCCACATCGCCAAGCTGAAGATTTACCTTGACCGGGAAGTCATATTTATAGCCAACCAAGATACCGATTCGATAGGCACCGGTCTCATCTTTCTTCGGCGTGATTGAAAACACCTTGGTTTCACCCTGGCGAATAAGTTCAATCGTCAGTGGTGTTTTGCCATCAAATTCATTAACGTTTTCTCGCAGTTCTTCAATGGTTGAGACTTTAATGCCATTAACTTTTTGAATAAAGTCTGCTGCCACAATTTGCCCGCTGGATGGCGAGTTCTTGGTGACCTCACTCACATAAAGCTGCACAGGTACGTCGTAACCAAGATTCTTTAGCGCAACGGCAATTGCCTCTTGCTGTGATTGCTCCATCATGGCGGTGCTCTCTGCGGTAGATTCTTCTGCCGTCTGATTTGCCGGGAAGACTTGGTCAATTGGCAAAACGCTCTTAGAGGGATCCATCCAGGCACCAAAAATCTCGAGCCAACTTGGCGTCCGCTCTCTATTTCCGGCTATCTGCACGGTCAATAAATCAAGATTTCCTGATGTCTTAAAAGTTGGTGCGCCATCGATAGAGATAATCGGCTTACCGCTATCGGTGCCGAGCACGTTGTAGGCGGGACCAGGTTGCTCGATCACGTAAGGAGTCGGAAAATACCAAACGCCCATTAGCGCCGCTGCACCAAGAGCAAGAAAAACTAAGCCCACTGATTTTCGCGGCCTTGAAAACTGGCGCGAATCAAAATCGGTGTTGTAACTCAAATGGGCCCTCACTACATTCACAGGAATGCCTTAAGCCTAAGCGTGATTAGTCTTAGTAGGTAAGGACGCGAATGAACGATAATCAAAATCCAGGCGGCACCGGTGGCTTGAACCCCGATGACTTTGAAGCGTTCATGCGTCAATTTTTGAGTGGCGACAACCCGATTGACCCAGAACAACTGGCCGAGGCGGCCGGACTTCCAAAGGACCCTGCCGCTATGGCTGCCATGCTGGACCAAATCAAGCAGGTAATAAGTTCGCTACAAGCGCAGGGCGGAACCTTCACTTCTGGCGAAAGGGGGGTCAACTGGGAGTTGGCCAGCAGCCAAGCAAAGGCGCTGGCTCGCTCGGGCAGTCTGACAATTTCTGGTGAAGCCAGGAAGCAAATTTCCGATGCCGTTGCCATTGGCACCCTATGGCTTAATGAGGCCACCACAATTCCCGAATTAATTGGTGAACCAAAGTTACTCTCGCGCGAACTCTGGGTTGCCGATGCCATGCCGCTGTTTCAAGCACTGAGTGAGCCAGTGGCAAATCGAATGAGTGAAGCGCTCAGTGAAAACTTGACCCAAAACGCTCCTGAGGAAATCCAAGAAATTCTAGGGAACGCAAGTGGCGTCATGAAATCAGCGGGAGGCGCCCTGTTTGCCATGCAGCTTGGCCAGGCGCTGGGAAAACTTTCTCACGAGGTACTAACCGGTGGCGATATTGGGCTTCCGCTATTCAAGGATCAGCGCGCTGCATTCGTTGCGCAGAACCTAGAGGCATTTGTGAATGGTCTTGAGATTGAACGAGACCAGGCTTACATCTACTTGGTAATTCGTGAGATGGCGCACGTTCGCTTGTTCAAGCACAGCAAGTGGCTTCGCGATGCGGTGGTTTCGCAAATCTCAAAATACGCGTCTGAAATTTCTATTGATAATTCACGAATCACAGAAATTGCCGAAGATTTTGATCCCGAGCACCCCGATGAACTTCGCGCAGCTTTGCAATCAGGTGCATTTATTGCGGATCGCACCGAAGACCAAGCAGCGGCACTGAACTCAATCGAAACTCTGCTAGCGCTTATCGAGGGATGGGTGGATGTTGTAACCGAGGAGGCAACCCGTCGTATGCCAAGAGCCGCCGCAGTGGCAGAAGCAGTACGCAGACGACGAGCCACCGGAGGTCCCGCCGAGTTAACCTTTGGCGCCTTGGTTGGCTTAGAATTGCGTCCGCGAAAGTTGCGCGAGGCAGCTTCCATGTGGCGTGAAATTGGAACGGCCGTTGGGATTGAGAAACGCGATGACCTTTGGAATCATCCAGATGTGCTGCCAAGCGCAACCGACATCGAAAATCCAACAGCATTGATTTCTAAATTGCGCGAGGATGGCAAGCACCCCGACGCCTTCGATCAAGCACTCAGAGACCTACTCGACAAATAACTTCTTGCGCCATGTGAATAACTTGTGCGCTCATTGCCATCCCTTGCAAACATTTGCGAATGGTCTTTCGAATAAACCCAAACCAACAACCACTCTGGCGCACACCCTACGAAATGCAACTCGGCACCGGTGCAAACCCGGTGATCCTAAGACAACTAACCCCTGCTCAGGAAAGACTTATCGCAGCTCTATACAAAGGAGTAGCCGACCAGCAACTTCCACTCGTGACCAGCCAATTGGGTTTAAGCCAGTCAGAAACGGATGAAGTTCTAAATCAGGTGGGGCCAAAGTTGCTTGCAGAAAGCCCAGCCCCAAAGACAAAAATTCAGTTGAGTTCGGAGTTCGTGGCGGGGGCTTTTGCGGAAATTATTCGAGCCAGTTTGTTGCATGCGGTCGACGGTGAGGCCGTGCTGATTGGGCGGGCGGGGCGCTCGGTACACATTGAAGATATTTCAAGAACGGGCCTGATGATTGCTCAGGGGCTTGCTGCCGCAGGACTGGGGCACCTAATTAGTCACGATGAAAATCAAGTTCAACAGAGTGACCTTGGGCCAACCGGTTATCCAAGCCAATTGCTTGGTCGTCCTCGTATTGATGCGCTTCGGACTCTGCTCGCCGCCTCGCCAAACAAAGCAATGGTTTCCACCGGAAAGAAATTGCTCGAAAGGCAACTGCAAAAACTTGATTGTGCCGTTCTAATTGCACATCAAGCTATGGAACCGCGCCGCTACGCACCCTGGCTAAGTAGAGACGTTCCGCACATAGCCGTCACTTTTGATGCAGAGTTCGCAACGGTCAGCCCAATGATCTTGCCTGGGTTGACCGCATGTTTATTTTGTCTAGAGAATTTGCGAACCGATCACGATTCAAACTGGCCGGTGCTTGCCAGTCAACTAGTCAGTAGCCAAAAAAGATTTGACGACGCGGCAAGTCAACTGTTCACCGCCGGAGTGGTGATTCAAAAGATTCTTGCCCGCCTAGACAAAGTCTCTGGCTTCAAACTCCACGAAGAGAACCTAACTGGCTACCAGTTGAATTTGAAATCCGGTGCCGTCACCGAGTTTGTCTGGGCCCAGCACCCAGCTTGCAACTGCAAAAATAAAAGTTGAATTACACGCGTGGCGCGAGCAGGTTCAAAAAGCGGGATGGTTCGCGATCACGCGTTGAGTTAGCATCGCGACGTGCCCAAGAAATAGTTAATTCCTTTCGCGCCCGAGTAAGCCCCACATAAAGCAAGCGTTGCTCTTCACGAATCTCTGCATCGGTTTGGGCGTAGGTAATTGGAACATACCCCTCTGTCAGCCCAACTATGAAGACCAGGTCCCACTCAAGCCCCTTAGCCGCGTGCATAGTTGACAGCGTCACCGCTGCCTTGATTGGCTCGTGCTGAGATCGCTGACGCTCATCTAACTCTTTAGCAAAATCCGAAATAGTTGCATCTTCAGGAAGCTCTTCTGTAATCGCCAAAAACGAGTTGAGCGACTCCCATTTTTCACGAGGTGAACCCTTTTCGGATGGTTGCTGAGTTTGCCAACCAAGGGAACGCACAATATCGGTGACGGTTTGAAAAAGGGATTTGTTGGTGGGCGAAACCGCCTCGGCACGCACCGCGCGAATTGCGTTTTGAATTTCAGGGCGATTAAAGAATCTCTCGCCGCCGCGCACCTGGTAGTCAATGCCGGCTTGGGTAAGCGCGTGCTCGATTGACTCAGATTGTCCATTGACCCGATACAAAACCGCGATGTCACTTGGCTTGACGCCCTGGTCTAGTTTGGTTCGAATGCTGCTAGCCAAAGCCGCGCATTCATCGGCCACGGTTGCAAACGAAAGCGAACGAGGTGCCAGGCCAACCTCTCCTTCCGACCGCAGTGGCTCCACCAAGTTGGATTCGGTGGTAAGTCGGTTGGCGAATGAAACAATCTGCTGGGTTGATCGGTAGTTGCGAGTCAGTTGGATCAAATTGGCGTCTGGGTATCGGGAGCGGAAGTTTTGCAGGTACTCGCTGGTTGCGCCGGTAAAGGAGTAAATCGTTTGGTTTGGGTCACCAACCACGCAGAGATCTGAGTGGTTGCCCAACCAAGTGTCCAGCAGCGCATGTTGCAGCGGAGAGATATCTTGGTATTCATCTACGGTGAAAAATCGGTACTGCTGCTGAACGTGAGCGAGCGCCCTTGGCTCAGCCCGCAACATACCTAGGGTAAGGACCAGAACATCTTCCCAGTCAATTTTTTGAGCCTTGATTTTTGCGTCTTCATAACTGCGCTGCAGTTCTAAGTTTTTGGCAGGGCTGAGGCCGGCAACCTTGGGCCGAGTCTTTACTAAGCCCGCGTATTCGTCCATGCTGAGCATTGAATACTTGCGCCACTCGATTTCGCCCGCAAAATCCCTCAGGGCGCCCGCGTCCAATCGAATCTTTGCCTCATCGGCGACTTTTGAAATTAGTCGCGCTTTAGATTCCAACACCGATGGAGCAGGCACACCAGCAAACTGCGGCCAGAAAAATTCCAATTGAGAAAGCGCCGCCGCGTGGAAAGTCTTAACCGAAACCGCACCAATTCCAAGCTGTCGAAGTCTGGCACGGAGTTCTCCGGCGGCACGGTTTGTGTAGGTAAGTGCCAGCACGCGATTGGCAGCGTAGTAGCCCTTGGCTATTCCATATGCAATTCGATGGGTAACCGTTCTTGTCTTACCGGTTCCTGCACCTGCCAGAATGCAGGTTGGCCCCACTAGTGATTCAGCTGCCTCGCGCTGCTCGGGATCTAGGTTTTCTAAAAGTGTTTCGGTTGGCAACTTACTGAATGCCTTTTTCTGTAGCAGACACTATTTCGCCGCCGAACCAGTGCTCAATCATCGCTCGCGATATTGTCATGCGACCTGGAAGCAAAAGTTCGTGGGCCTCGCGAAGGATGTCCTCGCGACTAAACCAACGCAGTTTTTCAATCTCTTCGCCATCGGGAATCAAAGCAGTGCCAGAAAATTTTGGATCAACCTTTGCGGTAAAGCCAAGCATCAGCGAATAAGGAAAAGGCCAAGCCTGGCTGGCTAGATATTTTGGCTCAACAACTCGAACTCCGGCTTCTTCGTAAATCTCGCGAATCACAGCGGCGGTGAGTGACTCACCTGCCTCAACAAAACCAGCCAAAATCGACCATCGATTTTCTTCCCAGACCCCCTGCGAACCAAGCAAGATTCGATCATGCTCATCAATCACGTTCACGATGATGGCAGGGTCGGTACGTGGGTAAATTTCGTGGGCATCAGTAGGACATAGCCTTACCCAGCCGGCCTGAATAAGTTCGGTGGCGGCACCGCACTTAGGACAGAAACCGTGAGTGCGATTCCAGTTATAGAGCGCAAGTGCCTGCGCGTATATTCCAGCGCCTAAATCACTCAAACCGGCCCCGGTGCGACGCAGCACGTGCCAATTTTCTAAGTTCGGCTCAATCGCCAAAGCTGATTCTTCTTCAAGAACTGCAAGCACAATTGCAGAATCATCTGGCAATTCGGCAGCGCCCACCGTTTTACCTAAATAGGCAAGATACTCAAAGCTGGTGATCTCATCGGTGTTGAATAGTCGCAGCTCAGGCTTTGGATCGTTTGCTGCGCCGGTTAGTAAAACCTTGCCGTCGTAGACAGGCAAAATCCGGGTGCTTGCAAGCGATGCCAAACTCTCAAACAGGTCTGGCAGGCTGCGTGATAGGTAGTCGCGATCAACGGCGGAGCGAGCTAGCGGTAGATCTAATGCTTCGTGCATGGCTTCTCTGTTCGCGTGGCGGTACATGGCTAAGGCGTAATTTTTGTCTAACCTAATTTTCATGGCCAGATCTCCCTTGATTTTAGCGGCGCTTGCGAAAGCGGCCGCTCCACAACTTAACTTCACCGAGGTAAAGGGACTCTCGACTGGCAGCAGCGGGGCATTTGAGACCGCACTGCTCACCAGCACTACCGGCGAACACTATGTGATTCGGGTGGCTACCTCGCAGTCTGCAGGGGCCGAGCAAGAGGTGGAGCTGCGTGCCCTCAAAGCCCTAACCAAGGTCGATCGCATGCGCCTACCGTTCAAGGTGACAAATCTGGTTGGAGAAACTAAAGACGAAAAAGGCGCCCGGGCACTGGTTTTTGAATTCGTATACGGAAACCAAACCGACATCTCAATGGTTGGCGCTGACACGGTGCTATCGGCAAATATCGCGCGCGCAATTGCAGCCATCCACAATCTTGACGTTGCGCTCATTGAGAACGCCCATTTGGCATCCTTCGGGCCGGCAGAGATTGTTCGCGGACGCGTTGCCGAGCTTGATCGCTTTGCCGCTACCGGCAAAGTCCCATCGGTGCTTCTGTCGCGATGGGAACAGGCGCTAGAGGATACAAGTCTGTTCCGATTCAAGCCAACTGTTGTGCACGGTGGCCTAAACGGCGAGACCTTCCTAACTCTCGACGACGAAGTGTCCGGTGTTCTAGGTTGGAGCACCCTGCGAGTTTCAGATCCGGCAGAAGACTTAGCGTGGATTATTGGTGCCGGAATTCATGAACTATCCGAAAGCATCATTGACGTGTACCGACAGGCCCACAATCAAGTAGATGACGCATTACTTCTGCGAGCCACCCTTTATAGCGAGTTTGAATTTGCACGATGGTTAATGTTCGGCATTGGAAAAAAGAATCAAGACATCATCGACGAGGCTGTACTAATGCTTGAAGGACTCGCCGAAGATGTCTCAACGGGAGCAGTGGGCAGGCTAGTCGCTAAACAGGCGGCGCCGATTGCGGCTGCTGAATCTTTTGTTGCACCGATTCAAGACGTTGCGACGCGTCCGATTGACTTGCCCGGAAAACCAGACAGCGAACTTTTTTAAGCGTTTACCTTGCCCCAAAGCTCAAGCAGTTCCTCTTCGTCTGGCACAACAGTCGGCTTGATCTCTTTATCTTCGCCAACGAAGTAGAAACTCACCGATATTTGCTCCAGCGGAATCCCCGTGAAGCGTGAGTACGCCATTCGATATAGAGCAAGCTGCAAAGTCTTCAGCTTTTGATCTTCCTCATTCTTTGGCGACTTGCCAGTCTTCCAGTCAACGATCTCATAGCCTGATTCAGTCTTGAATACTGCGTCCAACTTACATATAAAAGTGTTTTCACCAATGGTCAGTTGAATTTCGCGTTCGATGTCAACTGGCTTGAGCTTGGCAAATCTTGATGCTGCAAAATTTTTCTTGAGCTGCTCAATATCTTCTATCGCTAGCGATTCAGGACCGCCGTCAGCCGATTGTGGCTGATCCTTTAATTGCCCAGCCAGCGCTCCTGCACCAAATTGCGCCTCTACCCAGCTGTGGAAAAGCGTACCGGTACGAGTCTGCTTATAAGGCGGCTGCGGCATGGGCCTGCGCAACCTCGCGGCCACCTCATCGTAATCGGCTAGGTAATCTTTGAAACTTGACGCAGGAATTCTGACCGGCAACTGGACGTTGTCTAGTTCTGCAATTGCAGCTTCCCGTTCAGCTAGCAAGAGAGTGATGTCGTTCTGGATTTGATCTCCGAGCTGAATAGCTTGAACCTTGCTGGCCAGAGTCTCAATATTTGCAAGGGTCTCTGAAGCTGCGCGTGCAACGTCTTTGCGATGCCGCTCTCCCAGCGGATCAAGCGGCCAGCTCTCAATAACTTCAATCTCTTCAAGCGGATTCACTTGGGACATTTGCTCTGGAATTTCAAGCTGCAATTTTTCGCAGGCCGAGAGAAGAAACTGAGAGGGCTTACGCGGGCTCTTGTTCCCGGGTTTCCAGTAGGAGCCGGTCAATAAAAGTTCAGCTTTGGGTCTAGTGACTGCCACATACATCAGTCGAAGCTCTTCGTTCAATAGGTGCAATCGCATCTGCTCTTTGAATTCGTCGATGCTCTTTTTTACATCAGGCTGCGCTGAGTGATTCTTGTAATTCCAAACCGGAAGTGAAGCGCTGTCACCGCGCAATGGAAAAGGCAATTTACCCACGCCAAGCCAACCCGATGAACCTTTGCCGGAACTTGGAAAATCGCCATCGATTAGATTGGCAACCGCAACGTGGTCCCATTCCAATCCTTTAGCCGCGTGAATGGTCAGTATCTGCACCACACCGCGCTCAGGGTTGGTGCTGGGGACCTCAAATCTCTCTCGTTCGTCAGCAAATTCAAGCCAGTTAAGGAAACCGCCTAAGTGAGGTTGATTGTTGCTTGCCGAATAACCTGCGACGATTGCGGCAAAAGCGTTCAAATGTGCCATTGGATTTTTGCGTCTTGGATTTGCCTGAACTTCAATATCTAGCCAAAGCTCCTGCTCCACGGAACGGACAAATTCAACCAGTGACATTCCAGTTTGTTGCCGCATTGCGCGCAGCAAACGTGCAGCATCTTTTAGTCGAGGCAAACCAACATCACTAAAGCCAATTTTTTCTGGTTCCTTTTCATCAAGGATTAGATCCAGTGCGTCAACAATTGAGAGCGAATCCTCGGGGGCCAGCCCCTCTTGTATTTTTGCTCTGAGTTCTTCTTCTAACCGCGCCTTGCGACTTGCGTAGCGGTGTAGCCGCTCAAGATCCTTTGCACCAATCCGCCAACGCGGTCCCGCCAGCAGACGAATTAGCTGAGTTCCAGCGGCCGGATTGTGTATTACTCGAAGTGCACTTACTAGGTCTACAACCTCTGGCACCTCAAGCAGACCACCCAAACCAATAACTTCTACTTCAATACCCTGGTCTTCTAAAGCGGACACAAATAATGGCATTTGACTGCGCTTGCGCATTAGCAGCGCACCGGTCTTGTCTGCGCTCATGCGTTGTTTAAACCACGCAGCTACAGCTTGCGCCTCCAGATTTAAATCCTGAGCAAACTCCACTGACACCTGACCGGCTAATGCTGAAGGTGCCGGCTGCAATTCCACAACCTTTAGTGAATCAATCAGGTGATTTGCTAGAGATAGCACTGAGGTGGGGTTGCGCCACGAGGTCGAAAGTTCAAATGGCACGGCTTCATCTGGGGCTTGGAAGTCCTTGAAGAAAGATCTTAAATTAGAAGCGCTCGCACCGCGCCAACCATAAATTGATTGGTTTGGATCGCCTACGGCAAATACCGATGTCCCCGCAAATAGATTCTGTAGCAGGCGCGTCTGCAGATAAGAAGTGTCCTGATACTCGTCAAGCAGAACCTGAGTGTGCAGGCT
Source organism: Rhodoluna lacicola (assembly GCF_000699505.1). Taxonomy (NCBI): domain Bacteria; kingdom Bacillati; phylum Actinomycetota; class Actinomycetes; order Micrococcales; family Microbacteriaceae; genus Rhodoluna; species Rhodoluna lacicola. Next base: position 400,795 of record NZ_CP007490.1, on the reverse strand, counting down.
GCGTTCTCGTTCACGAAGCGCAGGAACTTCTCGAACTGCAAGCTCGGCCAACGCAACCTGGTCAGAATAGTCAACAAATCCCTGCCGCATCTTCTCGGCACGATATGCATCAGCAAGCTTGGCCAAGATTGGGGTGATAGCAAGTGGCTGCAGACTCGAAGACATGTAGGCAAACTGTGACTTATCTGTTCCACCGGCCTTCTTTGGTAAATCACTGACCGACTCAATTACCTCGTTGAGCAACGCCTCTACCTGATTGGAGTTTGCCAGGTTGTCATTCATGCTCTGCGCTAAGGCCAGCACATTTTCGACGATTGAATTTAGATTTTGATCCAGATCGGCAATCCGACCGTCGATTTGCGATCCCTGCTTCAGAATCACCTCTCGCGCCAACTGATATGCGGCTGCTTCAGTCAGTAGTGCCGCCTCAGGCTCGTAACCGATTGAAAGTGCATGATCGCGAAACAAGTTATTTGCGTAGGCGTTGTAGGTGGAAATAGTCGGTGCGGTGAAGTCGTAATCCAAATCTTCGGGCCACATTTGGCTGTCTCGTAATTTGAGCAGGCTTTCATAAATGCGTTTACTTAATTCAGCCGCGGCCTTTCGGGTAAAGGTTAATCCCAGAATTTCCTCGGGCTTAGCAAAACCATTGGCCACTAGCCAGAGCACGCGAACGGCCATTAGCTCAGTTTTGCCACTGCCCGCACCGGCAACGACCAAGGTGGGCGAATCAACTCTGGCCTGCTCGACGGCTGAAGCCTGCTGAGCGGTCAATGTATAAGGCTTTATTACCTGGTAAACCTGGTTGGCGCTGAATTTGAATTTACCCAACGTAGCTCACCGCCCTAGTGAGGTGGATCTGGCAGGAGCCAAACTCATTTTCATTTGTGCAATGAGAGCCAACCTGCGCCACAAATACTTGTTCAGTCATAGCCATTCCACGAGTGGCCGCCGCAACTATAGATTCAAATTTTTGTTTTGCCGAGGAATCTTCGGCAATCGATCGCTGCTCGCGCTCGGTTGGTTTATCACCGCTCACTAGCAGTAGCTTTGCGCCAGCGAGTTTTGCGGTTTTTGGATCAAAATCTGCTGGCCAGATAACGTCGTTGTTTCCATTTGCCGAATCAAAAGCACCATTTTCAAAAGCCAGCTGATAAAGACCAAGCTGAGCGTGTTCACGAGCCTCCTCAGCCGTGAATGCCTTTGAGCCAGTCTTTAGATCCACGATCATTACTCGCCCGTCGGGATATAGTTCAAGCCGGTCCACTTGTCCGCGGACTAGAGCTTTCCCAATTTCAAATTCAAAACTTACTTCGCGACCAATAACGCTTGCGCCATCTGCTTCAAACTTGCGCAGGTACTGCACCATGTTGCCGATCATCTTCTTGGCTTTACGTTCCCCAGCTTGTTCAAGCCAATCGGATTCAAAACTCAAAGTGTGCCACTTAGACTCAACGAGTTTCCAAAGCGATTCCTCGTTTACCTCAGCACCCAATTCCAGCGCCTTGTGAACTAGGGATCCAAGATTTGCCGAAAAGGTCTTGTCGCCACCGCCGTGGGCATTTAGGAACCAGTGCAGCGGGCACTTCACGAAGTTTTCGAGTTGCGACGGACGAATTGTGACTTCTTCGTTTTCTAGGTCTGCCAGTGGTTCGATTGTAGAAATCGGCAGAAGCCCGTACCAGCTGTCCGGGTGAGCACCTGGAATGCCCGCCTGCGCAAGTCGCGCGAGGCCAAGGGCATAACTTTGCTCTGCCGAATCTTGAGTGGTTGCTAACTTTCTGCGCAGAGCTCCAGCCATTCCACGCAGGGTAAGTGAATTTGAATTGAATGTTCTTGTGTCAGGAATCTGACCAAGCATCAAGCCGATAAATTGTGAGATTTGATTGTCTTCCGTATTCGTTGCCGACACTAGCAATCGCTCGATGGCAGACCCAACGGTCTTGTGCAGCATGCGCAATTCATCGGGTAATTCAGAGCGCTGCAACTGTTTGACATCATCAATTCGCCCAGACATCAAAGCGTCAAGAAGCGTGGCTCCCAGCAACGAAGATCTAGGACGCAAATTTGGCCAGACACCTTCAACCAACTGCGGTGTAGCCACCACCCGGAAGCGACGACCGATTAAACCCGACGGAGTTAGCAGCAGCACGGAACGGTTCTGTAAATCGTTCAGAGCCAAGGTGTCTTCTGGCAATCCCAAGGCCAATTGTTGATCTACAAAAACCCGTGGGTCACCGCCGGGGTTTCGTTCCGCATAGCGATTGGCAGCCGCAAATAAAGAAACTACTGAATCAAGGTTTCGATTCGCCTGAAGGGCAACCTCACCGATTCCGCGGGAAAGTTCCTGCCAAGATTTTGCCAATCCTGATGAGTCCCAAATCTGCCAGAGCAAGTCTTCAATGCTCTGGTTTGGGTCACTGGCAATTTTGGCAGCAGCGAAATAATTCTTCAGAAACCGATCAACCTTTTTCCCCTCTTGACTCTTCACGGTGACAACAGAGCCGACCGCATCGAAGAGGGCAACTAAGAGCTCGTCGCTATTGCGGAGTCCATCAGCCAATAACTCTTCGCGACGCAATCCACGTCTAAGCCTGCGCAGACCAAGTGAATCCAAGCCACAAAGCGGTGAACTAAGGAGCTCCACGGCCAGGCTCGCATCGATAGGTCGCTGGTGTAATAAAACATCGGCAAGTCGCAACAAGATTCTTGAACCAAATTCATCGCGCAGTGCGCTCTGTGCTCCTGCAACGGAAACCGGCACGGATTCATGGGCTAGATCAACAGCCAGTTGCTCGAGTTGGTTTCTTGATCGAGCCACCACGGCCATCTCGTTCCAGCCGATTCCCTCGTAGAGATGAAGTTCTCGAAGCCGCCTAGCTAACCAAGCAACCTCTTCCTGTGGCTGATTGAAAACATGGCCCTCAACCCCCATCGTGTCTTCATCAACTAGTTCTTGCTTTGGATTAAGGCCCTTGCGCTGACGCCCAGCACGTGCGGTGTCAATTTGAGCACTAATTTTTGATAGAACACGCGATATCGCCGGCGTGCGAATTGCATGTTGCGGTTGCAAAAATATCTCTTCTACATCTACGCCGTGCAACTGAGCTATTTCTTGCGCCAAATTGCTCATCGCTCTTGGATCAGCGGCACGAAAACCAAGCGTGGATGCATCGGGGTCGCCAACTAAAACTAGATCTGCGCCGCGAGCGGTCAGTGACTTCAAAAAATAGCTTGAAGCCGGAGTTAGCTCTTGGGCATCATCAACTAAAACTAATTTGACTTCAGCAATTGCCTTTGGCCATTCGGCGAGCGCGCTAAGCCAATCGGCAGCTTCACGAAGCAACATGGTCGTGTCGTATCGACTTTCGAACTCAACTGCCGACAATTTCTGAAGGTACTCTTCGAGCAGCTCAGCCGCGGCTGTCCACTCCGGTTTCTGGTGCTGTCTACCAAGGCCGCTAAGTTCATCGGGGTTCACACCGTGCTCTAGACAGGCTGTGATTAGGTCTCGCAGTTCGGCACGGAAGCCGTTTAGTTGCATAACCTGGGCATTTATCTGCTTGGGCCAAGCATCACCAATTCCTGCCGCCAACCGTCCATTGATGATTTCGGCCAGAATTCGATCCTGCTCACTTCCGCTGATTAGTTCAGGGGGCACCTCTCCAGCCGCAATGGCCTTGACCCGTAGTACCGCATAGGCAAATGAGCTCAGTGTGCGAGCCAGTGAGCCAGGAACTGCCTGCTGCAGGCTTAGCGCTAGATCATCGCGCAGAGTGTTGGCCGCCTCACGGCTGGCCGCAATCACCAAAACCTGATCTGGGGAGAGGCCAGATTCAATGGCGCTTAAGAACCGGCGTTTGACCTCGGTTGTTTTGCCCGCGCCCGGAGACGCAAAAACCGTAGTCACCCTCATGCGCTCAAAACTACCCTGCGAGAGTGACATTTCTGGCACAGCCGGTCGTGCAGGTGTCGTAATCTTGTCAGGTAAACGAAAGGTCTGCGATGGACATCAAAATCGGCATCCGCCAAAGCTCGCGTGAGATCAGCTTCGAGTCAGCACAGTCTGCCGCGGAGGTTGAATCAGTTGTTGCCCAGGCGCTTGAAGCCGGCGCAAAAGTGTTGAAGCTAGTTGACAACAAGGGGCGCCTGTTCGTGGTTCCGACTGATGCCCTCGCCTACGTAGAAATCGGCGAGGAAGAAACCCGTCGAGTTGGATTTATTGCCTAATGGATTTCATCTCACTTCTTAATGTGCTCTTTATTGCAATTTACGCAGTAATTCTTGGCCTGGTCGCTCCATACGTGGGCGTAAAAAGCGAAAACTATGGATCCCTGGTGCCAACTGCCCTGGGTGTTATCTCTGGAAGCTTGCTTTGGATTATCGGAACCTGGGTTGGCCTGCACTACGACCAGGTTTGGATTTGGCTAATTGTGATGCTTGGCATGCCTGCGGCTATTTGGTTCGGTGCTAAATACATCGATAAGCGCCGCGCGGCCGGAAAGTCATTGAAGCCCGCCGCTAAAAAAGATAATTCAAACAAAGACGACACGGTAATTCTGAGCGCCTAAGCGAATTTACGAATTAGGCAGTTAGGCCAAGCGCGTCCATGCGCATTGTGTGAGCACCGATAAGTTCGGTGATCAATGGCTCAAGTTTTGAGTAAGACGCCAGGTTAACCGCACGCTCTTCTTCTATAGTCAGCTTCTTGGTTTTCGCGATTCCCGCGAGCTTGCGATTATCAAATGCCGCACGCAGCTCAAGTAACACATCGCCCATGATTCGGCGGCCCCACAGCGCTAGACGTGAACCCAGTTGCGCATCACGCGCCATTGACTCAATCAAAACTTTCTTGGCGAACGCTTCAAACTTTGTGTCCTTAAGTGCTTTCTCTACCTCGGCGCGGGTAATTGGGTCTAACCCAATTGCCAAACGACGGTAAAAGTCATCGAGTAGTCCAGAAACCAAATAAATCTTGATGACTGTCTCGTACCAATCAAGCCCGTTGGTGCGAGAGTGAAAAGTTTCGATGCGTTCAACGAACGGGTCCATTGCATCGGTGGGATCAATTCCCATGGCGGCAATCTTCTTAGAGATGGCGCGGTACTTTTCAAAACTCTTGGCCGCAGCCTCACCTAATTCCGCCTTGTACTGCGTGTTGGGTGAATACTTCAATTCACTGGTCAAAATTTCAAACTGGCTTAGCTGCAGATACGCCAACTGGCCAAGAAAAACCTTAGGTTCCGGGGTGTATGGCTTGAGGTTCACCTTTTCGGTGTTGCGTGCGCCTCGCTCCTCACGCGCTGGCAATGTGAAATTGCGGGCGGTGGTACGTAGACGCTTCAGCCATTCGAACACGTCAACAAGGATAACCCGACGGCTAGACTGGTCAAGACTTAGGAGCATTTTGAATTTCAAGGAATTAGGCATTGATCAGGACATCGTTGATGCCCTCGAGAGCCGAGGTATCACCAGTCCGTTTCCAATCCAGGAACAGGCTATTCCGCTTGCTTTAACTGGCCAAGACATCATCGGCCAGGCAAAAACCGGTACCGGTAAGACTCTTGGCTTTGGTTTGCCACTGTTGCAGAGCCTTGGAATCAATCCAGAGCCTGGGGCAAAGGCGCTGGTAGTAGTTCCAACTCGCGAACTTGCCATCCAGGTTGCCGACGACCTAAAGCTAGCATCTGCAAACCGCTCGACTCAGGTGGCCGCAATTTACGGTGGAAAGTCTTACGAAGATCAGGTTGCCGAAATCAATGCTGGTGCGCAGGTTATTGTTGGCACCCCGGGTCGCTTGATTGACCTTTCTAAGCAGAAACTTCTGGACTTGAGCAACATTCGTTTCATGGTTCTTGATGAAGCAGACGAAATGCTTGACCTTGGCTTCCTGCCGGACGTTGAAAAACTTTTTGCCTACACACCAGATGGTCGCCAGACCATGTTGTTCTCGGCTACTATGCCAGGCACCATCGTGACCATGGCTCGCAAATACCAGAACCGCCCGGTGCACATTCGCACCAATGACCCCGATGAAGGCCAGACTAAGGCCGACATTAAGCAATTCATCTACCGTGCGCACGCGCTGGATAAAGATGAAGTGGTTGGCCGCATTCTGCAAGCCGAAGGTCGCGGCAAGACCGTAATCTTCACCAAGACCAAGCGTCAAGCGTCAAAGGTTTCGGAAGAACTTATTGATCGCGGCTTTAACGCATGCGCACTGCACGGAGACATGACGCAAGAAGCACGTGAGCGCTCGATGGCTGCATTCCGCGCCGGTAAAAAAGATATTTTGGTTGCCACCGAAGTCGCCGCTCGCGGTATCGATGTTGACGATGTAACTCACGTGATCAACTACACAATTCCAGAGGACGAGAAGGCCTACCTGCACCGCGTTGGTCGCACCGGTCGCGCAGGACGCACCGGTATTGCCGTGACCTTCGTTGACTGGGAGGACCTGACTCGCTGGACTCACATCAACACCGCTTTGGAATTTGGTCAACCAGACCCAACCGAGACCTACTCAAGCTCAGATCACCTGTTTAAGGATCTAGAAATTCCCGCTGGTACCAAGGGGCGCATCGCTAAGAGCAAGCGACCTGAGGGTTGGAAGCCTGGTGATGATGAGAAGCCTCGCGGCAACTCTGGTCGCGCGGGTGGGCAAGCCGGTAGAAACCACAAAGATGGTGCTGGTCGTGGAGATAAGAGCCGTCACCGCGGTGGCGACCGCCCTCACAAGTCAAACGGAGATGCACCTAAGTCGGATGCGCCAAAGACTGAGTCACACGGAGGTGGCGAACACAAGCGTCCACCGCGTCAGCGCAACCGCACTAAAGGCGGAAAACCGGCCGCTAACTAAGTCGCGTTAACTAAGCCCGTTTTCTTGGCGGTAAACCGCAACTAAGGCGTTGGCGTGACCGTGACCAATTTCATGTTCGGTCTTTAACCAGTTCACCGCTTCCATATGCTTCATGCTCTTGGTTGCCTTGAGCAACTTCATCCAGTGTTCGATGGGTTTGCCATACTTCTTTTCAATCGATGGAAAGTAAGACTTTGGTCCCATAACTTTTTCTGCCATTTTTTCTCTGACCTTCTGCTACAAAATTGCTTTTGAACCGGTACCCGCTGCCAAAATTCTTTCAAACATTTCTGGAGCGGTGGTGTTTTCACCAAGGCGATTCGGTTTGCCATGCACACCGTGGTAATCGCTAGAGCCGGTGTGAATCAAATCGTGTTTACGCGCCAGCATTAACAACCATTCGCGGGCAACCTCTGGCACTTCGCGGTGGTAGACCTCAAATCCCATCAGTCCGGCATCAATTAGTTTTTCAAAGTGCTCTTCTGGCAAATCACCGCGAGATGCATTTGCCCCAACATCGGTCAATGGATGAGCAATTATTGGCACGCCACCAGATTCGCGAATTAACTTGATGGCGTCGAAGGTATCGGTGGTGTCTGTAGCTATGTAATAGGGGCCGTGCTTGTCGAGCACTCCCCTGAACGCCTCGGCGCGATCGGCAACCACGCCCAACTTAACCAGCGCATCAGCAATTGCCGGGCGACCAATGGTTGCGCCATCTTCCAGCATTTCTAAAACCAAATCCCAGGTAATCGGAAAATCCTTGGCTAGCTTGTCTGTGATGCCCATCGCACGAATCTCACGTGAACCCACGGTGTCATGCAATTCGTCGGCGAGAGGTTTGTACTGTGGGTCGGGCAAATAAGCCAACATGTGCACGCTGATAAATCGGTCACGCTCGCCAACGCGAACCTTGGCACGCGTGGTTACCTCAATGCCAGGCACAAAGCCAATTCCCAATCGGGCCGCAGCCTCTGCACCCTCTGCCCAACCGGTGGTGGTGTCGTGATCGGTCAGCGCCAACACATTCACTCCAGCAGCTGCCGCATGCTCAAAGACCTCTGTCGGCGACTCTTTGCCGTCTGAGCGGTTGGAGTGCGAGTGCAGGTCAATGATTGCCATAGTGCCAGAATAAAGGAATGAGAACCCGCACTCCGCAGAATCGCAAATTCCTTGAATACATGGGCGCCAACTGGGCGAAACAAAAAGATTCACTCCCAAAAAAATCTGCGGTGGCTAAATATGCATCCGCCCGCCGCGATGCGGTTGCAAAAAAATTCAAAGGCCAGATTCTAGTCTTCGAAGCGGGTGCGGCAAAGGTTCGCTCAAACGACACCAATTATATGTATCGCGCTCACAGCGCGTTCTCTCACCTGACCGGGTGGGGCTCGGCAACTGTTCCTGATTCAGTCTTAGTAATTGACGCTCGCGGCAAGACATCTAAGTCCATGATTTTTCTTCGCGAGACTGCAGGCCACGACAGTGATGAGTTTTTTGCAAACGCCGCTATCGGAGAGTTTTGGGTTGGCAAGCGTCCCAGCCTGAAGCAAGTTTCGGCTCTGCTAGATATTCAGACCCGCTCCTTAACTTCATACAAGGCATTTCTGAAGACGCTGCCAAAAGAAAAAATACGGAACCTAAATAAGGATGCCGAACTTGCGCAATTTGTATCTGAACTGCGCTTGGTAAAAGACTCCTACGAGATTGCCGAAATGCGTAAGGCCGTTGCGGCATCGGTGATGGGTTTTGAATCTGCAGCCAAGAGTTTGAAGCAAGCGGTTGGTCATCAGCGCGGAGAACGCATCGTTGAGACAGCGTTTTATGCCGAGGCCCGGATAAATGGTAACGGACTTGGATACGACACCATCGCCGCCTCTGGGCCACACGCATGTACCCTGCACTGGATCACCAACGATGGCCCGGTCAACAAAAACGATTTGATTCTGCTTGACGCAGGTGTTGAGGTAGACAGCCTTTACACGGCGGATGTCACCAGGACCCTGCCGGTGTCTGGAAAATTCACCCACATCCAACGCAAGATTTACGACGCGGTGCTGGAAGCGGCAGATGCCGCGTTCAAGGTGGCCAAGCCGGGTGTGAAATTCAGTGATGTCCACCAGGCAGCAATGAACGTGATTGCCAAGAAAACCGCCGAGTGGGGCCTGATTGGCATCTCTGCCGAGGAATCGATGAAGCAAGATGTGCAACTGCACCGCCGCTGGATGGTGCACGGCACCAGCCATCACCTAGGGCTTGATGTTCATGACTGCGCGCAGGCCCGCCGCGAAATGTATGTGGACGGCATCTTGCAGCCGGGCATGATCTTCACGATTGAGCCGGGACTTTACTTTCACCAAGACGACCTATCGGTGCCAAAGGAATATCGTGGCATTGGTGTGCGAATTGAAGACGACGTATTGGTTACCAAGAGCGGCGTTGAAAATTTGACCGCGGCACTACCGCGTAAATCAACAGATGTCGAAAAGTGGTTGGCTAAATTTATTTAGCTTCGACGGCGGTGTGGTCAGGCACCGCGCGAGCCTGATCGGCCAGCGCGGCCGGCACTTGAACCTGATACTTGGACGCAACCACGCTTGACTGCGAGACGAACCCGCGCTTGTTACGTGACATGGAATAGCGAATCACATTGAACAGCATTCCAAGGCCAGCACCAATCACCACGGACTGGCCGATGCCAGCTGAAGCAGAAACAAATTCCGCCTGAGTGGTTGCTGAGCTACCGCCAAAAATTAACCCAAAGGCCAAACCAACCCAAGAACCGGTGACGGCACCACCGATGGCCAGTCTTGCGTAAGTTACTTTTCCTCGGATTCGCTCAACGGTGCGAAGGTCGGAACCCACAATTGCCACCGAACCAGCTGGAAAGTTGTGCTTCAGCAGATTGTCCACGTAGGCCAATGCCTCGTTGTACTGCTTGAAATTTGCAATTACTTCGCCCTGTGGCATCACTGCTGGCTGGTTTCGTGGGGTTCGCTTATTGTTCACAAAACTCATTCTGGCACGCCTTCAACCTCTCGTCTAAGGTTGTAAGGTGAGCGCTTCGAGAGTATTTATCGCCAGATTGGCTGGCTGTGGCGTCTTTGACCCAGCGGGAGACCGCGTTGGAAAAGTCATTGACGTTCTTGTGGCGTACCGTAAATCGGGTTCACCCAAGGCCACCGGCATGCTGGTTGAAATCAGCGGCCGTCGCAAGGTCTTCGTTCCAATCGCCCGAGTCACCTCAATTTCTGCCGGCCAGGTAATCACCACCGGCTTGATTGACCTTCGCCGATTCACTCAGCACGGTCAGGAACTTCGCGTAATTGCCCAAATGCTGGGTCGCAAGGTGCGCCTGCTAGACGGCACCGGCTCAGCAAATATCGAGGACCTAGCCATCGAGCAGGGCAAAAACAAGGAATGGACCGTAAGCGAACTTTTCCTTCGCCGCCCAAAGACCTCTGCCTCGCCTTTTGCCCGCGGCGCAACGGTTTTTGCATCCTGGGAACAGATTTCTGAAGAGCACGAGGGTGACGAGGGTCAGACCGCACAGCAGTTGATTGCGACCTACTCGGAACTTCGCCCTGCCGACCTTGCTTCGGCGCTTTTGGATCTGCCAGACGAGCGCATGCTTGAGGTTGCCGAAGAACTAGATGACGAACGTCTAGCCGATGTGCTTGAAGAGCTACCTGAAGAAGAGCAGATTGACATCATCGCTGAACTTGATGACGAGCGTGCCGCCGAGGTGCTTGATTTGATGGAACCCGATGACGCCGCGGACTTGATGGCGAATCTGCCTGAGGAGCGAAGCGAAGCAATTCTTGATCTGATGGATGAAGAAGAAGCTGAAGACATTCGTATGTTGATGCAGTTTGACGAATTCACCGCGGGTGGTTTGATGACCACAGAGCCAATTATTTGTGCGGCCGACGCAACGGTTGCCGAAGCCATGGCGATGATCCGCAAAAAAGAAGTTTCACCAGTGCTTGCGGCATCGGTGTTTGTTACTTTGCCACCTTACGAAACTGCAACGGGTCGATACCTGGGCACAGTGCATTTCCAAAAGATGCTGCGCTACCCACCGCACGAACGTTTGAGCGTGCTGCTTGATGTTGAGTTGGAGCCGGTTAAGGCCGATACCCACATCTCAGTAATTCACCGAACTTTTGCAAATTACAACCTTGTGGCGCTACCCGTTGTTGACGACGAACACCGACTAATTGGTGTGGTTACCGTGGACGACGTTCTAGACCACCTACTGCCTGATGACTGGCGAACCGAAGAGGAGGTGCACTAATGGCTAAGGTCAAGATTCGTTTGGATCGTCCAATTAGTAAGCGTGCGCGCCTGGTTCCAAAAATCACCATTGATCAGGAGCGTTTTGGTCGCGCTTCGGAATCATTCGCCCGCGCAATGGGCACCGGAGCATTCCTTATTGGTATGACCGTTGTGGTTGCCATTTGGCTTACCTGGAACACTTTGGCTCCAGAGTCCGCGCAGTTTGACCCACGCGCCACCAACTTCACTCTGTTGACACTGATTTTGTCAATGCAGGCATCATACGCCGCTCCCCTAATCTTGTTGGCTCAAAACCGCCAGGATGACCGCGATCGCGTGAAGTTTGAGCAAGATCGTCAGCGTGCCGAGCGCAACCTCGCCGACACCGAGTACCTTGCCCGTGAAGTTGTTGCGCTGCGCATTGCGATTGAAGATTTGGCCACCAAAGATTTCGTGCGTGATGAACTGCGCGATCTTCTGAAAGAGATTGTTGATGAGCGAAAGCGCGATTAAGCGTGCGCTCGACAAAGTCATAGACCCAGAGCTACGCCTGCCAATCACCGACCTTGACATGGTTGAGATTGTCGAAAACAACGTCACCGTAAAACTCACCGTGGCCGGCTGCCCGGCAGCGCAAAGAATTGAAGCTGACGTGCGAGCTGCGGTTGCAGAATTTGAATCCACCGTGACCATGTCCGTGATGAATCAAACAGAGCGCGATGCACTAAAGGCCAAACTGCGCAACGGCAAAGCTCCTCGTCAAAATCCTTTTGACACCGATACCCTGACGCGTGTCTACCTGGTTGGTTCGGGCAAGGGTGGCGTGGGTAAGTCATCGGTGACGGCCAATCTTGCCGTGGCACTTGCCGACAAGGGTTTTCGCGTCGGTCTAGTAGATGCAGATATTTTTGGTTTCTCAATTCCAGGTCAGCTTGGCATAAAGGACAAACCAACCCGGGTCGACGAAATGATTTTGCCGCCGGTTGCCTTTGACGTAAAGGTAATTTCAATCGGTATGTTTCTTGATGACAACAAACCGGTTGCTTGGCGCGGCCCAATGTTACATCGCGCCATCGAGCAGTTTTTGTGCGATGTCTACTGGGGCGATCTGGACTTTTTACTGATCGACATGCCACCGGGTACCGGAGACGTGGCCATTAGCCTTGGTCAGCTTTTGCCAACCGCAAAAACCATCGTGGTCACCACGCCGCAACTTGCTGCCGCCGAAGTTGCCGAACGCTCGGGCGCGGTTGGCCTGCAAACCGGACAGAGCATTCTTGGAGTTATCGAGAACATGAGTTGGTTGGTACAGCCAGACGGCAGCAGACTTGAGATCTTTGGCAGTGGCGGTGCCGAAGATGTTGCCGCACGGCTGACCACTTTGTCTGGCAGCCCGGTGCCGGTCTTGGGCCAGATCCCGCTGAGCATTCCTCTTCGCGAAGGCTCTGATGCCGGCAACCCCATCGTGCTCAGCGACCCTGCCGACCCGGCAGCGAGTGCCATCGGTGAAATTGCTCTGAAGATTAGCCAAGACAAGATCGGACTGGCCGGCAAAAAGCTTAGAGTTAGCCTGTGAGTGAAACCAGCATCCAGGCCCTAGTCGCCCATCTTCCTGCCAACCCCGATACCGTTCCGGTGATGAATCCGGCCAACGGGAAAAAGATTTACGACCTGCCGCAAATGAGCGTGGCTCAGGTTGAGTCAGCAATTGCGGCAGCGCGTGTGGCCCAGCGCGACTGGGCAAAGACTCCGGTGGCCGAGCGTTCAAAGTTGCTAGTTGAACTTCACGCGCTGCTGTTAGAAGACGAAACCAAGTTGCTTGATCTGTTGCAACTTGAAACCGGAAAGTCTCGTGCGCATGCCTTTGAAGAAACCGCCGGTGCTATTGCCTCGGCCAGTTACTACGCTCGCATCGCACCAAAATATCTTTCTCGCCGCAAAACCAAGCCGGGAGTTCCAGTACTAACCCGCACCTATGTTGATCAGGTACCGGTTGGTGTGGTTGGCATCATCACTCCTTGGAATTACCCGCTTGCCCTCACCATGCTTGATGTCTTACCGGCGCTAATTGCCGGTAATGCCGTGATTCAAAAGGCTGACAATCAAACAGCGCTCACAGTTTTGTTTGCTCGTCACCTTGCCATCGAAGCGGGAATTCCCGCCGAGCTCTGGACAGTAGTTGTGGGTGACGGCGAGACCGTGGGTAATGCAATCACCGACAATGTTGACTACGTTGCCTTCACCGGCTCCACCGCCACCGGCCGCAAGGTTGCCGAACGCGCGGCGAGGCGACTGATTGGTTGCTCGCTTGAGCTTGGCGGCAAGAATCCACTCATTGTTCTGGAAGGCGCCAACATTAAGCGAGCGGCCGAAATTGCAATTGCCGGTGCGTTTGGTTCCGCCGGGCAACTCTGTGTTTCTATCGAGCGCGTCTATGTTCCAAATCGAATCAAAGATGAATTCTTGGCTGAAATTGCAAAGCGCACCGAGTCACTAACCGTTGGTCGCTCAAACGACTTCAGCATGGACATTGGGTCACTGACCGGATATAACCAGCTTCAGCGAATGATGGGCTTTATCGACGATGCCGTCAGCACCGGAGCAACCGTGGTTGCCGGCGGCAAGCAACTTACCGAGACCGGCCCCTACTTCTATTCGCCAACCGTGATTACAAATGTGAACCAAAATGCTCGCATGTATCGTCAAGAAGTTTTTGGTCCGGTGGTTGATGTCGAGGGTTATGAAGATCTAGACGATGCAATCAAAATGGCAAACGACACCGATTACGGTCTCAACGCATCGGTGGTTGGACCGGAGCGCGAGGCCATCAAGGTAGCCGAGAAACTCAATGCGGGAAGCGTCAACATCAACGAAGGGTTCCGCGCAACCTTTGCTTCAATGGAGACACCGATGGGTGGATTCAAATCATCGGGTCAGGGTCGTCGAAACGGTCCGGGTGGGCTGTTGCGCTTTACCGAAGCCAAAGCCATTGGTGTAGCACGCGGGGCAATCAAGTTGCCAAGCAGAGCCAAGGATTACAACCGCATGGCGCCGTTGATGCGCATGATGCTAAAGCGACTCAAGTAGAAAAACTAAGTAGCCTCGCAGAGCCTAGGTCTGAAGCCATCAAGTGGCTTCAGAATCAAACGGGGCCTGCTCGCCAGGGGCCAACTTGGGCTGCAGCTGAGTCTTTGGCTTATTCAGAGCGGTGGCATTTGGTGCGGAAACCACATCTTCAGCCAGCGCTTCACGAATAATTCTGCGCGGGTCATACTGACGCGGGTCAAGCTTCTTCCAGTCCAGCTCCTCGCCGATCTCATTAGAGAGTTGGTCTTTGGCGCCATCGGCCATTCGCTTCGCCGACTTAGCAAAGCGCGCCAACTGCTGCGCGTAGTGCGGAAGACGGTCTGGCCCCAAAATGAATACGGCAATCAGCCCCAGGATCAGGAGTTTCTCGCCGCTTAGTCCAAACACCCTTTTAGGTTACCTCTTCTATGCAAGGCATTGCCCCGCTCGCGCTTTATGCTGTAAGCCAAGGAGTCCCATGGTAGACAAAATCACAAGCTGGAAGTTCGCAGAAGACTTTGCGACCGAATCTGAAGTATTCCGCGATGCCCGAGGCCGCGCCGAAGAACTGGGAGTTGAATGCATTACCCCAGCAGTCGGTGCTCAGCTGGCCATGCTTGCCTCGGCGCTCGGTGCTAAAGCCATTGTTGAAGCCGGCACCGGAACCGGGGTATCGGGGTTGTGGTTATTGAGTGGATCATCGCAGGCCGTGCTTGCCACGATTGACTCAGAGACAGAAAACCAGATGATTGCCAAGCGCGCTTTCAACGAGGCCAAGATTCCAGCGAATCGAACTCGAGTAATTCACGGGCGCGCAATTGACGTGATGAGCAACATGGCCGATGCTGCCTATGACTTAGTTTTTCTTGATGCGGACCGCGAAACCCTAGAGGAGCAGCTGCACGAAGCATCGCGTTTGTTGCGCCCGGGTGGAGTGGTTGCAATTGCACACGCGCTTTGGCGTGACCGAGTGCCAGACCCAGCGATGCGTGATGATGCCACGGCAATTTACCGAGACGTCCTGCGTTTCTTCAGCAACAATGATGATTTTGTTTCAGCACTATCCACCGCGGGCGATGGCCTGATGTTGGCAAGCAAGCGTGCATAAAAAATTCCCCTCGATCACTCGAGGGGAATTTTTTAGTTCTACTTTTTACCTTTGGCTATCGCCGCGCGACGCTTTGAAACTTCGTAAAGAGTCACGCTGGCCGCAATTCCTGCGTTTAGCGATTCGGTGTCTCCGGTAATTGGAATCGAAACCACCGCGTCGCAGTTTTCAGTCACCAAACGAGACAAACCTTTGCCCTCAGATCCAACCACCAGCACCAGCGGCTCGGTGCCAAGTGAGAATTCTGGCAGGCTCATGTCTCCGCCACCGTCAAGACCAACAATGAAGCAACCGCGCTTCTTCAGATCCTTCAAAGTTGCGTTTAGGTTTGCAGCTAGGGCCACCGGAATACGGGCGGCCGCTCCGGCTGATGTCTTCCAAGCAGATGCGGTCACACCGGTTGAACGACGCTGCGGCAAAATCACTCCCTGCCCGCCAAAGGCAGCAACCGAACGAATGATTGCACCAAGGTTTCGAGGATCGGTGATTCCATCCAGCGCCACCAACAGTGGTTTCTGTCCGCGAGAAAGAATTAGATCTAGCAGCTCCATTGGGTGCTGGTACTTGTATGGCGGAACCTGAAGTGCGATGCCTTGGTGCACCGAATCAAAACCGGTCATTCGGTCAATCTCAGGGCGGGTTAGCTCGGTAACGGGAACACCGCGAGCAGCTGCAATCTTGATGGCTTCTTTTACGCGCTCATCCATTTCAATGCGAGTGGCTATAAACAAAGCGGTTGCCGGAACCTTTGAACGCAACGCTTCAAGTACCGAGTTACGACCAGACAAAACCTCTGATGCATTCTCAGCTTTAGCTACTCGCTGACCGGCACGTTTAGCCGCACCGGCGGCACCAGCGGTGCGCTGCCCCGGTGCTAAGAATTCACCGCGGCGCGCACCATCGCGAGTTCCAGCGGTTCCGCGTGCTGCTCCTGAGGTACCCGCGCGACCAGACGCTGCACCGGCGCGACCGGCAGCTGCGCGTGGAGCAGCCTTACCGGTTCTGGCGCTGGCGATCTTTGGGTCTAGCTCCGAAGCAAACTTTCGAGCGGTTGAAGAGTTACCGGCACCCTTACCCACAATCTTGATGCCAAGAGCTGCGGCCTTGCGCTCGGCGGCCTGCTTTGCCTTGAATGCTTTGTGGTTCTTGCGATCCTCAGCCTTTGGGGTTGGCCCGCGGCCTTCCAGACGCTGCTTGTTGTTTCCACCGGAACCAACCTTGCCGCCCTTTTTGCTTTTTGCCGCTCCTGGGCGACCTGGTTTTCCAGCCATTAACTAACACTCCAATGGGTTCCGTCGGCAGCATCCTCGAGCACGATGCCCGCTGCCTTAAGTTGATCTCTAATTGCGTCTGATCGCGCAAAGTCTTTTGCAGCACGGGCCGCGTCTCGTTCGGCGATCAAGCTAACCACCAAAGTTTCTAGCGCCTCGTCTTTCGCAGCACCACCGGTTGTGCCAGAGTGCGCGGCCGCCTGCCAAGCCTGTGGATTGATTCCCAGGACCTCGGTCATCGCGTGAACCTCAACCAGCGCATTCGCTGCTGCTGGAAGATCTTCGGCGTCCAAACTGGAGTTACCACCGCGCACGGTTTCGTGCAGTGCAGCCAGCGCCGCTGGTATGGCCAGGTCGTCATCCATGGCGCTGACAAATTCAGTGGGCAACACCGATAGCAGTTGCGCTGCCGCCACTGGCTCGGCGGCAAACTTTGTGCCTGCCAGTCGGCGGGTGGCTCGGTCAATGAAGGTTTCAATTCGCGATACTGCCGATTCGGCTTCGTCAAGCACGCCCTCGTGGTAATCCAATACGCTGCGGTAATGCGCCGAGCCCAAGTAGTAGCGCACCGCAATGCCGCGACCGGCATCCAGAAGATCGCTGGCAAAAATGGAGTTGCCCAAAGACTTTGACATCTTTTGACCGGAAACATTGACCAAGCCGTTGTGCAGCCAGTAGTTGGCGAATTCATCGCCGGCAGCGCGGGACTGAGCCAATTCATTTTCGTGATGCGGGAACCTTAGGTCTAACCCGCCGCCGTGAATATCAAACTTAGTGCCCAAGTATTTTGTTGACATGGCTGAGCACTCAATGTGCCAACCAGGGCGACCTTTACCTTTGCCGTCGCCGAACGGCGTGTGCCAGGAAGCAGATTCTGGTTCGCCAGGCTTGTGCGCTTTCCAAAGAGCAAAATCATGCGACTCGCGCTTGCCGCGCTGCTCGCCATCGTCCGATGATTCCATCTCGGTGATTCGCTGATTGGTCAGCTCGCCGTAGTCTGCCCACTTGCCGGCTGAAAAATAAACATTCGCCGAACCATCGTCGGCAACATAGGCGTATCCGTTATCAATCAGGCGCTGAATGATTTCAATCATTTCTGGAATTGCAGCGGTTGCTCGCGGTTCATAAGTTGGAGCCTGAATTCCCAGCGCTGAGTACGCGCTATTAAATTCCAGCTCGTATCGGTAAGCCAGTGCCCACCACTGCTGACCTGTTTGCTTGGCGTTGTCTAGAACCTTGTCGTCAATGTCGGTGACGTTGCGCACCAGAGTTACGTTGTGACCGCGAACGGTCAGCCAGCGACGAAGCTGGTCGTAAACCAAGGCAGAACGAAGGTGACCAACGTGCGGTGCGCCCTGAACCGTTGGGCCGCATAGGTAGATACCAACCTGACCTGGAACGATGGGTGCAAATGCACGCACGGCTTGGGCTTTTGAATCAAACAGGCTGAGGCTCACGAGGCTAGCCTACCTTTGGGGCTGTTGTTGGCCCTGAATTGGTGTGCGCAATTAGCGCGGTAGCTACCGCGGCCACTCCCTCTGCATTTCCTAGAAAACCCAGGCCATCGGTTGTGGTCGCGCCCAGAGTCACCGGTGAGCCAATAATGTCGGTTAGAACCTTTTCAACCTCGGCACGCATCGGTGCAACTTTTGGACGGTTGCCAATTATCTGAACCGCAACGTTTCTGACTGAAAAACCTTTTTGCTGCAAAAGTTTGAGGGTGGCCTCAATGAACACTCGGCCATTTGCCCCGGCAAATTCCGGACGGTCCACACCAAAATTCGCACCGATGTCGCCAAGCCCCGCGGCCGACAACAACGCATCGACAATCGCGTGGCTGACTGCATCGCCATCACTGTGACCGTCAAGTCCGCGCTCACCTGGCCAAATAACCGTGCCAAGGTAAAGCGGCTTTTCAGCATCCGCTGTGAAGCGATGCACGTCAGTGCCGATTCCTGTTCGCAAGCTGCCATCCGAATCTGCTGCAACAAAACGAAGTTCTGCAGCGGTCAAGTCATCGGCGGTTGTAATTTTGAAGGCGCGCTCATCACCTTCGATGGCATTCACCTGCATACCGTGTGCCTGCACCAGCGAAGCGTCATCGGTGTGTTCGGCAGTTGTTGCAGCGTAGGCCTTTAGTAATTCCTTGGCCACAAAACCCTGCGGAGTCTGCGCAACACGAAGTGCCTCGCGATCTACGGTTTCACGCACCACATTTGCGTCAACTCGCTTAACGGTGTCGGCAATTTTCATTACCGGCACAACACCTAAGCCGGTGCGACGCACCTCGCTGGCCACGCGGGTAAACAACGAGGCCGGAGCCAACGCGCGCGCGGCGTCGTGCACTAAAACAACTTCTATTTCTGGGTCGATCACGCCAAGTGCATTTGCAATTGACTGCTGGCGAGTTTGGCCACCAACTACAACGTCGAAGCGAACGTTTTTACCGGCCAGAGCAAGCTCAATAATTTCCACGGTCTGCGCCTCGTGACCGGCTGGAACGGCAACGATTACCTGCTCAAGAGCCGGAACCTCAGCAACGTTTTCGAGCGCGTGCTCAATCAGGGTTTTTTCGGCGAGAGTAACAAAGGCTTTGGGTTTGTCGGCACCCAGTCGTGTGCCCAAACCAGCAGCAACAACGACCACCGCTAAATCGCGACTGGTCATTTAAGAACTACTTTCCTGGAGTTGCTAGAACCTTGTCGAGTTCTGCAGAAGCTTTTTCTTCGTCGCTCTTGTGAGCCAGCGCAAGTTCTGAAACCAAAATCTGACGAGCCTTGGCGAGCATGCGCTTCTCTCCGGCAGAAAGACCGCGGTCCTGGTCGCGGCGCCATAGATCGCGAACAACCTCAGAGACCTTTACAACATCGCCCGATGCAAGCTTTTCTAGGTTGGCCTTGTAGCGGCGAGACCAGTTGGTCGGCTCCTCGGTGAATTCAGCGCGAAGAACGCCGTAAACCACCTGAACACCCTTTTTGTCGATCACGTCTCGAACACCAACCATGTCAACGTTCTCAGCTGGAACCCAAATGGTCAGGTCACCCTGCGCAACTTTAAGCTGCAGGTACTTCTTTTTCTCGCCACGGATTGTCTTGTCAGCGACCTCAACGATCTTTGCTGCTCCGTGGTGTGGGTATACGACTGTTTCGCCGACTTCAAACTTCATGCGGGTGATTACCTCTCAGAAACCACAATTTTACCACAGGGACAGGCCTTAACAAAGGGCTAAACTGGGAGGGTTGTATTGCGCATCCCAGGAGGAAAAATTGGCTATTCGTAAGTTTGCTGCCGTCGTTATTGCTGCATCGGTGCTAGTTGGCACAACTGGATGCACATTCAACAGCCCAGTGGCTTCGCAGATCGATTACGCTCCTGCCGATGGCTCACAGGCAGACCTAGAAAACCTAAAGGTTCGTAACTTTATCTACCTAACTAACGGCACCCAGTCGGCCCTTACCGGCTCAATCGTGAACTCAGGCCTTGAGCCAGCGGTCTTAAAAATCCAATACACCGATGCTGCCGTGAACGAGACCAAAGAGGTGACTTTCACCGTGAATGGTGGCCAAAAGATTGATCTTGGCTACAACGGTGGTCAGGCGCTGGCCATCAACCTTGGCGGCAAGGCCGGCGGCGTAGTGCGCATCAACGTGGCGGAGGGCTCAGGCACTCCGGTAGAGGTTCGTGTGCCGGTACTTGATGACACCTTCGATTTCTACAAGAAGATGGTGGATTCACTATCAGTAGTCGAGCCATCGGCTAAATAATTCTTAAAAGAGAAATCCCCCACCGATTTGATGGGGGATTTTTTGTTGCGGTAGGTTCTTTGCTCCGCTTAGGCCTCGAACTTATAGCCGAGTCCCCTTACGGTCAACAGGTGAACTGGCCGAGCCGGATCATCTTCAATCTTTGAGCGAATGCGCTTGATGTGAACGTCAAGAGTCTTGGTGTCACCAAAGTAATTCGAGCCCCAAACCCGGTCAATAATCTGACCGCGGGTTAGCACTCGATTGGCGTTCTCAAGCAATAGCTCCAGCAGTTCAAATTCCTTGAGTGGCATCGAGACCCGCTCGCCGTGCACCTCAACGATGTGGCGATCCACATCCATCCGCACAGAGCCAACCTCAATCACGCCAGGGGTGTCACTAACCGGCACCGCATCGGTGTGACGACGAAGAACAGCTTTCATTCTCGCCAGAAGTTCACGAGTGGAATAGGGCTTGGTCACGTAGTCATCAGCACCGATTTCCAGACCCACGACCTTGTCAATTTCTGAATCCTTGGCGGTCAACATGATGATCGGCACCTGTGATGTTTGGCGAATAATTCGACACACCTCGTTGCCGCTTATGCCAGGCAACATCAGATCCAGCAGGACCAAATCAATGTTGCCCTTCTCAAAATGTTCAATGGCTTGCGAGCCATCGGCAGCCTCTACCGTTTCAAAGCCTTCTTTTTTCAATAGGTAAACAAGCGGCTCACGAAGCGATTGCTCATCTTCAACAACTAATACTCGAGTCATTATTTTTTACTTCCTGTGGCATCAATTGGAGCTGTGGCTAATGGAATACGAATTGTGAAGGTTGAACCGGCGCCAACCTTTGATTTGACTTGAACCTCACCAAGGTGCTTTTGGGCTATGTTTTTTACCAAGCTGAGCCCCAACCCAGTGCCACCAGTGGCCCGTGAACGGCTTTGGTCAACCCGGTAGAAGCGTTCAAAAATTCTGTCCAGATCGTCAGTGGCAATTCCGGCACCCTTGTCCTTGATTGCGATCTCGGCAACTCCACTTTTCTTGCGCAGTGAAATTGATACCGGTGATTCGGTATCGGAGTAAGAGATTGCGTTCTCAATCAAATTCTTTGCGGCGGTGGTGAGCAATTCCAAATCACCAAAAACCCGAATGCCATCGGTGGTTGAAACCTTCAGTTGGATTTTCTTTTTATTTGCTAAGACCCGATTGCGATCTACTGCCTCGGCAACAACCAACTGTAGGTCAACCTCTGAGGTTCCACCCGCGACGTCTGCAGATTGGACTCGCGAAAGCTGAATTATGTCTTGCACCAATTGAGTAAGACGCAAAGATTCGGTTTCAAGGCTCTTGGCAAATTTGCGAACCTGCTTTGGATCGTCTGCCGCAGATTGAACTGCCTCTGCAAGCAAACTGATTGCACCAATCGGGGTCTTTAATTCATGAGAAATGTTGGCCACGAAATCGCGACGAGTTTCTTCAAGATTGTGAGATTCCGTGCGGTCTTCGACCAGAAGCAGCACGAAGCCCTCACCCAGGTGCAGGGCGCGAGAGTTTACCCAGATGGTGGCATCGCCAATTTCTGATGCCAGAGCAAAATCCTTGACTCGAGCCTTGCTGCTCTTTTTTGATTTGCGCGCCTTATCGACCAAAGCAACCAGCTTTGGGTGAACCAAATACTGATCGCGGACCAGGCCAAGCGCAAAGGCACTGCGGGTGGCTCGAACGATTTTGTTGTCTGAGTCCAGAACCAAACCGGCGGTAGCCAAAGCGTGCAGGGCACCGGTAATTCCATCGGGGATCACCTGGGCTTTTTGCTGGGCATCCTGGGCTTTGCTAGAACTCCAGACGATTAGTCCGGTCGCAACTGAGCCAGTAACAAAGGCAAGAATTACCGATGACCAGAATTCCCAGGAGTAGCTCACGATTCAAGACTAGGTGATTTGTTTCCTTGGTTAACAGCCCAGAACCCGCTAAAAATAGGGAATTCTTGGGCAGTTCAGTAAAAGTTTGGCCTTTGTTTACCTTTGCCTGCGATTCTGCACAGGAATTCAAACGAGAGGTGCCCGCGTGCGCGAGATTTTCCAATCCCAGTTGCAAGAGGTTCAAGCCCGCCTAGTTGAGATTGCCTCAGACTCGGCCAGAGTGATCGAGAAGGCTTCAAAGGCTTTCACCACCTCAGATGCCACCCTGGCCGATGAAGCAATTGCGATCGCCGACGCTACCGGCAACAAGGCGCTGGCTCTTGATGAGCTCGTTATCAAGATCCTGGCGAAACAATCTCCTGTTGCTCGCGATCTTCGCGTTCTGGTTTCGGCGCTTCGAATCTCTGCCTCGCTTGAGCGCATGGGTGCCCTTGCCGGTCACATCGCCGCGATTGCTCGCTACCGCTTTCCAGGCTCAGCGGTTCCTGCATCGCTTGCCGGTACCTTCGCCGAGATGGGTCAACTAGATGTAAAACTTGCCAAGCAGGTTGTTGAACTTCTAAAAAACACCGATGCAGATTTTGCGCGCGAAATCCAGGCGCAGGATGCCCGAGTTGATGAATTGCACCGTCACGTATTTGACGTGGTGCTTGGAGATGACTGGAAAGAAAACGCCATGTTCACCGTGGATGTGACCTTGGCAAGCCGCTACCACGAGCGCTTCGCTGATCACGTGGTTGACATTTCCTCGAAGGTTAGTTACCTAACCACGGGCGAATGGGCCGAGACTGAATAAGCCAAAAAATGCCTCCCAGGATTGGGAGGCATTTTTTTATAAAAGCGTTTTACTTCTTATTTCACTTATTTTTTATTACCCTGTGCAGCAACTGCAGCAGCGCCAGCGGCTGCAGCCTCTGGATCTAGATACTCGCCACCGGCAACAACCGGCTTGAAGTTTTCATCCAACTTGTAGACCAGTGGAATACCGGTTGGAATGTTTAACTCGGCGATGTCTTCATCAGAAACACCATCAAGATGCTTAACCAGTGCGCGAAGTGAGTTTCCGTGAGCAGTAACCAAAACAGTCTTGCCGCTCTTTAGCGATGGCTGAATGTCAGACAGCCAGAATGGCAGCATGCGCTCAAGCACATCCTTCAAGCATTCGGTCTTTGGAATCTTGTCACCAAGATCTGCGTAGCGCTCATCGTGGGCCTGCGAATACTTATCGGTGTCTTCAATTGGTGGCGGAGGCACGTCAAAGCTGCGGCGCCAAGTCTGGAACATTTCTGGTCCGTACTCGGCCAAAGTCTGTGCCTTGTCCTTGCCCTGCAGTGCCCCGTAGTGACGCTCGTTCAAGCGCCAGTCGCGCTGCACATCAATCCAACTGCGGTCGGCAGCGTTCAATGCAATGTGCGCGGTGTTGATGGCACGCTTCAAACGAGATGTGTAAAGAAGATCTGGCTTTAGACCCGACTCAGCTAGCAGTTCGCCTGCACGCTTTGCCTCGGCGCGACCCTGGTCACTAAGGTCAACGTCCACCCAACCGGTGAACAGGTTTTCCTGATTCCATACCGAGTTACCGTGGCGCAAAAGAATAAGTGTGTATTTGGCAGTCATCCAGCCAGTTTAGCGTGAGCCCGCTTGAGACTTATCGGGCCGAGGTAGATTGTGTCTGTGGCAGTACGCAAGCCGATAGGCACAATCACCAGGGGAACAACTAACCCCAATCGCCTTCGCCGCATCGATCGCTTCATTGCTAGCCAGCCGCTCCTCAGACAAATTCCAACACCGATTGTGGTTGACCTGGGCTTTGGTGCCTCGCCAATTACCGCGGTTGAACTGCTCTCACGATTGCGCAAAGTGAATTCGCACACACACGTGGTTGGTATTGAGATAGATAGAGAACGAGTGGAGCGTGGGCTTGCAGTGGCGCACGAACACCTGCACTTTACCCATGGTGGATTTGAAACTCCCCTGCCAGCAAATCTGGCACAGCAGGCAGATGTGATTCGCGCCTTCAATGTTTTGCGCCAGTATGACGAATCCCAGGTCGCAGCAGCTTGGCAGCAAATGCAGTCGCGACTTTCTGCCAGTGGAATTTTGGTTGAGGGTACCTGCGATGAGATTGGCAGGTTATCTAGCTGGGTGACCCTGGATAAAAATGGACCAATCAGTTTCACAATTTCTTTGCGACTGTCAGAGTTGGACTTGCCCAGCAAAATTGCCGAACGTTTGCCAAAGGTTTTGATTCACCACAACGTTGCCGGCGAAAAGATTCATGATTTTCTGCAGGCGCTGGATTTGGCCTGGCAATCTAACGCGGGAATTGGTGCATTTAGTGCCGCTCAGCGTTGGGTTTCAACCTGCAAACAATTGGTGGCGGCTGGTTGGCCACTGATTGGTGATCGCAAACGCTGGCGCCTTGGCGAACTGACAATTGAATGGTCGGCCGTCGCACCCAATTAGCTTGAGCAAGCACGGCACAGCAAGCTCAAACCTCAGGAAGTTCGGCACGAGCGTCGTCCTCACGCATGCCACTGGCACACAGCAAATCAATCAGCAGCGGGCGAAGCAA
Source organism: Rhodoluna lacicola (assembly GCF_000699505.1). Taxonomy (NCBI): domain Bacteria; kingdom Bacillati; phylum Actinomycetota; class Actinomycetes; order Micrococcales; family Microbacteriaceae; genus Rhodoluna; species Rhodoluna lacicola. The sequence continues at coordinate 375,968 of NZ_CP007490.1, read as the reverse complement.
CAGCAACACCGATGCCTCTCTGAGCTGATCAGCAATACCAAAGCGCTTTGGATCAAGCTGGTGAATAACATCCAGCAACATGGCTCTGGACTCGGCAAGTGCGTCTGGGCCCTCAAGCCCCTTAGCCAACACAGCGGTGGCCGCAGAAATTTGGGAGAACAAATCGGCCAGGTAGGCACGCGGCTTTCCGTCGCGAATTAAAAAGTCAACACGGCGAACGACCACTCGCAGGTTTCTAGTTGCTAAATCCATGCCGCGCATCAGGCGAACCTGATCGCTTAATTCCTCGCGGTGCTTTTTCATAAATGGTGAAATCTTTGAGACAGAGATTGCGCTGTCTAAACTCATGCGCCAGTTATCAACTAGGGGTTGTGATCCGCGAACGCGAACAAGAGCTGCGTCGGCAACTTTTACATCGGCGGTGCGCACCGCGGCTTCAAGGGCGTCAACCGCATTAAGAAAAACACTAAATAGTTTTCCGGCATCTTTAGAAGCCGAACCCATTGGGTCGCGTGGAATAAATGCGGTGAACAAAAGTGCAGTCAATCCGCCAATCACACCATCAAGGCTTCTGATGAATGCTCCGCCCTCCGGTGCGGGCATGATGTAAACCAGCATGGCCTGACTAGCCACGGTCAACGCAAAGGCTGCCGTGCCCGACAGGAATCTTGCCGCGATAAGTGCAATCAGCAAGACGATGGAGGTCTGCCATATTCCACCACCGATAAGCAGCAGCATTACTTCGCTAAGTGCAATGCCAACCACCATGCCAATTGCTGTCTGCAGCACTCGGCGAATTCTGGCATCACGGGTGAAACCAAGTGAAGCAATAGTTACCGTGACCGCGAAGATTGGATTCTTGTGACCTAAAAGAAAATACGCAATCGCATAGGCAGCAGTTGCTGCGGCCACGATTTGCAGGATCGAAGGTAGCGAATCCAAAACTCGCTGCAGCGAGGTCCTGACGGTCCAATTAACTTTTGCGGGCTTGATTGCCACTAGTGCTTTCCACCCATCAACAAATTGCGCTTGGGTAGGTTGGCCGCCTTACCCGCGCTGGCTGGAACAATCACCTCTTGGGCCGCATCAATCTCGCCGCTTTCACCGCGAACCACCAACGGTGCATCTTCCGGAACCGAGCGACTCAATAGCGCCAGCGCAATCGGACCGGATTCAAAGTGCTGGGCCGCAATAGTGACGTGTCCGCGCGACCGCTCCTCAACCACGCCGTTTTCTCCGACCACAAAAACTTCATCACCGGCAGAAGGCAAGAAATGACCCGAACCATCCAGGTGCAAGAAAGTAAGTCGGCGCGGTGGGTGACCCAGATTGTGAACCTTGGCCACGGTTTCTTGACCGCGGTAGCAACCCTTGGACATGTGCACCGCGGTGGACATCCAGTCAAACTCGTGCGGCAATGCCTTGGTATCTACCTCGGTTAGCTGTCGCGGCCGATGAGCTGCAACACGCAAGGCGTCGTAGGCCATGGTTCCAGCCTTTTCATACTCAGCCAAAACAGCTTCAACTTTATTTACTTCAACAAGTGATTCGGTCCACTGCCACTTGGCTGGTCGTGCCATTGAGTAGCGCACACCACCGGTGACAACTCCGGGCCACGGATCTTGCCATATCAAAGCCACGCCATTTGAAATATAGGCATGTGGAATGCCAGCACCGATTTGCCCAATCACCGAAAAGTCACTTGACCGATCGGCAACTTCAACTTTCATGCGGAAAATCATTTTGCTTAGCCAAGCCAAGAAACTTTTGCGGCCTTCTGCCTCGATTACCAACCAAGAGGTTTCGCCGTCATCAAGAAAGTGAATCACCTGTTCAATGTGCCCGTTGGGGTCAAGCAGCAGAGCCTCGGCGGAAACACCGGGCAAAAGGTTTTTGAGATTTTGTGAAAGCAGCGAATGCAGCCAGTCAAGTCGATCTGGTCCGGTTACTGTGATTATTCCGCGAGCGCCCAAATCAACTGCTGCGGTGCCTGCGGCCAAGTTGCGCTGCTCGATATTTGGGTTACCAAAATGTTCTTTTGCGTTTTGCTCAGCCGCGCTCACGATTTACTCCACTCGTTCGAGGCGCGCGGATGCGTGGGGCTTTAGGTCTGCACCAGGCAGCGCAATTTCCCAAACCCACAGCAGGGCGTTTTCTACCAGCCCAAATAAGCGGGTTGAGTGTCGGTAGGTTTTTGCAGTTTCAAAAGCTGTTCCGTAAGCGGAGGCAAGGTCTACACGAGCGCCCTTGATTTTTCCGTTGTAAAGCTCAGCCATTCCGCCAGGGTGCAAAACGGAAACTTGAATATCAAAGCCACCCTCTTTATTGCGAAGCTTCTCTAAATCTTCGTGCGTCTGCAGGCTCTTCTCACCAACGCCAATCATCAGGCCTGGCCCGTGATCTGCTGATTCACTTGGTCGGGCAATTCTCCAGTAGCCAAGTTCGCTTGGCAGGATTGTTCCCGCTTCATCAATTAGTTCTGCCGACGAAACATAAGTCAGGGCATTCGAACCATCGTGGGCAAATTCGATTCGTTGCTTGAACTCGCGCTCGATTGGCGCTTCATCGGTGTCATTCAGCTTGTAACTAATGATTCCGGTACCTTCCCATTTACCAACCAGGAAGGCGAAGGGAGTGAGCTCCAGCGGTAGCCCCTCAGGAAATACGAACAACTATTTCTGACCCTTGAACAACTTGTAAAGCACGAGCGCTGAAACTCCCGCGATAGCCAAAGAAGCCAAGACCAATAGTCCGGTAAAGAAAATCTCAAGTGCTAGCAACATGTTTAAAGTCTAACCTTTCAAGAAAAGGTACGCGGTGGCCACTGCCAGAATCAGATAGCTTCCCCCACCCACGTAAACCAATTTGCGCACGAAGCCCTCTGCGTTGTTTTGGAACAGTTGCAACAGCGAGACGGTGGCTATTGATCCGGCCAAGACGGCACCAAAGGATGCCTCAACGTTTTGACCCTCACTGCTGAAACCAATCACCAGAATCAGAGTTTCGGCGGCGACCAACGCCCAAATGATAATGATCTGGGCCCATTTCGCTTTCACAAGGCAATCATGCCTTAAGTCCGCATAAATAAAGGGCTAAACTTTAGCCAAGCGTTTTGGGAGAGATCATGGCTCAACTTCTAGTTTTGTCAGCGACAGCTGAATCAGAGGTGCTTCCTGCGCTGGGCCTGCTAATCCACCGGGTACGACAGATCCCCGCGGAACCCGCAAATCTTGTAAATGCCCCGGGTCACGACCTTATTTTTCTAGACGCCCGCAGAGATCTGGCCGGAGCCAAGTCACTGGCCAAAATCCTCGTCGCCACCGGCCTCAGTGCGCCCCTAATTTTGGTGGTCACTGAGGGCGGGCTGGCCGCTGTAAGCGCCGAGTGGGGCGCCGCCGACATTGTGGTTGAAGGCGCCGGGCCCGCCGAGCTGGACGCCCGGATTCGGCTGGCGATTGGCAAAGCCAAGCAAGTTGAGGGCAGCGACAAGATTCACGCCTCCGGGGTGGTCATTGATGAGGCAAGCTATTCGGCCAAGGTAAACGGACGACCACTGGACCTGACTTATAAAGAATTTGAATTGCTGCGCTTTTTAGCCCAGCACCCGGGCAGGGTTTTCACTCGTGAACAACTCTTGAGCGAAGTCTGGGGCTATGACTACTTTGGTGGCACCCGCACGGTTGACGTTCATATTCGCCGCCTTCGAGCCAAATTGGGCGATCTAGAGGCGCTAATTGGCACAGTGCGCAACGTGGGTTACCGCTTCAACATCGACGAAAACGCCGACTCCCTGACCAATTCGGTCTCCGAATAAAGGCAAAACACCCATAAGAATGCCCTGAAAGGCATTTACCAGGCCGTAAAACTGCGGCTACCGGCAAGCAACCTGGGCGTGGCAGGATTGAAGAATGTCTTCAGAAGAAACCATGTCTATCTCGTTGCCGGATTTCGGCACCGAATTAGCCCCAAATCGCTACCTTGACCGCGAGCTCAGCTGGCTTGCGTTTAACCAGCGCGTCTTGGAACTGGCCGAAGACCCAAACCTTTACTTGCTTGAAAGAGTGAACTTTCTAGCGATCTTTGCCTCAAACCTTGACGAGTTTTTCATGGTTCGCGTTGCCGGTCTCAAGCGCCGCATCGCCACCGGACTGGCAGTGACCTCAAGCTCTGGCCTTTCCCCGCAAGAGGTGCTCAGCCAAATTAGCCGCGAAGCCCACCGACTGCAGGAGCGTCACGCTCAGCTGTTCATTGACACCATCAAGCCGGCGATGAAAGAAAAAGGCATTCGCATTGTGCGCTGGGTGAACCTGGAAGATTCTGAACGTTCTTTGCTACACGACTACTTTCAAAACCAAATCTTCCCGGTACTGACTCCGCTTGCGGTAGACCCTGCTCACCCTTTTCCTTACATTTCAGGCTTGTCACTGAATCTTGCTGTGGTCCTGAAAAACCCAGACACCGATAAAGAACACTTTGCCCGCGTCAAGGTTCCACCGCTGCTTCCCCGTTTTGTGCGCATCCCAGGCAATAGCGGAGTTCAAGACGCCCGATTCGTTCCGCTCGAAGATATCATCGGTGAGTACTTAGGTTTACTTTTCCCAGGCATGCAAGTTTTGCAGCACCACACCTTCCGCGTTACGCGCAACGAAGACCTTGAAGTCGACGAAGATGAGGGCGAAAATCTTTTGCTCGCGCTAGAGAAGGAATTGCTGCGTCGCCGCTTTGGTCCACCGGTTCGCCTTGAAGTTGCCAACGATATCAACCCAGAGGTTCTGGAGCTGTTGATTCGTGAGTTGGACATTAGCGATGAAGATGTTTATCACTTGCCATCACCACTTGACCTGACTGGTCTTTTTGAAATTTCATCGCTCAAGCGTGCCGATCTGCACTACCCACCGCACCAGGTAATTACTAATCGCTACTTGCAACCGGTGGAAGACAAAGACGTCAGCATTTTCTCGGCAATGCGTCAGCGCGACATCCTGATGCATCACCCATACGAGTCTTTCTCTACATCGGTGCAGGCATTCGTTGAACAGGCTGCGGCAGATCCAAAGGTTTTAGCAATCAAGCAGACCCTGTACCGCACCTCCGGTGATTCACCAATTGTTGATGCACTGATTGCGGCAGCCGAGGCTGGCAAGCAGGTGCTGGCCCTGGTTGAGATCAAGGCTCGTTTCGATGAGCAAAACAACATTGCCTGGGCCCGCAAGCTTGAGCAGGCTGGCGTGCACGTGGTTTATGGAATCGTCGGCTTGAAGACGCACTGCAAGTTGGCCTTGGTAATTCGCCAAGAAAAGGGTCAGCTTCGCCGCTACTGCCACGTGGGCACCGGGAACTACAACCCAAAGACTGCACGCTACTACGAGGACTACGGTCTACTTACTTCGCGCGAATCTGTCGGTGAAGACCTAACCAAGCTGTTCAACCAGCTATCCGGCTACGCACCAGAGGCAGAATTCAAGTCCTTGATGGTTTCGCCAAACGGAGTTCGCGAAGGGCTAACGGCCCGCATTGAGCAAGAGATTGCCAACAAGCTAGCCGGTAAGGATGCCCGGATTCGAATCAAGGTCAACTCGCTGGTTGATGAGCAGATTATTGATTCGCTATACAAGGCCTCAAACGCGGGCGTGCCCGTAGAAATCTTGGTGCGTGGAATGTGCGCATTGAAACCGGGCGTACCTGGGCTAAGTGAAAACATCAAGGTTCGATCGGTGCTCGGCCGTTACCTAGAGCACTCAAGAATTTTTGCTTTCGCCGGTGGCGGCGACCCCGCTGTTTTCATTGGCTCTGCCGACATGATGCACAGAAACCTAGACCGCCGTGTTGAGGCTCTGGTTCGCCTCTCGCAACCGGATCACATTCGTGAATTGAACTCGCTGTTCGAAACAGCAATGAGCGATTCCGTTGCGTCTTGGTATCTGGCCGAGGATGGCAACTGGACCCGTCACAAGGTAGATGCAAACGGAAACTTGTTGATTGATCTGCAGGATCAAATCATGAAAGAAGTACACGCCAAGCGCAACGTTCGAATCTAATGACAATTTATGCAGCCGGTGCCATTCTGTGGCGCGAAGAAAAAGGCAAACTTCTAGTGGCACTGATTCATCGCAATCGCCACAATGACTGGAGTTGGCCCAAGGGCAAAGTCGATCCAGGTGAGTTGCTACCGGTTACTGCCGTTAGAGAAATTGCTGAAGAAACCGGACTCAAGATTAAACTTGGGCCACGTTTGAAAATTGTGAATTACAAAATTCCTAGCGGCACACCAAAAGAAGTTCACTACTGGGCTGCGCGAGTAACTCCAGCGGCACTTGCCAAATCAAAGTTCAAGCCCTCTGAAGAGGTCGAAAGCGTTGAGTGGCGCACCCCAGAGGAAGCTAGAAAGCTTCTTACCTATGAATTCGATAGCGAAGTGCTGGACGAACTTCTGGCTATCTATAAGCGCGGACAATTGAGAACCAAGCCGCTAATTGTTTTGCGGCATGCCAAAGCAACACCCCGAACCGACTGGATGAATGGTGAGGCAATTGATGATGGCAAGCGACCACTCTTGCCCGAGGGGTACGCCCAGGCAAAACAGTTGGTTAAGTTACTTGGTGCCTTTGCACCCAAGAGAGTAATTACCAGCCCGTGGTCTCGATGCCTAAATACAGTTTTGCCGTACGCCAAGAAGAGAAAACTAAAAATCATCGAGCGCTCTCAACTAAGCGAGCTCGGCAATAAAAAAGGCCCCAAGCGCACCAAGAACGTCATCAACGACATAATCGAATATGGCCGGGCATCGGTGATCTGCTCACACCGACCGGCTCTCCCTACAATTTTTGAAACACTAGCGAAGCATGCGTCGGCAGCCCATAGGGATCAACTGCAAGAGGGAACCACTTTGAAGCCAGCCGAGATGATTGTTATTCATCTGACCACAAAGGATGATGGCGAGAATAGAAAGATAGTTTCTGTGGAGCGCTACGGCGTAATCTAGAGCCATGAACTCATCGGTGAGCCAAGGCCTTCCCCTACTGAAGAACGAATCCGGAAAGCCTGCGCTCTGCCTGGTCACCGGAGCCACCGGCTACATTGGTGGTCGCCTAATCGTGGAACTGCTCAAGCATGGTTATCGAGTTCGAATTCTTGCCCGCAATGCCGATCGATTGAAATACCACCCGTGGATTGACCAGGTTGAAGTCTCCGAGGGTGATGCCCATAACCCCGATGTCCTAGCCGAGGCAATGATAGGTGTTGACGTTGCCTACTATCTGTTGCACGCGTTGATGTCTAAAGACAACTTCGAGCAAGAAGAACGCGATATGGCAAAGGGATTTGGTGAGGCGGCTAAAGCATTGGGCGTCAAGCGAATTGTTTACCTAGGCGGAATCATCGCGCCAAACGAAGTTATGTCTCCGCACCTGCAGGCCCGGGCCGAGACTGGAAAGATTTTGCGCGAGTCCGGAGTAGCAACAATTGAACTGCGAGCCGGAGTGGTGATTGGTTCTGGTTCGGCATCTTTTGAAATGTTGCGCTACCTGACCGAGCGCCTGCCAATCATGACCGTTCCAAAGTGGGTCAACGTGCGCATTCAACCCATCGCGGTGCGCGACGTGCTGAGATATTTGGTGGGTGCCGCAAGCATTAACCCAACCATCTCGGGAGTATTTGATATTGGTGGGCCAGAAATATTCACCTACAAAGAGATGATGCAGCAATACGCAGAAGCTGCCGGATTGCCAAGGCGAATTATCATTCCGGTTCCAGTGCTTACCCCAAGGCTCTCGAGCGGCTGGGTTGGTTTGGTTACTCCGGTTCCCTACACACTGGCAAAGCGTCTGGTAGCCAGCCTAAAGAATGAGGTGGTCGCCGCCGACGACAGCATTCGTGGTCTAATTCCAGATCCGGAAGGCGGGCTGACTCCATTCAAGCGCGCGGTGCAACTTGCGCTTACCAAAATCAAAGATGCCCGCGTAGAAACCAGATGGAGCGATGCCTCTGTTCCTTGGACTCCATCTGAGCCGCTACCCACTGACCCCGATTGGGCCGGTGGAACTTTGTATCGCGATGTTCGCATCGTGCACTCCCCTGATTCAATTGAAGATGTTTGGAAGCGCGTAGAAGCTATCGGTGGTGACAACGGTTACTCTCTAGCGACCTGGGCTTGGGAGGTTCGCGGATTTATCGACAAAATTTTTGGTGGAGTGGGATTGCGACGAGGACGCAGAGACCCAAACCAATTGCAAGTTGGTGACGCGCTTGATTTTTGGCGAGTTGAGGAAATCATTAGACCCAAACTTTTGCGCCTGCGCGCCGAAATGAAAATGCCAGGCTTGGCCTGGTTGGAGTTTGGGCTGGAGGAAGATGTTGAAACCGGTGGGACAATTCTGACCCAGGTGGCAATCTATGCGCCAAAAGGTCTATTGGGACACGCATACTGGTGGTCAGTTTGGCCGATGCACGGGCTGGTATTCCCCTCAATGGCAAAGAACGCAGCACTGACTAAGAAATAAAAAATCAGCGTCGGTTAGGCTGGCAGGATGAAAAAAACAACCTGGGCAGCAATTGCGCTGCTTGCCGTGGCAATTGCCTGGGGCGCAGCTTTCGTAGTGATGAAAGACGCCATTGCGGCTCAGCCATTCAATGACTTTTTAGCAATCCGTTTCACCCTGGCTGTATTGGTGATGATTGCATTCCGACCAAGCGTCCTCAAGGCGATTGATGGCAAGTTACTTAAGCACGGTGTACTGCTTGGCACGTTGCTGTCGGGAGGTTACATCACCCAGACAATCGGTTTGGAACTAACCACCGCCGCAATCACCGGATTCATAACCGGTCTCTATGTTGTGCTGACCCCGCTCTTGGGTTGGCTGATGTTCGGCAACAAGATCAATAAGCAACTGGTTATCGGAATTGTTCTGGCTCTTGGCGCACTTGGTTTGCTGACCCTAAATGGATTCAGCGTAGACGTCAATCAGTTGTGGATTGTGCTGTGTGCCCTGCTGTTCGCCGGTCACATCGTTGGCTTGAGCGTCTGGAGCCCGGGGAAAGATGTTTATGCCTTGACCTTGATTCAGCTTGCAATGGTGGCACTGTACAGCTGGGCAGGCGCCTTTTTGGATGGCGATTACGACCCGCCAGTAGATGCCAATGGCTGGTTCGCTGTGGTTTTCACGGCCGTATTCTCAACCGCGGTTGCATTCTTGGTACAAACCTGGGCGCAGAGCATCATGGACCCGTCAAGGGTGGCGATCTTCCTAACCACTGAGGTGCTTTGGACCGCTGTGATTGCCGTGCTTGTGGGCCAAGAGGTGCTTGGGCTAAAGACCGTCTTAGGTGGGGTCGTGATGGTCGCGGCCATGCTGGTAGTTGAGTGGCCAACCAAATCCTCTAAGGAACTTCCAATCCAACCTCGCTTGGTAGACTAGTCAGGTTGCTTTGCGGCAATGTCTCGTTTACGAGGCGTGGGCCTCTAGCTCAGTTGGTTAGAGCATCGGACTTTTAATCCGAGGGTCGTGGGTTCGATCCCCACGGGGCCTACATGTAAAAATCCCAGTCAATGAGACTGGGATTTTTCATTTTCCGGTTAGCGCGCCAAAAATTTCGGACTCAATTACCGGGGCGAGTGTTCTGGCAAAGGTGTCTGTCAAGTGATTGTCGTCGCGGTACACAACGACGTTACCGATAACGGCGAGGCAATTTGCCGGCTCGCAATAGATGTCGTCAAGGTCAATCAGTCGCACCTCTGGAGAGTTGGCAACTGCTTCAACCTGTGGATCAAATTTCAAGCCGCTGGATCTTGAAAAATTACACTCCGCGCCAGTCGATAAACAGGCAACAATGTTTTTGCCAGGATTTGGGCTGTCTTTGATTGCAATTATCCGATTACCGTTGGCCGAAAGTTGATTCCAAAGCCTTGAAAGGTCTTTCACAGCGGAGACCTTGCCGGCAACCCAGTCAACTCCAGCACGCTGCGAGGTGATTACAACTTCGTACTTTGAATTCTCAAGCCTTGCCGCAGCGTTAGCGACCCAGATTGGGCAATTCTTGGTGAGCAAAGCATCGTGCTTTCGGACGGCATAGGTGAATGGGCAACCACCCTTGGCATAAAGATCAAGTTGCCAATTATTTCTCAAGGCCAAAACATTAAGCGCCCCAGCAAATTGCGCCAAGTGTGAGTCTCCTACTGCCGCAACTCGGACAGAGCCAGTTCGCGAACCAAGGGCGCAGAAACTTGCTTCCGTTTGTTCACGGGTAACGGAAAAGCAATCATCTGGCAAGGTTGGCGTATCCGATGCAGCCACCGTTAGCGATGGGTAGATTCCCTCAAGTGAGGAATTATTGCAATCTGAATCCGTTGTAATTCGAGCAGCGGCACCAAAACACTCGTGACTGGCAACTTGGCCAACCTTGCCAAACTCCAACTCCTGAGCAATTCGCTGGTTGCCCAAGTTGACAGCCAAACCGGCGAGTGAGGCAATCAATACAGAAGTCGTGGCAGTGAGAGCAAAGACCTTGAACTTTTTGACCTGCATTTTTGAGATTGGTTTTTCAATCAGTCGCTCGGTAGCCCAGGCCAAGACCAAGGTTGCTATCACAATCCAGATTTTGTGCATCGTGGTTAAAGCTGAGTGGGTGACAAACGGAACACCGATCAAAATGGGCCAATGCCACAGGTAGATTGCGTAGGACTTGTCACCAACCCACTGCAGGGGTTTCAATCCCAAGATTCTTGAAACAATACCGGTATCGATTGCCGCAACTATTACAAGAAAAGTGCCCACCGTAGGAGCCAGTGCAGCAACACCAGGAAACGGGGTCTGGTTTGTGATGACCAAACCTGAACTAAAAATAGCCAGCAAACCAGTCAGCGCCAAAACAGTTTTAGTCACGCTGCTCTGGATTGGTCTCAAGAATGCCGCTATTGCGCCTATTCCAAATTCCCACGCGCGTACCGGTGTTGAGAAGTAGGCAACCGCTGGATCAGTGTTAGTCAGATATAGGGAGTAGCTGAAGGACAGAACCGTGACAGTAGAGAAAATAACCAGTAAAACTCTGCGACTCGAAACATTTAGTTTGACCATTCGCTTTGTAATCAATAAAGCTAAGGCCACCAGCAAGGGCCAGACAAAGTAAAACTGCTCTTCAGTTGATAGCGACCAAAAATGCTGTGCCGGTGAAGATTGGTTAGCCAGGGCCAAATAATTCACCGCGTCGGCAGCCAGGTACCAGTTTTGGAAATAGAAAACAGAGGCCTGAATTTCTTGCAACCACTGCTCCCATAGGGACACCGGCACGAACAGCACCACCGCAACGGCTGTGGCTCCCAAAACTGTGAACGATGCGGGCAGCAGTCTTTTTATTCGCCTGGCCCAGAAACCCGTGATGCTGAAGCGCCCGTCCTGAACCTCTTGGATTAGGTGCTTGGTAATTAGGAAACCCGAGATTACAAAAAATACATCTACCCCAACGAAACCGCCGGAGAGTCTATTGGGCCAAAGATGAAAGAGAACTACCAGCGTTACCGCAATTGTTCTGAGCGCCTGAATATCGGTGCGAATCTGCCTGGTTTGAACCGGAGATTGCGCAACAGACATAGTTATAAGTATTCAGGGGAAAAACGAAAAGTCAGGAACGTTTGGCGTGCAGCCAGGCAATCCAAATAACTGCCGATAAATAAGTAGTCTGCGCAGTCGCAATTATTCGCTCCACCAGCCCCACGTTGGTGGCTTCTGGGTTGGTCCATGTGCTCAGGAACCACAGGGAAATCACGGTGAAGCCCAGGGTGGCAACAATTGCCCCAACCGGTCGAAGCACCCAAGGGTAGCTCCCTGAGATTCTCATTGAAAATAGCGGCCAGGCCGAGAACAAAACAAAAGAAATGATCGCAAATACCCGATGCATTTCAGATGAGCTGTCTTGGCTGGGGGTGGTGAAGTAAGTAAAGCCGTAGGTTGCCACGCCGCCGAGAAAAATTACCACTCGCCCCGGCATGGCAAAACTTCTGGCGTAAATTGCCGCAATCAAACTTAGAGTTCCACCCAAGATGAAAAAGCTAGATTGAATCCATTGCACCGGTGAATCATCTGCAGCCAAATCACTGATGGTTTTGCGAATTGGATCGTAGCCTGGCCAAAGAGCGCCGGCAATTACCCAACCAAGCACCGATTGGACCGGACCCAAGGTCGCGGCAAAAAGCGCGGGCTTGCCGATTGTTTTCATGTCATAAGGTTAGACCAAGCAAAGGAGCACAGTCGTGGTGGCATTATCAGGATCATCAGTTCTAGTGGTTGGGGCGAACGGGGCCTTCGGAGCAGAGTTTTGCAATCAACTAATTGAAGCGGGAGCAACCGTTTTTGGTACGGCTCGAAGTCCAGAGACTTCGGCAAGATTGCGGGCCGATCTTGCTCAGCGATTGCTTTTGGATCTAGAGAATCAGGATTCAATCAACACGCTGGCTAATTACCTCACTTCAATTCCCGAATCTCTTGACGGTATCGTGTTGGCGTCCGGCCTGGTAGCCTTTGGTCCAATTTCCGATACTCCACCTGAGGTTCGACGCAAACTGTTTGAAGTCAATGCGCTTGGTCAAATAAATCTGGTGAGCCAACTGATTTCAAAGCTGAAAGCATCAAGTGATTCTGGCAAAGCCCCGTTTGTAGTGTCGATCAGCGGAGTGATTGCCGAGAACCCAATGGCAGGTCTCGCCACCTATTCAGCTAGTAAAACCGCTCTGCTTGGCTACGCGAATGCTGCCAGCAAAGAACTAAAGAAGCTTGGCATTAGATGGCTGGATGCTCGTCCCGGGCACACAGAATCCGGCCTGGCAACCAGAGCCGTGTTTGGCCAGGCTCCAAATTTTGGCGTTGGGCTTGAGGTATCTCACGTGGTTTCTAGAATCATCAGAGGCATCACCGACGATGAAAAGGATTTGCCAAGCACTTCGTTCTAGTCCCCGGATGCGATATTGTTGGTTGAATGACACAGCGCACACGCCCATGGGGTTATCAAGATCCTTTCGATGGTAAAAAGCCAAACTGGCAATTACACCCCGATACCCTTGCGCTTCGCGCCGGCCTGTCACGAAGTGGGTTCGGTGAAACTGGTGAGGCTCTCTACCTAAGCAGCGGCTTTACCTACGACTCTGCAGAGATGGCAGAGGCTGCGTTCAAAGAAGAAACCGCTCACCATCTCTACAGCAGGTTCTCAAATCCAACCGTCGCAATGTTTGAGGAGCGTCTGGCTGCCCTGGAGGGTGCAGAAGCTTGTTTTGCTACCGCTACCGGAATGTCTGCGATGTTTTCGTCGGTGGCCTGCTTGGTCAAAGCCGGGGACCGCATAGTTGCCTCCATGTCAATGTTCTCTTCCTGCTACGTCGTGCTGAATGAAATTCTTCCGGCCTGGGGCGTAGAGATTGAATTGGTGGATGGCAATGACAAAAAGAAATGGGCGGACGCGCTAGCCAAGCCAACCAAAGTTGTCTTTATTGAGTCACCCAGCAACCCAATGATGGAAATCGTTGACATTCGCATGGTCAGCGATCTTGCCCACAAGGTTGGGGCAACCGTGATTGTCGACAACGTGATGGGCAGCCCAGTTCTGCAGAAGCCTCTGGAACTTGGGGCAGATGTTGTGATGTATTCGGCAACCAAGCACATCGACGGACAGGGCCGCGTGCTGGGCGGCGCGATTTTGGGCTCTAAGGACTACATAAAGAATTCGGTAATTCCGTTCACGCGTCACACCGGACAAAGCATGAGTGCTTTCAACGCCTGGGTGATGCTCAAATCGCTCGAGACCTTGACAATGCGGGTTGAGCGCATGGCATCGAATGCGCTAAAGGTAGCGGAATTCCTATCCAACGAAAAGAAAATTGAATCGGTTTCTTACCCATTCCTAAAGAGCGACAAGAACTACAAGCTTGCCAAAAAGCAGATGCGCGGTGGTGGCACCACAATTGGCTTCAAGATCAAAGGCAACAAAGAGAAAACCTTTAAGTTCATGAATGCTTTGCGGGTAATCGACATCTCGAACAACCTTGGAGACAGCAAGTCGTTGATTACTCACCCGGCATCAACAACTCACCGCCGCCTTGGCCCTGAGATTCAATTGCAAATGGGAATTACCCCAAACTTGGTGCGCCTATCGGTGGGCCTTGAAAACGTTGACGACCTAATTGCTGACCTGAAGCAGGCGCTGAAGTAGGAATTTAGTTTGCGTAGGCGGCAAGTGCCAGCACGGCTCGCCTAAGTGAGTCGGGGTGGCAGGCAAAGTTGATCCGCAGATAATCTTTGTAGTCCTCGCCGTGGTCAGGTCCAGGTACAAAGGCAACCTTTTGTTCGCTGAGGATTTTGGCCGCCGGATTATCGCCAAGATTCAATTCTGAAATGTCTAACCAAGCTAGATAACCGGCATCTGGAATCCACATCTTCACCTTGGGCAGCTGGTCAGCAACCAGTTGACTCAACAGTTCGCGTGATTCAAGATTTGCCGAAATCGCCGAATCAAGCCACGACCCCGCATTGCTGAATGCCTCTGCCATAGCAAAAGCGCCCAATAGGCCAGATCGCCAGTGAAGTGCCGCAGGCAACTTGGCTAACCGCTCGTGCATTTGTGCGGCATCAGTAACGATAATTGACGCCTTGAGGCCAGCAAGATTGAAAGATTTACTGGCAGCTGTAATGCAGATTCCAGTTTCCTTGGCAGACTGAGAAACCTTTAGGTAGGGAACAAAATCGGTGTTGACGTAGGTCAGCGGTGCGTGAATTTCGTCGCTAATCACGGTCACGTTGTAGTGCTTTGCTAAATCCGCGACGGTAGCAAGTTCTGCTTGAGTGTAGACCTTGCCCAATGGGTTATGCGGGTTGCAAATTAGATAAAACTTAGGACCTAGTTTGAATGCGTTTTCTAGCGCGACTAAATCTAGTTGCCAATCAGTTGCGGCTCTAACCAGTGGCACATCGTGCACCAGCATTTCTACTTCAGCAATCCAATCAAAAAATGAGTGGTAGACCGGTGAGTTGATTACGACGCCGTCACCTTTATTACCAAGTGCTCGAAAGATTTCAACCGCCGAAACTCCAACATCGGTTGAAAGCCGGACTTGCTTGGCATCAGGGCGCCAACCCCAGAGCCTCTCTGCGAACTTCACAAAACCATCGGCCACCTCTGGCATCGGACCGGTGTAGCCAAGGTCGGAATTAGAGACTTTCTCAAGCAGTATTTTCTTGATGCCCTCATCAATGTCGTAGTCCATCTCGGCTACGTGCATGGGTAGGACGTCAGGAGCAAATCTTCGCCACTTTGAGCTAGAGCGCTTCTTTAGTTCGGAAAGCGGAGTGACAATTGGATTCACCATGAGTAAATTTTTGTGATTACTTTTTCGAAGATTTGCGAGCTGGCTTCTTTTTTAGAACCAACGCTTGAGCCACAACTGGGTGGCGCTTGAAAATATTGAAGGTGATTGCCGGTGAACCATAGAGCTCGTAGCCATCATCCATGCGGTCGGAGACTCGCTGACAAAATGCAGCGTCGTCTTTGCCGGTGAGCAATACGTATTTCTTTTTCTTTTCGGTAGCCATGCCTCTATCTTGCCAGTAAAGCGAAAACCCCGGTCCATGGCCGGGGTTTTCAGTGACAATTTTTCCTACTTGTCTAGGTGGAAGTAGGGCACGATCAGGTAGATGCCGTAAAGCACCGCTGATCCACATATTGTGAACATTAGATATGCACCGATTCGGTTGATTGCCTCGGAGACCTTGACACCATCTTTTTTCTTGGTGTGCTGGTTAATGTTCTGAGCATTGGTTAGCAGGCGCATGCCAAGCGAGAAAACAGTTACCAAACCAACAGATGAGCCGATAGCCACAATGGCTACCAAAATTAGGCTGTTCCAGTTAATCATTACTTTCCACCCTTTGACTTAGTGGCCGCCGATTTCTTTGGCGCCTTTTTTGCGGTCACTTTCTTTGAAGCTTTTTTCTTTGCTTCCGCAGCAGCTTTTCTAACCTGGCGAGGAGAGGCAATTACTTCAGATGCACCCTCGACTTCGCTCAATACATTGCTGTGGTTAATGCGGTTGCGGCGAGAAATTTGGAAGATTGCGATTGAAACGGAAACTACCAAAATCAGGTCAGCAATAATTCCAAACGGTCCAGACATCACAAGAAACGCGGAAAGCGCGCCGACAGCACCCGCTGCTGGCAGAGTGAACAACCAACCAGTTACTACCTGTCCTGCCTTGTTCCAACGCACTGCACCGCCCTTACGTCCAAGACCAGCACCCATGACACCGCCGGATGCAACCTGAGTTGTAGAAAGTGCAAAACCTAGGTTGCTTGAAGCGAGGATAGTTGATGCAGTCGCCACCTCGGCGGCAAGTCCTTGTGCTGGTTTGATCTCTGCAAGACCGGAACCCATAGTCTTGATAATTCGCCACCCACCCATGTAGGTTCCAACAGCAATCGCGGTGGCGGCTGAGATAATGACCCACCACTCTACATGGTCGCCGGTTGGCTGAAGGCCAGCCGCAACCAAAACCAAAGTAATCACACCCATCGTCTTTTGTGCGTCATTTGTTCCGTGCGAGAGAGCTACGAGTGATGAAGTGAAGACCTGCCCCACTTTGAAGTTTGAGCGACCCGTGCCAATTCCGGTTGCCTTGCGAGAACTTTGCGAACGAGCTGTCATTAGGTATGCGATGCGAGTTGCCAGGAAAGCGGCAAGTCCGGCGATTACCGGGGCAAACAAAGCCGGGAATACAACCTTTTCCAGCACAGCTGGAAAATTGATGGCGGCCACACCTGCAAATGCCAAAGCTGCGCCAACCAAACCACCAAACAAAGCGTGGGATGAAGATGACGGAAGACCCAAAAGCCAGGTAGTGAGATTCCATAAAATTGCACCGGTGAGACCGGCGAAGACCAATTCCGGACCGATATCGATTCCCTCGTTGATCAAGGAAACGGAAATAGCTTTGGCTACCGCAGTGGAAAGAAACGCTCCCACAAAATTCATGATGGCTGCAATCAAGACAGCGGTCTTTGGCTTCAAGGCTCCTGTAGCAATTGCCGTAGCGCTTGAATTTGCAGTGTCGTGAAAACCGTTAGTGAAGTCAAAGAAAAGTGCGAGGCCGACAACCAACGCAACGATGAGTATTGGATCCACGGGATCCTTTCTGAATTATGACCGTTTAGGAAACTTAGGGAAAATTTCTGAAAATACGTTGTTCACATTAGAAACGGAAAGTTAACACTAGGTAAACAAAGACTAGCGGTCGAGCAGCAAAATTCATTCACTTATTTTCGGCTAAACAGCCCTAGCCAGCCAATCAGCGTGGCCTTATTCCAAACCGATTTCGGCAAATAAATCATGCGCCAGAGACCACCGTGGATGGCGCTTTCTGTGTGCAGCGCCGTTGACCCTCTATGAGGCATCGGCCCGTGTAGATCCCTGATGAGCAAGGCGGTCGCCGCAACGGCGGCATCGTCGACGCCAAATGCCTGAACCCCAAAAGCTGGAGCTCCCCTGAAGGTTGCCCTCAAGAGTTTGAAACTAAACACCGATTCAGTGCGTGCCGGTGGTGCGATTGCGTAGGAGACCTTTATTCCCTGACTGTTTGCCAAATAAGCTCGCCACCTTTGCGAGCGTTTGGCCAGTGCGTAACTGGACCCCTGGACGGTGGAAGTCGGATCAATCAGGGCAAGTTTTTCACCAAACCGAGTGTCAAAGAATTGGCCGTTAGTTTTGCGCATGCCCAGCATCAGATCGCGAAGTTTTGTACCCCAGGATCTTGAGGCGTATCGGTTTAGCGCATCTTGCAAAACTTCAGCCGGCACAGCCGTTGAATCAGTTGGCGTTGCTAGCCAAGCAAGAGCAACTCGATTTGCTGGTAATTTGGCGCAAACTTTTGCAGCTAAAGCATCTTGGACCGCTTGAACAAGAATATGTTTTGCCCCGGGGGCATAGGCGTACTGCCCAAGAACAATTCGTTCCTTTCGCGTCATGGATAGTGCAGCAACCCAGCCGGCTAAGGCTTCTGCGTCATCACAAATATCCAGACCTGCATTTTGTGCGATGGCCTCATCGGTGAGTGAAATTGCATCCAACGGCACCCGGCTCTTCAGCACGGGCACCAAGAGAGTACCGGCACTATTTCTGGCATGAGCAATTAAGTCAAGCCAACGCTGGGTGTTTTTTCTTGCAACAACAGCCACGGTTCCGCCCGCGCCTAGCCAGTGTTTGGTTGGTGCGTACTCAGCTGCACCGGCAAGAGCAATTAGCAGGTCCATCGAAATTGGAAGTTTTTTGTGAGCATCCAGAAATTTGAAGGACCCAACCAGACCTGGTTCGGCAAGTTTTTCATGGGACCAAATCTGGGCGGCATCGGTTAGCGAAGAAATTCCTGACACAGAAAGTGGCCTGATTGGGGAAGTTCCGCTGATTATGAAAGTTTCTACCTGGGCGTCACCAACCCAACCGGCTTCTACGATTTCGGCCAGGTTGCGTCCTGAATCATCGTGTATTGACCTAGCCAGCAATTCCAGTCCCAGGTGCGCAATTTCTAAACCATTTTGCTCTTGGTAAAACTCGGTTTTGGTCAGCGCTCGATAGACGCCCAGATATTCCTTGCGCCAGTTCTTGACCTGCTGAATTTTGTTGCATAACTCGGCGTCTATGTCTTTTGTTGCAGCAAGCAGTACTGTACGGGCTAACGAAGTTGAACCAACGGCTTGACCCGTGCTGGAATCCACAAAATTCAGCGACATACGCCAAGCCTAGTTAGGCGAACTCGCCTCTAGGCAAACGGATCCGGAATGAAGGCGTACTTGACCTCAAGGTATTCGTCAATGCCCTCAAGTCCACCTTCGCGGCCCATTCCTGAAGCTTTGGTGCCTCCAAATGGCGCTGCTGCGTTAGATACCAATCCTGAGTTGATTCCGGTCATGCCGGTGTCCAGGCTTTCAATCAAACGCAGCTGGCGCTTGGCGTCGCTGGTGTAGGCGTAAGAAACCAAGCCGTATTCGGTGTCATTGGCCAAACGCACGGCCTCTTCCTCACTCTTGAAGCGAACGATTGGAGCGATTGGCCCAAAGATTTCTTCTTTCCAGATCGTGGAATCCGCCGAGACGTTATCAAGCACGGTTGGCTTGAAGAAGTAACCATCACCCGCGAGTGATTCTCCACCAACCAGCACGTCACCACCCTCGCTAACCGTTGCCGCAACTAGTCGCTCCATGTTGTCTTGAGCAGCCTGGTTGATTACCGGACCACAGGTGGTTCCATCGGCAATACCTCGACCAAGATTCAGTTCACCCATCTTGGCCGCAAACTTAGTGCCGAATTCTTCAGCAATTGAGTCGTGCACGATGAATCGGTTGGCAGCCGTGCAGGCCTGACCTATGTTTCGCATCTTGGCAAGCATTGCTCCAGACACCGCAGCATCTACATCTGCATCTTCGAATACCAAGAATGGTGCGTTTCCACCAAGTTCCATTGAGGTGCGCAACACACGCTCTGACGCCTGCTGAATCAACTTGCGCCCAACGAAAGTTGAACCGGTGAAGGTGATTTTACGTAACCGGTGATCGGCAATTAGTGGACCCGATGTTGCCGAAGAAGTTGAGGTGGTAATCACGTTGATCACACCGGCGGGAACTCCAGCCTCTTCGAAAGTCTTGACCAGCATAAGTGTCGTTAGCGGGGTTAGCTCGGCCGGTTTGACCACGATTGTGCAACCAGCAGCTAGCGCCGGGCCAATCTTTCTGGTGGCCATTGCCAGCGGAAAGTTCCAAGGTGTGATGGCGAATGCCGGTCCAACTGGACGCTTGGCAATCAGGATTTTTCCGGTGCCCTCTGGGTTTGAGTTGTATCGACCGGTAATCCGGACGGCCTCTTCGCTGAACCAGCGCAAGAATTCATTTCCATAGGTAACCTCGCCGCGAGCTTCGGCAAGTGGTTTTCCCATCTCAAGAGAGATGAGCATGGCAAATTCCTCTGCACGATCACGCACCAAATCAAAAGTGCGTCGCAGAATCTCTGCTCGCTCGCGCGAAGGGGTTCTGGCCCACTTGGCCTGTGCCTCGTCTGCAGCGGTTAGCGCAGCAAGAGCGTCTTCAGCAGTTGCGTTAGCGATTTCAAGCAGAGGCTTACCTGTGGCGGGGTCTTCAACGGTGATTTGCTTTTCACCGTGCCCGCTCACCCACTTACCGTTGATGTATAAGCCGGTTGGGACCTTAGCTAGAAGGTCTTTTTCAGTAAGCGCCATTGCTTTTCCTTTGTTCGTTGCTACTTGTTGTTACTGGTTTGAAAGCTGGTCACCACATCGGTAGAAACCGGTGACTAGGTTATCGATTGCCTGTTTAGCATCGGCCTTAACATCGCCCAAGGCATAAACGGCAAAGGTCAAAGTGGTTGAGTCCTTAGCGTTGATGATTCCAGCCAAGGTGTAACCCTTTTTGATCCAGCCGGTCTTTGCAAAGACGTGACCTGCTGCGTCAATGTTATCTCCCTTGAATCGATCAGCCAGGCTGCCCGACTCTGCCGAAACAGGAAGACCTTGTCGTATCAAATCAATTCCTGAACCAGGTTTATTTACCAACTGCATTAGCTTCGCGAAAACGGTTGGTGAAACCGCGTTGTAATCACTTAGTCCTGAGCCATCGCGAATTGACATTCCCGAAAGATTTAATCCCAGTGGAGCAACTGCTTTTTTGATAGCCGCGTCTATTGAAGCGAATGACCCGCTAAGACCCTGATCAAGTGCCACAAGCCTTGCCAAAGCCTCGGCCTGTGTGTTGTCAGAGACCTGCAACATGTGCGTGATCCACTTACTGATTGGTTGACTTGAAACGCTGGCAATCTGCGACGCGTCGCTTGGCATTGCCGCGGCAACCACAGTGGCTCCGGCAGCGTTTGCGCCAAGTGCTTTCTTGAATGCGTTGCCGGCATTCATCACCGACGAGGTTGACCGGCGTGAAGTTTCAGCAGCAGGATTTGCACGGTCACCATCAACCTGCAGTGCGGTGACCTCTGACATGTAGCCTTCAGTCAACTCTGACTTCTCCCAAGAAGGTTCCCAGGTAGGACCGCTGAACAAGGTGGCGTCGACGATGATTTTTGTGATTGGCGTTGCCGCAAGCTTCTTATTTACATTCAGCGCCAAAGTTGACAGCTTTGGTGCATCGACGTAAACCGACTGCTTTCCGGCTGCGGTTTTCGAAAGGGTTGGGTCACCACCGCCGACCAAGATAATTGTTCCCGGGTCAGTCGCGTCCTGATAGACCCTAGTTTCAACTCGATAATTTGGCCCCAGGGTGAGTATCGCGGCGGCCGCAGTCAGAGTCTTCATCACCGATGCGGTAGAGGCGGGCACATTTGCGTTGCGATCGAAGAGGACCTCATCGGTTGCTGAATTGATCACCACGCCTGAGAGCTTTGCCAGTCGTGGGTCGGCGGCCAGCTCAGCCACCGAGCAACTGCGGGCACTAGATGATGATGGGCTCGGCGATGCCGATGCGTCGACCGAAGCCGAAACCTGTGGCGCCTGAGCGTTATTAGCTGAACCAAGGCCACCGACGCTAAATCCACCAATAATTAGGGCCAAAATACCCAAACCGATAAGCGCTCCCTTGCCAACTTCTTTGAAGTAAGTAAAACCTTGGTTCACCGGGGACACACACTTTCCATATTGGTAAGAACTAGACTGAAAAAATGAAGCGAATCCTCAACTCCATAGCAGCCTTAAGCCTATCTCTCACAGCCATCATCGGTGTTTCAAGCCCGGCGTTGGCCCACAGCGATGAGCTAAAAACCAGCCCGGAGCAAGGCTCCACAGTTGAGGCGGGGCGAATTCCAATCATTTTGACCTTCGCCGAGGAGCTGCTAACTGGCGATGACTCGATTAGTCACGAAGTTGTGGTGGCAAATGAGGCCGGAGCCTTGATTCCGGCCCTTTGCGCATCAGCCGAGGGTTTCAACCTAAGCACCGCGGCGGCCATTGACGAGCCAGGAAAATATACGGTGACCTGGCGAACAGTTTCAGAAGACGGTCACCCGGTTGATGGAACTTTTGATTTCAGCGTGGTCAATAACACCGATTACGACGCGGCCTCAGATGCAGTGGATGCTTGCGTTTACGCAATGGCCACCAGCGGCGAGGAACCAAAGGTAATTTCGGCAAACGAAGAATCACGTGATGCTCTACCCGGTGCGCTTTTTATTGGTGCCGCCTTCGTTGGAGTCTTGGCAGTTATTTGGATTGCCACTCGACGAACCCTAAAGGCCAGGGCTTCGATTACAGGTAAAGCCCAGCCCCGCAAGAATAAAAACGAGTAGCCACGGTATCTAGAGCCCCGCGAGTTGCCCAGCCAACCTTTTTGCCACCGGCGCTTCGAGCAAAAATTGAATAAGCCAAGCGGCTGCCGTCTTTGGCGTTTATCACTCCGGCCAAACTGTATAGACCCGGGATGAAACCGGTCTTTCCCTTGACGAACTTTCTTGCCACCGCGTTAGCTCCGGTGAAGCGGCCACCCATCGAACCTGGGCCCAGGCCTGCAACTGGAAGGTAACTTTCGAGCGGTGTAAGCGCACTGTTTCCTTGCGCAACCTTTTGCATTAGTTCGGTAATCATTTTTGGGGTTACCCGGTTGGCCTGCGCCAAGCCAGAGGCATCTTTCATAACCAATTGACTGGAGTCGATGCCAAGACTAGACAGCATTGTTTTCACCATTGGCTCCACCGAGGTGAAGGCAGCGGGTAGGCCAAATGCTTTGGCAGCGTGACGAGCAATGAATTCGGTTTCGGTGTTGTCCGAGATTCCAGTTGCATGAGCCATCCAAGTGGTAATTGGTTGGCTGGTTACCGACGTTAGCTCAACCGCATCCTTTGGAGTGGCTCCCTTTACTAGTTTGGCCCCTGGTGCTAATCCCTTTAGGGCCGCCTTGAAAAGCGTTCCAGTCTTTAGCACCGGATCTGTGCTCCGGTACCCGCTGTAGGCGTAGCTGGTTTGATCACCATTAGCGCGATCACTGTCTACCTGAAGTGCAGTGATGTGCGAGATGTATCCGTTGGTTCGGTCGCTAGCTAACCAGTGCGGGTTATAACTTGCACCCTTAAAAAAGCTACTGTCCAAAATTATTTTGCTAATTGGTTGATCGCTATTCCAACTGGTCAGCACCTTGTTCGCTAGCGTCTCTAGTCGTGCCGGCTTGGAATAAGTTGTGTAGCTACCCTTGGTCATCTGGGATAAAGTGTGGTCGCCGCCGCCCTTGAGCACGATTGTTCCTGGTTGCGATGGCACGGTAAATACTCTTGTCGTTGCGGTATAAGTTGCCGGTAAATAAGTAAGTCCAGCTGCCACGCTCAAAACCTTCAACACCGATGCCGACGGCGTTGCTTCGTTTCCGCGGATGTCTAGCAGCACTCGCCCAGTGTTGACATCCACCACGTAGGCATAGAACTGGCCAAGTGAGCTCTGCGACACCGCTGATCCTGCACTGCAGGAATTTGGCGGATTGGGAACTAGCACCGGTAATGAAACGGAGGGCGATGGCGATGAAGAAGGTGCCGGAGTTGGCGATGAAGGTGAGGTTGGGCTTTGGGTGGGGCTGGGTGACGGGGTGGCATCAACCGCGATTGCAGGTGCAGCCAGCGCCATTACCAATGCCGAAGCGGCAGTGGTAGCCAAAAGCGAACGAGTAATCAGAGGCATCTACTTAAAAATAGACTTTCCAGGCTTTATAAAGTGACTGCCTCGCCGTCGATTGGAGCGTGGGACTTCCAGCCGAGTTCAGATTTTATGCGATCGCTAAAAGTCTCTGCGGCCCCGGCTTCGCCGTGCACCACCAAAACTTGACCGGGCTGCTCACTGGCAGTCTTAAGCCAGGCAATGAGTTCTTCAGAATCCGCGTGAACCGAGAAAGATTTAATTTGTTCAATCTGCGCCCTCACTGGAACCATCTCGCCGTGCATCTTAACCTCAGTCTCACCTTCGATCAGGCGACGACCCCTGGTGCCGATTGCTTGGTAGCCAACGAGTACCACGGTGTGCTTTGGGTTTGGAAGCATATTGCGCAGATGATGCACCACTCGCCCGCCGGTGGCCATTCCAGAGGCAGAGATGATTATGCAGGGCTGCGGCGGTTCATTAATTGACTTGGACTCTTCGACCGTAAGCAGCTCAACCAGAGTGCCCGGGTCAAAAGGATCTTTGTCCGCCCAGTCGCGAACAATTTCGTCTCGAATTTCCTCGGAGTCCTCATCAATTGCCTTGCGATAAAAAGACAAGGCCTTAAGCGCCATCGGTGAGTCAGCGTAAATCGGAACTCGGCGAATTTTGCCCGTCTCCATCAGCTGCCTTAGTTGCACCAAAATGACTTCGGTTCGATCCACCGCAAAGGCTGGAATCAGAACTGAACCTCCGCGATCAATCGTTTCATTTATTGCAGTTTCAAAAACAGTGGTCGTTGGCGCGTGCTCTCGATCACCGTAGGTGGATTCGGTGATTACCGCGTCAAAATGACCGGATGGAATTTTGTCAGGCGTTACCAGCAGCGGGTGCTCCTGCCTGCCCATGTCACCGGTGAACAGAAGTCGCTTGCCAAAGAATTCAACCTCAACAAAAGAAGCACCAAGAATGTGGCCCGATGGGAAAAAAGTCACAAAGGTTTGCTCGGCGACTTGGATTCTGGTTCTGAATGGCTGTACTGAAAACTGCTGCACGGCTTTGGCCGCGTGCGGCTCTTCGTAAAGGGCCTTAGGCGGATTATGTTTTGAAAAACCTTTTTTCGCGGCGTACTTTGCGTCCTCGGTTTGAATTCTCGCTGAATCCAGCAGCACAACTTCGGCAAGCTTTCCGGTGAACTCGGTGAGGTAAATCTTTCCTTCAAAACCGTCTTTGACCAACTTTGGGATATAACCACAGTGGTCAAGGTGCGCGTGCGTGAGGATCACGGCATCTATTTGCTGGGGATCGATCGGAAACGGGTTCCAGTTCTTAAGACGAAGCTCTTTCAGGCCCTGAAACATTCCGGCATCCACCAAAACCTTGGTGTCATCACACGAGAGCAGAAAACGGCTGCCGGTTACAGTGCCAGCCGCGCCTAAAAATTCAATTTTTGGTATCCCCATAATCGCAAGTCTAGGCCCACAAAATTCCAACCCTAAAGACTGGCAAACTGATGGGGTGAGTAAAACCATGCGAAATGACTACCTGTTCTTGCTGATAACTGTGGCAAGTCTTGGTGCCGGCCTGCTGCAGCCCCAAAGTTCGTTGGGTTCGGTAATTGCATACGCGTGCGGAGCATCGGTGGGTTTTGTAATTTCGCTGGCTCTCTTAATTAGGGCCATTCGCCTAGGAGAATTTGGCAGCGATGTTCTAGCGCTAATTGCAATATTTGTGACCGCCCTGACCGGGGAATGGATAGCTTCTAGCGTGATTTCGGTGATGCTTGCCACCGGCCGTGCCTTGGAGCGCTGGGCTGAGGGCAGGGCTAGAACTCAACTTGAATCGCTTTTGAAACGTGCGCCCAACTCAGCGCATCTAGTTCAGTCAGACGGATCCGTGATTGATGCACCGATTGGCAAAGTTGCCCTTGGCTCCAGAATCATGGTGCGCTCGGGTGAGGTTGTCCCACTAGATGGATTCGTGATTGGTCAGGGAACCTTCGATGAGTCAGCCCTAACTGGTGAGCCAATCCCGCAATTTCGAGTTGCTGGCGAAGAGGTGGCTTCTGGCGTGGTGAATGCCGGTGGTTCGGTTGAAATCAACACAAGCAAGACTTCGGAGACCTCCACCTATTCGTCTCTGGTGCGTTTAGTTGAGCAGGCACAGGCATCGACGGCAAGTGGAGTTCGCGTGGCAAATAAATGGGCGGTGCGTTTCGTACCCTTTGCCCTTTTACTAGCGGCGGCAAGTTGGCTTTTGACTGGCGATTATTCCAACGCAGTTGCCGTTATCGTGGCCGCCACGCCTTGCCCACTTATCCTTGCGGTGCCAGTGGCGATTATTTCTGGAATGTCTAAGGCTGCTGCCAAGGGAGCAATCATTAAGGGCGGTGCAGCTTTAGAACAACTCGCCCGCGCGAAGACTGTGCTGCTAGATAAAACTGGAACTCTGACTCAAGGCGGGCCAGAGGTGTCAAGCGTTGCTTTTGCTCCTGGGGCAGACCAATCCAAGGTTTTTATGTTGGCCGCATCGCTCGAGCAGTCAAGCCCGCACGTGGTAGCAAAGTCAATTCTTGCCGAAGCAGCTCGCAGAAAACTTTCGCTCACACTCGCCACCAATGTCAAAGAAAATCACGGCGTTGGCCTGGAGGGAAAAGTTGGCGAGCAACATGTGCGCGTCGGGCAGATATCGGGGTCGCTGCCTAAATGGGCTCCGCTAGAGAACGCATTGATTGTTGGAATTGAAATTGATGGTTTACTTCAAGCTGTGATTGGCCTAGATGATCCGCTGCGCGATGAAGCAAAAGGAACTTTGCTAACTCTAAGAAAACTTGGCGTCGACAAAATTTTGATGGTTTCTGGTGATCGCAAATCAACCGCCGACCAGGTTGGTGCCGAGGTGGGCGTGGACCAGGTTTTCGCCGAGTGCACTCCCGAGCGCAAGCTTGAAATAGTTCATGCCGAAATGCTCGCTACCAAGGGAACCGTGATTGCCGTTGGCGATGGCATCAACGATGCACCTGCACTTGCGGCAGCGACGGTTGGCGTGGCCATGGGTGCTCGCGGAGCGACAGCGGCAAGTGAGGCAGCGGACGTAGTGATAATTGAAGATTCCATAAAGCATCTAGCTACTGCCGTATTGATTTCCCAAGGGGCGCGCAATCGTGCCCTTCAGGCAGCCGGAATTGGAATGAGCCTTGCAGTTGCAGCAATGCTTTTAGCGGCAACCGGAATCATGAACGCAACCGTCGCAGCAGTGACTCAAGAGTTTATTGACATGGCTGCGATTCTTTGGGCACTGGTCCCAGTTGCCAGCAAACTAAAAAATTAGAGTCTTTCTAATCCAGTTGACAGAACTCATCGAGTGGCTTCTTGCGGCCCGCGACCACCAGGTGGTCACCCGCGTGAAGAACTGTCTCTGGGAACGCTGGTGTGTAATTAGAATCTCCGTGACTGTACGCAACCACGGTGACTCCGTAGGTACTTCTAATTTTTAGATCGGCAAGGTCTCGGCCATCAAAAGATGGTGGGCATTGGACCTTAACCATCACAAAGTCTTCATCAATGTGCACGTAGTCAAGCGATTCACCGGAAACCTGGTGAGCCACGCGGCGGCCCATTTCGTACTCGGGGAAAATGACGTGGTGCACGCCAAGCTGGCGCAAGATCTTTCCGTGTGCGGTTGAGTTTGCCTTAGCCCACACCTGCTTGATGCCCAATTGCAGAAGCAGTGACGCGGTAAGAATGCTTGATTCCAAATCAGCACCGATGGCAACCACTGCGCTGTCCATGTCAGCCAGGCCCAGCTCCTTGAGGGTCTCTTCATCGGTGGTGTCAGCAGAAACCACGTGGGTAAGGTTACCCGCTAGTGACTGGACAACCTTTTCATCGGAGTCGATACCAAGGACCTGATGGCCGCCGCCCACTAGTTCAAGGGCTAGCGCTGAGCCAAAGCGACCCAATCCGATTACGGCAACATTTGCCGCGTGGAAACCGCGCTTGCGAGTTGGTTTGTTCGTCAAGGTATTCACCCTTTCCTAGCTACAAATAAACAGTAGCCCGATTAGCCGATAAGTGGACGTTCCTTTGGGTACTCAAAGTGGCGCCTAGTTCTGCGCATGGCCAATGATGTAGCCACAACGATTGGACCAAGGCGACCAAAAAGCATGAGTAACGAAAGTAGGAATTTTGCGTGGTCGGGAAGACTGGCTGTGATTCCGGTAGAAAGCCCCACGGTACCGGTGGCCGAAACCACCTCAAAGAGAATTTGGTCCAGATCAAAATTGGTTGTCAGTCGAAGCAGCATGACCGAGCCAATAATCACAAAAGTGGTCAGCGACACAATTGTCAGCGCCTGGCGCTGCATCGAGCGAGGTAATCTACGGTTGCCGATGTTGACTGCGGCCTCGCCTCTAATCTCCGTGTAAATAACGTAAAACAAAACAACCGCGGTGCCCAGTTTGATTCCTCCGGCGGTGGAAGCGCTAGCGCCACCTACGAACATCAGAATCTCAGTTCCTAGCCAGGTGCTGGGGTGCATGGCACCAATGTCCATTGCGTTGAAACCGGCTGTGCGTGGCATAACCGAGGCAAAAATTGAGTCTAGAACTTTGCTCAAAGGGTCAAGTGGCCCAAGTGTTTTTGGGTTGTCCCACTCAAGAACTCCAACTCCAATTGCACCGGCAACCAAGAGCACGAAACTTGACCAAAGAATTATTCGCGAGTTCAGCGACCACTGTGGTCTCATCCAATAGTCAGGTTGTTTACCAAAGGCCTTGTACAGCTTCAATTTGAAACGGTCGCGAATTTCCACCAGAACCGGAAATCCAAGGCTGGCCAAAAAGACAGTGATGAAAACTGGAACGATGATCCAGCCATCGCGAGCGAATCCAATCAAACTATCGCTGTAAAGCGCAAAACCAGCATTATTGAATGAAGCAATTGAATGAAAAACTCCGTGACCGAGTGCGTCCTGCCAACTGTATTCGTACTTGGTCAGGAATCTAAAGAACAGAAATATCAGCAGCAGCAATTGAAAACCAAGCATCAGTTTGGCGATGTTCTTAAGTAGCGATTTAACATCCGGTGCCACAGCTACTGAAGCCTCTGAAGTGGTTGTCATTTTGTTCTTGAGTGAGATTCGGCCTTCAAGTAAGTAACCAACCAAGCTTGCGAATCCCACGATTCCAAAACCGCCAACTTGAATCAGCACTGCAATGACCCAGTGGCCAAACATGGACCAATGCGTTTCAGTATCTAAAGTTCCCAGCCCAGTGACCGTAACGGCAGAGGTAGAAGTGAACAGGGCATCCATGAAGCCGGTTGTTTTGCCCTGCGCTGCTGAAATCGGTAGCCAGAGTAGAAAGGTACCCAAAAGGATGATTGCGGTGAATGCACCTGCAACGATTTGAGTTGGATGAAAGCCCTTGCGGCTAGCCATTTTGAACCCCTTCCAGAGCCATCATTTAGCCTACAACCGCCCTAAGTAGATTTTGGTAAAAGGTGTAGCCCAGGCAAATTTGCCTGGGCTACACCCTCCAACCACGGATAAATTAGATTTTCTTTGAGTTCTTTCGTTCATCGATGATGATGGCAATGATGATAATCAAGCCCTTCACCACGATCTGCATAAACGGAGACACATTAAGTAGGTCAAGACCATTGTTGATAACACCGATCAGAATCGCTCCAACGATGGTGCCCCAAATGGTACCGATTCCGCCCTTAAAGCTGGTGCCACCGATAATAACCGCGGTAATTGCATCAAGTTCAATACCGGTACCAAGGGTTGAGTTTCCGGAGCCGATTCGCGCTGACAACAGCACACCCGCCAGTCCGGCAAGCAGACCGCTGATGGTGTAAATCACAATTGTGACGCGTGGGATGCGGATACCTGAGACCCTGGCGGCAGTTTCGTTTCCACCAATAGCAAAGTTGTATCTACCAAACTTGGTGTAGTTCAAAACAAAGCTAGCTATACCTGCGACGAGCAAAAACAACACCACCGGTACCGGGATACCTGACAGCGGTTGGTTTGGGTCTGCAAAGAGGTAACCCTGACCAATGAAGTTGTACTCCGGCTTTAGGTCAGAAAAAGGTCGTCCGTCACCGGTGTAGATATATGCAAGACCACGCGCAATTGACATCATGCCTAGGGTTGCGATGAACGGTGCAAGTCGGAACTTGGCGATTAGCACACCATTGATCAATCCCGCCAATGCCCCCACCGCCAGGCCGGCTAGAACGCCAACAATAACCGGAAGGTCAATGCCTTCAAACTTCACCAGGGAACCTGTAGGTACCTGTGCCAAACTCGCGGCAACCACCGCCGCAAGGCCAAGGATAGAACCTACTGAAAGGTCGATGCCGAGGGTGATGATCACAAACGTCATTCCAACGGCGATGATGCCGATAGCCGATACCTGACGAATCACATTTACAAGGTTGACCGGCTCAATGGAATTTCCATCGGTCATGATTGCCAAAACGGTGATGAACATGATCAAAACACCGACAATCATGTACTTCTGCAAGAACTCACGCCAGTTGAATTTCTGAGAAAGGGTCATCAGAGTCGTGGTGGTAGGAGGTTCGGTGATTACTTTTTTAGCCATTTTTTTGTTTTCCTATTTTCTAAGCAACGGCTTCGTCGCTGAATTGGGTTGCTAGTTCCATAATTTTTTCTTGAGTGGCGTCTTTGCGGGCAACCTCGCCAACCAAACGACCTTCACACATCACGATTACGCGGTCACTCATACCCAGAATTTCTGGCATTTCTGACGAAACCATAATGATGGCCTTGCCTTGCTTGGCTAGTTCGCTCATCAGTCGGTGAATTTCAGATTTTGCACCAACGTCAATTCCCCGCGTCGGTTCATCAATAATCAAAATATCTGGGTCAGTGAGAAGCCAGCGAGAAAGTAGAACCTTCTGCTGGTTACCACCCGATAGGTTTTGAATCTGCTGATTTAGTGATGGAGTTTTCAACGACAGTGCCTGACGCTGCTCTTCACACTGTTTGTCGATTAGTGGCTTGCGTAAAATTCCACCGGCGGTGAACTTGGACAAGGCTGCGACGGACATATTGTCGCGTACGGAAAGAACTCCCATGATGCCGGTCTTCTTGCGGTCCTCGGTAAGTAAGCCGATACCTGCCGAAATAGCTTGGTGGGGTTCACGAATCTTTACTTCTTTTCCACGAACCTTGATCGTTCCCGACTCAGCCGGGTAGATGCCAAAAACAGTCTCAAGAACTTCAGTTCGACCAGAACCCATTAGTCCAGCAAAGCCGAGGATTTCACCACGCTTTACTGTGAACGAAACATCCTTGACTTGGCGACCCCGATTCAGGTTTTGAACCTCAAGAATTACCTCACCGATTTTGGCCTCAGATTTAGGGAACAAGGCTGTCAGTTCTCGACCAACCATAAGAGATATCAACCGGTCGCGGTTCATGTCTTTTGCAAGTTCTGTCGCTACCCAAGTGCCATCTCGGAAAATTGTGATCTCATCAGAAATTGCGAATACTTCATCCATCTTGTGAGTGATGTAAATAATTGCCGTTCCTGCTTCACGAAGTTGAGCAATAATTTTGTGTAGAGCGGCCACCTCGCGCTCGGTAATGGCAGATGTTGGCTCATCCATGATGATGATTCGGGCATCAAAAGCAATTGCCTTGGCGATTTCCACCATCTGAGCCTGAGCAACGCTCAGATCTTTCATTTGAGATTTGGCATTGATCTTTATACCCCATCGGTCGAATACCTTCTGCGATTCTTCAGCCATCCTGGCCTTACTCACTAATCCACCTTTTCCGCGAAGTTCACGGCCAAGGTAAATGTTTTCGGCGGCTGATAACTCTGGAATGAAAGAAAGCTCCTGGTGAATCATGGCAATACCGTGATCCAGGCCTGATCTTGGGTCCGTGATGGAAACAGGCTCACCATCAATCAGAATTTGACCCTCGTCGAGTGTGTACACACCCGCAAGAATTTTCATGAGAGTGGATTTACCAGCGCCGTTTTCCCCCATTAGCGAGTGCACGGTTCCGGCACGAAGATTTAGTTTGACGTCATTTAGCGCTAGGACGCCGGGGAATCGTTTTGTGATTCCTTTCATCTCTACGATGAATTTGCTCATAATTTGCTCTTTCATACTTACATCTTTATAAGTATCGATAAGTGAAGTTGGCCGGACCAGTTTCCCGGCCCGGCCAACCCTGATGCCTAACCTAGATTACTTACCCTTGAAATCCGAGATGTTGTCTAGGGTTACCAACTGGTAAGGAACGTCAACGTAGTCAGGAACTGACTCGCCGTTGATTAGTGCGATAGCAGCCTTTACACCACCTGAACCCTGACCAGATGCATCCTGGAACACGGTGGTAGCTAGTTCGCCAGCCTCAAGTGATGCTAGAGCGTCTGCAGTAGCGTCAACGCCACCAACTAGCACTCCACCAACGCCAAGCTTCTTACCTGCAGCCTTCAGAGCAAGGATTGCACCTAGAGCCATTTCGTCATTGTTTGCACAAACAACGTCAAACTTGGTGCCTGACTGAATCCAGTTTTCCATTAGCTTCTGGCCCTGAGCGCGGTCCCAGTTTGCAGTTCCGATCTTGACAACCTTCATGCCTGCTGCTGCAGCCTTCTCTTCACAACCCTTGGTGCGGTCAAGAGCGGCTTCGTTTGTAACCTCACCCTGCATGATGACTACGTCACCCTTGTTGTTAGCAAGCTTTGCAAGCTGCTCCATTTCAAGCTGACCAGATACGAGTGAGTTTGAACCTACGTAAGGAACGCCAGCCTGTGCAGGGTTACGGTTTACGTAAACGATTGGTACGCCAGCGGCCTTAGCTGCATCGGTCATAGGACCAGCAGCTGAAGTGTCTACCGCAACCACAAGAATTGCGTCAACGCCCTGGGCGATGAAGTTCTCAACCTGGCTTAGCTGTACATCAACCTTGTTGTCTGCAGCTACAAGGGTAAGTTCTGCACCCTGTGCGTCTGCTTCAGCCTGAATACCGTCAGCAACCTTTTGAAGGAATGCGTCTAGAACAGGGAATGTTGCACCGATGGTGATCTTGTCGTCACCA
This sequence comes from Rhodoluna lacicola, assembly GCF_000699505.1. Taxonomy (NCBI): domain Bacteria; kingdom Bacillati; phylum Actinomycetota; class Actinomycetes; order Micrococcales; family Microbacteriaceae; genus Rhodoluna; species Rhodoluna lacicola. Next base: position 343,228 of record NZ_CP007490.1, on the reverse strand, counting down.
GCGCCAGAATCGGCAGCAGGTGCACAAGCGGTAAATGCCAGTACGGTTGCGGCGATTGCTGCAACGATCCGGCCCTTCTTCATGAAATTCATCATTGAACCTTCCAATTAATTTCAACTAAAAAAGCTTTCGCCTTCTGAGTCGTACGCGAGCCCCTCTCGCACTTCACAGGGAGAATTCTCCTTGCTCGTGCCAGTTTATTCACACGTTTTAGAAAAACACGGCATGGTTATCACATCGTGATAAAAGGTTTACTTATTCGTTATCCCTGTATTTATAAGGGCTTCAGGCTAGCCGTTGGCTTAGCGTCTATTAGGTGAGCGCTCCGACGCGACGCAGCCGAGCAATCGCACCGTCCTCAATTGGGCTTTCGGGGCCAATTGCGGTTCGCATAAACCTAAGAATTCCGCGAGTCAGTGGGCGAATCAGCCATCGGGGTTTGGCCTTCAAACCAAGCAGTTCTCTAAATTGAGGCTTCAACGAAATCACCGCGGCATTAAAAAGCAAATTGTAGATGGGCTTGGCTAAGCCAGGCAATGGAGGGTTTCTAATGAACTCAACCACCTGCAGAGTGTCTTCAGATCTAATCAGCAAGCCGGCGTGGTAAACGTCCATGATGGTTTGGTCCATCTCGGCACGTGTCATGGGAACCTTCTCTAGACCAAGTGGCGCCACTGAAACACTCCACTGGGAAACATAATTGTCGGCACCAGTTGACGCAGAACCTTTTGGAATTGGCCGCCACGCAAACTCTTCATGCGCGACCAGGAAAGATTCCATGAAGGCAATGTGCACCCAGAGCAGCAAGTCTTGATCAGCTGCCTTATAAGGAATGCGCTCTCCCGCTCCGGTTGTGTACTCGCCGGTAACGCGAGTGTGCAGACGATTTACACGAGACGCCTCATTCATGACGGCGGTTTTTGAACCAAAGGTTGTCACGGTCAGCCATCTAATCGTGCCGGCTAATCGGCCAAGCGGATCACTCTCGTAGCGTGAATGGTTCTTAACGCCGGTTAGCGATCCCGGGTGCAGCGCCTGCATCAGCAGGGCACGAATACCGCCGACAAGAGTTCCAAAATCCGCATGAACAACCCAAGGCGCATCGGTGGGCAAAAAGAAACCGGCATCATCGCCGGCGGCAATAACCTCTAGCCACGGCGGAACCCCGTCTGGGTCACCAGAGAGCAATCTGCGGAAACGCTTGGACAGCGATTCCTGCAGGGCATTGTTTTTCCGCAAGGTATTTTGAGTTACAAGAACGTCAGTTGCATTCTCAAATGCATCTACACCCATGTATTTCGCCTAACCTTTAAATATCGCCCGATAAAGGAGTAAACCATGAATGAGGCCGAACTAATCCGCCTTTGGCAAAAATCTCGCCAGCAAATCATCATTGCTCAGCTGGCTCCCACTTTTTTACTGATCACCACCGCCGGACTTGTTGAACAGGTTCGCGATGCGGGTCAAGTTACCGTTTGGGCGGTAATTGGTATTTTGCTGGCCTCTGGCATCCTTGGCGCTTTGGCTGAGTACACCGCAGCTCACGAAGCCCAGGCCGTGGCAAAAGATTTGGGCAGCCTGAAGACTAAGTCAACTCTGGCAGAGACCATTGTGAAGACTGCACCGTGGATGCACGTGGTGAAGTATCTAACCCCGGCAATTTTTGTTGGCATTTTCATTGCACTTTTTGTTGCTCTAACTAGATAAGCCAAAAAATAAAACCCCCGGCCAGAGAAGTGGCCGGGGGTTTTCTATTTGAGACGAATTAGTGCTGTACTGCCTTACCGATGGCAGCGCCGGTCATTGAACGAACCTCTAGCTCTGCGTACTTTGCTAGGTTTCGTTCGCTTGATGTGATGGTTCCAAGCCAACCGAATAGGAATCCGAGTGGAATCGAAACGATACCTGGGTTTGCCAACGGGAAGAAGTCAAAGCGAACTCCACCTTCGACAAACGGAATCAGGCTGGTTGGAAGCCCTGACACGTTTGGTGAGAACACAAGCAACACCACGGCTGAGAACAAACCACCGTAGATGGACCAAACGGCACCGCGGGTGTTGAAGTTCTTCCAGAACAGTGAGTACAGAACAGCTGGCAAATTACCCGAGGCTGCAATTGCAAAGGCAATCGCCACTAGGAACGCCACGTTCAGACCCTGAGCCCCAATCGCGAGCACGATAGAGATACCACCGATAACCACCGCCGAGATTTTTGCAACTCGAACTTCTTCAGCTGGAGATGCGGTTCCCTTCTTGATTACGTTCGCGTACAAATCGTGAGCGAATGATGAAGAGCTAGCCAAAGTTAAACCAGCAACCACAGCAAGGATTGTCGCAAACGCGATTGCACCAATTACGGCAAGCATGATTGCACCACCGGTGGTGCCTTCACCGCCACCAAGGAACTGCGCCAACTGTGGAGCGGCAACGTTACCCGATGGGTCTACCGGCACCAACAGAGCCTTTGCCTCTGGGGTTAGGTTCTTTAGCCCGTCAAGTGGAGTACAGGCCACATCGCCGCTCATAATTGCGGCACCCTTTGCGTCCATCAAACATCCATTGGCATCTACCTTGTAACCACGGAACAGCGTTGCACGACTTACCAGAGCAGCTGCACCAAATCCAAGTGCAATTGTCATCAGGTAGAAAGCACCGATGTTACCGATTGCCCAGTTCACAGACTTGCGAGCGGCCTTAGATGTTGGCACGGTGTAGAAGCGAATCAAGATGTGTGGCAAACCAGCGGTACCAAGAACCAAAGCCATGCCAAGTGAGATCAAGTCAAGCTTGCTGATCAAGGTCTTCACTGGATCGATTGCTCCGGTGGTGGCATCGATGACGTCCTTACCGAACTTCAGACCCGGCTGCAAGAACGCATCGCCCTTGCCAGAAGCATCGCGCGCCGCACCAAGTAAGTCTGAGATGTTGAAACCAAATTGCCATAGCACCATCACGGTCAAAAGAATCGCACCGGTCATTAGCAAGAATGCCTTCACGATCTGAACGTAGGTTGTGCCCTTCATTCCACCAACGGTTACGTAAACAATCATCAAGATTCCTACGCCACCGATGATCCAGTTTTTGGCGCTCGGATCGTTAATACCTAGCAATAGTGAAACCAACGCACCGGCACCCACCATTTGAGCCATTAGGTAAAAGATTGAAACTACCAGCGTTGAGGTAGCAGCGGCACCACGAACCGGGCGCTGTCTCATGCGGAATGCAAGAACGTCTCCCATGGTGAAACGGCCGGAGTTACGAAGCGGCTCAGCTACAAGTAGCAGCGCTACCAACCAGGCAACCAAGAAACCAATTGAGTAAAGGAAACCGTCGTAACCAAATAGCGCAATGGTTCCGGCGATACCCAAGAACGAAGCCGCCGACATGTAGTCACCGGCAATTGCTAGACCGTTCTGGAAACCAGAGAAACCGCCACCACCGTCATAGAAGTCTGATGACTGCTTGTTTGAGCGACCTGCGCGGAACACCAAAACCAGGGTGAATACTACGAATGCAACAAAGAGGATTGCACTTAGTGTTGTTGAACTCATTACTTGCTCAACTCCTTGTCTACCTTGTCACGCAACGCATCAGATGGTCCGTCAAGTGAGTGTGAAGAGTGGCGCTCGTAGAGCCACATGATTAAGAATGTTGATGCAAATTGCAACAAGCCAAGAATGAAGGCAACGTTGATGTTGCCCACCACTGGTGTGCTGATCCATTCACGCGCGAATGCGGTCAGGATTATGTAGAGGAAATACCAAACCAGGAAGGCTACGGTCAGGGGAAAAGCAAAGCCCCTAAACTTTCGCTTCAAATCCTGGAATTCAGGACTGGCCTGCATGTCAGACCAAACCTTTTCGTTCTGCGAACTCATCGAACTCCAATGTCCAAAAAGAGAACTCTGGCACCGTTGCCAGGTTCAGGGTGCTTGCACACTCTTTTCCTGAGCCTAGCCATCGAAATTTCTTCTAATTTGAAAAATTCCCGATGTGTCCAATTCGTTATCGACTAGTTATCTAGCTGCAGTCCGGGTCTTCGGTAGGCACCACATTTTTGATGAAAAATTCATCCACGGTCCGATTTATGCAAGAACTCTGCTGACCGTATGCGGTGTGACCCTCACCGTTGAAGGTAATCAACTGGGCGTTGCTAAGCACCTCATTGGCCAGCGATACGGCCTGCCAATAAGGGGTAGCCGGATCCCCCGTGGTCCCGATCACGAGAATCGGATCGGTTCCTTCGGCGCTAAAGCTGTCAGGCTTAGCCACCGCCGGAAATGGCCATTGCTCACAGGTCAATGCGCCGAACTGCCAGTAGCGTCCGAGCATCTTGCTTGCGGCTACCAGGGTTTGGTTATTCGCACGCATGACTTTTTCATCAGTTGAGGCCCGAGAATCCAGACAAGAAATTGCGATGTTTGATTCAACTGTGTTTGAAAGATAGGTTCCGTCTTCGCCTCGATCGTTATAGACATCGGCAAGGGCCAGCAATGTGGTGCCATCTCCCCTGAATGCCTCGGCGAATCCCTGAGACAAAGATGGCCACCAGTCTTGACTGTAGAGCGGCATGATGATGCCGGTCAATGCGCCCCACACGGTTAATTCGCGCCCGCTATCGGTGTTCAATGGGGTTCGCTCAATTGAACGCAAAAGACTAGCTACCTTAGACTCTGCCGCAGCCAGACTTCCGGTAAATGGGCAATCCTGATTCTCTAGACAGTCAGCAAGAAAGTCTCGCAACGCCTGATCGAATCCTTTGAGCTGTGATAAGTCCTGCGTTTCTTCATCAACGGTTGGATCGATTGCTCCGTCAAGGACCATGCGCCCAACCCGGTTCGGAAAAAGATTCGCGTACACGGTGCCTAGATAAGTTCCGTAACTAAAGCCAAGGTAATTTATTTTGCTGTCACCAAATACTGCGCGGATTACATCCATATCCTTGGCAGCCGAAAATGTATCGATGAACTTTAGGTTGTTTCCGGTGTTCGCAACGCACGCCTCAACAAACTTTGAAAGCTTGGCGCGGGTATCAGCAACTTCTTGTTGCGAACCCACCGGTGACTCAGATGCTCCGTAGTAGAGCTCATCATTTTCTTCAGCGGACAGGCATTTAACTTTTGGTTCGCTAGCGCCAACACCACGTGGGTCAAAGCCAACCACGTTGAAATTTTTTCGCAAATCTTTGGTGCCAATTTGTTCGCTGGATTCCTTGAGCCAAGTAACTCCCGAGGCACCTGGTCCACCCGGATTGAATAAAACTGACCCCAGTGGTTTGGCCGCATCGGCCTGGCGATAGGCAATTGCCAAGTTGAAGCGCTCACCCTGAGGATTATTCCAATCGGCGGGCACCTCAATGGTTCCGCAATAGCTGCGCTCCCCACCGCACGCCGACCAACTGACCTCTTGCTCATAAAAGGGGGCTAGTTCAGCACTGATTGCCGGATCTGCGATTGGTTGGGGTCCCCCGTCAATTGGTCCTTGCGGTGCAACACCGCAGCCGGCAAGCAAGACTGCCAAGCACAGCAGCGCCGTCAGTTTTAGGCGCCCAGCCAGTCTGTGCTGCAACTAGCTAGCCTTTCGCCGAAGCTGCACGGCTAACGACTCCAAAACCATTAGGTCACGAACGTTGGAATCAATTCGAATCCGAGCCTCGGCGATGGCATCAAGTTTGTGAATTGTTTCAGCGGCCGTTGTTATGCCCGCAATCTCGTTAATTCCGGTTCGCAGGTCTTCGTTCACTAGCGCCACCTGCGCTGAAATCTGCAGGGTCAGAACATCGCGGTACAGAGAAAGCAAATCAACCAAGATTCGGTCAAGACCATCACGAACACTTCTGGTGGCGCGTCGTTTTTGACCTTCTTCAAGGGCTCGCAGGTCTGACTTTAAGTTTGTTGGAATCGCATCACCCGGTTGCAAACCAAGCGAGCGCATCAGGGCAGCCTTCTCTTGCTCGTCACGTTCGTTAGTAAGCGCCTCAGCATCTTTCTTGGCGATATCCAACCAGCGCTCGGCGGTGTTTACCGCAGAGGTAACCCCGATAATCGCAAGCGCTGCAATCAAGGTCTCACGACGGCGACTTCGTGCTTCAGAACTTGTTGCCAATCGGCGGGCCATGCCGATGTGGCTTTGAGCTTCGGCGGCAACCTGGTGAGCCAACTTAGTTTCGATGCCATCTCGTTCAATCAAAATGCGCGCGACTTCTTCCACCGCTGGTACCTTGAGTCCCACTCGGCGAACTCGCGAGCGAATTGTTGGCAGCATGTCTGCTTCTGATGGTGCACAAAGCAACCAGATAGTTCCGGCTGGTGGCTCTTCTAGTGCCTTCAACAAAACATTTGATGAGCGCTCTTGCATGCGGTCGGCATCTTCGATGATCATGATGCGATACCTGCCAAGTGATCCACCAAATTGGGAGCTGGCCACAAGTTCGCGAACCTCGTCGATTGAAATCTGAACCCGTTCGGTGGCCAGGGTCGAGATATCTGGGTGCGAACTCGCGGCTGCCATCAGGCAACTCTTGCATTCACCGCAGCCATCTTTTTCGCAAAGCAGCGCCGCCGCGAAAGCGTGGGCCATGTTCGATCGGCCGGATCCCGGCGGACCGGTAATCAACCAGGCGTGGTAAACACCATCGGCCTTGCCGCGAATAGCGATCTCTAATTGCGCAATTGCCTCAGGTTGCCCAAGCAACTCTGCCCATACCGGCGCTGCAACTGCGTTTGTCATGAACTAATTCTTACTGCTGTGCGATCAACGCATCAACGCGCGCTCGAATTAGCGCAGCCATTTCGTCAACATTCTGACGAGCATCAACGATGAAGAACCTGTCCGGTTCTGCCGCGGCAAGCTTTAGGTAGCCCTGTCGCACTGTCTCAAAGAAATCGGTTTTTTCACGCTCTAGGCGATCAGGCTCGGCACCGGTCTTGCTGCGCCGAGCCAGCGCGGCCGATGCCTCAAGGTCCAACAGAATCGTCAGGTGTGGCAAAAGCCCCTCAACGGCAAACAGCGAGAGGTCACGAATCTGGCTTGCATCAAGATCCCGCCCCGCCCCCTGATAGGCCACCGATGAATCCAGGTAGCGATCCATGACAACATCGGTGCCGGACTCAAGCGCCGGGCGAACCATTGTTGCCACGTGGTGAGCACGATCGGCGGCGTATAAAAGCGCCTCGGCGCGCGGTGCCACCTCTCCTTTTCGATGCAGCAACAGGTGACGAATCTCAACACCAAGCTCTGTTCCACCGGGCTCTAAAGTTTGCACATAGTTGCGGCCAAGTTCATCTAGGTGCTTGGTCAGCAAATCAATTTGGGTTGACTTACCAACCCCATCAATTCCCTCAAACGAGATGAACAAACCAGACATTATTTTTTCTTTCTGGTTCCGGCTTTAACAACCTTGGTAGTGCTGGCGATCTTCTTCTTTGGCTTACCCGCCTTAGCTGGTGCCTCGCCCGGTTCAAGCCCAAGCTTTTCGCGACGAATTGCCAACAGTTCAAATGCTGTATCCGGAGTCATCTCTTCGAGGTTTTCATCCTTGGGCACAGTTGCGTTCACAGCGCCATCGGTGACGTAAAGGCCAAACTGACCGGACTTTGCAACAACAGCCAACCCCGATGCCGGATCTTCACCGAACTCCTTTAGCGGAGTTGCCGCGGTACGACGACCGCCGTACTTAGGCTGGGCAAAAATCTCTAGTGCACCGGCGAGATCCAGATCAAAAATCTGGTCTTCCGTTTGCAGTGAACGCGATTCCTTGCCCTTCAACAGGTATGGGCCAAACTTTCCGTTTTGCGCGGTGATGTCCGTTCCGGTTTCTGGATCTTGACCAATAACTCGCGGCAACGATAGCAACTTGATTGCCTGCTCAAGAGTGAAAGTCTCTGGGCTCATGCTCTTGAATAGCGAAGCAGTCTTTGGCTTCGGCGCGTGCTCATCATCAAGCATCACGTATGGGCCGTATCGGCCATCCTTGAACAAAATATCAAAGCCGGTTGCTGGGTCAACGCCCATCACGCGGTCGGTGATTATTGGTGCATCAATTAACTCCTGGGCTTTTTCTGGAGTTAGTTCATCTGGCGCAAGCCCCTCAGGAATATTTACGATACGTCGACCATTTTCGTCGTGACCTTCGGCTGTTGGTTCACCAAAGATTTCGATGTATGGTCCGTACTTACCGGTGCGAAGGGTCACGCCCTCTTTAATCTCAATTGAGTTAATTGCGCGCGGGTCGCTGTCGCCAAGGTTTTCAACGGTTGGCTTGAGACCCATGACCTTGCCGTCATCGCCAAAGTAGAACTTCTTCAACCAGGTGCTGCGGTCAAGTTCTCCGGCGGCAATCTTGTCTAGGTCTTCCTCCATTTGAGCGGTGAAGGCATAGTCAACCAAGTTGCCAAAGTTCTCTTCAAGAAAGCGAGTGATAGTAAAGGCAATCCAGGCCGGTACCAGCGCCTGGCCACGCTTGGTGACGTAGCCCTTGTTGATGATGGTCGACAAAATAGCAGCGTAAGTTGAAGGGCGGCCGATGCCGTCTTCTTCAAGAGCCTTGACAAGCGATGCCTCTGTGTAGCGCGGTGGCGGTGAGGTTTGGTGATCTTTGGCCACCACGTCTACAGCCTTTAGCTTTTGACCCACGCTCAGGTTTGGCAACTTAGATTCTTTTTCTTCCGACTCTTCCTCGCGAGGTTCATCGGTGCTTTCTTCGTAAGCTGCCATGAAACCGCGGAAGGTGACCACGGTTCCCGATGCGGTGAACTCTGCGTTAGTTCCATCGGCAAGCGGACTAACTTGAATCTTGGCGGTGGTGGTGGAAACTTTGGCATCCATCATTTGCGAGGCGACGGTGCGCTTCCAGATCAAATCGTAAAGATCGTAAGCGCGGCCGCTTAGAACGCGTGATAACTCCGATGGGTGAACGAACTTTTCACCGGCTGGGCGAATAGCCTCGTGTGCCTCTTGCGCATTCTTTGACTTGCCCTGATAGATGCGTGGAGCATCTGGAACCATGTCTGCGCCAAACATTTCTTTTGCCTGTTCGCGTGCGGCGTTGATTGCCTGTGTAGAAAGTGTTGGTGAGTCGGTACGCATGTAGGTGATGTGGCCCTCTTGGTACAGACCCTGTGCAGTGTCCATTGTTTGCTTTGCCGACATGCGCAACTTGCGCGATGCCTCTTGCTGCAAAGTGGATGTGGTGAATGGTGCAGCTGGGCGACGAGTGCTTGGCTTTGACTCAACCGAGACCACCTCAATGTTTGCCTTGCCAGAGCGAGTTGCTTCGGCGAGCGCGTCTGCTTGCTGCTGGTCCAACAAAATTACATCGGCGGTTAATTTGCCCTTGTCGTCAAAACTTTGACCGGTTGCAATTCGCTTACCAGCAACACTCTGCAACTTGGCTACGAACTGTGGTTCGCCGGCAACCTGCGAATCAAAGGTTGCTTCAACGTCGTGATAGCTAGCCGACACAAAAGCCATGCGCTCACGCTCGCGCTCAACCACCAAACGCATTGCCGGTGACTGTACGCGACCTGCGCTTAGACCGCGGTTGATCTTGCGCCAGAGAATCGGTGAAATTTCATAGCCGTACAGGCGGTCAACAACACGGCGGGTTTCCTGAGCCTGAACCAGGTTGTTGTCTACCTCACGGGTGTGCTCAAGTGCGGCCTGAATGGCCTCTTTGGTGATTTCGTGGAAGACCATGCGCTTGACCGGAACCTTTGGCTTCAGTACCTGAAGCAGGTGCCAGGCAATGGCCTCTCCCTCGCGGTCCTCATCTGTTGCCAGAAAGAGCTCGTCGGCTCCGGCTAGAGCCTTTTTGAGGTCGGTGACGGTCTTGTTCTTACCGGCCGAAATGGCGTAGTAAGGCTCAAAGTCGTTTTCGATGTCGATGGAGAACTTCTTGAGTGAGCCCACCTTCTTCTCAGCGGGTAGGTTCTTTGGGTCGACCAGATCACGGATGTGACCAATCGAGGCCAAGACCTCGTAGTCGTTGCCTAGGTACTTAGAGATCGTCTTAGCCTTTGCAGGTGACTCAACGATGACAAGTTTGTGGCTACCAGCCAATGGGGTACTCCTCTTTATAGGGACCCAATTAGGAACTTGGGCCCGCCAGCGCACTAGCGCTTAGAACTATACCCACCCCCTTGGAGTGGGCCGAAATAAACACTTCGAATCCGACAATACGACACGTGTCAAGTTCCACACCTTTAATTAGCCCAATTTCGCCCGCGGTTGGGCATGGATATCCCGTGTTTAGGCCTCGCAGCGCGTCCGTAGCACCGATAGCCATGGCATCCACGGTGGCCTGCAACCGGCGTTGCGCGATCAAGTTATAGGCCACAACCTGACTCAGGCTGAACAGGCTAATCGCCAAGGCCACCGCAGCCAAGGCCAGCACGGTACCTGAACCGTCCTGGGAATTCTTCAAAGCCCCATCTTTCGAGCGCACTGATTTTCAACCAGTTCAAAAAGCTGCCCAGTCAATCCGGGCAGCTCAAAGCTCTGCGCCAAAATAACGCAGGTCAAGTTCTCGCTAGTCTCAAGTTCAAATTCAATTTCGCGGGGAGACGCCGAACCCACAGATTCAGAAATCAGCCGACGCACCTCATCTTCGGCTTCTCCCCTGGCGATTGCTCTGGCCGCCATGGCCGCAACATCCACTAACTTCATGCGCTCAATTTGCAAAGCAAAAGCACCCAGGGTGACGGCAATCACCAATGACACCGCCGGGAGAGCCATAGCTAATTCAGCAGTTACCGAGCCCTGTTGAGATTTGAACCTTGAAAAACTAATTCGTCGCTGCAGCATCACCATTCGGATTTGTGAATGTCAGTGCACTCTTTACCAGATCAAACAAAATTGTTCGTACCTCATCAGAGCGCATGATTACCACCAGCAGACCGGCGAAGCCCACCGCGGCCATGGTTGCAATTGCGTACTCGGCCGTTGCCGCTCCGGTTTCATCTTTTAACTTTGATCCCAGTTTCATCTTTTCCTTATCTCTTGCTGCCACCAAGACAGCAAACTTATTGCGGCGGCCGAATTAAATTGCCAGCAGACTTACGGCGATTGGAACAATGGCCAACAAAACGAATGCCGGCAAAACGGCTAGCCCAAGTGGAATCATCAACTGAACGCCCAATTTAGAAATGCGACTTGCAATTTCAAATCGTTGTTTTTCTCTAAAGGCATCTGCATTCGACAACAATATTTGAGTGAGTGCAGCGCCGGTGGTCCGCGAAAGTTCCGCCGCCGCATCTAGTGCTTCAAAATTTTCTGTCAAGGGCTTAGTTTGAAAACCAGATTCAAATTCAAGATCCGCCGATTGCCTAGCCTGACTGAGAGGCAGCCCGGCCTGCAGCCCAATCAGCACACAATCCAAATAAGCGCCGCGATCTATAGCCACAGAGTCGTCAGGGTTTGGTAGCGCCCTGGCCAACAGCCGCTTGGTCCACCAGCGGCCAGCGACCATAAGCCCCGCGCCAACACTGACCGATAGCGCCCCCAGTGGGGAGCCAACAATTGCACCCAGTGGATTCATGCCGACTAATTGGGACAGCACTAAGGCCAGCACCGGCAACCACATCACAAGTTTTGCGGTGGACTGTGGCCCGGCAAATGCCAATTGCACCTCTTGCTGGTTGCGCTGGGTTCGATCAAATACCTCGGTGATTCGATTCAAAGCCAAGACGATCGGTCCACCCAGTGAGGTTGCCAGTCGCCAAACAACTTCAAATTGTTTTTGCTCTAGCGGTTGCAAAGTACTCAGCGACTCAGAGCAAATATCACGTGCTTGCCTTGCCGACAAACCGGCATTTACCAGTGCGCTAATTTGACGAATCGCGGCGGCGGAATTATTTGAGTTTTGCAATCGTCACAACCTTGCGATTTTCAACATGGATTCCCCAGGTGAATGCCGAGCCCATCTGCTCGACGATTGATTCAGCATCAACCCCGGCAGATTTTCCAATTGATTTGACTCGAGTCATGACATCGGCAAATGAGTTTGCGTGAATGGTTGCCGCTGCACCGCGGTGTCCGGTGTTGAGAGCCTGCAGCATTGCAATAAGTTCAGCACCACGAACCTCACCCACCACCAAGCGATCCGGTCGCATTCGAAGCGCCTCACGAACCAATCTTTCAAGAGAGATTTCGCCCTTGCCCTCGATATTTGCCTGCCGAGTTTGCAGAGAAATGTAATTTGGACTTTGCAAAGCTAATTCGGAGACATCCTCAAGAGCCAAAATCCTTTCGCCGATGCATTCCGAAAGCATCGCTCGCAGCAAAGTGGTTTTGCCGCTGCCGGTTGACCCAGAAATCAGAAAGTTCTGCCGGTCAAAAATAATTTGCCGAAGGGTAAGCAGTTGCTGGGTTTGCAACATGCCAAAATCCGCCAGTTGCTCCAAGCCAAAGAGCCGGTTTAGATGAACCCGAATCGAAACATGGGTGTTGGGGTTGCAGCCGGAAGCTAGGGCGGCGTGAATTCGAAGGTTGGCAATCGAGACGTCGGCAAATGGATTGGCCTGATCTAGATGGCGACCACCCAGGGCGATGATTTGCTGGGCCAACTGCCCAAGCTCGGCCTCCGATTCAAAAGGGCTGGCTACTTGTTCCATGCCGTACCCGGCCCGATCAACAAAGACCTGACCGTGGCCATTGATCAGCAGGTCGGTGACCCCTTGAATACTCAGCAGTGCGCCCAATTTGGGGCCAAGAGCGGTTATCGGGGTCATTGGCCAAGCATCCGCCAAATCGGCGACCAATAGCCGGGCTCTGCCGAATCTGTGGATAAGACCACCGATAGCTAGCTCTGGGGGCTGAGATCGGCTGTTAAGTGCTGGGATGGGCCATTAAATTAGGGGGCCCCAGCCTCTTGGGGGAAGAGTCTGGGGCCGGGCGATATCAATTGGGGGAACTGATATCGCGAGTTAACGACAAGCGCTAACAGATAAATAATAAGAGGCTATCCACTCTTTTTATTCCAAAAACACAATTATTTGCTGTGAAAATGTCTAGAAAAGTTTTTTATGGCAGGATTGCCACAGGTTACATACCCCTATGGAGGACAACGATGTCTCAGGAAACCCGCCACTTTGCGCCGTCATCAGACTTTGCGAAGAACGCGATTGCTCAGCCGGAACTGTATGCCGAGGCCAAGGCTGATCGCCTAGGTTTTTGGGCAAAACAAGCCAATCGCCTGCACTGGCATAAGCCATTCACTCAGATTCTTGACTGGAGCGAGGCCCCCTTCGCCCGTTGGTTCCACGACGGTGAACTAAATATTTCTTATAACTGCCTAGATCGTCACGTTGAGGCCGGAAACGGTGACCGGGTCGCGATTCACTTTGAAGGCGAACCCGGCGACACCCGAACCCTCACCTACGCCCAGCTGACCAAAGAGGTAAAGCGCGCGGCAAATGTGCTCATCAACCTTGGCATCAAGCCCGGCGATCGAGTTGCAATTTATATGCCGATGATTCCTGAGGCGATTGTGGCGATGCAGGCAGTTGCGCGAATTGGTGCCGTGCACTCGGTGGTCTTTGGTGGTTTCTCTGCCGACTCGCTAAGCACGCGCATTGAAGACGCACAGGCAAAACTTGTGATCACCGCAGATGGCGGCTATCGAAAAGGAAAGGCCTCGGCACTCAAGCCTGCAGTTGATCTTGCGCTTGATGGTGGCAAGTGCCCATCGGTGAAAAATGTTTTGGTCGTCAAGCGAACCAACCAAGAAGTGTCCTGGAAAGAAGGACGCGATCTTGACTGGGCCGAACAACTTGCCGCTGCAAGTGACGAACACGAGGCAAAGGGCTTCAACGCAGAGCACCCACTCTTCATTCTTTACACCTCCGGCACCACCGGAAAGCCAAAGGGAATTTTGCACTCAACCGGTGGCTACTTAACTCAGGCCGCCTACACTCACAAAAACGTTTTTGATCTTCACGAAAACACCGATGTGTACTGGTGCACCGCCGACATTGGTTGGATCACCGGTCACAGCTATGTGGCCTACGGACCATTTGCAAATGGTGCTACTCAAGTTATTTACGAGGGCACTCCGGATTCACCGGACTGGAGTCGCTGGTGGAAGATCGTTGAGAAGTACAAGGTCTCAATCCTTTACACCGCACCTACTGCAATTCGCAGCTTCATGAAACTTGGTGAAGAGATGCCAAACGCGCACGACCTATCAAGCATCCGAGTGCTGGGCTCTGTTGGTGAACCGATAAACCCTGAAGCGTGGATGTGGTACCGCAACGTGATTGGCGGCGGCAAGGCTCCGATTGTTGATACCTGGTGGCAAACAGAAACCGGTGCAATCATGATTTCTCCGCTACCTGGTGTGACCACTTTGAAGCCTGGCTCTGCGCAGATTGCCCTGCCTGGCATTGAAATCAAGATTCTTGATGACGAAGGTAAAGAACTTGGCCGCGAAGAGCCGGGGCTACTAACCATCACCGAGCCTTGGCCTTCAATGCTACGAGGAATTTGGGGCGACCCAGATCGCTTCAAAGAAACTTACTGGTCAAAGTTTGAAGGAATTTATTTTGCCGGCGATGGCGCCAAGTTCGACGACGAAGGTGACCTGTGGTTGCTTGGCCGCGTTGACGACGTGATGAACGTTTCTGGTCACCGACTATCAACTGCAGAAATTGAATCGGCTCTGGTCTCACACCCATACGTTGCCGAAGCAGCTGTGGTTGGTGCGAAAGATGAAACCACCGGTCAAGCTGTAGTTGCCTTCGTGATTTTGCGTCAGGACCAACTCAAGGCAGCCGGCTCCGATGCTGACGTCAGCAAGATTTTGCGCGATCACGTGACCAAAGAAATTGGTCCAATCGCAAGACCGCGCACCATCATGGTGGTTGCCGAACTTCCTAAGACCCGTTCCGGAAAAATCATGCGCCGATTGCTTCGCGATGTTGCCGAAGACCGTCCGGTTGGTGACGTGACCACTCTCGCCGATACCTCAGTGATGGATATCATCAGTGGAAAAATTGCGGGTGGCGCCAACGATTAACTAGAGTTAACAAGGAAACCCCGCACGCTCTCTCTGTGCGGGGTTTCTCTTAAAGCTCGAGCTCTCGCTCAAGCGCAAAGGCTTGTTCGCCTTCGCGGGCTTTCGCTTAACTATTGGGTTATTTGAACTCAGCAATAATCTCTAGCTCGACTGCCGAATCAAGTGGTAGCGCCGGAACACCAACTGCGCTTCGTGCGTGCGAACCAACTTCTCCAAATACCTCACCCAAAAATTCGCTGGCGCCATTAATTACGCCAGGGATTGCAGTGAATTCTGGAACTACAGAAACGAATCCAACTACCTTGACGATTCGGGTTACGCGATCAAGATCGCCGATAGCCAGCTTCAATGCGGCGAGCGCATTTAGGGCGCACAAACGAGCCAAGTCCTTGGCGTCCTCGGCGGTCACATCGCGACCAACCTTGCCGGTCTGTGGTAGAGCTCCGTCAACGAAAGGCAGCTGGCCAGAGGTGAAACACAAATTGCCGGTCACCACCGATGGAACATAAGCGGCCACCGGTTTCGCTACCGCCGGAAGCGGAAAACCCATATCTGCCAGTTTTTGTTCGATTTTTGACATTTTTAGGCTTCCTTCACTGGACGCTTAAAAAAGGCCACCATGCCGCCCTCTGGACCAGCGACGATTTGGACCAATTCCCAGCCTTCTGAGCCCCAATTGTTCAAAATTGCGGTCTCGCGGTGCAGTAACAAAGGGGTGGTTATGTACTCCCACTTCAGCATTTACAGATTCCTCTCAGAAGTTGTCAGGTAACCTAGAGTTTATGTCTGGTTCACAGCACAAGCCCGAAAGTTTCGCCAAGGGCTTCCTTAAATTCACCGGTTTATCAGCCCTAGCGGGCCTTTTGGGCGTTGCCCTGTTGGCTCCTACAGCCCTGGTAAGCGGTATTGCTGCCTCAGCCGGCATCACAATCTTCGAAAACCTGCCGGATTACATCAAGCCGGTAAACGCCTCTCAGTCTTCAACCCTGTACGCCACCAAAGATGGCCAGCCGGTTGAAGTGGCCCAGTTTTACCACGAGAACCGCATCTCGATTGATTACAACGAGATGTCTCCGAACATCAGAAACGCTGTAGTTGCCACCGAAGACCCTAGATTCTTCGAGCACGGTGGCGTTGACTGGCTATCACTGGTTCGTGCAACACTGACCAACGCCGCTTCCTTGGGAAACGGCCCTGGTGGTTCAACCATCACCATGCAGTACGTCAAGAACTCATTGGTTGAAGCTGCAAACCTGGCCGGCGATAAAGAGGGCGTAATTGCGGCAACCCAGGGCGGCTTTGCCGGTATTGACCGAAAGCTTCGCGAAATCCGCCTGGCGATTGCCCTTGAGGGAGTTGCTACCAAGCAAGAGATCCTGGCCGGTTATCTAAACCTGTCTTTCTTCGGAAACCAGATCAACGGTATCGAGGCCGCCTCTAACTACTACTTTGGCAAGACCGCAAAAGAGCTAAACATTCAAGAAGCTGCGCTGCTTGCCGGAATGCTCAAATCACCAAATGACTACAAGCCGGACGAAGCCGAAAACCTAGACCGCGCAAAGAGTCGCCGCGACTATGTGATCAACAACATGGAGGCCGAAGGCTACATAACTGGTCAGCAGGCGCGCGAGGCAAAGAACTCACCAATTGTCACCAAGCTAACTCACACCCCATCGGGTTGTGAGGGAACAGAGACCGCGGCCTTCTTCTGTGACTTCGTAGTATGGACCATCAGAAACAACTCAGAGTTTGGACCAACCCCTGAGGATCGCGAGAACCTGCTGCGCCGCGGTGGTCTAGAAATTTACAGCACCATGGATCTGGACATTCAAGAGGCCGCTCACAAGGCATCTTTCACTTGGGCGCCGCCTACCGATCCTTCGCAGATTGGTTCCGCCAGCACATCGGTTGAGGTTGGCACCGGGCGCATTCTGGCAATTGCCCAAAACCGCTACTACGACCAAACGCAAAGCACTGAACCTGGTCGAACCTCGGTGAACTATTCAACCGATAGAGAGTACGGCGGCTCATCTGGTTTCCAAACCGGATCTACCTACAAAGTCTTTACCTTGGCACAGTGGCTAACCAACGGCTTCCGACTTGGCGACCACGTTGATGGTCGCGTCAAAGAATGGCAGGCCAGCGAATTTTCAGCCCGATGCGGTGGCATCGGCGGAACCTGGGCGCCAAAAAATATCGTCAAGGAACCTGAAGATCTAAATATTGTTCAAGCAACTGCCATGTCGGTGAACACCGCTTACGTGAGCATGGCTTCGCAACTTGATCTTTGCGATATCCGCGATACCGCTATGCGCTTTGGAGTTCACCGCGCCGATGGCACCGAGTTGCAATACATCCCGTCATCGGTGTTGGGTGTAAATGAAATTGCACCACTGACCATGGCCGCCGCAATGGCCGGTATTGCCAACAAGGGCGTCTACTGTTCGCCAGTTGCAATTGACAAGGTCATCGTGCGCAACACAAAGGCAGAGCTTCGCGTGCCAACGACCAACTGTTCGGTTGCCGTGTCACCTGAGGTTGCCGCCGGCATGACCTATGCAATGCAGCGCGTTATCTCTGGCGGAACCGGTGGCGCTTCAGCAACCGGCGATGGCACTCCGTTGGCCGGCAAGACCGGAACTACAGACTCCGGTGTGCACACCTGGATGACCGGATTCTCTAGCAAGGTTGGCACCGCCACTTGGGTTGGCAACGTAGTGGGCACCAAATCACTTGGAAGCTTGCGCCTCAACAATAAAGCTGCCAACACCGTGCGTCACGATATCTGGCGAACCATCATGCAGGCCGCCAATAAAAAGTATCCGGGCGAAGCCTTTGATGCTCCGCCGGCAGACATGATTGGTACGACCATGATTACCATTCCGCAGGTTGCCGGGTCTGCCCCGGATGCCGCGGTTGAACTAATCAAGGCCTCGGATTTGAATGCCAAGGTTGCCGTTAGCCCAGTCACCTCATCTTTCCCTAAGGGCAGTGTTGCCTACACCAAGCCAGGAGTTGGCAGCACGGCCGCACGTGGTTCGCAGATCAAGATTTTTGTCTCGGCCGGTGGCGCTGAAACCGTACCTAATGTTGCTGGAATGTCAGTCACCAACGCCAAGGCAACTTTGTTGGCCGCTGGTTTCTCTGCCGTAAGCGAGCCTCAGCCATCACAGAGCCAATTCTTCGTGAAGAGCCCAACCATTCCCGCGGGCAAGGTTGTTGGCACCGACCCTGCCGCAGGCTCTGCCGCAGATAAGGCCGGCGCGATTCTTTTGATCATCAGTACTGGTCCTTAGCTCCCAACTCGCATGGAGTGGTTGTTTGGGATCGGCGCCATCGGTGTGCTTAGTGCAATTTGGGGCATTGGCATTGAGAGATTTCTGTTTGTAATTCGTCGCGAATCGGTCAAGGGGCTGCCGGCAAATTCAACACCGATAACCGTGCTACACATTGGTGACATTCATTTGGCACCGTGGCAAAAACGCAAAGCCAAGTTCGTCCAATCGCTAGGTCGGCTAAAGCCTGATTTAGTGATTAATACCGGAGACAATCTTGGTCACGCTGATGCGATTGGTCCGGTGCTCACCGCTCTTGCTCCGCTGATGGAGCGCCCCGGCGTTTTTGTTAATGGCTCAAACGATTACTACGCGCCAGTCTTGCGCAACCCATTGGCATATTTGGCTAAACCTTCGGAGCGCAGTGAGGGCCCAGCACTTGACACACCAAGACTGGTTGGCGGTTTTAGATCGGCTGGTTGGCTCAACCTAAACAACCGCGAGGGCCAGATCACAATCAACGGATTGAAGCTTGGCTTTATTGGTGTTGATGACGCACACGATGAACTAGACAACCTAACCTCAATTCCAAATCAGGCAAATGCGCTCGCCGATTGCGATTTGGTAATTGGTGTTTCACACGCGCCATACTTGCGGGTGCTTGAGGCAATGGGCTCTGCTGGGGCATCAATGATTTTTGCCGGGCACACACACGGCGGCCAAGTGTGTCTGCCCGTGATTGGTGCGTTGACCACCAACTGCGATTTGCCAACCAAATACGCCAGGGGAATTAGCGCCTGGCGATTTGCCGGTAGAGATGTGATTTTGAATGTGGTTGCCGGGCTTGGCCATTCGATTTATGCCCCGGTGCGATTCTTCTGTCGCCCAGAGGTGCGACTAATCACACTAGAAGCCAAGTGATTCAAGCGGGCTGGCGTCTCAATCCAACTATGGATTCAAGCTCCACACCTTTGGACCCAGGGCAATCCACTGCCCGGTGGTGTTCTCACAGCGAGCAGTCACGTCTTCAACGAAGCAGCTAATTGAACCCACGGTAATTTTGCTACCGGAGGCCAGCACCTGAGCGGCACTTGGATCCTGGAATTGACCCGATGCACATGGGAAGCCGACGATTTCGCCGTTCTCAGGCTTGCTGGCATAAAGCTCAACTTGGTAGCCGAAACTGCCCTCACAGCCGGTTTCAGAAGGAACCGGCAGATACTGCGCCGCGGCTTCATTCTGCTCACAAAGCACGCGATCTGATTCCGGGGTAATCGTGCACCAGGTAGGTCCGTCACCTGCTCTAAAGGTGTACCAGTCAAAACCGTCGTTGAAGGTTTCTGGATCAACCTCGGTCAGTGGTGCAGTTGGCGCCTGAGGCACCAACGCCTGGTCTGGAGTTGGAGTGGGCTTTGCTGAGCTTGAAGGACTGCCGCCATCAGCTGGAGTAGCACACGCCCCAAGTGTGAGAGCAAGACCCAAGCTCAATGAAACAGCAAGCAGTCTAGACATAAGTAAAGGTTATCTTGACTAAAGACGAAACCCACCAAGACTCGCATCGTGGTGGGTTACGTTTTTGTAAAAAGTTGTTGAACGTTTCTTAGAATTCCTTGGCAACTAGCTCAGCAATTTCGTAGGTGTTCAACGCCGCACCCTTGCGCAGGTTGTCGCCAACTACGAACAATTCGATTGAGTTTGGGAAGTCCAGTGACTGACGAATGCGACCAACAAAAGTTGGGTCCTGACCAACAACCATCGCTGGGGTTGGGTACAGGTGCTTCTCTGGTTCGTCAACAACACGAATGGTTGGCTGCTTGCTTAGAACATCGCGAACCTCGTCTGCGGTAAGCGGGTTAGCAAACTTAGCGTGCACGGTAAGCGAGTGTGAAACCTGCACCGGAACGCGCACGCAACTGGCTGCCACCTTTAGGTCGCTGATGCCTAGAATCTTGCGAGACTCGTCGCGCACCTTCATCTCTTCTGAAGAGTGGCCTCCGGCTTTAAGTGAGCCGGCGAATGGAATCACGTTTAGCGCAATCGGGTGGCGCCAAGGTGAATCGCTCAGGTCGTTGCCGGCTGCGGCTAGAGCCTTGCGAACGTCATCGGTGTTGGTGCCCAGTGAGGCATCCTTGCCAACTACGCCAAGCTCTGCGGCCAGCTCATCGATGCCAGCTGCACCCGCACCAGAAACTGCCTGGTAGCTAGAAACCACAAGCTCTTCAAGAGTCCACTTGTCGTGCAGCGCACCCATCGCGGCCATCATGGTAAGCGTGGTGCAGTTTGGGTTAGAGATGATTCCGCGCGGGCGGTTCTTGGCCTGCTCTGGGTTCACCTCTGGAACAACCAGTGGTACGTCGGCGTCCATGCGGAACGCGCCAGAGTTATCAACGGCAACCGCGCCACGTTCTGCGGCGATTGGCGCCCAAACCTCGGAAACCTCATCAGGCACGTCAAACATTGCAATGTCGATACCGTCGAATGCCTCTGGTGACAGCGCAACCACGGTTAGGTCTTCGCCGTGAACCTTGATCTTCTTGCCAGCTGAACGAGGTGAGGCAATCAAACGGATCTCGCCCCAAATATTTGGACGACTGTTGATGATGCCAATCATCACGGTACCTACGGCACCGGTTGCACCTACGAGAGCGAGATTTGGTTTAGCCATTTTTATCGTCCTGTTCCTGCGTAAACAACTGCTTCTACATCTGAATCCAAACCAAATGCGGTGTGCACTGCGCGAGCCGCGGCGTCAACCTGGTCGTCGCTGGTGATCACCGAAATGCGAATCTCAGAGGTAGAAATCATTTCAATGTTGATGCCAGCTTCGGCAAGAGCACGGAACATTGTGGCCGAGACACCTGAGTGGGTTCGCATGCCAGCACCAACTACTGAAAGCTTTCCGATTTCTTCATCAATCTCTACGGTTCGGAAACCAAGCGATGCCTTGGCTGATTCCAAAGCGGCGGCTACCTTCTTGGTCTCTGACTTGGGGCAGGTGAAGCCAATGTCACTGACGCGGTCGGTCACATCTGAACCGGTTGGGGTGTTCTGCACGATCATGTCAATGTTGGCTCCGGCGTCGGCTACCAGCTGGAACAACTCAGCCGCCTTGCCCGGAACGTCAGGAATACCAATGACCATAACCTTGGTCTGACCCTTGTCGATTGCTACACCAGATACGACTGACTCTTCCATGCCTGCTCCTGCTTTTCCTGAATAAACGATGGTTCCTGGATCGGTGCTAAATGTTGAACGAACGCGTAGATCTACATTGTGACGACGAGCAAATTCAACCGCGCGAATGTGCAGAATCTTGGCCCCGGCCGCTGCCAGCTCAAGCATTGATTCAACATCAATGGCGTCTAGCTTCTTGGCGCCCTTAATTACGCGTGGGTCTGAGGTGTAAACACCATCAACATCTGAATAAATTTCGCAGAGGTCTGCGTCTAGACCAGCGGCGAGCGCAACGGCGGTGGTGTCTGAACCACCGCGGCCAAGTGTGGTGATGTCTTTGGTCTCACGGTTGAAACCTTGGAATCCAGCGACGATGGCAATGTTGCCGGCGTCAACCGATTCGCGAATGCGCTCTGGGGTGACTTCTGCAATGCGGGCGTTTCCGTGCACGCTGTCAGTCACGATTCCAGCCTGCGAACCGGTGAATGATTGTGACTTTGCGCCAAGTGCGTTGATTGCGATGGCAAGTAGCGACATTGAGATGCGCTCGCCAGAGGTGAGCAGCATGTCAAGTTCACGAGGTGACTTGTATGGGTCTTCGGCAACCGAGTTAGCTAGGTCAAGCAGTTCATCGGTGGTGTCGCCCATTGCGGAGACCACAACCACAACCTGGTTGCCCGCCTTCTGGGTCTCGATAACGCGCTTGGCTACGTGCTTAATCTTGTCGGCATCTCCTACGGATGAACCGCCAAACTTTTGCACAATCAGAGCCAAGACCGTATCTCCTTGAGTTGAAGGGATCGCGGCCAGATACCGCAAGAAGTCTCTAGTTTAGTTGACTGTTCGGCGTCCCTCAAATGCCCGGCCAAGGGTCACTTCATCGGCGTATTCAAGATCGCCGCCAACCGGCAAACCGGAGGCCAGACGAGAAATCTTGATGCCCAGTGGGCTGAGCATTCGGGTCAAATACGTGGCGGTGGCTTCGCCCTCAAGATTTGGATCGGTGGCGATGATTACCTCTTGGATCTCGGGATTGCCCAATCTAGCCATGAGTTCCTTGATGCGAAGCTGATCTGGGCCGATGCCCTCGATCGGGCTGATTGCTCCGCCAAGCACGTGGTACAAGCCGCGGAATTCGCGGGTGCGCTCAATGGCCTGAACATCTTTGGACTCTTCAACCACACATATAGCGGTGCGATTGCGGCGGGAATCGCGGCAAATATTGCACTGGGTTTCCTCAGTCACGTTTCCGCAGACCTCGCAAAAGCGAACTCGCTCCTTAACTTCCATTAGAACCTGGGCAAGTTTCTGGGCTTGGTCATCCTCTGTTTGCAAAAGGTAAAAGGCGATGCGCTGGGCAGACTTTGGGCCCACTCCTGGTAAACGACCAAGCTCGTCAATCAGTTCCTGAACAACGCCCTCGTACATTACTTACCGTTCTTGTCTTGCATTGGTTCGGCACCAAGCATTTCGCGAAGTAGCGATTCACCGTAGCGAGCGGATTCATCGGCCATACCGGAGTTGCGTGATTTTTGCTCTGGCGCTGACTTAGGCTCTGGTGCTGCGGCAACTTCTTGAGCAGGCGCTTGATCCTGCGGTTCAACTTCCTCAACCACTGCCATTGGTTTTGTGTCTGCCTTCACGGGTGCCGGTTCAGCAGGTGCAGCGGGTGCAGGTGCGTCTTCTGGTTTGGCATCAATTTGGGCTTTGAACTTAACTTGAACACCCAGCACGTCCATGATTGCTCCGCGCAACACCTCTGATGCTCCGCTGGCATTCTTGAACGAATCAAGATCTTTTTGACTCATGAACTTGAGGGTCAAAACATCACCGGCGAAATCAACCACGCTCAACGCAAACGCAACCATCCAGGCCGCCTTTGACTTCTTATTTACCAGCGTCAAAATGTTTGGCCACGAGTCCTTAAACTGAGTCAGAGTTACTCCCCCGATTCCAGCCGGTGCAGAAACCTCAGTAATTTTTTCGGCTTTCGGTGCTGAAACACCTGCAGGTTTTTCAGATCCAATTCGAGTGACCGGAGTCGCATTTTGAGTACTGGCCTGAACCGTTGCCACACTGGCCGCGGGACTAGCGGCATCGCCAGAACCAACACCGATGCGTCGCTCCAGGCGCTCGATGCGCGCAAGTGAACCAACCTCTGTCTGATCACTTGATGGCACCAGTACCTTGGCACACATTAATTCAAGGTGCAGTTTTGGTGAGGTGGCGCCAGACATTTCGGTTAGGGCAGCGTTTACCGTTTCGGCAGCGTGGGTCAGCTCAGCCAAACCAAAACCAAGTGCCTGTGTCTTCATCTTTTCTAGTTCATCTGCTGGGATTCCACGCAGCACGCTCTTGGCCTCGTCGCCGACTGAAAGAATGACAATCAAATCGCGCAGGTGCTCCAGCAGATCCTCAACAAAACGACGAGGGTCCTGACCGGTTTGAATTACCTTGTCTACGCTGGCAAAAACCTGCGCCGAATTCTTGGCAGCAAAGGCATCGACTACCTCATCAAGCAAAGCTGCGTGAGTAAAGCCCAGCAGTGCGGCTGCGCGGTCATACTCAACCTTGCCACCCTCACTACCAGCGATTAGCTGATCAAGTAGAGAAAGGGAATCACGTACAGAACCGCCGCCAGATCGAACCACAAGTGACAACACTCCTGGTGCAACCTCAACTTTTTCACTTGAGCAAAGTTGCTCAAGGTACTCAAGCATTTGAGCTGGTGGCACCAAGCGAAACGGATAGTGGTGAGTGCGAGAACGAATTGTGCCGATGACTTTATCGGGTTCGGTGGTGGCAAAAATAAACTTCACATGTGCAGGTGGCTCTTCAACAATTTTTAAAAGTGCGTTGAAGCCCTGCGGGGTAACCATGTGAGCCTCGTCAAGGATAAAAATCTTGTAGCGGTCACGAGCCGGGGCAAATATGGCGCGCTCGCGCAGATCGCGAGCATCATCAACACCGTTGTGCGAGGCCGCGTCAATTTCTACAACGTCAAGTGAGCCAGAACCATCACGCGAAAGTTCCACGCAGCTTGGGCAAACTCCGCAGGGGGTATCTGTTGGTCCTTCAGCGCAATTGAGGCAACGAGCAAGAATGCGAGCCGAGGTAGTTTTTCCGCAACCGCGAGGGCCAGAGAAAAGATATGCGTGATTCACGCGATCGGTGCGAAGTGCGGTCATCAGCGGAGCGGTGACCTGAGCCTGGCCAATCAATTCAGCGAAGGTTTCAGGGCGATAGCGACGATACAGAGCGGTAACCACGTCTAGAGCCTACCTTTCGCATCTGACCGTCGATTCCAATAAAAGACTCCCCGCGCACCCGCCAGAGCCCAGTTACCCTTGCTATCTTTCGATCCTGGGGGAGTTAGCCGAGGTAGCGCCACGCGAGGAGCCATCAATCAGTTTAGCCGTTGGATTTGAGAGCAATTCAGCCTTGTTAGCCTAGGTAAATGACCACAAAAGCTCGCATCGCAATTTGGTTCGCCGGAGCCGCCACCATCTTTTTCACCCGCGCGTTTCTGTACTCAACCTGGGTGAGCCGCGGGCCAGAGGTGCAAGACGCGCTGGCAATTAACACCGCCCAGATGGGCTGGTTGGCGATGCTTTACCCGGCAGGTGGTCTGGCCGGAATTTTATTCGCCGGTCCATTGGTACACCGATTCGGCACTCGCAACGTGAACACGGCAACATTTGCAGTTGCCGGTACATCCTTCGCGATTCTAGGTTTTGCCGTTGATGCCGGCAGCTTTTTCGTCAGCTCAATCTGTCTGTTCTTCATTGGACTGCCAATGGCCTTGAGTGACTTCCTTGGCAACCTTGAAGGCACCGCTGTTGATAAAGCGGCAAAGCGATCTATTTTCTCTGCGATTCACGGATTATTCGGCGTGGGCATGTTGGTTGGTGCCGGTTTAGCCACCTGGCTAATCAACGCCGATGTCTCGCTGTCGGTTTCTTTCTTGGCCGTGGGTATTTTTATCGGTGTTGTTTCAATAATTGGTGGCTATGGTTTTCCGAAGCACAAGGAACCAGATGTATCAGCAGCCAAGAAAATTGAGAACCGTAAAATCGCCGCGAAGATTTGGACTGAAAAACGAAGCCTGCTGCTTGCAGTGGTTGGTTTCACTTTCATCATGGCCGAGATGTCTGCCGGTGTTTGGGTTCCGTTGGCGCTTACGAATATTGGCTACACCGGAGCCGAAGCTGCCACCGCGTTTGGTGTCTTTTGGATTGTGATTACGATTGTGCGTCTGATTGGTGGCTACGTGCTTGATCTGATTGGTCGCTATCGCCTGGTGCTGGCCTCAATTATTTTCACCGCGCTCGGCATGATCATTTTTATGACCAGCGAGGCCACCGGTTTGGAATACCTAGGGCTCATCCTTTGGGGTCTTGGTGCAGCAGTTGGGTTCCCAATGGTGATTGCATCAATGAGCGATGACCAATCCATGGCCGCTCCCCGAGTAAACATGATTATCACCGTTGTCTACATTTCAAGCATCACCGTTGGCCCCGCACTTGGTGCACTTGGTCAAGTTGCAGGAATCTACGTGGCGTTTAGCATTCCCCTTGCACTCGTTGCTGTCTCACTTTTCTTGAGCGGTGCCACCAAACCGATAGAAAGTAAATAGTGCCAACTTCAAGTGCTGTGACCACCCTGATTGCCCTCTTTGCAATTGTCAGTCCAATCACCGCTATTCCGGTTTTTCTAACCCTCACCGCCGGCCGCACACCCAGTGAGCGCCGATCGGTAGCTTTGAAAACCGCTTTGGTTTCTGGAGCCACGTTGGTGGTTGCCTATTTCTTGGGCGAGGCGATTCTTCGACTGCTGAGCATTGACATCAACGCGTTCCGAATTGCCGGTGCTCTGGTGATTGGTGGAATTGGTTGGTCAATGGTGCAGGGGCAAAAGGTGGCCCTGGCTGCCAGCGCCTCTGGCGCCGCGGTTGTGCCACTGGCGATTCCATTGATGGCAGGTCCCGGTGCAATTGCGGCAACAATCACAATCCGCTCAACTGAGGGCGGAGCCTTTTGGACAAATATTGGTGTGATTTTGGCGTTGACAGTTGTCTCTTATGTTTTGTTCTTGGCGGCTCAACCACTTGAAAAACTACTTGGTGAAACCGGTCTCAGTATCGTGAGTCGCATATTTGGTTTGCTGCTGATCTCCATTGCAGTGTCTTCGGCAATTGGTGCAGTTGGTGAGCTGTTCCCCGCGCTGCTTGGTTAGCTTGCCAGTTAGGTAGACTGACGTCTGTAACAATCCAAGGAGAATTCGCCTAGTGGCCTATGGCGCACGCTTGGAAAGCGTGTTGGGTGCAAGCCCTCATGGGTTCGAATCCCATATTCTCCGCCATGCACCAGCCCCTAGAAATAAGGCTTCTAGAGGGCTGGGCTGACTGAGTCTGAGTCACATGTGCTGTCCCATGTGAGAAAAATTTCATTTTGCCTACTTTCCGCCCCCAATGGAAAGAATCGTTTTAGATTCTTCCCAGGTTTCGACAAGGTTGCTCACCGCTTCTTGCTGCATCGTTGGAGTGACGTGTGAATAAATATCCATAGTCGTATTGATGTTGCTGTGGCCCAGACGTTCCTGAACAATTTTCGGATTAGTGCCGTTTTTCATGAGCATGGTTGCGTGACTGTGGCGTAGGCCCTTGAGCGTAAGCTTAGGCAGTTCACGGGCACCAAAAGAGTTTTGTTCACTTACATATGTGGCCGCCTTCTTAACAGCACGTGCCCATCGAGCTGAGATGTCATTTGGTGAGCGAAGCTCTCCGTTTGTCAAACCAAACACGAAAGCTTCCGGTTCAGCAAAGGAGGGGTGCACTACCACCCCCTTCGGAAGGGGTTCTAGTAGAATGAACCTATGAATTCTTCGTTCAAAGTTGAGAGAACAGGCACACCAGATGGCAAGACCGTGACGTTTGGGCCATCCGACCCTGAGACGGGTGCCACTCTTTCTCTCCCGGCCACATTTACCCGTCGAGTCTCTTACCCAGGCCATGGCCTTGCTGTCATTTTGGAATGCGCATTTACGGGCGACCGAATAGAAGTTGAAAGCCTC
This sequence comes from Rhodoluna lacicola, assembly GCF_000699505.1. NCBI lineage: Bacteria > Bacillati > Actinomycetota > Actinomycetes > Micrococcales > Microbacteriaceae > Rhodoluna > Rhodoluna lacicola. The sequence goes on along the minus strand of NZ_CP007490.1, from coordinate 315,696 downwards.
AAGATTGAACGAGTTGAAAAATTTATTTCAACTAAAGTCTTGACCCAGCTGGCCCTACCCGCCGTGATCCGAGAAATAGCAGAGGATGCTATTCCAAATTCAAATCGCTGGGCAAGGCTGAATGCGCCCACCGACAACAAGGCTGAAACCGCGGAATTCTTGGCGCAGATTTATTGGTTTGAACATGTGAGTTGGGGGAGCCCCCGCGCAAGCATCATGGCTTACATGAATTGGTCTAGGACTAACGCCAATTTCCATATCTCCAAATTTTCGAAAAACATGCCCATGCCTGGTGCTCACGCCCTCACCGTCCGCAGGTAAAAAAGTAAAATGAACTAATCGACCTAATTTCAAAGGCCAGGCGATGCCCAAGTCGGTGTTTCTCTCCCCTTGAAAAAGGTGCACAGCTGAGGGTCGACATTGCCCCCCCAAAGTGGAAATTTACGGGTGGCGCTTCTATTTTTATTTTGAGCCATGTAGTCTCAAAACAAATGAAAAGTCGAATATCAAAACATTTGCTCGCTAGCCTCTCGCTACTTTCAGTTTTATTTCTAAGCGCATGTAGCCCCCCTAACCCCACTTCTCCAGCGGTCAACTTTGGTCACGTTCACGGCATCGTTGATCTCGGAGGTGGCGACATTCTTCTAGGAACACACTCTGGCATTTACACAATCAACGAAGAGGGCGACGTCGCCGGGCCAATTGGGGGCAATGATTTTGACGCCATGGGAATTAGCGGTGACGAAAAAACTCTTTATGCCTCTGGCCATCCGGGGCCCAATACGGACGCTCAACTAGGAACTCCGAATCTTGGAATTATTCGAAGTGATGATGAGGGAGAGAACTGGTCACCAGTCTCCTTCACGGGAGCCGAAGATTTCCACGTGCTTACTGTAGGACCAAACAACTCCTTGTATGGAATAGGTTCTGGGTCACTCGCCCTTCGAGTGAGCCTTAATGGCGGACAGACTTGGCAGAACAAGAGCAAAATCGAAGCGGTGGATCTTGCAGCCACATCTGACGGGGCGCTATTTGCTGCAACACCTGAAGGTCTTTTGGTGAGTGAAGATAAGGGAACGTCATTCACGCCTATAAAAGGTGCGCCTTTGCTATACACAATTAGTTCTATGCCTGAAGACGGCCTTATTGGCGTTGACGTCAATGGTGTCTTGTGGAAAATGAGTGACCAGAAATGGCAGCAATTCGGTTCTTCTCGCGGCACGGTTCAGGCACTTCTTGAATTGGAATCAGGCGCGGTAGCCCTAGTCGATGAACGCGGGGTAGTTCTACTGAAAGACTCGAAGGCCGAAGTGCTTTACAGGCCCGCGAGCAGCCCCTAGGCAAAACTTACAGGTCATTACCAGATTCCACGGATAGACTTCGATTATGGTTCAGCCTTCTTCAGTTAAGCGCTGGGCGGCACTTCTATTAGTTGCCACCCTAGTTGGGTTTGCACCTGTTTTCCACGCCCTCTGCATCGCCCCAATGAGCGACGCCCACGGGTCATCGATGTCACACACCATGGCTGACGGCACAACGTTTACAGCACCCTCAATCGACCAAATGGAAGAATCGCACTCGGTCGAATTAGCTACTCAGGCAGCTTCAAGTGTCGAGATTGTTACATCTGCACCAGAACTTTTCCTCGGCGATTCAAGAGGGCAAGGCGGAAACCTAATCACCATCGGGCCTTTGCTTGCGTATCTGCTACTCGGCATTCTCCTTCTGGTAATGCGCCCTAAGTTGCTCGTTGTCGCACGCCAGGTAAGGCAAATAATTCGCCCCCCAGCTTTTGCGCTTCGTGTACCCGCCTCGGTAAACGTCGTTGCCTTAGGCATTAGCCGAACATAAATTCCAATCGCATTCGATAGCGCTGCGCGCTGAATTTTGTAATACCCAAAATTTTTGAATACGTAAGGAAAAAAATGAACACCAAATTTAAGAAATCAATCTTCGTAACTGCTGGCCTAGTTGCCGCTTCCTTGGCTTTGGCAGGATGTGCTTCGACCGCTAACAACGGAATGGCTGGGATGAACCACGACATGGGCTCGATGAGCGGGATGTCTGGGATGGGCTCCGACTCAGCTGAAAGCTCTACTCCAACCTCATCAGCGACCTCCAACTATGGCGAACTTGGGGATGGTGACATCATGTTTGCGCAAATGATGATCCCTCACGAGTCTCAGGCTATTGACATGTCAACAATGGCTCTGAGTAACTCCACGAATACCAAGTTGTTAGCGTTCGCTAAAAAGATTAAAGCCGAGCAAGAGTCTGACGTTTCTACAATGACTGCTTGGCTGGAGTCGATTGGCGCCACTTCTTATGGCACCCAAGAGGCAGAGCATCAAATGCCTGGTATGGAGATTGCGGGTACAGTCACTGATGCTCAATTGACCGCTATGTCGGCGTCGATGGGAACCTCCTTCGACAAGCTCTATGTCAAAAACATGCTCGCGCAACTAGAAGGTTGTGTTGGCATGGCGAAGGCTGTTTCAGCTACATCAAATGTGAATGTTGCAAAATTTGCGGCCGATTTAGTGAAAATTCGCTCTTCCGAAATCACCGAGCTAAAAGCACTGCTTACAAAGTAGGAACCCATGTCGAACAAAACTAAAAAACAACTATCAAGACGAAACTTCCTAGCTATTGGTGGAGCTGTTGCTGGAACTGCTGCAATAGCGGGTGTTTCATATTCACTCCTGAATCCCACTAATCAAGCGCAAAGTGGATCTGAGCCAGAGCGCCTAGTCAGTAAAAATGGTGCACTCGGTATCTCCCTTGTTGCTGCGATGACGTCAAAAGTAATCAATGGTAAAACTGCCAAGGTTATGACCTACAACGGCACATCACCTGGACCTACTTGGGTTGCCAAACCAGGTGATGTGATTACGGTTGACTTCACGAATAATTTGGGGGATTCGACGAACCTTCATACTCATGGTTTGCACGTTAGCCCTGAAGGCAACAGCGATAACACATTCATCGAAGTCAAGGATGGTGAAACCTTCACATACAAGTACCAGATCCCTGAAAATCACAAAGAGGGAACCTTTTGGTACCACCCACACCACCATGGAATGGTCGCACCTCAGGTTTTCGCTGGACTCTACGGGGGGATCATCATCGAGAATGATGAGACCCCCAAGGTAGAGGAGGATCGAGTCGTCATAATTTCCGACATCTCAATAGCAAGCGATGGAAACGTTGCAGGTGCGAACATGATGAGCAAAATGATGGGCCGTGAAGGCGAGGTGCTGCTCGTCAACGGACAAGTCCAGCCAGTCATGGAACCAAAAATGTGGAGCGTGGAGCGTTGGAGAATAATTAATTCCTGCACATCGCGAAACTTAGATCTTGCTTTGACTGGCGCTAAAGCTATGGTTTTGGGAATCGATGGCAATAAATATTCGCAACCAAGGGACTTGAAACGAGTAACTATCGCACCTGGAAACAGAGTTGACCTATTAGTGACAGTGACCGATAAGGAAGCATCGCTGACCTACACGACTGTTCCTCACCCTGATGCAATGGGAATGATGGGGAGTGCGACTGAATACAAGGACTACCCGTTAGTTAAGTTTCAACCGTCTAAGGCCGCGGCATCCATCGCTTCGCTTGCGCCTATGTCATTCGTGCAGCCTGATTTGAGGTCACTACCAGTAAGCGCAAAACGCACCTTCAAACTATGGATGCCCAGCATGAATAACATGATGGACATGATGTCGACGGGGCTTGAGGGCCAGTTCATTATTAATGGAAAACCGTTTGATGGCACACGAATCGATACCTCGTCTGCGGCAAATTCAGTTGAAGAGTGGACTCTCGTAAACGAATCGACGATGGACCACCCCTTCCACCTACACGTTTGGGATCAACAACTTGTTTCGGTTCCGAATCGGCTAATTCAAGAAGTTGAGTATCAGGATGTCGTGAACGTTCCTGCCAAATCAAAAGTTGTTGTGCGCGTGCAGTTCAGTGACTTCGCAGGAATGACCGTTTACCACTGTCACATTCTTGACCACGAGGACCTGGGCATGATGGGCATCATTAACGTAATCTAAAAACTACCCGAGCAGCCTAGGCTGTGAGGGGCGTCCGATTAGGGAGTAATTAACCATGGGTGATATCTGTTTTGAGCCGATTGCATCATCGAAAAAGGCGGAAAAAATAAGCACTTCGCTTGGACATGGACTTTGGCAAGTGCGCGAAATTCGGTTAGCTAGCGCTTCAGGAATTCTTCTTCTGCTTTCATGGATTCTAGGGTTTGGTGAAGTTCCAGAACTCGTCACGACATCCCTAAACCTAGGTGCCTTAGCTATATCTTCGTGGACCTTTGCGCCATCAACCCTTCGAAAGCTGAGCAAGGGCAAAGTTGGAGTTGGCACTTTGATGACGATTGCCGCAATCGGTGCTCTGGCTCTTGGGCAACTAGAGGAAGCGGCTTTACTGACGTTTTTATACTCCATTTCGGAGGGGCTAGAGGAATATTCACTAATTAGCACCCGTCATGGCCTTCGCGCATTGCTTGACCTTGTACCCAAGGAAGCCACAGTACTGCAGAATCATGCGGAGGTTAAGGTTTCTCCTGACGACCTTAAGCCGGGCGATATTTTAGTCGTACGGCCTGGGGAGCGATTCTCCGCTGACTGCCGAATCTTAAATGGACGCACCAATCTAGACGCTTCAGCACTTACAGGTGAGTCAGTGCCAGTTGAGGCTGGACCCAACGATGTTGTTTACGCAGGCACCATAAATGGCCCTGGACCAGTCGAAGCTGAAGTTACCTCGAGCGCTGAAAATAACTCACTTGCAAAAATCGTTCAAATTGTAGAACGAGAGCAGTCACGTAAAGGCCAAAGTCAGCGCCTAGCGGATTCGATCGCTTCTAAATTAGTCCCCGGAATCCTCATCATGGGTGTCTTGATTGTAATTTATGGTTTTGTAATTGGTGAACCAACCATTTGGTTTGAGCGAGCACTTGTTGTTTTAGTGGCTTCTTCACCGTGTGCTCTGGCCATCTCAGTGCCAGTCACTGTAGTCACTGCCGTCGGGGCTGCGACAAAAATCGGAGTTCTAATCAAGGGTGGCGGTGCACTTGAAATTATGGGCAAGGTCCGCAATGTTGCACTGGATAAGACGGGAACACTGACTCGCAATAGGCCTGTCGTAATCGAAGTTGCTTGTGCCGCTAAAGCCACAAAAGAGCAGGTTTTGTCACTGGCGGCAGGTTTAGAAGCCAGAAGCGAGCATCCTCTTGCTAAGGCAATTTTAGAAGCGTGCCCTAATCCAGCGGCCGTGACGGATGTGCAAAGTATTCCAGGTGCTGGGATTGAAGGAAAATTCAACAATTTAGTTGTCCGCCTTGGAAGACCAGGATGGATAACTTCTGCAGGACTTGACGAAAAAATATTGGCCATGCAAACAATTGGTGCCACAGCGGTGTTAGTCGAACTTGGCGGTGAAGTCATCGGTGCAATCGCTGTGAGGGATGAATTACGCCCAGAGGCGAATGAAGTTATTTCGCATCTGAATTCCGATGGATATAAAACGATGATGCTTACCGGAGATAACTGGGCCACTGCAAAAGCTATCGGGCTGGCGGCCGGAATTTCAGAGGTTTACGCCGATCTTCGCCCTGAGAATAAGGCTGACATTATTAGGGAAGCTAAAAAAAGGGGCATTACTGCCATGATTGGCGATGGTGTTAACGACGCCCCTGCCTTGGCTACCGCCGATATTGGGATTGCTATAGGCGCCATGGGTACTGACGTTGCAATTGAGACCGCAGACGTTGCACTCATGGGAGAAAACCTAAACTATTTGCCTGAAGTGTTAGATCATGCCCGCAGAACAAGAGTAATCATGCTCCAAAACCTTGTACTTTCACTTGCTCTTATTGGAATTCTAATTCCACTGTCGTTATTCGGATTTGTAGGCTTGGCTACTGTAGTTTTGGTTCATAACTTGGCTGAAATTTTGGTCATTCTAAATGGAGTTAGATCGGGGCGAATCTTCACTCACCGCGAAATTAAACTTCCGTCTTTTTCACTCGAACTGAATCGCTCCTAAATAGGACCTGCACCCGAAGCTCAGTTCACTATCTAACCAAGCGTGAAATAGCTTCACTTACTTCTGCGAGTTTCTCTTCTAATTCGTTTCCATCTGAATCAACGGCATTACGAACACAGTGATTTAGGTGGTCGTCTAACAGCGCCAGCGCCACCCCTTGCAACGAACTCCTGATTGCAGAAATTTGCGTTAATACGTCGATGCAATAGTTTTCTTCTTCAACCATCCGCTGTACACCCCGCACCTGACCTTCAATGCGGCGTAAACGTGATTGATATTTAGATTTATCAGAAATGTACCCGTGACCAGGTTCGTGCAATTTAAGACCTGCCTAGAATTTGGCTAGCACTTGCCTCGGGGCTCAAATCTAGTTTTCGAAGAAGCTGTGCGTTTAGTGCAACAACGATGGTTGAGAGCGACATAAGTACAGCACCTACAGACATCGGCAGAATAAGACCAAACGGGGCCAGTACACCTGCTGCGAGTGGCACTGCGAGCATGTTGTATCCAGCAGCCCACCAAAGGTTTTGCTTCATCTTTCGGTAAGACTTATTGGAAAGTTGAATCACAGAAAGTACTGACCTAGGGTCGGAACTTGCCAGGATGACCCCAGCCGAGGCAATAGCCACATCGGTTCCCGCACCAATCGCTATGCCTACGTCTGCCTGAGCTAGGGCTGGAGCGTCATTCACGCCATCCCCAACCATGGCAACGTGCAAACCTTCTTTTTGCAGTTCCCGTACTTTTGCAGACTTATCCTCTGGGCGAACTCCTGCGAACACTCGATCAATACCGAGCTCTTTTGCAACTGACTGGGCCACCGCTTCAGCATCGCCAGTGATCATTACGATTTTGCGGCCCAACTTGTGAAGGGCTTCGACGGCTTGCCTTGATTCTTCTCGAATCGCGTCCGAAAGACGCAGCGCAGCAACAACTTGCCCTTCAACGGCGACATGCAAGATGATTGCACCCTCGCTCTTCCAAGCACTAGCTACAGAAAGTTCAGCCTGGCCCAAACTCAAGAGCAGGTTTGGCCCGCCAACTTGAACTTTCTTTCCATCAACAACTGCGCTAACCCCCACCGCAGGAGATGACAAGAAATCCACTGCGCTCAGAGGCTTAAGTTTCCTTGTGATCGCAGCCTGAACAATTGCCTTAGCCAAGGGGTGCTCCGAGTCACCTTCTGCTGCTGCAGCCAGCGCAATAATTTCCGCCTCATCGATGCCTGGGTTCGTCTCGATACCTGTAAGGACAGGTTCACCTTTGGTTAGAGTCCCAGTCTTGTCAAAAAGAATTGTGTCGACCGTGCGCATGCTTTCCAAAGCCAATCGATCCTTGATCAAGACGCCACCTTTAGCAGCTCGCTCAGTAGCAATTGCAACAACTAGCGGGATTGCCAAGCCAAGTGCATGCGGGCAGGCAATGACAAGCACCGTGATTGTTCTAATCACTCCTTGATCGAAATTTCCAAGGGATGACCAAATAGCCATGGTTATTGCCGCTGCACCAAGAGCAAACCAGAACAAAAGCGCGGCTGCCTGATCAGCGATTCGTTGGGCCTTAGAGGATGAGTTCTGGGCTTCTAAAACCAATTTTTGAATCCCTGCGAGTGCCGTATCGGCACCAACAGCTGCTACTCGGATGCGAATTGATGAATCCGTGGCGATTGTTCCTGCTACAACTGGTTCACCAACTGTTCGCTGCACTGTCTTGGACTCACCTGTGATCATAGATTCATCCATGCTGGCGGATCCAGAAATGATTTCTCCGTCAGCTGGTACACGACCTCCAGGACGAACGATGACTATGTCCCCCACTTTCAATTCTGACGGGCTGACTTTTAGAGTCACATCGCCATTAATAACTTCAGCTTCATCTGGCAATAATGCGGCAAGTGAATCAAGTGCCGAGTTAGTTTGGGCCAATGAGCGCATCTCTACCCAGTGACCCAAAAGCATAATCACGATTAGAAGTGCAAGTTCCCACCAGAAATCAAGTTCGTGGTCGGTAATTCCTAGACTGGCTCCTACTGAAACTATGTAGGCCACGGAAATCGCGAGACTTATCAGTAGCATCATGCCAGGCTTACGTTGTTTAATTTCTTGCCAGGCTCCCGTCAGGAACGGTGAGCCACCCCAGACAAACATAACCGTTCCAAGAATTGGTGAAACAAAGTTCACCCATGGGCCGCTTGGTAGGTCGTAACCGATAAGCATGGCGAACATGCTAGAAAAACCGATCACAGGAATCGCAACACCGAGCATGATCCAAAATAATTTTCGGAACTTTTCTACGTGCCCCGCATGGCCGCCATGACCTGCATGCCCTCCGTGACCTGAATGAGTGGCGTGTCCATCGTGCGTTGCATGCGTGGTATGCCCAACCTGAGTACTGGCTACACCATGCTCGACTTTTTCATGGCTTTCGTGCCCCGTCGTCATGGCCTCGTGGTCGTGCCCTGAGTGTGCATGCGTGGAGTGGCCATGTGCGGCATGGTCATGGTGATCATGAGTCATGTGAGCGTTTGCTGAGCCTGAGTGACATTGGCATTCATTTGGGGGGCAATCACAACGAGCAGCTGGATCAGAGGCGCACTTGCATTCATGCGCATTGGCTCCAGTGCCAGTTGGCTCAGCACCCGAACGGCGATCGTGGTGCATTTCGTGGTCGTGATTTTCCATGATTTTCCTAACCTGTGATCCTGCCATGAATATACCCCCCTGGGGTATTATTAGCAATAATGAAAGAAAAGGAGATGGTGAATGGATTCTCCTAAAGATTGGATGCGCGAATATCCCCACCACCTAGAGGACTCTGTAATTCTGCAAGCGACTCCCGAATCTCTGTTTTCTTTTCTAGACGACCATCGAAACCTGGGTGCACACATGTCTGGCGGCAAATCTGCCATGTTGGGTATGGGTGGGATGACACTGAAGCTCGATGGGCAAAGGGGCAAGAAGGTGGGTGCCCACATAGTTATGACAGGCAGCGCCTTTGGGTTCAAACTTTTTATCGACGAAATTGTTTCGGAGTGTCAGGTGAGCGTAAGAAAGTCTTGGGAAACTTTGAGATCAGAGATTGTTGTAATCGGTCATTATCGACTTGGTTTTCTCCTAGCCGCTGAGAAGAATGGCACTAGAGTCACCGTTCAAATTGATTATGAAAACAGCGCTACCCACCCAATACTGAGTTTTCTTGGCGGAAAACTTTATGCAAAGTGGTGCGTTCGGCAAATGCTGTCTGCCGTCACATCTAAGTTTGCTGCCTCCGAGTAGTACTCCAGGTCTGCGCTGGATAAAAAATGATCCTGCTTTACAGATTTCTAAGTATGTAGTCCACTCGCTGTTCTGGTGGCAAAACAGGAACACGAACAATCTGAAAATTTAGTTCTTCATAGGCATTCGCTAGCAGAGAGTGAATCTTCAACTGCGCAGCAGAATCCTCAATTCTTGCATAGTCAGCGTGAAGTGGAAGCAAATCCAAAAGAAATACTTTTTTGTAAGTTGCTTTTTTGACCGCGTCCAGCAACTCTGAGTCTGGATCGATACCAAGAAATCTGCAATAGGCGATTGAGTCAGGCAAAGCCCGATCTAAAAAAACTGTGTCACGTGGGTCAAGAGCACGCTCCTGATCAATTTGCATTCTTGCAATACCGTGTTGAAACTCTTTCTGATTTGACCTGACTTCTTCGACGGTGCGCCCGTTAATCGCGGTCGTGTCGAGGTAGTGACGAGCATGTTCGATCGTTGTTTTGTACCCTCTAGACGCAAGCAAATTCACAGTCGTAGTTTTACCGGAGCTAGGTCCACCTGTTAGCACATACCAATTTGCAGTCACGATTAACATGATAAGAGCAGACTTGGCCTGCCTAGAATCTGCATTTTTGATCCCTGGTCGGGTATCGATAGGGCGATAATCAAACGACTACAAGTTTTCTGTTTACTGCCTAACGCGCTTTGAGCCCCAATAGCCATAGAAGGTCCCTAGAGGGCCTTAGGTTTCTAATTAACCAATCACCCTCGGCGCTCTATTGATGCCGTTGTAGATATCATTAAAGGCTTTATAGAGATATCTCTGGGTTCATTGCTCCCCCAGAGCGCTTGTTATTAGTGAATACCATGCTACATTGGCTACCCAGTGCATGATCCGGGATACACTGCTGTTGATGTTTTTAGATTTATGTGAATTTGTTTCGAGAGCGCCAGAGTAAATACATACAAAACAAAAACTTCGTAAATATTCTTGCGCCAGTCGCATAAACAAGCCATGACTTTGAGGATTAGTCTTACTTATCGCCAACTTCAAAATCCACACCTAAATGTTCAAAAATTCTAGAGATGCTTCTCACTGATCTGAGAATGCCATTTTCACTTAGCACCTCCTTTCTATAAATAACAACATCTCCGTTAACTGAGTATTTTCTCCAGTGCTCGGAGGCAAGCTGATGGTGATCCGGCAGCCTTAGGACTGAAAACTCACTCCTAGAGATAAAGATCTCGAAAATATAGCAGTCAAAATTGATTGTGCTTTTGAGCACTAAGCCTTGTGTGAATTTATGCCCTGGCAAGGTAAAGGCGAGTTGCAAATTCCCTCTAATTGCTTGATCCTGAATCACTTCCGCGAGAGCTCTGATAGCATCTACCGATCCGATAAATGAACTTTCAATGTGATGGTCCATTAAAACTCCTAACTATTCACCGTAAATCCGATGTTTTTTGGGAAAACTCTATTTATTAATAAAAAAATAAATATCGATGTATCACTTGATAAAACTTTTTAGAAAAAAGTAACGGTTCCACGGTTAGAAATTCATCAAAGAAGGCTTTAGGCGAACCTGGTTAAACATCATTGTTTCGTGTTCAACTTGCTGGCTAATTCGACCGAATCGGCGATCATATTCCTCGTAAAATTCGAGACGCTTTAGGCCATCAATCTCATTTGTGATGCAGAAGAATTGGTAGCTGGACCACATCCCCGTTTTAGGGACCACGTCGGCTCGAAGCCCTGTGAATTCGCAGCTTTCATCTGCCCAGTTTTGAAAATGATCGATGCGGCCCATGTACTTCTGGTGGGCAATACGGCAGCGTTCGACATCGGCAAAACCTTTTCGCTCCATTGCTCGCTTAAGACCTGCGACTGCTTTGACTAGTACACCTGGGAGTTCTGCGAATAGGCGGTCTTCCAACGCTGCATCGATCTCATCGTCCCGCAGAGTCTTTTTGGTGAACGGGACGATCAAGAAACGTGATGCATATCCACGCGTTTCATCTGAACCTATTGGCATCTTATTTGCAGAAAATAGGAGTGTCGCTTCATTTTGAAAGTTGAATGGCTGCCCATATTTTCTCTCGGCTTGGATAGAGTCCTCGCCGGTAAGCATCTTGAAAGTTGAACTGTCTTTCATAGCACTCGCCGAAAGGTCACCGACAACATTGAGGATCTTTCGAAATAGCTGGGATGTTGCAAATTTGTCGCTTCCGAAACGCTGGAACTCAACATTTGCCATGAAAAGTTCCGGGATCAACTTAGAAATAAGACGGATGAGCGTGCCCTTACCATTACGACCAGAGCCGTCAAAAAAGATTGCTCGCTGAAATCCCATACCCGTGTAAAGACAGACGCCGATGATCTCCCAAATTAGGTCTATGAGATCGTCATAAATCATGTCGCTCATCCAGGCATCCACATTCGGGCAAGTAGCGTATGGGTCCCAGGCACAATTTATTCTTACCGTGGAATTGAATTTTGGATCATGCGGTGAAAAGAGACCGGTCCTCCAATTCAGCATGCCATTTTCAAGGTTCAAAAATTCCTTTGGGCCCATTTTCACGATCTTTTGACTCCGAACCTTGAGCAGCTTGGAAACCTCAGAAACGTATCGAGTCAAAAAGTCTTCACCCATCAAGAGCGAGACCCTTCTAGTGATTTCGTCTTCAGCTTCGGTCTGCCAGTAGCCATCCTTGTAATAGAGCAGCTCTTTACCAGGTCCTACCTTGATAGGGCCAAGCAACTTAACGGCTTCGAGTAGAGATTCCGAAAGAAGACGGGAACTCTTTAGAAAGCCTGTCTGAACAAGCTCCAAGAGGCGATCGTTGTCCGCTTCTGCAAAAGGAATAACCGCCGCTTTGATTTCTTCTACTGCATCCTCGGTGAGTTGACGAGGGTATAGGGGGCTAAGCGCCCCTTCTTCAAATCCACCGCCATACTCACGCAGCACCGACTCGGTATTGCTTTTTTTCATTGTCCAATCGCCGCCATAACTTTCGGCAGCGGCAGCCATCAGCTCGTCTCTACATTTTGATAGCGAGATTTGACCCCCGCCAATCAAGTGACCTAATGAAAATGCCATTGCATTCATTGCATTGTTGCGGCTATCTCCGCGGCGCATACCTTTTAGCTCAGCGACACATCGCTTCAATGCGGCCTGCGCATATGGAGTTGCCTTCACATCAGCCGACTTAACTGATTCCCATCTTTCATCCCAACCCTCTAAATCGGTGATGCGATTCACTCTGCTGCTACCTGATCCGCCGCCTCGTTTGATCACCGTCTCAAGTAGCCCTTGGGGGATTACGGCTAGCGGGATTTCCCAAGGCGCATGGCCTTTACGCCAGGAGTACTCGACCCCAGACACGTGCTTAGAACCAGCCGCCATGACGTAGCCATTGCGCTTCACATCCACCCCGGGATAACCAAGCTTTTTCATGTCACCGACAAGTGCAACGTCTTGCTCAAGACGAAAGTAAATGTGGAACCCACGCAGAGTTTTACCTTTGACGTTATAGACACCGGTGTCCACGATCCACGTGTCTTCAATCATTGATTCCGTAGCATCCCACAGACGCCAGTAAGAGTCCTCGGAGCCGTTTCTCGGGTCAAAATCAAAAACAACAAGGCCGCATCGAACACAGTGGATTGCCAGGTTCCAATCTGGATTCATACCCCACCATTTTTCAACTTGTCCTTGATCTGTTGTGGCGTCCTTTTGACCACCTGCTGATGCGGGGTGCTTGCCTACATCCTTCAAGTCGTAATGAAATTGGGAGCATGTACACAGCCCATTGACCACTCCATGGACGGGCATCACGCTCAACTTTTGATTTGCCAGGTACGCCGCTTGTTCGTAGTGGCTGAGGATGTTCCACTCGGTGTCGGGTTTTGGTGTTAAATTAGACATGTAGATTTCTTTCTTAAATAGTTAGTTGTTAGAGATTTTTAAAAGGACCTGGTGATCGCCAGGTCTTTTTTTAAGCTTGGGCGTGAACTTACAAAGCTCTGGGAATTACGGACCAAAATCGAATGGCCCGCGCCCGAGCACTTCACGCATTTTTGCGTGACCATAGTTTTCACGAGTCTTTGCCGTTAGATCTGTGCGAGACGTTACACGTGGCTTCCAATTGGCCCGGCTTACCGGTTTACAAAATGCTCGGATATCTAAAACACTTATTCGAAGCAATTTGGGTCCGGCTTCAAAGGCTGGCAGGTCACCAGACTTAATCCAGTTGCGGATTGTTTTGGTGGATACCGAGAGCATCTCGGCGGCCCGTTCGACAGATACGAAATCGGGATGATTATTTAACGTTGACATAACGCCTTCCATAGTTAGTTACAAGGAGTGTCGTTTATGTCATTTCGCTAGCAATTGCTTGCTGCTTAGTTAAATTTTACCATCCGATTTAAAGGTCTATTTGGAACACGTGGAATCACGTAGACGTTGTACTACGCAAAGTTGAAACCTTGGATTCTTGATCTCATCTCTCGGCGATGCTTCATGCAAGCTAATGTGCCGTTTGATGTGCTTGCGGCGACGCTGATCAAAGTTTTCTGAGGTATCTTTATGCATTTTGGAGTGTCCGAACTGTATCCCAATGTGCTTGAAATACCAGAAACGTATCCCTAAGATCGAGCAGGGATAGAAGTTCGAATCCCATATTCTCCGCGAGGCCCGAGCGTGACGCGTTGAAATTTCGAAGTTATCGGAATTTCAGCGACACGTTGGCCGAAGCCACGCCAGTCGCAGATAAACCTCCAGTGGCCGAAGGCGCGATTTAAATTTCGATCTGGCCACTGATGCAGGTTATTGCTGCACCACCAACCCAAACAGAACCTGAATCATCAACTGGTATTTGAATTTTTCCAGCACGTCCAAGCTTGGCGCCCTGTGACGCCTTGTAGTTGCCGTCAACAACCCCGGTTCGTACGAACCACTGTGCCACGCTCGCATTAAGACTTCCGGTAACCGGGTCTTCGAAAACACCGGTGCGTGGCGTGCACTCTTTAGAACATCAATCTAAAAATTAGTAACGCTTAGGCTTCTGCTACGACCGGAAGATCTTTGCGAAGGTTTGGGCAACAACCGACGGCACATGCATCAACCCAGGGACCAAGTTTCGAGAGAGCTTTTTTCTCTGCGTTACTTAAACGCTCTTGAATAAGATCAGCAATTCCGTCAACAAATTCAGGTGCAACACCAGCAGTGACGACTCGAGCAAATTCTAGGCTTCGAGCTTCCGCGGTATCTTTAGCTTCGTTGTCGAGGTCCCAAATAACTTCAACGTGATCGCTCACAAAACCAATCGGAACAATGATGACGCCCTTAGTGCCTGAGTCAGCGGCATCGTTGATTGCGTCGTTTACATCTGGCTCAAGCCACGGCACGGATGGTGATCCTGATCGAGACTGGTAAACCAGGGACCAGTCGGGCAGTGACCCGGAGATTTTATCGGCGACCTTCTTCATGGTTACTTCTGCAGCAGCCAAGTGTTGAGCAGCATAAGCGCCGCCTTCTCCTGCAAGCTGGGCAAATTCATCACGACGGGCTTCAGGACCTGAACTTACGCCCATAGCAGTTGGAATCGAGTGGGTCGCGAACATGATGGAAATCTGGTTTGACGTCAGACCAAGATCCTGCATTGATTTAATTTTTGCAGCCAGGTCATCTGCTATCGGTGTGATGAATCCAGGGTGATCAAAAAAATGACGAACTTTGTCTATTGTCATCTTGCCTTCAAGGTCAGCCTCGGTAAGGGCAGCGGCCAAGTTTTCACGGTATTGACGACAGCCTGAATAAGACGAGTAGGCACTAGTAACCCACGCCAACACGTTTCGGTGACCATCTGCATACATCTGCTTTAGTACATCGGCAAAAAATGGTTCTGAATTACGGTTGCCCCAGTAAATGGGGATGTCGATTCCCCGCTCCGGGAAATGGCTACGCATGGCAGCTAAAAGTGCACGATTTTGTTCGTTGATTGGGCTGACTCCGCCAAGAGCTAGGTAGTGGTGTGACACCTCTTCTAGACGCTCGCGCGGAACACCGCGCCCTGCGGTTACTCGTTCAAGATATGGCATTACTTCTTCTGGACCCTCAGGGCCACCGAATGAGGTTAGAAGAATTGCGTCGTACTTCATGCGAAAGTCTCTCCGATCTGGGTTGGGTCGATGATGCTGCCGGTAAAGAACGGCACTTCTTCTCTAACGTGACGGCGTGCTGCGGTATTCCTTAGTTCGCGCATCATGTCTACAATTTCGTGGAGGTCCTCGGACTCCAGAGCTAGTAGCCATTCGTAGTCACCAAGTGCAAATGATGAAACCGTATTGCTTTGAACACCTTTGAATTTGTGTCCAGCAACGCCATGCTCGCGCAACATTTCAGAGCGCTCTTCCTCTGGCAATAGGTACCACTCGTGTGAGCGCACAAACGGGTAAAAGCAAAGCCAAGTCTTCGGTGCATAACCCTGCATGAAAGCCGGAACGTGTGAACGGTTGAACTCCGCTGGTCGGTGAATGCCCATTCCGGTCCAGGTTGGTGAAAAGTGTGAGCCAAATTTGGTGCGAGAAAAAGCGTGCGTGGCTTTTTGCAATTGTTCAGCTGTATCGGCGTGCAACCATAGCAAGAGTGCTGAGTCAGCTCGCAGGGCGGTTAGGTCGTATGCGCCTCGAACCGTTACCCCAGCGCTTGCGCACTCTACCAACCATGCTTTATAGCTTTTAGTTGCGGCAGCCGAATTTGCGATCCGGTCATCTAGCTGGAATGCCAGAAATGTTGTGTAGTGAATCGTTTCGTTGATTTCAGCAGGTGTAGGGCGACCCGCAGTTTGACTTACTTCAGTCATTTCATTCATCTTTCTACGCTCAGAATTCCAGTTATGCCGTTTCCCCCGAGCCCAGCACCGATGATTGTCAGTCTCGAATCTGCAGCGATGCGCGACTTGACACGCTTAACGATAGCCGAGTGTCCTGGTGTCGCTTGAATCAAGGCGTGGGGCCATTTTTTAGTAAAGGTTTCAATAACTCGAACGTCTGAAATTCCAAAAATTCTCGCTGCGTCGCGAGTGGCAAGTTCGGCCAAAGACTCCACTTCAGCCGGGAGGACCCCATTTCTGCCAAATGAGAATCGCAATATGTGTTGATTTTTTGGCAGCAAGTTATTCACCCAGGCCCACTTAGCGTTCACGTGAGTTGCAGCCTTCGCACCCAGATCTGAAACCTCAGCCGAGACTAAAACTCCACTTCCGCGCGGGAATTCATTCAGCTGTTCAGATTCCACTAAAAGAGCAACCACGGCAGCATCTACTCCCTTGAAAGATGCTAAATCCTGTTGAAGATCTTTGGCGAGGTCGTTGGAATTATCGGCCATAACTTGGGCTGCGCCTTCAATGCCAGCGGCCAAAACCACACGATCATAAGACGCAAGGTCGGCAAGTGATTCGATTTTTTTATTTAGATGGATAACGACTCCAGCATTGATGAGATATGACTCGAGCTCGGTGACTAACTTGTGCATACCTCCAGAAATTGAAGCAACTGCCGCACCCGGACGAGCAGCCGAACTTCTGATTGCCTTTACCGCTGCAACCAACGAACCGGTCTCACTGCCCTTTGCTAACAAACTAGGTGACACTGTGGCGACTTCGAGTTTTTGAGGGTCCGACGAATGCACTCCGGCAATTACAGGGGTCAAAAAGTTATCGACGAATGCTTTACCTAGTCTTACTTCGACTAAATCACCAATGCTTATGTCGGCGTCAGCAACCCATGGTTTTGAATCCAATTGTTTTGCTAGCGCAACAGCTTCTATGCCAACAGCCTCTGCAACTTCGGGTGCATCTAGATCGCTTGGAATACCTAGGACACCATGGGGAATTGTGTGCACGCCGCGAACTCCCAAAATGCGAGCATCACTACGCTGAGGTTGAACTATTAAATTTTCAATACCCAACTCGGCACAAAGCTCGGGCACAGTGTTTTTTGCAACCGCAAACGATTCGGCACCGATGTCGATTAGATAGTTACCAAGCTGTGCCGCAGAAATCAGGCCACCGACTCGGTCGGTTGATTCGAATACGTCCACTTGAAAGCCTGAATCAACAAGACGTTTTGCGGCAACTAAACCCGCAATGCCTGCGCCAACTACGGCGGCACTCTTTGAATTAGAGCCAGAATTAATTTCTGAGGCGGTCAAAGGCATTGAGTCTAAATTTCACCATGGACCAGGGCAACCATCTTGGTGATTACGTCTGGGTCAGTCTCAGGTGGTACTCCATGGCCAAGGTTTACCACGTGACCCGGTGCTGATTTTCCTCGTTCAAGGACGTCTCTTACGTGCGCTTCAAGTTCATCCCATGGCTTGAACATGAAACCTGGATTGATGTTTCCTTGAAGTGGCACAGTGCCGCCAAGGATGCGGTTGGCTTCGTCTAGTGGAGTTTCGTAGTCAACGCCCATTACGGTTGCGCCCACACCATACATATCAACCAAAAGTTCACGGGTATGAACCCCAAAGTGCACACGAGAAACCGGAAGATCTTCCAAGGCAGCCATGACGTTTTTGGAATGTGGAGCGGCAAACTTCCTGTAGTCCTCAAGCCCCAGTCTTCCCGCCCATGAGTCAAATAACTGCAAGGCGCTTGCACCCGCTAAGACCTGCCCGCGAATAAACGTTGCGGTGACACGAGCAGTCCAGGCAAGAATGTCATTCCAAAGATCAGGGTCGTTGGCCATCATCGCCCGGCTAACTGGCAATTCTTTTGAAGGTCCACCTTCGATAAGGTACGAAGCCAGAGTGAATGGGGCTCCGCCAAAACCAATGAGCGGGGTCTCGCCAAGCTCCGCGATTATGAGCTGAATCGCCTCGCGGATTGGTCCCATGCTATTTGGATCAAGCTCTTCAAGTCTTGCAAAGTCTGCACGAGTACGAATTGGTTTGTCGATTAGCGGTCCAATACCGGGCGCAATCTCAACATCCACACCGGCCAACTTAAGAGGGACAACGATGTCGCTAAAGAAAATGGCTGCGTCAACCTTGTGGCGTCGGATTGGCTGCAAAGTGATTTCGGCGGCAAGGTCAGGTCGCAAACAAGAATCCAACATGGCTACGCCTTCGCGAAGCTTGCGATATTCCGGTAGTGATCTGCCAGCCTGGCGCATTAGCCAGATTGCCTTCGTCTCAGTCTTTTCACCAAGATAGGAGCGCACCAATGCAGAGTTTGTGGTTTTCCCCGTAACTAAAGGGTGGGCGCTTGGTAGATTCACAACTTAATCATTACATGGCATAGGCGGGTAACCCTACAATATGACTGTGACTCTCGTATTACTTGGTGCAAACTACAACGACGTCCCGTTGAGTGAACTAGAAAATCTTGAACGTCACACCGATTCAATTCGCAACAAGCTTTTCTCGCTTTCAAAAGAGGAAAGTGGCATCAATGGGGGTGTTGCAATTGGTACTTGCAATCGTTTTGAGGTCTATCTAGACACCGATCGGTTTCACAGTGCAATTGAAAACGTCATCGGTGTGGTTTCAGATATAACTGGCCTCGACCGGGACTACTGCAGCAAACTCCTGCGTGTGAGCTATGGTTCAGCCGCAGTGCAACACCTGTATTCCGTAACTTCCGGTCTGGAATCGATGATTGTTGGCGAAGGCGAGATCTCCGGGCAAGTAAAGCGCGGACTTCAGGTGGCTCAGTCAGAATCCCATACCTCAAGCGAAATTGAAAAACTATTTCAATCAGCCGCGCAGGTAGCCAAAAAGGTTTCAAGTGAAACTGGGCTTGGCGAGGCCGGGCGCTCAGTATTTACCGCCGCTCTAAGCCTGCACAAAGATAAATTTGGCCCTATCCAAGGAAACAAGGTCTTGGTTATGGGAACCGGTGCTTACGCCCGCGTAGTTGTAGCTGCACTTCAGCGCGAAAACGTGGAACAAGTTTTCATCTATTCATCTAGTGGTCGTGCAGAAGAATTCAGCGAAGGCCGTGGCGCAACCCCGGTGCGTAAATCTGAACTAACTCAAACGATGGCCGCCTGTGACTTTACTGTTACGGCCAGTGGCGGCAGTGGTCACATGATTGATTTCAAATTGGCTAAGGCTGTGCTGGAAATTCAACCCAAGGAACTGCGCATTATCGATGTGGCTCTCTCTGCAGATGTAGCGCCGCCCGTCTATGACCTCACCGGGGTATCCATCATGGATTTGGACTTTATCCGCCTGAACACGCCAAGTGAGCACAGCGAAGCAATCTTGCGTGCTCAAGAAATTGTCCGTCATCAGGTAAGTGACTTCGAAAATGAAGCTATCGCTCGCGTAGCAGACCCAATGGTTGTCGCTATGCGTGAACACATCGCAAAACTCATTGAAGAGGAAGTTCAACGCGTTAGAAATAAATCAGGCGATGAAATGGCCGAGGAAGTTCTTCGTAGCTTGAAGCGGGTGACATCAACATACATGCACGTTCCAACGCTGGCTGCAAAAACCTCTGCCAAAGAAGGTAACGAAAAGCAGTTCATGGATGCTTTGCGAATGATCTTCGGAATCGAAATAAACCGCGTGGCTGATGCCTAGTCGCACTCTCAAACTCGGCACTCGCGGCAGCTTGCTTGCCACGACACAATCAGGCATGATCGCCGATCAAATTCAAACAACAACAGGGCTTGCCAGTGAATTAGTTTTCATAAAAACTGAAGGCGACAATCCATCAAGCAATCTTTTTGCTCCAAAGCGACCTGGGGTATTTGTATCTGCTCTGCGTGATGCGCTTCTGGCGGGCGAGGTTGATTACATCGTTCATTCTTTTAAAGATTTACCGTCTGCTCCAATGCCTGGCATTACTCTGGCGGCAATACCAAGACGCGAAGACCACCGAGACATCTTGATTAGTCGAGATAATCAAACTTTGTCTGAGCTCGCTACAGGTGCTGTAGTTGGTACTTCATCTCCCCGACGTGCAGCAAGAATCCGGCACCTAAGGCCAGACCTAGAGATCAAACCAATTCGCGGGAACATTGATACCCGACTGAAAAAAGTTCAAGACGGTGATTTTGATGCAACCATTTTGGCTGCCGCTGGGCTTAACCGAATTGGTTTAGGTGAAGTCAATAAGTGGTTTTTTACAGACGCAGAGTTGTTGCCGGCCCCGGCGCAAGGTGCACTTGCAATTGAGTGCCGTTCCGGTGATCTTGATTTAATTGCGGAGCTACAAAAGGTCAACCATGCTGAAACTGAGCTAATTGTTACCGCGGAGCGAGCAGTGCTTCGAGGCATCTCGGCCTCGTGTACTACTGCAATCGGGGCTCACGCTGAGCTAACCGATGGAAGACTGACTCTGACCGCGGAGCTTTCGGATAACGAAACTGATTGGCATGAACGTGTTTCGCTTTCACTAGACGCGGCCAGCTCAAATAAAGCACAATCATTGGCATTGGGTTTGGAAATTGCTGAGCAATTAATGCAAACGGAACTGGGCCAAAAGATAGGTACACCGCGAGAGAAATCCGTTTTGTTGGTACGCGCCACTGACAACGAGCTCGATGAAGCCGCCTTCAAATCAGCTGGTTTTAAGGTTGTCTGCGACCCGTATCTAAAGATTTCAAAATTCAACAATCCAGCGGGCGTAGACAGAATGCTAGAGGCACTGCGAAGTGCAGAGCCTGGAACTTGGTTAGTAATCACATCAATCAATTCCGTGAGGTTCTTTGCTGAGCAAATTGGGATTGATAACTTCAAAGCTGCTATCTCCAACCCAAACTTGAAGTTTGCTGCGATTGGTGAACGAAGCGCCGCCGAAATAAAGTCACTTGGTGTGCAGGAAGTACTGTTGGCTGAGGATTCAAACGCCGGGGCGTTAAGCACTGCCATTTTGAAACATATGCCAAAACAAGTTATTTTGCCAGCGTCGAATATTGCAATGAAGACCCTGCAAGATGCCGTTGTCACTTCCGGTGTTGAACTTATTACTGAGGTTGTGTACACCACCGAGACAGTACCCAATGTCCCTTTGTCAATTTCAGCTCTAAAACAAGGCGAGATAGATGTTTTAGTTCTTCGCTCGCCTAGCGCCGCAAGGGCAGTGGCCAATTTCATCAGTCCTAAAGATGTGCTCGCCTTGGTTTTAGTAACTGGTAATGCCACACTTGAACAAACGAGGAAACTTGGGTTCCCACGGGTCGCGATGACCTCCGAAACCACCCCCGATTCACTGGTTGCCACAGTAACCAGCCCAAACATGAACTGATCCCTGGAGATTTATGAGTTTGACTGAACGACCACGACGCTTGCGCGCCAGCCAGGCGATGCGAAACCTTGTTGCTGAAACCGTGGTCCTTCCAAGTCAGTTGATTTACCCAACCTTCATCAAGGAAAACCTCGCCGAGCCGAAACCCATCAAGGGGTTGCCTGGTGTTTTTCAAAACAATGAAGCTTCTCTTCTTGCCGAAGTGGATCGTGCAATTAATGCGGCCATTGGTGGCATCATGCTTTTTGGAATTCCTGCCGAACGAGACGAGCTTGGCACTGCGGCATGTAAGCCTGATGGAGTTTTGAACAAGGCTGTTGCAGCTGTGCGCAAACGCGCTGGAGACAAACTCGTTGTTGTGGCAGATCTCTGCCTAGACGAATTCACAAGTCATGGGCACTGTGGCGTGCTAGATGGTAAAGGCAACGTAGATAACGATGCCACACTGATTACTTACGGAAAAATGGCCGTGGAGCTTGCTAAAGCGGGGGCTCACATGTTGGGCGCAAGCGGAATGATGGACGGTCAGGTTGGCTACGTTCGCTCAGAGTTGGATAAAGCCGGCTTTACCGAAGTTGCAATTTTGGCCTATTCAGCTAAATATGCCAGCGCCTTCTATGGTCCTTTCAGAGATGCAGTTGAGTCAGAACTTCAAGGCGATCGCAGAACGTACCAGCAGGACCCGCGCAATTTCAAGGAATCAATCCGCGAAGTTCGTCTTGATCTAGAGCAAGGTGCCGACATCGTGATGGTTAAGCCCGCGCTCGCTTATCTAGATGTTATCCATGAGACTTCACAGAGCGTAGATGTTCCAGTTGCGGCCTACATCGTTTCCGGTGAAATGGCCATGATTGAGGTTGCCGCAGAGCAAGGGTTAATAGATCGCGAGCGAGCAATTCTTGAGGCAGTGGCATCCGTGAGACGTGCCGGCGCATCAGTCATCTGCACCTACTGGGCTTTCGAGCTCGCTGAAATGTTTTATGCACGAAAGACGCTTTAATGACTCAGAACATTAGTAATTCGATTACTTGGCACACCCGCGCACAGAAGGTAATTCCTGGCGGAGTAAGCTCACCGGTTCGTGCATTTTCAGCCGTCGGTGGAAACCCTAGGTACTTTGTTCGAGGCAAGGGTTCTCGAATTTGGGATGTAGATGGAAACGAGTACGTAGACCTGGTTGGATCATGGGGCCCAATGATTGTTGGCCATGCTCACGATTACGTAGTTGCAAAAGTAACTGAGGCTGCAGCGCTCTCCGCATCATTTGGCGCACCGAGCCCTAACGAAGTCTTATTGGCTGAAGAAATAAACAAACGGGTTTCGATTGCAGAACGCGTGCGTTTTGTTTCATCGGGCACCGAGGCGGTCATGACTGCAGTCCGCCTAGCGAGAGCAGCAACAAGCAGGAATGTGATTGTTAAGTTTGCTGGTTGTTACCACGGACACAGTGATGCCCTTCTAGTCCAGGCAGGTTCAGGCGTACTAACCCTTGGTCTACCAAACTCTCCAGGCGTAACCCCCGGTCAAGCTCAAGACACTGTCGTTCTTCCTTACAACGACGCCGCAGCGCTAGAGGCATTATTTGCATCTCGTGGTCACGAAATTGCCGCGGTAATTACTGAACCAACACCGGCAAACATGGGCGTTGTTCCGCCAATCAACAATTTCAATCTCAAGATTCGCGAAGTGACAAGTAAGCACGGTTCACTGATGATTCTTGATGAAGTCATGACCGGCTTCAGAGTGTCATCTGGTGGTTGGTGGGCAATGGTCAACCAAACCGAGGGTTGGATTCCAGATCTCTTGACCTTCGGGAAAGTCATTGGTGGCGGGTACCCGGTTGCTGCGGTAGCCGGAAAAGCCCAGCACATGGACCTACTTGCTCCTCTTGGATCGGTGTACCAGGCTGGAACCTTGAGCGGAAACCCAGTTGCCACAGCAGCCGGTCTAGCAACTCTCGAATTATGCGACGCCGCTCTTTATGCAACTCTCTACCAGCGAGCAAAACAAGTTGGCGAAATAATTTCAAATGCGCTGACCACAGAAGGTGTAGCTCATCAGGCACAGTTTGGTGGCAACTTGTTCTCGTTCTTCTTTACAGATAAGCGAGTAACTAACTTTGCCGAAGCCCAGACACAAAACACACAGGCGTTCAACGCTTTCTTCCATGCGATGTTGGAAAACGGAGTTTCGCTACCACCATCTGCATTTGAAGCGTGGTTTGTATCCGGGGCTCACACCGATGAAGACCTTGCAAAGATCTCCTACGCAGCAAACATAGCTGCGAAGCGGGCTGCGGAAGCGACACGTTCTTAAAAGCCATATATGGCTCGTACAAGGCCGAAGGCTTCTAATTAACCAATCACCCACGGAACTATATTCATGCCGTGGTAGATATCGTTAAGGGCTTTATAGAGATATCTCTGGGTTCGTTGCCCCCATCAGACCGCTTGTCATTTGCGAGTACCGTGCTACATTGGCCGCCCCCTTCGTGACCTGGGATACACGGCTGTTGTTGTTTTTAGAGCAATGTGAATTTCTTTCGAGAGTGCCAGAGTAAATACAAACAAAACAAAAAACCTCGTAAATATTCTTACGACAGTCGCATAAACAAGCGATGACTTTAGGGGTTAGTTTTACTTATCGCCAACCTCAAAATCCACACCTAAATGTTCAAAAATTCTCGAGATACTTCTCACTGATCTGATGATGCCATTTTCACTGAGAACTTCCTTTCTATAAATAACAACTTCTTCGCTCACTAAATATTTTCTCCAGCTCTCTGTGGCTAGCTGGTGATGATCCACCAGGCTTAGGGCTGAAAACTCATTTCTGTCTATGAAGAGTTCGAAAATATAGCAGTCGAAATTGATTGTGCTTTTGAGCACTATGCCTTGTGTGAACTTACGCCCTGGCAAGGTAAAAGCTTGTTGAAAATTCCCTCTGATTCTTGATCTCATCAACTGGCGTTGTCTTACCCAAGCAAATGTGCCGTTTGATGTGCTTGCGGCGACGCTGATCAAAGTTTTCTGAAGCATGTCGGTGCACTTTGGAGTATCCGAACTGTATCCCAATGCGTTTGAAATACCAGAAACGCATCCCAATGCTCTAGCAGGGATAGAAGTTCGAATCCCATATTCTCCGCTGTGAAAAAGCCCCAGATTTCTCTGGGGCTTTTCTCTTCTAGCAACAGTCTTTAGAGCCGCTTGTTTTAGCCTGCTGGATTGAAGGGCAGGGAACCGTTCCGTAGGAACAAAAAACACAACAATCACCTTCAAGAGGCGTCTGACGGTTCTCGCAACTTGGGCAAGTCCATGCCCACATACAAGAGTCGGTCGGCATGGTCAATGTCTCACCTATACCGCAGGTTGGGCATGTGAGTGTGCTTTCGGCGATGACACCTTTGCCTTCAGTCATAGGAAAACTTTATCCCTAAACATTTAGGAACGGCCATCACACCCGGGGCCTCAGATCTGCTCGAACTTGAGCATGGCGTAGAAAGATGGCGTAGAAACGGATTTCCCAAATCTACTTTGAAGTCAGCGTTGAGAAGTAGGCGTGTAGTGCGTTCCTCTTATTCTCCGCAGCGAAAAACCCTCTGAGCAATCAGAGGGTTTTGTCATCGAGCAGGACTATCGAAATCAATAGGCTTAGCCTCATGGAACAACTGAATAGGTTTCTACTTCTTCTACACGTGGCTGCTGGTTCGCTCGCATTGCTCTCGGCCATCTTTGCAATTTCATTTCGCAAAGGTGCTAAGAACCATAACCTGGCAGGAAAAACCTACTTTTGGTCCATGATGGCCGTTGCCGCGACAGCCATTCCTGTTTCTATTCTTCGTCCAAATCTCATGTTGTTCTTTGTTGCCATCTTTTCTTCATACATGGCATACGCAGGCTGGCGTTTCGGACGCAAATCTCGATACATCATGGCGCGCCAGCCTTATGTTGAGTGGGCCATGTTGGTTGTCGGCATTGCGATGATTTTTAGCGGGCTCGTACAAGTATTCACGGGCTCACCTATGGGGTGGGTTCTCGTTGCGTTTGGTGCTATAGGGCTTCAGTTCGCGGTCCAGGATTTACGAGGATGGGGAAAGGCGGAAGACTTCGGAACCAGAATCTCCAATCACCTCTCCCACATGCTTGGGGGAACCATCGCAACAGTCACGGCCGTGCTGGTTCAACAACTTGTTCCGAGGCTTGATCCGTCCAGCCCATTCAAGGTGATTGTCTGGTTAGCCCCAACCGTCATCATCACACCGCTGATCATCATCTGGGCAAGGAAAGTAAAGGCAACTCAAAAGGTTCGTTTGTTCCAAAAGTGAATGCCACGCTAGTCAACTTGGCGTAGAAAGCGAATCGCCAAACTCACCTCCGCTCCAGCGCTGGTCTGCTCTGCGTTTGTGCGTTCCTCGTGTTCCCCGCAAAAAAGGCGGCGTTTTTAGAGCGCCGCCTTTAGCGCCGCCAAGATTCCAAGAACATCGTCCTCAGTGGTGTCCCACGAACACATCCAGCGAACCTGGCCAGTCTCTTGATTCCAAACGTAGAAGCGGTATTGCTGCTGCAACCGCTGAGTAATTTCTTTAGGCAACACTGGGAAAACAGCATTTGCTTCAGCTGGGTTTTCAACTGAGACGCTGGCATTCTCGGCGGCAATTTTGACTACACCCTCGTAAAGCAGCTTTGCCATTGAATTGGCCCTAGTTGCGTTTTCAATCGCCACTGCAGCGTTATTTTCAAAGAGGGCAATTAGCTGGGCCGACATGAATCGCATTTTTGAAGATAGTTGCATTGAGGTTTTGCGTAAAAACGGCATGGCCTCGGCGAGCGCCTTACCCCGTGCTGAACTCGTGTCAGTGACGATCACCGCTTCGGCAGCCAGGGCACCGATTTTTGTTCCGCCCATAGAAACTAAATCAACACCGGCATCGGTGGTGAATTCCTTGAATGATTTTCCTAGGGCAGCGGCGGCATTTGAAATTCGGGCACCGTCAAGGTGAAGCAATAGTCCGTTTTCATGAGCCAGGTCAGCCAAGGCACGGATCTCGTCGATTTGATACAGAGTGCCCATCTCTGTGGTTTGCGTAATGCTAATCACTCCTGGCTGAGCACGGTGCACCACTCCCATATCGAAAATCTGGCTGGCTGCTAGTTCAACGGTGAGCTTTCCGTCGCTGGTTGGGACTGTCCAAAGTTTGAGTCCCGCCATCTTTTCTGGCGCGCCGCCTTCATCAACATTGATGTGGGCACTCTCGACGCAAATGACTGCCTCCCAACGCTTGGTGGCAGCTTGAAGAGCCACTACGTTCGCACCGGTGCCATTGAAAACCGGAAAGCCTTGGGCGTTAGGTCCGAATAGTTCACGAACCAAAGCATCAAACTCGGCGGTTACCGAGTCTTCGCCGTAGGCAACTTCGTGACCAACATTGGCCTGGGAAATAGCCTCTAAAACGGCCGGGTGGATTCCGGCGTAGTTGTCACTGGCAAATCCGCGAGGGTTTTTTGTCATTGGATTGAGTCCTTTGGGATTTGAGCCTGTCGGCCCTCGAACGGAGTTGAGAGAATAACGCTGGTTCTGGTTGAGACGTTTGCATGTGCCCGGATCTTTGCCAGCAGAGCCTCCAAGTCGGCCGGCTCAGCGACTGCAACTTTGACAATGTAGGACTCAGTTCCTGCCACCGACCAGCAACTTTCGATTTCTGCAATTGGGCTAATTTTCTCAACTACGTCGTCTGGCTTAGAAGGGTCAATTGGAGTGAGCGAGACCAACGCATGCAGCGTCAATCCAACTTCGCGCTGATTTATCTGAGCACGATAGCCGGTGATTACACCCCGGGCTTCCAGTCGTTTGATTCGCTGGTGCAAAGTAGATGTCGGCACCTCAAGCAATGCCGACAGTTCACTTATTGATGCACTCGAGTCATTAGCCAATAATTCAAGCAGACGCCGGTCCAGAGATTCCATAACGAAAGTATGCCACTTGCCTTTGCGGCTAAGCGGTGATGCCCTTGGTTGAGGTAATCACATCGGCAAGCTTTCGGTTCAGCGTTTCAAAGAACACGTTCAGCGGGAACTCATCGTCTAGAACAAGATTCACCATTTCCTTCAACTCGCCTCCGGTAGGTAGGGCATCTGCGCCCTTAGCCCAATTGGAGGCTGGATTCGGTTGCACTAGGCCTGCGACAAATTCGTAAGCGGAAATCCACTGTGCCATTCGGGATCTATTGATGCCGTCGTGATACAGATTTTCTACCTGCTCACAAAGGTTGACTACCTCCTGAGTCACTTTCTCCCAGTCAAAAGCTAAACGGTTATCGGTCCATTGCAAGGCGCCGGTCTTGTGCAAGTGAGCGAAAATAATTTGCCCACCCAGGCCGTCATAGTTTCGAACTCGACCACCAGTGATGGAGAAACGGAAAATTCGATCAAACAAGATTGCGTAGCGAATGTACTTTGCAAGGCGGTCCCCCTCAGCTTCTAAAACTAGGGTCTCGCGGAATGTAGCCAGGTCACAGCGTAACTCTTCTAGGGCATACATCCAGAAAGGCATGCGCTGCTTGATCATGAATGGGTCAAACGGTAGGTCACCACGAGAGTGGGTGCGGTCGTGAATCAGATCCCAAAGGACAAAGGTCTCCTGAGCTAACTGCTGGTCATTCACCAGGCGTTCCGCGTCTGCTGGCAGCGGCAAATACAAGAGATCCTTGGCCGCCTGAGTTACACGACGGAATCGGGCTGCCTCACGATCGCAGAAGATTCCACCCCAGTAATAGGTAGCCACTGACCTGACAGCAACGGTTTCAGGGAAGAACACGGCTGAATTCGTGTCGTAACCAGATGTAAAGGCAACAAATTCGATCGGGACAAAAGCCGGGTTGTTGTACTTCTTTTCTTTCTCAGCCAACCAATCGGGCCAAAAAGTGTTGATGATTACCGCTTCAAGATTGCGGTTTGGGTTTCCGTTTTGGGTGTACATAGAAAATACAGCCAGGTGCTGCACTGAATTTTTACGATTTAGATCAGGTCTAAATAATTCGAGTGAGTTGTAGAAGTCTGGAATTATGAAGCCGCCCTGGCGCCAATCTTCTAAGTCCTTTTTGACCGCAGCGAAATAGTCCTGCTGGTGCTCGAAATTCGGAGCAAGAATATCAATTGCCGAAATAACTTGATCAAGCAGAGCTGAGGCCTCTTGGTGAGAGAACTCATTGGCATCAATCGAACCATCTTTGGCTTGCATAGGGCGCAAAGTTTCAATTGCCTCGGCAAGTTTTTTCCAATTGGCATCAGTTAGCATCCAGCTTGACTCACGCTTATCGTTTGCTTTTGCAGCAACTTTCGCGTTGGCCAGCCAACCCGCAATATTCAACCAGAGTTGCTTGTTATCACAGTCATCAATTGAGTCGTCACCAAAAAGATCAGAGTCCGCTAGCACCACTACTCGACCAAGACCGTGCTGAACCGCAACCCCAAGCGGAGCTGAAGCTGGGGCCGCGTGTTCAGAGGTGCGCATGAAAACCTCGGCCGCAACATCTGACGAAACTTCAAGGGTTCCGGCGCGATAGAGGCAAACTTGTTCAACCATGAAGGCAAAGTCTGATTTGGTTAGTCGGTCAAATTCGCTGATGATCCAAGTTGGCACATCTTTATAAGAGCGGCTTGGGTCCTGAACAGTTGAGTTTTTAACTTCGACACCAAACTTGGCCGCGAGTTCGGCTAAATTGTTGCCATACTTTGGCTGCTCGGTTTCTGCCAGCAAAAGCAACGAGCCGCCCGAGCGAACAAAACCCTCTAGTACTTCTAATTCCTCGTGGGTGAGCTTTGGAGAACCAACACCGATAGTTTTTTCCCATTCGTCGGTCGAGGCGTGGGGAATCACGAGTATGTCCGCTGCGGCTAAGGCATCTGCTGTGAACAAACCGCTCTCGTGTAACTCAACTTCAAACTCTGAGACCTTGGCGATTTGGGCCATTTTGGCGTAACTGGAGTCGGCTGGGTTTGCGGGGTTCATTGTTGCCGCTATCTCAGACTTAACTGCCCAAGCCTGGCTGTGTGCCTGATCAATCAAAATACGAGCAATTTTTTGCATCTTTGCCTCCAATTACGGATTTATTCTTTATTAAAGAACATACTTGCGGATTTTCTCTAGTCTAGCAATAGATTTATCATAAATTTTGCGCAAGTATCGCAAATTTTCGGGACTTTTTACCGGGGTAATCCGATTCAGTCTTTGGTCCCCAGTTGTTCAATCATGGCCTTGAGAGCCTGGTCGAGCGTTGACACCAGGGCTTGCGTCTCTAAGACAAGATCAGCTGCTGAAAGTGACTGCAGAAGATCTAAATGATCCAGGGGCCCAACTGGCAGTACCCCGGCAATTTGCCAACAGGCCTGCATTGGATCCTCGCTGAACTCTGTATCTGAGCCGTACTGCAAATCTCCGAACTCGCTGGCAAACGACAATAAGTTCCGCACTTTGGTTTCCAGTTGGTTTTTAGCCATGGTCAGAGAGTCGTCCCAGATTAAGTCTGGGATGAAGTCGATGTCGGCCATCGGATACGGATCATCGGGCAACCATGCATTCACCCTGAAGCGTTGTGTGCCAATTGACTCAATCCCATAAAACTCATCCAAGGTTCCGATGTCGGTGACGGAGGCCAAAGTTCCAATTCCAAGCCTCTTCTCACCGCCGCCAATCTCTTGACCTCGTTCAATCAGCACAACGCCGAACTCAGGATTTTCCTGGCCGACTAAGTCCCCAAGAAGTTTCAGGTAGCGTTCTTCAAAAATTCTCAACGAGAGCGGCATCGCAGGCATCAAGACAGTGCTCAGCGGAAACATTGGCATAACTGGCATTTGTTCCCCGTTCTCTAGAGCTTGTTTGACAAGCCTAAACCGGGTCAATCAAGGAATGAAAAACCCGATAATTGCCTTGTAGTAGATAAGTACCCCAACATAACCAAAAGGACTCTTGTGAGCACAACATCGAACAGTTTTGACCCACGTCAGGCCATCGAAGGGCTATTTGGCTATGTCAAGGACATGGCATCGAACACCCTCAAGGGTGGCATCAAGGCCCAACCCGATGAAGCCCGGCTAGAGGTCGCTGTGCTGGCAGCCTTGGAATCAGGTGCCAAAACAGCGACTCAAATTGTGAAGTCCATCAGCCTTGTAGCCGGCGGAACCTGGGCCCCAACTGACGGTCAGGTTAACAAGGCTCTTACCAAACTCACTGTGGCCGAATTCGTAGCCGCAAAGACTAAAGGTGATCGCAAATTGTTCTCACTGACAAAAACTGGCGAAGCAGAACTTGAATCAGCGCGCGACAAAATGGCCGAGGCACCATCAGTATCACCAACAATGAATTTCTCTAATTTGAACTGGATGAGCTGTGAACCAACATTCTTGAAAGCAGCGTCCAAGCTGCCACCGGTTATGTTTGATGTCGCCCAGACCGCGTCACGCGAGCAGCAAGCAAGAGCGGCAGAGATTTTAGACAAAGCTCGTCACGAACTACACAAAGTTCTTGCCGAAAAGTAATCTTTCAAATCAGAGCAGGGCACTCAAGTCTCGCTACCAAAGGATTCTTAGGTTTGCTGCTCTTGCATTAGCTCAAGCTTGGTGGTTTGAGATTGTTTTGCCGCAATTTGGTTTGAAGAAGATTGCCGCCCGTGGCCGAATCAGGCGCTTTCAAAAGTTAGCTAGAAAATTTCACAACCTAGCTGCCGATTTAGGCGGTTTGATGGTTAAAGTTGGCCAGTTTTTATCTGCTCGCTTGGATGTGCTCCCAGAAGAGATAACCAAGGAACTATCTGGTCTGCAGGATGAAGTTGCCCCTGAGTCTTTCGAAAGCATTCTGCATGCAATTGAGAGCGAGCTTGGCATGTCACCGGGTGTAGCTTTCGCAGAAATCACTGCCGAACCAATTGCCGCCGCATCTTTGGGGCAGGCCTACAAAGCTAAACTCTCCCCCGGACTTGCTGGTGACCTAGGTATCACAGATGTGGTGGTGAAGGTTCTACGACCGGGCATAGAAAACATTGTTGACGTGGACTTGAAAGCATTGACCAAGGTTGGTGGCTGGTTATCAAAAGTCAAACTAGTTTCAAAACGCACCGATGCCCTCGCTCTGGTTCGCGAGTTTTCAGAAATTACTCTTCAAGAAATCAACTATCTGCACGAGGCAGAAAACCTTGAGCGGTTTGCAGAGGCTTTTGAAAACGATCCCAGAATTCAGACCCCGAATGTAATTTGGGAGCGCAGCGCAAAGCGAGTGCTAACTCTGACTGACGTCAGTGCAATCAAGATTTCTGATGTTGAAGGGTTAGTAGCAGCCGGAATTAATCCCAATGCCGTTGCCGCCGAGCTTGCCAGAGCCACCTTTGAGCAATTCTTTGTCACCGGTTTCTTTCACGCCGACCCACACCCGGGCAACATATTTATTACCAAGGCCCCGGAAGGTGCGGCAGTTGACTTCACGCTGACCTACATTGACTTTGGAATGATGGGCCAAGTAAGCGAGGAACTAAAGGCCAACCTGCAGAGATTCCTTTTTGCTGTTGCATCTAGAGACGCGCGAGCCTGGGTCGTGGCTTGCGAGCGCTTAGGGGTTCTCCTACCATCAGCCGACACCTTGCTTCTAGAAGAGGCAGTCAGCAAACTATTTGACCGCTTTGGCGGCGTGCGAGTGGGCGAGCTGATTCAAACAGATCCGGCTGAACTCAGGGAGTTTGGTATTGAGTTCAGTGAACTCGTGCGCACCCTTCCGTTCCAGCTTCCAAATGACTTTCTATTCTTGATCAGGGCTCTTTCACTTATCTCAGGAGTCACCAGCGAACTAAATCGTGAATTCAACATTTGGGATGCGGTTGACCCTTTCGCAAGATCACTACTAAACGGATCAGGCACCGGAACAGTAAAGAGGCTGGGCAAGGATCTATTAGCCAACCTGCTTACGCTAAGCCAACTACCTGGACGCATTGAAAGTGTGGTCAGCAGAGTTGAACGCGGTGACCTTGTGCTTAGAAACCCAGAGCTCGAGCGCCGAATGAGGGTTTTAGATTCCAGCATTCGTCGCGCAACGGCAGGTTTGGTTTTTACCGGACTGGTAATTGCTGGGGTTCTCTCTTTGCCAGAAAATCAGAACCTGGGGTTCACGTTGCTTGGCATTTCTGCCCTACCAATGCTTTACGCCCTAGGATTTGGCCGATTTACCCGATAGAAAAAGACCGTTCTAATTCGTGGTCTAACCTTGACCCATGATTAGTTCAATTTTTGTGAATCTACCGGTCGAGAGCCTAACCAAGTCAGTGGATTTTTTCACTGAACTTGGCTTCAAATTCAATCCTCAATTCACCGATGATGAGTCAACCTGCATGATCGTTAATGAAACGATTTATGTGATGCTGTTAGAGCACAAAAAGTTTCAAGGCTTCATCTCAAAGCCAATTGCTGACAAGTCAACCACTGAGGCAATTCTTGCCTTCAGCCTAGGTTCTGCCGACGAGGTGCGCGAAATGACACAGAAGGCTCTTTCACTTGGTGCCCGCAAACTAAATGAACCTGAGGACCACGGCTTTATGTTTAGCTGGGGCTTCGAAGACCTAGATGGTCACCTTTGGGATCTCTTCTGGATGAACCCAGAGCACGTACAGTAACTAAAACTTGGTGCGCTTCACCAGCGCTCTCTTTTTGGGCAGGTTTTGATAATCCCATTGGATTTCCTTGGCCTCACCCAGCCACGTTGTCAGCGCCGTTTTATCAAGCGACTTCAGTGCTGGAACGCTCAAGCTAGCAGCCTTAAACTTTCCCATAGCGCGAAGCCCTTCAAGGTTGAATGACTGACCACTCCAAAACAGAACCTCGATGCCAGCCTTCTTCAGGCTGTAACCAACCACGGGATTGCCGTCAATAAACCAGACCGGGTGACCATGCCAAACTTTGCCCTCAGCTTGGGGAAGAGCCTTGGAAATCATTTTGATCAGTGCAGCACCGATAGCGGCTTCATCTTCACTCAGGTTGCTCTGATAATCGAGGATGTCTTGACCCAATTTCATAGCCAAACCTTACTCGCCTAATCTTTGGGCTGCTGAGTTTCGCTTTCCTTGGGCTGGCTGAATCTCGCCAACCTTTCCAAAGCCAAACGGAGGCATGTTCACATAGATGTTCTCAGTCTTTGACTTATCAATCACATAGGTTTCGTGCCAGATTCCAACGGCACTGGTTTTCATGGCTGCTTTATTGAAGGCCTTCCAAGCTGGCAGGTGCTCTGAGTCTTTGGCTTTGGCATAGGCGATTAATTTGTCGGTGTTTTCCCAGTACTGAATCAAAATAATGGTGCGGCCAAAGCCCATTTCATAAGACTTGAAGCCTAGGTCTGGATTTTTATATAGCTCAGGCAGCATTTTGCCCATGGCCAAGAAAACCGGCAACCAATGGTGGATTGCAAACCAATTGTTGATTCGCATTCCAATTAGGAATACGACAAAATCCTTGTCCGCGACCGATGTGATTCGATTCTTATTTATCTTGGCCACGTGTCTCCTCAGCTCCTCTGAGCTACTTGATTGCCTTCACCCCGAGGATACCAATAGCAGCACCAACAAGCTGAGCACCAATAAATGGCAAGACTGAATCTGGTGAGATTCCTGCAAAGGTGTCGCTAAACATTCGCCCCACTGTGACCGCTGGGTTTGCGAACGAAGTTGAAGATGTAAAGAAATATGCCGAACCAATCCAGGCTGCAACTGATACCGGAATCAAGCCGCCTTGGTCTCGCTGCAAAAGCACCAAAATCACAATCAACAAGCCGGCGGTGGCCAGCACTTCACCGATAAACGTTCCAGTGCTCACACGATAGTTGTCAGAAATCTGCACCGCGGAAAGGTTGAACATCAGGTTGGCTAGAACCGCGCCGACTATGGCACCAAGAATTTGAGCCGGAATATAAGCCCACACCGTGACGGGCGAAATTCTCTTGCTGGCTAACATGGCCAGGGTTACCAGCGGATTGAAATGCGCCCCTGAAACCGGACCTAAAATCAAAATCAAAAGCGCGAGCGCAAAAATTGTTGAGACGGTATTGATCAGAAGTGCAACACCAGCGTCATTTGAAAGATTGGTTCCCATAATTCCAGAACCAACCACAACGCAAACAAGGGTCAGAGTGCCAAAAAACTCGGCCAGGCCTGTACCTAATAATTTCTTCATCCCTACATTTCTACCGCAGGAATGGCCAAGCCTGAGCCGAGTTTGTCAGTTGTTAATTTAGATCAAAACGGTCCGAGTTCATGACCTTGACCCAGGCGGCCACAAAGTCGTGCACAAACTTCTCTTTTGAATCGTCCTGTGCATACACCTCGGCGTATGAACGAAGAATTGAGTTTGAACCAAAAACCAAGTCAACGCGAGTTGCCGAGTACTTAACCTGGCCATTTGAGCGATCACGCATCTTGTATAGGTTCTCGCCGGCTGGCTCCCAGACCAAATTCATGTCGGTTAGGTTTACGAAGAAGTCGTTGGTCAACGCTCCCTCGCGCTCAGTCAAAACTCCGTGCTTACTTCCACCGTGGTTAGTGCCAATCACGCGCATTCCACCAAGCAACACGGTTGCCTCAGGAGCGGTCAGGCCCATTAGCTGAGTGCGATCAAGCATCAACTCTTCAGGGGTAACTGCGTAGTCGTCTTTCAACCAGTTACGGTAGGCGTCGTGCAGTGGTTCAAGCACGGCAAAGGACTCAACATCGGTGTGTTCCTGGGTTGCGTCGCCGCGACCCGGCGCGAATGGCACCTCAATATTGAAACCGGCTGCCTTGGCTGCCTTTTCAACACCGACACCTCCGGCAAGCACGATGATGTCGGCAACACTCGCGCCAACTTCAGCGGCAATTGGCTCCAGCACAGCAAGCACCTTGTTTAGTCGCTCTGGCTCGTTACCGACCCAGCTGCGCTGAGGTTCTAGTCGAATGCGTGCTCCGTTTGCGCCACCGCGAAGATCTGAACCGCGGAATGTGCGAGCGCTGTCCCAGGCAGTGCTGACTAGCTCGGAAACACTAAGCCCGCTTGCCTCAATCTTTGCCTTAGCCGCGGCGACATCGAACTTAGGGCTACCTGCAGGAATCGGATCCTGCCAAATCAAATCTTCAGCAGGAACGTCTGGGCCAATGTAGCGAACCTTTGGCCCCATGTCACGGTGAGTCAACTTGAACCACGCGCGTGCGAACACCTCTGAGAAGTAATCCTGGTCATCGCGGAATCGCTCAGAAATTTTGCGGTACTCAGGGTCCATAATCATGGCCATGTCTGCGTCAGTCATCATCGGCATGGTGCGAATCGATGAATCTTCAACATCCACTGGCTTGTCTTCTTCTGCGATACCAATTGGTTGCCACTGTGAGGCACCCGCAGGTGAGTGAGTCAGTTCCCACTGGTACTTGAACAATAGGTAGAAGTAGCCGTTGTCCCACTTGGTTGGGTTTGTGGTCCAGGCACCCTCGATGCCACTGGTCACGGTGTCGCGGCCCACGGAGCGAGTCTTGTGATTTTGCCAACCAAGTCCCTGCTCAACAATATCCGCGCCTTCTGGCTCTGGGCCGTTATTTGAAGCGTCACCGTTGCCGTGAGCTTTACCAACAGTGTGACCACCTGCGGTAAGCGCAACTGTTTCTTCATCGTTCATCGCCATGCGAGCAAAAGTTTCGCGAATGTGCGCGGCTGTCTTTAGTGGATCTGACTTTCCGTTCACACCCTCTGGGTTCACATAGATCAAACCCATGTGGGTTGCAGCTAGCGGACTGTCCAGAGTCGAGGCATCATCTAGATTGCGGTATCGGTTTTCTGATGGTGCTAGCCACTGGGTTTCGCTACCCCAGTAGATGTCAGTTTCTGGGTGCCAGATATCTGCACGGCCAAAGGCAAAACCAAATGTCTTGAGGCCCATTGATTCGTAGGCAATGTTTCCGGCCAGGATCATCAAGTCTGCCCAGCTAACTTTGTTGCCGTACTTCTTCTTGATTGGCCAAAGCAAACGACGAGCCTTGTCAAGGTTTGCGTTATCTGGCCACGAGTTCAGCGGGGCGAATCTTTGGTTTCCGGTTCCGGCACCACCGCGGCCATCGGTGGTTCGGTAAGAACCCGCAGAGTGCCATGCCATGCGAATCATCAGCCCGCCGTAGTGACCCCAGTCAGCCGGCCACCATGCCTGGCTATCTTTCATAAGGTCGTGCATGTCTTTTTTCAAGGCATCAACATCAAGCTTCTTGAGCTCCTCGCGGTAGTCGAAGTCTTGACCCAGCGGATTAATTTTGGTGTCGTGCTGGTGAAGGATGTCCAGATTCAACGCCTTTGGCCACCATTTGGTTGGAACCTGAGAGGCTGTTGAGTTGGCGCCGTGTGGCACCGGGCACTTAGCTGCTGAATCCATGGTTTCTCCTTATTACTGGTCGGCCAAAAACGGGCACCAACATTACAACCGATGAGTTTTCTGGGCTATTCCAGCCTCGAGCACCCCTGAAGATACAAAAGGTGCGGTTTAGCGATCTAAACGCAAGGCCAGCATGAATTGCCCGCCGCCGGGCTTGATCTCAGTGGCGAATTTGGAATCCGGGGCCAGCCTAGATAGGCGGTCCAAGAGCCATTCAGCTGCCTGGTTAGCGTCATTCTCATCTGGGCAGCGAGCAACAATCTCGCGGCCACCTTTCGCTTTCAAGCGCTCCACCGATTCAAAAATTGGCGAGGGGTCAACTACAAACAAGTCCTTCGACCACGGCACTACCGGAGCAATTTTGCCTCGCATGGTGTTGCACTGGCGGTGGGCCAGGCGCTCGACTACATCGGCACCCTTTTTAGCTTTCGCAGCAGCGTAGCTATCGGTGCTTGGGCCTAGATCTGAATTAACGGATCCGTCTGGATCCACCGGGGTATCGCATAACCAACAAATCCAGTTATCGCGTTCGCCAACCTCATTCAAATCACTCATTCTTTGAGATTACGCTATTACCCAGTTGAAAGTTTTAGGAGATTCAAATGGCTATGACCGATGCTGAGAAGCAAGCCCTAAAAGAGACCATGGCTGAGCGCGCAAAGGCACGAAAGAAAATGACCCCGGAGCAGCACGAAGCTGATGTGGTCGAAAAGATAAACGCCATGGCTGCGGCCGACAAGGCAATTGCAAAAAAGATCCATGCGCTGGTCAAGAAAATCGCACCCGGCCTTCAAGCCAAGACCTGGTATGGCATGCAGGCTTACTGTGACAACGAGGGCAAAACCGTCCTGTTTTTTCAAGACGCGGGCAAGTTCAAGGCACGCTACTCAACCCTGGGCTTTCAAGACGCAGCCAACCTAGACAAAGACCAAATGTGGGCCACCTCGTTTGCCGTAATTGGCTGGAATGCAGATGTTGAAAAAAAGATATCCGCTTTGATCAAGAAAGCTATTAGCTAGCCCACTGCTGAATTCAAGGCCTTTTTGATGCGCTGCACCGATACGGTCTCGGCGGCACCAAGAACCTGAGCGAATAAACTCACTCGTAGTTCTTCAATCATCCAACGAACTGTCTGTAGTTTTTCTTCAGGCATTTTGTCTGCGGGGGTTTTTTCAACCAGCGCTAGCGCCTCATTGAGTTCTAGCTCGGCTATTCGGTCGCGCTCCGGGTTTTCCAGCAATTTTTCAATTCTCATTTTGCTAGCCTGCAGATAAATAGGAATTCTTGTAATTCGTTCAATGCCCGTGGCACTAATAATGTTGCTGCGCATCAAATCTGCAATGTGAGCTTTTTCGGCAGCCAGCACGTGCAGTACTGAAAGGTCCTGAACTTCAGAGATAGCTTTACTAGTCTGCCGATAGTGAGTTGATATTTTCTCAAGCACCTTGGCCGCATCAAAGCATTGCTCGATGCTTCGCTCGACCACTGCCGCGCGAAGGTCATCTGGGTTTGCATCCAGACCACGAGCAGTAATTTCTTGGTTGATCAACGCGGTGATTACATCGTCAACAAAAGCTGCCGAGTTCTTGTAGCCAACCGCAACCAAGGATAATTTCTCTTCTTTACTTAGGTGCTCAGCAACGTAATCGGCAGGTGATGCGATTTTTTCGCGCACGGCCGATGCCAGTTCACTAGTCTTCTTGGCGATATCAGGCACGACCTTTTTTGGTGCTTCGCCATTTGCTACCGGAATCAACTTCTGCTGCAGCGCAGCAAGGTCCAGCCCCAACCCAAGGGTGCGTCCCTTTTCGTCAACCACTCGGTAGGTCATTCGAAGTGAGGTAGGCAGGGCTGCAAAGTCAAAGTCGTCAGCGGTCATGTGGGTGCCACTGAGGGTACGCAGAGTCTTGGCCAGCGTTGCTAACAGGGCCTCGTCTGGGTGCTCTGGCAGGGCGGCGATTGCTTTCTTGGCCCAGTCCACCGCCGGCACCACGGTGCGGCGCAGGTTCTTGGGAAGACCGCGGATTAGCTCGGCAATCAGGTCAACCCGCATGCTCGGCACCAGCCAATCGAACTCATCGGAGTTAATCTGGGCAAGCAGCGAAACCGGCACATCAACCGTGACGCCATCATCAGGTGCGCCTGGTTCGTAGCGATAGCGAAGTTTGAGTTCACGCTCCCCAAAATTCCAAATCTTTGGGTTGTCTGCGTCACTTGGTGCCTGCACCTCTGGCGGCAGCAGATCGTCACGGGTCATGGTCAACAACTCGGGGGTCTCGTGCTTGGCCTTGCGCCACCAACCTTCAAAAGTGCGAGTTGAGAAAACATCCTGCGGAATTCGAGCGTTGTAGAACCGGAAGACATCTTCATCATCGGGCGCAAACTGCGGTTTACGAGCTCTGTCTGCAAGAGACTCAAGTTGTTTTAGAAGTTGTTGATTTGCGCGATCAAAAGCCTGCTTGGAATCCCACTCACCGTGAACAAGAGCGTGACGAATAAATAAGTCGCGGCAAAGCGGAATGTCAATTCGCGAATACTGCATGCGACGCGACACAACAATTGGCACTCCAAAAAGCATGACGCGCTCGTAGGCAACTACTGCGCCCTGCGATTTCTCCCAGTGTGGCTCGCTGAAACTGCGCTTTACTAAGTCACCAGCAAGCGGTTCCGCCCACTCAGGATTTATAGCCGCATTCATGCGAGCAAATAATCTACTGGTCTCCACTAACTCAGCACTCATGATTGCCGCGGGTGGCTTCTTGGCCAAAGTTGAACCAGGAAAAATAACAAACTTTTTACCGTTTGAACCCAGATACTCGTTTGACGCCCTGACTGGCTTATCTGAATTTTTCTTTACCTGATCGGCAGCTTTTTTATCACTCAGTTGCTTCAGCCCAATTTGACTGAGCAAACCGGCCAGCAAGCACTGGTGAATGCCATCAGGGTTGACCTTTGGATTACCGGGCAGGATGTCTAGCGGTTTAGCAATCGACTTCAATTGCTTGATTAGGTCTTGCCACTCACGCACTCGCAAGTAATTCAAGAACTCGTTTTTGCAGAGCCTACGAAAAGCTGATGATGAAAGTTTTTTCTGCTGCTCTTCTATGTAATTCCAAAGATTCAGCAGGCTTAAGAAATCACTGGTTGGGTCGGCGAATCTTGCGTGCGCCTGATCGGCCTGCGGCCGCTTAGCCAAAGGGCGCTCACGCGGATCCTGAATGGTAAGTCCGGCCACGATGATCATGACCTCTCGCACTAGGTCGTGCTTCTTTGACTCCAAAAGCATGCGCCCAAAGCGCGGCTCAATTGGTAATCTGGCCAATTCCCGGCCCACCTTGGTGAGCTCAACTGTCTTTCCCTTAGGGTCCTTTACCGCGCCCAACTCACCCAAAAGGCCAAGGCCGTCCTGTACTCCTCTGGCGTCAGGTGCCTGCAGAAAGGGGAATGCTGTGATGTCCCCAAGCCCCAACTGGGCGGCTTGCAGAATTACCGAGGCAAGGTTGGTGCGCAGAATTTCAGGATCGGTGAATTCCGGTCTGGATTCGTAATCATCTTCCGAGTAAAGCCGAATCACGACGCCCGGGCTGGTTCTACCGGCACGACCGGCACGCTGATTGGCGCTAGCTTTTGAGATTGCTTCAATTGGCAATCGCTGAACTTTAGCCCTTGGGCTGTAGCGCGAAATACGCGCGGTACCGGCATCAATTACGTACTTAATGTTTGGAATCGTCAGCGAGGTCTCGGCAACGTTGGTGGCCAGAATGATTCTTCGCTTGAGCCCTACCATTTTGCTGCTCTCGAAAACTCGGTGTTGCTCAGCGGCACTTAGCCGTCCGTAAAGTGGTAGCACCTCCACACCCTTACCCAGTGCACCAGAGTTAATCCGCCCCTCGATAGCTTCCTGAGCATCTCTAATTTCCGATTCACCGGAGAGAAAAACTAAAGTGTCGCCATCGGGCTCGTACTGCAAATCATCTAGTGCCTTGACGATGCCATCCAAATAATCACTGGCAGTGGTTTCTTCATCGGGGTCAGTGTCGTCACCGGCTTCCCTTGCGGTCTCGGCATAGCGAATCTCAATCGGAAAAGTTCGCCCACTAACTTCAATGATTGGCGCATCGTTGAAGTGTCTGCTGAAAGATTCCGGGTCAATAGTTGCCGAGGTGACAATGACCTTGAGGTCTGGGCGCTTAGGTAAAAGTTGCTTCAGGTAGCCAAGTAAGAAATCAATGTTCAAACTGCGCTCGTGTGCCTCATCGATGATGATGGTGTCGTATGGCTCAAGGTTTCGGTAGCGCTGCATCGCGTTCAGCAAAATGCCGTCGGTCATTACCTTTACCTTGGTGTTGGCCCCGGCTTTATCGGTGAAGCGCACCTGGTAGCCAACCAAATCGCCAAGCTCAACTTTTAGCTCCTCGGCAATTCGTTCGGCCACGGCGCGGGCCGCGATGCGACGAGGTTGGGTGTGAGCGATGCTGGTGCGGCCAAGCTCCAGGCACATCTTTGGAATTTGGGTGGTCTTGCCCGAACCGGTGGCACCGGCAATCACGACAACTTGGTTATCGCGAATGGCCTCAAGGATCTCCTGCCGGCGCTGACTTACTGGCAGATCAACCGGGTAGGTTATCTGCAGCGCAGTTGACTCAGGAGTGCTCACCTAGCAATGCTAAGTGCCTAGTCTTGGCCCCAGCCACCCGGGGGGCCAATGTAGAGCAGTGTGGCAAAGATTGCGCTGATGACCACAAGCAAAACGAAGGCCAACAGGATTGGCCGATTAATGAACCAGCGGTAAAGTCCATCAAACCAATTTGAATCGCGGGCATCATCACTCTTGGTGCGTCGCCACTGGCCCACCAGTCGGCCCTTGCGCTCAGCCGAAATTTCAAACGGCACTGTTGCAAAAGGAATAATCGCCAGCGCGATTGCAAGCACTGTGCGGCCAAGACCCCATCGGTTATTTACCCCGATAAGCGCAGCCGAAACTCCGTAGCCCAAGAACACAGCTCCGTGCAGACCACCAATTACGGTCAGCAAAATTGGGTTGATGCCAAAAAGTGCACGAATCAAAAGCGCCCCCAGAAGCAGGGTCCAGGTGACACCCTCGCTAAGGGCAAAAGCGCGGTAAAGCGAACGCGGTGTGGCAAACATTCTGGAACCTTTCAAGCTTTAGTGCAGTTGCTTTCCCTCGAGTTTAGTTCCCTCAACATCAACGTCAGGAAGGATGCGATCTAGCCACTTTGGAATCCACCAGGTTGCCTTGCCAAAGATCGTCATGGCCGCTGGCACCAGCAGCATGCGAACCAGGAAGGCATCGGCTAGCACGCCAACAGCCAATCCAAATCCCATTGGTCGAATCATGGTCAAGTGTGAAAATGCGAATCCACCAAACACTGTGATC
Organism: Rhodoluna lacicola; assembly: GCF_000699505.1. Taxonomy (NCBI): domain Bacteria; kingdom Bacillati; phylum Actinomycetota; class Actinomycetes; order Micrococcales; family Microbacteriaceae; genus Rhodoluna; species Rhodoluna lacicola. Next base: position 273,300 of record NZ_CP007490.1, on the reverse strand, counting down.
ATGATCAGCGCCGCAGCCACCACTACGGCACGGCTCAGGCGAATTCCATAATTCACCGATGCATTTGTGTCTTTGCCGTGGCTATATGCCTCGCGCATTCCTGAGACTAGGAACAGCTGGTAGTCCATAGCTAGACCAAACAAAATTCCAATCAAGAAAATTGGCAAGAAGCTAAGCACCGGCCCCGGAGTTGTGACTCCAAACCAATCGGCAATCCAACCCCATTGATAAACCGCAACCACGGAACCAAAGGTGGCAAAAATTGTTAGCAGGAAGCCACCAGCTGCGATCAACGGAATCAAAATGGAACGGAAAACCAAAATCAAAAGCAACATAGATAGCAACAGCACGGTACCTAGATACAGTGGCAAAACATCGGCAATTTTCTTTGAGATGTCTATGTTTGTTGCCGTGATTCCGGTTACTCCAAGCTCGCCCACCTGGTCTGACTCAAATTTATCTCCAAGAGCACGAATGTCGTAAACCAATGTTTCGGTTTCTTCACTAGAAGGATCAACCGATGGCACAACCTGGAACAACAACGTCTTCTTGTCATCAGAGATTGCAGCGGGTACCACCGCGGCTACATTTTCTAATTCAAAAAGTTCAGTAGCAACCTTTGCCTGCAGGGCAAGTTTGTCATCTTCACTCACCGCGTTTTCTAGCGTGAGCACGGCTGGAATCTGCGCATTGAAGCCAGGGCCAAATGCTTCACTAGTGATCGTGTAGGCCTTGAACGCTGAGGATTCTCGTTCTTCGGCGGAACCATCCGGCAGCCCCAAACGCATTGACGATGCCGGAATCGCTGCAATGCCAAGAACGGCTACCACGGTGAGCAACGCAATCCAAGGGTGCTTATTTGCCCAAACGGGCTTGCCGGCGTTCTTTGGCTCGGCGTTTTCTTGGAAATGAGTTCCTTCGGCTACCGCAGAACGCTCCTTTTTAGAGAGGATGCGGTTGCCCACCAACGAAAGGATTGCCGGTGTTCCAGTAATTGCAATCGCCACAGATACGGCAATAGACAGTGAACCCATCGATCCCATCAAGCCAACAAAATCAATTCCGGTTAGGTTCAACGCAGCTAGAGCAATGATCACGGTGATGCCGGCGAAAAGCACAGCGTTACCAGATGTGCCGGTGGCAAGCGCGATTGACTCGCGCAGCTCAACGCCAGCCTTAAGTTGGCGACGGTGACGGTTCAAAATAAACAGCGCGTAGTCAATACCTACAGCCAGACCCAACATGACTCCAAGAACTGGAGTGGTGGAACTCATTTCAATCACCGATGACAGGGCAAAGGTAACCGCACCGGACACACCCACACCAATCACCGCCAGGATCAGAGGCAGACCAGCCCCAATAAAAGTGCCAAGCATGATGAAAAGCACAATGGCCGCAATTACCAGGCCAACTATTTCGCCGACGCCAAGAATGCCTTCAACGGAACGAAGTAGATCCTGTGAAAACTCAATGTTCACACCAGGGATGTTTGCCTCTTTGAGAAAATCCACCACGGCCATCTTGGTTGGCTCTTCTAGCTCGGCACCCGGCTTATCGAATTGAACGGTTGCCAGGGCTACCGAACCATCATTTGATACGGTGCCAAAGTTTTTACTAACTTTCAAAAGTTGATCGGCCAGTTCAAGATCGGCCTTGCCGGTCACCAGATCATCGGCACTAGATACCAGCTTTGCTTCAGCCTCAACCAGTTTGCCTTGACCGGCAACAATCGCAGCGCGTTGCTTTTTGATTTCGGCAAAGCCACCGGCAATCTGGGCACGCTGTGCGATTAGTGCATCAACCTGGGCCTGCGGTGCGCCGGCAGCTTGAGCCTGCGCAATTCCGGCTTCAAGTTGCGCCGACTGAGTCTTTAGTTTTGCCTCGGCCGCATCTAGTTTCTTAATTCCGTCGCTGAGTTTGGTTTTGTTCGATGCGATCTCAACCTTGCCGTCGGCGATGGCTTTTTCACCGTCGGTAATTTTCTTCCAGCCATCTGCAACATCTGCTCGCTGAGAGTTGATTTCCTCTTCAACGGTGAAGGGGTTGATGATGTCGGAAACGCCGTCGAGAGTGAGCACACCCTCAAGAGCGGCGGTGATGGCCGCACGGTCATCGGTGTTTAATTTTGAACCGTCAGCCTTCTGAAAAATTACCTGACCGGAGCCGCGGCTAGCCTCAGGGAAGCTCTTCTTCAACTGCTCGATAACCACCTGTGAAGGCACGCCGTTGATTGACATGCTTGAGGTGAATTTGCCACCCGCGGTCAACGCGGCGCCACCGGCAGCCGCCAAAATGATGACCCAGGCCAAAACAACAAACCAGGCGCGACGGGCAGAAAAATTACCTAGACGGTAGAGCAGTGAGGCCATGTGAAGTGAGCAACTTTCATAAATTGCGGGGAAACCCGATAGAAGTTACAACCCTATCGGGGTCAATTTTCATCCCTAAACCTGCGATATTGTGTACCTATTACTTAGAAGCAGGGGCTTTTGCATGGCTGAATACACATTTCTCAAGGGTGACCAAAACTGGTGGCGTCAGGCCGTTATTTACCAGATCTACCCACGGAGCTTTGCCGATGGCAATGGTGACGGGATTGGCGACCTAAATGGAATCATCAGCCGAGTGCCTTACCTAAAAAGTCTGGGTATTGACGCGGTATGGATGAGCCCGTTCTACCCGTCGCAACTGGCCGACGGCGGCTACGACGTTGACGACTACCGCAACATTGACCCAAGAATTGGCACCCTGGCCGAGTTTGACCAACTGATTGAAGAGCTGCACAAAAATGGCATTCGGCTGATTGCAGACCTGGTGCCAAACCACTCCGGCGATCAGCACGTATGGTTCCAGGCTGCCCTCAAGGCGGCTCCGGGCTCACCAGAGCGCAACCGATACATCTTTAGAGATGGCAAGGGTGAAAATGGCGAGATTCGCCCATCCGAGTTGGCCAGCCACTTTGGCCCAACCGCTTGGACCCGAATCACAGAACCAGACGGCACCCCGGGTCAGTGGTACATGCACCTTTTTGCCAAGGAGCAGCCGGACTGGAACTGGGACAACCAAGAGGTTCGCGAAGACTTTCTGAAGACCCTAAGGTTCTGGAGCGATCGCGGCGTTGATGGCTACCGTGTTGACGTGGCACACGCATTGGTGAAGGACTTAAAGAATGGTCACCTGCCAGAGCGTCAATCTTTTGACGTCAAGGTCATGAAAGACGATGGCACCGATGATTTGTTCGACCGCGACGAGGTGCACGAAATTTACGCCTCTTGGCGCGAGGTGTTCAACGAATACGACCCGCCTCGCATGGCGGTTGCAGAAGCCTGGGTGCACGCAAACCGTAGACCGGCTTATGCCAGCACTGAGGGGCTGGGTCAAAGTTTCAACTTTGATATGTTGGGCGCCGGTTGGCGACCAAAGAAGGTGCGCGAGATTGCCGACTACAACCTAACCGCTGCCAAGAAATCTGGCAGCAGCACCACCTGGGTGCTTTCGAACCACGACATCATTCGTCACGCAACTCGTTTTGCTTTTCCAATGGTCAGCGACTTTGCTGGCTGGTACAAAGCAAATCGTTTCACTGCAAAACCAGACATTGAACTTGGCACTGCCCGCGCGAATTCAATGACGATGTTGTTACTTGCCCTGCCTGGTTCCACCTACATTTACCAAGGTGAAGAACTTGCCTTGCAAGAGGTTTTGGATATCCCAGCCGAAGACATGCAGGATCCACAGTTCTTCCGCAACCCGGAGCTAGGTCTAAGTCGCGATGGTTGCCGCGTGCCACTGCCTTGGACCAAAACAGGTTCCTCGTTTGGTTTTGGTAGCGGTGGTTCGCACTTGCCGCAACCTTCTTGGTACGGCTCGGTTTCAGTTGAAACTCAGGATGGTGTGCAGGGTTCAACGCTTGAGCTGTACCGCAAGCTAATTAATCTGCGAAAGCAATTGCAAACCAGCGAAGAAATCACCTGGCACAGAAACTGGTTTGCGCCAAAGCTGCTGCACTTTAGCCGCCCGGGTGGCTGGCACTGCGTCACAAACTTTGGCAACAAGCCGGTGAAGCTTCCTGCTGGCGAAGTTCTAGCCAGCTCTCAACCGCTAAGCGATGGCAAATTGCCTGCCAACACCACAGCCTGGATTAGGGCCTAAGTCTTAGGGTCTAGAGCCAATAAAAAAATCCCCACCCGGAATTGGTTTCTGAGTGGGGATTTCTTATGGCTTATTTTTAGGTCCTGGTTAGCGAACCACCACTGCGCTTTCTAGCAAGTGCGTCTGCGGTAGCAGCAATTGTTAGAACCGAACCGGTAATGATGTAGGCAATACCCGCTGGCATTCCTAGCAGACCCAAACCGTTGTCGATAATCGCAATTACAAATGCACCGATAGCTGCGTGAACCAAACGACCGCGACCACCGAAGAGGCTAACGCCACCAACAACCGCGGCAGCAACACCGGAAAGCACGATGGCACGACCTGCTGAAGACTCAACATTTCCGATTCGGCTGACGTTGAATACACCGGAAACCATTGCAAGTACGGAACAGATCATGAACGCGGTGATGCGAATCTTGGCAACCTTGATACCGGCACGACGCGCAGCCTCAGGGTTTCCACCAACCGCATACATGTAGCGACCAAACTTTGTGCGGTCCAGCATGAAAGTACCGATGAACAAAATCAACAGCGCAATTGGGATAACGGTAGGCACACCCTCGATGCGGTTAGTTGCGACCAGTGATCGTGGCAGGTTCAAAATGGCCACACCAATTCCACCCAAAACGGTGATTCCAGCAACCTTGATGAAAAGCAGTGAAAGTGGGCGGGTTGGTAGGTTTGCACGAACGCGGCGGCCGCGATCCCAAAGACCCATGGCAAGGGTTAGGCCAACACAAATGGCAAGCATTGCCCAGCCACCCCAGAGCGGCAGGTTAGTGTTCATGACCGCTTTAATTTCTGGAACCTCAAGGCGCAAGATTCCACCATCGCCAAGGATGATTAGCATCACACCGGGGAAAGCTAGGTACAGTGCAAGCGAAATTACGAAGGATGGAACACCAATCTTGGCCACGAAGTAACCCAGCACCCAACCGGTGGCAAGTGCAAAGACAAATGCCAGCGCCAGAGCAAGTAGCCATGGTGTGCCCTCAAGATGCATCTTCACAAAAATCGCCATACCGGTACCGGCAGTCACACCAGCTGATAGGTCAATCTCACCCAGCATCAGCACGAATACCAGCGCCGCAGCAATCATCATCAGAGTCGCAGCCTGAGTGAACAGGTTGGCGAAGTTGATTGGTGTCAAGAAGTAAGGCGAAAGCGATGCGAACAAGGTCATCAGCAGAATCAAAGCACCGATAGCGGGCAATGCACCCATCTCGCCGCTCTTTAGTCGTGAGCCATATGCCTTGATCTGATCAAGGGCCGAGCCCTCGTGACCAGTATTAATTGTGATGTTGTCAGACATTATGCTTTTTCCTTTTGGGTCTTAAGTCCGGTGATGTAACCAATGATCTCGTTGTGATTGGTCTTCTTGGTTTCCAACTGCGCGACCATGGTGCCTAGGTAAAGCACTGCAATGTCATCTGCAACCTGGAACACGTCGTGCAGGTTGTGGCTAATCATGATTACCGCGATTCCCTTGTCAGCCAGGCGACGAACCAGATTCAATACCTGCTCTGTTTGCGCAACACCAAGGGCTGCTGTTGGCTCATCGAGAATTACCACCTTGGCGTCACGCAATACAGAACGTGCAATAGCCACGGTCTGTCGCTGACCACCAGATAGCGACGAAACTTTTTGGCGAACTGACTTTACAGTTCTAACTGATAGAGATTGCAGCGCCTTTGCTGCGGCAAATTCCATAGCAGATTCATCTAGCGTGAACTGCTGCAGTTCCTCGCGACCCAGAAACATGTTTTGAACGATGTCTAGGTTTTCGCAAAGAGCTAGGTCTTGGTAAACAACCTCAATACCCAAGGCTGAGGAAATTCGTGGGGTGGTTAGTGAGACTTCTTCGCCTTCAAACTTAACGCTGCCCTCGTCGTACCATTGAACACCGGCCAGGCCCTTGATTAGGGTTGACTTACCAGCACCGTTGTCACCAACTAGGGCGGTCACGCGGCCCGGGTAAACCTTAAGGTCAACGCCTTTTAGGACGTCGACAGGTCCAAAGCTCTTTTTTACTCCTGAGAGTTCAATCAACGGCTTGCTCACTTGCAAACTCCAATTCTTATTTTTGAAATTTAGACGATTCTGGGCGCCAGCCAAAGACTGGCGCCCAGAACCCTTACTACTTAGTTTTTACTTAACGCCGTACTTCTCACATGCAGCTGCAACTTCTGCAGTACAGAGAGCTTCAACAGTCGCGTCTCCAGCTGCTACAACATCCTTTACGGTGTCAGCAGTGATAGAGATTGGGTCGATTGTTACGAAAGGTACGCCATCGTTGCTCTTTGTGGTTGGGTATGTCTCACCAGCAAAGATTGCCTTGATAACTTCTAGAGCCTTTGCTACCTCAAGGGTGAATGGCTTGTAAACGGTACCGTACTGCTTGCCTAGAAGAACGTTCTGTAGACCTGCAATCGATGCGTCCTGGCCTGATACAGGAACGGTTAGACCGTTCTTGTCTAGAACCTGGATGATTGATGCTGCGTTGTTGTCGTTTGGAGCAAGAACGGCGTCAACCTTACCCTTTACAGCAGTGAATGCCTGCTCGAATAGAGTTCCAGCCTTTGCGCCATCCCATGTACCTTCCATGGTGAAAGCAGCCTTTGCGCCAGCAGCGTCAAGAACGCCTAGAGCACCGTCAAGGAACATCTTTGCGTTACCGTCAGTTGGGTCACCTGAACCGTAAATGATGCTTGCGGTCTTGATGTCCTTGCCAGCAGCAGCTAGACCATCAACGATCATCTGACCCTGTAGAGCACCAACGGTCTCGTTGTCGAATGATACGTAGTAGTCAGCGCCCGCGATTGGACGGTCGTATGCGATTACTGGAACGCCAGCAGCCTTTGCCTTTTCAGCAACTGCTACACCTGCACCCTGTAGGTCAACCAACAACATAACTCCACAGCCCTTTGTAAGCTGTGCGTCTGAAATGGTTGCGTACTTAGCTGGGTCGTTCTGAGCGTTCTGGATGTCAGCTTCGAAACCTGCTTCTGCAAGGCCCTTCTCAAGAGCTGGACGGTCGCCTGGCTCCCAGCGAGTTCCTGAATCAGCGTCTGGAAGAATTACACAAGCGCGAGTTGAGCCAGCAGGTGCTGATTCAGCTGCACAACCTGAGAGACCTAGAACTGCTACCGCTGCAAAAGCGGTCATGGTGATCAATGAAGATTTCTTCATTTCATACCCTTTCTAATGTGGTTGGTTTACCGCGCTGAACATCGTCATCCCCCGCGGTTAGCCCATGATTACATGCGGCTTAGGTATATGTTCCTGAAAACAACAAATACAAGCAAACTGAAAAGCCGGTTTTTCGCTAACGCTTCGATAACGCTATCTAATCGTTATAAATTTGTTTGCCAATACAACAAATAGGTAACGAACGGCATCCGCCTTCGGCCAGCCAGCCGGTCTAGGCACTCGAACTTTATGCGATATTGTTGTTTCTAGGTCCACGCAACGAAGCCTCGGCCAAACAACCTCTCACCTATCTCTAGGAATGAATCATGACTAAGGCAAACATCGGTGTTGTTGGGCTCGCTGTAATGGGCTCGAACCTGGCTCGCAACTTGGCCAGCCGAGAAGGCAACACAGTTGCTGTTTACAACCGCTCATACGAGCGCACCGAACTTCTAATCACTGAGCACCCAGAGGCTGGCTTCATCGCCGCCGCCGACATCGATGCTTTCGTTGCATCTTTGGCCAAGCCACGCACCGCAATCATCATGGTGCAAGCCGGAAAAGGCACCGACGCCGTTATCTCACAGCTGACCGAAAGATTTGAACCAGGCGACATTATTGTTGACGGCGGCAACGCCCTATTCACCGACACCATTCGTCGCGAAAAAGAAGTTTCAGCTAAGGGCATCAACTTTGTAGGCGCAGGAATTTCCGGTGGAGAAGAAGGCGCACTAAAGGGACCTTCGATCATGCCTGGCGGTTCTGCCGAGGCCTACAAAACTCTTGGCCCAATCCTTGCTTCAATCGCGGCAATCGCCGAGGGCGAGCCATGCGTAACTCACGTGGGCACCGATGGCGCCGGTCACTTTGTGAAGATGATTCACAACGGTATTGAGTACGCCGACATGCAGTTGATCGCCGAGGCCTACGACATTCTTCGTCACGCCGGTGGCTACTCACCCGCCGAAATTGCCGAGATCTTTGAAGAGTGGAACAAGGGCGACCTTGAGTCATTCCTAATTGAAATCACCGCTGAAGTTCTAAAGCAGGTTGATGCCAAGACCGGCAAGCCACTGGTTGATGTAATTCTTGACCAGGCCGGCTCAAAGGGAACCGGTGTTTGGACCGTGCAGACTGCACTGAACCTAGGTACCCCGGTATCAGGAATTGCCGAAGCGGTATTCGCTCGTTCACTTTCATCTCAGGCTTCACAGCGCGCAGCCGTTGACGGATTGCCAGCTGATGCAACCAAGTGGTCAGTTTCTGACAAGGCTGCATTTGTTGAAGACGTTCGCCGTGCGCTTTACGCGTCAAAGTTGGTTGCTTACTCTCAGGGCTTCGATGCGATTCGCGCCGGCGCCAAGGAATACAACTGGAACATCAACCTAGGTGCCGTTTCAAAGATTTGGCGTGGTGGTTGCATCATTCGTGCGCAGTTCCTAAACCGAATCGCTGACGCCTATGACAAAAACGCCAACCTAGAGTCACTTATCTTTGACCCATTCTTCAAACAGGCTGTAGCTACATCGGTGTCTTCATGGCGCCAAGTAGTTGCCAATGCATCGCTCGCCGGAATTCCGGTTCCAGCCTTTGCATCGTCACTTTCTTACTACGATGGCTTGCGTTCACCGCGCCTATCGGCCGCTTTGGTGCAGGGACAGCGCGACTTCTTTGGTGCCCACACCTACAAGCGCGTAGACATGGAAGGCACCTTCCACACCCTTTGGTCGGGCGACCGATCAGAGGTTGAACAGGCTCCTTCTACCCACTAAATCAAGATGTAGGCTCGAATAATGAGCCAAGCAAAGACGACCTCCTGGATCTACAAGTTCCTTCTTTTGGGAACGATCTGGGGGTCGTCTTTTCTATTTATCTCGTTTGGGCTTGATGCCTTGACCCCAACCGGAATCGCCTTTTGGCGATCTGCTATCGGTGCCCTGACTCTGCTGCTGGTTTTGCTGGTGCTGCGCATCAAACTAGTTAGGGGCTGGTCTGCCTGGGTAAAGCTCTGGATAGCCGGACTGTTTATGTCGGCAATGCCGGCCGTGCTTTTTGGCTACGCCCAGCAACACGTAACCAGTGCACTCGCGGCGATTCTCAACGCCTCAACTCCTATTTTTACGGTCATCGCAATTCTGATTGCGTTTAGAGCAGAGAAGCCCAAGCCGGAGGTTTTGGTTGGCCTAGCGGTTGGCTTGCTGGGAGTTTTTGTAGTTCTTGGAATCTGGGATGGCTTTGGCGAAAACGAACCGCTGGCTATCGGCGCACTGATTCTTGCGGTGACCTGCTACGGAATTGGCAGCCCGTTTCTTCGCAAGTATGTGGAGCCACTGAACCTAAAACCAGAGGCGGCAGTTTTTGGTCAGGTACTAACCTCGGCCATCACCCTGTTGCCCTTCTACCTAACCGGTGCTCTTTTTGTTGGACCGTTGGGTTTCAGCTCGGTGGCTTCAATGTTGGCACTTGGCATTTTAGGAACCGGCTTGGCCTACGTGATGTATTACCGACTGCTCGCACAGGTTGGCAGTGCAATCGGCTCGGCGGTGACCTACATGTCTCCAATCGTCGGCGTAATTCTTGGTGTGCTGCTGCTGGGTGAACAAATCACCTGGAACGAGCCGATTGGTGCGGCTGTCATTTTGTTTGGTGCCGCAGTGGCACAGGGTCGAATAAGACTGGGTCGAATTGAACTCAAACGGGATGTAAAAAATTGAACCAGCCAAAACGTGGACTGAGTTCTGTAGATATAGCGATTCTTGGCGCCGCCTTGGTTTGGGGCGGCAGCTACCTTGCCTCTCGAGAGCTAACTCACTTCGCCAGCCTCTGGGGCATGATGGCAATACGTTTCGTACTCGCCGGGGTAATCCTGTATCTGATTAGAGCATTCAAACCGGTCAAGTTCACCAAGATGGATGTGATTTCTTCACTCGGCATCGCGGTAACTCTGGCCACAGTTATGACTGTTGAGACCACCGGAATCTATCTGACCTCGGCAACTAACTCTGGCTTGATTATTTCGCTGTCGATTCTTTTCACACCCATAATCGAAGGTCTGGTTTCTAAATTCTGGATGCCGCGAATGTTTTACGTTTCGGCCATCGGCGCGATTATCGGGGTGGCGATTTTGATCAGCGGAAATGGTTTCACAGAGCCAAATCTTGGTGACCTGCTAATGATTGTGGCTGCGGCTTTGCGCGCGGTGCACACGGTTTCACAGAGCTACTTCACCCACGGCAAATTCACCAAGGGTAAGCCGGTTGACACCACCAACGTCACTATTCTGCAGTTGATTTTTGCTGGTCTGTTTTTCTTAGTGCTTGACCCAATCGGAACCGTTGATGCGGCCGTGACCTATGGCGCTCGCGAGTGGATGCTGATGGGCACGCTGGTGTTGTTTAGCACCGTCTACGGATTCATAGTGATGCTTTGGGCGATCAGAAAAACTAGCGCTTCCAGAGTTGCTCTGCTTCAGGGCACCGAGCCAATCTGGGCAGTGGTGATTGCAGTGGTTATTGGCGGCGAGCTAATGAACGCTATTGGTTGGCTGGGCGGCGCGATTATTGTGGCTGCGTGCTACTGGGGTCTTGGAATCGAGAACCGTGCACGCGAGGCGCGCGCTTTAACACCGGCCACCTAGCCTGGGTTGGTCGAACAAAACCAAACTTGAAACCAAGTGGGGTGCGGGCATCGGCCTCACCCCGGTTTGGCCAGTGTGCTGCGGCCCATTCCGCTTGCGCAGCAATACTCAGCGACGGGTTCACCCCCGGATTAGCCGACAGTGTTGACCCATCCCAAATGTGAAGCCCCGGCACGCCAAATACTCTGAGGTAAGGGTCTACCACCCCGCTATTTTCATCAGCACCGATAACCGCCCCGCCCAAGAAGTGTGCGGTTAGTGGAATGCCGAATGGCTCGCCAACAACAGCCCCGGGAGTTCCGTTGATTTCGGCGGCGATGTCACGGGCAAATTCGTGACCCACGGGAACCCAACTTGGATTGACCTCGCCATAACCCTGCCGAGAGGTTAACTTTTTTGTGAAAAATTTACTGCGCTTCAAATAAGTGGTCAGCGAATTATCGCGCGACTGCATAACCAACAAAATCAAAGTGCGTTCCGGCCAGGTGCGCAGGTTGTAAAAGTTTGGCAACCGCAAAACATTCTTAAACGTTGCTTTCACTAGTCGACCAAAGTTTGGTGATTCACCGTTGGCGCCTGAGGCCAGCACCGATTGCAACAACCCCATGAAACCACTGCCCTTGCCGTAGCGAACTGGCTCAATGTGGGTGTGAGCATCAGGAAACACCGATGACGTGATTGCCGAGCCCGCAGTGAAATCATGGTCATTCTTTTTTGCCACCACACCCAGCAGGCTTTCAGAATTTGTGCGACTGAGTTCGCCCAGCTTTTTGCTGATGCCCGGTAAGCCGCCGCGGTCGCGGGACTTCTGCAAGAGTTTGGCGCTGCCGAGGGCTCCGGCGGCCACAATGACCTGTGGCACGTGAATGCTTTGTGGCCTAGATTTTCCGGCAAGTGATGTTCGCCTAAGTTTTAGTTCAAAGCCGCCATCGGTGAGTTTTTGAATGTGCGAGACGGTGGTCAGATCCCAAACTTCGGCGCCGGCGTTCTCAGCAAGGTAAAGATAATTTTTGACCAGGGTATTTTTAGCCCCGTGCCGACAACCGGTCATGCACTCACCGCAATTGATGCACCCGGTTCTGCGCGGACCATTACCGTCAAAGTATGGGTCACGCACCTCTTTACCCGCTTCACCAAAGTAGATACCAAGCGGTGCCATTTGGAAAGTGTTTTCAACGCCGCGATCTTTGGCTACTTTTTTGAGCACCAAGTCAGCTGGGCTGAAAAATGGATTCACCTGCACACCAAGCATTCGCTCGGCGATGTCGTAATAGGGATTCAGCAGTGACTGCCAGTCGGCAATCTGCGCCCACGAACCGGTATTGAAAAAATCATTAGGTGGACGGTAAAGAGTGTTGGCGTAAACCAGCGAACCGCCACCTACCCCGGCACCTGACATCACCAAGACATTTTTTAGAAAGTCAATTCGCTGGATGCCCAGCATGCCAAGTTTTGGAAAAAACAAAAAGCGCTTGAGATCAAAAGAGTTTTTGGCAAACTGGTGATCTTCAAAACGAGCGCCCGCTTCAATCACCAGTACTCGGTAGCCCTTCTCTGTCAGTCGCAGCGCAGCAACAGAGCCACCAAAGCCGGAGCCAATTACGGCAACATCAAAGCCGACGGTCATTTACGGCTTCGCTGCCTTGGCTTTAGCCGGGTACAGTTGCGTGCCAGATGGGCTGGCGGTCAACTCACTGAACGGCAGCAGGGCCGCACCAATCATCAGCAAATCAGAACCTAAGCCACCGGTGCGCAAAACCACGCGCTCGTTGGCGGCCGCAAGTGAATTGGCCTTGATGCCACTAATCAAACGTTCAGAGTCAAACTCAAAAAGTCCACCCAGGAATCCATCCAGCACGATTACCTCTGGGTTGAATATGTTTACAAAATTTCCAAGCGCCGCTGCCAAGCCATCAATTTGAGTTTCAATTAACTTCTTGGCCTTAGCCGCTTTGGTTCTGCTCATTTCCAAAAGCAGCTCATCATCGGTGGCCGCGTAAAGTTTGAAGACTTCAAGCAAATCATCGCGACGCACAAGTGCCTCCAGCGTTCCTTCAAGACCTGAATAATCTTTGGCGTTGCTGGTTGATATTCGCACGTGTCCCAACTCACCCGCATAACCTGCCGCGCCGCGCAACTGAATGCCGTCAACAACCACGCCGCCACCAATACCTCCGGAACCGGCGAATAGATAGACCACATCAGAGAAACCTTTTGCATTTCCGTAGATACGCTCGGCAACGCAACCAAGTGAGGCATCGTTGTCAACATAAACCGGAAGACCCGTAATTTGTCTCAGCATTGGGCCAAACGGAAACTCAACCCAACCCAGGTGCGGGGCCAAACGAATTACGCCATCGGCGACTCTGACTTGACCGGGAATTGCAACACCGATTCCCACTATGCGCGTGCCGGGCTTGAGATCTTTACGAAAGTCTGCGATCAGTTCTGCCGCAATTGATACAGCCTTCTCTGGCTTAGTTAGGTTGGTGGTCACAAAACGCTTTTTTGCAATTACCGCTCCAGAGAATGTCACCGTGGCCACGGTCACGGCATCGACATCGGTGTTGACTGAAAAGGCCACCACCTGATCGCTGGCGGAAACCTGCAGGCTTGGTCGCCCAACTCCGTTTGCTGAGGCCTCAGTCTCATAGACCAAACCCAGCCCCTCAAGCTCAGAAACTAGGTCAGAAATTGTTGAGCGGTTAAGGCCAGAGCTGGTGGTTAGCTGAGCGCGTGACACAGTCTGGGACTGGTGAATCATCTTCAACAAAGCAGACAGGTTGTGCTGGCGCACGTCATCGCGGTTTTGCCCCAGCGTCTTAGATGCCTGATTGTCTAGGTTCAGCATGTTTACAAATCTACATTCACTAATCTTTGCGAGGTTACGAAATTGTGAGCAATAATCGGCGCCCAAAATTTTGCCCAGAGCAGTTCGAAGAATACTATGTTGTCACAGGCAACAAAACCGTTCAATGACGAAGGATTAGACACATGGCGCCCAACCCAACACGCGAAGACAAGTTCTCTTTTGGTCTCTGGACTATCGGCTGGGCCGCGCAGGATCAGTTTGGTGGCCCAACTCGTGCCCCACTTGATGTCGTTGATGCCATTCACAAGCTTTCTGAGATTGGTGCCTACGGCCTCACCTTCCACGACGACGACCTATTTGCATTTGGTAGCACCGACGCCGAACGCCGTCACGAGATTGACCGCACCAAGAAGGCGCTTGAAGAAACTGGCGTCATTGTGCCAATGATCACCACCAACCTATTCAGCCACCCAGTCTTTAAGGACGGCGCATTCACCAGCAACGATCGTGAGGTTCGCAGATTTGCTCTTCGCAAGACTCTGCGCAACCTAGATCTGGCAGCTGAGATGGGTGCCAAGACATTTGTTATGTGGGGCGGCCGCGAAGGTGCCGAGTACGACCACGCCAAAGATGTTGGCGGTGCCATGGAGCGCTACCGCGAGGGTGTAAACCTGCTTTGCCAGTACGTTATTGACCAGGGCTACGACATTCGCTTTGCCATTGAGCCAAAGCCAAACGAGCCACGCGGTGACATTCTGCTGCCAACTCTTGGTCACGCCATGGCCTTTATTGACACTTTGGAACACCCGGAACTAGTTGGCCTAAACCCAGAAACCGGTCACGAGCAGATGGCTGGCCTGAACTTCACATCGGGTATTGCGCAGGCAATTGAGCACGGCAAGCTCTTCCACATTGACCTTAACGGTCAGCGCGGAGTGAAGTTTGACCAGGACCTTGTGTTTGGTCACGGTGATATCTTCAACGCATTTAGCCTGGTTGGTTTGCTGGAGTTCGGTGGGCCAAACGGCGGACGTGCCTATGACGGCCCGCGCCACTTTGACTACAAGCCAAGCCGCACAGAAGACATGAACGGCGTTTGGGAATCTGCAAAGGCCAACATGGCAACCTATCTATTACTAAAGGAACGTGCCAAGGCATTCAACGCAGACCCAGAAGTTCAGGAGGCGCTAAAGGCCTCGCGCGTGCACGAGATTCACAAGGCAACCTTGAACCCAGGTGAAACCTACAGTGATCTTTTGGCAGACCGCAGTGCCTACGAAGAATTCGACGCCGATTCTTACTTCAACGCCAAGGGCTTCAACTTTGTACGCTTGAACCAGTTGGCTCTCGAGCACCTAATGGGCGCTCGCTAAACAGAAAGCTGCAAAGTGCCTTTAGTTGCCGGTATTGATTCATCTACCCAAAGCTGCAAGATTGTCATTCGCGATCTAGAGTCCGGCGCGCTTGTGCGCGAGGGCAGAGCAAGTCACCCAAACGGCACAGAGGTAAACCCGCAGGCGTGGTGGAATGCTCTGAATGAAGCAATCAAGCAAGCCGGCGGCATCGATGACGTTTCTGCAATTTCCATCGGTGGCCAGCAGCACGGCATGGTTGTCCTAGACACCGATGGCAAAGTCATTCGTGATGCCCTGCTTTGGAATGACACCAGAAGTGCCGGTCAGGCAAACGAGATCGTCGCAAAGTTTGGTGCGCAGGGCATTGCCGATCTCACCGGTTCTCTACCGGTTGCCTCGTTTACCGCAACCAAGTTGCTGTGGCTAAAGCAAAACGAACCAGAAAACGCAGCCAAAGTTGCCGCAGTATGTTTGCCACACGATTGGCTTACCTGGCGACTAGCGGGCTACGGGCCGCTTGGCGAAAGCGCGCTGGGGCCTGATCTGTCAGCTCTTACCACCGATGCCTCCGATGCCAGCGGCACCGGATACTTCAATCCAAAGACTGGCGAATACGTGAACGAGGTTCTTGAATTCGTACTAGGTCATTTGCCAGTTCTGCCAAAAATTATTGAGCCAAATAAAGCAGCCCACACCAAAGGTGCACTGGCAATCGGCGCCGGTGCCGGCGATAACGCTGCCGCAGCCTTTGGAGTACTGGCCAAAGCCGGCGATGTAGTTGTCTCACTTGGCACCAGCGGAACCGTGTTTGCAGTTTCTAAAACCGCAACCAATGACAGCACCGGAACCATCGCTGGTTTCGCCAGCGTCTCAAGCGATTTCTTACCGCTAGTCTGCACCCTCAATGCGGCTCGAGTGCTAGACAGCATGTGCAGCATGCTTGGCGTGGACCACAACGAACTTGGCGCACTTGCCCTGCAGGCAGAACCTGGAGCCGATGGGGTTGTGCTGGTTCCCTACTTTGAGGGCGAGCGCACACCAAACCTGCCAGATGCAAAAGCGGGCTTGCATGGCCTTACCCTAAAGAACAACACCAGAGCCAACATTGCGCGAGCCGCAATCGAAGGCATGCTCTGCGGTCTGGCCGCAGGCCTGGAGGCTCTTGCGGCGGCAGGCGTAAAGACTGAGCGTGTGATTTTGGTTGGTGGCGCCGCCGCCAACCCGGCCGTGCAACAGATTGCTGCCGAGGTATTTGGAGCGCCCATCACGGTTCCTGCCCCGGGTGAATACGTTGCCAACGGAGCAGCGCGACAGGCAGCTTCAATCCTGCTTGGCTCAGCGCCCGATTGGAAAATTGAAACCCTGGCACAAATTCCAACCACTGGCCAAGGCCCTGCGCTAGCCCAATACAAAAAATACGCAAACGCATACCTAGCCTGATCTGAACTAAATGTCGGCGCCTAAATTTATTGAACTTTCACTAGTCACCGATAAATCCAAAGTCACAGCAACCGTCTCAAATGTTGGTGCGGCGCTAAAGAATCTCTCGGTTTCTGGCACTGAAATAATCACGCCAACCACTGGTCACGACCTAAACCCATACGCTGACGGAATCGTCATGGCCCCGTGGGCAAATCGCATTGACCGGGGCAAGTGGAATCTAGATGGCATAGCTTTGCAGCTTGAAATAACCGATGCCGAACTAGATAACGCAATTCACGGATTGGTTAGTCAGGTCATTTTTGAAATCGACGAACAGAGCGAGTCTCACCTGAAACTTGGCTACCGCCTGGCGGCTAGCGCTGGCTATCCATTTGAATTGACAATCTCGATTTCTTATCAGCTGACAGAAACTGGAATCACAGTGACTCAAAGTGCAGTCAACCAAAGTGCTGCAAGGGCACCTTTTGTAATTGGCGCGCACCCCTTGTTTCAAATTTCTGGAACGCCAACCCAAGAACTTGAAATCAAGTCAGCGGCAAGATCAGTGAACCTGGTAAACGAGCGCAAGATACCAATCAAGAAAATTGCAACCGCCGGAACCCAATACGACATTTCCGAGTGGCGCAAACTATCAACTTGTGATTTTGATCACGGCTTTGGTGATCTAGTTTTTGATGATTCCGGACTTGCCCATCACTTCTTGCGCAGCCCAGATGGTTCAATGCTGGACATTTGGCAATCAGCGGAATTCAAGTACTCGTTTATTTTCACCCCGGACAATTTTCACAACAACGCTGACCCAACCCTTCGCAAGGCCATCGCGATTGAGCCACAGACCGGACCGGCAAATGCTTTCAATACCAAAGAAGACCTAATCTGGCTTGAACCAGGTCAGGTCTTCAAAGCTAGCTGGGGCGTTGTCTTCACCTCGGCAAAATAACTACGGGTGACGAAGCGGGCTTGCCGGTAGGCGCTCCTGCGCCTCCCACTTGATGTTGTAGCCGGTAGACGAACTCATCAAATCAAGGAAAGGCTTGGCATCAAACTCCTCTGGCCCCATAACTCCGGCGCCCTTCCAGGTTCCTTCAGCAATTAGTTCAAGCGCAATTAGCGGGTTGAAGGCCGTTTGGGCAACAACGCACTGCGCCTCAATGTCGGCCATGGTCTCGGCGTTATCGGCAACGTGATACAGGTAGGTCGCCCGGTCGCGGCCGTCCTTATCTTTACCAGTCACCAACAATCCGGCACAGGTCTTTCCGGTCATGCGTGGCCCAATGGTTGCCGGATCCGGCAATACCGCCGCCACCATATCGCGTGGCGCAACATCAACCGGACCCTGCGCCGAACGCACGCGCTGCAACTTGGTTGCATCTAGTCCCAGCTTGTGCAGGGTCTTCAAAACACCGATGAACTCCTCGCCCAAACCGTACTTAAAGGTAACCCGGTTGGCCTTGATGTTTCGCGGCAACATTGAAATTTCTTCGTGTTCAACGTTCACACATTCCACCGCACCAATACCGGCAGGGAATTCAAAAATCTCTGGCTCACTAAACGGACGGGTGGTGTACCAACCCTTTGACCGCTCATAGATAGTTGGCGGGTTAAGGCATTCCTCGATGGTGGTCCAAATTGAGAATGACGGCGCAAAAATTTCGTTACCCTGATCATCAACCACGGTTAGATTGCCACCGTCTTTGATGCTCAACTCATCGATTTCGCTGAATAGGTAATCCTGGGCGTAGCGCGCAAAAACGTTGGATAGTCCCGGCTCAACACCCATACCAACCAGCGCAAGTTTTCCAGCACGTTCCCACTGATCGTGCAGTGCGTACTGCGCATCGCCAAGTTTGATACCCGGTAAGTGGAATGGATCAGCCTCGTGCGGCTCAGAAAGACTCATGGCCATGTCAAGGTAGTTGACCCCAGCAGTGAAAGCACCAGAGAAAACAGTGGGCAAGAATTTTGGTTCAACGGCGTTGATCACAAAATCAACTTTGTGCGCCTTGCAAAGCTCGGTCACATTTGCAGCACTGGATGCATCAATCTTGGCTGCCAAGAACTTGGCAGCAACATCGCGGCCGTGTCGATTGGCAATCCATTCGATTGTGCGCTCAGCGCGTGAGAGGTCGTAGTCAGAGACCACGAATAGTTCATAAAAGTTGCGAGTAGCGGCGATTTTGGCGATTGCGTCACCAACACCACCAGCACCAACGAGCAGAATACGCATCGTTAAATTCCTAAATTAGAAGTTTGTCCCTGGGGCAAATCGGGAGCACTCCATTAGCCTACCTAGGCTTATCGCAAATCGCTGCTCGCTACCGAATCTAGGGAAGCTAGCGGACCGTGATGTCGGCCGCCGGATCATTGACCCAATCAAGCAGCCCCTGCCACTGACCCCAGCCCTCATCGGCCCTGAAGTGCTGTGCGCCTTCGATAATGATTGCCTCAACTCCCAGGTGTTTACCAAAGGTTTCTTGAACACCATCTGGGCTCCACGGGTCGGCATCGCTGCCCACAATGGTTAGCGACTTCACTGCTGCAGCCAAGGCAGCTTTAGTGGCTGATTTGGCTAGGTCAACCTTGAAGCCCGGCACCTCATCTAGCAAGTTTGGGTCGGCGGGAGCTACTAAAAGCAGACGATCCACGGGATTGCTAATTTTTCCATCCACAGCGGCACGAATGAAATTCACACAACCAAGGCTGTGACCAATCACAATCTTTTCTCCCTCGCCAGCTTCTTCAAGCAGCGCCAGCTCGGCTAAGAGAAGTTCTTGCCAGTCATCGTGATGAGGGGCATCGGTGTTTGGAAATTGCGGATACAACACCTGGTGACCCTGCTTGCGAAGTGCAGCGGTGAGAATCCGGTGCCAAGTGTTTTCTTGTCTGCGGTTTGTCCAACCGTGCATTATCAATACGCGAGCCATGACAACAGACTATTACTTTAGGGTTGGCACTTTTCTTGGATTAACAATTGTTACCATCGTCAATAGTGCAAGAGCGTGGGCCGCGGCGATGGTTAGTCCAACTCCACTCATGTTTTGCTTC
The DNA here is from genome assembly GCF_000699505.1 of Rhodoluna lacicola. Classification (NCBI taxonomy): domain Bacteria; kingdom Bacillati; phylum Actinomycetota; class Actinomycetes; order Micrococcales; family Microbacteriaceae; genus Rhodoluna; species Rhodoluna lacicola. The sequence goes on along the minus strand of NZ_CP007490.1, from coordinate 253,664 downwards.
GACAGGGTTGTGTAAAACGGTCCGGCAATTGCTGTGGCGAGGGATCCCAGCACGGCCAACAGTGAGGCGGCGGTGCCAGCTTCGTTTCCGTGCGGTGCAAGTGAGAGTGCACCAATAGGTGTCACGGTCATGCCAAAGAAGAACACGAACAACCAAACCAAACCGGCAACTAGCCAAAGCGGTGGATTGCCGGCTGACAACACCAAAAGCACAACGCCGATAACCACACTCACCACATGTAGCCCAACCAAAATCCATTGCGCAGGGACTCGCTGCGCAAGCTTTGAAGAAACCTGCACGCCAAGATATGCGCCAAAAGAATTCATCGTGAGCAACAAACCAAATTCAGCCGGGCTAAGGCCATACTGATTGGTTAGCACGAATGGCGTCACCACAAGGTAGGCCCAAAGAGAAATGCCGTTGAGCATAGAAATGATCACTAGGCCAACGTAAATTCGATCCTTCAGCACATGTACAAATCGCATGGCCATGCCGGCGAATATCTGATCGCGGCGATCCTCATGTTTTAGCGTTTCTGGCAAGAACTTAATTGCGGCAATTAACATCAAGATCGCGTAGGTCGCCAAGATTGCGCTAACTCCACGCCAATCCATGAACTGCAAGAGTTGCGATCCGGCGAAGGGACCAATAAACCAGGCCAGTGCTTGAATCAATAGCACCCGCCCCATAATCTTCAGCAGTGGCAGGCCATCGTAAAGATCGCGCAGTACCGCGTTGCCAACGACTAGAACTGCTGCTCCGGCAACGCCCTGAATAAACCTTGATGCAAAAAACAGTTCGATATTTGGGGCCAGTGCCACCAAGAAACTGGCCAGCACATAAAGCACGGAGCCGATCAACATTGGTCGGCGGCGGCCAATCGAATCACTCAGCGGCCCAGCAATCAACTGCCCAAGGGCAAAGCCCAGGGTCAGCGCGCTGAGGGTTAGTTGGATTAGTGATTCCGGAACATCAAAGCCGCGAGCAATGATTGGGCCAGAAGGAAGGTAAGGATCAAGCGAGAAGGGCTGAAGTGTCTGCAGTCCACCAATGATAAGGATGTACTTCCAGCGCTCACGCTGACTTATTGAAGGGCTGGACACCCCTCAAGACTAAATGAAAAGGCGGCCCCTAAGGACCGCCTTTCGCAGAATTACTTAGCCCACCAGAGCGTCATGTCCACACGTCTGGATCTAAAGGTGTTCTCCGGAGAGATTCCCTTTGCCGAGACCCTGTAGACACCGGTCACGCCGTACTTCTTTAGGAAAGCGGCAACATTTGCGGCGCGGGCCTTTGACAGGCGCAGGTCGTAACTCTTGTCGTTTGTCTCCTTGACGCGACCGTAGATGGTGATGTTATTGGCACGACCATAGGCCTTTGCTTTTGCCGCCAACTTCTTCAATGCAGTCTTGGCCCTAGGAGTCAACACCGATGAGTCACCCGCGAAGTAAACCGAAAGCACAAGTTGCTTTGGCTTAGCGATGATTGGTTTTCCGCCTGGATCAACCACACCGGTATTCGAACCCGAACCTGGCACCGAAGCCGCGCGCACTGTATAACTGGCAACCAGCACCACGTTGCTACTTGGCATGGTCAAGCTGCTGCCGGGAGTGAATTCCGTTCCCTGCGAAACTTCTGTCCACTTATCAAATTCATAGCCGGTCTTGGTTGGTTCCTGAGTCGCAATTGCCACTGTTGAACTTGGGGTGGCGAATTGGTCTGCTGGCTCACCACTTCCGCCGGCTGGGTTGTATTCGATGACGTAGTAAATCGGTGCCCACTTGGCGTAAAGAATTACGTCATCGGCCGGTAGCTTGAATGTGCTGCCATCAACGTAAGTTGGGCCGCTACCGTCTGGCGTTGTTGACCAACCAACAAACTGGTAATTGTTTCGATTCACTCCAGAAGAACTTGCCAATGTGATGTTGGTGTTGTAGTTTCCAGAATCAGCTGTTGGAGTTGTGCCACCGCCACCGTTCAAGTCATAGGTAACAGTGATTGTCTTGACAGTCCACTGAGCAACCAAAACTTCGTTTCCAGAGATGGTGAAAGATTGGGTACCGGTACCCGCCTTATAGGTTGAGGTTGAAGGGGTGCCATCTGCAAGCTTCCAGCCATCAAATGTGTAGCCCGGGCGAACCGGCTGGATCGAATCAACCGTGTACAAGGTGCCGTCGTCAATGTCAGCGCCTTCTGGGCCACCTGATCCGCCGTTGGCGTTGTAGGCAATCTCAAAACGTGAATCAATCCACTGTGCGTAAAGAATCACGTTTTCAGCTGGCATACTAAATGCTGCGCCCTCGATGTATGTGGCTCCCGATCCGTCTGCGCGTGTGTTCCAGCCAACAAAGCGGTACCCCGATAGGTTCATCGAACCCTTGTTAGCCGTGGTCACTGAGGCCCCAAAGTTATGCGAACCACCGGTAGGTGCTCCAGAACCAGAGTTTGCGTTGTAGGCAAGCGAGTAACTAATTGCAGTCCACTTGGCGTAAAGAGTCACGTTAGATTCAACGTTGAGTGTGAACACACCCATCGGGTTGAAGTCAGAGCCTGACCCATTAGCAGCAGTGTTCCAACCGCTGAAGGTGTAGCCCGTTTTGGTAGGAGTTGTGCTGTCAACGGTTACGCTTTCGCTGTACTTCACCGGCTGCGAAGAGAACACTCCTTGACCACCGTTGGTGTTGTAGTACAGGGTGTAAGCGGTCTTTGTCCACTGGGCATACAAGGTCACATCCGCGTTCGGCATGTTGAACTTGGCGCTTTGCAAGTAGGTTGTTCCAGACCCATCAGCCAAGGTATTCCAACCGGCGAAGCTGTAACCGGTTTTGGTTGGGGTGCTGCCGCTTACGGTCACTTCAACGTTGTAATTGGTGCTTCCACCGGAAGGCGCTGTGGAACCACCCTGGGTGTTGTAAGTCAGCAAGAAGTTGTTGACTGTCCACTGAGCAAACAATGTGGTGTTTGAATTTGGCATCGTGAACGATAGTGAATTCGGCGCGTTGTAGGCAGTGCCATTTCCACCCACCAGGGTGTTCCAACCTTGGAACGTGTAACCAGTCCGTGTTGGTGCTGTTGAAGACAGGTTAGCCGTTGCGGTGTAATTTCTGGTTTCAGCAGCCGGCGCACTAGCACCGCCGTTTGCATCATAGGTAAGTGTGTAGGCGTTGCCTTGCCATTGAGCGGTCAAGGTCACATCACCAGCAGGCATCTTGAAAGTTCCGCCCGCTGGATAAATGTTTCCAGCGCCGTCCTTCCAACCTAAGAAGGTGTATCCAGTCTTGGTTGGAGCCGAACCATCAACAGAAATTGTGTCGTCAATGTGTTTGTTGGTTAGCTGAGCCGGTGCCGTTGATCCACCGTCGGAGTTGTAAGTGACGGTGTAGTTGACGGCAGTCCACTGAGCCACCAAAACTTCATTGCTGTTTGGTGTGAAAGTTCCGCTGGCGCTGTAAGGCCCACCTGATGGGCTGTTATCTTGCAGGCTCCAGCCACCAAATGTGTAACCAGAACGATTTGGTTGAGTGGCACTGATGGTAAATGACTGGCCAGTAGTTGCGTTGGTATTTGCCGGTGCACCGGTTCCACCGTTAGCGTTGTAGGCAATTTCAATACTTGCATCAACCCACATTGCATAGAGTGTGCGGTTGCCTGCCGGCATCGCAAAAGTGCTTCCCGGCATGTAGTCGGTGCCAGTTCCATCAGCGTTAGTGTTCCAACCGGTGAATACGTAGGTAATCGAACCAGTGGTGTTGCTCAATCCGGTTCCAGCCGCAACTGTGACTGTTTGCGCCGCGGTGTAATTTGTTGCGTCGCTCACGGTACCGGTTGCACCTGAGTAAGTTGCCGAGTTGTTGTTGTAGGTCACGATGTAGGTGATCGGTGTCCACTTGGCATAAAGGGTGAGGTTGTTACCCGGCATTAGGAACGAACCGGTGTAGTTGGTTCCTGTTCCGTCTGCAGCAGAGTTCCATCCAGCAAATGTGTAACCCGCACGAGTTGGGTTGGTCACCGGCATGGTTGTGGTTGCACCCTGAACATAGCTTTGCGACTGCGGGGTACCCGTTCCACCATTCACATTGAAGACCAGGGTGTATTTGCTGAGAGTCCACTGCGCATAAATGGTTGTCGTTACCGTTGCCTGCAGAGTAAAGGTCGAACCAACCGCATACGAGGTGCCGGTGCCGTCAGCCTTTGAATTCCAACCCACAAAGTCATAGCCGGTGCGCGAGGTATTGCTTCCGTTTGCCACGGTGGTGGTGGTGTTTCCTGCAGCGGTGACACTCGCCTGCGTGGTGGTTCCATTATTTCCGTTGTAGGCAAGGGTTCCGTTTGCAATGGTCCACTTTGCGTAAAGAGTGGTGTTTGATGCAGGCATCGAGTACGTAGCACCAGATGCGTAGTTCACATTGCCGGCCCCGCTGTTTACAACGGTGTCCCATCCTCCAAACACGTAACCAGTTCTAGTTGGCACAGTTGAGGACAATGTCACATTATTTGTGCCGGTCTCATACGAACCAGCGGCTGGGGCACCACTTCCACCGTTGACGTTATAGGTCAGGGTGTACTTAATCGGTGTCCAAACTGCATACAGAGTCAGGTTGCTTCCCGGCATGGTTACCTTGCTTGATGCAGTGTAATCAGCTGTGGTTGCAGTACTTGAGGTAGCCCAACCCGCAAAGGTGTAGCCGGTCTTTACCGCAGTCCCCGCGCTTAGGACCGTGAAAGTTGAACCAGCGGCACCAACGTGAGTTCCAGACTGAGATCCAGATGTTGGGGAATTTGAGTTGTAACTAATTGTGTAGTTCGTGCCACCTGTGGTCTGCGGCGTAGTGACTCCCCAGTCCAGAGCCTTGAATGCCACACCGTAGTAGTTAGGTGATCCCGCTCGGTCGCGACCAAACTTAATTCGGAAGGTTTCAATATCCGCATAAGTCACAATCGCCATGTCAACTGGATCGTTAGTTCTTGCTGTATCTGGCGATCCTTGGAAGCGCATGTCCGCAGGGAAACTTGCTGGAGCTGAACGAGTCGTACATGTTCCAGTATTTGGAATCACGCACTCTTTAAGCTTTGTGTTTCCAGCAAGCGTGTAACTTTCAGCCAGCGTGAAGTCGTTCCACTGGTAGTAGTCGATGTCAATTGCACTGACGTTTACGTTTTGAATTACAACCTTGGTGGCACCGGTGCAGTTCGGGTTTGCGACAGTGCAAGGGTTACCTCCAGCACCAGCTACGCCGTGCTTGTAGAAATCAAACTTGAACTGTGCAAAACCATTCGCAGCGGTAAAGTCTACGTCCGTCTGGAAGTAACTGTTTGCTCCACCAGCGCGAGCACCGGTTTCATAGTTTGTGATTGTTGCGCCTGAGAGGGTTTCAGTTGTTACCAGTGCGTCAACCTGGACACCACCCTTGGTCGTGACGTTTAGGAACAGGACTTTATTGCCCTGGGCTTTTCCATTAGTTCCAACAACGTGCAAGACATTCGAAAAATCAAAGTTCAGCTCGTCAAAATTGACGTTGATCTTGTCAAGTCCAATTGTCAGCGTTGCGGCTGTTGAGCTTGTGACAGCCGTTAAGCCACTCAGGGTATTGGTGACCTTAACGCGATATTGCTTACCCAAATCAGCGCTCACCAACGAAGCAGTTGTGTAGCTATTTGTTGTCCCACCAGTGCCATCGGCAACATTCATCCATGTGCTGCCATTATTTGCAGAAACTTCCCACTGGTAACTCAAGGTACCGCCATCAGTTACTGCAGCAGTAACACTGAAGGTTGCTGTCTCTCCCGCTGATTTTGTAAGGTCGGCGGGTTGCGAGCTGATTGTTGGGGTTTGAACACTTGACGGCAATGAAACGATTACGACACCGGAACCACCAGAACCACCTTTAGAAGACATACCTGCACCACCGCCACCGGAACCCGTATTTGCAACACCCGCTGTAGGAGCCAATGTTGAGGATCCACCATTTCCGCCAATAGACGATCCACCCAAGGATGCAGTATCAGTAGCTGATTGACCTCCGGCACCACCGGCTGCATAGTAAGTGGCCACACCGGTGATGCTCGATTGGAACCCAGCTCCCCCGGCCCCAGCCGTGCCTTGTGCAGCGCTTGACACTATGGAAATGCCAGCTGAGCCAGCTCCACCACCACCAGAACCTCCTTGCGAGGCGGTTCGCTCCATGGCACCACCCGCATTCCCACGTTTTGTGAATCCGGACACATCAGGTTGATTAGATGCAGCTGCAGCCAAAGTCGATTGGTACTCGCTGTGACCGCCTCCTGATCCTCCTGAAGAACCAGTTGAACGCGAGCTGGTCTGCGACATGTATCCCCACCCGGCGCCGGCGCCACCACCCTTGGCTGTTGCAGAGCCAAATGTTGTGTCACCACCGTTTGCACCTTTGTTCGTGTCTCCGTCGACCTGTAATCCACCGGCACCGCCAACACCGACAATGACCGTCTTCGGTGTGTTGACAGACAATGTTTGATTGGCAGAGGCGGTCAGCATTGCGCCGGCACCGCCACCGCCACCCCAGGCCCAGCCTCCGCCACCGCCACCGCCGGCGACCACAAGGGCGCTAGCAGTGCTGGAATTTACAGGAGGGAACCATCCACCAAAAGCATTTAGGAATGTACGCGGGAATGAGTAAACCGTCGCTCCAGAAGGAGTTGAAGAAGAAACGATTGAGGTGCTGGTTGGGCTACCAGTAGTTGTTAGGTTTGCGCTTCCAACCATGTCAGCCACCGTTGCTGTGCCTGTTGCTTCGTTGAATGGATAAAGATTTGTAAGTACTGGGGTGCCTGATGAACCGGAAATATATCCAGTTGTGTCTTGATCCGCGTAGGCATTCATGCTTCGCGCAATAAGCGCAGAATCAGTAATTGCTGTATTCCAAACCTTTACCTGGTCGATTGCGCCCTTCCACCAGGAATTTGGATCGCTCGGTGCCGCGGAGTACTGCCCAACATAGAATCCTGTACTTACAGTCTCAGAGCCATAAACAAAGTTTGGTGATGCCACGAGCGATCCATTAATGAAGCAATATGCTTTTGAATTGTCATAGGCAATTGCGATGTGCACCCACTGATCGACTGGGAGTGTGCCACACACAACTTCAGAGGAGTTCACCGCTTGGTCACGGTAAGTAACAAGTTGATTGTTTGCCCTCTTCACGTAAAAACGTGTTGAGCCAGTTCCCTGGGATGCAATAATTGCCGTCGATGGCGCACCAGAGGAAGTCGGGTTTATCCAAGCCTCGAGCGTGAAAGCACCCGTTGATGGAATTACTTGAGCACCAGAGGCAACCGCATACTGCGAGGTTCCATTGAAGTTCATAAAGTTGTCGTCAATTGGTGCATACGCAATCACAACAATTCCGTTCGCGCCAATCTCGCCAATAAGCGTTGTTGTTCCGGTCGCATAACGATAATCAGTGGAGCCTCCGGATCCCGGTGTTTTATTTCCTGCCGTCCAGGCTAGGTACTGTCCTCGCTTTCCGTATTCAACGGAAGTACCAGAAATTGACGATGTGCGCACGGAAGATTGCCCGCCCCAACCTCCAGATTGTGCATCAGATCCACCACTGCCTGCGACTCCACTAAGAGCTGTGAATGTTGCCCCATTGAATGTCTGATTCTGCGCTGTGCCTGCCGGGCCTCCAAGACTCGAGACACCGGGCTTTGCGCCACCACCATTTCCGCCAGCTACGAAATCTGCTCCGCCTGGCGTGGTTGCGCCAGTCCCCGAAGAGTTGTAGCTGTAGCCGCCACCACCACCGGCTACTTTTAGTGAACCCAACAAACTGTAGCCGCCGCTACTTCCGATACCAGTATTCTCGGAACTTCCCAAGCCGCCAGCTCCAACTCCAATTGGTATTGCAGTTGTTGGGAGTTGCAAACTAGAAATTTGGTAAACGGCTCCACCTGCTCCGGAGCCACCAGTAATTTGAGTTGGGCTCGCAGATTTTCCACCACCACCGCCACCGCCAACAATTAGGACTTCTGCTCTATTGATTCCTGAAGGTGGAGTCCAACCACCACCAGGTGTTAGGTAACTACGAGGAAAGGTAACAACAGTTTTTCCGGCCACTTTTGACGTTGCCTTCACGTCGTCACGCGAGATTGAAGTTGCGCTAAGACTTTGACCGGTGTTCACCCGGTTATAGATGATGTTGCCAGAGCCTTCATTGAAGTCAAAGTGTGCGTTTAGTCCGCTGATACCTCCAGCACCGAAGGCGTTCATACTCGTTTGAATTTGAGACTGAGATAGGTTTGAATCCCAAACCTTCACTTGGTCAATTGAACCCTTAAACGAGTCTGCGCCATCGACAGCGGAACCAATTACCGACCCAGAACTAAAACTTGCCGACCAGTTATATGTCGTTGTCCATGCTTGGGCACCGTTTATAAAAATGGTTACCGAGCTTCCGTTAACGACTTGGGCAATGTGAGTCCACGAATTGTTTGGCACAAGTACTGGGCTGAAAACACCGCAGTCATTATGCGCGAAGTGCAACTTCCAACCATTGTTTTCTGTGTTGCTCAGGAAGAGACCATACCGATTAGAAATGCAGCCTGCACCTGTCAAGCCTTGGCCAAAGATAACCATGTAGTCATGAGTCGAAGTCCAAGCTGCTGGATTTACCCAGGCTTCAACCGTAAAAGTTGTGTCGTTGCTCGCAATTGGTGACACAGAAGCACTGCTTGGTCCGGTTGTGTAATTAAAAGTACCGGTGTAGTCCACAGTTGAAGAATCACCTGCAACAGCATTTGCTGGCGCATCAATCCCAACGATTGATCCGACGATTGCAAAAATGCCAACGAAAAAAGCGGTGAGATAACGACGAACGTCAAACTTGCGATGCAAGGGGTGCTCCTTAGGAAAACACTGGGAACCAGGGATGTTTCAAGTCTAAAAAGCGTGCAAAACGAATATTCTTTATGTTCGGGCCACCCGAACATTCGTATCGGGATATTTATCGGGGTAAAAAGACCCCAGGACATAGAAAAACTCCCCCGAACCGAAGTCCGAGGGAGTCTTTGTAGCTGTAAGTCGCAGATTACTTAAGGGTAACCTTTGCGCCAGCGCCCTCTAGAGCAGCCTTTGCCTTGTCAGCAGCGTCCTTGTTTGCGCCCTCAAGAATGGTTGCAGGTGCACCATCAACTAGAGCCTTTGCTTCGCCTAGACCTAGGTTGGTCAGTGCGCGTACTTCCTTGATAACTGCAATCTTCTGGTCGCCAGCTGATTCAAGAACTACATCGAATGAGTCCTTCTCAGCAGCAGCCTCGCCGCCGCCAGCTGCAGGTGCAGCAGCAACTGCAACAGGTGCAGCAGCAGTAACTTCGAATACTTCTTCGAAAGTCTTTACGAACTCTGAAAGCTCGATTAGTGATAGTTCCTTGAATGCATCGATAAGCTGCTCAGTTGTCAACTTTGCCATGGTGTTTCTCCTTGTTGTTTAAGTGTTTATAAAGCTTGTGGTTTAGGCGGCTAGCTTGGCGCGTAGTGCGTCGATGACGCGTACTGCCTGAGATAGCGGAGCCTGAGTAACGGCAGCTGCACGAGACATTGGCGCCTTGAATAGTCCTGCTGCCTTTGACAGTAGAACTTCACGAGACTCAAGATCTGCAAGCTTCTGCACCTCTGCAGCTGTAACAGCAACGCCATCAAAGACACCGCTCTTTACAACTAGTAGAGGATTTGCCTTGGCAAAGTCACGCAAAGCCTTTGCAACGTTGACTGCGTCACCGTGTGCGAAAGCGAGAGCGGTTGGTCCGAACAACTGGCCGTCAAATGCGGTTACTCCAGCGTTCTTTGCAGCGATCTCAATAAGAGTGTTCTTTGCTACGGCGTAGGTTGCGTCTGCACTGATGTTGCGACGAAGCTCTTTGAGCTGTGCAACGGTGAGACCGCGGTACTCGGTTAGAAAGACGGCGTTTGAGTTCTGGAATAGACCAGTTAGCTCAGCTACCTTCTCGACCTTGTTCGCCATGGCGCTCCTTGATTTGTTTATGTCGGTAGCCCCGGGAAATAAAAAATGCTCCATGCAGACGCATAGAGCAGTAAAAGGTCTCAGTGAAAACACCGATAACTGTGACTTCTAAATACACCTGCGTGGGTTGACACTTTCGTATCCTTCGTTGTCCCGTAAAGGACAAAACCGACGGTCTTTGGCTTCCCCCAGTCTAAGCCAGGTGTGGGGCCGGGCGCAACCCCTGGTTTTGGGCACGGGATAGCGAAAACCCCCGCCGGCACTGGCCAGCGGGGGTCTCGTGAAGCTAATTAGTTGGCGTACTTCTTGGCGCGAGGACGAGAAGATGCTGGCGACTCATTACCTGAATCCCCGCTGCCGCGACGATTCCCCTTAGGCTTGTCAGCCCAGCGACCCTTGCCAGAGCCGCCGTAGTTGCCACGACCGCCACCTGAGCGTCCGCCACCAGAACGACCTGAACCGCCGCGGCCACCCTCGCGTGATGAACCGCCACGGCTGTCACCAAAGTCCAAAGACTCAGGAGCCGGGATCGGCGCAATCGGACCAGCAAGCTCAACTAGCAATTCGCTAGCTGGACGAACCTCAGAGAAGATTCCATCGCGCTCTGCACGACGAAGCAGGTCTTCCATACGACGGCGACGGCTACGAGGAATCAAAGTAATAACTGTTCCCTCTTTGTTCGCACGGCCGGTACGACCTGATCGGTGTAGGTAAGTTTTGTATTCCTCAGGTGGATCAACCTGAATAACGAATGCAACGTCGTCAACGTGAATACCGCGAGCTGCAACGTCAGTTGCAACTAGAACTCGGCAACCACCCTTGGTGAAACGCTCAAGGTTGCGGTTTCGCTGGTTCTGGTTTAGGTCACCGTGAAGACGCGCGGCTGGAACACCCGCTGCGGTTAGTGATTCGCTTAGGCGCTCTGCAGTCATCTTGGTGCGAGTAAAGATGATCGACTTTCCGTGGCCCTGAACTAGACGAAGAAGAACCTGAGATCGGTCTTCTGGGTCAACGGTCATGACTCGGTGAATGATGTTTGCAGTGTCGTTCTCTTCGTTTGGCACTTCGTAAACGTAAGGGTCAGGAAGGAATTCCTTAACAAGTGCATCTACTTCGCGGTCAAGAGTTGCCGAGAACAAAAGCTTCTGGCTGTCGCCGGTTGCGCGCATGATGCGACGCACACCTTCAATGAAACCAAGATCACACATGTGGTCAGCTTCATCAACTACAAGAGTTTCAACTTCTGATAGATCTACGATGCGCTGTGAGATTAGGTCCTCTAGACGACCAGGGGTTGCCACAACAATGTCAACACCGCGGCTCATTGCGTTCTCTTGCTTGCGCTGAGGAACACCACCGTAGATACAGGTTGTGTAGAAACCAACTGCGCGGGCAATGCCGTTTACAGTGCGGTCAATCTGATCTGCAAGCTCACGGGTTGGAGCAAGGATTAGCGCACGTGGCTTACCTGGCTTGCGAGGAACGGAACCTGCTGCAACAAGCTTCATAACTAGTGGAACGGTGAAGGCAATGGTCTTACCTGAACCAGTCTTACCGCGACCAAGAACATCGCGACCAGAAATAGCGGCAGGAATTGTGCTTGCCTGGATTGGGAACGGAGCGGCTGCTCCCATTCCGGTTAGTGCCTCGAGAATGCGAGGGTGAAGTCCCATCTCGGCAAAGGTGTCAGTGGTGATTGCCTCTGAAGCCTCAACAGCATCTAGACGTTCAAGCACCTTGTCTTCGAAGAAAGCTTTCTTGTTTGGGTTTGAGTCGCGTGCACCGCGGAATGATGATTCGCGTGAATCATCGCGTGCTGCACGGTCTGGACGATTAGGGTTTCTCGAATCGTTATTGCTCTCGCGCGAGGAAAACCCGCTGTCGCGACTTTTCGGATTGCGCTCTTCGCGACCACGGTCTTCTGACCAACCGCGCTTTGCAGTGCGGTCTTCGAAACGAGTTGAATCTGACTTACCGTATGAAGGACGCTCTGCACGGTTGCGGTCGCCGAAGCCACCACCAAAACCTGAACGTGCTGGGCGGTCTTCACGGTTACCAAAAGTACGGTTTTTATCTGCAAACCCGCTGTCGCGGCTTGTGCCATCACGGCGTGCTGGACGCGCATCGCGATCATCGCGACGAGGTGCACGATCATCGCGTGAACCCCAAGTACGAGGAGCACGATCGTCGCGATTGCCGTAGCTTGGACGATCTGAGTTGTAAGCAGGACGTGATGGACGACCCGAACCTTCATTTCCACGAGGCGTCCAGTCGCGACCGCGGTCTTCACGACCACCGTTCATTTCACGAGAGTTGCGGCCACCGGAAGCTGAACCTGGACGGCCATATGAAGGACGTTCTGAACGACCCTGGTATCCGCCACGGGTTGACTCCTCGCGGCTACCGCCGCTGCGGGAAGAACCGCTGTCGCGATTCATTCCATCGCGGTTGCCGTATGAAGGGCGACCTGCAGAATTGCCACGCTCATTACCAGCAAACCCGCTGTCGCGGGTTGTGCCGTACTGCTTAGGTGCACGAGCTTCAAAGAATGCACCCTTGGCGCGAGGTGCGCGTGGAGCATCAGCGTTCGCAAATTTGCCACGCTCATTACCAGGAAGCCCGCTGTCGCGGCCTGTCCGGAATTCCGAACGCCCGCCCCTACCGTCTTCGCGTGGCTTGAAGTTTGAACCTGCGCGGCCGCTTCCGGCACCCTTAGGGAAGCCTGCCTTTGCGGCGGCCTTATCTGCAGATGATGTGCGTGGTTTACGACCCGCAGCTGCCTTTTTTGGAGCGCGCGCGTTTGATTTGCCAAAAGTTGGCATAATTTTTCCTCATTCAATTGTGTGGTTCGGCGGGGAGTAGCCGCTGTGAACCGGTGGGTTAGTCGAACAGCTGCTAAACCCACACACAAGAAAAACTCTGCATAACGGCAGATCTTATTTAGAGGAAAAGACTGGTACATCTTCAGCGGTGGCGCTTCTGTGGCCACTTGAATCAAGTGATGTACTGCAAACGACTACTGTCACATTTCTGTAACGCTATAAGCCTAACTTGGCAGACCTGATTTGGCTAGACCCAATTTCACACCGATGCCAGCCAGACGCTCATCGGTGTTGGGTTTGACCGGCTAAATGGCGATGGCCGCCCCCAGAACCGTGTATCCCCCGCGGTTTTCCAACTGCCAGCTAAAGGCCACCTCATCCAAAATCGATGATCCGTAGCCCGCCTCAATCTCAGCAGGCAGTGGCTGGCCATCGTTCGTCACGGTGATGCCCAGCAAATGCGGGCCGGTTAGCTCAATGGCAATAACAACGTGCTCAGCCTTGCCATGTTTTGCCGCGTTACTTACCGCCTCGCGAACAACCTCGGCGGCGCAAGCAGAAGCCACTGGATTTGCCTCAAGCTGAGCCACCAGTTCCTTTGAAAGCTGCGGCAATTCAACTTCAACCGCCCCTTCCCAAACATCCCGAATCTGTTCTAGAACATCAACGAAGTTCTCGGTGCCCTCACCTGATTCAAGTTTGTTAATAGCCGCGCTGATATCTGACTGCACTGATTCAATTTCTTCGGCACTTGGCGATTGCGACTTTGCCAGGCGAATTGCAGACGCGTACAAAGCGGACTGAACTGACCCGTGAAGAATTGAAGCAATGCGCCGGCGATTTAGCCAAACCTCTTGACGCAGTTGCGAGTTCATAATGGCAAGATCAGAAACAACGTTTTTCATTTCACGCTCAGCATCACTTCGCTGGGTTCGCAGAAACTGCATGTAGAACGAAACCAGGGTAATGACTACCTGAGCGGAGATTGATTGAATGTAAAGAGTTGGGTTCAAGCCAAAACCCAGCAAAGCTAACGCAGTATTCGCCATGACGCCACAGACTGCTGCGATCAGCATCGAAATCAGTAAGGCAACCACAAAAGGCACCCAAACATTTTTCAAGATGAATTGAAAGAACTTGTAGCTGGCCAGAATAACTAACAAACTCACAACGCTGGTTAATAACACCGCGTCTGGAAAAGTGATCACGTTTGACGCAATTGCAATTGAAGCGGTTCCAAAGAAAGCAATCTCAGGAACAATCATTGCGCCCGCAGACAATCGGCTAGGAAATCTGCTCTTGGAATAAGCACCAGATGCCCTGCGAGTAATTTGATTAACCTGATTATCGATCTGCGAGTTAAGACCAATGTCTCGGCTGAGTGGGCGAACAACTGTCTCTACTAAGTCAGTTAGTTTTGCCGAGACTGTTTTTGACGAGCTTTCCAGCTCAGATTGAATTTGCTTAACTGCCGGCTCTAAAGCCACCTGAACGCGACGTAATAAATCCGCGCGCTGCAACCTAATTCGCTCACGAATACCACCGCGAAGTTCATCGAGTTCCGCCTTTTCAGCTTCCAATTCGGCGAGAGTTTTTTCGTGGCGCATTCGCGAAGCGTTGAATATCGCCAAGATGGCAATCGATCCATAGACATAAAGTGGACCACCAACCAAGCGATACCAAAGCTCTGCCTCTGGCATTACGCCCAGCGCTGCCCCGGTTGTGTAAACAGATAGGCCTCTGGCTAATCCCGCCACCACGTAGGCAAGTGAGGTCAGCAGCAGCTTGGGTTTGCGCCCCGGTGTGACTGGCAACACGGTAGCCCTAAATGCCAGCAAAACAATAACCGTAGCCAGATAACCAACCGTTGCAACTATGAACCACTCCAGGATCGAACCCGAAAGTCTGGTTGGGCTGCTGCCAATAAAAAGCGCAAAAGACAGCGGCGCAAACTGTAGCAACACACGATTGCTTAGTGCGATTGGACCAGCTGCATTATTGATTGCATCGCGAAGGCTGGTCTTTGGGGTGACAAACCGTTCAGCCATTAGACGTCAGAGAGAGATTTTCCAGATGCGCGCAAGTAGGTTGCTGCGGCTTCAACACGAGCGTTTCCCTCGGCCTGCACGTCAATGTCTAGCGCTTGGAAGATGCGGCTTACGATTCCCTCAACGGCGCGAATTGTGGTGCCGCGCTTGTCAGCGATTTGGGCGTTGGTGTATCCCATGGCCAAAAGCTGCAACACCGATATTTGTTTGCGCGATAAGCCACGTAGTGGGCGGCTTTCATCTAGGTCGTGCCTGAAGTCAGCGGTGATTGAATCGTGAAGCACAGCCTCAAGCGCATTAACCAATTCATTGGAATCGATAAGTTGTGATTTGCGAAGATAAGAAATGTTGGTTGGTAAATCTTTGGTCTCACGGCCAGCAAATCTTGCATCTGGCAGATTGGTTAGAAATACAATGCCAACCTCTGGTGAGGTTTTCTGCAGTGACTCTGCAAAATCAAAACCATTTGGACCAGGGCCCAGCTCAACATCAAGCACTACCGCGTCTGGATCTGTTGCCTTGAATACTCGCGCCGCATCCGCCGCGTTCGCTGCTGTAGTTACCTGAAAACCACTGGTCTCCAAAGTTTTGGCGATGAGGTCGCGAAGCAGCGACTCATCTTCAACTACAACAACGTGGCGGTTGTACATGCTTAGATCAAGCCTCGGCTGGTCAGGGCTGCGTGCAAAGCTGCATCGGTTGGTTCAACCATGAATTCACCGTCTTTAAAAACAACCACTGGAATGTTCTTGCGACCGGCGATGCCCTCAGCCTCGGCAGCTAGATTTACATCTTGCTCAACATCTTTCATGTCGTACTCAACACCAAGAGTGTTAAGCAACGACTTTGAGCGACGGCAATCGCTGCACCAATCGGCACCGTAAAAAGTAACTTCAGCCATTTTGTTTCTCTCTTTTATCGCAGTCTGGATTTATCCGGAATGAATAAGACTTCTCCATCAAATGTAATGCCTGATAGGTCCTTGATTACAAGGTCCGCCATTGACGCCAGCGCTCGTTCACTGACCCCAATAACCAAACCAACTCCAGCCTCAATGCCAGCCTCAACACCGGCAGGGGCGTCCTCAAAAACCACGCAATCCGCCGGATCAAAACCCAGACGCTCGGCGCCCAGTAAATAAGGGTCCGGGAACGGCTTGCCGCGCTGCACGTCATCACCGGTAACCAACTCGGCAGGAATTGGCAGTCCGGCGGCGGCTAGGCGAGCCCGGCCAAGGTTTGCGTTTGCTGAGGTGCAGACCGTCCAGGTTCCGGGGGTGAGCGAAGTCAGCAATTCAACCGCACCAGCTAGGGCCAAAGTCTCTCCCGCTGAGGCTTGCTCAAGTTCATTGATGCGATTATTGGCAACCTCAAATTGCTCTGGTCCAACGTGCTCACGCACTTTGTCTTCGGCACGTACCCCCGCGTTTTCGGGCACATCCCATTTGAAATTCGGCGCAAACTCACTGGCCCATTGACTCCAGGCTACGTTTGCTGCCTGGTGTGAATCAACCAATACGCCATCGTTGTCAAACAACAACCCCGATGCAAAATACTTCAAACTATTTACTCTCTTTATTGCGCTCAGTGATTGTCACGTAAATGCCAACTACTGCCAGCAGCAACAAGACCTTTGCTGGCGCAAGTTCTTGAATAAACCAGTTCCAAGTTGGGCCAGTGATAATCGGCTCAGTTGCGCAGTCAACACCTTCACAATTAATCGGTGGCTGTGGCCAGGTTTGCAATTTGCTAATTGCATCGGTGCCAAACGCGAAAGCCATGATGGTTACCACCGAACCAAAAATTATTGACAGTACAAGGTTGAGGTTTGCTGCGCCAGCAGCAAGTGCGGTTCGTGGTTTTGGCGGAGCTGCTTTTGCAGACTTTGCTTTGGCAGCAAAGCGAGTGCCCCAAACTACACCGGCAGCCACGATTGCGATGATTATCACCCAAACCCAAACCTGCAAGTTGGTGCGAGTCACATCGTAGACACCCAGTCCAAAAATGATGGCCACCGCAGTTGCCAAAATCGGCACCGCATAACCAAGCCCAAGGGCCTTTTGCGCTTCCGACATCTTTTGCTTAACGCCATCGGTGTTGGTTGATTCGTCATGACGGAACACAAATGCCGCAAGCAAAACGTAAACCACCAAACCGGTGGCCAAAAGAATCGGCACGTAAACGCTAAAGATTCGCAGGAACGCACTCTCAGAACGACCAGCGTATGAATTGAATGCGCCCAAGAAATTACCGATCGCAAAAATAGCACCGCCGGCCAAACCAACAATGATGCCCAGAGTGCTAAAGCGATGAGCCGCACGCGCCAGCGAACTTGAATCCTGCGACTGCTCGCGAGCCTTGATGGCCAGGCCCTGAGCCAGCAACGAAGAAACCGCAACTGCTGCGATGCCTAAGAGAAATAGGTACGGAGCAACCTGAAAGATTTCTTCTTTGAAGAAGACATTGCCGTTAGGGCCGTACTGTGGCTGAGGCACGTACAGATTGGCCAGGGTTGCCCCCATAAAGCTAAGCCAGGCAGCCAAAAGACCAATGAGCGGTAGGGCAATTGCACGGTTGGCAAGAGGAATTCTGTTCATGGCACCAGCCTATCCCCCTAAACTTTTTGCATGATCCTTGTTATTGGCGAAGCCCTGATTGACCTAATCGAAAACCGTTACCAAGCGGGCTCATTCAATGCGATTGTTGGTGGAGCTAATGCCAACGTTTCAATTGCACTCGCCAGACGAGGAACCCCACAGCAATTTTTAGCGCGCATCTCAGGCGATGGCTTTGGCAAAATCATTCGCGAAAAACTCAAGTCAAACAACGTGGGTCTTGACTATGTGGTTGACGCCAAAGAGCAGACCACCATGGTCACAGTTTCTATTGATTCAAATGGCGTTCCGTCTTACTCCTTCTACGTAAACGGAACCGCCGACTGGGGTTGGACTCCGCAGGAACTTCCCACCGATGCCGACCTAGAAAACTTGCACGCCACCGCAATTCAATTTGGGTGCCTAACCATGGCGATGGGTCCGGGCAATTTGGTTATCGAAGATTGGGCCCGAGAGCACTACAAGCAAAAATCTGTGACGATAAGCCACGACATCAACATGCGTCCGGCACTGGGGTTTGAACGCAATCACGAGCGCCTGAGAGTTGAACGCATCAATGATATTTCGCACATCATCAAGGCGTCCGATGAAGACATTCACTGGCTATACGACATGGCCGATGGCGAAGACGTTGACAAGGTCGTTTGGAAGTGGATTGGCGACTCGGCTCGTCACGTTTTCATTACTCGCGGCGGCGATGGCGTATCGGTGTATCGACTAGCAGCAGATGGCTCGCGTACCCGCTTTGATGTGGCATCGCGCAAAATCAATGTGGTTGACACGGTTGGAGCAGGTGACACTTTCTGTGCGAATTTGCTTGGGCAGCTTTCTGACGTGGACGCCCTGGGTACCGATCCGTTTGATCGCTTGCAGAACTTGAGCGATGACGTGATTCGTGAATTTGTCTGGACTGCGGGTATAGCAGCTTCAATCACCTGCGAGCGTGCCGGTGCCGAGCCGCCAACCAAGGCAGATCTGGATGCGGTGTTAGCAACGCTCTAAATGTCAGTGCTGCGTGCGAGAATCTCTCCATAAAGAAAACAGCTGGGCGACCAGCTCTAAAAAAATCTTGGAGAGATCCACATGTATAAGTTAAAAGATTCCGATTCGCCCAACCTGTGGGCGTTCAACACGCGTGACCTCATGCGGGCCGCAACCTGTGATCACTGCATCAAGCTGGCTATTGCCAAAGAGCTAGACATGCCCGGTGTGCGTGCCCTGGTTGAGCCATACGAGCTTGAGGGCAAGACGCTTGCCATGGCCTACGGTGACAAATTTGAGGCCGAAATTGAAGCAGAACTCCGGGCCTCACTTGGTGACGCCAACTTCAAGCGACCGGAAGGCAAAGACACCTTTGCCGAAACAGTCTCACTAATGCATTCCGGTGTGCCGGTTATCTATCAGGGTGCCCTGCGTCACCGCTCGGGGCTGGCGGAATTCACCGGGCGCCCAGACTTTTTGGTGCGCGGCGACTACGACCTTGAGTTTGTCAACGGAAAACTCACCGCCAAGCTTTCCAAAGATCGTGCTGGTTCCAAAAACGAGCACGGCACATTGGGCTACATCGCTTGGGACGCCAAACTAGCCAGCTCTGCCAAACCCCACTACCTACTTCAGGTTGCTCTGTATGTTGAAGCTCTTGATGCGCTTGGCCTAAAGGCAAACGCCATGCACGGTCTGATTTTGGGCTCGCGCACTCTAGAACTCTTTGAAGAGGGTGAAATTGTTCCGGCGATGCGTCAAGCTCGCTCATATCTAGAGGCTGCCTTTGAGCAAGCGGCATCGGGTGATTTGAAAGGTTTTGAACTCAAGCACCTGTCGCTGCACTGTGAGGTGCAAAGCACCTGCTCAATTTGTGAGTACCCAGATCTATGTGCACACGATCGCAAAGAAGTAGACCACCTGGTTCAGATTGCTGGCATCAATAAGTCACAGATTGAAAAGCTCAAGAAAGCCGGCATCACCACAATGACTGCGCTTTCTGAAGCAACTGATGAACAGCGCCCCAGCGATTTTGTACCCGGGAGTTTTGACAAACTACGCAAGCAAGCAAAATTGCAAACTAGCTTTCGCCAAACCGGTAAACACTCTTTCTTAGTCGTCGATGACCCAGAGATTGGTGTTCTTCCACCACCGTCTGCCAATGACATCTTTTTTGACATGGAGGGCTTTCCCTACTTTGAAGAGAAGGGCGGGCTTGAGTATCTATTTGGCGCCATCACCCGCGACAAGCAGTTCCACGAATTCTGGGCACACAACCGCGAACAAGAGGCTACGGCCTTCTCAGCCTTTGTTGAGTTTGCCTTCAACAAGCTCCAAGCCGACCCAACTGCACACATCTATCACTACGCACCCTATGAGGTAACCGCACTCAATAAGTTGGCGGCACGTCACGGCGTAATGGAAGCCCAGGTTGACTGGCTAATCACCCAGGGCAAAATGATCGACCTCTACAAAGTCGTCAAGGGTTCAATCATGGTTAGCCAACCAAGTTACTCAATCAAGAAGCTTGAGGCATTTTACGAATTTGGCCGCAAGAGCACTGTGGTTGATGCCGGTTCAAGCATTGAAGAGTACGACTACTATCGCCAACTTGCCGATCAAGACCCGGTTGAGGCCAAGCGGGTCCTGCAGACTATTGCCGATTACAACGAAGACGACTGTGTCTCAACGCTTGCACTCTACGAATGGCTGTCATCAATGCCAGGGGCGCACGCCAAGTATGAAGAGTTCCGCCAGGCGGTCGATAGAAAAAAAGCTGAGTGGGCCGCTGACCCAGATGATGAAGACAGCGCAACCAACAGAGCTGAGCGCGAACTAGCCGAGCTACAGCGTGCCACTAACCACATGGCTAAAGCAGTCGCCGACTGGCGCTGGGGTGAAGACAGCCAGGCGGATTATCGGGCAAAGATTTGGCAGGCTCTGATGCACTCCGTGCTCTATTACAAGCGCGAAGAAGTTATCACTTTCCGTGAGCGCTACCTACGTCGCGAGGCCGTAGACGAAACTTTACATGCCGATCGCAAGGCACTTGTGGTCACCGGCTGCCAGCGTGAGGCAAGTGGTTTTGATGGCATGCACCTGAATCCAACCGTGAAAATCACTTTGGATTACAACTACGTGTTAGACCCGGGGCAAACCCTGATGTTAAAACCGGGCACAGCAATTTACGTTCGCTTCAGTTACGGGGCAAATCAAAACGAACTTGATAAAGGCACGCTGGTTGCGGTTGAAGGAAATCGCATCAGCTTTAAGCGTGTGACCACAATTGCCAACGCAAACTTTGAGCCCAACGCTATCTTCGAGGATCTGTTCATTCGTGCCGGTGGCAAACAAGATGCAGTCCGCGAGAACGCTCTTGGCTTAGCCAACGAGTGGGTCTCACCCATGTTTGAGGCGCCAACCGGAAACGCCACCTTAGATTTGCTGATGCGGCGGCCACCATCACTGATTGACGATGGCTCGTTATTGCCAGTGTCAGGCGATGAGTACCTTCCGGCCGTTATCAATGCGGTTGAGCGCATGCACCGAACAGTGCTGGCAATTCAAGGGCCACCTGGGTCTGGCAAGACCTACCTAGGCTCACGGACCATCGCGCACCTGGTTGAGCAAGGTAAAAAGATTGCCGTGGTGGCAAACTCTCACTCTGCAGTTGAGAATCTGCTTTCGGGTTGTATTGAAGCCGGGGTATCCGGCAGCGCGATTGCCAAGCAACCCAAAAAAGAGGACCGCACACCAAGGGCCTGGACCACCCCATCGGGTTATTCAGTAATGAAGAATTGGCGAGCCAGGCAGACCAGCGGCTACGTGATTGGCGGTACCGCCTGGACCTTTTGCAGCAGCTTCATTTTGCAAGAGGAGTTCGACTACATCTTTATTGACGAGGCTGCACAGTTCTCGCTGGTGGACGCAATAGCCGTTGGCGGCGGTTCCATCAACATTGTGCTGCTTGGCGACCCCATGCAGCTAACCCAGGTGGTGCAGGCTGTGCATCCCGGCGGAGTCGACAACTCGGCACTTGGCCATTACATGGGTGATCAACAAATTCTTGATCAAGAGCACGGGTACTTCGTTGAGGTCACTCGGCGAATGCACCCCAAAGTTAATGCTCCGGTGTCATGGTTGTCCTACCAAAATCGTTTGCACTCTCACCACGATGCCCACTCTCAACAGATTCCCGGACTGAGTCCAGGCTTCCAACTTCACCCCGTTAGGCACATTGGTAATTCGTCACACTCCGCCGAAGAAGTTGAAGCGGTGCTTGCCCTAACGAAAAAGCATCTTGAGTTGGTAGGTCAGGACCAGGTTCTAATCGTGGCTCCGTATAACGCGCAGGTAGATGCAATTCGTAATGCGCTTGATGAAGTAAATCTCACTGAGGTGCAGGTTGGCACGGTTGATAAATTCCAGGGTCGCGAAGCCCAAATCGTAATTATTTCTCTAGCGGCTTCAACCTCTGACGATGCGCCCCGCGGCCTGGAGTTCCTGCTTGATCGAAATCGATTGAATGTGGCACTGTCTCGGGCCAAGACAAACAGCTACCTTGTGTTTTGTCCAGACCTAATCCGCACCAGGTTCAACAATGTTGAAGACGTTAAGGCCATTAGCCGATTGGCCGGTCTGTTAAATTTCGCTGACGCCTAGCAACATACCGACTAGATAGGTTGCACCAACTGCGATGCCTCCAAAAACAAGTTGACGCAGGGCGCTCTTCACAAATGATTTGCGGGTGAATCTTGCCGAGATACCGCCGGCAAGTAGCAACCCAATCGCGCCAATGCCAAGACCTAGTATCAGCGAGTCGAAGCCCAGAATATAAGGAATCAAAGGAACAGCAGCCCCAGCCGCGAACATCGCAAAAGAAGAGAAGGCGGCAATCCAGGGTGACGGGTTTGAGTGTGGGTCTATGCCAAGTTCCTGAGTGATGTGCACGCGAGCTGCAACAGCCTTGTTCTCGTGAATTTCTCGAGCAGCCGCGGCGGCAGTTTTATCCGACATTCCCATGGAATTGAAGTGTCTAGCTAATTCGTGAATTTCACCTTCGGGATTTCTCTCGTGGGCTGCGATTTCAATTGCCAACTCTGAATGAACTTGTTCGTTAGCCGTCTTGACCGACGCATACTCGCCCAGTGCCATAGAAAAAGCGCCGGCAACCAAACCAGCCGAGCCGGTAACCAAAATCACCGGGGCCGAAGCACCTGCCGCACCAATACCAGCAATCAAAGCGATGTTCGACACCAAACCATCCATGGCGCCGAATACCGCTGCTCGCAACCAACCGCCGGAAATATCCGGGTGACTGTGATCGTAATCGTGCGGGTCGGCTGTTCTGATTTGATCGGTGTTTGGTTTCATCTCATTCATGAGCCAACCTTTGCTTCTGTCTCAGAGGATTGCTTTCCGGTTGATGCGTGCGCTGCCGCAATAGCCTTGCGACCCGATGGTAACAAAATAGCGGCTGCGGCAACAACCACCATCAAACCTCCGGTTGCAATTAGCAGGCTCTCAACCCGGAACACATCGGCCAGCGGACCAAGCACCGCCATACCAAGAGGCATGGCAACAGAGATCACTATGCCCACAAATCCAAACACCCGCCCTTGGCGCTCTAACTCAACCGTTTCTTGCAAGAGAGTCATAGCCGAGGTGAAGAATGCTGGCACCGCCAAACCAATAATGAAAAACAGCACGTAATACAAAATCAGGTTGGTGGTGAATCCAAGCGCCACCGCCAGCATGCCAAAGAAAATTGATGTTCCAATAATCAAAGAGATACGATTCACCTTTTTAGCAAACACAGCAATCAAGGCTCCACCCAAGGCCATGCCCACGCTGAAGGAAACTTCCAAAACTGTTAGCTTCCACACCTCAGTGCCAAAGTTTCTGGCGATCATAAGTGGTGACAGGTTTGACGGGGCAACTGTCAGCAGAAATACGATTGCAAAAATACCCATTACCCAGCGCACGAGGTCGTGAGTAAAGATGTAATTAATTCCGTCTTTTAGATCGGCAAAGTACGAAGGCTTGTCGGCACTCGCGGCACGCTCAAGAGTAGGTACCGCAATCAAAGTGAGCAGCCCAATTCCAATTACTGCAGTGATTACGTCAATAAAGAAAATGGCAACGATAGACATGTTGGCGTACACCGCGGCAGCAGCCACCGGCGCCAGAAGACCAAGTGCAGATTGAATGCTGCTGTTGATTCCATTGATGCTCATCAACTTATCTGTTGGCACAATCTGAGGTAGCAATGCTGAAACCGCTGGCATTTGCACACCGGCACCAACGGATCTAACCGCCATCACCAAGAAAATCAGCCATAGGTCATCGACTCCAGATAGCATCAACAGCGCAAGTCCCAGAGTGGCCAGAGCAATCACCGAGTCCGAGACAATGATCATGGCTCGGCGGTTGACTCGGTCTGCCCAGACTCCGGCAAAAATGGAAACAATCGCCTGAGGCAAGAAGCCAAATATGGCTGCCAGCGCTAGAACTAATCCAGACTTGGTGGTGAGGGTCAAGTGCCACATGATTGCGTACTGCACCAAGAATGAACCAAACATTGAAACGGTTTGCCCGGTCATAAAAATGGCTACGCGCTTTTTCCACCCAGGCATGTTTGCGCTGGACTGACTGTCTAAGTCGGTTGCGGTGTCTGGTTGGTTTGTCGTCGCTGCATCCATTTGGATTATTCCTTTGGTAGGACTTTTAGTGTCTCTAGAGTTGGGTCGGCCACAAACGCAATACGCACTCCCATGTCGCGTGCCTTGAAAAGCGCGCTGAGTGCGGCTTGGGTGATTCGCTCGCCCGGGGAAAGCACCGGAACACCTGGTGGGTAAGGGCAAATCATTTCTGCAGACACTCGGCCAACCGCATCCTCGGCCGCAACAACTTCGTAATCAGAGAAGAATGCCTCACGCGGGGTGACTACAACTTCTGGCTCAATTGAGAACGCCGGCAGAATTTCAATCGGACGCGGCTCTCCACGGTGCGCCTCAACCGAGGCAATGATCTTCTTAACCAGATCGTTGATTCGGTCTGGGGTGTCCGCAAAGGTAATCATTGGAATGATCAGGTCACGATTTGCCATTTCAACATCGATGTTGGCTGCCAGCAGATCGGCTTCAATCTTGTTTCCATCGGCACCGCAGCCACTTAGCAAAATCACGAGCTTCAGCGGGTCAATATATTCGCCGTCAATAACTTCAATACCGGCTGCAACTAGGGCTGCTCGGCCACGCTCGGTTGCTTCAATTACCGGGCCGATTAGTTCCTCACCGTGGCGCTCAAGCAGGGCCCGCGCGGCATCAATCGATGCAAGAATGCGACCAGACATTGAGGTGGTCTGGGTAGAGTCAAACATTTTGTTGAATCGAGCAAGATCAACGTACTCGTCTCTAACCAAAACAAATGACGCTTGCGAATATGAGGGCAATGTCTTGTGCGCTGAGGTCACCACGATGTCAGCACCTTCAGCAATCGGGTGGTTTGGCAGCTCTGGGTGGAACCCGTAGTGGGCAGCCCACGCGGCATCAACAATCAACGGAATTCCGGCATCGTGACAAACCTTGGAAAGGCGGGGAATGTTTGACATGGTGCCCACATATGAAGGCTCACCAATTAGCACCGCTTTTGCGTCTGGGTGCGCAGCAATGGTTTCAGCCAATCTTGACGATGGCAAGTACTCCGGCAAACCGGTTGCCGGGTTGATCTCAGGCCGGATCCAAACCGGAACAACGCCGGCATAAACCATGCCCACCAAGACGGATTTGTGAAGCGTGCGCGAAACAATGACCTTGTCACCGGGTGAGGCAACTGCCATCACCGCAGCGTGATTTGAACCTGATGAGCCGTTTACACCAAAACGACAAAGTTCGGCGCCCCAAAGTTTTGCGGCGATCGCCTCAGCTTCAAGAATGAGCGAGGGTGAAATTCTGTGGGTGTGATTGCCAGGTAGTACTGGAATGTCACCGTCAACAATGGCACCGGTTAGGTCGGTGCGTCCCTTATGTCCAGGAATCTGAAATGGTGATCTATCGGTCTCCATATCGCGGATCCACGCGTCTAGCAGGGGTGCGCTGGTTCGCAAACCCATTGGGTCTTTCGTGTCAAGAAGTGTGGCTGCGCCAAATGCGTGCTGAGGCAATATCCCGCCTTTCGGTTAATCGGCTTTTAGCCTAATGAAATAAACACCGATGACAAAGGGACCAGGTCTTTTGACCTGATCCCCTCATCGGAATTCTTGTTGTTCGAAGGTTTAGAACTCAACCTTGGTCACGTTGGTGTCTAGCAAGATGCCAGGACCAAATGTGGTTGAAAGTGCACCCTTGATTAGGTAGCGACCCTTTGAAGACGAAGGCTTCAAACGTAGGATCTCGTCCATTGCGGTAGCAAGGTTTTCACCCAACTGCTCCTTGGTGAACGATGCCTTACCAATGATGAAGTGAAGGTTTGACTGCTTGTCAATGCGGAACTCGATACGTCCACCCTTGATGTCGTTTACAGCCTTCGCTACATCTGGGGTCACGGTACCGGTCTTTGGGTTTGGCATTAGGTTACGAGGACCAAGTACCTTACCTAGACGACCAACCTTACCCATGAGTTCAGGAGTCGAAACTGCAGAGTCGAAGTCTGTCCAACCTGCGGCTACCTTTTCGATAAGTTCGTCTCCACCAACTTCGTCAGCGCCCGCAGCCTTAGCTGCATCTGCTGCAGCACCGGTTGCGAAAACGATAACGCGTGCAGTCTTACCAGTTCCGTGTGGAAGTGAAACAGTTCCACGGATCATCTGATCTGCCTTGCGAGGGTCAACACCGAGCTTGAATGCAGCCTCGATGGTTGAGTCGAACTTCTTTGAACCAGTCTCGCGAATAATCGCAACTGCTTCAGCTGGAGTATATAGCTTGCCTTCTTCAATAAGAGCGGCGGCTGCTACATAAGCCTTTGAGCGCTTTGCCATGCTGTTGTTCCTTTTCTAATTGGTCACAGTTGTGGTCAACGTACCGCGCACGGTACTCCCACGACTTAGTGGATGAGGTTTATTAAGCCTCGGTGGTGATTCCCATTGAGCGTGCGGTACCCGCGATGATCTTTGCTGCTGCGTCAACATCGTTGGCGTTCAGGTCAGACATCTTCTGCTCGGCAATCTTGTAAAGCGCGTCCTTAGACAAGGTTGCAACCTTCACGGTGTGAGGAGTTGCTGAACCCTTTGCTACGCCAGCTGCCTTCTTGATTAGTTCAGCTGCTGGTGGAGTCTTTAGAACGAATGTGAATGAACGGTCTTCGTAAACAGTAATTTCTACTGGGATTACGTTGCCCTTCTGGTCTGCAGTTGCGTTGTTGTACGCGGTGCAGAACTCCATGATGTTCACACCGTGCTGACCAAGAGCTGGACCAATCGGTGGAGCTGGGTTAGCAGCGCCCGCCTGGATCTGCAGCTTGATCATTCCGGTGATCTTTTTGCTCGGTGCCATTTGATTTTTCCTTTTGTTTGTTTGGAAACTTTTAAATTCGTTTTATTGCTAGTTCAGTGCGCCAACCTGGTCGAAGCCAAGCTCCACAGGAGTCTCGCGCTCGAACAGTGAAACAAGAACAGTGAGCTTGCCGCTCTCTGGCTTGATTTCTGAGATGGTGCCAGGCAGACCAGCGAATGATCCGTCCTTGATCATGATGCTTTCGCCAACCTTGAAATCAATGTTGACTGGGATGGCCTTAGCCTTGCCCTTGACTGCAACGCCACCCTTAGCGGCAGTCTTTGCGGCTGCTTCTTCAGGAAGTACGTACATTGACTTCAACATGTTGAATGCTTCGTCTGGGCGAAGTGGAGTTGGGTTCTGTGAGTTTCCAACGAAACCGGTTACAGCAGGTGTGTGGCGAACCAATGACCATGACTCTTCGTTCATTTCCATGCGGATCAAAACGTAGCCTGGGATGCGAACTTTGGTGACCAACTTGCGCTGGCCGTTCTTGATCTCAATGGTGTCTTCCATTGGTACTTCAATCTGGAAGATGTCGTCTCCACCCTCGATTGCAAGCTTTCGGTTTTCAATGTTCTGCTTAACGCGCTTCTCGTAACCCGCGTAAGAGTGAATCACGTACCACTTGCCAGGAAGGCGACGAAGCTCCGCCTTGAATTCACGATAAGGATCGTCTGATCCGCCTTCGTTTACTTCGGCATCAATTGCTGCAACTTCTTCTTTAGCTTCAACAATTGCTTCTTCGAGCTCTAGGTCCTGCTCAAGTTCTGCAGCAGCGTCCTGCGCAAGGTCAGCAAAGTCTGCATCGGCCTCAGCAATTACCGCGTCAGCAGCAACGTCTTGAACCTCGGCCAATGCCTCTAGTTCGTCGCGTTCTGTTTCAGTCAATTCGATTTCCTTACTTAGAAGTTTTTAATGCGCTTGATTGTTAAGCCGTTGGGGTGAAGATGAACACCACACCCTGGTAGAAAATCCAGTCGAAGAACGAAATGATCAACATCACAACGACCACGAATGCCAACACAACTCCGGTGTAGTTGCGAAGCTCGGCCCAAGTTGGCTTGGTGACCTTCTTCAACTCACTTACAACCTGCTTGAAGAACAAGATGATGCGTGCGATGAAGTTGCGGCTTGAAGCCTTGTCGGCTTTAGCCTTTTCGACTACATCTTCTGAGACTTGCTCTAGCTCTTCAGCCATGCTCATTCCTTCTTCTTCGTTTAAGTACTGCTAGCAGGGCGGACAGGACTCGAACCTGCAACCCTCGGTTTTGGAGACCGATGCTCTACCAATTGAGCCACCACCCTTTGAGGGAAAATCTGACAACGCGAGCGGCAGTCATCCGGGCGTCAAAAAATTAGATAAATCTAAGAATTGATTAATTTGCCAGATTAGGCTTCCTGAGTTGTCAAACTCACTTCCTAAAGGATACCCGCCAGCGCCCAGTAATGCAAAGGGAAGTTGCCGGCACCGGTCATCGGTGTTGCCGTTGTAACCTTTATTCATGCCTGAATTCCCTCGTATCTCTAAGCGCATTGGCGCAATTGCTGAATCTGCGACCCTAAAGGTGGATGCCAAGGCCAAAGCCCTTCAGGCAGCGGGCCGCCCAGTCATCTCTTATGCAGCCGGCGAACCAGACTTTGCCACCCCGGCCCACATCGTTGAGGCCGCCGCCAAGGCAGTTCTTGACCCCAAAAACCACCGATACACCCCTGCGATTGGCCTTCCGGACCTACGCGAGGCAATTGCCGCCAAGACCAAGCTAGATTCCGGCACCGATATCACCGCGGCTCAGGTTGTGGTGACCAACGGCGGTAAGCAGGCCGTTTATCAGGCATTTGCCACCATCGTGGACCCGGGTGACGAAGTTTTGATGCCTACCCCGTTCTGGACCACCTACCCGGAGGCCATTCGCCTGGCCGGTGGTGTGCCGGTTGAGGTTTTTGCTGGCGCCGACCAAAACTACAAGGTCACCGTTGAGCAGCTTGAGGCTGCCCGCACCCCAAAATCCAAGGTGCTGCTTTTTGTTTCACCATCAAACCCAACCGGATCTGTCTACAGCCGCGAGGAAAGTGAGGCTATTGGTCGCTGGGCTTTTGAAAATGGCATGTGGGTAATCACCGACGAGATTTACCAGAACCTGACCTACGACGGCCTAAAGGCAATCTCAATCACAGAGGCAGTTCCAGAACTGATCGACCGCACGATTTTCGTGAACGGTGTTGCCAAGACCTACGCAATGACCGGTTGGCGTCTGGGCTGGATGGCCGGCCCGCTTGACGCAATGAAAGCCGCCGGAAATCTGCAGTCGCACCTGTCTTCGAACGTTTCGAACATTTCGCAAAAGGCAGCCCTGGCCGCACTAACCGGACCGCAGGATGAAGTGCTTGCTATGCGCGACGCCTTCGATCGTCGTCGCAAGGTTGCGGTTGCCGAGTTGAACAAAATCTCTGGTTGGAATGCACCAATGCCGCAGGGTGCTTTTTATGTTTATTCCGACGTGACCGGTTTGCTTGGTCGCGAGTGGGGTGGCAAAACCATCAACACCTCGCTTGAGCTTTGCGATTACATTCTTGATGCAGCAGAGGTTGCTCTGGTTCCTGGTGAAGCTTTTGGCCCATCAGGTTACGTGCGTTTGTCTTACGCCCTTGGTGATGCCCCACTGCTTGATGGTATTCAACGGTTACAGCGTCTGTTCCAGTAATTCGCCCAAGCGTCGCATGCCGTGTCGACATAACTTATCGCCACGCCCACTGCTCGCAAAAACTTTTCGGCTAAATAAAACCAATCAAGTTTGGTTCGGGCACCAGGTTGATGCCGAACTTATTTGAAACTCGCACCTGAACGTATTCGGCCAACTGCAAAATTTCTGTTGCGGTGGCTCCTCCGGTGTTAACGATTGCAAGAGTGTGCTTGCTTGAAATTGCCGCCCTAGAACCCGCAATCCTAAATCCTTTTTCAATTCCAGCATTTTCAATCAGCCAAGCTGCCGAAAGCTTTACGGTCAGTCCGTCGTCTTCTTCTGACTCATACTTTGGTGCATCGTCTGGTAAGCCTCGGGCAACTCGATCGCTGACAATCGGGTTGGTGAAGAAACTTCCACAACTTACAGAATCCGGATCGTTCTCGTCAATAACCATGCCCTTGCGTGCGCGCAACTTTAGAACGCTGGCACGAACAGCTTCAAGTGAGACCTGCGCCCCCATGGCAACACCAAGATCAGCAGCAATCTGAGTTGAGTAAAGCGGGCGACTTAGTCCATCCAGTTTTTGCAATTCAAATTCAACCCAGGTAATGACGCCCGGACGGCCGCGCTTGATTGCACTGTCGCGGTAACCAAACTGCAAATCCTTGGCCTCAAGGATGGCAATCTCGTGAGTCTCGTAATCAACAAACTCAAGGCGCACCATGCTGTCACTTAGTTCTTGACCGTAGGCGCCAATGTTCTGCACTGGCGAAGCCCCCACTGTTCCAGGGATTCCACTCATTGCCTCAATTCCGGCAAGTCCAGCCTTTACCGTGTGGGCAACAAAGTCATCCCAGTTTTCACCGGCTTGCACGCGCACCACGACTCGGGTTTCGTCTTTGTTGCGCACAGGCTCAATGCCCATGTTCTCAACTTTTATTACGCGCAAGTTTTCAACGTTGTCGGCAACCACCATATTTGTTCCGCCACCAAGC
Source organism: Rhodoluna lacicola (assembly GCF_000699505.1). Taxonomy (NCBI): domain Bacteria; kingdom Bacillati; phylum Actinomycetota; class Actinomycetes; order Micrococcales; family Microbacteriaceae; genus Rhodoluna; species Rhodoluna lacicola. The sequence continues at coordinate 223,030 of NZ_CP007490.1, read as the reverse complement.
AGTAACCAATCATCGCCGCTTCGCCAAACATTCAGCGTGTGTTCAATTAGATCGTCGCGCGTTTTTGCAGCGTAAATTTCGGCTGGGGTGCCGCCAACCCGCATTGAAGTTAAATCTGCAAGTGGGTGCGGGGTAACTGGTGTTGCCATTAGAGCTGAACTCGCGCCTGTGCTTTACCAAGAACCTTGTTTTCTTCAAAGACAGCCTCAAGATCAATTCGCACTACATGGTTCTCGGCATCAATTTCGCCAACTTTGCCGGTTACAACTAGTACCGCGCCATTTTCCGAATCAACCACAACTGGCTTAGTGAAGCGAACCTGGTAGTCAACAATCGATCCAGCGTTGCCAACCCAGTCAACCGCAACTTGAACTGCCGCGCCCATGGTCAACATTCCGTGCGCAAGCACGCCGGGTAGCCCAACTGCCGCTGCAACGTCGTCGCGGTAGTGAATCTGATTGAAATCCCCAGAGGCGCCCGCGTAACGCACAAGAGAATCGCGAGTCAGTAAAAATTCTGTGCTGCCAATAACTTGGCCGACTTCAAGCGCAGCGATATTGATGTGAGTCATTACTCGTCACCCCTGACCACGAGAGTTGAAATTGCAGTGCAAACCAACTCTTTGCTGACGTCGTAAATTTTGGTTTCAAAAGTCACCATCGAGTGGGCGCCAAGTGACTTCACACTGGCCACCTCGAGCTCGCTTACTAGTTCATCGCCCGCCACAATCGGGCGAGCGTGAATGAAGCGCTGCTCACCGTGCACCACGCGAGAAAAGTCAATGTCTGCCTCTGGGTCATTCAACACGGTTGCCAGCGAGCGCTCTTGAATAACCACCGCGAAGGTTGGTGGGGCAATCACATCGGTGTAGCCGGCTGCTTGCGCGGCGAACACATCCAGGTTCATTGCATTTGTTGACTTAACCGCGTGGGCGAATTCGCGAATCTTCTCGCGGCCAACCAGATAAGGATCTGTTGCCGGATACTTCTTGCCCTGAACGTTTGGATTTACCACTTGTTAAGTGTCGCAGTTTCTCTCATTAAACGAAAAAGCCCCGCTAGGGACTTGAGTCAGAAGTAGCTGAGGCGGGACTCGAACCCGCGACCCCACGATTATGAGTCGTGTGCTCTAACCACCTGAGCTACCCAGCCGGGCATTGCCTACAAATCAGACAATTGGTTGTTTTTGAAACGAGCCCCGAGCCAGGATTGAACTGGCGACCCCTTCCTTACCATGGAAGTGCTCTACCACTGAGCTATCGGGGCGTTTGTGCATCGGCTTCAAGCGCCAGGCACCAAAAGACTTTAGCACTTTTAGCGCGGTGCTGGCAAAAATATCTGCCATGAAGCAGGTAAGCGAAGAGCGGTTATTGATTGATTGACGACTTGATGTCAGCGATCATTTGATTCCAAATAACCTCTGGTTTGCCTTGACGACGAATGATTGCGATTTCAGAAGCGCCCCAGGATGCCCAAACCGAACCCATAGCCGGAATCGCCGGCAATGGCTCAGCCTTTCGTCCAGCGTTTCCAAACCCCTGGACCACACGATCATCTTTTGCGGCGTCAAAGGCAGATTTGTTTGCTGGCACTCTTCCGGTAACTAAAAACAATTCTTTCTGGTGCTCTGATTTAGCCACGTAATCCACGACAAACTTCTTTGCATAAAAAGCATCCTTTGAAGCTTTTGATACGTAAAAACCTCGTGAGCTCAAGAAGGAAACAGCTTCCTTACCCCCGACGGATGGAATTGAGTAGATGTTGAATTCTGCTGAGTCAAGGCCAAGCTGATCTTTAGCCCAAGGTCCGGTAATCCAACATCCCTTGCTGCCGCTCTTTAACGCAGACACCGATGAGTCCCAGGTTGAAGCCGGGTCCAACATTATTTTTCCCTCGCTGCTCAACCACTTTGCAAATTCCACGCCGCCGTTAGCCAAATCAAGCTCCGGTGTGTAGTCGCCGTTTTGATCCTTCTTAAAAACGTGAGCTCCAAAAGAGGTTTGGATTGGGTAGAGGTGGTACGGGTCTCCTCCGCCAGCATTCAAGCTCAAGGCAAGGCCAACCTCCTTAACCTGCTGCCAGTTGGGTTGCTCCCAGGCCTGAAGTTTTTCAAACTTCTTTGCATTGCAAACTAAAGCCAAATTTTCGATGGTGTACGGCAGCCCATAGGTCTTTCCTTCGTATTGGAAAGCCGCCACAGCGTTGTCATAAAAGTCACCTTTTTTGCCACCCAGATCCATCGGTTCGATTAATCCATTGGCATAGAGTTCGCCAACCCAATCGTGCGCACCCACCAAGACATCAGGCCCACCCCCGGTGGCTGCTTGGCTTAGAAAGTTAGAGCGAGGATCCTGTTGCACCACCAGGTTCACGCTTACCTTGGTGTCTTTCCTAAATTCAGCGGCCGCCTTCTCTAGCGCCTTAGCTTCCAGTTCATCGACCCACACGGTAATCGCATCAGTCTTAGGTGTTGGATCCTGTGCACAGCCGCTAAATCCAAGGCCTAACGCCAGCGCAATAGATCCAGCGATGATTGATTTCTTGATGGTGGCCATTGAAATATCAAAGCACACAGCCAGTTCAATTGACCGTAATTAATTTCACTTAGGCTTTATACATGTCTGAATCAAGCCAATTTTTAACCACGAACAACCCTGCGGCCGAATGGTGGCGCACCTCGGTCATTTATCAGATCTACCCAAGATCATTTGCCGACGCCGACGGCGACGGCCTTGGCGACCTAAAAGGAATCACCTCAAGACTTGATTCGCTAGCGTCACTGGGTATTGATGCAATTTGGTTCAGCCCCTTCTTTAAAAGCCCCCAAAAAGATGCCGGTTACGACATCAGCGATTACCGACTCATTGACCCAATTTTTGGCACCAACGAAGACTTTGAAATCCTGCTTGAAAAAGCAAAGTCACTTGGTATTCGAATCATCGTTGATATCGTTCCCAACCACACCAGCGATCAACACGCTTGGTTTCAGGCGGCAATTAACTCTGCTCCGGGATCTAGCGAACGTGCCTACTATCACTTCAAAGACGGCAAGGGTGTAAACGGCGAACTTCCACCAAACAACTGGCAGTCAATCTTTGGTGGCCCCGCTTGGTCAAGAATTACTGAGGCAGACGGCTCCCCTGGTCAGTGGTACCTGCACCTCTTTGACTCATCACAGCCAGACCTAAATTGGGAGAACCCTGCAGTAGCCGATGAGTTTGATGAGATTCTTCGCTTCTGGCTAAGAAAGGGTGTCGACGGTTTCCGAGTTGACGTTGCCCACGGCATGGTGAAACGTGCTGGGCTACCAGACGCAACTATCTACGACGAAAATCTTCGCGAGCGTCCAATTTCAAACTTAACCATGCAAGAGGCCGAAGAAGCCGTTCCTTACTGGGGACAGCCTGGGGTGCACGAGGCAATTCGTCGCTTCCGACGAGTGATTGATGAATTTGAGGATCGGGCAATGTGTGCTGAGGCTTCGATGAGTCCGCTTCCTCGATTGGCAATGTGGGTTAGGCCAGACGAGTATCACCAGTCATTTAACTTTGACTACATGCACGGTGAGTATGACCCGGCTGCGATCAAGAAAATTGTCACCGACTCAATTGTTGAGTACACAAAAGTTGGCGCTTCAAGCACCTGGGTGATGTCAAACCACGATGGTATTCGCCATGCAACCCGATTGGGAATTGCTCCAGAAAACACTCCGCGTCCGGGTGACGGAATTCACCCGACCGATCCAGCACCGGACGAGGCGCTTGGACTGCGTCGCGCTCGTGCGGCAACATCTTTCATGCTTGGACTGCCAGGTTCGTCATATCTATATCAGGGTGAAGAACTTGGACTCCCGGAGGCTTGGCAACTTGAGGGCAAGTATCGTCAAGACCCCACCTACGCGCGAACCAAGGGTGAGCGAATCGGGCGTGACGGATGCCGCGTGCCACTGCCTTGGGAAGCAGGAGTTGGCGCAGCCAATGGATTTAACACCACCGGAGAATCTTGGTTGCCTCAACCAGCCAACTACCGAGTCTTCTCACGCAACTTGCAAGAAGGTGTTGCTGGCTCAACCCTGGAGCTCTACAAACGTCTATTGAAAGAGCGCAAGTTGTTTGGGCTCGGCGCAGGTGCCTTCCGCTGGGCTGATGAGTACCAAGATAAAAACACGCTTGCCTACATCAATAACGGAGTGCTGGTGTTGATGAATTTTGGACCCGACGCTGTTGCCCTGCCTGCAGGTGAAGTTCTGGTGACAACTCAGCATGACCTAACTGCCGAGCGCGAGCTAGAGCATGACCAGGTCGTGTGGATTAAGTTGTAGCAATGCCAATTGATCTGACCGCCGGAGTTCGTCACAAATCTAATTTCAATGGTGAATGGTGGCGCTCAGCGGTTATCTATCAGATCTACCCTCGATCTTTCGCCGATTCAAACGGCGACGGAATGGGTGACCTACCTGGCATAACTTCACGATTGGATTCTCTTGCTGCCTTGGGGATCGATGCGATTTGGCTTTCTCCTTTTATGCGCTCACCTCAAAAAGATGCGGGTTACGACGTAAGCGACTATCGCGATGTGGATCCGCTGTTTGGAACTTTGGATGATTTTGATGCCATGGTTAGCCGGGCGCATTTGCTGAAAATCCGAGTACTTGTTGACCTGGTTCCAAATCACACCAGTGACCAACACGACTGGTTTCAAGCCGCACTGAAATCTGCGCCGGGTTCAGCCGAACGCGCCTTCTACCATTTCAAAGATGGCAAAGGTCAGAAAGGCGAGCTACCCCCTAATAACTGGTTGTCTATGTTTGGTGGTCCAGCTTGGACAAGAACCACCAACACCGATGGCACCCCCGGGCAGTGGTACCTTCACCTATTTGATTCGTCTCAACCGGATCTAAATTGGGAGAACCCAAAGGTTGAAGAGGCCTTCGAAGAAATTCTGCGATTCTGGTTGGACCGTGGAGTCGATGGTTTTCGCGTTGATCAACCACACGCAATGGCAAAAGCCGCTGGCCTTCCTGATCACCCAGACATCGAACGTGCTGGCGCAGGTTTTATTGAGGGCGAACCATCGCCGCCGATGTGGTTTCAAGAATCCGTGCATCCAATTTTTAGAAAATGGCGAGCAATTCTAGATAGCTACCCGGGTGATCGCGCGATGTGTGGTGAAGCCTACGTGCTTCCGCTCTCATTCATGGCGCTATGGGTTCGTGCTGACGAGTTCAACCAAACTTTCAATTTTCGGTTTCTAGATTCAGAGTGGAAGCCAGAAATTCTGTTCAACACAATCAATGAATCTTTTACCGCCTTCGATGGTGTTGGCGCCCCGTCTACCTGGGTGCTTTCCAATCACGACATCATTCGTCACGCTTCACGCATGGGTGGCCTCACCGGTCGGCCAACCGCCTCAAATGGAATTGGCCCAAACGATCCGCAGCCGGATCGCGAACTAGGCCTGCGTCGCGCCCGCGCAGCCACGCTGTTTACCCTTGCGCTGCCGGGGTCTATGTATTTGTATCAGGGTGAGGAACTTGGTCTGCCCGAGCACACCACCCTGGAACCCCAGTACCGTCAGGACCCTACATTTGCCCGCACAAATGGCCAAAGAGTTGGTCGCGATGGTTGCCGAGTGCCGCTGCCTTGGGAGTCTGGGGCTGGCGCGGCAAATGGTTTCAACACCACTGGCAAATCTTGGTTGCCGCAGCCAGAAATTTACGCTGCCTATTCAAGAGATCAGCAAGATGGTGTAGCCGGATCAACTCTTGAGCTCTACAAGCACGCGCTCAAGTTACGAGCCGAACTAAAACTTGGAGAAGGCTCGTTTGAATGGGTTGCGGAATACATCGGTGAAAAATCACTTGGTTTTCGCAACGGTGAAATTCTTGTGGTTCATAACTTTGGCCATGAACCAATTTCACTTCCAGCCGGTGAAGTTGTTGCCTTAAGCCTGCACGGAATGACCAGCGGCCATGCGTTGGTCGCTGATCAAACCGTTTGGCTAAAGATTTAAGACTGGTACTTCTTGTTTGGCAGCCAGAACTTCTTGCCGGTCATAAACGCAAGGGCGGGAACAATCACGGTTCGCACCAACAGGGTGTCCAGCAGCACACCAATGCAAACAATCACACCGATCTGTGCCAGCGCGACCAGAGGTAGCACGCCAAGCACCGCGAAAACGGCAGCCAGCAAAATACCCGCACTGGTGATCACGCCACCGGTTGCGCTCAATGCCTTAATCATTCCCTCTTTGGTACCAAGCTTTTCTGCCTCTTCTTTTGCTCGGGTGACCAGGAAGATGTTGTAGTCAACACCCAGGGCAACCAGGAACAAGAAGCTGTAGAGGAACACGCTGAGGTCAAGTGCCGGGAAGCCAAGCACGTTGACGAAAATCCACCAGCCGGCACCCATCGATGCAAAGAATGATGCAACCACGGTGACCAGCAAGAGCACTGGAGCAACCAGCGCACGCAGCAGCAGCACCAACACCACAAAGACCAAAATCAGAATCAGTGGAATAACAATTAGCTGGTCGTGTGCGTAGGCTTCTTTTACATCAAGTGCCTGAGCATCTAAACCACCAACCATTGCGTCGGCGCCATCAATTTCTTGCACCGCCGCGCGCAGTGCCTTGATTGAGGCATAGGCCTCTTCAGACTGACTCTCGCCGTCAAGCACAACATCTAGCCGAGTGAACTCGGAGCTCTTTGCCCCAATTGAAACCGATGCAACACCCTCGACCTTTTCAGCCGCGTGCTTCACATCGTTCATCTGCTCGTTATTAGTGATCACGATTGATGGACTGGTACTTCCGGCCGGGAATGCCTCGGCAAGAACCTGCTGACCAACCACGGCCTCGGGAGTCTTCAGGAATCGATCAGTTGATGCCAGACCAACTTGAATGCCGCCAACGCCAGAGGCGAGACCACCCAAAATCAGCACGCCCAGAACAGAAACTGCAACTGGCCTCTTGCTTACTCCGCGGCCAAGCTTTGCCCAAAGTCCGCTGTCGCTCTTGTTGACGCCACCAAACTTTGGAACAAACGGCCAGAACAATCCACGACCAAAAACAACTAGCGCTGCAGGAAGAACGCACAGCGCCGCAATCATGGCAATGACAATTCCGACCGCACAAACAATTCCAAGTGCTCGGTTTCCGGCTAGGTCTGCGAACGCCAATGTCAAAAGTGCAAGGGTGACAGTTGAGCCAGATGCGATGATTGCCGGTCCTGCACCGCGCACCGCCTTGGCCATGGCCTCGTGACGATCCTCAGTGGATAGCAACTCTTCGCGGTATCGGGCTATCAAAAGCAACGCGTAGTTGGTGCCGGCACCAAACACCAACACCGACAAAATTCCGGTTACCGAACCATCGGGCGTAATGCCAAATAGTTTTGCAACCTGACGAGCTAATTGCCCAGCCATCCCATCAGCTGTACCTACAACCAGCAATGGCACCAACCAAAGCGTTGGTGAACGATAGGTAATCAGTAGCAGCACGGCAACTACCACGACTGTTGAAAGGAGCAATGTAAAGTCAGCACCGGCGAATACACCGGATAGGTCTGCACTAAATCCCTCTGGACCGGTTACATAAACTTCAAGACCGGCAGGAATATCTTCTTTCGCAATCTCCCTGATTTTTTCAATACGCGATGTGATTTCTTCAGTTGCGTCTGTCTTTTCCATCGGCACGGTGATCACAGCGGTGGTTTTGTCTTCTGAGATTGAAGCCGGTGGAACAAACTTGGCATCGTTGAATTCAGCGTTGGTGAATTCCAAGAACTTCTCGTTGGCGCCACCGGTTGGCAGCTGGGTCATCGGGTCAAACTCACCCTGCAGCCACTGGGTCTGAGCCTTGGTAAGTTCACTGTCTGACGCGTAAACAATTACGGCGGCGGTTGAATCAGAACCTGGCAATGTCGCCAGCTTTTCATCAACAATTACCGATTCGGTGTCTGCCGGAAGCCCAACACCGGGGTTTAGCTCTGTACTTGCCGCTCGCAATGGACCAAATGCAAGAATCGCAAAAAATAGTCCAATTAGCAGAGTGACCCAGGCACTCTTGCGTCCGGTGATGAAATTGATGAAACCTGACAACTTTGTCTCCCCTTGTTTATAAAACTTTGTTCTTCATCTCTAGAGATGCTCTTGCGGGATTCGATCCCTATCGGTGCTTACCTCTGTATAACCATGAGGAAGCGGCTTACCTTCCTGATCCAGACTTACAAAGACTATGTGGTCCACCGTCAGAATGTTCTTCTTTGTGACCATGTTGCGAACCTCGGCTCGCATGGTGATTGAGGTAGTGCCAAACTTGGTAGCTACCAGACCCATTTCAATCAGGTCACCCTTAATTGCCGAGGCAACAAAATTGATTTCAGAGATGATTTTGGTGACCACGCGACGGTTTCCCAGCTGAAGAATGGCGTAAATTGTGGCCTCTTCGTCAATCCACTTAAGTAGGCTGCCACCAAATAAGGTGCCGTTGGCGTTCAGGTCTTCTGGGCGAACCCACTTGCGGGTGGTGAACTCGATCTCGCTCAAAGCGCTCCCTTGGTGCTAGTTGTTAATCCAACTCTAGAGGCGCAGGGGGTTATTTAGCCAAACAGCGATAGCAGGTCAGCCACCTTGGTGTGGTCATTGAGCGGGTGCCGCATCGCTAATTCGCCGTGAACGGTGTAGCGGTTGTTGCGGCCAACTTTTTCTTTGACCAGGTAGCCTGCGTCAACCAAATCGTTGAGAATGCCGGCGGTCGCCCTTGCGGTGATGCCAACTTTTGCTGAGATTTGATCGATGGTTAGTTCCGGGTCCTGGGCAATCGCCACCAGCACGTGTCCGTGGTGAGTAAGAAAAGTCCAGTTGGCCATGCCACTATTCTCCTACTTTTACCGCCTCAGGCTTGTTATCGCCACTTACACGCGTGACTCTGAAGCTTGCAATAATCGCCACCGCAAGAATTGCAATGATCACGCCGAGGGATATCGGGGTTGGAATTTTGACAATGTCGTGCAGACCCATCTTGATACCAACCCAAATGAGCACCAGCGCCAAACCTAGCTTGAGGTAAACAAATCGGTGCATCATGTCGGCAAGTAAGAAGTACATCGCTCGAAGACCCAGGATTGCAAAGGCGTTTGCGGTGAAAACTAGGAATGGCTCCGAGGTCACCGCAAAGATAGCCGGAATCGAGTCGACGGCAAAGATTATGTCGGTGAACTCAATCAAAACCAGAACCATCAAAAGCGGTGTTGCGATTAGCGCGCCGTTCTTTCTAATGAATAGCTTTTGGCCGTGGTACTCGTTGGTCGAAGGAACGATGCGAGAGAACCATCTGAAGAATTTCGACTTAGATGGGTCGCTGTGCTCTGAGCGCTTGCGCAACATTTGAATGCCGGTGAAGATCAGGAATGCGGCAAAAAGGTAAAGTACCCATGCGAAACTCTCGATGATTACGGATCCTGCGGCGATAAAGATTCCACGGAATACCAGTGCGCCCAAAACACCAAGGAAAAGCACGCGGTGCTGATACTTTCTTGGCACTGCGAAGCTGGCAAAAATTATTGCCCAAATAAATACGTTGTCGACGGCAAGAGATTTCTCAATCAAGAATCCGGCGAAGTACTGCTGGCCAAATTCGGCGCCAAAATAATTCCACATCAAAACTCCAAAAGCCACTCCGGTGGCCACCCAGAACGCCGACCAAATTGCAGCCTCTTTCACGGCAATCTCGTGAGCCTTGCGGTGAGCGAACAGGTCAATCAGCAGCATCACCAAGATCAACCCGATAACCGAGGTCCACATCCAGAGTTCGACGTTCATTTGCACACTTTCTCGAAGGAAGTTTGATTACAGAATATTATTTCCTGTATTCTATTTCCTGTCAAATCAACTTCGGAAAGTCGCCCGTGGATTCAATACAACTCGCCCTGGCAAATATCGCCTCCCCTCCCGTTTTGGCCTTCATTCTTGGGCTTTCGCTGGTCCTAGTTCGCAGCCAACTGCAAATTCCCGGTCAGATATTTGATTTTCTGTCGATCTACCTTTTGCTTGCAATCGGCATCAAGGGCGGAGTTTCGCTGAGCACCACACCAGCCGCCGAGGTGTGGCTGCCGGTGCTGGTGGCTATCGGTGTTGGCTGCTTGATTCCAATCGCGGTATTTTTTGGACTCAAGCTGATTACTCCGCTGGACAAAATAAATCGTGGTGCCCTGGCCGCTCATTACGGTTCTACATCGCTGGTCACCTTCACCGCCGGTCTGGTCTTTCTAGAGAACGCTAATTTGGCGGTTGAGGGGTACATGCCCTCGCTGCTTGCCGTCATGGAGGTTCCTGGCATCATCGTGGGCATCCTGTTGGCTAAGCGGTCGTCGCGAGATGGCGCGCTGTCAACCGCGCTCAACGAAGTGTTTACCTCCAAATCGGTGATTCTTTTGATTGGTGGAATTTTGATTGGGTTCATCACTGGCCCCACCGGCTACGAAAAAGTCGAGCCATTCTTTGGCAGCATTTTCACCGGCATGCTCACGATCTTCCTGCTGCAACTGGGTATCCAGGCTGGCAAAAGCGTGAAGGAAGCGCGTCGTGCCGGCTTTGGTCTGCTGGCCTTTGCCCTGGGATTTCCGTTGGTCTCGGGCGCTCTGGGAGTTGCCATCTCCCAAGCTATTGGCATCAGTCAGGGTGGCTCGGTGGTTTTTGGCCTGCTCTGCGCGAGTGCCTCTTATATCGCTGCTCCGGCTGCCGTCAAGCTTTCATTACCCGATGCAAAACCCGGGCTCTACATCACCACCAGCCTGGGCATCACATTCCCGATGAACCTTTTCGTGGGCATCCCTTTTTTGACCTGGTTCTCCGGGGTGATCCTTTAGGGATCTGGCTTCTTTATAACCACAACAGCAAAGCCCTCTCAATTCAATGAGAGGGCTTCTGTTGTGGCTAGTGAGGGATTCGAACCCCCGAAGGCTGAGCCAGCTGATTTACAGTCAGTTCCCTTTGGCCACTTGGGTAACTAGCCAGGTGCACTTCCGGCCGCCTGTAATCAGCCGAACGGATGTGCTTGAAAAGTTTAGCCGAATAATCCACAGGCCTGAAATCCAGATTGCCCTGAGAGGCGCATAGGGCCTAGGTTTGTAAAAGATTTACATTTCACCAACGAAATTTACAGGAATTTACATGGCTGGCATCGAAGACGTTGCAAGGCTTGCGGGCGTTTCAACCGCAACGGTCTCGCGTGCCCTGAGCGGCAAAGACGTTGTCTCAGAGAAGGCCCGTCAAAAGGTTGAAGAGGCCGCTCGCGAACTTGGCTACATCGCCTCACACTCTGCCTACACCTTGGCCACGGGCCGCAATCGAAATATCGGTGTGGTTATGCCATACGTTGATCGATGGTTTTTCTCTTCGGCCCTGGAAGCAATTGAATCAACTCTCATTGAGCACGGCTACGACCTGACGCTCTACAACATGAGCGGTGGTGCCGAGCAACGCAAAAAGATTTTCACCGATTTTCTTTTGCGCAAGCGAGTTGACGCCGTGATTACTCTTGCGGTTCATCCCGATGAAGAAGAACTTGCTCAACTCGACAAAATGAAAAAGCCGATCATCGCTATTGGTGGTCAGGTGCATGGTGCCAGAAGCCTTTCGATGAATGACCACGATGCCGGCAAACTTGCCACCGAGCACTTGCTTTCACTTGGGCACACTCGCGTTGCCAACATTAGCGGTGCGGTTAAGACCGACCGAGAATTTAATCAGGCAGACAAACGCCGCGAGGGTTACCTTGAGGCTATGCATGAAGCCGGTCTTGAGACTCGAAAGAACTGGTTGGTTGAAGCCGACTACACCGCGCAGGGCGCCTACAAAGTTGCCAAGCAGATGCTGGGTGATCCAAAGAATTCACCAACCGCAATTTTTGCCAACTCCGATGAAATGGGTTTTGGCGCAATGATGGCCGCCAAAGATCTTGGCCTTCGAGTGCCCGAAGACATTTCAGTTATCGGAATCGACAACCACGACATGGCAGAGCTGTTTGGACTCACCACGATTGATCAGAATGTTCGAGCTCAAGGGGCTGAAGCTGCGCGACTGCTAATTTCAGTTTTGAGCGACCCCACCCTGGACAGTCATGTGAACGTTGAAGAAGACGTGGAGTGGCCAGTGAGTCTTTTGATTCGCTCGAGCACCGCCCGCCCTGCCGTGGGTGCCCGATAACAACCATTTATCGCGACGGTAAGTAAACTAACCACATGGCTGATTCAACATTCGACATCGTAAGCAAGGTAGACAAGCAAGAAGCGAACAACGCTTTGATGCAGGCTCAAAAGGAAATTGAGTCACGTTATGACTTCAAGGGAGTAGGCGCCGAGATTGACTGGTCAGGCGAAAAGATTTTGATGAAAGCATCTAGCGAAGAGCGCGTCAAGGCAGTGCTAGACGTGTTCCAGTCAAAGTTAGTGAAGCGCGGCATCTCGCTAAAGAGTTTTGTAGACGGAAAGCCTTACCCATCGGGCAAGGAATACCGCATTGAGGGCGAGCTCAAGAACGGCATCGACCAAGAGAACGCCAAAAAGATTTCAAAGATCATTCGCGAAGAAGGCCCAAAGAGTGTGAAGTGCCAAATTCAGGGTGACGAGCTTCGCGTGCAAAGCAAGAGCCGCGATGACCTACAGGAAACCATGGCCCTACTCAAGGGCAAGGACCTAGAGGTCGATGTGCAATTTCAAAACTTTAGATAAGTTTTGAAACATAGGAACTGTCAGAATTTCCGTTAGTCCTCAACCACTGACATCGCACCGGTAGCCGGATAGGCAGAATTTAAAGTTTCACTTGCCTTGGCCCGCTTGGCCACCATGCCGGCCAGTACTCCCGCCGCTAAGAAGGTAAGCACCGGGAATGCAAACGCAAGCGTTAGACCAACGTTGAGCGCCAATGCACCCATCAGATATTTGGCACCGATAATCGCAATCGAGTTCATGAAGCTCATGCGAGCCAAAACTTGTGCGGTGTTGAGGCCCTTTACGTAACCAGCTGCACTAAAGAACGATGGCACCATGGGTGCTGAACCCAAGCCGGCAAAGAAGAAACAGATGGCAACCGCAATCAGAGCAGCGTCTTGATTGGTGGTCGCAAGAATTGAACCGAGTGTGACACCTGCGGCGAGAGATATTCCCGCCAGCAAACCAGCAACCCTAGCCACTGTGCTGATGTGCCACTTACTGCCCAACTTATTAATTGAAAGCCTGCCAATAATCATGGCGGTTGAAAAAGCTGCGTAGGGAATTGCTCCTCGGCCGGCATCAAGCAACAACACGTTCTTTGCATAGACAGCAGACCAGTCCATCATGGCCAGTTCACCGAACACTCCGGTGAAGAGTCCGGCAGAAAGCAACCAAACCTGACCCGGCATCTTGAAGAAGGATTGCTTCTTGCCCTTGCTCTGACCTTGGCCGTGCCCATCTTCACTTGCAACCAGAAGATTGCGACCAAAAATAAACAGTGCCGCAATACCAAGACCTGGAATAAGCATCAGGTGTATCCAGAGCGGCATAAAGGTGGCCAAGAATCCACTCAGAATTGCCGAGAGAGTTGCACCAATGCTCCAGGAGGCATGAAAGCGACCAATAATCACTCGGTTCAATGCTTTTTGCAGCGCCACTGACTGTGAGTTGATCGAGATATTTAGAGTGCTGCCGCTGAGTGCACCCAGCGCCGTAAAGACAAGGTAGGTAATTGGGTCGTGGGCAAAAATCAAAGCCATCACAAATAGTGCCTGGCCCGCACCACCCACGATGGTTACATTTTTTGTTCCGAATCTTGCAATCAGTCGAGACGTGTAAAGCAAGCCCAGCATTCCGCCAAGGCCGGCAAGGCCGGAGATTAAGCCCCAAATCCCAAAGTCAGCACCAACCTGATCAATAAGTTCCGGGATGCGTGGGATCTGGGTGACACCAACAATTCCTTGGATGAAAAAGATTGCGGCAATTGCGTTATTAGCCTGATTCGCGCGTGCTTTAGTAAGTGCCATTAATCGGACTCGTTAGTTGTTGCGATCTACTACAGCTTGAGCGAACAGCGCTAGGGCGTTCTTTACTGGACCATCCGGCAAGACACTGATTGAAGCAACCGCATCATCGGCCCAGCGCTTGGCCTCTAGATAGGCCTGCTCGGCAACCGGGTGGTTGCGCAAACGCACGAGGGCTTCTTGCAATCGCGCGTCATCTTCAAGTCCACCATCAATCAAAGCTAGAAGTGAAACGGCTTCTGTGTCACCGGCTGCTGCTGCTTTGCGGAGGAGCAAAACTGGAAGAGTTGGCACACCGGCACGAAGATCTGTGCCGGGAGTTTTTCCTGATGGGCCAGCTGCAGAAATGTCAATCACGTCATCAATCAACTGGAAAGCAACTCCAACTTTTTCGCCGTAGGCACCCATTGGTTCCAGGTATTCGCGCGGTGCTCCAGAAAGCATGATGCCAAGTCTTGCTGCCGCGGCGATAAGAGAACCGGTTTTATCTGCCATCACCTGGATGTAGTGGGCAATTGGGTCTTCGGATTCGTTTGGTCCGATGGTCTCGTGTAACTGACCAAGGCAAAGACGCTCGAAGGTATCGGCTTGCAAAATAAGAGATTCTTCGCCAAGGCGTGAGCCAACCTGCGATGCGCGAGCAAACAAAAGATCGCCGGTCAAGATTGCAATGGAGTTACCCCAAATCATTTGTGCCGTCGGCACGCCACGACGAGTTGGAGCATCGTCCATTACATCGTCGTGATACAGGGTGGCCAGGTGGGTTAGCTCAACTACAACTGCCGCATCAATGATGTCTTGGTTTTTTGCGTCACCAAGTTGGGCCGAAAGCAAGACGAGAGTTGGACGAACGCGCTTGCCACCTGCGTCAACAAGGTGCCTTGCCGAGGCGCCAGCAATCTTGTCAGCGTGAGAGGTTGCCTGCTTTAGGTTTTCTTCAACAATTTCTAGGCCAGCTTCAAGTGATTTTAGAAGAGCGCGATCTGAAACTTTCTTTAGCTGACGAGGCAGCGAGATTGGGCTCACTTAGTGCCAGCCTTCGATGGGGCTTTGGTTCCCTTGTGGACCGCAACGATACCAAAGGTTAGGTTGCGGAAAGTGACATCGGTGTAGCCAGCTTTTTCAATTTTCAATTTGAGTTCGTGCTGATTTGGCCAGGCCAAGATTGACTCCGACAAATAGCTGTAGGCCTCTGGTGTCTTGCTGGCCAAGCTAGAGAATGCCGGCAGCACCTTGTTGAGGTAGAAGTTGTAGAAGGGTGCAAACCAGCGACTGGTGACTCTTGAGAATTCGCAGATCACAATCACACCACCGGGCTTGGTCACCCTGTACATTTCGGCGAGCGCCTTGGGCACGTCAACAACATTTCGCAGACCAAAAGAAATTGTGACCGCGTCAAACTCGCCGTCTGTAAATGGCAACTTGGTGGCATCTGCAAAAACAAACTCAATCTCTGGGTGACGCTGACGGCCAACCGCAAGCATGCCCTCTGAGAAATCGCCGGCAACAACTTTTACACCCGGCTTCAAGAAGGCCACCGATGACGCCCCGGTTCCCGCAGCAAGATCAAGGATTTTCTGACCGCTCTTTGGTGAAACCGCGTTGCGCACAATTTTGCGCCAGCGACGATCCTGCCCAAAAGATAGTAGGGCGTTGGTTAGGTCATAGGTGGGTGCCACTTCATCGAACATCGCGGCAACATCGGCCGGTTTTTTGTCTAGATTGGCTTTACTCACCTAACAAGTCTACTTGCGGCGAATTGCTCGCGATACTGCTACCAGCGAAAGGGCAAACGCTCCGGCTGCCATGGCATACAGACCTACCTGAGCGGCCTGAATAAATGTGTCTGCCGGTGTCTTCTTGGTGAAGTTCACGGTAGATAAATCAATTGCCGTGTTTTGCTGCGGATTCACCATGGTTCCGGACTTGACGGCCACAACCGAATCCTTAGCCACGGGGTTGACCGCGATGAATCCTGCACTTGCACTACCCACGGTTTCGTTTGACCCCGATGAGCTTGCACCAGATGTTCCTGCGGTTGCTGAGCCCGCGGTGGCCTTATTGGCAGTGCCAGCAACTACCTCGTTGCTTGATGAAGGCGAGCCACTGGCCGAGCTCTCATCGTCATCTTCTTCAATTGCAAAGGCGCTGGATTCGGAAACTTCATCGGTGTCGCGCTTTGGTCTAATTACCAGGGGTGGCAGAGATAACCGCCCCTCTTTGCCATACTTCTGCTCTAGCTCGCGGCGCTTAATGTGCTCTCGGGGCTCTTTAGGTTCTTTGGGAATCTTTGGGGAATGAACCTTTGGATTCTGGGTTTGTAATGGTGCGGGGCTTACCTGCGATGTTGAAGTCTCGTTTTCATCTTCATCGTCGGCGTGAGCCGGCGTGGCAGTGAAAAGCCCACCAAAGACGAGAATGCCAGAGATGAGAAATGCTGCGGGAGCAGTCTTTCGCATTCGGGTACTCCTTGGCGGGTTTAGGCTTTTTGGGGTTACTTGTTCAGATTACCCGCGACAAATAGCCCAACTAAAGGGCTATCCGAGGTTCACAGATAACACTCAGAAAGGTGAGGGCGCATGACAGCTGGTCAAAAGTTGACTCTCACCACCCGTGAACTGCACACCGATGACTTCAAGCTCCTCTCCCACCTTCCCGAGACCCCCTTGGCTTTCATCCGCGGCGGCGATGGAATCGTGGGTTGGGGCGAGGCGGTTCGGTTAGAGAGCAACCTTTCTGCTGGGCGGGTAGCAGATTTGGCGGCCCAGTGGCGCACCCTGGTTGCCGCGGCTGAGGTGACCGATGAGGTGCAACTGCCAGGTACCGGTTTGGTTGCCTTTGGCACCTTTGCATTTTCTGACCTAAGCAAAGCAGCCAGCACTTTGATTGTGCCCCAGGTGATCCTTGGCAGCCGAGACGGTCGAGTCTGGCTGACCACGGTATCGGGAGCAGCCGCGCCAGATTTTTGGACCCACAGCGCCGAATACAAGGCCAACGCCTCAATCAATTTTGAGACCGGTGAGATTTCGGCAGAAAAATTTAAGGAACTGGTTTCTTCTGCTGTTGAAAAAATAAACTCTGGCACGCTAGCCAAGGTTGTCTTGGCCAGAGACGTTATTGCAAAACTGCCAGAGAAATTTGATGTTCGAAGCGTGCTGCAGAAATTAGCTCACCAGTATCCAACCTGTTGGGTCTACTCGGTCGATGGAATGTTTGGCGCCTCACCGGAATTGTTGGTTCGTGTTTCACACGCTCAGGTTTCTGCCCGAGTCCTGGCTGGTACCGCCGGTCGCGGCACTGACCCGGGAGTTGATCAAGCCATTGCCGTGGCCCTGGCTGCATCTTCAAAAAATACCGCCGAGCATGCCTTTGCAGTTGATTCGCTGGTTAAGTCGCTTGCGCCTTTTTGCACTCACGTTGATGCTGATCCAACGCCATTTAGTTTGGCGCTGCCGAATGTTTGGCATCTTGCCAGTGATGTGCACGGTGTGCTTCGCGAAGATGCATCGGTGCTTGATGTTGCTGCAGCGCTGCACCCAACCGCGGCAGTTGCCGGAACCCCCACCGATGTCGCGCAAAACTTAATCGCAAAGCTTGAGGGAAGCGATCGTGGCCGCTATGCCGGTCCGGTGGGTTGGATTGGTGCCGATGGTGATGGCGAGTGGGCAATTGGTTTGCGAGGTGCTCAAATCACCGATAAAACTATTCGTGCCTTTGCCGGCTGTGGAATTGTTGCAGAGTCAGAACCGGAAGCCGAACTTGCCGAGACTGATCTCAAGTTCCGACCAATTCGCGAGGCCCTGGCCTAAAAGTTTTTAGCTTTACTTCAGTCGCACATCAATTACTACGCGACCGGTGGTCTGCAGTGCTGTCTCAAGTTCTGCGGTGCTCTCTACCCGAATGTAATTCCAGCCGTAAGCCTGAGCCAGGTGCCAAATGTCCACCTGCTGCGGGGTGGTAAACAATCTTTCAAAAGTTTTGGGTTCAAGTTGCTCTGCCATTTCAAGACCAGAGAAAATCGTGCCGCCACCGTCATTGCCAACCACAATCTGGATATTTAGATCTCCATCGGCCGGATCAATTGCCAGCGATGATGCGTCATGCAGCAGGGTCAAGTCACCAATCAGGGCACGGGTAGTGCCCTCGCGCTCGATTAGAGCAAGGCCGGTAGCGGTGGCCACGGTGCCATCTATGCCGGCAAGTCCGCGGTTTGAGTAGACCAGCAAAAGCTTGGCCGGTGCCCAGGCATCTGCCTCGCGAATCAAACGCGATGCACCCAGTAACAGCTGATCCGGCCCGTTGGTGGCATTCCAAACCGCCTCCACCAATGTCCGGCGATCTAACTTCGATGACTCTGGGGCGGTTACCTCAGCATCTGCCAACCGCCAACGCTCAAGCCATTCAAAGCTGACTTCGTTGTCAATGGCAATTTCATCAACGACCTTCGAGGCTCGTCGCGAAACATCAAAGTGCCCCATCACCTTGCTTCGCACAACGACAACTTCAACCTCTTCGTTGAAGAGCAGTCGAATCACCGCTCGGCCAAGCGTTGGCTTGCCGTAGATGACCACTCGGCGAATCTCTTTGGCAAGCTCGTGGTTCTCTAGAATTCGGCGATAACCAATGATTGCGTTTGCTCCGTGACGCGCACCCGATGAAGGCTCGGCAAGAATCGGCCAACCAAAGGCTTCGGCAAGTTCAACGGCTTCGGAACCTGCTCCGGCACCAGCCACAACAACCGTTGGAACTTCGGCCGACAGCATCGCAAATTCTGGGTTCGGTTCAAAAATATCCGGAAGTTCAATCAGCGGATTCAACTCGGCAGCATTTGGCGAGGTAGACGATAGCGGCTCGCGAAAGGCCAGGTTCAGTTGCACCGGACCCGGCTGATCGCCGTCGTAACCCATGGCAACTGCAATTGCATTCACTGCCAGTTGACTTGCTTCGCGTGCTTCGCCGTCGTTTCCGTTTGGCGCCGGCACGTCAACGCACTCGCGCACGGCGTCGTTAAAAATTCCAATTTGATTTGTAGTTTGGTTTGCGCCAACGCCACGCAATTCGTGCGGGCGGTCTGCGGTCAAAAGAATGAGTGGCACACCTGAGTGGTGCGCTTCAAGCACTGCGGGGTGCAGGTTGGCGACTGCGGTTCCAGAAGTAGTAATCAACACCGATGGCTGCCCACTGGCGAGCGCTGCACCAACCGCGGTAAAACCCATGCCGCGTTCATCAAGGCGTATGTGAAGGTCGATTTTTCCGGCTTCAGCCAATTGCCCCGCGGCGATGGCAAGCGCCTGAGAGCGAGCACCCGGAGCTAGAAAGAAATTGCGAACACCAGCTTTGGCCAGTGAAGCTAATAGTTGTGCAGCAAAACTTTGAGCCGGCGAACTACTTTGGCTCATCGTCACCTTTATCCGGACCGCCACTGGCATCGGTGTTGTCTGAATTGCCGGCGTCAGGCTTTTCGTCTTCGGCCTTTAATTTCTCGGCAAGATCCCGCAAAAACTTTGGATCATCATCTGGCGCAGTTGTCTTGTATTTTGGGCGCTTGCGCTTGTTGACAGCACCGGTGATGGCGTAGACCAGGCCAAAGACCAGCAGGATGACTGCCACGACAACTATAAAAATGAACCACTTCATGTGTTAACTCTAACCAGCGGCAAACTTAGACTTATTCCATGAAGAACCCATGGATCCTTTACATCACCATTCGCGTAGGTATTTTTTCCGCTATCTTGGCCATCATGCTGGCTTTTGGCTTTGACCCGTTCTTCTCGGCCCTGATTGCCGCGGTGGTTTCACTGGCCATTTCGCTGATTTTCTTTGGCAAGCAGCGCGAGGCGGTTTCTGAGGCTATCTATAAGTTCAACAACAAGAAGTCTGACAAAGACACCCAGTCTGAAGACGGCACTGCCTAAATCGCAGCCAGCCCGATTCCCAAAAGAATCGCGTAGCCAAGCGAAGCAAAGCTGGTCAACTTCAAGGCCAAAATCAATTCCTTTGGAGTCCTGGCTGTAAGCACAATCAAAGTAGCCGGCAGCACCAATAACACCGATGCCCAGGCGAAAATCGTCACCGGATAAATAAACGGGTAGGGCGCAAGTATCACGAGTGGCAACCACAGCATTGCCAGATAAATAGCCTTGGCCCATTTTTTACCAACCTTGACCGCAAGGGTGCGCTTTCCCACGTGGCGATCGGTGTCAATGTCGCGAATGTTATTGACCATCAAAACAGCTGAGGCAAATAGACCCGCGGCGGTTCCGCCAAGCAGCGCATTCAAATCAAACCTGCCAATTTGAATGTAGGCAGTTCCGTAGGTTGCCACCAGGCCAAAGAAAATAAAGACGGCAATTTCACCAAGCCCGGCATAACCGTAGGGTGACTTTCCGCCGGTGTAAAACCAGGCGGCAAGAATGCTGGCGATGCCAACTGGAATAAACCACCAGTGCTGAGTTAGCAGAACAATTGCCAAACCGGCCAAGGCCGCAAGACCAAAGAACATGAAGGCTGCAAACTTAACCGCCTGCGGACGAACGGATTTTGATCCAGTCAAACGAAGTGGTCCAACGCGATTGTCATCAGTGCCGCGAATGCCATCGGAATAATCGTTGGCAAAGTTGACGCCGATTTGCAGAAACATGGCCACCGCCAAAGCAAGCAGGGCTAATCCAAGATCAAAGCTCTTGTCCGCTGCTGCCGCACCGGCACCGATGGCAATTGGCGATACAGCAAGCGGAAGAGTGCGAAGTCTTGCACCCTCAATCCACAACTTAATACCGCGTTGACGAGGCGGCTTGTTGTTGGCTTTTTTCTTGCTCATTGGTTTTCCTCAAATAGTTTGGAAATCGCGATCAAATCATTTTTGTCATTCGCAGTCTTAGGAAGTTTATCTACGCGAATCACCTGCACCGGTTTTCCAGCCGGTCCTAGGTCGTTAGCCAGCACCCGGGCGATGTCATCGGCGACCTCTGGGCTGCCAACGTAGGCTATGCAAACTCGCTGGCCCCACTCCATATCGTGAATTGCTGCCGCGGCTAAATCGTTGACTCCGGTTACGCGGATTCCCAGTTGCTCAACTCGATCCAGCGAAACTTTCACTCCGCCCGAATTAATTACCCGGTCAACTCGGCCAAGCACTGCAAGGCGTCCGTCATCGGTGATCTCCCCGGCATCGCTGGTAACAAAGAATCCGTCATCGTCCACCGGAACATTGGCCAGCATGGAATTCTTGATTGCGATGCGGCCATCAACCAACTTGAGCTCTGTGTCGCCAATTGGCAGGCCGTTATAGATGCAACCGCCGCAGGTCTCAGTCATGCCATATGTGGTGACGATGTTCACTCCCAAGCTCTCAAGCTTGCCAATCAAAACATGGTCTGCAGCCTGGCCACCAACCAAAATGGCATCAAACTTACGCAGTTGCTCCAGCACAAACTCGTCGTGCTCGGCAGCTGCTGCCAACCTAGTCAGTTGAGTTGGCACCAGCGAGGTGAACTTCTTTTCTTCCTTCAGGTGCATCGCAGAGTTCGCAAAGGCTTCAGCCGTAAATGGCACTGCGGTATTCATCATCACCGGCTGTGTTCCGGCCAGCACCGAGCGAATCAAAACGTTAGCGCCGGCGATGTAGTTGATTGGTAACGCAAGCAACCACTGACTGGAATTTTCGGCGGCATCCAAAACGAAACTTGCCGCCTTGGCGCTGGCAATAAGTGCTTCGCGTGAAATTTCAATTCTCTTGGGGCGACCGGTTGATCCGCTGGTTTCAACAATTAGTGCCACATCGTCGGCAACTTCATTCGGTAAACCGTGGGTTTCTGGCATCTTGCCATTTACCTCTGGCGCGGTGATGAATAAGGCACACTTGCCATCAAGCACATCGGCAAACGCAACCAGTGCGCCAAACGTATCATTTGCAGCAATGAGCTTCAGCGGTTTAGCCATTTGAAAAGCTTTAGACCTGCCAAGGATACGGCGACCAGTCTGGTTCACGCTTCTGCAGGAACGAATCACGGCCCTCTACGGCCTCATCTGTTCCGTAGGCAAGACGAGTTGCCTCACCTGCAAAAAGTTGCTGGCCAACTAGGCCGTCATCAACCATGTTGAATGCGTACTTCAACATGCGAACAGACTGTGGTGATTTGCGCAAGATTTCTGCGCCCCACTCAACGCCAACTTTTTCAAGATCCTTGTGCGCAACAACTTTATTAATCACGCCCATCTCATAAGCGCGCTGCGCTGAATACTCTTCACCTAAGAAGAAAATTTCACGGGCAAATTTCTGGCCAACCTGTCGAGCAAGGTATGCGCTGCCGTAACCGGCGTCGAACGAACCAACATCGGCGTCTGTTTGTTTGAAGCGCGCGTGTTCGGCAGAAGCAATTGAAAGATCGGCAACCACGTTTAGCGAATGGCCGCCGCCGGCAGCCCAACCAGGCACCAACGCAATGACGACCTTTGGCATAAAACGAATTAGGCGCTGAACCTCAAGAATGTGTAGCCGTCCGGACCTACCGGCATCAATGGTCTCGGCGGTCTCACCATCGGCATACTTATAACCGTCGCGACCGCGCACTCGCTGGTCACCACCGGAACTAAATGCCCAGCCGCCGTCTTTCGGCGATGGTCCGTTTCCGGTGAGCAAAACCACGCCAACTTTTGAATCAAGGCGAGCGTGCTCTAGAGCGCGGTGCAGCTCGTCTACGGTCTTTGGTCTAAAGGCATTGCGTACCTCGGGGCGGTTGATTGCAACTCGCACCATGCCCAAGGTCTTGTGTTTGTGATAGGTCACATCTTCAAGGTCCTGAAAGCCAGCAACCTCTTGCCAAATTTGCTCGTCAAAGAGCTCCGATACCTTGTGTGCCATGAATCTAGACTAACAACGTGAGCCAAAATCAAATTCCCGCCCTTGCCGACCTGGTTTCTGGCGCTCGCATAGTTGCCTTGCCCCTGCGCACCAAATTCCGCGGGCTTGAAGAACGTGAGGTGCTGTTATTTGAGGGCCCAAATGGCTGGGCTGAGTGGTCTCCGTTTGTTGAATACCCCGATGAAGAAGCAGCCGTTTGGCTAGCGGCCGCGATTGATTTTGCTCACGGAAACCTGCCGACCCTCTATCGAGACCGCATCGCAGTAAACGCAACCCTGCCTGCGGTGGCCCCTGAACATATTGAGCGAGTGCTGTCCAATTTTGGGGAATTTGCCACGGTAAAAATCAAGGTTGCCGAAGCTGGCCAAAACATCGGCGACGACATCGCAAGAATTAGGCGCGTTCTAGAGCTCTACCCAGACAGCAAGATACGCCTTGATGCGAATGGTGGATTTGAGATCTCTGAAGCAGTTGATTTGATAAACCAGTTGAAGTCGCTCGGCATAAATATTGAATACTTCGAACAGCCGGTTGCTTCAATCGCAGAGATGGCCGAACTTAAACTTCAGGTCAATCGCCTGGGAATAAAAATTGCCGCCGATGAATCAGTGCGTAAGGTTAGTGACCCACTTGCGGTAGCTCAAGCCAACGCCGCCGACATCTTGATTCTCAAAGCCGCACCACTCGGTGGCATCGTGCGCGCACTTGAAATTGCCGCTGAAGCAGAATTACCAGTCGTGGTTTCAAGTGCCTTGGATTCATCGGTTGGTTTATCGATGGGTGCCTACCTTGCCGCAGCAATTCCAAATCTAGATTTCGACTGCGGTCTGGCAACCTCTGCCCTGCTTGCCGGTGACGTTACAAGAGAGCCGCTTCGTGCCGAAAATGGCTTCATTGATGTGCGCCGAGTAGAAGTAGACAAATCCAAACTAGAGATCTTTAGCGCGCAGGACCACCGTCAAGATTGGTGGCTAGAAAGACTAGAGCGCGTTTATAAGTTGCTGTAGTTCTTATTTCAAGCCGCTGTAAACGTGCAGCCCCTTGAAGAAGAGGTTCACGATGGTGAAGTTGAACAAGACCGCCAAGAAACCAATCAAGCCCAACCAAGCCGAGCGCTTGCCGGTCCAGCCTCGAGTGGCATTGGCGTGAAGGTAGCCCGCGTAGATCGTCCAAATAATAAAGGTCCACACTTCTTTGGTGTCCCAGCCCCAGTATCGGTGCCAGGCACGCTCGGCCCAAATCGCACCTGCAATCAGGGTGAAGCTCCACAAAATAAAACCAATGATGTTGAAGCGGTAAGCCAGGCGTTCCATGTTTTCAATTGACGGGAACACTGCCAAGACTCGGCGGAATGTGGCCACTGATTTTGCCTTTGATTTCTCTACCCACTTGGCACTCTTGAGCAAGTAAGCAATAGAGAACGCTGCGGCAATGTAGAAAAACGCGGTCGCCAAAATCGCAACCATCACGTGGATTACCAGCCAATAGGTTTGCAATGCAGGCATCAACGATTTCACTTCAACGTAAAACACCGATGTCGCCGCGCCCAGCACGAGCAACACGAAGCCATTCACAAAGGTGGCAATCAGTCGAATCTCCTTAATCGCTAGCGCCATTAGGAAAATCATCATGATTACGAATGATCCGGTGATGGAAAACTCGTACATGTTGGCCCATGGCACTCGGCTGGCGGCGATGCCACGAAGCACCACTCCAACACCGTGCAGCAAAGCCGCAAAGCCCATCACAATAATTCCGACTCGCTCCAGCTTGGTGGCGCTGGTGCGCACCTTCTTTTTGTCAGAGGCAAGACGGGAAAGGTGAGTAGCAAAAGTTAGGAATGCGGCGGTGTAAACCGCCATTGCTGCATAAATAAAGATGAGTGAGATCTGTGACAGACCTTCATTCAGAACAATGCCCACTTCTACTTCTTTCCTTTTTTATTGGTTGCCTTTAATTCTGCGGCAACATCAGCGACAACTTTTTCAAGAATTGGATCGTCACCGCGCGCAAGAGCGGCAACCTCAAAACCTTCATCGGTATTCCTTACCCAGACACGACGCCTAGGTACCAACAGCGATGTGGTCACCCCGGCAAGGGAAAGCAGCGCAAAAATCAAAACCCAAAGGCCACCCGGGTTGTAACTCACATCCAAAGAGGCAAAGCGTTTGATTGAATCAAAGCTAACCGAGCCCAAGCCGTTAGGCAGTTCGGCAGTTTCGCCTAATTGCAGGCGCAGGCCCTTGACCCCGCTCTTGCCACCGGCAACCTGTTTCATTTTTGAGGTATCCAGTGCATAAACGTTTCGTGGCACACCGCCGTCAAGCCCAAGATCACCCACGTAAACATTCATGGTTAGCAGTGGATCAATCGGAGCCGGATAAATAGACGTCAAGGCACCGGTAGTCAGGGTATCCACAGTTGGATAGAAGAAAGAGACGATGCCAAACTGCTGCTCGGCGTCTGGCACCTTGAGCACACCAAGCGAGGTGTAGGTGCTGGACTGTGGCAAAAATGGTGTGGCGCCCGCATAGGTGACATTGCCGTCAACATCGCGAATCGTGATGTGCGGTGCGTATCCGTTTCCGGTTAGGTAAAGATTCGCGCCGGGCATTGCCAATGGTTCGTTTACTCTAATCAGGCCTTTTTGCGGAGCATCGTCTGGCGATAGCTTGCTCGACACATAGGCCCTGAAGTCCAACGGGGTCCCCACGTTAGTGCGGTTCTTCAAATCAAAATCAACTTCAAAATTGTCAAGGCTCACGCTAAACGGCACCAGCATCTGCTCGTTAAAAAATGTGCCCGGTGAAAGCGAATCGTAAGAAGCCAGGTTATTTACAAAAGTCTCGCCCTCAACCAAAACGCGCTGTGCGCTGAAACTAGTTCCGCCGCCAATGCCAACGGCAATCAAAACACCGATAAGTGAGAAGTGAAAAACCAGGTTTCCGGTTTCGCGAAGGTAACCGCGCTCGGCCGAAACCGATTTACCTTTTCTAACCACGCGGTAACCCTGCTTGCGCAACAACATTTCTGCGCGCTCAGGTAAGTCAGAGTTTTTTGCAAGCTTCACCGTGGCGTGCGCGGGCATGCGAGAAAAAAGTTTTGGTGCGGCCGGCGGCGCAGAGCGCAGGTTGTTCCAATGCACTCCGGTGCGAGGCACCACACAACCGATTAGCGATATAAAAAGAAGTATGTAAATTGCCGAGAACCAAGCCGAGGTGTAGACATCAAAAAGCTGAACGGCGTCAAGTATCGGTGCCACCTCAGGGTAGTTGTCAAAATACTGAGCAACTCCATTTGGGTCGGCCGAACGCTGCGGAAAAACCGAACCGGGTACGGCGGCAACTGCCAGCATTAGCAAAAGCAGCAGCGCGGTTCGCATTGAGGTCAGTTGACGCCAGGTCCACCTAGCCCAGCCGGCCAGGCTCATTTCAGGTGAGGCAATTTCACCGTCATATCGCGAGCTGGAAATAACGATACACCTCCAACTGCAACCAGGCGGCAAATGTATTCCAAATTCCGGTAACCAGCAGAACGCCAAGCACCATTAGCAAGACTCCGCCGGCGATGTTGAAACTACGAATGTGACGCCTCACAAAACTTATTGATTTGGTGGCCCAGGTGAATCCCGCGGCAATCGCAATAAATGGCAAACCAATACCAAGCGCGTAAACAAATGCCAATAGCGCTCCCTTGGCTGGGTCACCGCTATTAGAAGCCAGCGACAGCACTGCAGCCAGGGTTGGGCCAATGCAAGGTGTCCAACCTAGACCAAAAGCCACGCCCAATAGTGGCGCGCCAAACAGACCAAGTTTTCTGGAAACCTGCATCTTGAAAGTTCGCTGCATGAATTTGAACTGACCAATCAGCACGAAACCTGACGCGAACACGAATACGCCCAGAACGCGCTGCACCCACTGCAAACCTGATGCATAAACCACCGCGCCGAGTCCACCGAATAACGCACCGAATGAAACGAAGACTAGAGAGAAACCCAATACAAAAAGCGCGGCGCCAATTAGTGTGCGTTTACGCGAGGCCGGTTCATCTGCGTTAGTAGTTCCCGAAACAAAACCCAGATAGCCAGGGATTAGTGGTAGCACGCACGGACTCAAGAACGAGATCAACCCGGCAAGCAGCGACATAGAAATAGCCGCAAACAAATTGCCATTCAAAATCACGTCACCCGGATTAAAGGCAAGCGGACTAAGCGACATTGGATTGAGAAGCGCGTTTACCATTTGCTACTCATACACCGCTGTCTTAATTAGAGTGCGCAAAATAGATTTATCAATTCGGCCAATTACTCGTGAAGTTACCTTGCCGTCTTTACCAATCACGATTGTGGTTGGTACCGCCTGCGGAGTCACGATCCCGGTAAAGGCAAGCAACACAGAACCAGTCTTGGCATCAATCACGGATGGCCAGGTGATGTCAAAGTTTTTCTCAAAAGCCATTGAGGTTTCGGCGCTGTCGCGAACGTTCACACCAATAAATTGCACGTTGCCAAATTCTTCTTGCAGGGCAACCAAGTCTGGTGCTTCGGCGCGGCATGGCGCGCAACCGGCATACCAAAAATTCATAACCGTGATTACACCGGCAAGGTTTTTGCTGGATAACTCTTCACCGGTAGCCGAGATGCCTGACCACTTAACTGCTGCGCCACGGTTGCTCTTGGCAAACTCGGTGACGGTGCCATCGCCGGCGATGTAGTTCTTGTTATCACCAGCTTTGTACTGAGCTGCCAATGGATCATTGGCTGAGCAACCGGTAAGTAAAGCAACTGCAGTGGCAGCAGCAATCAAGGCCCTAATCAAACGACACCTCTAAGTGGAGCACCGGGATCCTTGTAGTCAACCTCAACCCATTTGTTTCCCTGACGCTCAAATGAGGTAACACTAGAAAGCGCTGTGCGGCGCTTGCGTGGGTTGTGTGGTAACTTCTTGCCGCTGAGCTTTCGATGCACCATTTCAATCGGCAACTGATGGGTCACCAAAACCACATCCCCGTCTGGAACCGAGTTCCACGCGTGATCCATGGCCTCGAGCATTCTTGAGGCAATGTCTTCAAATGGCTCTCCCCAGCTTGGTCGCTTTGGATTGCGCAATTGGTAGTAAAGGTGTGGCCTAGCAAGAATGTGCAAGCCGCCAAGTTTGCGGCCTTCAAAGTTATTCCACGGTTCGATCAGGCGTTCATCGGTGGTGGCATCTAAACCAAAGGCGCTCTCAACGTGTTCCGCGGATTCACGGGTACGCAACAGCGGACTGGCAAAAACTCGATTGACCGGGCGCTTCTGTTTCTTCAATTCCTCGGCTGCGGCGGCTGCCATCTGGTGTCCACGCTCGCTCAAATGAAAATGCGGAAGTCGTCCATAAATCACGGCACCTGGATTGTGCACTTCGCCATGGCGAATTAGGTGGATGCGTTTGGCGGGCATAGTGACAAGTATACCCTCGGCTAAACTTGTGCCTTATGAGAGCCCGTGCCCTAGTCAAAGACCTTTCCGCCCTGCCAGCAGGACCTGTAACCGTTGGTGGATGGGTTGAGAAGCTTCGCGATCAAAAGCGCATCCAGTTCATCATCGTCCGCGATGAGACCGGAGATGTGCAGGTCACCTACCCTCGCCCAGTGGTCGACGACCAACCGGTTGAAGACGACGCTCTTGCAGAAAAAGTTTCTACTCTGACCAGCGGCTCATTCGTTTGGATCACCGGCCGTCTAGTTCACGACGAGCGCGTCAAGCTTGGAGGCCTAGAGATCCAGCTTGACGACGTAGAAATCGTCACCATGGCCGACCCTGAAACACCGATAGCCGACGACACCTCAATCGACAAGCGCATGGACTGGCGCTTCCTGGATATCCGCCGCCCTGAGATGAACCTGGTCTTCCGAATCCAGAGCACCATCGAGCACGCCTGGCGCCAGTACTGGGCCGAGAACGACTTTGTTGAGATTCACTCTCCTAAGTTGATGGCCTCTGCTTCGGAATCAAACGCAGAACTCTTCAAGCTTGAATACTTTGAGACTCACGCCTACTTGGCTCAGTCACCTCAGTTCTACAAGCAGATGGCAATGATGTCTGGCTTGGGCAAGATTTTTGAAATCGGTCCGGTGTTCCGTGCCGACCCATCTTTCACCTCGCGTCACGCAACCGAGTTCGTCTCAGTTGACATTGAGGTTTCATGGATCGAATCACACGAAGACGTGATGGCAATTCAAGAGCAGTTGCTGCACCGGGCCATCAGCGCGGTCAAGGAAAAGCACGGCGAAGAAATTCAGAAGCACTTTGGCATTGAGGTAAAGGTGCCATCAATTCCGTTCCCTCGGGTGCCGCTGCTTGAGGCAATTGAAATCATCAAGGAGCGCGGTCACACCGTTGAGCGCGGCGGCGACCTAGACCCAGAGGGCGAGCGTCAAATTGCTGCCTGGGCCGAAGAAAAGTACGGTCACGAATTTGTATTCGTCACCGATTACCCAATCGGTGTTCGTCCGTTCTATCACATGCGTCACGAAGACAACCCGCAGCTAACCAAGAGCTATGACCTGATCTGGCGTGGTACTGAAATCACCACCGGTGCTCAGCGTGAACACCGTCTTGATGTTTTGATCGAGCAGGTAAAGCAGAAGGGTCTAGAGCCTGAGGGCCTAAAGACCTACCTTGACTTCTTTAAGTACGGTGCCCCATCGCACGGTGGTTTCGGAATGGGATTGCTTCGCGTGCTGATGCTGCTGTTGCACCAGCCAAACATTCGCGAGGTTGGTTTCTTGTTCCGCGGTCCAAACCGCCTCGAGCCTTAATTACTGTTTTACAGACCAGTTCACAACGCTTAATTCCGGCACCCGTGAGAAGTGCTTCAAATTATTAGTGACCAGGGTTAATTTCAATCTCAGCGCGTGACCAGCAATCAAGGTATCAGCGATGCCAATTGGGTTTCCTGCACTCTTTAGTAAAACCTGAAGACGACCGGCCTCCAACGCATCACCACTATCAAATGGAACAACATCAACCTCTTTTAGGAATTCTGAAAGCAATACTTCTAGGTCCTGGCTTTTGGTCGAGAACTGGTGAGCTGCAAGTTCCGAATAGGTAATAGCCGAAATTCCCCACTGCCCAAAAGTGTTACTAAGGCGGGTGCGTAATTTGCGATCTCCGCGCAAGAAATAACTTACGGTGTCAGTATCCAAGAGGTACTTCACTTGAAGTGCTCTTCTAGTTCACGTAGTGAATCGCGTTCTGGCCAAGGTGCAATTTCGTTGTCGCGCTCTAGGTTCCATTCGTCTTCTGAAATTGGCCCAATTTCGTCAAGCAGCTTGAACAACTTCGCAAAAGGTTTTGGACTTCTGCTTGAAATTGTTATGTCGCCAGACTCCTCGTCGATGGTCATGTAAACGACGCCGTTTTCAATCTTGAACGACGCGGGAATTCGCACAGCATTGCTTCCACCGTTTTTAAATGGTTTGACCTCGATCACGTTTTTCATAGCGTCTCCTTTGTCTATACAGAAAGTATAGATGTCTAGCCTGGCACGCTGAGTATTTACAGATTGCGCACTACTCCGTAATGTGTAATAGTTTAACCATTGAAAGGGGGCAACGTGGATTCAACTCAATTGCTCAAAGGCGTCTTAGACGTCGCGGTGCTTGCGGTTATCGAGCACGAAGACGGCTATGGCTACGACATAGTTCGGCGACTCAAACAAGCAGGTCTCGATGAGGTTGGTGACGCATCGGTGTACGGCACCCTGCGCCGCCTATTCACGGCCGGTGCACTCAACAGCTACGTGGTGGCATCTGAAGACGGCCCCCACCGCAAGTACTACGGCATCAATGAAACCGGCAGCAAGATGCTCGCCGAACAACGCAAAAGCTGGCTGTCATTCAGCAGCACCATGACCGCGCTTCTCGAAACCGGCAAACGCAATTCATCACGCAACAACGGAGGAAACTAATGACATCTCTAACTGACATCAACATCCAGGCATTCGCCGAAGCAGTTCGTGCCGAATTAGCCGATCTGCCAAAGCGTGAAATTCAAGACCTCACCGATGGCCTTGAGGCTGACCTTGCCGAGAAGCTTGCGGAGGAAGGTGTGGATTTTGCCAACATTTCTGCTGCTGATTACGCGGCCGAATTGCGTGAGGCAGCGGGCGTTGCACCAAAGACTCTAAGACGAAGAGCCTTCTCTTCGATGGCTCTTATTCAAAACACTGAGGACTGGTTCCGTAAGTCATCACTGGGAACCTGGGTTTTAGATTTTGGTATTTCGATTCGCCCGGTTTGGTGGGTCCTTCGAGTTGTTGTGATGTTTGTAATCTTTGGAACATTCCTGTTGCCAATGTGGCTATTCCCAGTTGCGGTGTTCTTAAGCATCATGTGGGGTCGCGGCCTGTGGTTCACCGCTCGCTTATTCAAATCAATTCTTTTGCCACTCAACTTGATTGCAATTGTGCTCCTAGTGCCCGCAATTGATTCTGGGCTTAGAACCTTCGATCAATACGTGGCAAATAATGATTTAGTCCAGAGCACCGATTATGCAAATAGGCAAGGACTTCAGCTCAATGGCGAACAGGTCCTGCAGGTGAAAGCATTCGATGCCGCTGGTGCTGAAGTGAATGGGCTTACCTACCAAGACCAAAACGGAAATCCGCTATTCCCGGTTGCAGCAGATCCGATTGAAGTACCAGACATAACTGGTATGACGATTCCAGAATTCCAAGCTGCTCTAACGGCGGTTGGCATTGAAAACGTTGAGATTAATTACCTCAACGAGTCTGATACAGCGGGTGACGTTGTTGTGCTTCGAACAGAGCCTGGAATTGGATCATGGCTAGACCCTAAGAGCACATTGCTAATTGTGGTTGATCGCCAAAAATAAGAACCAAAGACTCCCTCGGTAGTCGGGCAAACCAAGTGCGTGATTGCCGAGGGTTTTCTTATTTCTTGACGGTACCCTTGACCGTTTTGATTGGGGCGGCCACCTTGGTGATGCCGTTGTAAGCCTTGCCAGCCCATGGGTACTTCTTGCTCAGCATTTTTAGCGCGATCAACAGGATCGGGAACCAGAACTTCTTCAGTATCCAACGCATTGTTTTAGCCTAACCGCGAACGCTTATTTTGAGACCTTTTATTTAGAGGCCTTGGCATAGAGAGCACGCATCAAACGCTCGTCGTCGATTCGCCAGTAGTTGTGCATTTTGCCGTCAATCAGTAGCACCGGGATCTCCTCGGCATATTTCAGGCGCAAAGCTTCGTCCTCAAGAATGTTTAGCTCCTCAACCGTGACATCGGTGTTTGGATTCTTCTGGCGAAACTCAAGCAGCACGCCATCAATTGCATCGCGAGCCTCGTCACAAAGGTGACACCCCGGCTTGCCAATTAGGGTCAACTGAATGCTCATGTTTCCAGCCTAAGCCAGCGCACCTATTCAGTAATACTCACCGCCGGCACACTCTAAACTTGCTAGGTGCCCGAAACTCCAAAGAAACCCCGAAAGATCGAAGCTGCGTTCTTCGACGTCGACAACACCATCTTGCGTGGGTCATCGAGTTTCTTGTTTGGCAAGGCAGCATTCAAAAAAGGCTTTTTTAATCGCAAAGATTTTTGGCGCATGGCCTGGCAGCAGAGCCTGTTTATTTCGCGTGGCGAAAAACTAAATTCCCTTGATGCAATTAAGGACAAGGCACTAAGCCTGATCGCCGGCCACAAAGCTACTGACCTAACCGACCTCACCGACGAGGTTTACGAAAACTACATCAGCCCAAAGCTTTGGCCAGAAACCGTGCGCATCGCGCAAGAGCACATCAAGGCCGGCCGCGAAGTTTGGCTGGTCACCGCAACCCCAAAGGAAATTGCCGATGTAATTGCGCACCGCCTTGGTCTAACCGGCGGCCTAGGCACAATCGTTGAAGTTGGCAAAGACGGAATTCTTACCGGAAAGTTGATTGGCAAGACCCTGCACGGCAAGGCAAAGCGCAAGGCGGTTCGTGCACTTGCCGAGGAGCGCAACATCAGCCTCAGCCGTTCCTACGCCTACTCAGACAGCGTGAACGATTTGCCTATGCTTACTGCCGTTGGAAACCCGCACTGCGTAAACCCCGATGTTGCCCTTCGCTATTACGCAAATGAAGCCGGCTGGCCAATTCTTGATTTCAAAAAGCGCGAACTGCGCGCCAATAAAAAGTAGCAACGCGCTCACCGGTATCGGTGTGATTTAAAACCCCTCCAAACGCAAAAACCCGCCTGGCACAAATGCCGGCGGGCTAAAGCTCGATAAGAAGATTTACTTCTTATTGCGACGCTGGTGACGAGTCTTACGAAGCAACTTGCGGTGCTTCTTCTTAGACATACGCTTGCGGCGCTTCTTAATTACTGAACCCATAGGGACCTCACAGTTTTTGGATGATTATCGACCAGGAGGCCGTAAGCAAAACGATTTCCCTATTCTAGCCCGAATCGGGCGTACGCTTCTACCGTGACCGAACAGCAGAAATACCGAGTGGTAAAACGCCTAGACGACCTTGAGATTCGCGAGTACGAGCCCTGCGTTTTGATGCAGGTGAGCGTGACCGGTGACTTTATGCGGGCCGGGAATATGGCCTTTGGGCCACTGGTGCGCTTCATCAGCGGCAACAACCAAACCGGTCAGAAAATTGCAATGACCGCACCTGTAATTCAGGAACCCACGGCTACTGATCAGCATCTGGTGAGCTTTGTGCTTCCGGCTGGCATGAACCCCGATGATGTTCCCGTGCCAACCGATTCTCGAGTTGAGATGGTGCCCACCCCGGCCCACTTTGCCGCAGCTAGACGTTTTGGTGGTGGTTGGAACGAACATCGATTTGAAACCGAAGGCGAACAATTGCTAAACGCCGTGAAGGCTGCCGGATTAGTACCAATTGGAGCAATATACTGGGCAAGATTTGATCCTCCATGGAAACCCGGTTTCCTGAAGCGGAACGAAGCAATCATAAAAATTGAAAGGCCTAAGGCTCTATGAACGCAACTCTAAAAAAGGTAATCGCCGAATTCCTCGGTACCTTCACTTACCTTCTCGCAATTGCCGGTGCAGCAGCATCTGAATCTCCATTCCGTGGCCTCACCGCTGCGTTGACCCTGGGTCTAATGATTCTTTCTTTGGGTGGCATCAGCGGTGGTCACTTTAACCCTGCTGTGTCTATTTACTTCTTTGCCAAGAAGACCATCTCATTTGGCACACTGGTTGCATTCGTTGCAGCTCAGTTAGTTGGCGCGTTCTTCGGAACCGCTGCTGGTCTTGCTCTTTGGGAAAAGACCATCCAGCCTTTTTCAGCTGGCAACCAGGTAAACACCCCGATCTTCTTGGGTGAAGTAGTTGCAACTGCAGGTTTGATTTTCATCATCGGAACTTTGGTAAACAACAAGCAGTCAAACCTAGTTTGGATTGGTGTTGCTAGCTGGTTCTTCGTAGCGTCATCGTTCACAGTGACCAACGCGTTTGCAAACCCTGCGGTTTCTTTTGGTTGGATGTTCAACGGAATCTCAACCGGCAGCACCTCAAGCATCATCATCGCGCAGCTAGCCGGTCTTGTGGTTGCAATCCTGTTGCTAATCATCACCGGTGCATCAACCGCAAAGAAGGCGCCTGCCAAGCAGGAAGCTCCAAAGTTTGTGCCAGCTCCTATCGTGGCTGCTCCAGCAGCTGCTGCTTCAAGCCCAGTTGCAGCAAAGCCTGCGGCGGCAAAACCTGCGGCGGCCAAGAAGCCGGTAGCCAAGAAGGCACCAGCTAAGGCTGCTGCGCCAAAGGTTGCCGCTGCAAAGACTGTTGCAAAGAAGCCGGCAGCTAAGAAGCCAGCGGCAAAGGCTGAAGTAAAGAAGTAATTCACTATTCGTTAAGCAAAACGCGTCGGTTAGCCGGCGCGTTTTGCTTTAACCTTTCTCTATGACTACCAAAGCTTCAGTTCTTTTCGTCTGCATTCACAACGCCGGCCGTTCACAGATGGCCGCCGGTTACCTAAAGCACCTGGCCGGTGACCGAATCGAGGTTAGATCGGCTGGAACA
The DNA here is from genome assembly GCF_000699505.1 of Rhodoluna lacicola. NCBI lineage: Bacteria > Bacillati > Actinomycetota > Actinomycetes > Micrococcales > Microbacteriaceae > Rhodoluna > Rhodoluna lacicola. Next base: position 188,115 of record NZ_CP007490.1, on the reverse strand, counting down.
GACCCGGGAGACAAAGTAAATCCGGCAGCGGTTGAGGCAATGGCCGAAGAAGGCATCGACATCAGCGTCAATTTTCCTAAGAAGTTGACTGATGAAGCTGTAAAAGAATCCGACTACGTCATCACCATGGGTTGCGGCGACACCTGCCCTTTCTTCCCAGGTAAGACCTACTTGGACTGGCCACTTGATGACCCGGCCGGTCAGGGTGTGGATGCGGTTCGCCCAATTCGTGACGCTGTTCGCGCCAAGGTAGAGGCGCTCATCGCTGAAATTGACGCTAAATAGCGGGATTATTTAGGACGCTCCTCCGGTTATTTCTAGAAAGAAAGTGTCAAACTTTCTAGAAACTACCGAAGGGCACCATGCCAAACTCGCAGAAACCAGCACCCCAGCCTAAGCAGGCTCGTGCCCACGAGACCGTTGATGCGGTGCTAATCGCCGCCAGCGACGCCATGAGGATCGGCGGTGAAGCAGCGGTTAGAGTCCAAGAGATTTCCGCCCAGACCAAGGTTTCCATCGGTTCCATTTATCACCACTTTGGCGACCGCGACGGTTTGATTCGCGCCGCCTACGTGCACACATTTCGCACTGCAATCCAAAGTGACATCGATAGGGTCAAACGCTTCATGTCACGAATGACCAGTGCCAAAGAGATGGCCGAGCACTATGACGAGATGCTCGCGTTCTTGAATCATCACTTTGAACAGTTTCCGGCCCGTGCTCGCGCAAACACAATTGGCAGCACAACCGGTCGCCCACTACTTCGCGACGCAATCATCGCGGTGCAATCGGAATTAATCACCAGCCTGACCGAGGTAATGACTCTACTTAAGGAGCGGGGCATCCTGAAGAAGCACCTTGAGCCACGTGCAGCAGCGGTGATGACTCTGGGAATGTTGCACGGTCGTGTGATTGCAGAGTTTGATTCCACCCCGGTGCAAGACGAACAGTGGAACGCATCAATGCTGACTGCATTTAGCGGTTTGTTTGTTGGAACAGACGAGCTACCAATCTGGAATCGATTGGCAAACCAAAACTAATTACTTTCCGGCAGCCAATTCTTTAGCACGCGCGAGAGCGGCATCGGTGGCTTCAATAAACATCTTTTGCAAATCAGTTTCCGTCATGCGTGCGATTGCGCGTTCTGTGGTCCCGTTTGGTGAAGTCACCTGCTTACGCAACGCCTCAGGTGTTTTCTTTGAAGAAACCAGCAGTTCGGCTGCGCCAAGGAAAGTTTCATTCACTAGCAGCGCAGCTTCTTCATCATTGAAGCCCTGATGTTTTGCGGCGCTGGTTAGCTGTTCAATCAAATAAAAAACATAAGCGGGTCCAGAACCAGAAATTGTGCTGAGGGCATCAATTTTTGATTCATCGAGCACCAGCGTTTTACCAACGGTTTCAAAAAGTTGCACCGCTGTTTCAACTGCCCAATCGGTAGCGCGTGATCCGGCAGAAATTCCGGTTAGGCCGCGGCCAACTATTGATGGCGTGTTTGGCATCGCGCGCACCACACCTACATCTTCAGGTAAAACTTTTTCCATGGCTGAGGTGGTGACTCCGGCGGCAACAGAAATAACCAGGGCATTGTCATCAAGCGAATCGGCGATGTCGGCCAATACCTCTGTTACGTATGCAGGCTTCACGCAGATCAAAACCACGTTCGCTCCGGCCACCGCCATCTGGTTTGCGTCGTCACCGTTTTCCATCGCGAAGGACAGCACGCCAACTTCATCGGTTAGCCGCTCGGCACTATCGGTGGATTTAGTGCTCACCGATACGTTGTCCGGGTTGAAACCTGACTTCAACAGGCCGCTCAAAATTGCGCCACCCATTGATCCGGTGCCGATGATTGCGATGCGCTTGATGTTCACCTGTTCAGTTTAGGTTAGGCACCTTGCCTCGCCTGTTGAGAGAACTATCGGTGTCCCTAGCACTTGGTAGTTTTGTCCTATGGCTGTTGCAAAATCCTCTTTTACCTGCACCGATTGCGGTTGGACCACCCCCAAGTGGGTGGGTCGCTGCGGCGAGTGCCAAGCCTGGGACACCATGCAAGAGGGCAAGGCCGGTGGCGGCCGCGGATTAGGCACCGTGCGCCAAATCAAGCCCGTTGCCATTGTGGGCTCATCTGCTGCAAAGCCAATCACCCATGTTTCGACTGAGCGAGTAGCTGCTTGGTCTACCCAGGTCGGCGAATTTGACCGGGTGCTTGGCGGCGGGTTGGTACCGGGCGCGGTTGTGCTGCTGTCTGGCGAACCCGGCGTTGGCAAGAGCACCCTGCTGCTTGAGGTAGCCGCCAACACCGCCAAGTCGGGCAAGACCGTTTTATATGTCTCTGGTGAGGAATCCGTTGGCCAGATTCGCCTGCGTGCCGAGCGCACTGGCGCCATGAGCGACAACCTATTTATTGCCTCAGAGACAGACCTGTCCACCGTGCTGGGGCAGATTGATGCCGTCTCACCAGAATTGCTCGTGGTTGACTCGGTGCAAACCATTGCCGCCGCAGAAATTGATGGCGCCGCCGGAATGCCATCGCAGATTCGCGAGGTTGCGGCAAATTTGATTCGCATTGCCAAAGAACGCGCCCTGCCAGTTATTTTGGTTGGTCACGTCACCAAAGATGGCAACATCGCAGGTCCTCGCGCGCTTGAGCACCTAGTTGATGTGGTGTGCCACTTCGAAGGCGATCGTCAAACCTCACTTCGTTTCGTGCGCAGCATGAAAAACCGTTTTGGACCTACCGATGAAGTCGGCTGCTTTGAGATGACCGGCGAGGGCATTAACGAAGTGCCAGACCCATCAGGAATGTTTCTTTCTCGAGGCGATGCTCCGGTTAGCGGCACTTGTGTTACCGTAACCGTTGAAGGCAAGCGTCCGCTGATTGCTGAAGTTCAGGCTCTGGTGGTTAAGTCATCTACTCCGCAACCGCGCCGAGTTACCAACGGCGTTGATTCGGCCCGGGTTGCAATGTTGCTTGCGGTGCTTGAGCGTCGTGCCGGATTGCGCTTGAGCGACATGGATGTTTACGTGTCCACAGTGGGTGGCGTAAAACTTACCGAACCCGCATCTGATCTTGCTATCGCTTTAGCAATTGCATCGGCGGTTCAAGACAAACCAATTGCCCACAACCTGGTTGCCTTTGGTGAGATTTCTTTGGCCGGTGAAATCCGAAAAGTTTCCAATGGCAAGGTGCGGGCCAGCGAGGCAAACCGTTTGGGTTTTGTGCGCAGTGTTGATTCCGCCGTTGGTGATTTGAAGGCCGCGCTTGCCTTAGGCCTTAACTGGTAGTCAACTGGTAAAACTACGAACCAGGGTTGACGATAACTTTCATTGAACCTGGCTGCTTGCCCGCGTTCAATGCCGACTCAACATCGTCTAAACCAAATTTGTGAGTGACCAAGACATCTAGGTTCACTTTTCCTGATGCAACCAGCTCGATTCCAGTTGGCCAGGTATTTGCGTATCTGAAAACCCCGGTGACCCAGATCTCGTTATTTTGGATGTGCGAAACCGGAAGATTCATGTCCTCGGTACCAAGACCAACCAGCAGCACGTGACCGGCTGGTCCAACCGCCTTGATTCCGGAATACACGGCTTGGGCAACCCCAGAGGCATCAACGAAAGCATTTACCGCAAGACCCTCAACGTTTTCAGTCCTTGGGTCCATGGCCCTTGTTGCGCCGTGTTTTAGGGCAAAGTCGCGACGATCCTCGGCGATGTCGGTGATTATTACCTCACTGGCACCAAACGCGCTGGCTACCTGCGCCATGATCACACCGATTGGGCCGGCACCTGCAATCAGAACTCGGCTACCAGTTGTGATCTCTGCTCTGCGCGCTGCCCAAATACACACCGATAGCGGTTCAACGAGCGCGGCGGCTTCGAAAGAAACATGGTCTGGAATTTCAAAAGCGAAATCTGACTGAATCTTCACAAACTCGGCAAAGGCGCCGTCAATCGGCGGAGTGGCATAGAACTCGATGTTTGGGCAAAGGTTGTATCGACCGGCGTTGCACTGCTCACAATCTCGGCAGGGGCGCTGTGGCTCCACCGCCACACGTTGGCCAACTCGGCTTGCATCAACCGCAGAGCCAACAGCGGTGATGGTTCCCGAAAGTTCGTGGCCCAGAATTAGTGGCTGCTCAACAATGTAAGGACCAATCTTTCCGTGCTGGTAATAGTGAACGTCGCTGCCGCAGACTCCTACGGCTGCAACCTTTACTAAGACCTCATCAGCGGCTAGTTCTGGAATCGAAATTTCCTTGACTGCCACTTCACCTTGCTTGAGCAGGTAAGACGCCCTCATTGTGTTACTCATTCAAGTTCTCTCTGCTTTATTTCTACTTGACTAATGCTTCAACTGTTTTGTGCGCACCGACTTCAAACAGCGAGTTCAGCGCTGCCAAGTAAGGCTTGGTGAATTTTTCGTTATCAACGAGGTTGCCAAACAGCTGTCTATTTTCAATAAAAGCCAATGGGTGTTCGCGTTGAGTCTTTGCGATGGCAATCAACTCATCCTTAAGAGGATCAACTACGTTTATTGGCTCACCCTGTTCGTCGATTGCTTCTGCATAGCGAGCCCAGCTCGCCACAATTGCAGCCGATAGGGTGACGTCTCCCCCTTGAGCTAAGCGCTCATGGATGACCGGAACCAACCACTTAGGAATACGGTCGGAAGACTCCGCGCATAGGCGGGCCAAAGTGTCTTTTACTTCTGGGTTAGAGAAGCGCTCAATGAGCATGTGGCGATACCCGTTTAGGTCCACTCCCGGCACCGGCAACAGGGTTGGCGTTGCCTCGTGCTCCATGTAGTTCAACAAGAACTTCGCAATCGCCGGATCTGTAGTTGCCTCGTGGGCGTATCGGTATCCACTTAGGTAACCGAAATAGGTTAGGCCTTGATGGCTTGCGTTCAACAGACGCAGCTTCATCAACTCGTAGGGCATAACGTCTTTAACCATCTGCACGTCTGCCTCTTCGAGGGGCGGACGACCAAGACTGAATTCGTCATCGATTACCCACTGAAAGAAAGGTTCCGCAACAACCGGCCACTTGTCTTCAAGACCAGTCAGGGTTGGTACCTCGGCGATGTCTTCTGCAGATGTCACCGGGGTGATTCGGTCAACCATTGAGTTGGGGAAATGCACGTTGGTCTCAACCCAAGCGCCTAGTTCGGCATCCTTGAGCTTGGCAAAAGCCGTAAACATTTTCTTGGCCACCTCACCGTTGGCCTGGATGTTGTCACAGGATTGAACGGTAAACGGAGCAATGCCGCGTTCTCTGCGAAGTCGAAGTCCCTCAATGATGTAACCAAATGCGGTTGACGGCACAGCGTTAGCCTGCAGGTCGGCAGCAACGGCCGGGGTCTCCGCCATAAACTCGCCGGTTACCCGATCAAAGTTGTAGCCACCCTCGGTGATGGTTAGCGAGACAATCTTGGTATCTGGGCTAGCCAGCTTTTCAAGCAGTACCTGTGGGTCATCGGGAGCAAAAATGTAATCAACAATGCTGCCAATCACCGATGTTTCGCGGCGACCATCGGGGTGCTTTAGAACCAAGGTGTAAAGACAATCCTGTTCGGCAAACACGTCGCGCATTTTGCGATCGTGCTCCAGCAAGCCCACTCCGCAGATTGCCCACTCTTTCGCGAGGCCCGCGTTTAGCAAGCGGTCGATGGTCATGGCCATATGTGCGCGGTGAAAACCACCCACACCAAAGTGCACAATGCCGGTCTTCAATTGGGTGCGGTCGTAATTAGGTGTCGCCACACCTGGGGAAACATCCTTAAGAGTCGCCATAGAAAGCTGTGCCATTGTTACTTCACTGCACCCATCGCTAGACCACGAACCAATTGCTTCTGAGCAACCCAACCGGCAATCAAAACCGGAAGAGCGGCAACCATGGCTGCAGCTGAGAGCACACCTAGGAACAAGCCTCGACCGTCAACAAAAGATGCAAGGAACGGAGGTGCTGTTTTGGCGTCTGACGTGGTCAGCAGAGTAGCCAAGAAGTACTCGTTCCAAGAGAAGATGAAACAAATTAGCGCCACCGCTGCAATACCGGGCAGGACGATTGGCAAAACAATTCGAATCAGCTCGGTGCGGAAGTTGGCTCCATCAATCTGAGCCGCCTCAACGATGTCAATTGGTACCTCGTTGAAGAATGAGCGCATCATCCAAACTGCAATTGGCAAGTTCATGGCTGCGTAAACCAGTGACAAAGCGTTGATGTTGTCTAGCATTCCCAAACTCTTGAAGATCATGTACAGCGGCAGCAGTGAAGCTGCGGCGGGCATGAACCTAGTTGAGATGAAGAAGAATAGTGCATCCTGCACACTCTTGATTGGACGAATTGAAAGCGCGTAGGCCGCAGGAATGGCCAGCAAAAGCACGATTACGGTAGACACCACGCTTGAGGTCACCGAGTTGGTTAGGTAGTCAATCATGCCGCGGTCCATAAGCCGTTGGAAACCACCAAGATCCGGTTCAAAGAAAATGGTTGGCGGAATCGCTGATGCATCCTGCTCACTCTTGAATGCGTTGATGAACATCCAGAAAACCGGGAAGAAGAACAGCAGCACAATTACCCAGGTTCCCGCTGTAATTAGATTGCCTTTTAGATTACGCATTAGCGGTTACCTCCATCCATAAACACCTTGAACAAATTGCGCAGCGCGACAGTCGCAACCACGATGGTCAACAACACGGTGACCACACCATAGGCAGCGGCCTCACCCACGTTCAGACCAACGAATGCTCTTTCATACAAGAGGTAAGAAAGGGTCTTGGTGCCTCCGGTGCCCTTGGTGATAATCGCAATCGGGTCAAACACCTGCAGCAGCATGATCGTGCCAAGCAGCACAGCAATTTCTACATACTGACGAAGGTGCGGCAGGGTAATCCATTGAAAGGTTCGCCAGGCTCCGGCGCCGTCAACCGATGCAGCTTCAAGCACCTCACGGCTCTGGCTCTGCAAACCCGCCAACAGAATCAGCATCATGAATGGCGTGTACTGCCAGGTCAGCATGATTACAACCACTGCGAACGGTAGATCGGTGGTCCACTGAATTGGTGTGCCACCCAAAACCTCGGTGACCCAGCTAAGAATGCCCACGTTGCTGTCGAACATTGAGTACTTCCAAATCAGTGACGCAGCCGCCGGCATCAGCAGAAACGGAGTGATTAGCAGAGTGCGAGCTAGTGCCTGGCCTCGGAATTTTCTGTCGAGCAAGATGGCAAGCACCAAGCCAAGGACCACAGAAAAAATCACCGATAGTGATGTGATGCCCACTGTTGAAATTGTTGCTGGCAGCAGGTCACCCTTTTCAAAAACCGCTAGATAGTTTTCAAACCACGCGAACTTGACTTCAGTCGGCTTAAGTAGGTTCCACTCAAGGGTGGAGAAATATATGGTGACAAGGAAAGGAATCTGAGTCAGCACAATGCTGAAAATCAGAGCTGGAAGAATAAGTGCACGAGAAAGGCGGACCTTTTTCAGATAAGTCTTTTGCTTCACAACCGGAACTGCAGCGGTTGTTTTTGAGGCCATCGTGAGAACTTCCTTGTCAAAATTTTTAGTGCGTTTTTGTTTACTACTAGAAATAGTTTCCCGGGACCAACCGGAAATCGGCCGGCCCCGGGAACTACTTTTTTACTGCTTTTTACTTGTGTGCGTCACCAGCTACTTGAGCGATCTTCTGACCGGCATCAAGTGCTTCCTTGACGGTGGTGCGTCCAGCAATCGCATCAGCTACTAGCTGAGCAACCTGGTTTCCAACTTCCTGGAACTCAGGGATTGCTACGTACTGGATACCAACCCAAGGCTGAGGGTTTACACCAGGCTGTACTGGGTTCACAGCGTTCATTACCTCTAGGGTAATTGGGGCGTAAGCCTTTGCTGCTTCCTTGTACTCAGGAATCTCGTAGGTTGAGATACGTGCGCCAGGTGGAACCTTTGACCAACCAAGCTTTGTTCCAACTAGGTTGTGGTATTCCTTTGAGGTTGCCCACTTGATGAACTTGATAGCTGCATCCTTGTGCTGGGTGTTAGCTGGAACAGCTAGGTTCCAGCTCCATAGCCAACCTGACTCCTTGGTCTTTACAACCGGAGCGTGTGCGTATGCAAGCTTGCCCTTTACAGGTGAGTCATCAGCTTCTAGGAATGAAGCAGCTACAGATGCGTCGTACCACATTGCAACTTTTCCTTCCTTAAGTGCGTTCATGCACTCGTTGAAGCTGTAGTCAACTGGGTTTGGCTGGCCAGCCTCGTCAAGCAAGTTCTTGTAGAAAGTAACTGCCTCTACGAATGCTGGTGAGTTAACCTGTGCATCCCAGTTCATGTCGTACCAGCTACCACCGAAAGTCTGAACCACGGTAGTTAGAGGAGCGAACAAGTCACCCCAACCAGGCTTGCCGCGTAGACAGATACCTGCGGTGTCCTTGGTCTTTACAGCCTTTGCAACCTTTGCAACTTCTTGCCAGGTTGGGTTGTTTGAAATCTTCTGACCGGCAGCATCAAGAATTTCCTTGTTGTACATAAGGATTGATGACTCACCGTAGAAAGGAACAGCGTACTGCTTGCCGTCAACTGATAGAGCTGAACGAACTGGAGGCAAGATGTCCTCTACGTCGTATGTATCGTCGGCTAGATCAGCAGTTAGGTCAGTTAGCCAACCGTTAGCGCCCCACTGTGGAACTTCGTAAGCACCGATAGTCACGATGTCATACTGTCCAGCTGCGTTAGCCACGTCAGCGGTTACTGCGCTACGAAGGTCGCCTTCTTCCATAACCTGGAAGTTAACCTTGATACCTGGGTTGGCTGCCTCGAACTCGCCCTTTAGCGACTCCATGTCAACCATGTTTCCGTTGTTAACAGTTGCCAAGGTAAGAGTTACGTCTTCCCCTGCGCCTGCATCTGATACACATCCGCTTAGTGCTAGAGCTGAGATACCCAGCATTGCACCAAGGGTCATTGCGCGCTTCTTCAAAAGCATTGATACTCCCTTGTTTTCGTTGCTACATGTTTTTCCGGATTTTCACCGGGAAGATAGCGCCAATGCGCTGATCTGTATTTAGAAGTTACATATGGCTTGATAACAAAGAAGTAACTTCATGGTTCAAATGACATCAAATACTGGTACTATTTTGCCAAGCAAAAAAATACCAATTTGGAAAAATAGTATCGGCAAAAAAGTATCAGATACTCGCAAGACCCGCAAAATAGAGGCAAAGTGTGTATTTAAGAGTGCGCTTTTTGTACTCACGCAAATGCCCTAAAAACCGAGTTTAGGAAAATTAGTGTTATGAATCCGTTACCCCCAAAAACGCTACAGCCCGAAAAAATCGCGCAAAACCTGTTGGGTAAACCGGCTGCTCTTGAGGTAATTCCACCAAACCCATTCCACTCATTCCGCAGCTTCTCACACGACTTTCCAGCCGAGATCGCGCGCTGGCAATACCACCCGGAATACGAGATTCACCTAATTCGTGAGGGAACCGGAAGTTACCTAATCGGTGATGTGATCGGAACCTTTGAGGCTGGCCACGTGGCATTTATTGGTTCAGGCTTGCCACACGACTGGATGAGTAATTTGCAACCAGGTCAAGTAATAAAGAATCGCGATGCAGTGATTCAGTTCTTACCAGAATTTATAAACGGCCTAATGGAAACAATGCCTGAGTTGCGTGACTTAAAACCTCTGCTAAAGGAATCAAGTCAGGGAATTATCTACTCCGGTGAAACTGCTAAGCGCGCCGCAAAAGAAATTGAAGCAGTGAATTCAAGCTCTGGTACTCGAAGGATATTGCACTTGCTTGCACTCTTAGTGCTCTTTGCTGAAGCACCGAAGAAAGAAAAACAAACCATTGCCAAGCAGTGGTTTACACCTAACGCAAGCGATGAAGGCATTTCAGCAGTGGAGTCCGGCGTGAAATATATTTTTGACAACCTAACTAAAAACATTCGCATGTCAGAGGCAGCAAAGCGTGCCCACATGTCGGAACCAACTTTCTCAAAGTACTTCAAAAAAGCCAGCGGTCTTACCTTTAGTGAAATGGTGCGAAAGATGCGCATTGCCCACGCCTGCCGAATGCTAGAAGACACTAACGAAACAATTTCAAGCATTTGTGCCGCCAGTGGCTACACCAATCTGGCAAATTTCAATCGTCAGTTTCTTGCCGAAATGGATATGACTCCATCTTCCTATCGATTACTTGATGATCAGAAGAGACCAGAAAAAAGAATTTTAAGTCTTGGTCTTGTTGGCGAGTGATTCTGCTCAATTCAGGATGAACTGTGAGGTTTCCTTAGAAACCGCTCCGCCAACTTCAACGCTGAGGTGATACGAAGCTCCGCCAGCAGTAACCGGTGCCTGCTCTGCTCCACAGCCCGTTGATGAAGATTTGACTCGGTACCAATCACTCATTGGGCTCTTAATGGGTTCGTTAGGTTTCAAAGTGAGTACCGCAGAGGTCAAAGCCGTCCGATCGCAATTTTCTGAAGTCCAAATGGTTTCGCTACCGCTGGTAACAGTAAAGAAGGTGCCCTTGCCACCTACGTCAAAGGTGCAGTCTTTAGCCCCCACATTGGTAATCCGATAACCAAAGAACGGATTTATCCCGGTGTCAAAACTGGCCTGCGGATTGGCGTTTGCATCACCAACAATTGGCTCAAGCAAAATGCTCTCGGCGGCACACGCCGCAACAGTGCCATTGGCATTTGACCCACCGGGGGCTGCGCTACCGCCACCAAAGATTCCCTGCACAAAGCTAACGGCTGCCGCCACCAGACCCCCCACCAAAGCCACCAGGGCTGCCAACACAACCAGAGCGATAATCCGGCGACGCAGGTAAACAGACTTGCTGCGAGCAACCGGACGCTGGCGGTTTCTTGGGTCGTGACGCGAATTACTCATAAAAATAGAGTATCCAGCGAACCTTATAAATGCCTTTAGGCTGCTGGCTTTGAAATTAAAGGGTCTTGAGCATTCGGGTGTTGCCCAAAGTGTTCTGCTTAACCCGGGCTAGATCCAAGAACTCTGCAACACCGTCGTCGTGGGAACGCACCATCTGTTCAAAGGTGACCTCATCAACCGGAACATCAGAAATTTCCTTGAAGCCGTGCTTGCCAAAGAATTCGGTTTCAAAGGTCAGGCAAAATACCCGCTTGATGCCCACCGATTCAGCCTTGGCCAGCAGAGCCTCGAGCACCGCGTGACCCACTCCGGTTCCCCTTAGGTTTTCACGAACCACCATTGAGCGAACTTCGGCTAGATCTTCCCACATGACGTGCAGCGCGCCGGCACCAATGACCTGGCCAGATTCGTCAACTGCCACCAAGAACTCTGGCACCGCTTCATAAAGACTGACCAGTTCGTGACCAAGTAGCACCTTTGAGCCCTCAAGCTCCTGACGCATGGCCTGAATTGCCTTTACGTCTGCGGTGCGGGCAGGCCTTACGTTGATCTTGCTGGTCATCCTTTAAGCATAGTTATGCCACCCAAAAACAGATGACGCCTAAACTATGCTTCTAGTTCACCAATCGGTCCGCCTACAACTACCGGCGCTGAGTGCAAACGAGAACTAAAGGTGAATTCACCGTTTACAAAATCAACGTCAATGTGTGACGCATTCTTGAGTTCTCCGTGCATGATTTTCTCGCTGAGCTTGTCCTCGATTTCACGCTGCACTGCACGACGCAATGGTCGAGCACCCAGCGTTGGGTCAAAGCCAATCTCAATCAAACGGTCCTTAGCGGCCTGAGTTACCGAGATTGTCATGTCACGGTCCTCTAGACGAACAGCAAGGCGCTTGATGAACAGATCAACAATCTGAACTAACTCGCTCTTGATGAGCTGAGGGAACACGATGGTCTCGTCAACGCGGTTTAGGAACTCCGGACGGAAGCTCTTCTTAAGCTCCTCATTGACTTTGCCCTTCATGCGCTCGTAGTCGTTGGCGTTGTCGCCCTCAAGGTTGAAGCCCATCGCACCGCGAGAAATATCACGAGTACCAAGGTTGGTGGTCATGATGATGATGGTGTTCTTAAAGTCAACAACGCGACCCTGACCATCAGTCAAACGACCCTCTTCAAGAATCTGCAACAGTGAGTTGAAGATATCTGGGTGAGCCTTTTCAATCTCGTCGAACAGCACAACGCTGAATGGCTTGCGGCGAACCTTCTCTGTTAGCTGGCCACCCTCTTCGAATCCAACGAAGCCCGGAGGCGCACCAAACAAACGAGACACGGTGTGCTTCTCGCCGTATTCAGACATGTCTAGTGAGATCAACGCACCTTCGTCGTCGAAGAGGAACTCTGCCAGCGCCTTGGCCAGCTCTGTCTTACCAACACCGGTAGGTCCGGCAAAGATGAATGAACCCGATGGGCGGTTTGGGTCCTTCAAGCCAGCACGCTGACGACGGATTGACTTGGAGATCGCGCTGATGGCGTCTTCTTGGCCAATCACACGCTTGTGCAACTCGTCTTCCATGAAGATCAGCTTGGCGCTTTCTTCCTCAGTCAACTTGAATACTGGAATGCCGGTGGCCTGAGCAAGCACCTCGGCAATTAGACCCTCGTCAACAATTCCCTGCGCGGCAACTGAGCCAGCACGGTACTGCTTCTCCATCTTTACGCGCTCAATGTTCAGCTGCTTTTCTTGGTCACGCTTTGATGCGGCCAACTCAAAGTCCTGGTCCTCGATTGCCTTTTCTTTTTCAACCCTGATGGCAACAATCTTCTCTTCGATCTCGCGAAGCTCCGGAGGTGACGACAAAATCGAAAGACGCAAACGGGCACCGGCCTCGTCGATCAGGTCAATCGCCTTGTCTGGCAAGAAGCGATCGGTGATGTAGCGGTCAGAAAGCTGAGCCGCGGCAACTAGCGCGCTGTCGGTGATTGACACCTTGTGGTGCACCTCGTAGCGGTCGCGCAGACCCTTCAAGATATTGATTGCCTGTGGCAGTGACGGCTCGTTAACCATTACCTGCTGAAAGCGGCGGGTAAGCGCGGCGTCTTTTTCAAAGTGCTTGCGGTATTCATCAAGAGTTGTAGCACCGATGGTCTGCAGCTCACCACGGGCCAGTAGTGGCTTCAAGATTGAGGCGGCGTCAATCGCGCCCTCGGCAGCACCGGCTCCGACCAGGGTGTGAATTTCATCGATGAAAGTGATGATGTCGCCGCGAGTGCGAATCTCTTTGGTCACTTTCTTTAGGCGCTCTTCAAAGTCACCGCGGTAACGTGAGCCCGCAATCAAAGAACCCATGTCTAGGGTGTAGAGCTGCTTGCCCTTCAAAGTTTCAGGAACGTTGCCATTGATGATTGCCTGAGCTAAACCTTCAACAACAGCGGTCTTACCAACACCCGGTTCACCAATCAGGATTGGGTTGTTCTTTCCGCGACGAGAAAGAATTTGCATCACGCGCTCAATCTCACGTTCGCGACCAATCACCGGGTCAAGTTTTCCGTCTGCGGCGGCTTGAGTTAGGTTGCGACCAAACTGGTCAAGAATTTGTGAGCCCTTTTGCTTTTCTGATGTGTCGCCACCAACGGCAACCGCTTCTTTACCCTGGAAACCAGAAAGCAATTGAATTACTTGCTGACGCACGCGGTTGGTGTCGGCGCCCAATTTGGTAAGCACCTGAGCCGCAACGCCTTCACCCTCGCGAATCAAACCAAGCAATAGGTGTTCGGTGCCGATGTATGAGTGACCAAGCTGTAGAGCTTCACGAAGTGAAAGTTCCAAAACTTTTTTTGCACGCGGAGTAAAAGGAATGTGTCCGGTTGGTGCCTGCTGACCCTGGCCGATGATTTCCTGAACCTGCTCGCGCACGGAATCAAGATTGATGCCCAGCGACTCAAGTGCCTTTGCGGCCACTCCCTCGCCCTCGTGAATCAAACCCAAAAGAATGTGTTCGGTACCGATGTAGTTGTGATTCAGCAGCTTGGCTTCTTCTTGAGCCAACACCACAACGCGACGAGCCTTATCGGTGAATTTCTCGAACATTTTTACTCCTTTGCCAGCCCAATTGAACCGTATGTAAAAATGCTAGGTTGCCTTGCCACCCTTTTGTGGCCTGTTCGCTATGGGGTAAATCAGCGCCGGTTGGTCAGGCGATAGGAAGCAGGCTCCACGCGTTGAGTCCAACCAGAATGGCCAGCAGCAGGCCGGCAAGCAGTTTGGTGCGAAGACGGTTAACGTACTTGCCCATCAGCTTGCTCTGACCGGTCAGCCAAACCAGCGGCCCCAGGGCCAGCGGCAAGCCAAAGGCCAAGGCAATCTGACTGATCACCAGCACCGCGGTGGAGTCGGGCACCAGGGCCAGAATCAACACCGATGGCACTATTGAGATCAGACGTCTGACCCGAGCGCTGACCTTTAGGTTGGTCAGCCCGCTCATCACCGATGCCCCTGCGTAGCCACCCACCGCTGACGAAGCCAGGCTGGAGGCCAGCAGGCCGATGGCAAACATGGTGCCAAAGATCTGACCGTGGAATTCCGAAATGTGTGCCACGGCTGAGTCAATGGTCACCTCTTCAACATCGCCGGCAACTGTGACCGCACCAACCAACAAAATACCGATGTTGGCAATGCCGGCAATTCCCATGGCAACTGAAACGTCTAGCCTGGTCCACTTAAGTAGGCGACGCTTTTCGTCATCTTTGGCTTTGCCAAAACGCTCGGCGGTTAGCGCCGAGTGAACGTAGATTGCGTGCGGCATGATGGTGGCGCCTAAAATACCAAGCGCCAAAAACAGTTCATCGCGCTCTGAAATTTGCGGCACCAGTCCAAGGGCAAGTGCTGCCGCGTCAATCTGACTTGTGAAGAGACTGGATACAAATCCAATAATCGTCACGGCCATCAGGCCGACCACAACGGCAATAAAGATGCCAACTTTTTCTTGACGCGCAAGTGACAAAATCAGGAACGCCGCTGCGCCAACTATTACCGCACCAAATATTGGATTGAGACCAAACAGCAGGTGCAGGGCAATCGCGCCACCCACGATTTCGGCCAACTCGGTGGCCAGAATCATGGCCTCGGCTTGCAGCCAATAAAGCAAACGCAGCCAACGTTTTTTGATTGCCGAACCCAGTAGTTCCGCCATGGATTTGCCGCTGGCAATCGCCAGCTTTGCGGAAAGATATTGAACCAACCAGGCACCGATGTTGGCAAAAACAATTACCCAAATAAGCGCGTAGCCAAAGCGCGCTCCGCCGGTTAGGTTTGTGGCCACGTTGCCTGGATCTATATAGGCAACACCAGTTGCTAAAGCCGGGCCCACAAATGCGAGCCCGGCCTTAGGAAATGATCTGTTAGAAGTCCCAGTCATCGTCTTCGGTAGCTTCGTGCTTACCGATAACGTATGACGAACCTGATCCTGAGAAGAAGTCGTGGTTCTCATCTGCGTTTGGTGACAGTGCAGACAAGATTGCCGGGCTAACTTCTGAAACTTCCTTAGGGAACAACGGGTCAAAACCTAGGTTCATCAGGGCCTTATTTGCGTTGTAGTGCAGGAAGTGCTTTACGTCCTCGGTCAAGCCAAGTGGGTCATATAGATCCGCGGTGTACTTGATTTCGTTTTCGTATAGCTCTAGAAGCAAGTCGTAGGTGTAAGACTTCAGCTCGTCGCGACGCTCCTGGGTCTCTAGTTCCATTTGCTTCTGGAACTTGTAGCCAATGTAGTAACCGTGAATGGCTTCGTCACGAATGATCAAGCGAATCAAGTCACCGGTGTTGGTGAGCTTGGCGCGTGATGACCAGTACATAGGTAGGTAGAAACCTGAGTAGAACAGGAATGACTCAAGCAGGGTTGAAGCCACCTTACGCTTTAGCGGGTCGTCACCGCGGTAGTAGCCAAGAATGATCTCGGCCTTCTTCTGCAGGTAAGGGTTCTCTTCTGCCCAGCGGAAAGCCTCTTCAATCTCTTCTGTTGAACACAGGGTAGAGAAGATCGATGAGTAGCTCTTGGCGTGCACCGACTCCATGAAGGCGATGTTGGTGTAAACAGCTTCTTCGTGTGAGGTCAGTGCATCAGGAATTAGTGAAATGGCTCCCACGGTTCCCTGAATGGTGTCCAGCATGGTCAGACCGGTGAACACGTGACGGGTCAGGTTTTGCTCCTGAGGAGTCAGGGTTGCCCATGATGGGATGTCGTTAGACATCGGCACCTTTTCAGGCAGCCAGAAGTTAGAGGTCAGTCGGTTCCAAACATCAAGGTCCATTGAGTCCTCGAGCTTGTTCCAGTTGACCGGACGAGTGATACCAGCAAGTGTTGTGGTTGCCATCGTGTTCTCTCTTCTTGAATCTTGGGTTATTTATCTTAAGCGGTTTTTATGCTGAAAAATTTCTACAGCATGCAACTTACGCACTCGCCAACTTCGGTGCCTTCCAGCGCCATCTGACGAATACGTACGTAGTAAATGGTCTTGATTCCTGCGCGCCAAGCCTGAATCTGCGCCTTGTTAACATCGCGAGTGGTTGCGGTGTCTTTGAAGAACAGTGTCAGCGATAGACCCTGATCTACGTGCTGGGTGGCAGCGGCGTAGGTCGCGATTATCTTTTCTGGGCCAATCTCGTAGGCATCCTCGTAGTACTCAAGGTTGTCGTTGGTCAAGAACGGGGCTGGGTAGTAAACGCGACCCAACTTTCCTTCCTTACGAATTTCAATCTTTGACGCAACCGGGTGAATCGAGCTGGTTGAGTTGTTGATGTAAGAAATCGATCCGGTCGGTGGCACCGCCTGAAGGTTTTGGTTGTAGATACCGTGAGTCATCACGCTGTTCTTCAACTGAGTCCAGTCGGTCTGGTCTGGAATTGCAATTCCAGCCTTGGCGAATAGCTCGGCAACCTTTGGAGTCGCTGGCTTCCATTCCTTTGAAACATACTTCTCAAAGAACTCACCGGTGGCGTACTTTGACTTCTCAAATCCACCAAAGGTCTTGCCGCGCTCGATTGCTATCTTGTTAGATGCCTTCAGTGCGTGGAACAAAACGGTGTAGAAGTAGATGTTGGTGAAGTCGATGCCCTCTTCTGAGCCGTAGTGAACGCGCTCGCGTGCCAGGTAACCGTGCAGGTTCATCTGGCCAAGGCCAATTGCGTGTGACTGCTCGTTACCGTACTTGATTGAAGTTACTGAATCAATGTCGCTCAAGTCAGAAACCGCGGTTAGCGCACGAATGGCAGCCTCAATGGTGCGACCAAAGTCAGGTGAGTCCATGGCCATCGCAATGTTGAGTGAGCCAAGGTTGCAAGAGATATCCTTGCCCACCTTGTCGTAGCTCAGGTCTGCGTTGTAGGTAGTTGGGGTGTTCACCTGAAGAATCTCAGAGCAAAGGTTCGACATGTTGATGCGACCCTCAATTGGGTTCTCACGGTTTACGGTGTCTTCGTAAACGATGTATGGGTATCCAGACTCAAACTGTAGTTCGGCAATTGTCTCGAAAAGCTGACGCGCCTTGATCTTGGTCTTCTTGATGCGTGCATCGTCAACCATCTCTTGGTACTTCTCAGTAACTGAGATGTCGCTGAACGGAACGCCGTAGACCTTCTCAACATCGTAAGGAGAGAACAGGTACATATCGTCGTTATTCTTAGCCAACTCAAGGGTCACGTCTGGAACAACAACACCAAGGCTCAGGGTCTTGATGCGAATCTTCTCATCGGCATTCTCACGCTTGGTGTCCAGGAACTTCATGATGTCTGGGTGGTGAACGTTTAGGTAAACCGCACCCGCACCCTGACGCGCACCTAGCTGGTTGGCGTAAGAGAATGCATCCTCGAGCATCTTCATAACTGGAATAACACCCGATGACTGTCCCTCTATCTTCTTGATCGGAGCGCCAGATTCGCGAATGTTGGTTAGTGATAGCGCAACACCGCCACCGCGCTTTGAAAGCTGCAGTGATGAGTTAATCGCGCGAGCGATTGACTCCATGTTGTCTTCGGTGCGTAGCAAGAAGCAAGATACGAACTCGCCGCGCTGCGCCTTGCCGCAGTTAAGGAAAGTTGGTGTTGCCGGCTGGAAACGACCGGTGATCATTTCATCTACCAACATGCGTGCGGTTTCTTCATTACCTTCAGCAAGGGTTAGCGCAACCATTACCACGCGGTCTTCGAAACGCTCTAGGTAGCGTGCGCCATCAAAAGTCTTAAGCGCGTATGAGGTGTAGAACTTGTATGCGCCTAAGAATGACTGGAAGCGGAACTTGTATGAGTAAGCAAGCTTGGTGAGCTCTTCGATGAACTCAAATGAATAAGTCTGTAGGAACCCTGGCTCGTAGTATTCGTGCTCGACCAGGTAGTCAAGGCGCTCACGTAGCGAGTGGAAGAACACGGTGCTCATGTTTACGTGCTCTAGGAAGTACTCGCGGGCAGCTTCCTTATCTTTATCGAACTGGATCTTTCCGTTGGCATCGTAAAGGTTAAGCATCGCGTTTAGCTCGTGGTAGCTGTAGTTGCCGCGAGGCTTTGGCATCACTGTAGTTTCCAAAGGAGTTCCATCTTTTCTTTTACGGTGGCTACGTCATTCGGCGTACCCAATAATTCAATTTTGTAAATCAGCGGAACTGAAGTTTTTCTTGCGATCACTTCAGCAGCTCTGCAGTACTTGTCACCAAAGTTTGTGTTTCCGGCACCGATAACTGCCTTCAAAAAACTTCTGTTGACGGGGTCGTTCAAAAAACGAATTACCTGCTTCGGAACACTTGTCTCGTCGTCTCCCAAACCGTAGGTCGGAGAGATCAAAACATATGGAGCCGAAACTTGAAGGTGTTCGTCTGTCGCGTAGAGAGGGATTCGAAAGTTCCGAATCCCTAACTTGTCGACAAATCTTTTTGTGTTCTCTGACACGTTTGAGAAGTAAACGATGTCGAACACAAGATATCTAGTCGGTTTGAGTCTTAGCTATTTTGAATCTGATCAGCTTGAATCGAGCGGGCCGCTTAGGCTGCTGCGATTTCAGAGATCTTGTCTGGACGGAAACCCGACCAGTGGCTGTCTCCTGCGATAACAACCGGTGCAGCCGCATAACCAAGTGACTTAACTAGCTCCAATGCTGCTTCGTCCTGGCTCATGTCGATAACTGCGTACTCAAGTTCGTTGCGATCCAACAGCTTCTTGGTGCTGTCGCACTGAACGCATGATGGCAACGTGTAAACGGTGATGCTCATAAAAATCTCCTCAAAACGTACTTTTAGGCCAGTAATCAGGATCTCCGCGTCTATTTGAGGCAAGAGGTGGCGGAATGGCACAGAATTTCACTGATTTCCCCCGAAAAATGGCTTATTTAGTTGTTCCTTGAGTTTATGCCACTAGATGTAGTTATCGCAATGCGTATCGGCGTGTCGCACCAAAGACTATTTTTTAGTCGTTTTGGTCACTTTTTGGGCCGATTTTGGGCCTGATTTTGGTGCCTTGGCCACAACTTCGGCATCCCGGGCGGCTCTCATCTCGGCCTCAATCTCCGAGTAAACCTTGCGTTCGGTGGCATCGGCACGAAAAATCCCGCGCATAATCACGTAAAACAGCACTCCAACCAGGGCTGGTGGGATTATTGAGAGCAGGGCGTCCCAAAGAATTTGTAGATCCATGACTTGACCTTAACTTTCGATGCTGAGAATTACTTGCTATTTGACCAGCGGGAACATGATGGTCTCGCGAATGCCAAGGCCGGTAAGGCTCATTAGCAGGCGGTCGATACCCATTCCCATTCCACCCGATGGTGGCATGCCGAACTCCAGTGCCTTCAAAAAGTCCTCATCAAGCTTCATTGCCTCTGGGTCTCCGGCCGCGGCCAAAGTCACCTGCTCAACAAAACGCTCGCGCTGAATAACCGGGTCAACCAGCTCCGAGTAGCCAGTGGCTTGTTCATAGCCGCGAATGTAGAGGTCCCACTTTTCCACCACGCCACTCTTGGAGCGGTGATCGCGGGTTAGCGGTGAGGTATCAACCGGGAAGTCAATTACGAAGGTTGGCTTTACTAGATTGCCCTTCACAAAGTGCTCCCATAGTTCTTCAACGTACTTACCAGCTAGCGGGTGTTCAATCTCAATTTCCACCGATGCTGCCAGTTTCTTGAGCTCGGATATCGGTGTTTCTGGTGTGATGGTCTGACCGCAAGCTTCGCTCAATGACTCATACATTGAGATGCGTGGCCACTCGCCGCCTAGGTCGTTGATTTCGCCGTCTTCCAGAACCACCTGATGAGTTCCAAAAACATCCATCGCCGCGTTCTGAATTAGCTTCTGAGTTAGATCGGCAATTGAGTTGTAGTCGCCGTACGCCTGGTAGGCCTCAAGCATGGCGAACTCCGGTGAGTGGGTGCGGTCGGCACCCTCGTTGCGGAAGTTGCGGTTGATTTCAAACACTCGGTCAATGCCACCAACCACCGCTCGTTTCAAGAACAGCTCGGGTGCAATACGCAGGAATAGCTCTGTATCAAAGGCGTTTGAGTGGGTCTTGAATGGGCGAGCCGATGCACCGCCGTGCAGGGTCTGCAGCATTGGGGTCTCAACCTCAAGGAATGCCTCTTGTTCAAAGGTGCGGCGCAGTGACTGCATAACCTTTGAGCGAATCTGCACTACCTCGCGAGCACGATCGCGCACGATTAGGTCAATGTAGCGGTGGCGAACGCGGTATTCCTCGCCTAGTTCGTTGTGCAGGTTAGGGAGTGGTCGAATGGTCTTAGCAGCCATTAGCCACTCGTCGGCAAGAATCGAAAGCTCGCCGCGCTTTGAAGTAATTACTTCGCCGGCAACGAAAACGTGGTCGCCAAGGTCAACCAGTTCTTTCCACTGTTCCAGGCGGGCTTCGCCCACCTTGTCGAGAGACAGCATGGCCTGGATGCGCTGGCCAGAACCGGCCTGCAGGGTTGCAAAGCAAAGCTTTCCGGTGTTGCGCTGAAAAACAATTCGACCAGCCAGTGCCACCTTGTCACCGGTGGCAACATCGGTGTCTAGATCTGGGTAGGCGGCACGAACTCCGTCGATGGTGTGGGTGATTGGCAGGCTAACCGGGTAAGCATCGCCCATCTCGTTGAGGCGCTCTCGCTTGGCAAGGCGAACCGCGATTTGCTCTGGCAGATCCTGTTCTGAATCTTGCTCAATGTCTGGGTTGACACTGCCAGTGGCGTTTGTGTCCTGGCTCATGCGGGTGCTCCTAAAACGTGATTTCGGTGTTGTCGATCAATCGGGTCTCGCCCACCACGGCTGCGATGAGCAAAATTGCCCGGCCGGTGAATCCGTCGTTGACGGCCTCAAAGGTGTCGGCGTCGACAAGGGCGATGTAATCAAGTTTAGCCTCAGGTGCCTTAGTCATCTCTGTAGTAGCTGCCTGGAGCACCGACTGTGGCGAGCCACCCGGTGTGCTCGCAGCCTGCTGTGCACTTCGCAGCGCGGCCGAAATGTGTTCGGCCACCTTGTGATCGGCTGGGCTCAAATATCGATTTCTGCTTGAAAGCGCAAGACCGTTTGATTCGCGAATTGTTGGCGCAACGATTATTTCGATGCCGGTAAATTTTTGTGCGGCCAACTGCTTGACCAGGTAAACCTGTTGCGCATCCTTGGCGCCAAACACCGCGTAATTTGGCTTCACCGCCTCAAAGAGTCTTGCCACCACGGTGAGCATTCCGTCAAAGTGATCTGGCCGGGCGGACCCCTCGTAAAGTTCGCCGATGTGCCCGGCGCTTTCGCTGACATTCAAATTTCCGCGGTACAGGTCATTCACGGTTGGGGTGAACAACACCGATACCCCGATGCCATCAAGCTTCTCGGCGTCTTCTTCAATTGCCCGCGGATACTTTTCAAAATCTTCACCGGCGCCAAACTGCAATGGGTTCACAAAAATTGAAACCACCACAAAAGCTGCGTGCCTGCGTGCTTCTTTAATTAGAGAGAGGTGCCCCTCGTGCAGTGCTCCCATGGTTGGCACAAATGCAACTTCTAGGCCATCTTTTTTAGCGGCTTCAACCGCGGCGGTGAGTTCGTTGATGCCGGACACTCTTTGCATTAGTTCAGCAATTCCTCTGGGTCGATTGGAACGTGACCTTCGGCTAAGGCTTCTTCTACCGCGCTTCGAATCACCGGTGCCAAAACCGATCGCGCGTTTTCTACTCCCACTGACTCTAGTAAGCCAATTGATTGATTAACGATGAGCTTTGAGAAATTGTTCGCAACGCTGATTGCCTCAAAGTAGGTTTTTCTGTCTTGTTCGGAAATCACAATGGGCTCAGCACCCATCTCAATCACCAGCGCTTGGGCGATCGGCAACGCAACATTGGGTGCGGCTACTGCAAAAAAGCTCTCACGAATTCGCGATAAATCAACAGAGGTGCCGGTGAAAGTCATGGCTGGGTGAATCGCGAGTGGAATCACACCCTTGCTGACGGCGGGCTCTAAAATTCCAAAACCAAACTCACCCGCGGTATGCGCCAACAATTGGCCAGCTCTAAACAAACCGGCCTCGGCAATGCCTGCGACCGTCTTTTCAATTTCTTCCGCGGGAATGGCCAGCAAAACTAAATCAGACTGCTGAATAATCTGCGGTACGGGAATAACTGCCACCTGCGGCAGCAGTGCTTCAGCGCGCTCAATGTTTGCCGCATCGGTGGTGGCGATGCCAACGATTTGATGCCCTGCAGCAGCAAGAGCTTGGCCAAGCACCGCACCCACCGGGCCCGCTCCAACTACGCCTACGCTGAGTCGGCCGCTAGTCAACCTGTAACTCCAAATTTGCAGTGGCGGTGCCGTCATCGGGAATGCGGCAAATTCTTTCCACGATGATTGCGCAAATCGTCATGAGCAGCGCGCCAATCAGGCCCAACACGTTTTGCAAGGTGGATGACGGAACCACCGGAGATGTGAGTTGCAACCAGACCACACCCAAGTGCCAACCGCTAAAGATTGCTCCAGAAATTGAAATCGCCTTGGCAAGCAAAACCAAGCGCACGGCAAAAAACGGATTCATTGGCATGGGTCTTGGTTTGGCCGCATCCTTAGCTCGCGAAATCAGAGCCTTGCGATATTTAAACATTGGTATCGCAACCACGATCAATACGATTCCAATTAGTGGCAGCGTGATGATGATGTTCCACGGCGAGATGGGGATGGCTCCGCCGGAATTCACTAAAAGTTTTGGTAGCAGGTAACCGGCGGTGGTAGCTGAGACCGCCCAACCAATCAGAGTCATAATTTTTGTTGGCTTCATTTTTCTAGCGCTAACTTTTGATAGCTCATTTTGCTAGCCAGACTTCGCTCTGCATCGGTGCAGCCAGTTCTTTCACATAACCGTGGCCCGGCAGAACGGCATCGGGTTCCAACATGGCCCAGGGCACCAACACAAATGCCCGTTCAAATGCCCGCGGATGAGGAATGGTCAATTCCTTTCCAGCCTTGAGCACGTCACCGTAGGTAATGATGTCAATGTCTAGGGTGCGTGAACCCCAACGCTCCAATCGCACGCGACCGTGCTCTGTTTCTATGCGGCGAATTTCTTCGAGCAATTCTTTAGGCTTTAGCGTGGTTTGAATTTGCACCACACCGTTTAAATAATTTGGCTTAGATTCATCAACGCCATCAGCCGTGACTGCCGACGATTCAACCAGCGGTGAGCAAATCACCTTTTTGATTCCGGGTGTGACCGCTAGTGCCTTGAGTGCCGAGCGGATTGTCTTGCGGCGCTTGCCGAGGTTGCCACCAATCGCCAAAATTGCACGAACCGGTTCGGCCATTAGTTTTCGTCTCCAGATTTAAATGAATCCTCGCGCTTGCCCTTCACTGTGACTGAGACGTCGTTGAATTCGTAAACGATGGGAGCGTTGGGTTTGTGCACGGTAATTTTTGCCTTGGCAACCGGACCGGCCGGGCCGCCCCAGTTGAGCACTAAATCCAAAAGTCGCTGAGCCAGGGTTTCCAACAGGTCAACCGGCTGGGTCTTGACGTTGTCGACCAGCGCCTTGGCCAGATCGCCATAGTGCACCGTGCGGCTGAGGTCATCGCTGAAATCCAGGCCCTTGGCAGCCACCCAAACGGTTGCATCGATGTAAAAGTCTTGGCCGTTTTGGCGTTCAAAATCAAAAACCCCGTGGTGCGCGAAAACCCTAAGCCCGGTGAGCTTTATCTTTAGGGTTTTGGCCATGGCTAAAGCCTAATTGGAGTCGCGCAGTGCCTGAACGATGGCAATTGCGTCTGAGGTGGCCACCACATTGTGCACCCGCACTCCCCACATTTTGCGCTGCATCAGCAGTGCGGTCAGCACGGCGGTTGCCAGATCGCGACGATTATTTGAGATGGTTCCTGCTCCGGAATCTGATACCTCTAGGTCGGCATCCAGCGCACCGGCGATGAATCGCTTGCGTGAGGCTCCAACCAGAATTGGATAGCCAAGCTTTTCCAGCTCATCTAGCCTGGCCACCAGCTTCCAGTTCTGATCCATGTCTTTGGCAAAACCAAGACCCGGGTCAATCACAATTTTTCCCTTGCTGACCCCGGTAGCCAGAGCCACATCGATTCGGTTTTTTAGTTCAATGGCAACTTCGCGGGCAACATCTTGATACTGATTTAGTTGATCCATCTCAGTGCTGAAACCACGCCAGTGCGAAATCACAAGCGTTGCACCGGTAGCAGCGGCCACCGAGAACATTTTTTCGTCGGCCAAACCGCCAGAAACATCGTTGATGATTTTTGCACCGGCGGCCAGCGCGGCCAAAGCAGTTGATGCGTTCATGGTGTCAATAGAAATTTGCACGTCGTTGCGACCGGTGTTTAGCAACTCGGCACTCAAGGCCTCAATCACCGGAATCACTCTGGCGAGTTCTTCATCGGTGCTGATTCGCTGCGCACCAGGTCTGGTTGATTCACCACCAACATCAATGATATTTGCTCCACCGATAATCAGCACGCGTGCGTGATCAAGCGCGGCAGCAAGCGAATCAAATTGGCCGCCATCGCTAAATGAATCTGGGGTGACATTTAGCACCCCCATAATTTTTGGTGCCGGATTATTGGTCTGCATATTTACTTAGAAATAAGTGCCATTACCTCGGCACGCGATGCGGGCTCTGAGTAGCAACCGCGGGCAGCCATTGTGATGGTGTTAGCCTCTGGTTGTCTTGCGCCACGAGAAATTACGCAGTGGTGGCGAGCTTCAATTACTACCACCACACCCTTGGTACCCAGACCCTGCTCAAGTGCATCGGCGATTTGCGCGGTTAGGTTTTCTTGCAATTGCGGGCGAGCCGCAACTAGCTCAACCAGCTTGGGTAATCTACCCAAACCAATCACGCGATCCGACGGCAGGTAGGCCACGTGGGCGACACCGGTAAACGGCAATAGGTGGTGCTCACACATCGATACAAAATCGATGTCTTTGAGAATTACAACCTCGTTGTGCTCCGCAGCAAATGTTTCTGCAAGAACTTCTTTTTCATCTACGCCAACGCCTTTGAAGAATTCACCGTAGGCAACAGCAACTTTTTCTGGAGTGGCTAACAGTTCCGAACGGGTTGGGTCTTCACCGATTGCCGAAATTAATTCAACAACCGCCTTTTTTACGCGTTCGGCATCAATCACTTCTTGTTAACGGGTTTCTTTGCGACCGGCGTCTTGGCAGCGACCTTCTTTACCGAAGCTTTTTTAGCCGCTGGCTTTTTGGCCACTGACTTTGCCTTGGCGGCAGCCTCAGCCTTGGCTACGCGAGCGCGCGCCGCATTGGAACCCTTGTCTGGAATTGCGATCGGACCCTGCTTTGAAACTGGGCGCGACTTCTTGCTCAACCACTGTGGGCGCTTAGGTAGCTTCTTGACTGGCTTGAAAATCTTGGCGATGTCCTCGGCCTGCAGAGTCTCGCGCTCCATTAGCTCCTTGGCCATGGCATCAAGCACCTTGCGGTTGGTCATCAGTGCCTTGTAGGCCTCGTCGTGAGCAGCATCAAGAATCAGGCGAACCTCGGCGTCAATCTGCTGGGCTGTTGCCTCAGAGTATTCGCGAGCCTGAGCCATGTCTCGACCAATGAAAACCTCGCCGCTGTTGCCGAACGAAGTGGCGCCAAGCTTGGCCGAGAAGCCGTACTTGATCACCATGTCGCGAGCGATGTTGGTGGCCTTCTCAAAGTCGTTTGACGCACCGGTGGTTGGGTCGTGAAAAACAATTTCTTCGGCAACGCGGCCACCCATTGCGTAAGCAATCTGGTCAAGCAACTGGTTGCGTGAAACGCTGTAGCGATCCTCAAGTGGCAAAACCATGGTGTAACCAAGCGCACGACCGCGCGGCAAAATTGTCACCTTTGAAACCGGGTCACTGTTGTTCAAAGATGCGGCAACCAGTGCGTGACCTGCCTCGTGGTACGCGGTGTTCAGACGCTCGCGGTCTTGCATGAGTCGCGACTTCTTCTGCGGTCCACCGATAACGCGGTCAATCGCCTCGTCAAGGGTTGCGGCAGAAATTTCTTTTTCGTTTTGACGCGCGGTCAACAACGCTGCCTCGTTCAAAACATTTGCCAAGTCGGCACCGGTGAAGCCAGGTGTGCGTCGTGCAACGCTGGCCATGTCTACCTCGTCAGAGATTGGCTTGTTCTTTGCGTGCACCTTCAAGATTTGCTCGCGACCAAGAAGGTCCGGTGCGCCAACACCAATCTGGCGATCAAAACGACCTGGGCGCAGCAATGCCGGGTCAAGAATGTCAGGTCGGTTTGTTGCAGCGATCAAGATCACGTTGGTCTTGGAATCAAAACCATCCATCTCAACCAGCAACTGGTTCAGGGTCTGCTCGCGTTCGTCGTTTCCGCCACCAATTCCGGCACCGCGGTGACGACCAACCGCATCAATTTCGTCGACGAAAATAATTGCCGGCGCTGATTGCTTGGCCTGCTCAAACAAATCGCGCACGCGAGATGCACCAACACCAACAAACATTTCAACAAAGTCAGAACCTGAGATTGCAAAGAACGGTACCCCGGCCTCACCGGCAACCGCCTTGGCCAAAAGTGTCTTACCGGTTCCCGGCGGACCATACAACAGCACACCGCGTGGAATCTTGGCTCCCACCTTTTGGAACTTCTCTGGTTCCTTCAAAAATTCTTTGATTTCAGTTAGCTCTTCGAGCGCTTCGTCGCTACCGGCAACATCGGCAAAGGTCACGTTTGAAGTTTCCTTGGTGACCAGTTTTGCCTTTGACTTTCCAAAGTTCATAACCCTGCTGTTGCCACCCTGCAAACCTGACATCAGGAACCAGAAAATTGCACCGATGATGACGAACGGCAAAAGTGTGCCAAGCAGCGCCAGGTACCACGGGGTGGTCTGCACGTCATCGTTGTAGCCATCGGTGATTTCAGACTGGGCAATGATCTCAGCAACCTGAACGCCGCGCGGTGCCACGTAATAGAACTGAATGTGGTCGCCATACTTTGGGTCCGGTGAATCAAGCACCACGTCAACGCGCTGATCGGTGCCTAGCACGGTGACCTCTTTAGCCTGGCCAAGCTGAATCAGCTTGAGTCCGTAGGCGGTATCCACGGTCTTGATGCTGTTGCCATTGACCATGTTTGAGCCAATTAGCAACACCATGACGGCAACGAAGATCCAAACAAATGGACCAGCAAGAATTTTTTTGAAGTTCATAATCGAGGCGGTGCCTCATACCTTTCTTATGAATAAACAGCTGGCGAAAGAACTGCAACGCCCTTTAGCGTGCGGTATCTCTCGGCATAGTCGAGTCCATAGCCAACTACAAACTCATTCGGAATATCAAAACCAACAAGACCCACATTTACTTCCACCTTTGCCGCAGCAGGTTTACGAAGCAATGCCACAACCTCAACGCTGGCGGCACCGCGGGCCTCAAGATTGCCAACCAACCAGCTGAGGGTCAGGCCTGAATCAATGATGTCTTCAACGATTACAACGTGACGTCCAAGCACATCGGCGTCTAAATCCTTAAGAATGCGCACTACACCTGAAGAAACGGTTCCTGAACCATAGGAAGATACGGCCATCCAGTCCATTTGCACCGGAATCTGCATCGCGCGCGATAGGTCAGCCATAAACATGACCGCACCCTTTAACACACCAACCAGCAGAACATCTTTATCGGCGTACTTCTTATCTAGCTCTGCCGCTAGTTCAGCAACCTTTTCGTTGATTTGTTCCTCGGTGACGAGCACCTTTGTAATTTGGTCGCTTACCTTCGAAAGGTCCACTTAGCAGGCTCCTGTTTTGAGAGTTTTTGTGGTGTGTAGGGCAATGGTTTCACCCGTGCGTTCAACTCTAATGCCTGGCAGAGTCAGCGGTTTCTGTCCGTGCCAGTCATCCACAAGGGCATCCACAGCCAAAATATGCACCCGGGCCAGCATCGGCGCTTGCAAAACCAATGCGGCGAGCGCGATCACGCGGTGACGAATGGCCAGTGGCAGCGCCCTAAATTCTGCAACACCGATATCGATTCTCGTGGCCCGCTCTTGGGCAACCCTCTTATAAGCGTCTAGAGCCAGCTCGGCTAGCACCTCTTCGTCTTCGCGCAGGGTTTCGGCGGTTCGGGCCAACGCTTCGGCAATGCCCGGGCCAAGCTCGGCCTCTAGTGCTGGCATCAGATTTTCGCGCACCCGCACCCGGGTGTAGGCCTGATCCTTATTCATCGGATCGTGCCATGGCTCCAGGCCACTATCGGTGCAAAAGGCTTCTGTGGTTTGCCGAGTGATTCCAAGCAGCGGGCGCAGGTAGTTGCCAGAAACCGCCGCCATGCCATTCAGGCTTCGGCCACCTGAGCCACGAGCCAAACCCAGCAGCACTGTTTCGGCCTGATCGTTCAAGGTGTGGCCAAGCAACACCGCGTTCGCGCCAGTCTCTTCGGCGACTTTATCGATGGCCGCGTATCTTGCGGTTCGGGCAGCTGCCTCGGGTCCGCCATCGGTGCCCACAGTCACCGTGCGAATTTCAACCGGGTACAAACCCAACACCGATAACTTGTGTGCGGTCTCTGCGGCAATTTCGGCGGAACCCGGTTGCATGCCGTGATCGATGACCACCGCGCCAACTCGCACGCCATTGCTTTCGCCGGCTCTTCCCGAAAATCTTGGGCCTTCAAATGCCGCGGCCGCGGCCAGTGCCAACGAATCGGCACCGCCCGAGCAGGCCACCAGCACCAGGTCATCGGCTTGAATTCCGGCTTGCTCTAAACATTCGCGCACGGTTCGACGCACATCGGCAATTGCCGGGGTAAGTCTTGGTCGCGATTCGGGCATCGGTGTTCTTTCGGTAATCTTTTAGAAGTTGTGCAAGCACCTCTTGCCATAAGCCTATTTAGGAGACCCATGGGTTACGAAGCAGTAATTGAAATTCCTCGCGGATCACGCAATAAGTACGAAGTTGATCACGAGACCGGTCGCGTGCACCTCGACCGCGTTCTATTCACTCCTTTTGTTTATCCAATTGACTACGGTTTCTTCGATAAGACCCTGGGTGGCGATGGCGACCCACTAGACGCGCTGGTAATTCTTGAGTTCCCGGTGTTCCCCGGTGTGGTTGTTGATGTTCGCCCGGTTGGCGTGCTTCCCATGGAAGACGATGGGGGCATCGACGAAAAGGTTATCTGCGTGCAGACCAAGGACCCTCGCTACGCACACATCCAGGACATCAACGACGTTCCTGAGCAGCTAAAGAAAGAACTGCATCACTTCTTCTCGCACTACAAAGATCTAGAGCCGGGCAAGTGGGTAAAGGTTGGCGAGTGGCAGGGTAAAGATGTTGCTGAGCGTCTAATCAAAGAGGCGTACGCGAGATTCGAGAGCGGCCACTAGGACGCTCTAATCGAAGCCGCCACTGGTGTCGATTAAGTTTTTTGAAAGAAGGGTCCCCAGTGGGGACCCTTCAGTCTTTGTGTGAGTACTTTTTGCTGCCTAAATTAGTTTGCGGTTGGTCGCCCAGCGTATGGGAAAAGTTCACCGTAGCGAAGCGGAACAATTCGCACGGTTCGCGCTGGGTTCGGCGACTCAAGCATCATGCCACCACCCATGTAGAGCACTACGTGATATTTATCGCCGTCAAAAGAACTGGACTCGGTGTACCACATCAGGTCACCGCTCACCGCTTGCTGCAACGGAATCAGCTTCTTGGCATAAGCCATGGTGCGGAACTGATTGGTTGCCGAGTGCGTACCAATGTAAACACCTACTGCTGCATACGATGCCTTGGTGATTCCGGAACAGTCCCAAACATCTGGCCCCATTCCGCCAAGTACGTAACGCTCACCAAGTTGTTGCTTGGCAAATGCGAATGCGCCATCAACCTTTGCAGCATTTGCCGGACCAACATCATAAAGTTCTGGCGCGGTTGGCATTGTCTTGCCAGCGTTCTGTCGCGCTTCGGCAGCAAGACCCTCCGCACGTTGACGCTCAAGATCGGCAGCGGTGTTTCGCAAGCTAGCAAGTTGGCCGTAGAAAGTTTTGTTTAGACGATTGTTTTCATCTACTTTTGCCTGCACCGCGTTCGCTGCGTTTTGCGCTTCAACGAAAGCGGCCTTGGCAATTGCGGCGGTTGCTGCTAATTCTTTTTTGGCAACATTAAGTTCATCGGTCACCGATTGCGCATACTGTTGCTTCTCAATCGAGCGGCGGTAAATCACATCTGACTGCTGGGCAACTTTTTCTTGTGCGCCAAGTTGGTAAAGCAAGTTGTCTGCTTCACCGGAATTCAAAAACAGAGTCATGGCGGTTCCGCCGGTGGCACCATCTTTTTGCATCTGCGCGGCAATCTTGCCAAGCTGTGCCTGCGCTTCATCGGCTGCGGCATTTGCGGCGTCAGCCTGCGACTGCAAACTGTTTACCCTGGCAGAAATAATGTCTACTTTTTCTTGGGCCTGGTTAAATGTCTCACCTTTTATCTGAGCGGTGCGACCCAGGTCGGCGGCTTCGGCGGCAAGGTCGGCAATGATTTTTTCAAGCCGCGCAATCATCGCCTTCTTTTTGGTCACATTATTTTTGGCGGCAGCTACCTCGGCAGCCGACGGATAGCTGGGCACCGCAAAAGAAGGGGCCACGGTCAAACCGGTGAAAATCAGCCCAGAGACCGCAAATGCAGCGATCAGGGCGCGAGAAACACGGATTGTCATAGTTTCGAAACTAACACGCGCCCCTTTATAAGAGGCTGAAGGCTACCTGTGAATGATTCTCGGGTTGCCATCGGCCATCTCACCCAGTATTCTTGGCTCTTGGTGCTATGAAGTATCTCTTTGTAGGCCCCATCGTTTAGTGGCCTAGGACGCTGCCCTTTCACGGCAGTAGCACGGGTTCGAATCCCGTTGGGGTCACCAATAGATGGCTAGTAGCAACTAGATCCTGTAGCTCAGTTGGTTAGAGCGCCGCCCTGTCACGGCGGAGGTCGCGGGTTCAAGTCCCGTCAGGATCGCTTTACTAAAGCCCTTCATTAGAGGGGCTTTTAGTAAATCGGGCAGGTAACTGCTCGAGGCTCTGTAGCTCAGTTGGTAGAGCGAACGACTGAAAATCGTTAGGTCACCGGATCGATGCCGGTCGGAGCCACAAGTAAGCCCTCTCTTCGGAGAGGGTTTTGCTTTATCCGGGTTCGCCTAACCGGGTACTTATTTGAACTCGCCTCGGCTTAGGCTGAACCCATGACCACAACTAATGCGCTTCTAATTAACCAGGCCAATGCACCTATTACTAAGGGCACCATTGAGCGCCGTGCGGTGCGCGCCAAAGATGTTCGAATTGCAATTAGCTATTCCGGCATTTGCCACTCCGATGTCCACCAAGCACGCAGCGAATGGGGCAACGATATTTTCCCAATGGTGCCGGGCCACGAAATTATCGGTGAGGTTATTGAAGTAGGTGACCAGGTAACCAAGTTCAAAATTGGTCAAACCGTTGGCGTGGGAGTTTTTGTTGATTCGTGTCGCGAATGCGATGCCTGCAAATCAAATCTTGAGAGCTACTGCGAGAAGGGTCCGGTTGGTTCCTACAACGGATACGCATACAACGGTGACGTTGAGTACGGCGGCTATTCAAAAGAAATTGTCACCGATGAACACTTCGTGCTGCACATTGCCGATGGCGTAAACCTTGCCGAATGCGCGCCACTGCTTTGCGCAGGTATTACCGTTTACTCGCCATTGAAGCACTGGAAAGCTGGACCGGGTAAAAAGGTTGCGATTCTTGGCATGGGTGGTCTTGGTCACCTTGCAGTTAAGTTTGCCGTTGCACTTGGCGCCGAGGTAACCGTGCTTGGTCACTCGCTCAGTAAAAAAGAAGATGCGCTTTCTTTTGGTGCGGTTGACTATCGCTCAACCTCAGACCAGCAAACTTTTGTTGACCTAAAGAATAAATTTGATTTCATTTTGAACACCACCAGCGCAGACATTCCTGTTGATTCACTGCTGGGCATGATCAAGCTTGATGGCGCACTCGTGTTTGTTGGTCTGCCAGTTGATAGCCAAAGCTTCAACGTATTTAGCGTTACCGGAAACCGCCGTTCAATCAGTGGTTCACAGGTTGGGGGCCAGATTGAAGTTCAAGAGATGTTGGATTTTGCCGCGAAACACAAAATCGGCGCCTCAGTTGAAATGCTCGACGCAACTGACCCAGCGACTATCGATGCCGCTTGGAATCGTGTAGTGGCCGCCGATGTGCGCTACCGCTTTGTGATTGACGCAAGCACCATCTAGTCAAAACCAAAATGATCACCGCGATCCTGGGATTACTCACTGCCGTGACCTACGGTGCCGCTGACTTTTTTGCGGCGATTGCCTCACGCCAAATTCGAGTGGTCACGGTTACCGCTCTGGCCTCAATGTCTGGCCTCATGGTTTTGGTTTTGCTGTTGCCATTTATGGGCGGTGATTTCTCTGAGCAGGCTTTCTTCTGGGGGCTAATGGGCGGGCTTAGCTCAGTTGTTGCACTCTTAGCGCTTTACGCCTCGCTGGCACTTGGGCCAATCTCAATCATCTCGCCACTGGGTGCGCTGGTGTCGGCAATCGTTCCGGCAATCATCGGGGTTAGTCTGCTAGGCGAAAGTTTTTCGGCAATCGGCTGGGTGGCAATTGCGATTGCACTGATTGCCGTGGTGCTGGTGGGTTTCGTGCCACCAACATCAAAAAACGGTGAGATTGTGCAAATGCCAAAGCCACGAGCAATTCTTTTGGCAATCATCGCCGGTACCGGAATCGGAATCGCGGTGACCAGCCTGGCTAGGTCTCCGCACGACTCTGGAATCGCACCCATAATCGTGATGCGCACCACTGCGGCAATTTTGCTTGGGTCAGTGGTGCTAATTACTGTGTTGCGTAATCGCAAAATTAAGGCAGGAAGTTTTGGTCGAGCAGAACACGGGCCAATCACCTCAAAGATTTTCTTGACCATCATGGCGGCCGGCGCCTTAGATGCCGGTGCAAATATTTTCTTCACGCTGGCCTCACGCACCGGTGCGCTCACGGTTGTTGGTGTGCTTACCGCGCTATACCCGCTGGGCACAATCCTTTTGGCTCGCCTGGTGCTGAAAGAACACGTGGCCACCACTCAGAAGATTGGCATTGCGCTGACTCTAAGTGCCAGCCTTTTGCTTGCTTTGGCCTAAGAAAGGCTCAACTCAGCCGGTAGTCTGAGGCTATGTCTAAAACCCCAAACCGTTGGATCGGTCTTGTCTTTATTTCCATGGCGATTTCACTCGTCATCATTGACGGAACCATCGTCAACACAATTTTTCCGTCAATCATCGCCGATCTGAAACTAAGTTCAACAGAGGTCCAGTGGGTGCAGGAAAGCTACGTGCTGGTCTTTGCATCACTGCTTTTGGTCTGGGGAACAATCGGTGACCGCATTGGTCGCCGCAAGCTTTTGATTATCGGTATTTTCATTTTTACCCTGGCTTCAATTTGGGCTGGTTTCTCTACCGATGCCTCAACAATGATTTTGGCTCGCATCGCTCAAGGTGTTGGTGGCGCGATGGTGCTACCAACCACGCTGTCACTGGTAAACGCAACCTTCCAAGGCAAAGAACGTGGAATCGCATTTGCGGTTTGGGGTTCAACCATCGGTGGAATGGTTGCGGTTGGTCCGGTGCTTGGCGGTTGGCTTGCCACCGATTTTGATTGGCGCTGGGCTTTTAACATCAACGCTCCGCTTGGGCTAATCATCATCATCGGTCTTTTGATTTTTGCTACCGAATCAAAGCAAGCGCAGCGCGAGGGTCGAATTGACTGGGTTGGTGCCGGCATCTCGGTAATCATGTTCTCTACCCTGGTTTTTGGTCTGATTGAGGGTCGTGCCTACGGCTGGTGGAACGTGAACCCGGCAAACCAGTTTGCGATTGGTGACTTCAAGTGGCCAACCACCGGCATCTCTGTGATTCCGGTATCGCTAGCCATCTTCGTAATTTCAACCGTGCTGTTTGTTCTTTGGGAACGCTCACGCGAGAAGGCTCAGAAAAATGTAATTCTTGACCTCGGCCTGTTCGGCATCGCTTCTTTTAGAAACGGTTCGATTGCCGCGGGAATCATCTCAATGGGTGAGTTTGGTTTGCTCTTCGCGATTCCACTTTGGTTGCAGAACGTTCAGGGACTCAGCGCAATTTCATCTGGGCTCGTCTTGCTGTGGCTTGCCGGTGGAGCATTCCTAGCCTCTGCAGTTGGCGGTGCACTAAGCGGAAAACTTTCTGCAACTAATGCCGTTCGCATCGGTGTATTTCTAGAACTGATTGCCGTTGCCGGAATCGCGTTTATTGCGTCAACATCTGGTGGCTGGCAAGGCATCGCGCCATTCCTAGCAATTTACGGAATTGGAATTGGATTGGCCACCGCGCAGCTAACCGGCGTGATCATGGTTGATGTGCCACTGGAAAAAACCGGCCAGGCTTCAGGTTCGCAGTCAACCGTTCGTCAGATTGGTTCGGCACTCGGCATTGCAGTTTTGGGTACCGTACTTTTCACCTCTACCCAGGCCTCAATCGAGACTCGCATTGTTGACCTGCCAGGATTGTCAGTCGTTGACGAACCAACTCGTCAAATAATTGCCGAGCAGATTGCCGGACCAGTTGCCGACTCTGCCGGTGCCGCGATCATTGCAATTCCACAGTTCCTAACTTCACAGGGCATGCCTCAGGATGTTGCAAACCAGGTAACCGTAGCCGCAGCCGATGGATTCACCGATGGCATGAAGGCAACCGGTTGGGCCGCAGCTTTCTTCTTGCTGCTTGGTCTTGCCTCAACCTACAACCTGGGCACAAAGTCAAAAGAAGTTGCCGGAGTCCGCAAGACTCGTGCAAAGGCAAAGCCAGAAACTAAGGCTGACGCCGAGTAACCATGCAAATCAACAGCACGACCATTCGCCTTACCTTTTTAGGTGGGGCGCTTGGCACGTTGATCCGTTTCGTTTTGTTTTTTACCTTTGGTGATTTGCCTTCGATCGTTTTTGTAAACCTGGCTGGTGCAGCTCTTATCGGTTGGCTCAATGGCAATAAAAAATACGACACCGATACCCTGAACGCGCTCTGGAAAGTTGGCTTTGCCGGCGGCTTCACCACCATGAGTAGTTTTGCGGCACTGATTGTTCTCTACACTCAGGGCATCGGCTGGGTTGCAATTGTTGGAACATTGCTCATCACCGGTCTTGGACTTGGCGCCTATTGGTTTGCCTTTGTGATTTCACGTTCCAAAAATCGTTTGGAAGGTGACACCAAATGAGCCTGGAATTTGTGCTGTTGATTTTTGCAGTGGCGATTGCCGGCGGCATTGGATCGGTGCTTCGCCTCTATATGGGCAAGTGGCAGGGTAAATTGCCCTGGGGAATCCTTGCCGGCAACGTGGCCGCCTCTTTTTTGGTGGGCGTAATGGCCAGCAGCCAAAACTTTTTTTGGGCCATCATCTTGATCACTGGCCTAGCCGGGGGTCTGTCAACCTTCAGTAGCTTTGCGGCTCAAACGGTTGAATTTATGCGTCGCGGTCGGCTGGCCCAGGGGCTTTTGAACATTTTGACCAACCTGGTGCTTTCATCCACAGCTGTGCTGCTTGGGCAAGCTCTGGCAACCTGACTGCTAAAATAGGCGTTAGATTTCTTATGTTTCCAGCGTGTTTTGCGCGCTCAATCATTCGTTAGGGGGCTCGACATGGGTCGTGGCCGTCAAAAAGCCAAGCACACCAAGGTGGCTCGCGAGCTGAAGTACTTCAGCCCAAGCACTGACCTAACTGCGCTTGAAAAGGAAATCGGACACCCGTCAGACACCGATGACCAGTATGTCGACAAGTGGGCAGACCTCTACCCAGAAGACAGCGACGCTGACGAGGAAACTCAAGACGAGGATGAAGAGTCTGATGAAGACTCGCGCGTTAAGTAAAACCGACTACCCGCAGTGGCGCCCACTCTGGGACCAGTACCTGGTTTTCTACCAGCACCAACTATCCGAAGAACAAACCCAAATAACTTTTGACCGTTTGACCAATCCCGATTACGAAATTTACGGTTTGGTGCTTGAGGTTGACGAACAAATTGTTGGAATCGCCCACGCATCTTTCACTCATTCAACCTGGAGCCAAAATCAAGACCTGTACCTAGAGGATCTGTTCGTTGACCCAAGTGTGCGTGGCCAGGGATTTGGCCGGGCGTTGATTGAAGCCACCGCAAACTTTGGCAAAGAGCGTGGAGCGAAAAAACTCTATTGGCAAACTCATCGAGACAACACCACTGCGCAGAGACTTTATGACGCTTTGGCAACCAAGTCAGAATTTGTGATTTACGAGAAAAATATTTAAGCCAGGAAAGCTGAGTTAGCTGCGGCTGATTTTGACTTGCTCATCGCGGTCAACAACTTTCACGCGCTCGCGATCAACATGTGAGGTGTCGGCTGCGCCGAGAGAGAGTTCGTGTTCGTTCAACTTTAACCAGCCAGACCAATCGGTGTATTCAACACCGCGTTCAATGAGTTTGGTTAGAACGCTTTCCTCAGTTGGGTCAACCAGGGTTTCAATATCCGAAACCAAGTTTGCAATTGTTTCCATGGCATCCGATTTGGTGTGACCAATCAGACCAACGGGTCCGCGCTTAATCCAACCGGTTGCGTACATTCCGGTAATGCGCTTGCCGTGCTCATCAACTACGCGACCACCATCGTTGCGAATCACACCGTACTTTTCATCAAACGGAATTCCTGGCAACTCCGAACCAAAGTAACCAATCGCACGGTAAACAGCCTGCACCGCGTATTCACGGAATTCACCGGTGTGTGAAATTGCGCCTGCGCCAGCATCTGCTGTGCGCTCAAACTTCATGCCAAAAACTTTTCCATCGGTGCCAAGAACTTCAACCGGCTTGTGCCAGAAGTGCAGGTGTAGTCGTCTCGGTGCGCCGGTTAGTTCACGCTCACGCCACTCATTCATGATTCGCGCCATCACCTTGTGCTGATTGGTAACGCCCTCGGCATCTTCATCAAACCAGGAGTCTTTGCCAGGCAGCGCGGCAAAGTCTTCTTCGTAAACCACAATGTCAACATCTTTAACTTCACCAAGTTCGCGCAATTCAATCGGTGTGAATTTAATGCTTGCTGGTCCGCGACGTCCAAAGACGTGCACATCGGTGACCGGTGAATTCTTGAGTCCCTCATAAACGTTGGCAGGGATATCTGTGCTCAGCATGTCATCTGGCAGTTTGGCAAGCACGCGCGCAACATCTAGGGCCACGTTTCCGTTGCCGAGCACGGCAACTTCTTTAGCCACCAGCGGCCAGGTGCGTGGGTAGTCTGGGTGGCCGTCGTACCAAGAAACAAAATCCGCTGCACCGTATGAACCGTCAAGTTCAATTCCCGGAATGTTTAGCTGAGCATCTTTAATTGCACCGGTCGCAAAAATCACCGCGTGATAGTGCTCGCGAATATCTTTTAGGTGTAAATCGGTACCAAAAGTCACGTTGCCGTAAAAACGAATCGTGCCCTCGGCCAACATTTCGTGCAGCGAGTTGACGATTCCCTTGATTCGTGGGTGATCCGGAGCAACTCCGTAGCGAATCAAACCGTAGGGCGCAGGTAGCGAATCAAATAGGTCGATTTCAACATCGGGGTGCTGATTTTTCAGGATATTTCCCGCGTAGATACCGGCCGGACCGGCGCCAATTATGGCGACTTTTAGGTGTTTAGACATTACTGACCAATTTACAGCACCCCACGAGCCCACCCAAATGGGGCTGCGCTGTGCAGCACAAATCCTAAAAAGTAGACTCAAAATGTGAAGACACTGGTAATCATGCCGACCTACAACGAGGCAATGAACCTTGAGCACTCGGTGACCGAGCTCTTCAAGCACAACCCTGGGGTGAGCCTGTTGATCGTTGATGATGCCAGCCCCGATGGCACCGGCGCAGTTGCCGACCAACTTTCTGCTGCCAATAATCAAATCAGCGTGCTGCACCGAACTGCCAAGACCGGATTAGCCAACGCATACAAGGCGGGATTTGATTGGGGCCTAAAACAAAAATTTGATTACCTGGTTGAGATGGATGCCGATGGCAGTCATCGAGCTGAGGATCTACCAAAATTAATCGCCGAGGCAAATGCGCACGAACTGGTGATCGGTTCTCGCTGGGTTTTTGGTGGCAGCGTGCAGAACTGGCCGGCTTATCGCCTGGCTCTTTCGCGCGGGGGCAACGCCTATGCCAAATTAATGTTGGGCTCAAAGATTAAAGATATGACGGCAGGATTCCGGGTCTATCAGGCGCAATTAATTGAGCGACTGCACCTAGAAGATTTAGCCGCTCACGGATATTCCTTTCAAGTTGAAATGACTCGCAAATGCGAACGCATCGGTGCAAGCATCAAAGAAGTACCAATCACCTTCGTTGAACGTGAACATGGTGTCTCAAAAATGAGCAAATTTATAGTTTTAGAGGCAATGTGGCTGGTAACCAAGCTGGGCCTCAAGCGCATGTTGGGAATTGATCGTCACTTCGACTCAAATCACGTCGCTCAAGCTAATTAACCCTTGTTCTATCGGAGTATTTGGCTTATTTTTGAAGTGACTCAATCGGGTCAATACAACAGACGGCTGGAATTACCATCCAGTACGAAACTGAAGGAATAAATTGAATATCGCATCTAAGCGCGCCCTAAAAATTGGCGCCCTTGCCCTAGCGGCAACACTCGCAGCAGCCACCCTTACCGGTTGCGCAAAAGAAACCACCCCCACCACCGGAGAAGCAACCATAACGGTTTACTCGGGTCGCTCAGAAGATCTAATTGCAGATCTACTCAAAGATTTCACGAAGGAAACTGGAATAGGCGTTGAAGTGCGCTACTCAGATTCCGCATCGTTGGCGGCACAAATTCTTGAAGAGGGCAACAACGTCCAGGCTGACGTATTTTTCTCACAGGATGCCGGCGCCCTTGGCGCAGTAGCTGAGGCTGGGGCCTTCAAGACCATCAACCCAGACATCAGCAATTTAGTTGATGCCAAGTATCGCTCAGCAGATAACACCTGGGTAGGTGTCTCTGGCCGTAGTCGAGTTTTTTCATATGATCCAAAGCAGGTCAGTGCGGCTGATTTACCAAAGTCCATTTTTGATCTTGCCGACCCGCGCTGGAAAGGAAAGATTGGCATTGCACCTACCAACGCTTCGTTCCAGTCTGCGGTGACCGCAATGCGTGTGCTCAAGGGTGACGACGCCACCGCCGCTTGGTTGAAAGCCATGAAGACCAACGCCGTGCTTTTTGAAAAGAATGGTCAGATTCTTGAGGCCGTTGAAACCGGGCAAATTCAAGCGGGCCTAATCAACCACTACTACTGGTACGAGCGCGCTGCCGAAGTTGGCGAAGACAAGATGACCTCAAAGATGGCTTGGTTCCAAGCGGGCGACGCCGGAAACCTAATCAACGTGGCGGGCATTGGGGTTTTGAGTGATAAGCCAGAGGCTCAGACTTTTGCAAAATGGCTACTTAGCGAAACCGCTCAAACCTACTTCGTTGAAAAGACCGCCGAGTATTCACTGACTGGTATTCCAGCCCAGGACAATTTGCCAGCTTTGAAAGATCTTCCGGCCGCAAAGATTGACCTGAGTGCATTGGCTCCGCTAGCCAAGACACTTGAATTAATTCGCGACGCCGGACTGACCGACTAGAAAGTTAATTCTGAAAAATTCACTTCGGCAACGACCACCGGCACTCTTAGTGGTGCTGGCGGTTGTTGCCGTTTTGATTTCACTGGCTCCGGTTACCTATCTATTGGTGCGGCTGTCTGATTTTGGTTTTGACAAGTTCCTTGCCAACGTTTTGCGACCAAGAAGTTTTGAACTACTTGGCAACTCATTGCTGTTAGCCGTTTGCGTTTCCGTGTCGGCGGTAATTATCGGCAGCCTGCAGGCCTGGCTAAGTGTGCGCACCACCATCAGGGGCCGCTCGCTTTTTGCAATTCTGGCCGCGCTGCCGCTGGCCATGCCAAGTTATGTGACTGCGTATACCTTCACAGCCCTTTTCCCTGGCTTCAAGGGATTCGCCGCTTCTTGGTTGGTGCTCACCATCGGCACCGCGCCATATGTTTACCTGGCGGTTTCGGCAACTCTGGTGCGCACAGACGCCGCAACAGAAGAAGTTGCTCGCTCACTTGGTGCCGGAAAGTGGAACGTCTTTCGCCGGGTAACCTGGCCTGCGGTTAGACCCGCGGCGGTTTCTGGCGCAATGCTTTCTGCCCTCTATGCACTTAGCGATTTTGGTGCGGTTTCCATTCTGAGCTTTGACACCTTCACCCGTGCCATCTACAGTGCCTACCGATCCAGCTTTGATCGCTCGGGGGCCGCCAGCCTTGCGGTCATTCTTGTGGTGCTAACGATTGCCCTGCTAATTGTGGAACCAACCCTGCGCGGCAAAAATTTACCAACCGATGGCCGTACTCGCCGAACCTCACTCATTCAACTTGGCAAACTTCAGCCGTTAGCTTTTGCATTCGTTGCCCTCTGGACCGGCATGAGTCTGTTGCTTCCGGCATTCAGTCTTTTTAGAGCAACTCAAATCGGTCTATCACAAGTTGACATCGACGAGATTTCACGAGCACTGGCAAATTCACTGAGCTATGCCTTTGCCGGTGGTGTGATTGCAATTATTTTTGGTGTGGCAATTTCCTTGCTCACCGTTAGATTTCGCTCAAGGCTCTCTTTGATTTTTGATCGCACCATTTGGGTAACTCACGCGGTGCCGGGAATCGTGGTTGCGCTGTCACTAGTGTTCCTAAGCAATCGCCTACTTCCGCAGATTTACCAGACCAGTGTTTTGGTTTTGATTGCCTATCTGATTCTGTTCTTACCCAACGCCATCGCGGCCATGCAAACTCCAATCAGTCAGGTGCCACGCTCGCTAGATGAAGTTGCAGCAAGCCTTGGCGCCTCTCGTCTAGACACAATAAGAAGAGTGCTGATTCCAATAGCTGGCCCAGGGATCTTGGCCGGAGCCGCCCTGGTATCGCTTGCAGTCTTGAAGGAACTACCGGCAACGTTGCTGCTTAGAGAGACCGGTGTTGAAACACTGGCCACCCGCCTCTGGAATGAGACCTCTGTATCGGCCTATGCCGCCGCTGCTCC
Organism: Rhodoluna lacicola; assembly: GCF_000699505.1. NCBI lineage: Bacteria > Bacillati > Actinomycetota > Actinomycetes > Micrococcales > Microbacteriaceae > Rhodoluna > Rhodoluna lacicola. The sequence continues at coordinate 146,579 of NZ_CP007490.1, read as the reverse complement.
GTATGCATTACTTTTGGTAGTTGTAGCCGGAATTCCTGCGTGGCTATTGAATCGACAAGTTCGCCAGAGCGTGCGCTTTGAAATTAACCAAAGAATGGAGCGTGAATAGTGCCTGTTGTGCTTTCGCTTCAATCGGTTAATAAGACCTTCGCCGGTCAGCCTGTACTTTCTAATCTGAACCTAGATGTGCACGAAAAAGAATTTCTGGCGGTTCTCGGCAGCAGCGGTTCGGGTAAGACCACGCTGCTCAGATTAATCTCTGGCTTTGACTCACCCGACTCTGGCGAAATTCACATCAATAACCGCGTGGTCTTTGGCAAGGGCATCAACGTGCTTGCCGAGGAACGACGGGTTGGTTTTGTGCCGCAGGATGCAGCTCTATTCCCTCACCTATCGGTATCTAAAAATATTGAATTTGGTTTGACCAAGCTCAGCGCCACCGAGCGATCAGCCCGAGTAACAGAACTCTTGCGACTGGTTGACCTGGTGGGATTTGAAGAGCGGATGCCACACGAACTATCGGGCGGTCAGCGCCACCGCGTGGCTCTTGCCCGTGCGCTAGCACCCAAACCAGATTTGATTCTGCTTGACGAGCCTTTTTCCTCACTTGATGCCGAACTCCGCGTGCGCCTTCGCGAAGACGTGCGCAAAGTTATTGCCAAGGCTGGCATCACCGCCATCATGGTGACCCACGATCAAGAAGAGGCGCTTTCAATGGCAAGCCGCGTGGCGATTTTGCGCGATGGTGAGTTTGCCCAGATTGGAAACCCAAGCGAGATCTATCAGTCACCAACAGATATTGAAATGGCCACCTTCTTGGGTGATTCGGTGATTATCAACGGTGTGATTGAGAACGAAAAAATCGTGACGGACCTTGGTCTGCTAACCCCACTTAACAAAGTGGTCAATGGCGCTACCGGCCGAGTTGCAATCAGGCCAGAGAATTTCTACCTGCAGCCAAATCCAAATGGTGATGGCGAGGTGATTGGCCGCCAGTACTTTGGTCACGATGCGCTGGTTGAGGTTAAGTTGCCTACGCTTGTGATTCAGGCCAGAGCCAATGGACCCTTTGCACCAGAGCTGGGCATGAAGGTGACTGTTTGGGTGCGCGGCCAAGTTAACTTCTACACCGATTAACCAGCGTAAGAAGCCTGTACTAGTTACTTGTATTCTCCGACTAGGCGAACGGCTCCGCCGTCAACACCCTTGGCACCCTGCACGTAAGTAGACAAGTCTGCCGGGGCTGCTTCAATTTCTCCAAGAGTCCAGGTGTGCACACCAAGCTTGGTAAGTGCGGCGGCAACTTCATCGGCCTTGGCCGCATCAACCACAACTGCCTGGCCTAGGCCAAGGTTCCAAGTTGACTCAACGCTCTCTAGTGAGAACTTGCCCCAGCCGGCTAACACTTGGAAAACCTCGTGCGGGGTCCAGGTGGATCGGTGAATATCAACCGCAACACCCTGCGGCAATACGCGCGCAATGTTGGCCGCGATTCCTCCGCCGGTGATGTGACTCATCGCGTGCACCGCACTGCCGAGATCAGATTCCAAAAGTGAATTCAAAACACCGGTGTAAAGCTTGGTTGGCTCAAGCAAAACCTCGCCAAGCGAGCGGTCGCCAAATTCCAAAACATTCTTCTTGTAATCCAGTCCGCTGTCGCTCACGATCTTGCGAACCAGCGAGTAACCATTTGAGTGCAAACCAGAAGACTCCATGCCAAGCACAACGTCACCAACGCGAACGTTCTGTGGTCCAAGCAACTTAGCTGCGTCAACCACACCAACTGCGGCTCCGGCAACGTCGTAATCGTCAACACCAAGTAGTCCCGGGTGCTCGGCGGTCTCGCCACCAACCAGTGCAACACCAACCGCGCTACATGCTTCGGCAATTCCGCGAACGATATCTGCAATGCGCTCTGGCACAACTTTTCCGCAGGCAATGTAATCGGTCATGAACAAACTCTTCGCGCCAACCACAACGATGTCATCAACCACCATGCCAACTAGATCTTGGCCAATGGTGTCGTGCTTGTCGATTGCCTGAGCGATTGCAACCTTGGTGCCAACACCATCGGTGCTGGTTGCCAACAGCGGGCGGTCATACTTTTTCAGAAACGAAACGTCCATCATGCCGGCGAAGCCACCAAGGCCACCCATCACTAGGTCGTTGTGAGTTGCGCCAACCGCGCGCTTCATAAGTTCTACGGCTAGGTCGCCGGCTTCTGTGTCTACGCCAGATGCTGCATAGGCATTAGTCATGTAGGTGAACGCTCTCTCCTGGAATACTGGCCACGCCTTTTTCAAGCAAGTTCTTGCCAAGACGATCCGCCATCGGCAACTCAATTGGGTACTTGCCGGTGAAACACGCGGTGCAAAGTTCGCGCTCTTGCTGACCGGTTGCCGCAACCATGCCGTCTTTGGTCAAGTAACCAAGAGAATCAGCACCGATGGACTGACGCACGTCATCGACACCAATACCGGTTGCAATCAATTCGGCGCGAGTCGCAAAGTCAATTCCGTAGAAGCAAGGCCAGGTGATTGGCGGCGAAGAAATGCGCACGTGAATCTCGGCGGCTCCGGCCTCGCGCAACATTTGCACCAGTGCGCGCTGAGTGTTGCCGCGCACGATTGAGTCGTCAATCACGATGATGCGCTTGCCCTGAATAACTTCTTTCAGCGGATTCAACTTTAAGCGAATACCACGCTGGCGAATGGTTTGTGATGGCTGAATAAAGGTTCGGCCAACGTAGGCGTTCTTGACTAGCCCGTGACCAAAAGGAATTCCAGATTCCTGCGAGTAACCAATGGCTGCCGGGGTTCCAGACTCAGGAGTTGGAATAACTAGGTCAGCCTCAACCGGGTATTCGCGAGCAAGTGTGCGACCCATCTCAACGCGAGCGTCGTAAACGTTCTTACCGTTGATTGAGGTGTCAGGTCGTGCCAGGTAAACGTATTCAAAAACGCAACCGGCGCGCTTGACCTCAGCAAAACGAGTAGATCGCAAACCGTTTTCGTCAATTGCAATTAGCTCGCCAGGTTCAACCTCGCGCACAAAACTTGCACCAACAATATCTAGCGCTGCGGTTTCAGATGCAACCACCCAGCCGCGCTCAAGACGACCAAGCACCAACGGGCGAACACCCTGCGGGTCACGCGCTGCATAAAGTGTGTGCTCATCCATGAACACCAAACAAAAAGCGCCCTTAACCTTCGGAAGAAGTTCAAGAGCGGTTGCTTCAAGTGTGTGATCAAGATCGCCGGCCATCAATGCGGTTAGCACCGCGGTGTCAGTTGTGTTTCCACCGGTGATCTCGTTGGTTCCCTGATCCGGATAGCGTTCCTTCAACATGTCCAACAAATCTGCGGTGTTGGTTAGGTTTCCGTTGTGTGCCAACGCAATTGTTCCGGCCGAGGTGCGACCAAGAGTTGGTTGCGCATTTCGCCAGTGCGATGCGCCGGTTGTCGAGTATCGGTTGTGGCCAACTGCAATGTGACCAACTAGTGATTCCAACGCAGACTCAGAAAAAACCTGCGAGACCAATCCCATATCTTTGTAGACCAAAATCTTTTTGCCATCAGAGGTGGCGATACCGGCGGATTCTTGCCCGCGGTGCTGCAGAGAGTAAAGACCAAAGAAAGTTAGCTTGGCAACTTCTTCACCCGGGGCCCAGACGCCGAATACGCCACATTGATCTTGCGGTGCTTTGTCGCTATCGCTGACTGCAATATCGAGATTCAGTTTTCCATCGCCACGAAGCAAGGTGAATCCTTTGGGTTGTGGTGGGAGCGGTGTTTACCCCTCTAGTTTAGTGGCCTCAAGGGTCTTGGCCCGGGCCACCCCAATGCGGTCCACAACCACCGCGGTCACAATTCCCAGGGCCGCTCCAATCGCGCCCAAATAGCCAATCAGGTAGGTCACAATTGGCTCCGCAGTGCGAGACTCAGCCGGAATAGTAAGTCCCAAAATAACCGCAACAATCACACCGATAACCGCCCCGGTAATCAGGAACGGCAAGTACTTAGGTGAGCGGCGAATCTTGACCTGCTGGGTCTTGATGATTGTCTTTTTCTCTGGTGTTTGAGCCATGTCACAATCCAACACTAAAAAAGAGGCAAAACTTCCGACAGGTCGGCCCGGGTTCCTGAGGCCAGAACCTTGGCTTCGGCGAGCGCCTGCGACCAGCTCAGCTCACCGGTTGCCAGCGCGAACCAGGTATCGGGGTTCATTTCAACGGTGTTGGGCGGGGTGCCGCGGGTGTGCCGCGGACCCTCGATGCACTGGGTTGCCCCATAAGGAGGCACGCGCACTTCCACGCTGTTTCCGGGAGCACGCTCGGCCAATTCTTCTAATAGGTATCGGCTGGCAGTGGCCAGGGTTTCCTCATCGGCCGAATCCAACCCCGATGCCCTTACGGCAGCAATCGCCGCGGCACCATCGGGTTGTTTGATTCTGCGTCTGGCCATGACCCCAGTGTGCCATGGCAAATGCTCGACTAGCCCTGAATCTTCTTTAGTTCGGCAATTTCTGCGGTCTGGTCTTTGACCACCTTTTCACCAAACTTCTTCACGATGATGTTCTCTGACTCCAAAATGCCCTGAGTCATTTCAATTGCCCCCTCGTGGTGGGCAATCATATACTTCACAAACAGGCTGTCGAACGTGTCATCAACAGAGTTCTTGAGTTCCTCAAATTGAGCGCCTGAGATCATTCCATTCATAGGCATGTCATGCCCGGAGTGCAGCTCGGCAGCCTTACCACCCAGCCAAGCTGCCATCACGGCAATTTCCGGGGCCTGAGCAGATTTGATCTTCTTGGCGATTGCCAAAACCTCAGGGTTAGAGGTTCTTGTGGTGGCTAGCTCAGCCATGGCCACCGCCTGCTCGTGATGAGGGATCATCATCTGGGCATACATCAAATCATTGGCCGAAAATTCGGTGGCCCCGCTGGCAAGATTTTGAATGTCCTCTACTCCGGACTGAATATCGGCAAGACCAATGTCCGGCAGCGGAATACTGCACCCCGATAGGGTCAGTGAACCAACAAGTGCTAAACCTACGAAACCAAGTTTGGATTTAGATGCGCTCATACCGGCGATGCTAAGAAATGAACCTGAGAATTACCTGCCAGTAACATTGAGCGTGTGAAGATACTTGTTTTGGGTCAGGGTGCCAGAGAGCACGCAATTGTAAAAGCTCTAGTGCGCACCGGCACCCCGGCAAGTGACATCATCGTGGCCCCGGGCAATGCGGGAATCGCTCTTGATGTGCGCTGCGAGCCAAACCTTAACCCAAACCTGCCACTTGATGTGGTGAAGTTTGCCCTTGAACACGGCACCGAGCTTGCCATCATTGGCCCAGAGGCTCCGTTGATTGCCGGTGTTTCAGACGCTCTGCGCTCTGAGGGAATCGCAGTGTTCGGCCCATCTCAAGAGGCCGCGCAACTTGAAGGTTCAAAATCTTTTGCCAAAGAGGTAATGGCAGCCGCAGGTGTGCCAACCGGCATGGCTCGTGAATGCACCACCCTTGAAGAAGTAATCAGCGCGATGGATGACTTTGGTGCTCCATACGTAATTAAGGCAGATGGCCTGGCCGCCGGTAAAGGTGTAATCGTCACCTCAGATCGCGATGCTGCCGTTGATCACGCCAAAAAATTTATTGCCATGGGAATCCTGGTTGAGGAATTCCTTGATGGCCAAGAAGTTTCATTGTTCTTCTTATCTGATGGAACCTCTGTTGTTCCGCTGACCCCCGCGCAAGATTTCAAACGCGCATACGACAACGATGAAGGTCCTAACACAGGAGGCATGGGTGCCTACTCACCACTGCCTTGGTTGCCAGCAGGATTTGTTGAAGAGGTAGAAGAAAAAGTTGCGCTGCCAACAATTCAAGAAATGGCTCGTCTTGGCGCACCCTTTGTTGGACTGCTTTACTGCGGGCTCATCATTACCAAGCGCGGCATTCGCGTGATTGAATTCAACGCCCGATTCGGTGACCCGGAAACCCAGGTTGTTCTTCGCCGCTTGAACTCATCGCTGAGTAACTTGCTCTACAAGGCAGCCACCGGGCACCTTGAAGGTGTGAGCGATCCAGAGTTCAGCAAGGACGTTGCAATCACCGTGGTGCTGGCATCAGAGGGTTACCCCGATACCTCGGCACCTAACCGCCCGCTCTATGGACTTGGTGAAGCGGAAGCTACCGGAATCGAAATCTGTCATGCAGCTACGCAGTTTGCAGGAAACAAGGATGGCGAAGAAGTATTGATGGCCACTGGCGGCCGAGTGCTATCGGTGGTTGCAACCGGAAAAGATTTTGCTGGCGCTCGTGCCCAGGCATACGCAGGAATTGAAAAGATTCAGTTGCAGGGTTCGCACTATCGCAAAGACATCGCGGCGAAAGTTAGCAACTAGTGGCTATCGAAATTCGCGGTTGGACCCACACATATAGCGGCAAAGTTCGCGACCTTTACGAATCAGAAGATCCAAAACTTGCCCACCTAATCTTGGTTGTTGCCTCAGATCGCGTGAGCGCTTTTGACCACGTACTTGAACCGGCAATCCCAAACAAGGGCAAGTACCTAACCACCCTGACCAACTGGTGGTTCGATCGTCTTGATGTTCCAAATCACACCAGTAATGAAATTGCAGTTCCTGCAGAAGTTGCAGGTCGTGGCACCATCGCAAAAAAACTTGAGATGTTTCCAATCGAGTGCGTTGTGCGCGGTTACATTAGCGGCAGCGGCTGGAAAGAATACGAAGCCAATGGCACAGTCTGTGGCATCAAACTTCCTAAGGGTTTGCACTTTGGCGGGAAGCTTCCTGAACCCATTTTCACCCCCGCCTACAAAGCACCGATGGGTGAGCACGACGAAAACATTACGTTTGAGCGGGTAATCAAACTGATTGGTGAAGACAACGCAACCGCGCTTCGCAACCTAAGCATCAAGGTATTCAACCGAGCATCTGAACTTGCCGAACAGGCCGGACTGATTCTTGCCGACACCAAGTTTGAATTTGGCATTGACCCGGCAACTGGTGAGATTACCTTGGGTGACGAAGTGCTAACCCCGGACTCATCAAGGTTCTGGAGCAAAGCGGCCTGGGATCGTGGTGAAAGAAAAGATTCTTTCGACAAACAAATCGTTCGCAATTGGCTTGCCGAAAATTGGAATCAGCAAGGCACTCCGCCTGAGCTACCCAAAGAAATAGTCGCCCAAACAGCCGACAAATATGCCGAACTGGTTGAGCGACTAACTTCTGAGATTTCCTAAGCGAAACCAGAAACTATCTGGGGTACGACGGCCTCTCTTGCAGCATCATCTTCTCAGCGATGCGAGCAACCTGGTGTGAGTAACCGTTTTCGTTGTCGTACCAAACGTATACAACTCCGTGATTTCCCTCACCAACCGTTGCCAAACCATCAACGATTCCGGCACGGTTTGATCCAACAAAGTCCGTAGAGACAACCTCTGGCGATTCAACATAATCAACCTGGTTGCGGGTTTCTGGACTCTGCGCAGCCTTCATCAAGACTTTGTTTAGCTCCTCGCGCGAAACATCACGTGCAAAGTCCAGATTCAGAATGGCCATTGACACATCCGGGGTTGGCACGCGAATGGCATTACCGGTTAGCTTTCCGGCCAAAACCGGAAGCGCTTTGGCAACCGCCTTTGCCGCACCGGTTTCTGTTATTACCATGTTCAACACCGCTGAGCGGCCTCGGCGATCACCCTTGTGGTAGTTGTCAATCAGGTTTTGATCGTTGGTGAACGAGTGCACGGTTTCAACGTGGCCATGGTTTACACCAAAGGCATCGTTCAAAACTTTCAGCACCGGAACAATAGCGTTTGTGGTGCAGGAAGCTGCCGTGATGATTTTGGAATTGGCTGTAATCTCGCTGTGATTCACACCGTAAACCACGTTTGGCAAGTTGCCTTGACCCGGAGCGGTAAGCAGAACCTTTGAGATTCCCTTGCTCTTTAGGTGCTGGCTCAGGCCGGCCTCGTCACGCCAGATACCGGTGTTATCAATCAGCAGGGCATCGTTGATGCCATAGCTTTCGTAATCCACTGTTGCCGGATCATTCGAGTAGATAACTCGTATTTCATTTCCATTGGCAATAATTGAATTGCGCTCCTCGTTTATAGAGATGGTTCCTTCAAACATGCCGTGCACTGAATCACGACGAAGCAATCCTGCACGCTTGGTCAAGTCATCTTCGGCACCCTTGCGAACAACAATCGCACGCAACTTCAAACCGCGGCGGTCACCGTCTTGCGCAATCAAAATTCTTGCAACCAGGCGGCCAATGCGTCCAAAACCGTAGAGCACAACATCGCGCTCAGACTCGGTGATGATTGAAACCATCTGGGCTAACTCACGCAACTCTTCACGAACGAATTCGTTCAACTGCTGGCCTGAGCTCTTTTGCTTAGCCAGCATCCTGGCAACGTCAATTGATGCAGGGCCCAACCCCATACGGTCAAGCAACTTAATCAGTGACAGTGCGTGGTGAATATCCAGCGGCTCACCATCAATGTGGCGGGCGTACTTCATGGCCTTGATCAACTGAATCGGTGTGCGATTAATCAGCGTTCGACCGTGCACAGACAACAACACTCCATTGCTGCGGTACAGGCGGCCAATCAGTGGCACCATTGCCTCGGCCGCGGTTAGTGATTGCTCCCACATTGGGCTAAGCGACGCCAAACGTGATTCCGCTTCAATCTTTAGCTCGGCTGGGGTGCGTTCACCAAAGGCACCAAGGTAGCGCTGAATAGATTCCAGATCCTTCACCACGGCATCTTTGTTCCAGGCCAACAGTTGCTGCTTGCTGGCATCGTCTAGGCCTAACTCGTCAACACCAAGATCGGCTAGGTTTGGCAAATTACCGATGGCCGTTTCGTTGGCCTCAACTTTGCCATCCAAGCGTTCGGCTATCCAGCGCAGCACACGAGCGTTCTCGCTGAAACCGGGCCAAACAAATTGACCCTCATCGTTTTTCAAGAACCAGTTAACTCGGAAGATCTTTGGCAGCTGCACACCCTCGCGCTCGGCAAAGCTCAGCCAGTGCCTCCAGTAATCAGCCATGTTGTAGCCGGTGAAAGGCAGCATCGCAAATGGGTCACGACGCACTTCACCAACTGGGCCCTCGGCAGCAGCGGTTTGCTCACTGGCCATAGTTGCACCAAGAAAAACACCGTGCTGCCAAGAAGATGCCTCAGTCACCAAAGGCACATCTTTTGCACGACGACCACCAAAAATAATGGCATCTAGCTCAACGCCCTCTGGGTCGTCCCAATCACTTGAAATGGTTGGGCAGTTTCGCGCAGGAGATGTGAAGCGGCCATTCGGGTGAGCGGCAGGCTTGCCTGAATTTTTATCGTGTGGCTCACCGCGCCAATTGGTCAAACCATCTGGCACCTCTTTAGACATTCCCTCCCACCAAACATCGCCGTCAGCTGTAAGTGCCACGTTAGTGAAAATGGTTTGCTTAGCAACCAGCTCCATAGCAACCGGGTTTGTCTTAACACTGGTTCCCGGGGCCACGCCAAAGAACCCGTTCTCAGGATTAATTGCACGAAGCTTCCCCGATGGCGCCTGGGCAATCCAAGCAATGTCATCACCAAGGGTTTCAACTTTCCAACCGGGAATACTTGGCTGCAACATTGCCAGGTTGGTTTTTCCACAAGCCGATGGAAAAGCCGCACTGAAGTGAAACTTCTTACCCTCCGGGCTAATCATCCGCATGATCAACATGTGCTCGGCCAACCAACCTTCGCGGCGAGCAAGCACAGAACCAATTCGCAAAGACATGCACTTCTTACCCAGCAAGGCGTTGCCGCCGTAGCCGGATCCAAATGACCAAACTTCTAGAGTGTCAGGGAAGTGTGAAATGTATTTTTCCGGGTTACTTGGCCAAACACTGTTGTCGTTAGGCGCACCAACAGAGTGCATGGTGGCAACCCAGTTAGCACCAGATCTAATTTGCTCAAAGACCGCTACATCAACCCGGGTCATCAGGTGCATGTTTACAACCACGTACTCGCTATCGGTGATCTGAACACCAAAACGGGCCAGCGGCGAATTCACTGGGCCCATCGAGAAAGGAATTACGTACATCGTTCGACCACGCATCGCGCCCGCAAACAAAGGCAGCAACAGGTCTTTCATCTCATCCGGCGCCATCCAGTTATTTGTAGGGCCGGCATCAATCTGCTGAGCGGAACAGATAAAGGTGCGCTCTTCAACTCGGGCAACGTCTGCCGGGTCAGTGCGTGCCAAAAATGATTCCGGGCGCTTGGCTGGATTCAGCGGGATAAAGGTACCGCGATCAACGAGTTTTTGTGAAAGAGCTTGATACTCAGCAGCTGAGCCGTCACACCAAACAATTTGGTCTGGCTGGGTTAGCTCTGCTACTTGATTCACCCACTTCTCCAGGCCGATTTCTTGCGGGAGGGTGCTCTTAAGTGGGTGATTTCCCAATTTTCCTTCTTTCGCCGTTGAAAGACTTCATTTTGTGGGTACTTTTACAGGCTAACAAACGCAAAAGTATGTAAGCGTTTCCAGTTTCAAATTGGAGAAATATTTTCCAAACAAAAGAGGCCCCGATAACTCGAGGCCCCTAAGTTGAGAAAGCTGTTTAGTTATTGCAGGTGCAAAGCTGATCTTGAGGAACGCCGTCTAGCGCCTCCTCAATGTGACCGCCACAGCCTGTCCAAGTTACTTTGTTGCAGTTCTCGCATAAAGCTGGTGAACACATGGTTGTTTTCCTTTCTTACTTCTTGCCAAATAGACGTGCGAAAAATCCAGGTTCTTTTGGATCATTAGCGTGGCCGGCACACTGTTGTGATTTTGGAATGCCGCGCATCACTTCGTTTACGTGCTGGCCACAGCCGGACCAGGTTGCTTTACCACACTTGCGGCAGGTGACTTTTGAGCACATGCTTGCCGCCCCTACTGAACTATCGCTAGACCGGTGGCACTAGCCGCTTCAGCCAATGAACCACCATTTGTGAGCACACCCGTGAAACCGGCGGCCTTCATCTGGTCGATAGCGCCACCGGCGCGATTACCCGAACGGCAGTAAATGAAATAGTTGGCTGACTTATCAAGAGTGCTGATTTGCTCGGCAAAATTTCCGCCATTGATGTCAAACAGCAGAGCGCCCTCTAGGTAACCAGCCGCGGTTTCCTCTGGGGTGCGAACGTCAATAACTTCTGCAACGGTGCTCATGTCAACCGGTGCCGATGTTGAACAGGCGCTAAGTGAACCAACAGCAAAAACCGCAATTAGTGATGCTGCTAGAAACTTGAAGAGTTTAGACATTTTCGTCTTCCTTTCGTATACCCCCTAGGGTATACTTAAAATTATGAAAATTCAACCAGAAGAGTTAAAAGCCGCAAGAAATCGTTTGGTCCGAGTTCAGGGTCAAATCGCTGGAATCGTAAAGATGCTTGACGAGGGTCGCGACTGCACAGAGCTGCTGACCCAATTGGCGGCTGCCAACACAGCGCTAACCCGCGCCGGCTTCACCATCATCTCTACTGGCATGCAGCACTGTGGCTCAGATGCCAAGGGAGTCAAGAACCGTGAGGCGCTTGAAAAAGCGTTCATGTCTCTGGCCTAATTATGAAGGTTGTAATTATTGGAGGCGTTGCCTCTGGAATGTCAGCTGCTGCCCGACTTCGCCGCCTAGATGAGCAAGCTGAAATTACCGTCTACGAAATGAGCGAACACGTCAGCTACGCCAACTGCGGCCTTCCCTACTTTGTGAGCGATGTCATTTCACGCCGCGACAATCTTCTACTGCAAACGCCTGATGCTCTGTGGAACAGATTCCGCATCAAGGCCAAGGTTCAGCACATGGTCACCGCAATCAATCGCGAAGCAAAGACCGTTGAGGTAAAGAACCTAGCAACCGGCAAAATCACCAATGACACATACGACAAGTTAGTGATTGCAACCGGCGCTCGCCCGCGCAAACTTGATGTGCCTGGCATCGAACGCGCCCTTTGGTTGCGAAACGTAACTGACGCTGATTCAGTTAAGCAAGCGCTACAAGACGCTGAGAACAAAACTGTGGCGATTCTTGGTGCCGGATTCATCGGCATTGAACTTGCTGAAAACATTCGCCACATAGATATCCCAGTGACAATCATTCAACGCAGCAACAGCATTCTTGGTCAGTTTGATCCAGAGATGGTTCAGCCACTGCAGGCAAAACTTGAAAAGCACGGCGTAAAAATTATTTTGAACGCAGAAGCAGATCACATCACCAAAGACCAGGTTGTTCTAAAAGATGGTCGCAAGATTGATGCCGGGTTAGTCTTCACCGCGGCGGGTGTTGATCCTGACAACTCACTTGCCAAAGCTGCCGGGCTAAAAATAGGAAGCACCGGTGGGCTCTGGGTTGATGACCAACAGCGCACCAGCGACCCCAATATTTTTGCAGCCGGTGATGCTGTTGAAAAGCACGGTCAACTAACCGGCGAGCAAACTCTTGTTCCGCTGGCAAACTTGGCTAATCGTCACGGCCGCCTAATCGCAGACGTAATCGCCGGTCGTGAAGTTCGCGCTCACAACGCAACGGGCACTGTAATTCTTGGAGCATTCGGTCACGCGGTTGGAATCACTGGCCTAAGTGAAAGAGCCGCAAAGAAAGCCGGCATCGCTCACGAAATAATTCACATCCACCCAAACAATCACGCGGGTTACTACCCGGGTTCAAAGCGCCTATCCATGAAGGTACTTTTTGATCCGCTAACCGGCAAGATTCTGGGTGCTCAGGCAAACGGTGAGGATGGTGTTGATAAACGTATTGATGTAATTGCCACAGCAATGCATGGCGGGTTAACCATTGACGACCTAATGGATCTTGAGCTGGCCTACGCACCACAATTTGGTTCAGCTAAAGACGCCATAAACATCGCCGGCTACGTTGGCAACAACGTTTTCAACGGCACCACCCCAACCGTGCAGTGGCACCAGTTAGAGGCCGCCCGCGCCAATGGGGCTCAGGTTGTTGATGTGCGTTCGGCTGGCGAACATGGCTTCGCAAACATCCCGGGCACGGTCAACATTCCAGTTGAAGAACTTCGCGATCGGCTAAGCGAAATCCAAGTAGAAGACGTGGTGGTTTACTGCCAGGTTGGCCAGCGCGGCCACATAGCAACGCAGATCCTCAAGGCCAATGGCGCCAAGGTGCGCAACCTTGACGGCGGCTACCTCACCTGGGCAGCAGGAATGGAATCACTGGCACACTAGTTGTTATAGCCATACCCACGAAGGAGTGGTCCATGAGCATCAGATTCCGCAATTTCCAGCCAGTAGACACCGATGCCCTGCTCGCCCTCTGGGACGAAGCGCGAAACGCAGGTTTTGAACCGGTTTACTCACTGGCTGAAGTACTTGCGTCGTGCACCAAAGACTTTGCAATTGTTGCCTGCGATGGCGATCTAGTTATTGGCACCGCCGTGGGCCGCGCTGCACACGAACAGGGCTGGGTTGTCTTGCTAACCGTTGCCCAATCACATCAGGGGCAAGGTTTGGGCGGACGCCTATTGGGTGAACTTGAAATTGAGATGTCTAAGGCCGGCATTACCAAGATGTCCATGCTGGTTGCCGATGACGGCAAGAGTGGCGTCCTAGAAAAAGCTGGCTTCCAAGCTCTGAAGCACCTGAACTATTTTGAACGCCCGGTATCGGTGAGTGAGCAGGAGCGCGAGGTGCTCAAAAATCTTGGCGGTGCACTGATGCCAAGAAACCTCTGGGGCAAAATCGCCGGCATGAAAAATGAAAAAGAATTGTTGGAGCGCCGACTGGTGCTACCACTTTCAGATGCCGCACTGGCCGAGACATTCGGAGTCGAACCGCCAAAGGCGATTGTTTTGTTTGGTCCGCCTGGAACCGGTAAAACCACATTCGCTAAAGCGGTGGCATCAAGACTCAACTGGCCATTTGTTGAAGTCTTTCCCTCAAGACTCGCGGGAGATCAGAACGGATTAGCCGGCGGGCTTCGCGAAATCTTTAACTCGATTGATGATCTAGAGAACGTTGTGGTTTTCATTGACGAGGTTGAAGAAATTGCCTCAAAGCGAAAAGGTGACCCACCGTCACCAACCCAGGGCGTCACCAACGAACTGCTGAAGTTAATTCCAACCTTCCGCGAAAAGCCAGGGCACCTACTTATTGTGGCTACTAATTACATTCGCGCACTTGACGATGCTTTCCTTCGCCACGGACGTTTTGATTACGTTATTCCTATCGGTTTGCCAGATGCCGAGGCACGTCACTCAATTTGGTCACGCTACATTCCAGCACTGGCACTTGAAAGTATTGATGTTGCAGAACTGGTAAAGCGCAGTGAGGGTTTTTCACCCGCCGACATCGAGTACGCCGCACGCAAAGCATCGCAGCGAGCACTTGAGCAAGCAATTTACGAAACCCAGGTGGCAACCAAAGAAAATTCCACCACAGCTACAGAGCATTACCTTTGGGCTATCAGCAACACTCGCCGCACCGTAAGCGACGAGGTAATCGCCGAGTTCGAACAAGATATTCAAAGCATCGGCCGACTCTAACGAACTGCAACTTAAGCAAATAAGGTCCCGTTTTTCCACCGGGACCTTATTCACATTTCAGGAGTGGGTTTTCTAGGAAAGTCTATTTACCGGGTCCACAAAAATATGGACAATATTGCCGATCAAATCGTCTTGAATTACCGCTCGCCCGTAGTAGCGCGCATCGAGTTTGAATTCCAAAAGGTCCTTGGCCTTCAAATCAAACTCACTAATTTCACCGATCGGCACATCGTTGAAAAGAATCACGAAAATGGTCTTGGTGGTGTTGCCCCATTCAGTGACCAGTCTGGTCTCAAGAAAAACCTTGCCCTGCCAAAACTTTGCGCCAGAGCGCTGGGCGGTGTTGAACAGGTTCTCGCGGATTACCGCGTATTTGGTTTGACCATGAACCCTAAGGTGAAACTCGCCAGATTGGGTTCTCAGCACAGCGCGCGGGTCGTCAATGCCCTGGGCCAAGTAGCGATCAACGCTGTCTTGATCCATTCGCGGCTGATTGCCGAAAAGGTTCACTGAAAATACCCCCAAATTGGCCTTCATGAACTGGAATGATTCGTCCAAACCAACATTTTTGATCCCTTAAAGGTATCAAATGTTCAGAAATACCCCTAAAAATAGCGAGGTCAGCACCCTATTTAGACCGGTCTAATCTCGATCTGCGAGCTTTACGGCGTAGACGTGGGATCTATGAGAGACATCAAGCACGGTAATCCTGGATTTTTCGTCATCAATTAGGTAAATCACCCGGTAATCACCACGCCTTGCGGCGTAACAACCTAAAAATGGCGAATCTAGTGCCTTGCCAACACGACGGGGGTTTTCTAAAAGGGGCCCGTAGATGAAATAGGTAATGACGTCCACTAATTTAGCCGGCACCTTTTCGGCGAGGGCCAATTTAGCCTTACCGCGAAGCCTTAGCTCATACTGCTTCACGATTACCCTCGCCGTTTCGACGTGCTTCTATTTCGGCTTGAACTTGCTCCAAGGTGAAGGTCTCTTCGGCGTCTGGGTTTTGCAGGTACGTCAGCAAATCTATTGCTAGCTCGGGATCGGCCAGTATGTCTAAGGTTTCATTCATGGACTCATAGTCGTCCAAAGACATGATCACGGCGGCAGGTTCACCATTTCTGGTGATAACTGTGCGTTCGCGTGATTTAACAGCAGAATCCAGAATCGCAGCCAGTTTGGCCCTGGCTTCGGCCACAGAAAAATACTTCATGTACTTAAGTATGTACATCACACCGACATCTGTCTACCGTCCAGAGCACCGGCCTAGACCCCAGTAAAATAAAGGTGTCCGGCAACGACGTCGACACCAAAAATCACCAAAAACGGCCCTTAAAGCCGCCCCCGCAAACTCCCAACAATCGGAGCAAACATGCCAAAGATCATCGTCGAAGTTATGCCAAAAGAGGTCCTTCTTGACCCAGCCGGCAAGTCTGTAAACAACGCCCTGCACCGCAAGGGCCACAAAGACATCACCGCCGTCCGCATTGGCAAGCGCATTGAGCTTCACTTTGATCGTCCAATCACCGATAAAGACCTCGAAGAGGCCCGCGAAATCGGTGAAGGCTTCCTGTCAAACGGTGTCATCGAAGACGTCGTCAAGATCTCTTCAGAAAACTAAGGGGCGCCGAACATGAAGATTGGTGTAGTCACCTTTCCTGGCACCCTTGATGACCGCGATGCAGCACGCGCTGTTCGCCTAGCTGGCGGCGAGGCCGTAAGCCTTTGGCACGCAGACACCAACCTGCACAAGGTTGATGCAGTTGTGCTTCCTGGTGGATTCTCATACGGCGACTACCTTCGCTGTGGCGCAATCGCAGCACAGGCTCCGGTTATGGAATCAATCATCAAGGCAGCAAAGGGCGGCCTTCCAGTTCTTGGTATTTGCAACGGCTTCCAGGTTCTTGTGGAATCACACCTGCTACCTGGCGGACTAATTCGCAACGAACACCAGCACTTCATTTGCCGCGATCAAAAACTTATCGTTGAGTCAAACACCACCGCGTGGACTAATCAATTCAGCCTGAACGAAGAAATCACCATTCCACTTAAGAACGGTGAGGGTGGTTACATCGCAACCGATGAAACTCTGAAGCGCCTAGAAGGCGAAGGACTAATTACCTTCCGCTATAAAGAGGTAAACCCGAATGGTTCAATGAACGACATCGCCGGTCTTCGCAACGAGCGTGGCAACGTTGTTGGTCTAATGCCTCACCCTGAACACGCGGTTGAGCCTGGCTTTGGTCCAGACACCAAGATCGCAATGCGCTCAGGAGTTGACGGTCTTAAATTCTTCACATCAGTAATCAACAGTTTGGTAAACGCATAATGGGCCTGTTTGGTAAAAAGAAAATCGCATCGGGCGTTGACACCACCGCCGAAGCCGCAAACACTCCAGACAAAGTTCAGCCATACGCTGCACTTGGCCTGAAAGACGACGAGTACGCACGCATTCGCGATATCCTCGGCCGCCGCCCATCTTCTTCAGAGCTTGCCATGTACTCGGTTATGTGGTCAGAGCACTGCTCATACAAGTCATCAAAGATTTACCTTCGTCAGTTTGGCGAAAAGGTAACTCCAGAAATGAACAAGAACCTAATGGTTGGTATGGGCGAGAACGCTGGTGTTGTAGACATCGGCGAGGGCTGGGCCGTGACCTTCAAGGTTGAGTCACACAACCACCCTTCATACATTGAGCCTTTCCAGGGTGCAGCAACCGGTGTTGGCGGTATCGTTCGCGACATCCTCACCATGGGCGCCCGCCCTATCGCAGTGATGGACCAACTTCGTTTTGGTGAACCATCTAACCCCGATACCGCTCGTGTAGTACACGGCGTCGTCGACGGAATCTCTTTCTACGGCAACTGTCTAGGTCTGCCAAACATTGGTGGCGAGACCGTTTTCGACAAGGTCTACCAGGGCAACCCACTGGTCAACGCACTAAGCGTTGGCGCACTTCGTCACGAAGATCTAAAGCTTGCCAAGGCATCAAACCCTGGCGACCTAGTAATTCTTTTTGGTGCGCGCACTGGTGCCGACGGCATCGGTGGCGTATCGGTGTTGGCATCTGAAACTTTCGACAGCACCGGCCCAGCAAAGCGCCCAGCCGTTCAGGTTGGTGACCCATTTGCCGAGAAGGTTTTGATCGAGTGCTGTCTTGAACTTTATGCAGCGCAGGTTGTTGCCGGTATTCAAGACCTTGGTGGTGCCGGTATTTCTTGTGCAACATCAGAGCTTGCATCAAACGGTGGCGCCGGTATGCGTGTGCAGTTGCAAGATGTTCTAAAGCGCGATGAATCTTTGACTCCAGAAGAAATTCTGATGTCAGAGTCGCAAGAGCGCATGATGGGCATCGTGCCAAAGAAGGACTTCAAGAAGTTCAAGGCCATCGTTGACAAGTGGGAAGTCGAGTTCTCAGTCATTGGTGAAGTAATCGCCGAGGATCGTCTTTACATCAACTGGGGTCACGAAGAAATCGTGAACGTTCCACCGCGCACCGTTGCACACGACGGCCCGGTTTACGAGCGCCCAGTTGCGTTCCCTTCATACCAAGACGCACTAAACAACGACAGCGTTCACGCTCGCGGTCTTTATCGTCAGAACGACAACGCCAGCGAGTTGGCTGCGCAGTTGGTGCAGATTGTTTCTTCACCTAACCAGGCCAGCAAGAACTACATAACAGACCAATACGACCGATACGTTGGCGGAAACACCGCACTGGCACAGCCAGATGACTCGGGCATGATTCGCGTCAGTGAAGAATCTGGTCTTGGAATTTCACTGGCAACAGATGCCAATGGTCGCTACTGCTACCTAGACCCATACCAGGGCGCACGTCTTGCACTTGCCGAGGCTTATCGCAACGTTGCAGTATCAGGTGCAACTCCGGTTGCAGTTACCAACTGCTTGAACTTTGGTTCACCAGAAAACCCAGAGGTCATGTGGCAGTTCAAGCAGGCAACTGCCGGTCTTGCCGATGGTTGTTTGGAACTTGGTATTCCAGTTACCGGTGGAAACGTTTCTTTCTACAACCAAACCGGTGACGTAGCTATTCACCCAACCCCAGTGGTTGGTGTGCTTGGTGTGATTGACGACGTTGCTCGCCGCATTCCTTCAGGCTGGCAAGACGAAGGCCACAACATCTACCTTCTTGGCACCACCAAAGACGAACTCGATGGTTCGGTTTGGTCAGAGGTTGTTCACGGACACCTGGGTGGCCGCCCGCCAGTGGTTGATCTAGCTTTTGAGAAGCAGTTGGCCGAGGCCCTAAATGCAGCCAGCGAGCAGGGCCTTTTGGCTTCGGCTCACGACCTGTCTGAGGCCGGTTTGGCTCAGGCAGTAGTTGAGAGCGTGCTTCGCTTTGGCATGGGTGCCCGCATCTGGCTTGGCGAGATTCAAGAGCGCGATGGCGTTGACCGCACCTGTGCTCTGTTCTCAGAGTCAACTGGTCGCGTGTTGGTATCGGTTGGTCGTGAAGATGACGTGAAGTTTGTTGGCCTATGCGAGGCGCGCGGTATTCCGGTGTTGCGCATTGGTGTCACCGATAACTCTGGCGAGCTAGAGATTCAGGATGTTGCTACCTGGCAGCTAAATGATCTGCGTGGTGCTCACGAGGCTACTTTGCCTGAGCTTTTTGGCTAGCACTCACTTTTTACGCAGTTTGAGGATGCGATGAATGAATTTGAATCGCTATTAAATCAGGCTGCGCAACGCATGACTTATGCCTCCAAGGAAGCTGAGAATGCCTCCCTTTCATTTATGCGTAGAACTCTAGACGAGGTGATGGGGCTGAGTTATTCGGGAATTCTTGAAAAAATTTCATTTTATGCGTCAGAGATCAGACAAGTCCTCGATGGAATTCCAGCGGAATATGTAATTCTGCTTTGCCGGCAGACCTTTGCACAAAAAATAAAATTGCCTGAGAGCATCTCATCCTCGTCAGGAGCCATACTCGAAATTATAGGTTTGGTGGCACTCTCGAGGGGATCTGAGAATATCAAACCACCCTCTGAAATTGACATCAGATCCGCTATAGATAAAGCAATGGGTCTCGCCTCAAGCATATTGACTCTAGGCAACATTCTGACTCTAGAGAGAAACAAAGGTGTCCCCGCCGAATTTGATGCGCACAAAGTCAAAGGGCGAATTGAGTCGGAGACCTTAGGCATTAGAGGGAAGCAGTACATCGTTATCGAAGAATATTTGTACGAGCAAATATTCTCGAATCCAAAGGTTGCGAATATTTTCTTTGAAACTATGAACTTTTCTTACCATGATTTTAAAATTGTCCGTGACGCAATCGTTGAACTTCGAATAGAGGATTTCCAGCGATTAGAGGATCTTGTTAAAAGCTTTTCTGATCGGAATGTTCAGTTTCGGGAAGAATTAAAGCCTAAGGAACTACTCATTAATCCACTGAGGATAAGCCCAGGACGTATCGCCGATAAGACTCTAATTCCGAGTTCGATTGTGAATCTAATTCTTGAGCACTTCTCAGTTGACTTTCAAACTTTAATTCCATCAGTTGCCGTCCATCAATATCTAAAAAATATTTCACCGCCGCTTTTCGGGAAGCTACTAAGGATCGAAGATGAGTACCTTGAACTTACACCAAGCAGACTTGGCCAAGATACTTTTAGGGATTCATTTGAAGATCTTCTACTCGAGTCTGATGAGGAACAGTTCGAATCCTATAGCCGAGCACGTGGTGAAATTACTGAGAGAATTGCGAGTGAAGCTATTTCACGCATTTTTAAAAAAAGCCCCTTGCTATCTAATTTTAAATTCACCTCGAAAGAATCAAATGGTGAAGTAGACCTTTTGTTCGAAGACAACGCTCGATACCTTATTGTCGAAGTCAAAGCTGGCGATATCGAGAGGACAACAAACTTAGGTAAGTTACACCTAATGAAAAGAGCACTGCGGGAAACATTGCAAGGCGGATCACGCCAGGCATCAAAATTTGCGAATTTCCTTAGGTCAAATGAAATTAGAGAAACACCGTACGGCAAAATTGACTGGGCCCCGGACTCGCAGAGTCTCAAAATCGTGGTTTCACTAGACAACCTAGGGACAATCGGCACCACATATCGTAGATACTTAGAAAACCACGTCGATATTGATTCTGATGTATGGTTTCTGAGTTTGCACGATCTACTAATTATTTCTGTAGTGGATATCTCGGTAAATGATTTTATTGCCTATGTAGGATTCAGAACCACTAACCCTGTAGGTAGGCAATTGGAGGCTATGGAGGAGTTGGATATTTGGCTCAAGTGGCAACAAAGTCGAGAATCCTTTAAACCAGGTGCCTTCGTTAACACATTTACGGACAAGTTGGATATGGTGTTTGAGTCCCTTACCGAATTTCCTTGTACCCCAATTGCATCTTCAAGGCTTTATTAGAGCACTTAGCATTCTGACGAGCTCGAGATTCGGGATGTTGCAGCCTGGTAACTAAATGATCTGCGTGGTGTTCACGAAGCTACTTGACCTGAGCTTTTGGCTAACTGTCAAATATGTCAAAACGTAGGCTACTCATGCCTTAAAGTGAATACAGGCCAGCCGCTCGAACGGCTGACCTGCTGGACTTATTTTTTACTTAGCCCATTTTTCTGCAATATATATGTCCACGAAGGGCCTTCTCCTGAGAAGGCCCTTCGGTTTATATTTCGAGTTGCTTAGAAGTGTTATTTGGAACTTTTCCAAAATTTCACCATCTTTCTTTCATATTTAGCTTCAGATTTTGAAGCTAAATCTATTTTGAATCCCGTGTCACACCAGATGTTGCTGAACTATTTTTTTCTAGGATTTGTAAAAACTGTACGGAATACGCCCACAATCTTGCTGATATCTCGTCTGGATTGCCAATTCCATACTCCACACGACCAGCAGACGCTGGTCCATATGCTTCCTGTGAAGATGCAAAATGCAAAGCAAGAACTTCTAAAGCTTTTCCAACAACAACTTCTGTTAACTCGTTTTCTGAAAATTCAACAAACTTTGAAACAAGGTTGGCAATATCAACTACCTCGAAGATCCTAAAGATGTCGTATGAGTCTTTGTCTGAACTAATTCTTGATTGATCTATCCGTTCTCCGACTTTTATCAGTTTTGCTACTAGCAAAGCAGCAGGTCCAGCTACTGCCACCCTGCAGCTCCTGCTTGATAATGGACTGAATGATTTGATTTCACGAACATCGTTATCTAGTAGGGCAGCCTCAAGACCCTCGGTTTTCCTTGCTACATAATCCGCGTGAGGGTTTAGATTTGCAGACCGTCTACTTTTTGTCGAAACTAATTTGGCAGGGACCATGAAGTCAACAGGGATTCCTTTAACATTTATCCACGCTCCTGGGTTTCTTGAAATTGGGTCCCTCATAAACCCTGCGGCTGAAAGTTTTTCCTCGAGAACGGGATCGTCGTCCAGGCTTCGCGAATCTATGGCGAAGTCACTGTCTTTAGTTGCGGGGGCAACGACAAGTTCTAATTGATCAGTGTGAAGATAAATAGCCTGTGCCCCTACCAGAATCAGAGACTTGGCTTGCGTACCTAAGGCTTCAACTGCATCAATGAGTGCTTCACGCGCTTCAATTATCAGGTTTGATTCGCCAAACATTTTCGTTAGCCTCCATCCAATCTAATAACGTCTTTCCTTCTTCGGGATTTCTTCCAGGTCCCCCGAGGAGATCCACGGCTATTTGTGAAGGTGCCGCAATATTCATACCCTTATAGATCGAGGTACGATCAAAAACTACTGGAGTATTAGGTGAAGATAGAATCACGTTCGCGCCTTTATTCGTCTCCAGGAAACCGAGCTCCAATGCCAGCTCATCAATATTTGTTGTGTAGATCATTGCGGTAAACGGGTCGGCGTATGCATAATACTTTTCTGCGGCTAACGAACCTGTAAGTACATATTTCCTTGAATCAATCTCTGCTAATTTCGACTGCAATTCATTGAGTCCCCGCGGATTTATGTAGCTTTTAGTAACACCGCTGCCAAAAACATCTACTTCCTTGCTCCACGCAAGTAATAGTTGCTTACAATCATTTACAGAAACCTGGGATCCAACTTGCTTGGTGGCAAATTTGTTTGCCGTCAGAAAATCAATCATGCGATACGCCGAACCTCTAGACGCGCCTGATTCAATTATTAGTTTCTGGATTTTTATTGGTGAACCGTAGTCACACAATGTTCTCACTATTTGCCCCGCCGGCACTCCCTTTAATGATTGCGTTGGTCTTCCCGGACCTTTCCATGGGTCGGTAGTCGCACCGCGAGAGTTAATAACCATTAGTGGATTTTGTAGATTTATAGATACATTACCGGTGGCATCCGCAAACGAAACACCTCTGTCTTTTAGTTCATTTTGGATTGGCTCGGGGATATATTTGGCCGCTACGAGTTTGTTGTAGTTGTCATTTGTGATACGACTTAGCTGGTCCAATGCCGCCAACATTTGAGGTCTGTTCAGTATCCTCTTGACTTCTGTGGCGAATTCCACAGGTGGAATGTTAGGGATCTTAATCTCCAGAATCGCATCAAGATTTCTATCTTTGAGTAACGGTTGAATCAAAGCACTCATCTGCACATTAAAGTCTTTTGGGATAGCTGCCCTGATTTTCTCTGCAACGCGCGTGAAGATTTCCTCGTCTCGCTCGAGAGGGGAGATGTTCTTAGATGCTTCGCTATTCATCCTCTTATTCTACCATGTACGGAAGAATGTGGACAATAGTAATTAACGGATTTATGTAACTATTACTCGAACACGTGTTCGATTTTATCACTTGCCTGATGCGGGCCTTGAGGACCGTGCCGTGTCAAAAAGTAGTTTTAAACACTCCCCTGGCGTTTAACAAGCTTGTGCTCTGTTCTCAGAGTCAACTGGTCGCGTGTTGGTATCGGTTGGTCGTGAAGATGACGTGAAGTTTGTTGGTCTATGCGAGGCACGCGGTATTCCGGTGTTGCGCATTGGTGTCACCGATAACTCGGGCGAGCTAGAGATTCAGGATGTTGCAACCTGGCAGCTGAATGATCTGCGTGGTGCTCACGAGGCTACTTTGCCTGAGCT
The DNA here is from genome assembly GCF_000699505.1 of Rhodoluna lacicola. Taxonomy (NCBI): domain Bacteria; kingdom Bacillati; phylum Actinomycetota; class Actinomycetes; order Micrococcales; family Microbacteriaceae; genus Rhodoluna; species Rhodoluna lacicola. The sequence continues at coordinate 122,925 of NZ_CP007490.1, read as the reverse complement.
TTTTGGCTAGCTCTCTCTCAGCTATTTCTTATTCTTCGTGGCGTATACCGCCCACTCGCCCGAGTCCGTGTCGTGTTTTTGAAGCACTTCACAAATAGTTACCAAAAGCTCTACCTTGGCGTAAATTTCATTCTTTAGGTGCTCGAGGCTCGTTATTTCTGCTGACACGGAAGTGCCGTCCTTCACATTAATGAACTGAAAAAAATTCGGGTTGCTGTGATCGATTGAACCGTGTACCACGGTGTCACGCACATCTAGAAGTCTCTTCATGTCACCTGACAACTGTCTCCAGTTTGTGAGTTTATGTAACCGGGAATTTTCTTCAAAATCTTTCAATTTCATATTCAATGCTTTAAAAATGGCGACCCTCTGTTGCCCGTAATCAACAGGCGAATGGGACTTACTCGAGTAGAAATCAATCTGCGATGCTTTAGCGATCAACCATTCAAGGGAACTTGCTAGGAGAACTATTTCGCCCACCATTCGCAACTGCTCAACATCGAGGCCAAGTTGAAATTTTTTGGGCCTCAAAGAGTCATTGAATTTTGACATTTGCAAATTCACCTCAGCTTCCCAGGGTGAAGAAACGCTCAAAATAGTTTTGTAGTTTTTCAATTACACGACCGCGCTGCGCTTCATGCTCGCCCGCTGGCGAAAAGATACTCACTGCTGGCATAAGCCGAGCTAGACCTGTGCCAAAGGTTTGGATCGAACCGCTCTTAAATGATTGGTCAACAAAGGTATGAGTCGAAGCCGGGTCGAGGTTTTCATCCTCAATCAGCTGTTCGAGCTCAATGACACGTTGCTCTTTTAGAAACTGCACCCAGGAGTCATCGATGTTCGCGTCGATGTTGACTGACTGGATAAATCTCTCGATTAAGTCTTTTTTGCTTCTCAAAGCTGAACTTGAGTCGACAGCACGGCTAATGGACGCCTTAATTTCTTTATCGGCATTCAGATCAGCACCCGAGTCTTTGAGTTTGCGAATCAAATCGAGGATATAGTCAACGTTGATTTCTACTTGCTTGATTAGCTCAAGTTCAAAAATGACATCTTGAACGATCGAGTCTTTTTCTGGCCACATAGGGATTAGTTGCTGCTTGATCTCGAAATATACACTTTGGCAATCTTGTTGCTGTGCCTGAGTGAGAATTTCGTTGCCCTTGAAATCATCGAACGAGACAAGGATGTTCTTGAGTCGGAGAATCCCATTGAAAAGTTTTATAAAGAGTTTTTTGTCGTCTTCTAAAACTGGTACTTCGTTTGTCGCGAAGCGCGCCAGGAATTCAGAGACGGTAGCCGAGTACTCCTCGTAATACTCACCGTAAGGCTTGAGAATCACGATACCGCCGGCTTCCTTGTTGCCAAATAGAGTAATCGCCTCTTGAGTCTGCTTTTCAAGATCTCTAAAGCAAACGATATTTCCGTAGGTCTTTACTGAGTTCAGGATTCTGTTCGTACGAGAGTAGGCCTGCAACAAGCCGTGCTGACGCAGGTTTTTATCAACCCAAAGCGTATTCAGTGTTGTGGCATCAAAACCGGTCAGGAACATGTTTACGACCACAACGAGGTCCAGTTCGCGAGACTTCAATTTCTTTGTTAAGTCTTTGTAGTAGTTTTCAAAGCCGCCATCCTTGTCAGATCTTGTGCTAAAACTGGTCCCAAACATTTTGTTGTAGTCAGAGATGGCTGATTCAAGGAAGTCGCGTGATGGAACATCGAGTGCGTCTACCTCAAAGCCTTCCTCGGGCATCAATCCATCAGATTCCGCCTCATTTGCCGCAAAGCTAAAGATCGTGGCTATCTTGAGTCGCTGTGCCTCTGGCAAATCGGCCTGAGCCTTTTTGAACTCTTGATAGTACGACTTAGCGGCAGCGATTGACTGCGTTGCCATCAGCGAATTGAAGCCTTGCACGCGCTTCTTGTCTATTGAGTAACTTTCGTTCCGGCGAGTTTTCTGGTCAAAGTGCTCCAGAATATAGTTCACAATTTTGGAGATACGTTCAGGTGCAAGTAGTGCCGCTTCGGTATCTATGGCAGATACCTGCTTATCGGCGGATGACTCAACCGTCTTCATTGTGTTCACGTAGTCAACGCGGAATGGCAATACGTTCTTGTCAGTAATCGCATCAACGATTGTGTAGGTGTGCAGCTTGTCACCAAAAGCCTGCTCGGTAGTTTTTAGGTCTGGGTTTCCGCCTGTTGACGCTCCTGCAGCAAAAATAGGAGTTCCGGTGAAACCAAAAAGGTTGTAGTTCTTGAAGGCTTTGCGAATTGACGAATGCATATCACCGAACTGCGAACGGTGGCATTCATCAAAGATCAAAACCACGCGCTTGCGTTGAATTGGGTGGTCTTTGTTGCCTTCAATAAATTTGCTGAGCTTTTGAATAGTCGTGATAACTATTCGCGAGTCCGGGTTCTCAAGGTGCTTCTTCAACTCAGCAGTTGAGGCACTTGAGTTTGCCGCACCCTTCTGGAATCTGTCGTATTCCTTCATCGTCTGGAAGTCCAGGTCCTTACGGTCCACAACAAATAAAACTTTGTCCACCGATGGCATCTGACTGGCCAACTGTGCTGTCTTGAAGCTGGTCAAGGTTTTACCAGATCCGGTTGTGTGCCAAATGTATCCACCAGCAGCCAACGAACCAAGAGTTTTTGAATTTTCGCTAACCAGAATTCGCTGCAAAATACGTTCAGTTGCAACGATTTGATATGGACGCATAACCAGCAAAAGCTGCTCTTCAGTAAAGACGCAGTACCTGGTAAGAATGTTCAAAATCGTGTGTTTGGCAAAGAAAGTTTTACCGAAAGACATAAGGTCCAAAATCGGTTTGTTGTTGGCATCGGCCCACCAACTGGTGAACTCAAAACTGTTTGATGTCTTCCTCGTACGCTCGTTTCCGTTTGACTCTTTCACACGGGTTTCCCGCACGGTATTGCTGTAGTACTTGGTCAGGGTTCCGTTGCTGATCACAAAAAGCTGAACATACTCAAAAAGACCCGAGCCAGCCCAAAAGCTGTCTCGCTGATAGCGCTTTATCTGGTTGAAAGCCTCGCGCAGGTCAACTCCACGACGCTTCAATTCAACATGCGCCATAGGAAGGCCGTTGACCAAAATTGTTACGTCATATCGGTTCTGATAATTTCCCTCAGCCTCATACTGATTTATTACCTGCAGGCGGTTGTTGTGGATGTTGGACTTATCAATCAGATAAATGTTTTTAGTCTCACCAGAGTCACGCTTGAGAACTCGGATGTAATCCTCTTGGATACGAATGGTCTTATCAATCATTCGATCGTTGGCGGATGAAATGCTGTCTGTGAAGAGTCGATCCCACTCTGAATCAGTGAACTCAACTTTGTTTAGAAGTTGAAGTTGATTCCGCAGATTACCCAGCAAATCCGTTTCATTTGTGATTGGCAGGTACTCATACGCTTGACCTTGGAGGAGGTCTATAAAAGCCTTTTCGAGTTGAGCCTCAGATTGGTAAGCCTGCTCTGTGCGGGTATCGGCTTGATACTCGGCAACTACAGTGCTTTCATTTGTGACAGCAATTGGCTCAACTCTTGGGATGCTCATTAGGCAAGTTCCTTGAAGGTGAAAAGCCTTTCGCGGTAGCACTCATATTGCTTGCGCCTCGCTTCAATCTCTGCAGGTAGACCCATTGAAAGATTTGATGTTAGTTCAACAAATGCATCCAGAATTCCGACAATCTCCAATTGTTTGGACAATGGTAATACTGGGATTGGCAATGAGAGAATTGGAGCAGAGGCCAGGGTTGGGATGCCTGCTTTTCTAACTTTGTCCGTGAAAAATTGCTCTTTTAGTGACGCGTAATGGTACAGGAACCTCGATGAAATCTCATCGGAATGGGGAAGAGCAAAGCAACCATCTGAACACCAAAATGGTTCGCTCGACCACCCAACTCTTCCTGATGAAGCACCTGTATTGATAACCATTACGGTTTCCCCAGGCATATTCGATTCGTCGTGATACCCAATTGGATTCAGACCACCGTGGAATACAGGAATCGAACCATCATCAGCCAAATTTGACTTGGTTAGTCGCTTTCCGCGAGCTATGGGGCCTAGTAACTCGCCCAATGTCTTGAACTCAACGCTTGAAGGAAGCTGCGTTGACAGTAGTTTGTTTCGGTAGTGTTCGTATTGCTTTTTACGGGCTTCTAGCTCTGCTTCTAGCTCTGCTTCTAGCTCTGTAAAGGTGTCAAGAATTCGCACAATTTCTTCTTGAACCTTGAGTGGCGGTACCGGTATACGGAATTGAGAATATTGACTAATCCAGTGCCTTGCGTGATCCTGGGGGGCATATCCGATGCAGCGCATAGCGAAATAAACATACCTAAGTGATGAAATTTCTCCGTTTTTTAAAGTTAACATTTTCATCGCAGATGATTTTGCTTTGAAAGGGAAATCAACCCACTTAAAAGCAGTAGTGAAGTCGTCAAAAATAATCACTGGGCTGTTGGGGTTTGCAGAATATATGCCGCCCTGCTCATCCGTATAACCCAAAATAAATGTTTGGCCGGCTGTCAGTACTGGCGTTGTGAAAGAGTCATCATAATTCACAGAATTTACAAGATACTTCGTTGGTTGCTCGTACGAGATTAGTTCTTCGAGAGGCTGAAATTTTACCCCTTCAGGACACAGGGAATTGACTAATGCGCCAAGATGACTCATTGGATCGGCCTCGCTATTTCCCGAATTTCGTATAGCCCCACACAAACCCGATCCAACTGTCTAATGAAGTTATCTAGAAAACCATCGGAGGCCTCAAAATACTTGCCTTTATTGTCTTGCCTCCGGTGCAAAATTTGTTGGCCGGTGGCACTAGTAATTGGATATGCATGTACAAAATCAGATCTCTCTGTATTTACTTTTTCATAGTCATCTGCAGTTTGCACACCAACGGTTTTCAACTGAGGCCAGGATTTAATTCCAATCTTCACGCTATGCCTGAATGCATCGAGAACTTCACCTGACATTCGTTCTTGGAGGTTAGTTCTGGAAACTGTCGGATCCAAGTAACAGGTTACCTCGATCATAAAATTTGTTACAGAAGAAAAACCGAAAAGAGCTACCCCTAGTCTGTAGAGATATTGATCATCGCTTGGCAAGGCTATCTGAGTCTGACTGCGAATTTGATCGGGATTGAATGTGCTCACAATTCCTGGTCCTCTAAATCAGCAACAATTAAATCGATTTGTTTACGTAGTTCAGCCTGACGAGCAACAATGCCTTCAATATCTTTGTTCAACAGCTGGATGTCGATAACTTCGCGAGTATCCTCGGCTGAAACATAGCTTGAAACAGAAAGGTTGTAGTCGTTTAAGGCAACATCCTGATTGTCAACGAGCCGCGAGAAGTAGTCGGTGTCAGAACGATTATCAACAGTTTGCAGAATCTGATCAATGTGCTCAGAGGTCAAACGATTCTTGGTCTGTGAGCGAGTAAATAACGCAGAAGCATCCACGAATAGTGTTGAGTTTTCTTTCTTGGACTTTTTCAACACCAAGATGCAGGTGGCGATAGAAGTTCCGAAGAATAGGTCTTGCGGCAGCTGGATTACTGCATCCACGTAGTTGTTATCAACAAGGTACTTGCGTATTTTTTGTTCGGCACCGCCACGGTACATAACGCCCGGAAACTCAACGATTGCGGCTGTTCCGTTCACTGCTAGCCAGTGGAGCATATGCAATGTGAAGGCAAGGTCTGCCTTGCTCTTGGGGGCAAGCACACCTGCAGGAGCAAAGCGGTCATCGTTGATTAAGAGCGGGTCTGAATCACCAGCCCAATTGATGGAGTAAGGCGGGTTGGAGACGATGGCCTCAAAAGGTTCGTCATTCCAATGATGTGGGTCGGTAAGAGTGTCACCATGGGCGATATCAAACTTTTCGTAATTGATATCGTGCAGAAACATGTTGATACGGCAGAGGTTATATGTGGTCAGGTTGATTTCTTGACCGTAGAAACCCTCGCGAACGTTGTCTTTGCCTAGGACTTTTGCGTACTGGAGCAATAGTGAACCAGAGCCGCAGGCAGGGTCGTAAACCTTGTTTACTGACTTTTTGCCGATAAGTGTGATTCGGGCGAGTAGTTCGGAAACCTCTTGGGGGGTGAAGAACTCTCCACCTGACTTACCTGCGCTAGAGGCATACATAGACATTAGGTATTCGTACGCGTCTCCAAAGGCGTCTATCTTGTTGTCTTGGAAGTTTCCGAAATCTAGATCTCCAATAGCATCAAGCAACTTCACGAGCACTTCGTTGCGCTTAATAACTGTTGGGCCGAGTTTGTTGCTATTTACATCAAGGTCTTCGAAGAGGCCTTTGAGATCATTTTCTGAAGCAGCGCCAACTGCTGAGCCCTCAATGTTGGCGAATACGCGTGAGAGGGTTTCATTCAGGTTCGAGTCATTCTTAGCATTCTTTCGAACATTGACGAAAAGCTCGCTTGGCAAAATAAAGAAACCTTTTTGCTCAACTGTGGTTTTGCGGCCAAATTCGGCTTTGTCATCGGTGAGGTTTGAATACTCGAAATCCTTTTCGCCGGCGCGACGCTGGTGCTCGTTTAGGTAGCCGGAGAGGTTCTCAGAGATAAAGCGATAGAAGAGCATGCCAAGCACGTAGGTCTTGAAGTCCCAGCCGTCGACGCTGCCGCGAAGATCATTAGCGATCTTCCAGATGGTTCTGTGCAGCTCTGCGCGCTGTGCTTCTGATGACACCTTTGGCCCCCGTTTTCTCTATTTATAAGGATAAAGGACGGGGCGGACAGGGAGACAAAACTGAAAATTGCAGCATGCCCGGGGCCATATTTCCCCTTGTAAAGGTAAACGACTGCTAACCGTGGCATCGGCCGGCCTAACCCAGGTTGTATTGACAATGGCCAAACCAACTAACCCTTGATGAGATCTCGGATTTAGGCAGGATCCGGCTGTATGCTGGGCCAAACACACTTTGGGGGATTTATGTTTGGTAAAAAGTCTGATTCAAAAAGAGTAAAAGAAGCTGCATCCGAACTTGCTGAAACAATGATGCTCTGGGGTCTTGATAGAGGTACCGCGACAAATTACGGGTTACAGTTCGCAAACCAGGCACTTGAGAACAAAGTGTCAAATTTGAGGGGCATGTCTGAGGGCGAGAATCTGGCTGAGTTGTACCTTTCAGGCAGAGAACCACAGACCCCCTATGGGCAATTATTTATAAAAATAATTGAGAAATACGAGCCACAGCGAGAACTTGATTCTGTTACTCCCGATGACTTTTATTGGTACTGGTCCATGCCCATGTTGGAACGCGAGTTCATACATGCGATGTCAAATGCTTATAGGACTGGGTTGACTCTTGTGATGCTGCAGAGCCGAGATTGGCAATCCGAAGAAGAAATGTGGGCTATTTCTACACTGGAATGCGACAGAAATACCGTCAAATATGGCTTGATTGCTCCAGAGAATCTGGATAAAAAGGACAAAACTCGTCCTATTCCATTCGAACTTTATAGGCGAATTGAGACGTACCGGGCTCAACCTTACCCTGTTGAGGCGAAGAAACGTCTCATAAAGCTTGACAATCAAAATGCGTTCATTCGTGAGCAAATTGCAAGAGCTGCTCTTTAAATTTCTTCCCTAAAAAAATACATGCCTAAGTGGTGGAAGATCGGGTTTGTTTCGGTGTTGTTGGTAACCACCGGTGCCCTTAGTGCCTATGTGGCTTTGCAGGAACCTACTCTTGATGAAGAGATTTCTGCGCAGGTAGCCGAGTATGCAGACACCGATTACCTGTATTGGGATTGGGCCGATGAAGCCGTTTGTGATCTTTACGAGCGGTGCCAGTTCATTGAGATATACGACACCGCTCGCTGTGCAGATCAGATTCTTGTGCCTATGCGATTAGAAGATGTAAACGAAGACTGGGTTGCAGCTGCTTCTACCGTGATGCGCTCACCAGGTAAGCACGGCGGAGTGCTGGTAGAGCTTGGTGTGAACCGCGCGGACTTTGAATACTTTGCAATTGGTGATGTGCGTTGTACTTATGCGTTGCCGACTGGTGAGGCCGGGCTCTAAATAGGGTCGTAGTATTTCGGCCTCAAGACTGACTGTGTGCCGTTTGAAATTTCAGATCCAAAAAGATTTCTCTCAAAATTTTTGGCTCCAATTGAAATGAATCCATTGGAAATCTTCCTCAAGTCCTTAGCGTTTCTGATCCTCGATGACGTCGTGACTATAAATACTTCTTTTTCTGGATGACTCGCTCGCAGACTTCGAATGATAGGAACCAAATCACTATCTGCAGAAAAAAGTAATGCTTTATCAAACTTGTCCTCGTGGGCAAATTTAATCATTGCAGCAGCAATCGCTACATCCGTTCCGTTTTCCTCAAAGGTTTTGTAAGTTTTATGGCATTTCTTACACTTTCTCTTCACCGACTTAAATGAGCCAATGTGTGTGCTTACACCGGAAATTTCCAAAGCTGCAACGTAATCCGTATGTCTTTTTCTCTTTTCATTAGTGTTCCAATGCGCTTCGGCCGAAAAATACTCAACGCTTGCGAGTGTGTCTTTGGTGGGATGAATAAGAGCGCTAACAAGAGAATAAAGATTCAGCCACTTGAGCGAATTTGACCTGGGACCCAATTCGTTAACAGAGTGGTAAACATTGAAACCATCAATAAAAGCAACTACGCGTTTTTGCAATTTGTGCCTTAATGTGAAAACCCGGCCGCGCAGGCGACCGGGGGCTCGCACCTAAATGCAAGGGAAGATTCACTTATATAGTATTTGTCAGGCCTGACAATTCAAAGTCTTTCAGGCATATGAATTTCAAATAATTAACCTTTTGAAACTGTGGATAAGTGCTCCCCAAAGAACTTCTCGATGCGAGACCAGGCGTCTGCGGAGGCATCGGGGTTGGGTTTAGCACCTGAGATTTTCAGCAGAGTTCCAAACACTGGGCCACCTGCCTGGTGCGGGTTCATGAAGGCGTGACCGGTATCTGGGTATTCCTTTATATCGTGCGCAATCTTCTTTTTAGTAAAAGCAAGCTCGAACATGTTTGCTGTGCTGCCCGAACTTATTCAGCACCCACGTAGGCTGCATAGCCGATTTGCTACCATTTACTGAATAACTTAGGGGGAACCATGAAAAAGCTTTTTGCGCTACTTATCTCTGCAGGTATGACATTTATGGGGTTAGCGCCGGCTTCCGCCGCGAATGTATACGTTGGAGGGGAGATGCCTCCAAGTGGCATTCTCACCAAAGCTGGAAGTCCTTATGTAATCACTCAGCCCATCATCGTGCCCGCTGGGCAGACACTCATTATTGAGGCAGGCGTTTCAATTATTGCTGACCCAGTTGCCGTTTTGAGCGTTCGATATCTAGTCGAACTTAAGGGAAATCTAACAATTGCTGGAACTGCTTCTGAGCCTGTGCGAATCATCGGGCTACAGGGCAACACGGCACTTTATGACACTTACGAATATCCCGCAAACAACTTTCTAAATGTTCAAATAGACCACGCGATTATCGAAAATCTTCGTCTAGACATAAGTCGGTTTGGAAACTTCACTATCCGAGACTCAGATTTCTACCGAACAGGTCCGCTACAGATTAACGCCGTCGGCACAAGTACCTACGTGAGTGGAACCGCGATTCGAAATCCTGCAGTGGTGACTATTGAGAGAAATGCCTTGCACAACGTGTGCCCTATCTTTTCTAGCTACCAGAACGCTACGATCGTATTTAGTGACAATTACCTATATGCAAAAGGGTGCGCAATTAGCGACAGGTATTCACCCCGAGATAATGGTGTGACTATAAGGGTTTCTGGCAACACTTTCAACAAGCCAGCAAATACTGGCTTTCTATTCTCAGCCATGAATAAAAGCAACCCTTTACAGCTAAACCTTGCAGGTAATTATTGGAGCACAATCGATGAGCTTGAAATTGGTAGCAAAATTAACGACGGCAATGACGTACGTGGATTGGCTGTTATTGAATTCAAGCCTTACTTAACTGCGGCTAATCCTCTTGCGCCCAAAAGCACAATGAGGGAGATTAGTGAAAAACGGTCCCTGACTAAATTCAAGACGTGTGCGTCCCTCAACAAATACTTTGAGGCTGGCATTTCGAAATCCCAGAACTACCCAGCAGGTGCTAAAACTTTCAAGAAAATCCCGTTTATGCACGTTCCGGGTTTTACGGCAAACAAACATCTACTCAAGGGGAAAGCGTCTGTTATCTGCCCAAAGTGACCTTTAGGCAATTAACTCCTGAGTCTGATTCAAAACCAACCCGGTTCCATGTCCTAGTTGCCCAATACGCTGAAACTAGAACTTAGGGGGTCGCATGGACGCGAACGTAACATCGGTGTTGGTTGGAATCTTGGCTATTGCTGCGATCGTGCTGGCAGTGTGGCTGCAGAAGCGCAAGACAAGTCACACTCTGCACGACAACTGGCAGGCGCTGGTCACTGGGCTTGAGGGTTTGGTCAAGAAGCTTGAAGATGGTGTGCCGGCGGGGCTAGTGCAGACCATGCTCAAAAAGGGTGAGGTGGCCATTGACTCGGTGCCGGCTAAGTTGCTGGAGTATCGCAGCACTGGCAGTAGCTACCAGGGTGGTTCGCAAGGTGTGAGTATTCGTATTGCTAAGGGTTTGTCGTATCGGGTTGGTGCGAATCGTGGGCAGTTAGTTCGCAACCCCGATGCCCTGAGCGTGATCGACAGCGGCGATGCCACGTTTACCAATCAGCGCGTGGTGTTTGGTGGGCAGGCGCATACACGTGAATGGGCCTTCGACAAACTAGTTGATTTCAACGCGGGCGATAACGGCACTCAGGTAATGATTTCAGTTTCTAATCGGCAGAAAGTTTCCGGATTGAATGCCGAGAGTGTGTTTCATGTGCAGCCAGGTTTGCTGCTTGAGGTTGCGGTGGCTTACGCCAACGGCGGCAAGAAGGCAGCGCTAGAACTTGCGCGTGGGTATTTAGAGCAGTATCGGGCGTTGGAGCCAAAGCGCCCTGAGGTAAAAGTTAGTTAGTTAATAATTCTTAGCTCAACCTTGCGCGCTGCTGCGTAAGTTTGAGCACCCTTTAGGGCACCAAAGCCCGCGTAATAAATCCAGATGCCCGGTTTATTTGCCTTAAGGAATTTGGCTACCTGAAGTGCTCGGGCGGCAGCAAGTTTCTTTTCAAGGCTTGTGCCCATGTTTCGGCTGGCGGTGAAACCAGTGATTGCCACTCTTGAGCCAGGCTTGGTCACCTTTGCAAGCACCGAAAGTAAAGCGGCTTTTGCATCCGAAGTGAGCACTGCCGAGTCAGCTTGGAAGTAAACCGGATCAGCAACTTTTTTACCTTCAAGTACCGGAGCTTTTGACCCTGGCTTTACGGTGAAGAAAGGCTGCGGTAAATAAGTAGGTGTTGTGGCAACTGTCTGCGAAGCACCCACTGAGTTGACTGCAACTGCTTCAACGGTGAAGTTTCCAGGGGTAAGACTTACTGGAACCTCAATGACTGAAGTGCTTGCGGTTACCGGAATAGTCAAAACTTGAATCAGTTTTCCTTTTAGATCAAGTAGTCGAACCTGAACACTTGAGCCAACATTGACGCCAGCTTGTGAATCTAGTTTTACCTTCAGCAAGCTGCCACTCTTGCCCACTGCCTTGGTAATTGCAATCGATTCCACCTGAGCTGGTGGCGCCGTTGGACCGGGAACAGGTGCTGGGCCAGAGGAGCTTCCTTGTGATGCCGGCTGCACCGGGGTGCCAACCACTGCAGACGACGCCGTTCCATCTCCGGCTGAATTCACAGCGCGAAGCTTGCAGTTATAGGCGGTGCCATTGGTTAAGCCGGTCACCACGATCGGGCTTGTTCTGGTCACGGCGCTGGTCCACGTGGTGCCGTTATCGGTTGAGTATTTGTAATCCGTGATAGCTGCGCCACCGTCAGAATTCGGAGCTGTGAACGCGATTGAAAGTTGTGCATCACCAGCGGTTATTGCACTAATTGTTGGCGCAGCCGGCACGGTTATTGGTGTGACTGGCGTTGCCGAAACTGCCGTTGATGGGGTTCCGTCACCTGCTGAATTTACGGCAAGAAGCTTGATGTTGTAGGCGGTGCCATTGGTTAGTCCGGTGATAATAATTGGACTAGAAGTCGTTCCGGCGCTTACCCAAGTGCTTCCATTATTGGTTGAGTACTTGTAATCGGAGATTGATGCGCCACCGTTATTTGCCGGCGCGGTAAATGGAACCGAAAGCTGGGTATTGCCCCCAGTTATTGAACCTATGGTTGGCGCATCAGGCGCAACGACAGTTGCTGTCGTAACTACAGTTGTAATCTTTAGGTTTTGAATTGAACCCGTGGTGCCCCACGTGCTTGGTCCAAGCGGGTGTGTCATCAGCATAAAATCACCGTTGTTATAACTGCTTCGAGTGAATTTACGCTCAGACGCGCTTTCGCCTGTTCCACTAATTAACGAGCAAGTCCCTACAGCAACAGAAGTTGTTTTGAAGGAAGGTGTTTGCTTTACGCCGTCAATCCAAATTTCTTGAAGGCTGTTTGCGTTTGCTGGGTAAGGAAGCAATACGAACTTGTAAGTGTGAAAGCTTGAGTTATCTGGAAGAGCAACACCGAAAATGTCACTGTTGAAAGTGTTGAAGCCAATAAAGTTCGAGTGACGGTAGACGTTGTAGTAGGCATACCCCTGGCTGCCACCAAGGCCAAAAACCATTGAGCCTGAGTTTTGTGCTGCACACCCGGCATCGGTAAATTTCGCAGAAAACTCAACTGTGATTTTTGACATGTCAGTGGTTGTGCCCAGATTTCCAGTTAGGTAATTTCCGGTCGAGCCTGAGCTGGTGTTCGCAAAAGTTGCTCCAGTAGTTCCATTTAGCGACGGAGTGCCATGGACAGTAATGTCGGCCAACTTGCCTACTGCTGCGTTAGAGATAGTTGATCCGGATTGGGTGGCTGATGTGAAATCTACGTTAACCACTTCGGCTGTTACTTGAGCAGCAGATGCAGGTGAAAGAGGAATCATCCAAAGTGAAGAAATTGAGATTAAGGCGCATAGAGACTTTGCGATGTATTTCTTCACTATGCCCCCATTTAATTTCTAGTAAAATTTCGTTTAGCCTCAGTCTAACTCTACAAGCCCATTGAAGTCCTTTTGAATTAGTGCAGGTGCTCGCCAAAAAACTTCTCGATGCGAGACCATGCGTCCGCGGCGGCATTGGGGTTGGGTTTAGCACCGGTAATGCGAAGTAGGGTTCCAAACACTGGGCCACCTGCCTGGTACGGATTCATGAACGCGTGACCGGTATCTGGGTATTCCTTTATATCGTGCGCAATCTTCTTTTTAGTTAGCGCTAGCTCTAGCTCGGTTGCGGCACCGGTCAGCTGCTTGTCTTTGGCGCCAAGTACGCTGAAACTAGAACCTAGGGGGTCAGATGGACGAGAACGCAACATCGGTGTTGGTTGGCATATTGGCCATTGCTGCGATTGTGCTGGCGGTGTGGCTGCAGAAGCGCAAGACAAGTCACACTCTGCACGATAACTGGCAGGCGCTGGTTACTGGGCTTGAGGGTTTGGTCAAGAAGCTTGAAGACGGTGTGCCGGCGGGGCTAGTGCAGACAATGCTCAAAAAGGGTGAGGTGGCCATTGACTCGGTGCCGACTAAGTTGCTGGAGTATCGCAGCACGGGCAGTAGCTACCAGGGTGGATCGCAAGGTGTGAGTATTCACATTGCTAAGGGTTTGTCGTATCGGGTTGGTGCGAATCGTGGTCAGTTAGTTCGCAACCCCGATGCCCTGAGCGTGATCGACAGCGGCGATGCCACCTTTACCAATCAGCGCGTGGTGTTTGGTGGTCAGGCACAGACGCGCGAATGGGCGTTCGACAAGCTGGTGGATTTCAATTCGGGCGATAACGGAACGCAGGTAATGATTTCTGTTTCTAATCGGCAGAAGGTTTCTGGGCTCAATGCCGAGAGTGTGTTTCATGTACAGCCAGGTGTGCTGCTTGAGGTTGCGGTGGCTTATGCCAATGGTGGCAAGAAGGCGGCGCTTGAGGTTGCTCGTGGGTATTTGGAGCAGTATCGAGCTTTGGAGCCTAAGCGGCCTAACTAATCTCAGACGGCAGCAGCCGCCAAGGAACCCTTGCCACTAGTCCCAGTTGGCACGTTATACAGTTCGTAGACCTCTACTTCTTTCTGGAGTTTGCCTTCAACACCGGCCAAGATTTCTTTCACGGTTGGCTGCTCCATGTGATCAATCCAGTCCTGTCTGGTGGTCCAGGCCTCAATGTGAATGTAGCGCCCCTCAACGTCACGGTTCATTGAGTAAAACTCACAACCTGTTTCTTCGTGAACCAATGGCGTGACGCGATAGAGAACATCTCTGACGTCTTGCTCAAACTCTGGCTTTGGTGTGAAGATGGCTACCACTGTGCAGATATCGGTCATTTTAGGCTCCTGAGTTTTTCTTGAATGCCGCGTCAAAAGATTGAGCCGGAACATTCCACAGCAGTGACTTCACAAAACCAACTGCTTCTTTAGCACCGTGCAAGCGATCCATACCGGCGTCTTCCCACTCAACTGAAATTGGGCCATCGTAGCCAATCGAATTCAGTGCGCGGAATGATGACTCCCAATCAATCTGGCCACGACCTGTAGAAACAAAAGTCCAGCCTCTGTGAGGGTCATCCCAAGAAAGGTGAGAGCCTAGGCGGCCAACCCGGCCATCAAGCTTTCGCACAAAGGTGTCTTTGCAATCCACGTGGTAAATACGGTCAGCAAAATCAAGAATGAAATTCACCGGGTCAATGTCTTGCCAGTGCATGTGGCTTGGGTCCCAGTTCAAACCAAAGGCTGGGCGATTATCAATTGCTTGCAAAGTCTTCACGGTTGTGTAGTAGTCGTAGGCAATTTCAGACGGGTGTACCTCAAGTGCAAATCTCACGCCCTCTGCGTCAAACACATCCATGATTGGATTCCAGCGTTTGGCAAAGTCTTCGTACCCTGCCTCAATTACCTCAGCCGAAACTGGCGGAAACATGGCAACGTATTGCCAAATCGAAGAGCCCGTGAAACCCACCACTGTATCAACGCCAAGGTTGCGGGCGGCGATGGCGGTTTGCTTTAGTTCTTCGGCAGCGCGGGTTCGCACTCCCTCGGCTTCGCCATCAGCCCAGATCTTCGAGCTCAGGATGCCCTGGTGACGGAAGTCGATTGGGTTGTCGCAAACCGCCTGCCCAGTGAGGTGGTTAGAGATAGCGAATAGTTTCAGGTTGTGTCGCTCGAGAATTGCTAGACGTTCGGCAACATAGGCCGGGTCAGTGGCTGCGCGCTCCACATCTAAGTGTTCACCGCTGCATGCGATTTCGAGCCCGTCATATCCCCACTCGCTCGCGAGCTTAGCAACTTCTTCGAGGTTCAGGTCGGCCCACTGGCCGGTGAAAAGCGTTACTGGGCGTGTCATTATTTCTCCTAAGTTGGGCCAAATTTACAAGCTTGCCTTGGCACTTGCTAGGGTTGCCACTTCGACCCATTGCCTTGAATCCGAAGATTGCAAAACTGCCTCGGTTATTTGGGCAGCTCTGAGTCCGTCTTCAAAAGTTGGCAATCCATCAACTGATTCGCCAGCAAATGATCGGTAGCAGTCTTTCATAAATGCGTTAAAGGCATCTTGATATCCTTGTGGGTGACCAGCAGGCAGATATGCGAGGTTTTGAGCCGCCACAGAATTCATCGAGTTGGATCCGACCTCTATGATGATTTCAGTTTGCGAATTGGATGCACTGAATCTTCCAGGTCGCTCTTGGTTCCATTGATACGACTCAAATTCTCCGTCAAATGAAAACTTAAGTTCATTCTTTCGGCCGTGTGATATCTGACTTGCAAGTAAAGTTCCAAACGCTCCTCTATCGGTTTCAAACAGTATCGATGCAGCATCCTCGGTTGACCCTCGCTCAGGGTGAATTGTCGCGAGAGATGAAACGAGCTTGGTAATACGATGGCCTGTCACAAACTCCATAAGATCACACCAGTGCACCCCAATGTCGGCAAAAGTGCGCGATTCTCCGCCAACTTGCCTGTCAATGCGCCAGTTAGTGGAACTCGGTTTGGCCAGCCAGTCCTGGAGATATGCACCGTGAAGCAGGTGGAGTTCGCCATTGTCACCCCGAGATATCCGGTCGCGGATTTCCTGAACGGCCGGGTAGTACCGATACACAAACGGCACTCCAGTTGGAATCGACGTGGCAACAGAGAGGTCAAACAAACTTTGTGCATCTGCAAAAGTTGTTGCCAATGGCTTCTCGCAAATTACGGGTTTGCCGTAATTTATAACCTGTTCCGTTTGGGTCTTGTGTAAGAAATTAGGGGTGCAGACATGAACTACGTCCACTAATTCCGATTCGATGAGGCTTCGATTGTCTAATGCGATGTGCTCTATCCCTAGTCGTCGAGCGGCCTCAGCTGATTTTTCAGGTGACGAACTCGAAATCATAACGACCTCGTGCCCTGCTGCACGTATAGCTCGCGAGTGCACTTCTGCCATGAATCCACCGCCTAGAATTCCGGCGCGCATGGTTGCTTTTTTCATTTGAACATCAACATCTCTTAGCTCAGAACTTCGGCTACTTGAATTCTGAAAATAGTCATCGAAACTAGGCAACCTTTCCGGTCTCACGATTCAACTGAGGAACCTTAACCCACTGTCCCGTTGCTGCAGATTCCAGAATGGCGTTGTCGACTAGAGCTACCTGGTATCCGTCACCGAAGTCTGGGCGAACTGGCTCACCACCCGCGATGGCCTGGAATAGGTCATGGGCTTCAATAATCTTGGTTTCGCCGTAACCAATTCCAAGTGCCGGAATCGGCCAAAGGTTTGCACCATTGGGGTGATTCGGACCCGTGTAAACCGTGCGGAAGCCACGACGATCATCTCCGTCATTTTTAAAGCACACTTGTAGTTCGTCTCTGTTTTCGTAGTTGAAGGCGATAGACCCTTCGGAGCCATGGATTTCAAGAGTGATGAAATTGTTTCGGCCCCAAGCGTTTCGGGTTGCCTCGACAGAGCCAATAGCTCCACTCGCAAATTTGACTAACGAAAGAACCTCATCCTCGACATCAACCGGTCCCTTCGGACCGTTGTCATTTTTAGTGTTTCCTAGTGAATCAGCGCCACCCTGCTGAAGTGGGCGCTCGGTAATAATGTTTGCTGTAAGGCTGCTCACTTCGGTAATTTCACCGGCTAGATAGCGAGCCATGTCTAGAACGTGAGTCAGAATGTCGCCCACAGCGCCAGATCCGGCAACTGCCTTTTTGAAACGCCAAGAAAGTGGTGAGTTTGGGTCTGCTGACCAGTCCTGTAGGTAGGTTGCGCGAACGTTTAGAATTCGACCAATTGCCCCTTCTTCAATGAAACGTTTTGCCAGGGCAACGGCTGGGGTCCGTCGGTAGTTGAAGGCCACCATGTGAACCCGGTCAGTTGCTCTGGCAGCTTCGTACATCCTGGCTGCTTCTTCAACAGTTCGAGCAATCGGCTTTTCGCAGATAACGTGCTTCCCTGCCTCAAGTGCCGCGATGGCAATTTCGGCGTGCAGATTGTTGGGGGTAGCAATGTCTACTAGATCAATTTCCGGATCTTCAATGATTGAACGCCAGTCACTCGTTGACTTAGAAAAGCCGAAACGCGCAGCAGCATCCGCTGCAAGCCCAGCTGTAGCTTCGGCAATCGTGTGTTTCACTGGCACCAGTTCGGTTGGCCAAAAAAACATTGGCACAGCCGAATAGGCGAGTGAATGTGCTTTGCCCATAAAACCGCCACCTATTAAGCCGACGTGGATTTTCTTCATTGTTTTTCCTTTTCCTCAAAGCAGTTGAATCTAGATAGGCTTGACGCCTACCCGTTAATGATGGATGGGTGAACCTGCGGAGCTGCCGGTGGTCATGAAATGTTCACCGGCAGCTCCACAAGGCGATGTCTAGCGTTTCGCTATTGCTGCGTTGGCTTCGGCGTTAGCTTTGGCCATCTTGTCGGTCATTGCTGTGTAGAAGTTATCTTGCGGATCTTTCATCCCCCAACCGCGGCCGAGATTTTCTATGAAGCCACACCAGTGCCAACCAATGATCCAAGGTTCGCTCATGATTCGTGAAAGCCCGTAGGCGTAATCTTGCCCGCGTTCGTCATGAGTAGACATGTCGCTTGTGCGATGCGGGTTCATTTCGGTTGGAACCCAGTTGCCAATGTCGGCAATAAGCACCGGCTTTCCTGTAATTTCGTGCCAACCTCGAAGATCTGAAATCATGGTCTCGTATTCCTCGGCAGACTTTCCTGTGAAGTATTGGACCGACAAAACGTCCACGTGGTCAACCATTGCTTGGAGCACAACTTCAGGGATTCCTTTATTACCGTTGTATCGGTCACCGAGAATCAGGTGGTTTGGGTCGTAACGCCGTATGGCTTCGGTGATTATTTTGTAGTAGGTCTTGGCGACATCAAATAACTTTTCGTCATGCTCAGCTTTAGACAACCCCTCGAAGCCTGGCCAAAAACGTCCAGCTGCGTGAGGAATCCAGCCTGGGATATCCACCAGGAAATAGCCAATCAAATTTGTACTGTTCTTGTGATCCGAAGTCATTCTTCTGGCTATCCAATCCGCATATTTAGCAAAGTCTTCGCTATAGACGTCGCGATAGGCCGGATGACCATTCCAGTCTTCAATTTCCTGTACTCGTATTTGAACAACGTAAGGCATATTTGCCTCCAGCAGGTCTTGGTCGGGCCAAGGGTAAGAGTGTCCAAGGTCTACCGGATCTCCAAACCAGTCGAGAGCCTCGCCCCAACCACCACTGATGTACTGACAGGTCCAGCCAATTGTGTTGAAGTTTAATGAGGTCAGGTCTTGAACCACGGCCCTTTCCCAGTTTTGGCGAGAGCCATATTTTGCATCCCAAACTTCAACGTTGTGTGGATACCTGAGGTCGGAATCATCAATGTGGTTTACTCCGAGCGAAACAAAAGGCTTACCCTCTGGATCGATAAAACTCCAATTTCCATTTTTTGTTTGACCCACGCTAAAGAATCGACGTGAAGTAGTTGTTGAATTTGACATTTTTCCTCTCATTTCTTCTCTTGTTATTTCTTTTTGCCTAGTGAAACAGCGGCGATGATTATGATTCCTTTGATAATTTCCTGGAATGACGAGCTCACTCCGAGTAACACAAGCCCGTTGTTCATGACGCCGATGATTAGTGATCCGGCCAGCGCGCCAACTATTGTTCCGCGGCCACCAAAAAGACTCACCCCTCCTAGAATCACCGCTGCGATTACGTCCAGTTCGAGCCCTGCGGCAAGGTCTGGGCGGGCTGCTCGAGCAATAGCAGTGAATTGCAACGAAGCAAGCCCCGCCAACGCACCCACAATCATGAAGGAAGCTATTATCGTGCGATGGGTGTTGATTCCCGTAAAACGAGCAGCTTGAGGATTTCCACCTGTAGCAAAGACTCGCAGGCCGAAGGTAGTTTTGTGCAAGACAATAAATCCAGCAATTACGATTACAAGAGTCCAGATCACAGCAATTGGGATGCCAAGAAACGAACTGTCTCCGAATAGTTGAAAATATGCAGGATTTGAAATTAATACCGGCTTAGTGTCGGTAATAATCAGTGCTATCCCCCTAGCAATCCCTAGAGTTCCCAGTGTCACTAGAAAACTGGGGACGCCAAGTTTCACTGTGACCCAGCCGTTGATAAATCCAATGACAACACCCACAGCAATTGCGGCAAGAGCGCCTAGCAGCCAAAAGTTATTTACGTACTGCATCACCAGGGCCGACGTCATTCCAGAAAGTGCAAACACACTGCCGACGGATAAATCAATCTGAGCGTTGATTATCACGAACGTCATGCCAACAGCAATTATTGAGACTGCCGTAGTTTGCCTGCCTATGTTGAACAGGTTTTGGGCCGTTAGAAAGTATGGCGATGCTAGGGAAAAGAAGATGATCAGTGCTGTTAGGGCAAGGTAAACAAAGTAACCTCGGAAAAAATCAGGAGCTGATTTTACGCCTGAAGGGAAAAGCCTAAATTTAGTTGATTTTTTGCTGTTCATGGCCAGAAGTCACCCTTTCGCTTAATTTTGAGTAGATGTAGTGTTCCGTCACGCGCTCAGTAACCGACTCAGGAGCGCTAATTGAACTGGATGTCATGAAATAAATCTCGTCGCACAACTGCTGAAGCTCTACAAAGTCGGAGGAAACAACTAGCACTCCGACGCCTTCATCTGCGAAACGACGGATAACCCTATAAATCTCCTTGCGTGAACCAACATCAACGCCCTGTGTCGGCTCATCCAGCAACAAAACTTTGACACTTGGTTGCATCCATTTCGCAAATACCACTTTTTGCTGATTGCCCCCCGACAATGACTGCACGGCACTTAAGGGCGACGCGGCCTTTATTTGAAGGGTTTTCATCAGATTGCCGACTAATTCTTGGGCAGATTGGGTGTTCAAAAATGGTCCTCGACTCAGAGCCTTAGCGTGTGCCAGCTGAAGATTCCTGCTGATTGAGTGTTCCAGGCAAATTCCAGACCCATGCCGATCCTCCGGAACAAGTGCCACTCCAGCTCGAACCGCTTCCGAGACATTTTTGAATGAAGTGAGTTTGCCATCGATTTTGATTTCTCCGCCGGTTCTGCTTCTGATGCCCGAGACTGTCTCAAGCAGCTCAGTTCGTCCAGTGCCCGTAAGACCAGCCACCCCGATAATTTGGCCAGAATTTACGCGTAATGAAATATTCGAGAATTTGTCACTTGAAAGATTTGATATTTCCAGACGGGGTTTTGATTGAATTGATCCGCGCTTCGCACTTGCAACCGTTTCCTTATCGTCGTTTGAAACTTCCCCGGCAGGATAAGCCGTGCCTGTGATTACCTCAACGAGCGACGCCATGTCAATTTCGGAAATCTTTGCGGTGAGCACCTTTTTCCCATCGCGCAAGACTGTGACTCGATTTGCAATCTCAAACACCTCGCCAAGTCGGTGAGTGACGTATATGATTCCAACTCCCGTTTTCTGAATGTCTCGAATGCTTTTAAAAAGTAATATCTGGTCATCAGTCGTCAGAGTCGACGTGGGCTCGTCAAGCACTAGAACGCTTGCGCTTCTGTGTATCGCTTTTGCGATTTCAACAAGCTGGCGTGATGCGACAGACAGGTTTTCTACAAGTTCGTCAGGGCTCAGGTTCAACCCAAGTCGCTCAGTGAGTTGTCTGGAGATCCGATTCATTTCGCGAGTTTGAACCAGGCCAAGACTGTTACGAAGTTCGTTTCCTAGGAAAATGTTCTGAGCGACAGAAAGTGAAGGTATGAGGCTTAGCTCCTGAAACACAGTAGCGACATCTTTTGAGTTTCGTGAGCGCCCAGATACTTCAATAGTTCCTTCGTCTTGGGGTTGGACTCCGTCGAGCATTTTAATAAGCGTCGATTTACCGGAACCATTCGGTCCTAGTAGGGCGTGCACCTCTCCGGGCTTTAGCTCGAAATCGACATCCTTGACGGCGTAAATTCCGTTAAAAGCTTTGCTTACACGAGTGGCTCGCATGAGGCTGTCTACTTCCTCGTGGGCCCCACTCTGAGGAGTTTTTGTCTTAGTCATCTGAAACTTTCCTACTTGTGAACTGTTTGCTGTTCGAAAGGCCTAGGTGAGGATAAGGGCTCCCTGGGCCGCAAAATGTACGGCCCAGGGAAGTCCAATTTCTTTTATTTTCCGCAGATTCCAGAGGTGTTACATGCATCGACAATTTCCTTGGGGACTTCAGTCCCGAAGATGCTCTTGTAGCTCTCAAGAAGATTGCCGGGTGTCACAGCAACTGCTGGTAATGCAACCCAAGCTGGAACCTTTTTCCCGAGAAGTGCATTTGCCGCAGCCAACGCTTCCGCTACTCCCTGGTCGTATGGACGTTGCGCGCCAACAGCCTTGATGTAGCCATCTCCTGCCATGTCAACTGCGTCTTCAGTTCCCAGGTCAATCGTGGTTATCGGCAAGGTCACGCCAGCACTTCGAAGTGCGGCAACCGACTGCATGGCCGGTGAGTCCCAAATGATAAATAGGCCGTTGACATCTGGGTTCGCCGTGACGAAGTTAGCCGTGATTGGTCCGACTGCTGTGGTGTCTGTGAAACCAACCTCTTTGATTTTCACGTCTGGACGATTCTCAGAGAACCAGTTCTTGACGCGAAGAGTTCGTTGGTTCGTTGTGTAAAAATCAACAGCAAAATCAACGATTCCCGCTACGCCGTTTTCCGGAATGTACTTAGACAAAGCGGCGGCCGCGATTTCACCGTTTCCTTGGTTGTCAGGAGCGACAACAGCCTGGTAATCCGCTGGGTATTTTAGTCCAGAAGCTGGCATGTGGATGAAAATGAGTTTGATGCCGGCTGCTGAGACCTTTTTGTACGCCTCCGCGGTCGCCACGTCGTCAACAGGAATACTGATGATGACGTCGGGCTTCTTAGTAATCAAGTTCTCAAGATCAGCGATCTGTTGCTGAACATCAAATTTAGCGTCCGTAACGCCAACGACCTTGATGCCAAGTGAATCGAATGTATCTTGAATACCTTTTAGAGTTAGTCGTGACCAGTCGATGTCCATCGTCTGCATTGCTATAGCTGCGGTAAACTTTCCGGCCTTGACTTTTGCTTTCTCTTCGTCGGTGAGCTGGAGAGCGTCGACGCTGGCTGGCTCTTCACCATTCTTGCCTTTTCCGATTATTCCATTTGGAGTGAGTGATGCGGCATCCAGAACAATGGCTTTCGAGTCTGTACTCGATGATGCCTCTGTTCCAGGTGAGCTACATCCCGCAAGAAGTAGGGCTGAAATTGCCGCAAGACTCACGGCTATTGATTTTGATCTCTTCATTAAGGTAACTCCCTTTTATTTTGATGGATGGGTGGTTCTTCTAGTTAGCAAATAATTGCTCTAGATACCTCTTGCTGATTTCTGCTGCTTTCTTTGGATCACCTTCGTAGGAATCCAGTTCAACCATTAGCCAGCTGTCGTAGTTAGCTCGTTTGATAGCCGAAAGGATTTCTTTGAAGTCAATGTCACCCTCGCCAAGCGGGGTGAAGTTTCCTGTCTTGTTAGAGACGTCTTTGAAGTGAATGTGCTTTAGACGGTCGCCGTATCGATCGATCGCCGAAACTGGATCAATGCCAGAAAGAGTCAGGTGTGCTGTATCCGGGCAAAAGCCAATCGAGCACGAGTCCATAATTTGGTGAAAGCCGTCAAGGGTTTCAGAGATGGTGCCTAGGTGAGGGTGATAGCTACTCTCTAGCCCGTGCTTGCGAGCAATGTCGGCGGCCATGTCTAGCCCGCGGCCAACCTTTTTAAAATCATCGGCCTTTGGGCCATCGGGGCGCTTTGCCCCACCACCCAACACAATTCGGCTGGCTCCAAACTTTTTGGCCAGGGTGGCTGCCTGCTCAATCTTGTAGAGCTCGTCGTCCAGGATTTCGTCGTAGATGAAATTAGCCCCGGTGTAGACAGAAACAAGTTCGGTGTTGGTCTCAGAAAGCACCGATAACAGTTCCTCAGCCTTATCGGCGAACTCGGCTAGGTTGCCATCAAAAACCTCAACGCCCTGGTAACCGACGCTAGCGATATCGCGAATCGCGGCCTGGGTGTCACCGTGAGTCATGTAGAACAAGTCCTTGATGCTGGTGACGCCGCCTGGGTGGCCAACCACTCCGCCCCAAGTAATGGTTTGATATCCAAACTTCATTGTTCAATCTCCTAAATCCGGTGTCGCTTATTACCTAAGTACATAATGACGCCAATTTTCGTACTTATGTCGAGTTTCGTCATAACGTTATGGATTTGTGACAGTCTTATTTCGAAAGTCCTCAAATCTTTGTGCTTATGCTTTATGAATGGTTGAAATCAACAGAAGTAGTTTTGGGCTAAGTTCTGGCCAACTATTTCAGCTATTCCGTGATGGCCAGCCCCACACCAAGGCCGAATTAGCCGAACTAACCGGTCTGGCCCGGTCAACCATCTCACTGCGACTTGACCCTCTGATTGAGCTTGGCGTCATTTCGCCTGCGGCAGAGAACTCTTCAACCGGCGGCCGCCCCTCCACGCAATTGGTTTTGAACGAACGCGCCTTTGTGGTTGCTGGTGTTGACTTTGGCGCATCTCACGCGGTTGCCTCGCTGGCCGACTTCAGCGGAAAAATCCTGGCCTCAATTGAAACTAAACGTCAAATTTCTGATGGACCTGAGGTCTGCCTTCGCTGGATGATTGCGGAACTTAAACACCTTTTAGCAGGGCAAGGAATAGCAGAAGAAAATTTGTTAGCAATTGGAATTGGTTTGCCCGGCCCGGTGGAACATTCAACCGGAAAACCCGCAAGCCCCCCGATCATGATGGGTTGGGATGCTTTTGATGTTCCTGCACGCGTGAATCAAGACTTCAATGCAAAAGTTTTGGTAGACAACGATGTAAACGTTATGGCTCTAGGCGAACGCTACGCATCGTATCCAGATGTTGATCACCTAATTTTTCTAAAGGCAGCAACTGGAATTGGTTCAGGAATTATTTCTGGTGGCCAGTTACAGCGTGGTGCTCAAGGTACCGCTGGTGACATTGGTCACGTGCGTGTATCAAGCGGTGGAGGTGTATCTTGTCACTGCGGTAATTTTGGTTGCCTTGAAGCAGTTGCAAGTGCGCCGGCAATTATCAAGAAGCTAGTTGCTGATGGCTTACCAATAAGAAACAGCTCTGATCTAATTGACGCAACTAAGCGCGCAAAGGTAGAAGCGATTCAAGCAGTGCGTCAAGCCGGTCGTGACATTGGTGAAGTTCTGAGTACCTGCGTAAGTTTGATTAACCCCGCCGTGATTGTGATTGGTGGATCTCTAGCATCTGCTGGTGAACATCTAATCGCTGGCGTGCGTGAAGTCGTTTATGCCCGTTCAATGCCGTTGGCTAGCGAAAATCTTTTGATTGTTCAAAGTAAAGTTGGCAAAGAAGGCGGAATTATTGGCGCCAACGTAATGGCAATTGATTATGTTCTTGACGCCGAAACTATTGACTCAATGGTCAATGCACTAATTACTAAATAAAAATTTCTAACCCAGATGTTCTGCAAAGAACTTCTCAATGCGAGACCATGCGTCTGCGGCGGCATCGGGGTTGGGTTTAGCTCCGGAAATTCGCAGCAGGGTTCCAAACACTGGGCCACCCGCCTGGTGCGGGTTCATAAAGGCGTGACCGGTATCGGGGTATTCCTTTATATCGTGCGCAATCTTCTTTTTAGTTAGCGCCAGCTCAAGCTTGGTTGCGGCACCGGTCAGCTGCTTGTCTTTGGCGCCGAAGCTACCAACAATCGGGCACGCGCCCTCGAGCACGGCATCAAGATCTTTAGGCATCATGCCGTAATTCACAGCCGATGCGTCGTAGCCGCGATTAGCCAGCAACAGCGCAAAGCCACCACCCATGCAGAAACCAATCACACCGATTTTCTTCGTGGTGTCAGTGCGAGCGAGCAGGTTGGCTTTGGCAGCTTCAACATCGTCAAAGGCTTGGCCTTTACCCGCGGTTAGCGCTTTGAAGGTTGCGGTTAGGCACTTGCGGGCACCGCCACGGCTGAACAGATCTGGCATTAGAACCACGTAGCCGGCTTGGGCTAGTCGGGTGATTTGTGCTCGCATTGCGGCATCGATGCCGAATACCTCGTGCACCATCACAACTGCGGGGAACGGGCCGGGGCCTGCACTGGCTGGCGGGGTGGCAATAACTCCGCGCAATTCAGGTGTGATCTGAATGTCTTGCAGGACCCCAGTGGTTGAGTTCATGGTTTCAGGTTAGCCGGTGCGGTCTAAATACAAGTGTGAAATTTTTGATGCTTGTAAACGTTACCTACTTATACTTCCAGCAATCGGAGGGCATTGCGGAAATGAAGTCCAAATCAATTTTCGGCATGGTAGCCGGGTTAGTTTTAGCTGTTAGTGGAGCATCCCTCACGCCCCTGGTAGCTTCAGCCGCTGTTCCCACAGGCTGTTCAGTTTCAATCACAAAGGGTGGATCACCCGCCAGTGAAACTGATGTTGAAATCACACTCTCTGGTATCTACTGCGTTGCCAAATTCAAAACTGTTGGTTCTGACTATTCGTTCACTGTGCCCATCGGTATTTCAAAAATTGATTACCTAGTAGTTGCCGGCGGTGGCGGTGGAGGATCTGGCGGTGGCGGTGGCGGTGGCGTGCTGAAACAAAACGACTACTCCGTGGTTAGCGGCAGCGCTATTTCTGTCACAGTGGGTAGAGGTGGAACCGGTGGTTCTGGTGGTCGCAGAACAGTAATTGCGGCAACCAAGGGTGATGATTCAAAGTTTGGCGCGATCACTGCCAAAGGTGGTGGCGCCGGCGGAACCGAGAACGTAAACGGAAACGTTAACGGTGGTTCAGGTGGTGGATCCAGATTTGACTGCACAGTTTCAACCTGTGGTTCTGGCCCTGCCGGATCTGGTGTAACTGGTCAAGGTAACAACGGTGGTTACTCAACCTACAACAGCTATGGCGCAGGTGGCGGTGGCGGTGGTGCCGGCGGTGCCGGTTTCAACACAACCAGAACTTACATCGGTGGTAATGGTGGCATTGGTCTAGCTTCTGACATCACCGGTTCAAGTGTTTACTACGGCGGCGGTGGCGGTGGCGGTATCAACAACAACCACGGTCAATATGTTGGTGTCGACTCAGATGGCAACTTAGTCTTCAACGGGCAAACACCACTCACAACTGGTGGTGGTCAAGGTGGTCTTGGCGGCGGTGGCTATGGAAGTTCCTATGGTGCCGGCGGCGCCTCAGGTAAGGCAAACGCAGCCGATGGTGCACCTAACACCGGCGGTGGTGGCGGTGGGACGGACCCGGAAGATATTGATGCTGGCGACGGTGGCTCCGGTGTTGTTATTGCCCGCTGGGTTTCCAACACCAACCTCAAGACAATTACTTTCAACTCAAATACTTCAAGTGCCAGCACAACTACTCAGAATGTTGCAGCCGGTGTAGAGACTCAACTCAGTGCAAACACCTTTGCACGCACGGGATATGTTTTCAGCGGGTGGACTGCCCTGGCCAACGGCACCGGAACCATTTATGACGATCAATCTGCTTTCACTACTTCGCAAGACATCACCTTGTATGCCAAGTGGCTTGCGGGGGTGACCCACACCGTTACCTTTAATAACAATGGCGGCACGGGGACTATGGAGAATCAGGTTTCTGGAACCTCAACCAATCTCTCACCCAACACCATGACCCGCTCTGGCTACACCTTTGCCGGTTGGAACACCAACGCAAATGGCACCGGGTTTGCCTATGACAATCAAGCCATCTACAGCTTTGCCGATGACGTCACTCTCTACGCTCAATGGGAGGCAATCGTGGCCACCTACAAAGTGACCTTCTATGGAAACGCGGCAACTGGTGGTTCAACCGCTTCTCAAACCGCTTCAAGTTCAACGGCTCTGAATCTAAATGGCTTCACCAGGACCGGATACAACTTCTTAGGCTGGAATGAAAACTACGGTGCCTCTACGGCCACATTTAAAGATGGTCAAAAATATTCATTTACCACCGATAAAAACCTCTACGCCATTTGGGTGGCGCAGGCAAACAACGACATCGTCTTCAATGGAAACACCTCAACCAGTGGCTCAATGGCAAATCAAACAGCCAGCAATAGCACACGGCTTTCTGCCAATAGTTTTGTGAAAGACAATCACACGTTTCTAAATTGGAACACGCTGGCAAACGGCACCGGGGTGAGGTACCAAAGCAACTACATTTACAGCTTCGCTGAGGGAATTACTCTGTATGCCCAGTGGGGTCAAAACATTACTATCGCCTTCAACGCCAACGGTGCTGACTCTGGCTCTGCCCCTTCTTCACAAAACACATATGTAGGATCACCAGGAATTAATTTGCCGCTAAACTCTGGCAACTTGGTGAAGCGTGGCTACCGCCTTGCGGGTTGGAACACCGCCGATGACGGCACTGGAACACCATACGCTCTTGGTGCCAGCAGCGTGAAATTTTCAACTGCGCGCACGCTCTATGCTCACTGGACTCCCGCAACCTACTCTGTGATTTATTCTGGCAACGGAGCATCAGCTGGCAGTGAGCCAGCGGCGCAAACATTCACCTACGGAAGTTCCGTTAACGTCAGGGATAACATCGGTGGCCTTGCAAAAGATGGCTACACATTTGCAGGCTGGAATACTGCCGATGATGGCTCAGGTGTTGCCTACACCCCGGCTCAATCAAATGTGGCCCTGAGTAGCGATACGGTTCTATTCGCGCAGTGGACTCGTATTGCTTCTGTGGGTGGCGGCGGCTCAAACTACACCGCGCCACAACCCCCGGCCGTAAAACCAACAAAGCCTCCAGTCAGTTTGACTATTGCTGGGTTCAAGAAGACAGCCACCAAATTGACTGCAGACATGAAGCTAAAGATTAGACAGTTCATGACCACCAACAATGGATACCTAAATGTCAGCGCACTGGGCTTCACCGCCGGGAAAAAGGTTTTGAATCGGCACGAGTTGTTAGCCAAGTACCGGGCAAACTCCGTTGCAAGATACGCCAGCTCTCTTTTGCAGTCGTTTAAATTACCGGCTAGCTCGGTCAAGAAACTAAAGGCCATAAAGTCACAGTCCGTACCAAGAGTGACCCTCACCCTCTCTGACGATTAGGTAAAGTCTGGCCGGTCTGGGCCAACTTACTTCGTGGTAATTTCAATTGACCCATACGATCGGAGCCAAGATGAGCCGGGGACTTAAGGTGCTCTACGTCGAGAACGACGAGGCCCTACTTGGCTTGCTTGGTCAGTCCATCAGACTGCACCCTAAAGTCGATCAGCTGGTTACCGCCCGCAACAGCAGCGAGGCCCTAGAAGTTGCCGAATCCAATCGTTTTGACGCTGCCTTGCTTGACGTTTCACTGGGCCCATCCTCGTTGACGGGTGTTGAGTTGGCACTTGAACTCAGGGCCAAGAACGAGCACCTGGGCATTGTCTTGCTGTCTCAGCACATTTCGGCCGGCTACCTAAATTCATTGCCAGACCAATTTGGCTATGGCTGGTCTGCGATTCAGAAATCAGCAACTCTTTCTTTTGACTACTTGGTGGATGTTTTAGAAAACACCGCCAAAGGAAAAACAGTGGTTGACCCCAACACTTCTATTGGCGTTGAAGATAATGCCAACCTTTCGGCCAAGCTCACCAAGCGCCAGCATCAGGTGATTGCCCTTGCCGCCACCGGACTAGACGCAACTGAAATTGCTAAGCATTTGAACTTGGCTTCGGTGTCTGTACGGCAAGAACTTTCAAAGTGCTACAAGGTTCTGATTCCAAATCCAAAACCTGGCACCGATTTACGCACCGCCGCGGTGCTCAAGTATCTTCGCGACACAAGGTCTGGTTTGGACTAAATGAAGATATTGAAGAATCTTAGGTTTGCTTTTTCCCCTTGGCCATTCAAGCCAGTTGCGGTGACCACAGTCACCACCGCGTTCCTTTTCATGGTGGTCAGCGCGGTCGTTGTTTCGCTAAGTGAGCAATCTGGAGTAGGCGCAAGGGGGCAAAATGCACCATGGATTTTTGCAATGGCTGCTCTGTGTTTTGGATTTGGGTACAGCGTAATTTATTTGGGTGATTTGATTTCCAAAAAACTTAAGAAAATGTATGCGCTGGTATATCACCTAACCGCAATCGCCTTCTCAGCTATCACAGTTTTGGTTCGCGAAATCTTGACCAGCGATACCACCCCAGATTATTGGCAGGAACCGATTAGCAAAATTAGACTTTTTGTGGTCGTCATATTCTTGTTTTACTTTTTGCACGCTTCATTTGGCATCTCTAACTCGCGAATTGCTGAAGAGGCAAAGCAGGCCAAAGAGGCTAAGGCTGCTCTTGAGGTTCAGCGTGGCAGACTAATTGATTCGCAGGAACAAACCAGAAAAGAAATTGCTGACTTTTTACACGACCGGCTGCAATCAGACTTAGTGGTGCTCGGCATCCAAATTAACCGTGCTACCGAATCAATGCCGGTTGAATCTAAAGAAGTTGCCAATGCCTTCGTAGAAGAAATCGAAAGAATCCGGCAGATTGATGTGCGCGAGGCATCCAGAGCGCTTGCCCCCGAGCTTGATGGTCCCGGAATTGCTCCGGCTCTGAATGACTTGAGTCGGCAGTATTTATCGGTGTTTGATGTCAAGATCCAGGTTGATCAAAAAGAAAAGATCACCAAACAACAGCGTTTGGCCATTTACAGAATCGTGGAGCAGGCGCTGCTAAATGCCGCAAAGCACGGCAGCCCAAGAAACATTGAGATCGTCGTCAAAATCGAAGACGACATGATCAGAATTTGGGTCACCAACGACGGCCGCGAGCTTGCCCAGCAATTGGTGGCCGGGGCGGGTTTTGCCATCATCGATACCTGGGTCAGCCAGTATCGGGGCCAGTGGACTGTTAAAAAGGTAGATACAAACACCACGCTTTGGGCCGAGTTCCCTATCGCCCAGTAAACCGGGCCTTATGGGCTGACCCGGCATCCGTCTGGGGGGTACAAACCAGCAACGAACAAATGTATGGTGTTCGGTTATCCGCAGGTTCCCGCGTGTACTGTTCGTCTATGCGAAGCAAATTCGCAAATAAGTCGATCAGATGGATGCATTAATGAGACTCAGGGTCATATTTCTAGCAGCTATTTTTGGTGTTGCCCACCTGCTAAGCCCACTATCTGCCAGCGCTTCGGCGCCACTGCCGCCAGCCGGCCCGGTATTCAACCAGGTGCAACTAAAGGCCGTTGCCGATAACGACTTTGCCGTCTTCATGGGTAATGACCTAGAGATCACTCGCCTGTTTTATCAAAATAACGTCAGCTGGCCACAGCAGATCAGCAATATTCAAACTATTGACGTTTACCCACAGAGCGGCGAGACCTACATTTACGTGTTGCCAATGGGTGGCAACGGTGGCTACACAGCCGACGACGGGCGAACCGGGGATGTTGGCGGTGAAGAAGACTGGAATGGTGTCTTGAATGGCATTCCACTGCTTGACTATCCAGGCGCAGAGGTTGCCGTGAACCGCAGAGTTTCAGACGCCAAGGATCTGTTTCACTCAGACATGCTGATGATTCACAAGCACATCACAGGGTTTGAAACTTCAGCAGGAAACATCGCTAACGGTGACTTCAGTGCAACCCTTGCAGATATGCAACCGGCAAGCCGCAATCTAATTTGGGCACCGGCACTCAGAAACAATCACCCAACCAGAACCGTAATTAAAAACTCGTGCTCTGTTTCTTGCAACGGAGGAATGTTCTCACCAGCAATTCCGAATGGCGCTTGGAATATTCCCGATGGTGCGGCCGCACTGTTCCGCTACCCACTTAGCAACGCAAACCTCCCGGTATCACCAGGTGATCGCCAAGTAACCGTAACTTGGAAAGATCCACAGGCTGGCGGTGCAGTTGATAACTACCTAATTGAATACAAGGAATCTAGCGAACCAGATGCATCGTTCAAAACTTTTGCAACTGTTGCGGGAACCGTTAGAACTTCAACCGTCACCGGTTTGACCAACGGTATTGCCTACACACTTCGCGTAACTGCCAATAACGTTTCAGGTTCAGCGTCATCACTTGGTAGATCTGTGGTTCCAACCGGTACGCCATCAAGGCCGGCAAACCAAAGTTACAGCGCCGGTGATGGATCAGTTTCAATCAACTTCAGCCCACCAGAAAACGATGGCGGCATGGCGGTGACTAACTACGCCTACTCAACAGACAACGGGGCAACCTGGATCACTCGCTCACCGGCCTCCGCTTCGTCGCCGATTACCATCGGTGGTTTAACCAACGGCACAACCTACTCGGTGAAGCTGCGGGCGATAAACCCGTTTGGTGCTGGTGATATCTCATTGCCAATTAGCGTCAAGGCTGGAATCGTGGCCACTCGCACATTGACCTACGCGGCCGGAACCCTTGCCACCGTGACCAACCTGCCAGCCGGTGCAACCCTTACCGCGGGTGACACCTTTACAGTTGCTGCCGGGCCAACCAGAAGCAACTTTACTTTCACCGGTTGGAAAGACGGAACGGTTGCCTACAGCCCAGGCGATACCTACACGGTTGGTGCCGGAAACCCCACTCTCACCGCCCAGTGGACGCAAAACTCTTTGCTGGGCACAAGTGCTGCCGGCAGGTCGCGGGTGCTGACTTGGAACATCGTGGCCAACGAAGCAATTGACACCACGGTTTCAGCCGGTGCCAATAACTCGGTTCGCATCCAGATTCCTGCAAACGCACTTGCCGCTGGAACGGAAGTTATCTTCTGGCGTTTGGTAAACGATGAACTGGCTAAATCAAAGATCAATAGCAGCAACAGCTACTTCGTGAACATGGCGGTCAGTTGGTCAATCGGTGATGACGTGACCACACCAAAGACCGTGCAAGATGCGGTTACTCCGTTGACCATCACCATTACCAACTCATCTATCGTCAACGGTGCAACCGCCTGGCAGATTATTGGTGACGATGTTCGTGTAATCGGAAAGTCTGTGCAAGACGGAGTCCTGGCTTTAAACTTCACCGAGGACCCGGTAATTACCGCGGCCAACGTATCGCCAATGCCAATTTTCAGTACCCCAGTAATTGGAACCACTGGCTTTGAGGTAGACATCACCAACTACGACTCAACCTACGGCTGGGATGCTCCAACCGTTTCAGCTGGAACAGTAGAAATTGTTTCAACCGTGGGCAACATCAGAAAACTCAAGGTGAGCGGTTTGACCGTTGGTCAATCGGCAACTGTGACTCAGAGAAACTTCTTGAACTCCACCTATCAAACCGGAACTGTTTCGGCCACGATTGCGGCACCACAGCAATCATCGGGCGGTGGGGGTGGCGGAGTTGTCACTGCGCCTGTTCCAGTGGTTGAAGCGCCACCGGTCGTGAAACAAAACAAAGTATTGAAGGTGACCGGTTTCAAGCCAGGTTCATCGGTGCTTTCAAGCAGCATGAAGAAGGCAATCAGCAAGTTCGCCAAGACATCAAGTTCAATTGAGAATGTTTCCTGCGTGGGCTACACCATGGGCCCAACCATTTTGAGGGGCGATCAAGCACTGGCCAGAAACCGCGCAAGAAATGTGTGCAGCTACCTAGCCAAGGTGAACCCAGCTGTTGCCAAACTGTCTTCAAAGTCAGTGACCACAAAGTACAACAGCGGGGCGTATCGCCGGGCATTGGTGACCATCACCTTCTAGGAGATTTTCTGTGCCGGCTCTGGAGTCTTTGGCGGGTGCCGCTGACTCGCGCTATCTTCTTCCAGTTAGGCGATTTACATCGCCAAGAATCGCGTCAAACTCTTCACTGGTGAGCAGTTTCATTTGCAGCACTACCTCGCGCACCGATTTTCCAGTTGCCTGCGCTTCTTTAGCCACCGCGGTGGCGTTCTCGTAACCAATGCGCGGCGATATGGCCGTTACTAACCCGATTGAATTTTCAACAGTCATGCGGAGGTACTCAACGTTTGCCGTGATGCCATCAACACACAAAGTTCTAAGCGTTGCACAACCCCGTCGCAGGTAGGTGATGCTCATCATTAGCGATCTGGCAATAATCGGTTCAAAGGCATTTAGCTCTAACTGCCCAGCCTCAGATGCCATGGTCACCGTTAGGTCATTGCCAATTACAGTAAAGGCGATTTGATTTACCACCTCGGGAATTACCGGGTTTACTTTTCCAGGCATGATTGACGAGCCTGCCTGTTGGGGTGGCAAATTGATTTCACCAAATCCGGCTCGTGGTCCGCTGGATAGCAAACGTAAGTCGTTTGCAATTTTTGATAGTTTCACGGCAACGCGTTTCATGACGCTAGATGCGCTAACAAATACACCGGTGTCCTGAGTAGCCTCAATCAGATTTTCTGCCAACAGAAATTCGTGCTCGGTAATTTGCGAAAGATGCTTGGTTACTGATCTGGCATAGCCATCGGGGGTGTTTAATTGAGTGCCTATGGCTGTGCCACCAAGATTAATTTCACTCAGTAGCCGAATAACCTCTCGAATACGCGCTTCGTCTTCACCCATGGTGATGTCGTAGGTTGAAAATTCCTGACCAAGCGTCATGGGCACTGCATCTTGCAGCTGCGTTCTACCCATCTTGATCACCGATGCAAACTCGCTAGCCTTTGCTGCAAACGATTCACGCAGCAATTTCATCTCGGCAAGTAGGGCATTGAGCTCAATGATCAACGAAACCTTGATGGCCGTTGGATACACGTCGTTGGTTGATTGCGAGATGTTCACATGGTTTAACGGATGAATAAATTGGTACTCACCTTTTTTGTGCCCAACTATTTCAAGGGCGCGGTTAGCAATCACCTCGTTGGCATTCATATTGGTGCTCGTACCAGCGCCACCTTGAATTGCGTCTACAACAAACTCGGAGTCGAATTTTCCGTCGCGCACCTCAATGCAGGCCTGCCTGATTGGCTCAAACAAATCAGTGGAAAGCTCGCCCAGCTCATGATTGGCCAGTGCTGAGGCTTCTTTAATGTAGCCAAGGGCTCTTACGAACGACCGATAGTGGCCGATTGATACGCCGGAGATGTTGAAATTTTTCACGGCACGGGCGGTGTGAACTCCCCAATATGCACTTTCGGGAACTTCTAGCTCACCTAAAAGGTCATGTTCTAGCCTCATTGCTAAACCATTTCTGTCGGATACGCCCAAGACTAACAGGCAACTGAGCGTAGGCTAAAGGGGTGCTAAGACGCCTAGTAGTTATTTCAAGACCTGTCCTTTGGATCAACACCATCGGTACCACCGTGATGGGCATGTGGTTGGCCGGATTCCTGTGGGACTGGCGCGTGCTGCCAATTCTGATTTGGGTCACGCTGCCTTTTAACCTTCTTATCTACGGCATCAACGACATCTTCGACCAAGAAACAGACAACATCAACGCTCGCAAGGGCGGCTACGAGGGCGCACACATTTACCCAAACGAGGTAAAGCCAATCTGGTGGGGTGTGGCGCTGACCAACCTGCCGTTCCTGGGTTACTTTGCCCTGACCCTGCCGTGGCAGGCCACCGCCTGGATGCTGGCCTATGCCCTGTTCTTCACCTTCTACTCTGCCCCGCCGCTTCGCCTAAAGGCCCGCGCTTACCTAGATAGCTTTTCCAACACCGATTACGCCTTTCCGTTGGCCTTCGTGCCTCTTGCACTTGGTAAAGAGCCAATTTGGTTAGCGGTGTTTGCGTTGATGGCTTGGTCAATTGCAAAGCACGCCTACGATGCGATTCAAGATATTCCGCAGGACTCTGACACCGGCATCGTCACCACCGCCGTGCACCTGGGCGTTAAGAAAACTTTGATTTGGTGTGGTTTCTGGTGGTTGGTTGCAACCGTGCTGTTTGCAATGGTGAATGTGCCAGTTGCGTTTGTGAACCTGCTGATCTCTGGATACTTGGTGATCAAGGTCTGGCAGAACCCAACGCCCAAAGTTGCGCACGACCTTTACAAGTATTCAATTACTTTCCCTTACGTTGCTGGCGCAGTTGCCGGTGTGCAGTTGGTAACCGCAATCTTCATGGGTTGGTACTAGTGAAAAAAGCCGTTGTACTTGGCGCCGGAATCTCTGGGCTGGCAAGTGCGGCACTGCTGGCGCAAGCTGGTTACCAAGTAACTGTTTTAGAACGCAACACCTGGATTGGTGGCAAGTCTCGACGCGTTGAAGTAAGTGGTCAGCGCATGGATACCGGTCCGGCACTGGTTACCTTTCCTGAAGTTTGGCAGCAGTTCTTGGCAACTTATGATGCGCTTGGCGCAACTAAGTCGGCGCCGATAAAAAACGCATCAGTTGCAAAAGTTGAATTTACAAAACTAAACGAAGTTGGTCGTTACTTTTTTCGCGAGCACGAAACTGATCTGCCGGTAAAAGAAAATCACGAGTGGTTTGCAGCCTGGACTCGTTTTCAAAAACAGCACGATCAAATCACTTCGTCAATTTCAACTCTGTTGACCGCACATCCTTTTGATCCAAAGGCGGTGCCGGCACTTGGCAAGATGCTCAAGGTTTATGGCGCGCGCTTGACCACGCAGAGCTACATCAAGTCACTCAACTGGATGCCCGCCGGTCTTCGCGAGGTAATCGCAATTCACACTTTGAACGCAGGTGTCTCACCAAAGCAAACCCTGGCAATTTACGCATCAATGACCGCGGCCATGGCCACTCAAGGAATCTCTGTTCCTGTTGGCGGAGTAAATGAAATTCCGCAGACCATTGCCAAGCTTGCAGAAGCGGCCGGTGCCAAGATTCGTTTGGGCGAGCGGGTCATCGGTGTTAAAAAGGGTTTAGTCACTACTCAAGATGGCGAATACCCTGCAGACCTAGTGGTTAGCTCGCTGGACCCTGAGGTGCTGCGGGTGTTGCTTGGCAAAAAGCCAAAGCCGCCAACCGGTAAGCGTTCTTGTTCTGGTGTGGCAATTTATGCCGTGCTCAAGCAGCCCTTGCCTGCGGGCACCGTCACCCACTCTGTGGTGATGCCCGATGAACCCGCCGATCTTTATGCCGCGCTTGAGGCCGCCGTACCACCAAAGCAGACCATGGCGTTTGTGAATTACTACAAGGCTGGTGAGGTTTACCCAAACGAAAAGCCAACCGTTGCCGTGCTACTTACCGCCCCGGCCGATGGCAAGACTTATGACCTAAACAGCCCTTGGGTTCGTACTGAGGTTGAACGCATCTCAAAGGTTATGGGTCTTAATGCACCGATTGATTCACTGTTTGAAGACCACATCATTTTGACGCCAGAGTACTTTGGCGAGTGGGGTTCGGCACTTGGTGCGCTATATGGCAAGACCAATCCGCTTTGGATGTCTGGCCCATTCCACAACCCGCAGTACCGCAGCATCTTCAAGCCTTGGCTTCGCCGAGTTGGTGCATCGGTTCACCCGGGTGGCGGTATTCCAGCCGTGCTTGGTGGAACCCTAATTTCCTTGCGAGATCTAAAACCCGGCAGCTAACTGTTTGACTTAGTCCTCAAACGGATCAGCAATACCGATGTAAACGGTCTCAAGGTATTCCTCAATACCTTCTTTACCGCCCTCACGACCAAGGCCCGAAGCCTTCATTCCACCAAACGGTGCAGCAGGGTTTGAAACAATTCCAGTGTTCAAACCAAACATGCCAACCTCAAGTGATTCCGCCAAACGCAAACCGCGGTTCAGATCTTTGGTGAACGCGTAGGCAACCAATCCAAACTCGGTGTCGTTGGCAAGTGCAATTGCCTCGGACTCTGTCTTGAAAGTTATTACCGGTGCAACCGGACCAAAAACTTCCTCTTTCAGAATGCGGGCGTTCTTAGGTACCGATGCCAAAACAGTTGGTGGGTAGAAGTAACCTTCACCTGCAGGAACAGAACCACCGGTCAAAACTTTGGCGCCCTTATCAACAGCATCTTGCACCAACTCGTGAATGCTGTCGCGACTCTTGCTGTCAATCATTGGACCAATGTTTGCGCCGTCTTCTGTTCCGCGGGCAACCTTAAGCGCCGCCATCTTCGCTGCCAACTTGGTTGAGAATTCCTCGGCAATGCTCTCGTGCACAATCACACGGTTAGCTGCGGTGCAGGCCTCACCCATGTTGCGAAGCTTTGCCAGCATGGTGCCGGCCAATGCCTTCTCCATATCGGCATCTTCGAAAATCACTATCGGTGCGTTTCCACCTAGTTCCATTGACACACGCAGCACCTGATCAGCTGAATCTGCAATCAAGCGTCGTCCAATCCCAGTTGAACCGGTGAATGAAAGCTTGCGTAGGCGTGAGTCCTTGATCAGTGGACCAGTTACTGCACCTGCGCTCTGAGTCTGAATTACGTTCAGCACACCCTTTGGCAGGCCAACTTCTTCAAGCACCTTGGCAAATAGCAAGGTGGTCATTGGTGTTAGCGCGGCTGGCTTGATGATCATGGTGCAACCGGCGGCGATTGCCGGGGCAATCTTGCGGGTTGCCATAGCCAGCGGAAAGTTCCACGGGGTAATGAAAAGGCTTGGGCCAACCGGGCGCTTCTGCACCATGATGCGCATCTTGCCGTCCGGGGCGGTGGCAAAGCGGCCAGCCTGGTGAGTAGTTTCTTCGCTGAACCAGCGCAGGAACTCGCTGCCGTAGGCAACCTCTCCGCGGGCCTCGGCCACCGGCTTGCCCATTTCAAGAGCCATCAAAATAGCGAATTCATCGGCCATCTCAGTGACCTTGTCAAAGGCCTTGCGCAGAATCTCGGCACGTGAACGCGGTGAGGTCTTGGCCCAGGCAGCCTGCGCGTTGTGAGCTGCGGTCAATGCGTCTTGACCATCTTGCGGGGTTGCGTTGGCAACCTGCGCCAACACCTTTCCGGTTGCCGGGTCAATCACATCAATGACTGACTTGTCACTTGAGTCACGCCACTCGCCGTTTACGTAGATGCCCTTTGGAACTAGATCTAGTACGCGTGCTTCGTCTTGTGGGGTGATGCTCATAGTGTCTTCTCCATAATTGCGATGACTTGCTCGCGAGTTGGTGCAACTGGGTTGTTGTTTGTTACTGCATCTTCAACTGCGTCATTGGCTAGCGATGAAAGATTTTCGTGGGTGATTCCAAAATCCGATAGCTTGCCCTTCAGGCCAACCTGCTTGACCAGCTCGGCAATGCGCGCAATTGCGGCATCGGCATTTTGTGCATCATTCTTGGCTGTGTCGCCAACGCCAAGCGCGAACGCCAATCGGGCAAAACGTGAAACGCGGTGCGGCAAATTAAACTTGAGCACTTCTTCAAGCACTAGGCACAGCGCAACACCGTGAGGAATATTGAACTGGCCACCAAGTGCGTGACCAATGCCGTGCACAAGTCCAAGTCCGGTGTGTGAGAAACCAACGCCGGCGATGTGTGAGGCCAGCAACATTTGTGAACGTGCCTCAATGTCATCACCCTTGGTGCAAGCGGTAACGATGTTTTGTGAAACCATCTCAACTACCTGCAGTGCAATTCCATCACTGTATGGATTTGGTCGTGCAGAAATATAAGACTCGGTTGCGTGCACCAGTGCATCCATGCCGGTTGCGGCAGTTGCCTTAGCCGGCAAACCAACGGTTAGCTTGGGGTCAAGAATCGCGGCCTTGGCCAGCGCACTTGAGTGGCCAACGTAGAAACGCTTGTGGGTAATTTCATCGGTGATTACTCCAAACGCATTTACCTCTGAACCTGTTCCTGCGGTGGTTGGAATAGCGATGATTGGAATTCCAGAATTCTTAAACTCTGTTGAGTAATCCAGCGCAACACCACGCTCAGGATTTACGGCACCAAGTGAAACGCCTTTGGCGGTGTCCATTGATGAGCCACCACCAAGTGCAATCAAAATGTCGCACTTGGCGGCAGCTCCTGCATCTGAACCTGCGTCAACGCAGGCAGTTGTTGGGTTGGGAGTAACACCATCAAACACAGATACCGCGAGGCCGGCGGCCTCTAAACTGCCCCGCACCTCGGCACAAATCGGAGACGCACCTAGGAACGGGTCAGTAATAATCAGTGCACTCTTGGCACCTTGCGCTGCTGCCAGCTCACCCACCTTTGAAACGGCACCAACACCAAAGTGTGCCGCCGGTTTTGGGTCTAGAACTAGTTCGTAGCTTGAAAGTTTTCTGGTCTCAGACATTTGTGCTTATTCCTATTTATAGAGTTGCGGGATTACTCAACACGAAGAGTCTGGCCAATTAGGTCTTCGTACAGCTTCATTGGAGTCATCTCGCCGGCTAGGTCGCCATACTGGGCCTTCGCACGACGGAAAATCTGCTCCACCTGGGCCGAAAGCTCAACCGGCACACCTACCGCGCGGGCTAGATCGGTGTGTAGGCCAAGGTCCTTGCAGGCCAGGGCAATCGCAAAGCCTTCGTCGTAATCGCCGTGCTTCAACACCGATAACACGTCATTCTCAACGAAGTTTGAGTTGGCTGGGCTGGCGATCAGCGACTGGCGCAGCACCTCTAGGTCTACCCCAGCCTTGACGCCAACGCTAAGTACCTCGGCGGTAGCAACCAGGTGTGAGAACCAAAGTTGGTTGATCGCAAGCTTCACCGCGTAACCGGCGCCTGCCTTGCCCACGTGCAAAATGCGCTGTGGGTCACCCATGGCTTCAAAGACATTCTTCATGGTGGCAAACTGCTCGGCGGTACCACCGGCAAAAATCTGCAGCTTTCCATTTGCTGCACCTACAGACATACCCGATACCGGTGCGTCCATGATGTTAAGGTTGCGGCCCTCGCTGGTTTTGCGTGCGCGCTCGGTAACTTCAGGCACAGAGGTAGACATGTCTACCCAGTAGCCGCCATCTTTAATTCCTGAAAGAATTCCGTTTTCACCCATCGACACCATATCCACGTGCTTTGGAGTTGGCAGCATGGTGATGACAACATCACTCTTTGCCGCGACCTCAGCTGGGGTTGCGGCCCACTCGGCACCGTTAGCAATTAGTGTCTCTGCGGCTTCTTTGCGCACGTCGTTCACTACCAACTTGAAACCGTTTAGCTGCAGGTTCTTGGTCATGCCAGAACCCATGTTGCCCAGGCCAATAAAACCTACGGTGGTTGTTTCTTTGTTAAACATTTGCTGCTTTCTAATTATGAAATTTCCTGTGAACCAAGGTTGATCCAAGTGGTCTTTAGTGCGGTGTATGAATCAAGTGCGTGCAGTGATCTGTCGCGACCAAAGCCAGATGACTTGAAGCCACCAAATGGAACGATGATGTCGGCAACGTCAAAAGTGTTTACCCAAACTGTTCCGGCGCGAACCGCGCGAGCAACTTTGTGCGCGCGAGAAATGTCTTTCGTCCAAACGCTGGCTGCCAAACCGTATTCGGTGTCGTTGGCAAGCTGCACTGCCTCGGCAACGGTTTTGAATGTTGTTACCGCAAGCACTGGGCCAAAGATTTCTTCTTGGCCAATTCGGCTTGAGTTACCAACGTTGTCAAGAATTGTTGGCTCAACGAAGTATCCGTTTTCAAGGCCAGCCGCCGGAGTAAAGCGCGAGCCACCCATGGCTACCTTTGCATTCTCTTGTTTTGCAATTTCAAGATATCCAAGCACCCGCTCTAGTTGCTTCTCGCTGACGATTGCACTGACTTGAGTTGACTCATCAAGAGTGTCGCCAAGCTTCAGTGACTTTGCCACGCGAATTGTTGCCTCAAGAAGTTTGTCGTGCACACTCTCGTGCACCAGCAAGCGTGAACCACCGTGACAGGTCTGACCGGCATTGTAGAAAATTCCCCAGGCAACCGACACCGCACACGCTTCAATATCTTCAACATCGTCAAAGACGATGTGCGGTGACTTGCCACCAAGTTCCAGCGCAACCTGCTTGCCATTGGTCTGGCCGGCATACTCCTGGAACATGCGCCCAACCGCAGGGGATCCGGTGAAGGTGATCTTGTCTACCTGCGGGTGACGGCCAAGTGCAGCACCGGCTTCGGCACCAAGACCAGTAACTACGTTCAGGACGCCAGCCGGCAGGCCAGCCTCAATCGCTAGTTCGGCCAAGCGCAGCGAGGCCAGGTTGGTGTTCTCGGCAGGCTTCAAAACCACTGAGTTTCCGGCGGCCAGGGCCGGGGCCAACTTCCAAGAAGAGATGATTAGTGGGTAGTTCCAAGGCACAACCGCACCAATAACACCAAGTGGTTCACGGGTGACCAGGGCCAGTGCCGAGTTTGGGGTTGGTGCAATCTCGTCGTAGATCTTGTCTAGGGCCTCGCCATACCAGCGAAAACTTCTGGCGGCCGACGGAACATCAACATTTAGTGAGTCGCCGATTGGATGACCGGTTTCAATCGATTCAAGTAGAGCAAGTTCGTCTTTGTTTTCAAGCAGCAGTTCAGCCAAGCGAATCAGCACCTGCTGGCGGTGGCGAACATCAGCGCGAGACCAAACCCCTGAATCAAATGCTGCGGCAGCAGACTTCACTGCCTTATCAACATCGGCCGCTTTGCCTCTGGCAACGGTGGTGATTACCGATCCATCGCGCGGGGCAAGGGTTTCAAATCTTTCACCATCTGCCGCCGGCACAAACTTGCCGTCGATGAACAGATCGTTCTTTGGTTTCAGGCTTTTGGCCTGCTGTACCCAGTTCTTAGCCAATTGGGCCTGTCCTTCTTGATTGCTGGTTGAAACTAAATTGTGTAACGCTTAACCGCTTCGTGATCAAGCTCAATTCCCAATCCAGGTGCATTAGGAACAACCACGTCACCGTTCTTATCAACGTTAACCGGCTTGATAAAGAAGTCACGACGCTCGACTGTCCAACCCGGTGGATCAAATGGGAATTCAAAGTA
Organism: Rhodoluna lacicola; assembly: GCF_000699505.1. Lineage (NCBI taxonomy): Bacteria > Bacillati > Actinomycetota > Actinomycetes > Micrococcales > Microbacteriaceae > Rhodoluna > Rhodoluna lacicola. The sequence goes on along the minus strand of NZ_CP007490.1, from coordinate 80,493 downwards.
CGGGCCGCCACCAACACCGGCAACCACGTGTAGGTTGGCAAGCACACCAATGCCGTTGGTCCATGAGTGCGGAGTGAACTGGCGGTGCTTCAGTGCCGCGGCCTCGGCCACCTGGCGTGCGCGCAACATGCCAACTGCAAGAACGACATCGGGTTGGTAAATATCCAGTGCGTCTTGTTCAATCAGGTGCGCAAGCTCACCCATTGAGCGAACCATCTCACCACCGGAAAGCTGTACGCCAACTTCTTGACGCACGCGCTTCATGCCTTCAATATCTGCCTGCGGTAGTGGTTCTTCAATCCAAAGAACTTTTAGTTCGTGTAGTTCTTTTGCAACTGAGTGCACCTTGCTTAGGGTCAACGCCGGTTCAATGTCACCAGACATTCGCCACATCTGATTCATGTCAACCATCAGTTCAAAGTCTTCGCCAACTGCCTCACGCGCTGCACGAACCGCGGCAATTCCTTCTTTAAGTTGGTGACGCGCAATACGAATCTTCATGGCCTTGAAGCCAAGTTCCTTTGCAGCGACCGCTGCATCTGCGCGAGCGGCCGGAGCTTTTAATTCACCCGATGACGCATAAGCGGCCAACCGATCGCTAGCACCACCAAACAAAGTGGCTACCGGCAGGTTGGCAACTTTTCCGATGATGTCCCAAAGCGCGACCTCGAGTGGCCAGTAGCGGCCGCCGTGAAAGTTAATGGTCTCGATGCGCTTTACCTGGTTCACGATCTGCATTGGATCGGTACCTATAAATAGGTGTTGATATGCCTCAAAGCCATCCATTGTGTCGCCAGAGCCATAGCCGGTGATACCGGCATCGGTTTCCACGGTGACCAAAGTTGCGGTGAATTCACGACGAGGGTTTGGATCCCAGGCTGCGTTGAATGGTGGGTCAAGCGGTAACCGCATGCGGGTTAGCTTGATATCGGTGATTTTCACGACTTGGTCCTTTAGAAATCTGGCTTAGAAAATTAGTTTTTAGCGGTGTAGTACGGGTTGTGCGGTAAAGCACGGTTATCGAGCACGTCTTCAATGCTCGGAAGATTGTGGGCGCCATTCATCAGCGCATTTCTGGTGGCCTGACGGTTGTTGTGATAAACCGCATCGGCGTCATCGGCACCTGGGTTTACCCAAACGGCTGTGATGATCACGGTGTCGTCTAGGTCACTCTTTTTGATGAAGCCCTCGGCCACGGCATCGGCCACTCCGCCTGCCACACCGGCCTGAGCCGCACCCCAAATCATGGTGCCGTGAGTGTCGTTGGCCGGAGCTGCCTTGGTGACAAATAGGGTCAATGGCTTGACCGGTAGTGACGGCTTAAGCACCACTACGTATGGAACGTGCCCCTGAGAAGGAGTGGCCAGGGCTGTTGCCCAGGCCACTCCCGCTGGACCTTCACGATGCCCGAACACGGTATTAATGTGTGCGGCGTTTACGCCTTCGCCGATGAATGATTCACCGATCTGCATCTGAAGTGCCATCTCAGGTTCCTTTGTTTATTTGAAGCTTGGATAAATTATCGAGTAATTACTCGGTAATGAATCCCTGCTCGATTAGGTAGTCACGAGCAATGTCAGCTGGCTCATCGCCGTCAACGTCTGCACGTGCGTTAAGTGTCTGCATTACCTCGTCGGTAAGAGTTGCAGTCAACTTGTTGATGATGTCAGCAATCGCTGGGTACTTGTCTAGGGTGCTCTGCTTCAAGGTGAAACCAACCTGGTAAACAGGGAAGTATTCCTTGTCGTCAGCCATAACCACTAGGTCAAGAGCCTTGATGCGCCCGTCAGTAGCGAATACTTCACCAAAGTTACAGTCGTCACCCTTGTCGGTTACTGAGTAGATAGCACCGGTGTCAAGAGTTACAGTCTTGCCAGTAAGGCCATAAGTCTTCTTCAGGCCTTCCCAACCATCTGGACGTGAAGCAAACTCTGACTCAACACAGAAGGTCTGCTCTGAAGCTGGAAGCTTTGCTACATCTGACAGAGTCTTGATGCCTAGCTCGGCTGCCTTCTCTGAACGAATTGCGAATGCATAGGTGTTGTTAACCGCTGCACCGTCTAGCCAAGCAATACCCTTTTCAGCGTCTGCAGCCTTAACTGCGTCGTACTGAGCCTGAACTCCTGGAACCGGCTTGTCGTTACCTAGGTATGCCAACCATGAGGTACCGGTGTACTCCCAGTAGCCCATGAATTCATCTGACTCAAGTGCGGTACGTACGTTCGCAGAACCAACGATGGTCTGGTAGGTAGTCTCTGCACCGTTAGCGTTTAGTAGCTGGCTAACCATGTTTCCTAGGATGTACTGCTCAGAGAAGTCCTTCGCACCAACAACGCCGGTTAGACCAGCAAGTGCTGTGTTATCGCTTGTTGCTTCTTCTGCGGCAGGTGCACAACCTGTCAGTGTTAGGCTGCCGACAACGGCGACTGCAGCCAGTACAGTCTTTAGACTGGTTTTCATTTACTGCTCCTTATTAATTAATCGATTAATCAGCTGAGTTCAGCTTTGAACTCATACTCCCTTGGGCTTCAGTAGGTCTTCGACCAGACCGGCAAGCCAGTCCATGCCCAAGGCGATACATGAAACCACTACTGCACCCGTCAGCGTGACGGCCTCTCGTGAAAGCTTTAGACCAACCACGAGCACCTCCCCCAAACCACCGGCGTTGATGAATGTGGCAATTGTTGCCACACCAACACTGAAGACGAGGGTTGTTCTAAACCCCGCCAAAATTACTGGAACTGCTAGCGGCAGTTCGATCTTGCGAAGAATCTGTCCACCGGTCATGCCCATACCTTTTGCAGACTCAATGATTGATGGGTTGATTTGTGAAATACCAACCATGGTGTTGCGAATCACCGGTAGCAAACCGTAGAACACCAACGCGATGATTGCGGTTGACCATCCAATGCCAAGAATCAAAGCAAGCAAGATGATCACACCAACGGCAGGTGTTGCCTGGCCAACGTTTCCGATTCCCACAATGGTGCCGCGCACAATCTTTGACTTTGAGCGACTAACCAAGATTCCCGCTGGAATGGCAATAGCTGCAACCAGTAGCGCTGCGGCGATTGAAAGACGAATGTGCTCATCAACCTTGGCCAGCATGTATGGCCAGTTGAGTGCAAAGGATTCAATCTTGTCTGGCTCACCGCGCACGGTTAGAAAAACCAGTAGACCGGTTAGTGCCACCAAGATCAGCAGCGGGGTGCCCCAGCGCTTGGCTGTGAAGAAGCGGCCCTTGCGGTCAGATGGCTGACTGTAAGAGGTGCTTACATCTGATGCGGCTTGAATACTCATGATTAGCCTTTTTTGATTCCAAGGGCTGAGGCATCTGCGCCCAGGGCATTTGAAATCTCTTTGACAGAAATGCTGCCAACGGTCTTTCCCTTGGCGTCAGTTACTGGCACCGGTGAACCACCGTTTAGCACGATGTGGTCTAGGGCCTCGCGAAGATTTTCAGTCACCATCACGGCTGGTCCACTTGCTGTAGCGGCACCAAGCTTTGCCGACGAAATTGGAATTAGCGCCAATCGCTTTAGCGCTGCACCCTCACCAATGAAAGATGAAACGTAATCACTGGCTGGGTTGGCCAAGATATTTGCCGGGGTATCAAACTGCTCAATCTGTGAGCGCTCGCTAAGCACTGCAATGCGGTCACCAAGTTTGATGGCCTCGTCAAAGTCGTGAGTCACAAACACAATTGTTTTTCCAATTGTTGCCTGCAGTCTCAAAAATTCGTCCTGCAGTTTTTCGCGAGTGATTGGGTCAGTTGCGCCAAACGGTTCGTCCATCAGCATTACCGGTGGGTCTGCGGCAAGTGCACGGGCAACACCAATGCGCTGCTGCTGTCCACCGGATAACTGCTTTGGGTATCGGTTTGCAAATTTTGCTGGGTCTAGATCAACAAGTGAAAGTAGTTCATCAACGCGCGCTGCGGTTTTTGCTTTGTCCCAACCCAAAAGCTTTGGAACAACCGATACGTTCTCGGCAATTGTCATGTGTGGGAACAAACCAATTTGCTGAATCACGTAACCGATGCGGCGACGCAAAGTGTTTTGATCTAGCGAAAGAATGTCTTCGCCGTCAATCTTGATGGAACCCGATGTTGGTTCGATGATGCGGTTGATCATCTTCATGGTGGTGGTCTTACCGCAACCAGATGGGCCAACCAACATAATTAGCTCACCGGGGTTGATGCTCATCGAGAAATTTTCAACAGCCGCTTGTGGCTGGTTTGGATACGACTTAGTTACATTGCTTAGCTCAATGCTTGCGCCGCTGGTTGACTTAGACACGGATGCCTCTCGAGGTTGTTAGTCGGTTGATCAAAATAAAAACTGCGTCAAAGCTCAGCGCGATAATCACAATCACGACTGTGCCGGTTAGTGCAAAGTTCAGTGCGTTGGCGGCACCCAACATTGAAAGTCCCTTGAAGATGTAGGCACCCATTCCAGGACCTGCCACGTATGCCGCAATTGCTGCAATACCTACAGAGAGCTGAGCCGCAACGCGAAGGCCGGTGAGAATTACTGGCCAGGCAATTGGAAACTGAATTTTCATAAGCACGGCAGTCTTGCTCATTCCCATTCCGCGGGCCGATTCAATTACCGCCGCGTCTACCTCGCGAAGCCCAACCACGGTGTTTCGCACAATCGGTAGCAGCGAGTAGATGCTCAGAGCAAATACGGTTGATGCCCAGCCAAGTCCCATGATTGGAATCAGAATGGTCAACAGAGCCATCGACGGAATGGTCAAAATCACTCCGGCGGTAGCCACGGCGGCGGAGCGAGCCACTGGCTTCTCCCAGACCAAAAGCCCGGTGCCAACACCGATAATTGCCGCGATCACCAGGGAAATCAGCACCACGGTGATGTGCTCGATCGAAAGCTCAAGAATTTCATCGGCTTTCTTGATTAGAAATGGCAGGACCAAACTAAGGTCATAATCCATGCCGGCCTCCTCGTTGAGAGCTAATCAGCGCTTTTTAGCGCTAACTCCAAACTAGAAATGTGTTGTGTATACCGCAACGAGAGTTGGTAGTATGTCAACCAAATACGATAACAATCAGATAAACAGGGAATCGCCCCCAGTGTTCGTCAGGAGGAACCTATGGCTGAGGCCAAGCCAACCCAGCGCCGAAACGCCGCCGGGCTAAGCCGCGACCTAGAGGTGCTTGAGGTTCTGGGCACTCCAGAGGCGCTGCGCAACCACGGTCTTGGGGTCAACCGGGTTGCCGAGCTCACCGCCAGAGACAAGGGACAAATCTCGCGCACCCTGGCCACCCTGGCCGACGCCGGCTTTGTTGATCGCGATCGCGCCACCGGCAAGTATCGACTTGGTTTCCAGCTCTACTCACTTGCCTCAAGAACTGCCGAAGCCCGCTTTGTTGAAGAGGCTGGTCGCTTTCTGCGCAAGGTGGTCAACCTCACCCACGAAACCACTCACCTTTGCGTTCTTCGCGGCGGCAATGTGTTGACGCTTAAGAGTGAGCTTTCAACTCACGCATTTAGAGGCGTGGGCTGGGAGGGAGTCAGCGTTGCTGCGCTCAGTACTTCATCTGGTCGTGCTCTACTCAGTGACTGGAACGATGCCGAGATTGACGAGTGGTACGCAGAGCACGCACAAGACACTTTGATTATTCGTCCAACCATTGGTGCTTCACTTCAAGACGAAGGCGCGTTGCCCCAGGTAGATAAGAGTCGACGACTTGGAAAAATTAAAAATGTTGAGGACTTGAAAAAGGAACTCGCTCTGATTCGTAAAGTTGGCTACGCCAAAGTTGATGAAGAGTTTGAGTGGGGGTTGGTTGGTGCCTCGGCGCCGATTCGCGATCAGTCCAATCGAATTATCGGTGTGATGAATGTCAGCGCACCTAAAACCAGAATCGGCTCACATCTGGATCAGGTTGGTGAAATTATTGCCAAGGTTGGTTTGGAGTTTTCGCTTTATCTTGGCGCCTCAAAAATTACTTACTAAACGGCCGCAGAAAATAGCCCTCAACTAAATGGTTTGCTCTCCGGTTTTTGATTTCATCTGAGTAATTGCAGAACCAACTGCAACCAACACCGCGCCAATCGGAAGATTCCAACTGAATGGCTCACCAAGTACCAGCCAACCAATAAACAAAGAAACTAACAGCGTTGGGTAGCTTGCCGAACTTGCAATAGCACTGCCGGCGCGATCAATCAACTGCAGATTCCAGATGTATGCCATACCGCTACCAATTGCACCCATCACAACCATTGACGCAATAATTTCAAAAGTTAATGCGCTGCGAATTAACTCTTGACCAAGAATTAAATTTGCAAAAAGGTAGGCAGGAAGTAGTGCCGCCGAAGCAAAAGTTACCTGCCAAGTTGCAATCACTTCTGAACGTCTGCCCTGACCCAGTAGATACTTGTGTGAAAAAGGAATCGCGACTCCGTAGCAAAAAACCGCCAATACAATTGCGGCTACGCCAACGGGGTCGTTGTCACCGATGTCTCCGTTTGAAATTCCAAGTGCCCAAAGTGCACCAATCAAACCAACAAAAATTCCAGTTACCTGGCGAACCGTTGGTTTCTCATCTCTAAATGCAATCAGCATCACAATTAAAGTTGTAATTGGATTTGCGGTATTGATGATGCTGGCAATCACTGTACTCACGTGCTCTTGAGCAAACGCAAAAAGCGTTCCCGGGATGGCGTTCATAACCAGTGCCACAAATAAAATTTTCAGCTTGAACTTGCCATCGATTTTCGTGTCTAGGCCTTTTGCCTTCACAAAAACCCACAGGGTAATAGCGCCCAGTAAGCAGCGCCAAAAGGTTACCCCGGCTGGTGGAAAGGCCAGTAGGCCCATCTCAATGAACAGAAATGATGCGCCCCAAATTAACCCAAGCGCAATGTACTGGCCAAGCCAGCTCTGGCTTTTCTTAGTGTTAGACATTACCTGGGCGAAATGTTGAAAGCGTTAGCGAGCTTCATGATCTTCTCAGCGCGACCAAGTCGTGGCAAGTCTGAACCGTCACGAATCACTCGACCACGAGCCTCAAAATCGGTGATGAAATCGTGAGCCCAGGTCACATCAGCAACCGTTGGGCAAATGGTTTCGTTGATCACGGCTAGCTGATTGGTATCAAGACAAAGCTTTCCGGTCATGCCAAGTGCAACCGCTAACTCGCTCTTTTCTTTCAAGACTGCGTGGTTGGATCCTACGGTAGGGCCGTCAATCGGTCCGGGCAGATTACCAATGCGGCTGGCCACAACCAGCTTTGAACGCGGATATGCCATCGCTAAATCATCAACGCTGGTACCGGTATCGCGGCGGTAATCACCGCTACCAAAAGCCAACCGATACGCGCCCTTCGCCGAAGCAATCTCGCGCGAGTCTTCAATGCCAAGCGCAGATTCAACCAGTGCAATCACCGGCAGCGTTGAACCAAGAGCGGCATAGGTTTCTGTTACTTGACTTGCGGTTTCAGTCTTGGCGAGCATCACACCTTTGAGTCCACTGACTCCTTTTAGGCCGTCAAGATCTTGGCGCCAAAAATCTGTGGTGTAGTCATTGATGCGAACCCACGCACTGCCGCCGCCGTTTAACCAAGCGATAACTTTTTGCAGCGCCTCACCCTTGAACTTGGGGTCCACTGCGTCTTCGACGTCAAGAATAATTTCGTCGGCACGACTCTTTGCTGCAGCATCAAACTGCTCTTCGCGCATTGCATTGACTAGCAGCCACGAACGTGAAATCTCTGAATTGCTGTTCAATTCAAATCCAATCTGGTTCACCTTTGAACCGTTTGGTTTCAGCCTAATTGTTTTTAGTTTGAGCAGGTCTTGGTGTCGGCGGTTGTGCCAAGAATTCCCTCAGGTAGCGCCGATGGATTTGGGCTTGCGCTTGGGTTTGGGCTGGAACTTGGTGCCGGTGACTCCGCAATTACCGCACCTTGGCCAGCATTAGCCTCGGCCAAAACTAGCGGCTCATCGTTGCGCAGTTTTTCAAAAATTATGTTTGCTTTTTCGTAGATTGGTGCAACGCGTCCCGAATAAGGCGCAGGCAATCCACCGCGGCTAGGAACCTGCAAGAAAACCATTTTGTCTAGCTCAACATCTTTTAGCGCACCGGCCATTGCCACCATTACGTTCACATCAGTCAGGCTTTCACTCAACTTCATGTTGCGGGCCGCAGCCGAGGCAAGCGAGTATAGGTATATCGGGTTTCCAAGCACACCGGCGCTTTTCACCTTGCGCACCAGTGAGGTTAGGAATACCTGCTGATTTGAAATTCGCGATAGGTCAGAGCCATCGCCAACACCGTGGCGGGTTCTCAAAAACTTAAGCGCATCCTTGCCCTGCAACACGTGCTTGCCGGCGGCCAGGTTCAAGAAGGTGTACTGGTCCTTGATTGGCTTGGTCAAACAAACTTCAACTCCGCCAATCGCGTTAGACATTTCAATAACGCCCTTGAAGTCAATCATCGCCAGGTGCGGAATCTTCAGCCCGGTCAGCGCCTCAACGGTCAGCAAAGTACAGCCCGGCCCGCCGTTGGCGATGGTGGCGTTAATTTGGCCAAGTGACTGCGGCAGGTAGCCCGGGCCCGGCGGAATTGAAGTGCTTGGGCAAGCTGGCCACGGTACTAGTAGGTCGCGCGGAAAGCTCAGCGCGGTGGCGCTTTTACGGTCTGCCGAAACGTGCAAAAGAATAATTACGTCAGCCAACACCGATGTTTCGTTGCCGTACCCCTCGCCCTGACCCTCGCGAGTATCGCTACCAACCAAGAGCATGTTGATTGGGCCGGCGATGTCCTCTGGTGAAAGTTTGGTTGACCCGGCAAGAACGATTCCGTTGGTGCGGATGGTGTTTGAAAGATCGGCGATTGCAATGCCCGATACGGCCACGGCAGCGCCAAGAACTAAACCAACAACCTTGAAGAAGATGCCCCAGATTGCGCTGGCTTTGGTCTGCACTCTGATGCGACCGTGGCGAGCAAAAGCGCGCGATTTCTTAGCCTGGCGTTTGCTTTGTTTGGGGGTTGGGGTCTGGTTTTCCATGAACCTCTAGTTTAAGCGAGAAACCGGGCCTCGCTGCCTGTGGATTTCTTGTTAAACAGAAAACCCCAGTCAATGACTGGGGTCTCAAGTGGAGGAAGCGGTGGGATTTGAACCCGGAGCCTAGCGTTTAGCAGCGAAGTTATCGCTGCTGCTAGGCGAGACTAGCCAAGGCCCTAATTACTGCAAAGAATGCGGGAGGTGGAAACACCGCCGGTTCCTTAAATGACTAAACCCAGCATTCGCTGGGTTTAGTCATTTGTGGAGGAAGCGGTGGGATTTGAACCCACGGTCGCTATTAACGACGACAGTTTTCAAGACTGTTCCGTTCGGCCGCTCCGGCACGCTTCCGTACCCGACTACTTTACCCGAGACTGGCCGGCATTGCCACCCGAGGCCAAGAGCCACTGATCTGCTTACTTGAGCGTGTAAACGATGCCTTCAAAGCCGGCAAGCACCTGGGCAACACCGTGATCTTCTACCGCAGCGGTTACCGCGGTGGCAGCTTCTTTGACTTCTTCTGGAGCCTGACCCATTGCAAATGCGTATCCGCCTAGCTCACGTGCCCACTCAAACATCTGAATATCGTTTCGACCATCACCGATGGTGATTACCTGCGAAGGCTTAATGCCAAGTACAGCGCGCTGCTTTTCAAGTGCCGAAGCCTTGCTGACTCCACTTGGCGCAATGTCCAACCATGCGGTGTAGCCAATTGCATAGGTAACCGAGTGCAAACCAAGGCGGTCAATCATGTTGCCAAATTCTTCGGCGTCGTGCTCAGGAGAAAGAACCACAACTCGGCTAACCGGGTGTGAGGTTAGTTCTTCAAGCGGAGTCTCACGGTTCAGATCACCAAGCGCGTAGGCAGGGAACTCGCGGTGGAATCGGTAGGTGCCATCAACATCTTCAACCGCAAAGTGAGCGTTTGGCAAGGCCTTGATAAGTTCGCCAAGTACCGGGGCAGGATCAAAAGTGATTACCTCGTGCGGCTTGAATCCGCGCTCGTGAGATTCGTGTAATTCAATTGTTACCGCACCGTTTGAGCAAACCGCGTACCCAGTTTGAATTCCAATATCTTTGATCACCGGAAAAGCATTGGCGGCGCTGCGGCCAGTAGCAACAATAATTTCGTGACCCAGTGAGCGCACGCGCGCTACTTCTGCGGTTACTTGTTCAGAGAGAAAACCATCATCGGTGACAAGTGTGCCGTCAATATCTATGGCAATGAGCCAGCGGTCATCTCCGGTTGCAATTGTCATAAGTTTTTCTTAGGCGCGTGACTTTGGCGCAGTAATGAATTCCTGGCCACCAAGGTACGGGCGCAGAGCCGCAGGAATCTTTACCGAACCATCAGCCTGCTGGTGGTTTTCAAGAATCGCAACCAACCATCGGGTGGTGGCAAGTGTTCCGTTTAGGGTTGCCGCGGTTTGAGTCTTACCATCTGCATTTCTAAAGCGAACGTTCAAGCGGCGTGCCTGATAGGTGGTGCAGTTAGAAGTTGAAGTGAGTTCGCGGTAAGTCTCTTGGGTTGGCACCCAGGCTTCGGCATCAAACTTGCGCGCTGCAGATGAACCAAGGTCACCGGCTGCGGTGTCAATCACTCGGTAAGGAAGTTCGCAGGCCTGCAGCATTGCCTCTTGGAACGCAAGCAACTTTGCGTGCTCTGCTTCTGAATCGGCAGGATCAATGTAAGAGAACATTTCAAGCTTGTTGAACTGGTGCACGCGCAGAATTCCGCGGGTGTCTCGGCCAGCGCTGCCAGCCTCGCGGCGGTAACAGGTTGACCAACCGGCGTAACGCAGTGGTCCATTTGAAAGATCAATGATTTCGTCGCGGTGATATCCGGCGAGCGCAACCTCTGAAGTTCCTGTCAGGTAAAGATCATCTGCCGGTAGGTAGTAAATCTCATCTGCGTGCTCACCTAGGAACCCGGTGCCGGCCATCACCTCTGGACGCACCAAGGTTGGTGTAATCAGCGCGGTGAAATCATTTTTGCTGGCGTAGTCAAGCGCCATGTTCATCAGGGCCAGTTCTAGGCGTGCACCCCAGCCCTTCAAGAAGTAAAAGCGTGATCCGGCGATCTTGGTGCCGCGCTCAATATCAATAATGTCTAGTGATTCACCAAGGGCCACGTGATCCTGGGCCTCAAAATCAAACTTTGGCTTGGTGCCTACCTCTTTAACTACGGTGAAGTTTTCTTCACCACCGGCAGGTACTCCATCAATGACAACGTTCTCTATTTTCCAGATGATCTGGTCAAGGTGCTTCTGGGCTGCATCGGCAATCTCGTTGGCGGCCTTTACCTTTTCGGCCATTACCTGACCGGCAGCAATTAGCGCTGGTCGTTCCTCTTTACTGGCTGTTCCCACTGCCTTGGCAGCTGCATTCTGCTCGGCACGCAGTGACTCAAATTCCTGCAGGGCCTTGCGCCAAGCGGCGTCGGCAGCAACGGCCTGGTCTACTAGCGATTCATCGTTTCCACGAGCGCGCTGGCTGGCCTTGATGGCGTCTGGGTTTTCACGGAGCAGGTTTGGGTCAATCACCCCTCTAGGTTACCTTGCCAACTATGGCTTGGGCCTATTCGCCGGCTGGGATCAGGTGTGCTTTGATGATTTTTGCGGACGCCTCTAGGTCGTACCGACTCTCGGCCACACCAAGCGTAAAGTCCATGCCTTCGTCGTCAGTCATGACCAACTCGTACCCGTTGAGTTCAAGAAAAGTGTTTAGCAGCATCCAGGAAGTGCGCTTATTGCCGTCAACAAGAGGGTGATTCTTGACTAGAGATTGGTGCATAGCCGCTGCCATGGTTTCAACCGATGGGTAAGCAAACTCACCAAAAACACTCGTTTTCGGGCGGCTCAGGGCACTATCCAGTAGCCCAGGATCTTTTACATAAAAACCCAAGAGCGCAATCTGAAAGAGCGCATCCTCTAAAGTGAGGAAGTCCATTAGGCATCTGCCAAGCGCTCCATGAGCCTGGCATCTCTTGTCATCACCTTGTCAAAAATCTGCTTCAAGCGAGCCTCGCGGTCCGCCTGGTAGTCGGCAGTCTCAATCAAAACCTCGATAGCGCGCTGCTTTGATAGTCCGGCCCGCTCGGCATATTCGGTTAACTTTGCGTCCTGCTCTTCAGTCAATCTAAGTGTCATAGCCATACCGTAATGGTACCAATCTGGTACCACGAGTCAAGATTCAATTCTGTGGAAAACCCGGGCCTCGCCAATTATCGGGGTCGCGGTTAGTCTGGGCTCATGAGCACAACCGGGGGCAAGCACAAACGAGCCGCCATCATCTACTTTCCGGGCCGGATCGACCGCAAAAAACTTGACGCCGCGGTAAGCCTCACCCTGTCATCGCTGAGCTGGGAGCCCACACTGTGGCTACCCACTAACCCCGATGAAACCGGCGGCCAACAGGCCCTTCGCGCAGTTGCTCAAAATGCCACCCACCTACTTATTGCCGGCGGCGATGGAACCGTGCGATCAGTGCTTGATGCCCTGGCCCGCGAAGAAATCACCGGGGTCACCATTGGCATTATTCCAATCGGCACCGGCAATGCACTTGCCAGAAACCTAAAGTTGGAGCTAAGCAATATCAACGTTGCGGTCAAGCGCGGACTGCTGGGGAACCGTCACGAAATTGATCTTGGTTTGGCAAAGGCTATTCGCCCAGACGGTGAACGGGCCGAGTTCTACTTTTCAGTCATGGGTGGCATGGGTCTTGATGCCAAGATCATGCAAAACACCAATCCAAAACTAAAAAAGGCAATTGGTTGGGTTGCCTACTTTGAGGGTGGAATCAGATCGATTCCAACTTTGTTTGAGCGCATGCACGTGACCGTTGATAATCGCGAACCGCGAAAACTAAAACTGGTTTCCCTTTTGATTGGCAACGCCGGCTGGTTACCCGGAAACCTTTCGCTAATGCCTGATGCCAGACTGGACGACGGCTTACTTGACCTTGCATTTATTGGTCCGCGCAGATTTTGGAACTGGATTGATTTTTGGGGCCGGGTTGGTTTTGCCAATCAAAACATTCGCCCAAATAAATTTGGCCGCCAACTTATGGATGCCACCGCAAACGTGAAAACGATAGAAAACCTTGCCGGTGCCAGAATTCGCGTGCAGCCGGAACGACCAGTTCACCTGCAGTTAGATGGTGATGTGCTTGGCATGGTTAGCGAAGTTGAATTCGTGGTGGTGCCGAAGGCAATTACAGTTCGCGTCTAAAGTTTCGCGATCCACTTTTCGGCCGCGGCGAACGCGGCGTTTGTGTTGTTGCCCTGATGCACGGACTTCTTTTTATCTGCGCGTGGATAAGAACCTAGGAAAATAACTTTTGGACTAAAGCGGTGCAATCCCTTTAGCGCCTCTGCCACCGCGGCGTCTTCAACGTGGCCTTCAATATCGATGTTGAAACGGTAGCGACCAAGCTGGTCACCAATCGGACGTGACTCAATTCGTGAAAGGTTAACTCCGCGGGCAGCAAACTGCTCCAACATTTCTAGCAGTGCACCGGGGCGATCATTCGGCAATTCAACAATTACCGATGTCTTATCTTTACCAGTGGCCTTTGGCGCGGCACCCTTTGCTAAACCAATTTGCAAGAAACGGGTTTGTGCGTTTTTGTTGTCACCAATATTTTTTGCCAACACCTTTAGCTTGTAGTGCTTGGTGATGGTTGATGCAGCAACCGCTGCGTCGGCAATCGAGTGATCACCATCGGTGTCTAGAAGATCTGCGGCAGCGGCAGCGGTTGAGGTTGACTGCAGGTAAGTGTGCTTCTTTATATTGGCACTCAACCAAGCGCGGGTCTGCGCGTAAGCAACCGGGTGAGTGGCCACAACGCGAACATCAGTTAGCGCAACCCCGGGGCGCGCAACTAAATCAAATTTCACTGGCACCAGGTACTCGCCGTAGATGCGAATGTTTGGGTTGGCCGCCAGCGCATCACTGGTTGCGGTGACTCCACCCTCAACCGAATTCTCTACCGGAATAATCGCGCGAAACGCACGGCCGGCAATCACGTCATCAATCGCATCCTGCACGTGGCTAACCGGGTGCGCGATGGCACCCTTGGCCTCGGCTACCTGGGCCAGAGCAAGCTCGGTGAAGGTGCCGATTGGGCCAAGGAACGAGTAGGTCTTCTTTGTAGAACCGTTACGAGATGCAGATGACATAGGTCAAGGTTACGAGCAAAATAGGTCTATGAGCGAGCGAGCCGGCAAAAAAGCCCAACAATCTGACTTAGTCAACATTGAGAAGCTGCTTGCGGCCTATTTTGAAATCCACCCCGATGTCACGACCGCGGAACAAAAGGTGGCTTTTGGAACATCGGGTCACCGTGGCACCAGTCTGAACGGCTCGTTCAACGAGGATCACATTGCCGCCATAACCCAGGCCATCGTGGAATACCGTCGCGCTCAAAATATTCACGGGCCAATCTACGTGGGTAAAGATACCCACGCGTTGAGCGGACCGGCCGAGCAAACCGCTCTTGAGGTTCTTTCCGGAAACGATGTAATCACCATGGTTGATGCCGAGGGCCGCTATGTGCCAACGCCATCGGTATCGGTGGCCATCATCAATCACAATGAGGGCAAGCCGGCCGGCGATTCACACTTGGCCGATGGGCTGGTGATCACCCCAAGTCACAATCCACCCACCGATGGCGGATTCAAATACAACCCTCCACACGGCGGACCCGCCGACAGCGATGCCACCAATTGGATTGCCGCCCGCGCCAACGAAATTATTCTTGGCGGAATGCGAGGGGTAAAGCGTTCGGCGCCAAAGCCAACCAAGTTTCACTTCCGTGAGAACTACATTTCACAGCTCGGCGATGTTCTAAACCTTGATGCCATTCGCGACAGCAACGTGTCAATTGGTGCTGACCCTATGGGCGGTGCATCGGTTGATTACTGGGGCGCAATTGGTGAGGAATATAACTTGAACCTCACCGTGGTAAATCCTGCGGTTGATTTTCAATTTGGTTTCATGACCCTGGACTGGGATGAAAAAATTCGCATGGATTGCTCGTCGCCTTTTGCAATGGCTTCACTGATTGAAGACCGCAACAAGTTTGATATTTCTACCGGCAACGATGCCGATGCCGACCGACATGGCATCGTGACTCGTGATCACGGTTTGATGAATCCAAATCATTTTCTTGCGGTGTGCATTGATTACCTTTACCGCAATCGTCCGCAGTGGCGTACCGATGCTGCGGTTGGTAAAACCATGGTGTCTTCAAGCATCATCAATCGCGTGGTTGAAAAACTTGGCCGCAAATTAATTGAGGTGCCGGTTGGTTTTAAATGGTTTGTGCCAGGTCTGATTGATGGCTCTGTTGGTTTTGGTGGTGAAGAATCTGCGGGTGCTTCTTTCTTGCGACTTGATGGTTCTGCCTGGAGCACCGATAAAGACGGATTAATTCTTGCTCTGCTAGCAGCCGAGATCACCGCGGTAACCGGCAAGACACCTTCTCAGCGTTACGCAGAGTTGACCGCCGAGTTTGGTGCTCCGGCCTACGAACGCATCGATGCACCGGCAACCCTTGAGCAAAAAGCAAAGCTTGGAAAACTCTCTGCCGATGCGGTTACCGCCAGCGAACTTGCCGGTGAAAAAATCACCGCAATTCTCACCCACGCTCCAGGCAACGGCGCAGCCCTTGGTGGGCTCAAGGTTGAAACTGAAAACGCTTGGTTCGCCGCTAGGCCATCGGGTACTGAAAATGTTTACAAGATTTATGCGGAGAGTTTTCTAGGTCAGCAACATCTGGAGTCTGTGCAATCTGAAGCAAAGCTTCTTGTAGACAACGTGCTGGCCTAGTAAAAAACGCGGGCTAGGAGCGTTTTTTCTAACTCTCCGTGAAAATGGGCTTAGCCAACCCGGTTAAGGGTGCTCAGTATCTTGGCGCAGCCGGCAATCCAAAGAATTCTTCAAGGGTTGTGATCTTCTTAGATCTCATATCTGTGGCAAGTTCAACGCCAACAAAACGTAGGTGCCAGGGTTCCCAGACGTATCCAGTTATCGATGTTTTGGCATTGCTTGGATAGCGCACGATGAATCCGTACTGCCAGGCGTTTTGGGCAATCCACTTTGAGGCTCGGCTGGAACCAAAAGGGCCAATCCGGCAACCAAGCTGGGTGGTTGAGACGTCAATGGCCAAACCGGTTTGGTGTTCCGAGTGACCGGGGCGGGCCGCAAGTCGCTCGCCCGCGGCCTTACCCAGCTGGGCCACCTTAGCCGCGTGGATAATCTTTTGGCTGGCGAAACTGCGGTAGCCGCTGTTGATGCACAGGGTTCCCAGCTTTTTGGCGCTAACCGCCGCCTTCAACTTGGCGTAGGCCTCGGCCGCAGGCTTGGCCACCCAGGCATAACCAATCTGAACCTTGCCCTTTGGTAGGTAATCGATTGGGTTCAGGGGACGCTTCTTATTCACCACAACCTGCAGCGAGCTGGCGGCATCGGTGTTGTATAAAGAGGTACGCGGCACATCGCTGGTATTGCGCTCAACTTCGCTGGTTCCGCGGGGCACGTCTCCGGTTGAAACCACGGCGCCAGCGGGCATAGCGGCCACACCAATAGGGAATAACAGCGCAGCGAGAGCAATTGCAGTAGTTAGAACTACTTTCCAATTTGTGGGCTTAGGCTTGAACTCTCGCGGGAAACGCATAGACCCAGCCTAACTTTCCCCTCAAAAATAATTCGAACGAATCGAGTCCCATGGCGCGCGCCGACAGAAAAGCAGCAGCAGAAGAATCTGCCAAAACCGGTGTGATGACTCACCGCCAGATCATGTTGGTACTTGTCGGCTTGATGAGCGGCATGTTTCTCTCGGCACTTGACCAATCAGTGGTTGGTAGCGCAATGCGCACCATTGCCGATGACCTGCAGGGTCTTGAACTTCAGGCCTGGGCAACCACCGCCTACCTAATTACCTCAACCGTGACCACTCCTTTATATGGAAAGCTCGGTGACATTTTTGGTCGTCGCCGTTTGTTTATTTTTGCAATCGCGGTTTTTGTAATCGGCTCTGTCACGGCTGCGTTTTCTAACTCAATGTATGAGCTTGCTGCCTGGCGTGCATTCCAAGGAATTGGTGCCGGTGGTTTGTTTACACTCTCGCTAACAATCCTTGCCGATATCGTGCCGCCACGAGAGCGCGCTCGTTACCAGGGCATGTTCATGGCGGTGTTCGGCACATCCTCAGTTCTTGGTCCGCTTATCGGTGGTTTGTTTGCCGACATCGATACCTTCTTATTTGTTGAAGGCTGGCGCTGGATCTTCCTAATCAACTTGCCAATTGGAATTGCTGCCATGTTGATGGTGGTTTCGTTCTTGCACGTGCCGCACACTCCACGCAAATCAAAAATTGACTGGCTTGGTTCGGCTGCGATTATCGTTGCGGTTGTGCCACTGTTGCTGGTTGCTGAGTCAGGTCGCGACTGGGGTTGGAACAGCTCACTTGCCATCACGATGTATGTGACCGGAGCGATTGGAATTATTTCGTTCCTGTTTATCGAACGCAAAATGGGTGACGACGCAATCTTGCCGCTCAAGCTATTTAAGTCACGCACCTTCTCAATGAGCACCGGTATTGGTGTGATTGTTGGTGTTGGAATGTTTGGTGGCATGATGACCCTGCCGTTGATCTTGCAAATCGTGAAGGGTGCTTCGCCTACCGAGGCTGGCCTGCTAATGATTCCAATGACCATTGGAATGATGACCGCATCAATGGGTTCCGGAATCATCACCGGGCGAACCGGTAAATACAAAATCTTTATGGTGCTGGGCACCGCGATGATGACCCTCTCATACGTTTACTTCGCGCAAATGAAGTACGACTGGGAGATCTGGCAGATCTCAATCGGCATGGTTGTGATGGGTCTTGGTTTGGGTCAGCTAATGCAGACACTAACCATCGCGGCACAAAATGCTGTTGATGCACGTGACATTGGTGTGGCAACTTCTTCATCAACCTTCTTCCGCCAGATGGGTGGAACCGGTGGTGTTGCAGTATTCCTTTCGATTCTGTTTGCAACCTTGGCTGATAAGGGCTCTTGGATTGGCGAGCAGATTAAATCGGTGTTGATGGCCAAGCCAGAACTTTTGACCCTGCCTGAAAACTCGATTTTGAAAAACACTCAGCCCGGTGGCATCGCCGACATGGTGGCAACTGACTCGTCGTTCTTGCAGAGCATTTCACCAGAGATCTCAAAGCCGATTCTGATTGCCTTCACCGAGGCCGGAGTTACCGTGTTCTCGGCTGCCGCTGCGGTCATCTTTGTTGGTTTCGTGCTGACATGGTTCGTCAAAGAAGTTCCGCTTCGCCAGATGTCTGGCGTGGCAGCAAAAGCCGAAGAGGAAGCCAAATTGGCCAGCATGCACTAATTCCAAGCAATCCGAGGACCCCTGCCTATCGGTGGGGGTTTTCGCTTATCCTTAGGGGGTACGCAATCATGCGAACACGGGAGCCGGGTAAACCCAGCTGAGAGGAAGACATCCAGTCTTCGACCGTAGAACCTGTCTGGGTAATGCCAGCGAAGGAAGGAACTTTAAATGTTTAACTTCAATAAATTCACACCGATGCGCGCCGCCGCAACCCTAGCGGCTATCACCCTGGCTACTTTTTCACTAACCGGCTGTGCACCGGCGGGCGATGCAACCCCAACTGAGGTCACCATTGCAACTCACGACTCAGCCGTCTTTACCAAAGAGGTAATTGCTGAATTCAAGGCGCAAACCGGCATCACCATTAAGCAGATCAAGGCCGGCGACACCGGAGCCATGACTAACAAATTGGTTCTTACTAAAGATTCTCCAATTGCCGATGCTGTTTACGGAATCGACAACACCTTCAGTGGTGTGGCAATTGAAAATGGCATCATCGACGGCGAGTTGGCCGCGGTGAACTTTGGTGATGTTTGTTTTAACTACGACAAAGCTTGGTTTGCAAACAACGAGCAACCTGCTCCAACCTCAATCAAGGACCTAACCAAACCAGCTTTCAAGGGGCTAACCGTTTTGAGTAATCCAACTACTTCATCACCGGGGCTAGCCTTCTTGGCCACAACCGTTGAGGTATTTGGCGAAAGTGGTTGGGAACAGTACTGGACCGCGTTGAAAGCAAATGATGTAAAGATTGCGGCCGGTTGGGAAGACGCTTACTTTACTGAGTTCAGCGGATCCTCTGGCAAGGGTGATTACCCAATCGTGCTGAGCTACTCCTCATCACCCGCATTTGAGGTTCGCGACTCCGGTGAGTACGCCGGGGAATCTCAAACCGCAAGCATTCTTGATGGCTGCTTCCGCCAAACCGAATACGTTGGCGTCTTGAAAAATGCCAAGAACCCAGCGGCTGCAAAAAAGCTTGCCGATTTTATGTTGACTGAAGCCTTCCAAAAAACTCTGGCCGACAACATGTACGTCTACCCAATTCTTGCCACGGTTGAATTACCTAAAGCCTGGGCCGACTTTGCCCCAGCGGCAACAAAACATGTTGGTGCCACACTAGACATTGCAAAGAACCGCAAGACCTGGTTAGACAAGTGGTCTGAAATTTTCGCAGTCAACTAAAAACTTGTGATGACTCAAAATGTCTAAACGACTTTGGCTTTGGGTAATCCCGCTGCTTTTTATTGCGGTGTTGTTCTACTGGCCATTGCTAAAGATTATTGGGCTTGGTTTATCTAGCAATTGGTTTGAAATTTATTTTGAACCAGCCACGCTAAAGGCAATTTGGTTCACCATTTGGCAGGCAGGTCTTTCAACCTTGATTGCACTTGTGATTGGCATACCTGGCGCCTACGTTTTGTATCGCAAGCGGTTCTTTGGTCAGCGCTTCATTCGTGCGCTGATTACTGTGCCGCTGGTTTTACCGACCATCGTCGTTGCCATTGTCTTTTCGTCATTCAGGGCAGAACACAAAATCTACGAGCAGATTGGTTTGGGGTTCTTCTTTGAGAATTCCATCTACTGGATAATCGCGGCGCACGTTTTTGTGAATTACTCACTGGTGGTACGCACACTCGGCGGAGTCTGGGCCACCATGGACAACGAAACAGAGGAAGCCGCGGCCCTGGCCGGAGCCGGGCGACTGCGCACAACGTTGCTGATCACCCTGCCACAGCTAAAGCCCGCGATTGTCTCGGCATCGGCGCTTACCTTTTTGTTTTGCTCCAGCAGCTACGGCATAATCTTGATTCTGGGCGGCGGCCAGGTGCAATCGGTGGAGACTCAAATTGCAACCGCAGCCCTGCAATTTCTTGACCTAAATAAGGCCGCGGCCCTGGCGCTATTGCAAACCTTAATTACGGTGGTTGCCTTCAGTATCTCTGAGGCGATCGCCAAGCACCCAATCGGCATCGAACAGGTTGACGAGAGCACTCGCAAGCCGGCGGTGGATGCCCGAGATTGGCCAGCAGTTGCCATCACGGCTCTGGCTGTAATCGGCATGATTGGCATACCAATGCTTGTGTTGCTGGCCAAGGCCTTCACCTTTGACGGTGGCCTAAGCCTGCAGAACTTCATGAACCTGGCCGGTCGTGGTGATCGCGAACTACTAAATATCTCGGTTTGGCAGGCCACCCTGAATACCCTGCGAAACGTTGCCATCTCGGCAAGCATTGCGGTTGTGCTTGGTTCGCTGGTTTCATACCTGCTGTCTCGCACTCACCGCAGTCGCCGCGCTCGATTCTCAAATCGCACCATTGATCTGTTGTTCCTGATCCCAATTGGAATTTCATCGGTGGTGCTTGGTTTTGGCTACCTGATTACCTTTGGCGATGGGCCGCTGCCGATTCGTGCCAGCTGGTTGGTCGTGCCAATCGTTCAAGCGCTGATGGCGCTGCCACTGGTGATTCGCCTGATCTACCCGGCGCTTATTTCAATTGGTGCCGATCATCGCGAGGCCGCGGCGCTTGCCGGTGCCAACTCACGACAAACTTGGTGGCACATTGAGTCTGGGATCATTCGGCATGTGATTCTCACCGCGATTGGTTTTGCGCTCATTGCCGGAATTGGTGAATTTGGTGCGGCATCGCTGCTGGCCTTTGGTGATCAAGCAACTCTGCCAACGGTTCTCTACGCTTTGATTTCGCGACCGGGTTCCACCAACTATGGCATGGCCATGGCGGTGTCGGCAATCATGATTGTGCTGACTTTTGTTTTGGTGTTTAGCTCTTCAGCTCGAATTCCACGCCGGCGTCGTTCAATCGCTTTGAAATCACACCGATAGATTCCGGATTCTGATCAATCAGAATAAATTTACGACCAAGCTCGGCCGCTACCGCACCGGTTGTTCCAGAACCCGCGAAGAAATCCAAAACCAAATCGCCTGGCTCAGAAGATGCCTGAATCACGCGGCGCAA
This sequence comes from Rhodoluna lacicola, assembly GCF_000699505.1. Classification (NCBI taxonomy): domain Bacteria; kingdom Bacillati; phylum Actinomycetota; class Actinomycetes; order Micrococcales; family Microbacteriaceae; genus Rhodoluna; species Rhodoluna lacicola. The sequence goes on along the minus strand of NZ_CP007490.1, from coordinate 59,089 downwards.
AATTCCCTTTGGCTTTTGAGTTGGGTAGCCAGTTTTTTCTTTTCCGGTTGGCGAAACAATTGTGTGCCACCAAACATCGGTTGGTAGTTTTCCTTTTTCAACTTTTTCCGGAGTCACCAACCCCGGTGCCATGTATGGCTCACGATCAACCTCTGAGGAATTGAAGAAATACTTTGCCGGATTCTTCACGTAAACCAAAATGGTGTCGTGCTTTGACGGCCACTTATTTTTGCTTTTGCCGCCGTAGTCGTACGCCCAAATAATTTCATTCAAAAAACACTCTCGACCAAACAGCGCATCCAGCAAGACTTTGGCATAGTGCGCCTCGCGGTAATCAAGGTGCAGGTAAAGCGTTCCGGTTTCGTTTAGCAGGCGCCAGGCCTCTTCAAGGCGAGGCTCCAAGAATGACCAGAAATCTTCAAACTCATCGTCGTAAGAGAGCACAGTTTCACGCACCACGTCGTAGCGCTTACCTTTGAAGCCCACGCGATTACCGGCATCGGTGCGGGTTGTTGTTGTGGTGCCGCGAGTCTGAGTGCGCCCAGTGTTGAACGGCGGATCAATGTAGATCAGCTGAACTGACTCGCTGGGCAACTTTCGAAGGATCCCTAGGTTGTCGCCAAAGTGAAGCTGATTAGTCTTTGGCTGATTGCTAGGCATGAGCCCAATCTTAATCGCCGATTTAAACCAGCGACTAATCTTCCGACTTTAACGCGCGGGCGGTTGCCAAGATTGATCCTGCTTGAACCAATGCCAACATGTAAAACACCGATGCAACCCCGCCGACCGCAATCAAACCAGCAACTGCCGGCATGGCCACCTGGCCAAAACGATTTGCAGTCAGGCGAATTGCAATCGCCAGCCCGCGGCTGTCGGCCGATGAAATCCGCGAGACCCAGGCCATGGTAGCCGGTTGTCCAATGCCCATCGCAAAGCCAGAGACCACCATAATCAAGGCAATCACCCAGAAATTATCGGTGAGGGCAAGAGCCAGCATGCTTACCAGAGTTACAGATGCTCCCCAGATCAAGATCTTTCGCAAACCAAGCCAATTGGTAATCTGCCCCAGCAACACACGCACTGCCATTGACGCAACGGATCTGATCGCCAGCAAGATTCCAACCTCTGTCACACCAATGCCCAGCTCCCGCCCAAGCAAAGGCAAAAAGATCAGCAGCACGTCAACGACGGCAGTTGTTGCGCTGGCCACAAAGATGGCTGACTTGAAAGTTGGCACGCTCAGCACCTCTCGCGCCGTAATCTTTGCGCTGGTCTTTTCTGGAACTGGCTGGTTCTCTCGCCGAGTAGAAAGTTTCAAGACGCTTATTGCGGCAAGAATAAAAATCACGATTGCAAATGTGAATGCGGCATTTGCATTCACACGCTGCTCTCCAGAGTCAGCCAGCCAACCACCAATTAGCGGGCCAAAAGCGTGGCCAAGCGAAGCGTAAAAAGTAAAGAGTCCAAAGTTTCGTTCATAGAGTTTGGATTGGGACCTATTAGCAATCATGGTTTGACCACCAACCATACAGAGCAGGTGACCGATTCCAAGTAACGGCATTGCAATCATTAGCAACGGTATTGAATCCACAAAAAGCAAACCAAAAGATGTGAGTGCCAAGATGATTGATCCAAACAACATTGCCAATCCGGATTTGCCCTTATCCACGGCCCGGCCGAATCTAATTGCAAAAATTAGGGGCGCCAGAGCAAAAGTGGCACCGATGATTCCAACCATCGCCGCATCAGCGCCCAGCTCAAGTGCTTTGTAAGAAACAATTGGGCGCACCACATAAATGCCCCCCTGAATCATCAGGGAGTTGAAAACAACGAGTGGCAGCCAATGGCCACCACTCGTTGTCTTGCTGCTCATTAGTTGAGCCTAGTTCTTTACGCGAGAATTCTTGATTGCTTTATTGATCCACGGCCAACCAAGGGCAACCAACATCAGCAGGTAAGTAATAATCGTGAACGGTGTGCTGATGAAGATTCCTGGGTCACCTTGGCTCAATTGCATTGACCGGCGGAATTGCGTCTCGGCCATTGGCCCAAGAATCGCACCAAGAATCAGTGGAGTAATTGGGTAGCCAAACCTGCGCAGAATCATTCCGAGCGCACCAATACCAATTGCAACCAAAAGATCAAAAGTTGAATTCTTGATCGAGTAGGCACCAACCATGGCAAATACCAGAATTCCGGCAAATAGATATGGTGCCGGCACTCTTAGAATTTGAACCCACATCTTGATCAGCGGCAAATTAATTACCAGTAGCAAGAAGTTTCCGATGAACAAAGATGCAATCAAAGTCCAGACCAAAAGCGGCTGCTCTGCGAAAAGCATTGGGCCGGCGCTGATTCTGAATTGATCAAAGGCTGCAAGCATTACTGCCGCTGTTCCCGAGGTTGGAATTCCCAGGGCCAAAAGTGGCACCAGTGCTCCTGCCGCGTTGGCATTATTTGCTGCCTCTGGCCCTGCAACGCCCTCGATTGCACCCTTGCCAAATTCGCTTGAATTTTTGGAAAGCTTCTTCTCAAGCGTGTAGCTCAAAAAGGTTGGTAGTTCAGAACCACCCGCTGGCATGACTCCGGTTGGAAAACCAATCGCAGTGCCACGAAGCCATGGCTTCCAAGAGCGACCCCACTCTTCTTTATTCATGCGAGCCGAACCAACCAGCTTGTTCAGGGTTCCGCTTTCAAGCCGACCCGAGAGCGCAATGTACAGCGCCTCAGAAACCGCAAACAAAGACACAATAACCACTACGGTTGAGAACCCCTCCATGGCATCTGGGCTGCCAAACGAAAGTCGGGCTGCGCCAGAGTTGGGATCAATGCCCACCATGCCAATAACCAGACCAATGGTCAGTGCAATTAGACCCCGATTAATCGAACGCCCCATTAGCGAGCTCACGGTCACGAAGGCCAAAATCATCAAAGCAAAAAAGTCTGGCGGAGTCATCTTTAGGCCAAGGGCTGCAATGCCAGGGGCCGCAATCGCCAGAATTCCTGTGCCAATTGCACCAGCTACGAAAGAACCGATAGCCGCCGTAGCAAGCGCGGCTCCGGCCTTGCCGGCCCGGGCCATCTTGTTTCCTTCGATGGCTGTCATTACCGAACCAGATTCACCTGGTGCATTCAAAAGAATTGAGGTGGTAGAGCCACCGAACATTGCGCCATAGTAAATGGCGCAGAACATGATGATCGCGCTCTGCGGCTCAAGACCATAGGTGACCGGCAATAGCAACGAGATTGCTAGAGCTGGACCAATGCCCGGAAGCACACCTACCAAAGTTCCAAGCAATGAACCCAAAAGTCCAAAGCCAAGGTTTGTGATTGTCAGGGAGTTTGAGAAACCCTCAAGAAAAGAACCAAAGTCCATTACCAGTCCTCTTCCACAACAACCTCAGCAGGGCCAAAGTCAAAATTAAATACCCAAGGCAGATCAATTTGCAGGCCAAGGGTGAAACCAAAATAAACAACCGCAGCGGTGGCTGCTGCAATGGGAATGGCAATAAACCATTTTGTCTTCGCTGGATTTAATGCGTAGACCACCGATGCGAACAAAATCGTTGCGGCAATTGGAAATCCAATGATTGGTAATCCAAATGCAAACACCAGCAGCCCGGTAATCATCAATAGGAATGGCTTTAGTCGCAACTTGCTGGCAACTTGACCACCTTCGACTTCCTCTGGTTCTCCAAGGTTTCCTCGGGCAACAGAGATCAATTGAAGGGTAGACAAGATGATTAGCAACCAACCAATAATGCTTGGAAAAGTTTTACTTCCAACAAAATCTGCAGAAGCTAATTCGGGAAGCTGACTTGCATCCCACAACACAACTACACCCGCGAGAAAGAGGAAGCTGGTAAAAACCAGCTCCCCCTTTGCAGAACGCTTTTTATCTAAAATCACAAAAGACCGATTTCAGCGTATAGTCTGCGGATTTTCTTCTCTTCACCCTTTAGCCAGTTATCAAAGGCTGTTCCAGGTAGCCAGTTGTAGAAGGCCTTCTGGGTCTCTAGGTAAGTGGCGAATGACTGCGATGCGTTCACGATGTCAAGTGCGCGAATTACTAGTGCGCGTCCGGCAGGGCTGGTCTTTGGTGGCAATACAATTCCACGCCAGTTCTGAACTACAACGTCAATCTTCTTTGATACCAGGGTTGGTACATTTACACCCTTGATTGGGGTTGGACCAGTTACTGCCAACAGTCTTAGAGTTCCAGCCTGAACGTATGAAGGGAAGTCACCGTAACCAGAAACTGCGAAAGCATACTTGGCATCACTCAGGATTGAAGCTGCAACAGTGCTGTTTGCTGTGTAGTTCATGTCCTTGACGGTCAGACCTAGTGCCTCGTAAAGCTGAGCAGCAACGAAGTAGTCAACACCACCAACGGCGTTACCTACGATTGCCATTGACTTTGGGTCCTTCTTGATGTCGGCAACCAACTCTTCGATGGTCTTGTACTTTGAGTCAGCCTTCACTGCAATAGCGCTGTACTCTGCGTACATACGTGCTACCGGAGTACCGTCAGAAACCAAAGATCCAGCCTTAGCGGTGAATGCTCCACCTACCTGAGCGAATCCGGTCACTGCAAGCTTGCCGGCTTTACCAGCCATCTCTTCGTTGACGTACTTCAAGCTGTTGCTGTACGGGGTTGGCTTTGAGGTTAGTACTGGCTCGGCATCGGTAAGTCCCTCTGCCTTAAGTGCGTCAGCAATTGCCTTACCAAACCCACCAAAACCAGAGGTCAGTGAGTTTGGAACAATAACGTCCAAGTTCTTGATAACAGGCAGCTTCTTGTACTGCCAAACCTGCTTGCCCTTCATTCCACCTTTAGTGGCCTTTATGCAGAAAAGGTCTGAGCCGTCTGCACCTTTCTTCTTGGCAACTTCGCCAAGCTTTGAACATTCTTTTAGAACGCTCGCTTTTGCAGCTGGAACCGCTGCCGCATTCGCAGCCGGTGCCAGGCTCATGCTAGATGCAGCTAAAGCCAGCGCAGTTGCGACGATAGTAAATTTCTTCACGATTTTTTGTCCTCCATGGATTTGGAACGAGGACTCTCCGGCGGAAAGTCCGCGACGGTCTTCAGTGGGGTGGTCAGTCTTACCCGTCAACCCCAATGTTGACCGAAGACTGAGTCTCTCCGTCACTATTTCTAGTGACCAAGTGCCCGGGCACCTAAGCCGGTTATGTCGTTGCACTTGCTTTGGGATACTCCCCCAGTAGTTCTTGAATCTACTCCTGATAACCAGAACAAAAATCCAATTTAGGTAACGTTTTGATAAACGAGCCTCACCGGCCTATTTAGATTGGGGCCCATAATTAGAAGTATGGAAGCCAAAGTCATTCACGAACCAGAGCAACACCGATACGCAATCTTTCTGGGCAGCGAAGAAGTCGGCGATCTCAAGTACCGCAAGACTCCTGGTGAAATCCACATGGTGAGCACTCACGTTAACCCGGCGCATCAGGGCAAGAACCTGGCTGCAATTTTGACCAAGTTCGCACTGAATGACATTCGTGAGCAGGGGGCTGACAAGGTGGTGCCAGTTTGTTCATACACCGTGCGCTACATGGAGAAGCACCCAGAGACCCATGACCTACTGCTAAACCCAATCGAAGAAGCAGTGGCTTTTTGCGAGCTACCTAAAAAGGATTAGATCTCGTCAAGGTGCTGGTGGGCATCTAGTCGGTCATCCAACCAGGCAATCAAATCTTCAAGCACTTCTTGCTTATTAATTTCATTGAAAACTTCGTGACGAGCATCGTGATAAATAACCAGCTCAACATCGTGCGCTCCGGCCTTGCGGTAGGCATCAAGTAATTTCTTGTTACCCTTCTCACCGCCAAGCGGATCAGCTGATCCAGCCATAATCAAAATCGGAACATGCGAATCAATTTGCTTTGATGGCACACCCATGAGTTTTGCGGTGTTGGTGATTCCAAAAACTTGAATCGCTGTCTCTGGGAAATTCTTTGGGTCAGCCAGGAATTCGCGGCCAACCTCTTCATCACGACTCAACCATTCGTATCCGGTTGCGTTTGGAGTTTTGCTCCACTTCTTGTTGAAACCAGAACTTGGCACCACACCTGGAATCAAAATGGATGAACCGCTCAGAACTAGGCCGTCATACTCATCGGAGTATTTGTTGTAAATGCGCTGCGCAATCATTGAGCCCCAACTGTGGCCAAGAAGCACCAGCGGTTCCTCCGGGTTTTCGCCAACGATGATGTGACTTAGCTGACGCACTCCGGCAAATACCGCTGCCATTCCACCCGGGCCAAGATTGCCCTGCTTCTTGGTGATGCCCTCGGCGGTCATGCGCAATCCGGTTGCACCGTGCCCGCGGTGATCGTCGGCATAAACACTAAAGCCCGCGCGATTTAGCGCAGCGGCCACGTGGTCGTATCGGCGTGCATGCTCACCCAAGCCGTGCACCAGTTGAATGCAGCCCTTTGGCTGGGCCACTGGCCATTCGTAAAAAGTGATGTCGATGCCCTCGGCATCGGTGTAGGTTCGCACAATCGGAAGAGCTGTCATGAGGCAACTTTATATCTGGGGCGGATTCATCCCTGACACACAGCCCACATCCAGATAACTCCCAGACTTGGCGAACAGACTACAAGAATGGACGACGCACCGGCCAATCAACTTCGGCTAAGCCAACCCAATAAAGCGGTTCGCATTGGTGAACGCAAGGCGGTGCGGGTAAAACGAGCCCAAGACGTGATCGAGGTAATTGCCTGGTCAATCATCATGACGGTGCTGGTGATGTTTCTGCTCGACGGCGGGCTAAAGGGCGTCACAGATCTACCCAGCGCACTTGGTGCAATTAGCCGGCTTACCTCTTTATTGGGCACCGCCCTGCTCTTGATATTGCTACTTCTCGTTGCCCGAGTTCCCTGGATTGACAAGTTCTACGGTCACGATGGCGCAACCGTGGTTCACAAGCGCCTCGGCAAGCCGGTGCTGTACCTGATTGTTGCCCACTTTTTGGCTTCGCTGGTTCAGTACTCAATTACTAACGCCAAAGCTATCGGCACAACTCTTTGGTGGTTCATCACCGATGTACAAGACATGCTGATTGCCACTATCGGTTTGGCCTTGATGATTGTTGTGGTGTTGACCTCAATCAACTTCACTCGTCGCAAGATGAGTTATGAAGCTTGGTTCTTTGTGCACCTCACATCTTATGTTTCAGTAGCCCTTGCAGTGCCTCATATTTTTACAGCCGGTAGTGACGTAGCAGGTAAGCCGGTGCAGACAACTATCTGGGTTGCGCTTTACCTTTTTGTTTTTCTAAATATTCTTTGGTTCCGCGTAATTATTCCGATTCGTAAATCGTTCCGTAAGCGCCTGGTGCTTGCACAAACCGTTCGTGATTCTTCAGACACCGTCTCGCTTTATTTGACCGGCAAGCACCTTGAAAAGATTGAAGCGGTATCGGGGCAGTTCTATTTCTTGCGAGTGCTAACACCTTCGCAGTGGTGGCGCCCACATCCATTCTCAATTTCGGCTGCGCCAAATGGTGAGTACCTGCGCTTCACGATTGGTGATCGCGGTGATGACACCAAGCTGATGCAAAACATCAAGCCGGGTACCTCTATTGCAATTGAAGGACCCTACGGTTTGTTCACTGAGGAACGCCGCACCAAAGAAAAAGTTGTTTTGATTGCTTCGGGAATTGGTATTCCACCAATTCGCACTCTTGCCGAATCTATGGCCGCGCGCCCGGGTGACATCACTGTGATCTATCGCGTGCGCAATGAAGCGGATGCATCTCTGTTGAGTGAGATTCAAGAAATATGTCGCAGACGAGAATTTCCACTACACGTGATAGCTGGTCCGCGCGCTAGTAAAAATTCTTGGCTAAATGATGATGGATCAAACACACCAGACGTTGCTCGCCTCACCGTGATGGCGCCACATGTTTCAGAAGCCGACGTCTACATTTGCGGCCCGGAAGCATGGACCCACAGCGTAATTAAAACAGTGCGCAAAGCTGGTACCCCTGTCGACAACATTCACTCAGAGGAGTACGCCTGGTGAGAAAAGCAACTCAAAATATTGTTGGCGTTCTAAGCCTTGGCGTGCTGGCGACTTCGTGGTCGCTGGGGCAAGCGGCCGATACTGGCCTTAGCTTGGAAACCGCTCCGCAGCCTGCTGCAACCAACAACACCGATGCCCCGGCCGTCCCGACAGCCGAGCCGAGCGCCACACCAGCCACACCCGCTGAACCGGGCACCGCTCCAAGCCAATCCGCATCCCAATCGTCGGCACCAACTAAAGCCACAGCTCCTGCGCCAACCAAGCAGCCGGCGACCGCATCGGTGTCACAAACCGGCGCAGCCGTAGCTTATAAATACGGGGTAATTCAGCTAGAGGTTGTGAAGTCCGGCTCAAGCATCACGGCCGTAAACCTAATTCAGTCTTCAACCAAGGGGCCCGACTGGGCCGTGGTACCAGGCATGCTGGCCGAGGCCGCGGTGAACGCAAACGGCTCAAACTTTGGCAATGTGTCTGGGGCGACCTTTACCACCCAGGCATTCAAGCAAGCATTGGAGTCGGCTCTTGGCAAATTCTAAAGACCTGATGCTGGCTAATCCCTACTCAAAAAAGCGGCCGTGGATTCTTTCAACCACATTGTTGGTGCTGGCCAGCATTGGTGGAGCGATTGGAATCAATGCACTTTGGTTGAACCCGGCCAAAGACTTGGGTGGCTCGGCAGCTGGTGCAACCAAAACTCAAACCGTAAAGGGTGATGCAATTCAATACCGATACGGCGTGATTGAACTTGAGGTAACCGCAACGGCGGGAAAGATTGAATCAATCACAGAGCTTCAGGCCACCGCAAGCCCGGGCTTTGATCAGGCAATTCCAATCTTGAATCAAGAGGCAATGAAGGCGCAGAGCGCGAGCTTTGGAAATCTTTCTGGCGCCACCTTCACTACCGATGCTTACAAGCAAGCGCTGTCGAGTGCTATGTCGAAGTTGGGCTAATGACATCGACTGATCGAAATTATTTTGAGCGCGTAGAAATTTGCATGGGCACGACTTTTCGTTTTGCCGGTCGCAGTGAACTTGGCGAGGTTGAGGTTCAAAATATTCTGAGCCAAGCGTGCGAGATTCTTCACGAGGCAGACAGAACCTTCAGTCTCTACAAATCTGATTCACCACTTTCAAGGCTTGCCCGCGGTGAGACTCGTCTTGCCGATTGCCCGCCGGTAGTGGCAGAAATTTGGGACGCCTGCGACGAGTGGGAAAAACGCACCGATGGTTGGTTCAGCGCAATGACTCCACAAAATACTTTTGATCCATCCGGTGTGGTTAAGACCTGGGCCGCCAAGCGCGCCGCCGAATATATTTTGCAGGCCGGCATCAACGACTTCACCATGAATGCCGGTGGCGATGTATGGCTTAGCGATGAATTGACCAGTGACCAAGAGTGGCGCATTGCAATTTCAAAACCAATTTCTATCGCATCTTCAGATCACGCAATTCTCACCGTGATTGATTTGAAGAACACCGATTACCGAGCCCTGGCAACCAGCGGTTCTGCGGAACGCGGCGATCACATTTGGAATCCCAAGGCCGCTGGAAAATCTGCACCCACGGATTTGGTTCAGGTGAGTGTGGTGGCAAAAGATTTGGTCACCGCCGATGTTTGGGCAACCGCAGCTTTTGCGGCAGGTACCCGGGGCATCCCGTTGCTAGCGGCAGTAGATGGGATTGAAGCGCTTTTTATTCTTGCCAACGGAGATCTTGCGGCCACCGAAAACTTTCAAAAGTTGTTTGCGAAAAACTAACGGTTCGCTTTTTATTAAAAATATTTGCAGTAGAGCCAAAATGTTGGCTCTACCAAATATTTGGCGCTGCCTCTTTACCCTTAGGTAGCGAAGCACTCACTGACCAATCCTTAACCCACTGAGGCAACTCTGGTCTGGTTCCATCCCAGCCACCGGTGCCCTCAAGAACTTCCATCGGTGTCAAAATTCCACGCTTGCGCTTTAGAAAACGAATTCGCACGATTGCCTTGCTGTAAATCTCGTCGGCAACTACAAATCTCTGCTCAAAATAGAAGGCCTGATCATCCCAGCCGATGACCTTTGATTCAATGTCAAAAGATTGCCACGGCATCAGCGATTTTCTAAAGGTAATTGTTGAGGCAACCACCACCGGATACCAACCCAGCTTGTTCCACTTTTGCCAAATACCAGAGCGCAGGCCAAGGTCGTAGCGGCTCAGATCCATCAGGGTTAGGTAGACACCGTTGTTCATGTGGTTGAAGACGTCTAGATCCGATGGCCAAACCCGATAGGTGCGGCGCCCAACCGCCAGCCAAGATTCCCTAGTGCGCAGGCGCCAGGTGAGTTTTTCGTAAAGCAGACGTAGCCAGAGATTCATTTACCAGATCACCACTCGCTCTTCCGGGTCAAGCCACAGCTTGTCGCCAGGCTGAACGTTGAATGCCTCATAAAAAACATCGATGTTTCGCACGATCTGATTGCAACGGAACTCGGCGGGCGAGTGCGGGTCTGTGGCCAGACGCTGCAAGACCATTTCGTCGCGACCAATCGCACGCCAAGACTGACTCCACGCAATAAAGAATCTTTGCGCGGCAGTGCGGCCGTCAATCACCGGAGCTTCGGCACCCTTTAGAGACAGCAGGTATGCCTTGTAGGCAATGCCAAGTCCGCCTAGGTCACCAATGTTCTCGCCGATGGTCAGCTCACCGTTCACCTTGTGCTCGTCACCAAGTTGCGCCGGCGAAAGCTGGTTGTACTGATCAATCAACTTCTTGGTGCGCTTTTCAAATGCGGCGCGGTCGGCATCGGTCCACCATGATTGCAGCGCGCCGTCACCGTCATACTTTGAGCCCTGGTCGTCAAAACCGTGACCAATCTCGTGACCAATCACAGCACCGATAGCGCCAAAGTTAATCGCATCATCATTTTCTAGCGAGAAAAACGGTGGCTGCAAAATTGCCGCCGGAAAAACAATCTCGTTGAAGCCCGGGTTGTAATACGCGTTCACGGTTTGCGGAGTCATAAACCATTCGTCGCGATCTAGCGGTGCACCAATCTTTGCCGCTTCGCGTTCGTGTTCAAATGCGTTTGCTCGGCGCACGTTGCCCACCAAATCATCGCGTTTAATCACAAGTGACGAATAGTCTTTCCACTTATCTGGAAAACCAATCTTTGGTGTGAACTTATCCAGTTTCACCAACGCCTTCTGTCTGGTTTCTTCGCTCATCCAGTCAAGTTCAAGAATGCTTTGACGGTAAGCCTCAATCAAGTAACCAACAAGTTCATCCATGCGGTGCTTGGCTTCCATTGGGAAATGTTTTTCAACATAGATTTTTCCGATGAGTTCACCAAGCGATCCTTCGACCAGTGATACCGCGCGCTTCCAACGAGCGCGATTAACCGGAGCACCGGTCAACTTGGTGCCATAAAACGCAAAGCGTTCATTTACAAAATCATCGCTCAACAAACTTGCGGCTGAGCCAATGACTTTCCAGGCCATCCACAGTTTGATGGTCTCAAGGTTCTCTTGCTTGTAAATATTTTCAAGTCCTTCAAAGAACGAAGGCATCATCACAACAGACTCTTCAAGAACCTTGCGCTCAAGTTGCGCACCGGCCAACCAAAGCGACCAGTCAAAAGTTTTGGTTGTCGCTTGCAAGTCGTCAAAGGCAACCAGGTTGTAAGTCTTTTCCGCATCGCGAGAATCAACGTTGTTCCAGTGCACTGCGGCGAGCGCGGTTTCGAACTCAAAGATCTTGTGTGCGGCTGCTTCGGCATCGGTGTTTGACCACCCGGCGAGCGAAAGCATCTGAGCAATGTGCGGCACGTAGGCATCGCGAATTTCCTGGTGCTTTTCTTCGCGATAGTAAGCCTCATCGGGCAGGCCGATGCCGCCGTGGTACAGATTCACCAGGTAGCGGTTTGGATTGCCCGGATCGTTGTCTACGTATGAACCAAACAGCCCACCGATGCCCGCCTTCGAGAACTCGCCCATCAGCTTGGTGGCTTCGTCGAGAGTGGTGATGTGCTCAATCAACTTGAGTTCGGCGGCTATCGGGGCGGCACCAAGTTCGTTGGCGCGAGCCTCGTCCATAAAAGAGGCATACAGATCACCGATTTGCTGCTCTGGGCTGCCGGCCGGGGCCTTGCCCGAACCTGCTGATTCGGCAGCCTGCAGCAAGATCTCTTTGACCGCGGCTTCGGCATCATCAGCCAGCATGTGGAACGAGCCATACATGCTCTTGTCCTCTGGAATCTGGGTTTCTTTGAACCAGGTGCCGTTTACGTGCCTAAATAGGTCGTCCTGCACGCGAATCGAGTGGTCAAAAGAGGTTTCTTCAATGCCTGGCTTCATGCTCATCTCACAATCCTAAATCGCTGACCTATGGCGGACGTTCGGCTGCCCGGCCTAACAACCAGGGCTAGCCCGCCACACAGCCCATCGGTAGAATTGGGCTTATGGAGCTCCAAAAAATCATCTTGTACTACGGCTTTGCGCCGGTTGCCGACCCTATTGCCTTAAAGCTTTGGCAGAAGACTCTGTGTGAGTCGCTGAATCTAAAGGGTCGCATCATCGTTTCTAAGCACGGCATCAACGGCACCCTGGGTGGCAACATGTCTGACCTTAAGAAGTACGTACGTGCAACCAAGGAGTTCCCAGGTTTCGGCAAGATTGACTTCAAGTGGTCTGACGGGACCGGCAATGACTTTCCTCGCCTATCGGTGAAGAATCGTGCCGAGCTCGTTGCCTTTACTGCCCCCGATGAAATCAAGGTAGAGAAGTCTGGCATCACCAACGGTGGCAAGCACCTCAAGCCTGCGGCCGTAAACAAGCTGGTTGAAGAGCGCGGTGATGAGGTCGTCTTCTTTGACGGCCGGAATGCCTTTGAAGCCAGGATTGGCAAGTTCAAGAACGCGATCGTGCCTGATGTTCAGACCTCACACGACTTTGTTGCCGAGCTAGAGAGCGGCAAGTACGACCACCTGAAAGACAAGCCAATCGTGACCTACTGCACCGGCGGTATTCGTTGCGAGATCTTGTCTGCGGTGATGATTAACCGTGGCTTTAAAGAGGTGTACCAAATCGACGGCGGAATCGTTCGCTATGGCGAGAAGTTCAAGGACTCTGGTCTTTGGGAGGGCTCGCTCTACATCTTTGACGACCGAATGGTTCAGGACTTCAGCGATGAAGCCAAAGTTATTGGAGAGTGCGAGGGCTGCGGCGGTGCAACCAATGCCTTCCGCAACTGTTCACACCTGGGTTGCAAAGATCTAATTTTGCTTTGCGATAGCTGCTACTCAGACCCTAAGCACACCGAGCACAAACCAACTCACACTCGCGGAAAGCGCAACCTGGAACAAGTAGGTTAAGAAACTTAAACAAGAATCCCCCACCGGCACAATGGTGGGGGATTCTTGCTTTTTATCTATTGGAGAGAGGAATCGCTTGTGAAGCTTTTAATTCTTAACGACGGTGGCCTTTTTTGAAACCGCGCTCACCTTTGAAGCCCTTTCCTTCACCTAGCGCTGGCTTGGTTGGTTCAACGTAGGCGGCGGTTAGTGCTGCAGAAGTAGTTGCGGTTGCCACACCAGCGGCATCAACGGTCACGGTCACAAATGCGCCAACTCCAGCCGCGTTGTAAACCGCAAACTTGGTGGTGCCAGCTGTTACTGGAACGTGAATTTCTAGTGCGTATGAAACTGTGCTGTTTGAAGAAATGTTTGCCTCAACCTTTGCTGGCTTTCCACCGGTGGTTGGCTGAGTCGCTGGAATTGCAGTTGCATCTGCAGCTAGTGCATAAGCAACAAACTTGGCACCCTTGGTGATCTTGCCGATCTGAGTGACTGTTGCTGGAATATCGGTGATTGTTACCGGAAGAGTTGCCTCTGTGTGAGCAACTGGTGCCACACGGGTCTCGCTGGTTGAAGATTTTGAACCAACACCCTGGTGAGCAAAAGACGGGGTTGCTACAGCAAGTGACAATACTGTCGCCGCTGAAGCTGCAACGATTGCGCTGCGCTTGAAGTTCTTAGTCATTTCATAATCCTTTGTTTGAGTTCTGATTAGGAGAAAATCGGAACTCTTTGAATTTATTGAAATTCGCAAACTCAGGTCGGAAAACTCAGCGACCTCTGCGACACCTGCCAGCGAACTGCCAGAAAACACCGATGGCTTTCAGCGACCTCTCAGAAAGGTTTATAAGAGGTATCGGGAAGTAAACTTTTCCAATGGGCTTCTTGGATAACTTCGAAAAGGGATTGGAAAGAGTCGTCAACGGCGCTTTCACCAAAACCTTCAAGTCCGAGCTCCAGCCGGTTGAAATCAGCGGCCACATTCGTGCCGAAATGGACTCAAAAGCCTCAATTCTCAGCCGAGACCGGATTTTGGCCCCAAATACCTTCACCGTGAGCCTTTCCACTCCCGATTTCAAGCGGATGGCGGCCCTGGGCGACTCTTTGATCACCGAATTGACGGATTTGGCCACAAAACACGCTAAAAAGCAGGGTTTTCAGTTCGGAGCAGCCCTAGCCATCAAGCTGATTGAGGATTCCAGCCTGAACCTGGGCCAGGTATCGGTGCGTTCAAACACCCAAAACCACGAAATCGAGTGGCTACCGACCCTGGAGGTCAACGGCCAGCGGTTCATCTTGAAACTTGGGCAGACCACCATTGGCCGAGATGTGAGCGCCGATATTCAGATTCAAGACACAGGGCTCAGTCGCCAGCACTTTGCCATCATCTGGGATGGTCGCAACGCGGCAGCCAAAGATCTAAAAAGCACCAACGGCACTCGCATCGCCGGGCGACCAATCAGCGAAGTCGCAATTCAGGGTGACACTCAAATTCAAGCTGGCACCAATACCTTTGTGTTCAAAGTAGTTGCGCGAACCATCAACAACGATATGGCGGTCACTGAATGAGCGAGTTAGCACTCTTTCTTGTGCGCACCGGTTTTGTTGTGGTGCTTTGGATTTTCATCTTCAGCATCATCTCTGTAATTCGCGCCGACTTGTTTGGTCAAAAAGTTATCAGCCGCGTAGCATCGGCAAACGCACCAAAGGTTGTCTCTGCACCCATCGCACCAAACGCACCGGGCTCACTGGTCATGGAACCAACCGGCAGCAACGCAACCAAATTGGTAATTGTTGAAGGCGACAGAACCGGACACAACATTGCACTTGATCGTCGCGAGCTAACCATAGGCCGGGCGGAAGATTCAGATCTAATTGTTGACGACGAATTTGCCTCAACCCATCACGCAAAACTTGTTTTGATTAACAACGACTGGTTGATTCAAGACCTCAACTCAACCAACGGAACTTTCCTTGACGGTTCAAGAGTTGGCACACCAGCGGTGGTAAAACTAAACACTCCGGTTCGAGTTGGCAAAACAGTTTTTGAGTTGCGAGCCTAAGGTCTACTAATTGGCAATCAAGACTGTTAGCTTTGCGGCATCCGACATTGGTCGGATTCGCGCGAGCAATCAAGACTCTGGTTACGCCGGTTACAACTTATTCTTCGTAGCCGACGGCATGGGTGGTCACGCCGGTGGCGACATTGCATCCGCACTAACCACGCAAAAAGTTGCCAAGGTTGATCGGGTTTACGATTCAACAGAAGAGGCAACCAAGGCTCTCATCGACGTGATCTGGGAAGCCAACGCACTACTTGGAACAACCGCGCAGCAACACCCAGAACTTTCTGGTCTGGGCACCACCTTCAGTGGAATTGTTTTCACCGGCGATCGCGTGACCGTGGGTCACATTGGTGACTCAAGAATTTATCTTGCGCGTGAAGGCGAAGTTTCGCAGGTAACCAGCGACCACACCTTCGTACAGCGACTCGTTGAAACCGGCCGCATCACCGCCGAGGAAGCACTGGTTCACCCGCGTCGCTCGGTGTTGATGCGCGTGCTTGGTGACGTTGAAGAGTTCCCAGATGTTGACACCTTCTCAATGGATGCAAAGCCGGGCGACCGCTGGTTGCTTTGTTCTGACGGGCTTTCCGGGGTGGTGCCAGATGAAATTGCCGAGCGCATTCTGCTTAGCAAAATGGATTCAAAAGAAGCCACCGAGTTACTGGTTGGCGAAGCTTTGGAGTTTGGTGCTCCTGACAACGTGACCGTGGTTGTGGTTGATGTTCTTGACGCCGGCCTGCAAACAGACTTTGAACCAACCGCGCGCTTTGTGGGTTCCGCAGCAAACGAAGTTGTAATTGAAGAAGCTAAGGGTCGCCGCACTCTAAAGATTCTTAACCCGCTCAACCTATTTGATCTGCTGCGCAAAGTTGACGATGCCGAAAGTTACCTGCCGGGTGCCGATGACTACCTAGAAAAATTCTTGCGCGAAACTAAGCGCCGCATTTGGTGGCGCCGCGTTCGTCAGATGGTGACTATCTTGACGCTTATTGCAATCGCGGTGCTTGGCGTGCGCTGGGCATACGACTACACCCAAACTCGTTACTACATTGGTTTGCAAAACGACAAGGTCTATATTTTCCAAGGCATCAAAGAATCACTTGGCCCGTTGATGTTGTCATCACCTTATAAAGACACCACATTGATTGTTGATGACCTAAACAGTTACCAGTTGAATTTGGTGCAGCGCACGATCAGCGCCGAATCACTTGAAGATGCCAATCGAATTGTGAAACTTCTTGAGGAAGGTTCAAATAAATGACCGATACCTCAAGCATCACGATTCCTAAAATCGTTCGGGTAATTCCGCGCAATCGAAACATCGAATTCCTACTGTTGTTCTTCGCATCTGGAATTTACGCCTACGAGTTGGCTCAGGTGCAACTATCGGTGTTGAAGGTTCTAACTACAGAACTTTTCTTCTACTGGTTACCACCAACGCTGTTTAGTTTTGCGATTCACTACATCTTGCGTCGTCGCGCCAGCGAGGCTGACCCAATGATTTTGCCGATCGCCGTGATTCTTAACACGCTTGGGCTATCGATGATTTATCGACTGGATCTTGGTGCAATTGCCAACGACAATCCAGAACAATTTGGTAGCAGGCAAATTATTTGGACCATGGTGGCAATGACCGTGGCGGCTCTCGTGATCATTTACGTGCCAAGCCATTTGTTCCTGCGCCGCTACGTTTACGTATCAATGCTGATCGGTATCGCGCTGCTGCTTGCGCCAAACCTTCCGCTAATTGGCCGCAGCATTAACGGTGCCCGCCTCTGGATTGGCATTGGCCCGTTTACCTTCCAGCCCGGCGAGCTGGCCAAGATTGCGCTGACCGTGTTCTTTGCCGGCTACCTGGTGACCCGGCGCGAATCCCTGGCCCTGACCGGCCGCAAGATTTTGGGCATGCGCATCCCTCGCGCCCGCGAACTGGGCCCAATCCTGGTGATCTGGGCCGCCAGCTTGATCGTTTTGGTGCTCCAGCGCGATCTTGGTACCTCACTGCTTTACTTTGGCCTATTTATAGTGCTGGTTTACGTGGCCACCGGCCGCGCCATCTACGTGGTGGTTGGTCTAACCATGTTCCTCACCGGGGCCCTGGTGGCCAGCCGACTAATGGGCTACGTGAGTGGCCGTATCGATTCCTGGCTCAACCCTTTTGACCAGGCAAACTACGATGCGGTTGGCGGCAGCTACCAGTTGGCCCAGGGAATCTTTGGCCTGGCCCACGGCAACCTGCTGGGCACCGGCCTGGGCGGCGGCATTCCGCACCTGGTTCCGCTGGCCGAATCGGACTTCATCATTGCCTCACTCGGCGAAGAACTTGGCCTGGTTGGCATGTTCGCCATCTTGACCCTCTACCTACTATTCGTTTCACGCGGCATGCGCATTGGTTTCAATCACCCCGATGATTTCTCTAAGCTGCTTGCCACCGGCCTGAGCTTTGTAATCGCGCTGCAGTGCTTCATCGTGATTGGTGGTGTGACTCGCGTGGTTCCACTAACCGGTCTGACTACCCCGCTGCTTGCCGCCGGTGGTTCGTCATTGCTAGCCAACTGGATCATCGTTGGTGTGCTGCTCAGAATTTCAGACAGCATCGGCAACGGTGAAAACTTTTCCGAGCCCACAACCATTTCAAGTGGGGTGAGGTAATGAATCGCGAACTCAAGCGAGTCAGCCTGGTCATCTTTGTAATGTTCCTAAGTTTGTTCATTGCCAGCACCACGATTCAGATTTTTGCTGCTGATTCTCTTGCGCAAGATCAACGCAACGTGCGCAGCGCCTATGACTCATACAAAACACAACGCGGTGCGATCTTGGTAAACGGAGAGCCAATTGCCGAATCAGTTCGCAGTGACGATGTCTACCAATATCTGCGCGTGTACAAGAGTCCGATGTATTCATCGGTTACCGGGTTCTTTAGTTTGTATCAGGGTTCAACCGGAATTGAATCGTCAATGGGTTCATACCTAACCGGTAAAAACTCTTCGCAATTCTTTGAGCAAATCTCTGCGCTGCTTTCAGGTAATCCGGTGCAAGGTGCGTCAGTTGAGTTGACCATTGATCCGGTGGTGCAAAAAGCTGCCTGGGATGCAATGGGAAAGATGAAGGGTGCCGTTGTTGCACTTGATCCAAAGACCGGAAATATTCTGGCGTTAGTTTCAAAGCCTGGCTTTGATGCAAACTTGCTTGCCGTGCATAGCGGTGTGCAATCAAACGAGAACTATGCCAAGTTACTCAACGACAAAGATGGTCCACTGCTTAATCGCGCGGCCAATGAACTTTATGCACCGGGTTCTGTTTTCAAAGTGATCATGGCTGCAGCGGCGGTTGAGTCAGGCAAGCACACCAAAGACTCAACTTTCCCTAACCCACCCAAGTTCCAACTGCCGGGCACAAATGTTTTTGTGCAGAACTCTGGCGAGGGCAAGTGCGGTGGCAAGCCAACGGTTTCAATCGCCGATGCGCTGCGTTTTTCTTGCAACGTGCCGATGGCCCAGCTGGGTATCGCTCTTGGCCAAGACACCATTCGCAAGCAGGCAGAGCTGTTTGGCTTTGGTAAAAAGGTCAGCTACCCAATGACCTCAACCGCCAGCGTTTACCCAGAAAACATGGATGACGCGCAGGTTGGCCTTTCGTCATTTGGTCAGTACGACGTTCGCAGCAACCCACTGCAAATGGCCATGGTCTCTGCCGCCGTTGCCAACCAGGGTGTGCTGATGAAGCCGAACCTGGTTGAAAATGTTTTGTCATCAAGCCTTGCCGTGATTGCACAGCCGCAACCGGATATTTTCTCTCAGCCACTGTCAAAAGAATCAGCACAGGCGGTTAAGGAAATGATGATTGGCGCAGTGCAGCGTGGTGTTTCAGGAAACGCGCGAATTAAAGATGTTGTGGTGGCCGGTAAGACCGGAACTGCGCAAAACGGAAAAGGCGAGCCATACACACTTTGGTTTACCGGTTTTGCACCTGCAGATAATCCACAGGTTGCAGTTGCAGTTGTAATTGCTGACGGGGGTGGCATTGGTCAGGGCGGAGTAGGTAACTCTCTTGCTGCACCGGTTGCCAGAAAAGTAATGGAGGCGGTGTTGCGCAAGTGAAGCCAGAAGCTGGTCAACTCTATGGCGGCCGATACAAATTAATTTCACGAATCGCAATTGGCGGTATGGGTGAGGTTTGGCAAGCGCACGACGAAGTAATTCTGCGCGATGTTGCAATCAAGATTCTTAAGCAGGAATACATGGGTGACCCCGGGTTCCTAGAGCGCTTTCGCACAGAGGCACGTCACGCAGCAATGGTTAATCACGAGGGCATCGCCAACGTTTATGACTACGGTGAAGACGGCGGCTCTGCATATTTGGTGATGGAACTTGTGCCGGGTGATTCACTCGCGCGAATTCTTGAAGTTGAAAAATCTCTAAGCAGCGAGCGCGTGCTAGATATCATCGCGCAAACTGCTCGCGCACTTTACGAGGCACACGAAGCTGGTCTTGTGCACCGCGACGTAAAGCCCGGTAACTTACTAATCACTCCAGACGGTCAACTAAAAATCACCGACTTTGGCATCGCGCGCGTTGCCGATCAAGTTGGCCTCACTGCAACCGGTCAAGTCATGGGCACCGTTCAATATCTTGCCCCAGAGCAAGCAACCGGAAAACCGGCAACCCCAAGCACCGATATCTACTCACTGGGAATCGTTGCCTACGAAGCCCTTGCCGGTAAGCGGCCATTCACCGGTGAATCGCAAATGGAAATCGCAATGGCGCAGATCAACAAGACTCCGCCGGCACTGCCATCGTCGGTTGACCCTCGCGTTGCCAACCTGGTTATGTCTTGCCTGGCCAAGAAACCCAACCAGCGCCCGGAATCAGCACTGGCTCTTGCCAAGCGCGCAGAGTCACTAATGTCTACCGCACCACGTCAGTCGGCGGCCACCCAGCTGCTGCAGCAACCAAAAGATGTCAGTGATCGCACCGCGGTGCTCGAAATCGCAGCCGACACAAACCCAACCCAAAAGCCGCCGATTGTCTGGCCCTGGTTTGTGCTGATCGGTGCTCTGGCGTTGACCGCGGTATCGGTGGTCGTGGCCATCATCGTGGGTTCAATGCAACCGCAACTGCCAACCTGGTCTCAGTCGCCTTATCCATCTAGCAGTGGTGGAACCGGCAGCCCAGACCCATCGGGTGCACCCATAGTCGTGCTGCTGACCGATGTTCAGGGCAAGAATGTGGCCGAGGTCTCGGCCGAGCTAAGCGCCAAGGGGCTTTTGGTAAAGACCGTGGCCGGTGACGTGCTGCCTGACGGCGATCCGCGCCTGATGAGCGTTTACGACGCTACCCCGCTGGGCACTTTGACCCTGGGTACTGAAGTCACTCTGATTTACTACGTCCCTGCGGGCGAGGTGCCAACCCCAAGCCAGGAGCCAACCACTCCGACGCCAGAGCCAAGTGGCTCCCCTAGCCCCTCGGTCTCTCAGTAAACAGCCAGAAACGGGCGATTAGACTGGGAGTTCACGCGCGTTTTGCGCTAAAAGGAGCAAGAGATTGACTGAAAACCAGCGGGTTATCGCCGGTCGCTACGAAGTTGGAAACCTAATTGGGCGCGGCGGGATGGCCGATGTCTATGAGGGTGTCGACACTCGCCTTGGCCGCACCGTGGCCATCAAGTTGCTCAAGTCAGATCTTGCTAACGACCCGGCCTTTGAGGCTCGTTTCCGTCAAGAGGCCCAGGCCTCTGCGCGCATGGGTCATCCAACAATCGTTCGTATTTACGATGCCGGTGAAGAAATCACCACCGATGAATACGGCAACCAGCACAAGTATCCGTTCATTGTTATGGAGTACGTCAAAGGCAAGTTGCTGCGTGATCTGTTGCACGAACGTCGCCTGACTCGTCAAGAAGCAATCGAGTGGACCAGCGGAGTTCTAACCGCTCTTGAATTTTCACACCGCGCGGGAGTGATTCACCGCGACATCAAATCTGCAAACATCATGATCACCGATGCCGGCCAGGTAAAGGTAATGGACTTTGGTATTGCGCGCGCGATTTCAGATTCTTCAGCGACCATGGCGCACACCTCTGGCATCGTTGGCACCGCTCAGTATTTCTCACCGGAGCAAGCTAAGGGTGAACAGGTTGATGCTCGCACCGATTTGTACTCAACCGGAGTTCTGCTTTACGAAATGCTTTGCGGTCGTCCACCGTTCAAGGGTGAGAGCGCGGTATCGGTTGCCTATCAGCACGTTTCAGAAGCGGTGATTCCGCCGTCACAATTTGATTCGTCAATTACTCCTGAACTTGATGCGGTAGTTCTGCGTGGTCTTGCTAAAGATCGCGAAGAGCGTTTTCAAACTGCAGAAGAATTCCGCGAGCACCTGATTGCTGCAGCGAATGGTTCACCGGCAACAATTTCTACTCCGGTAATTTCACCAAACGCAGTTGCTGCAACAACTACTGCTTGGACTCTCGACGAAACCCCAGCGGAATCGCAGGAATCTGCACCAGTAATTCCTAGTGCATCAAATGAAAGCGCGCCGGTTGCCGAAGACGACTTTGAGGCACTACTTGGTGCAGCAGCTCCTTCAACAACCGCATCACCTTTGATTGCAGATCTTGCCGCCGCCGACGCGGTTGTGCACTCAGCACCGGCAACACCTGTTGAACCGGTTGAAGAAAAGAAATCTTTCTTTGGTCGCGCAAAAGAGACTGCAGCATCAGTCAAAGAAACAGTGGTTGATTACACCGGATACGAAAAGGCAGCGCCGCGTTCAAACGCTGACTGGAACGACTTGCGCACACCGGCAACCAACCCATTCTCAACTCTTGGCGTTGACCTGCCAGCCAATACCGGCTCAACCCCGGCTCCGCTGCTTGACGGACTCAACCGCCCATCAAAGGGATTGATTGTCACCGTTGCATCGGCTGCGTCAGTTGTGCTTATCGGTTTGTTGGTTTGGTTGGTGGCATTCGGAAACTTCAACCTAAACATTCAGCCAGGTGGCGGAATCAGTGTGCCAAACGTGGTTGGTCAGACCTACACCGATGGCTACAGCTCACTAACCGCGCAGGGTCTGTTGGTATCAAAGGCTTCGGAGCCAAGTGACACCGTTCCGGTTGACACAATCATTCGCACCGATCCAATTGCCGGAACCGTGGTTGGTGACCGTCAGGTGATTACCGTTTATGTTTCTGCAGGTGCCAACACCGTGAAGGTTCCGTCGCTGACTGGTCTTACTGAGACTGAAGCTGCCGGAGTTTTGGCAACCATGAAGCTCACCCTTGGCACAATTACGCAGGGCAACTCTGCAACGGTTGCCGCCGGCAAAGTCATTGAAACTCTTCCGGCCTTGAACACAGAGGTCGCCGAGGGTTCAGCGGTGAACCTAATAGTTTCAAATGGAAAAGTTATGGTTCCTGATGTTCGCAACCTAGACATCAGTGATGCTCGTGCAGCGATGAGTGCGCCAGCGGTTGGTCTTCCGGTTTCGATTACCACTCGTGAAGAATGTACTGGTGCTCAGGGAACCATCGTGGTTGATCAGTCAGTTGCACCGGGACTTGCCAACCAAGGTTCGGCCGTAATCCTTTACGTTGGCTGTTCTCAGTAATTAAGTGAGATTAACAAGTGGAGATAATCCACGGGCTTTTTCTGCGGCACCCTTGAGGCCAATTGACTCCAACCAGTTACCAAGCATTTGGTAACCAGATTCGGTCAGCACACTTTCTGGGTGAAACTGCACTCCGTAAATAGGCAGCGTCTTGTGTTGCAATCCCATGATCACTCCGCCCTGCGAAGTCTCGCTCTTGCCGGTGCGAGCGGTAACGATCAGATCTTCTGGAACTGTCGAATCAACTACGGCTAGCGAGTGGTATCGGGTTGCATTGAAACCCTGGCGAATGCCGTTGAAAATCAAAGAGTCATCATGATTCACGATTGATGTTTTGCCGTGCATTAGCTCTGGTGCACTGGTAACGGTTGCGCCCATCGCCTCTGCGATTGACTGGTGACCTAGGCAAACACCAAATACCGGCTGACCGGTCTTGAGCGCCAACTTGACCACTGGAATGCTTAGGCCCGCCTCGGCCGGAGTGCCAGGCCCCGGGCTAATCAGCACCGCGTCATACTTAGCCAAAAGTTCAGGCAAATCCGCCTCGGCAACGCAGTCATTGCGCAGTACATCGGTTTCTGCACCAAGCTGCTGCAGATAGCCGTTGAGTGTGTAGACAAAGCTGTCGTAGTTGTCTAGAACCAGGATTTTTACCATCAGGGCTTAAGAATACCTGCTGGGCAGCAGCGTTCCCCGGGCCCGCGATCCGGCGGCCCTTGGCCTTGGCGGCCGGCCCAATCGGCAGGTTAGAATTGGCTCATGTCTGAAAAGAAGCCAAAAGCCCCTAAAGCTATCCCAACCAACGCAGAAGACGCGCCTAACCCAGCTTGGTTCAAGCCGGTTATGTTCGGCTTCATGATTCTTGGTTTGGTCTGGATCATCACTTATTACGTGACCAGTGCTCAGTTCCCGCTAGGCGCGGGAACCCCGTGGAACCTAGAAAACTGGAACATCTTGATTGGCTTTGGCATCGCAATGGTTGGCTTCATGATGTCAACCCGCTGGAAGTAAAGTCCAACACCGATAACTTTCGAAAGCCGCCCTTAGGGGCGGTTTTCTTTTGCCCTGTTGAACTTTGTCGGCACCCTCTGCTAATTTATAAATACGCCGTGACTGCGACTTCGCAGGTTCTAGGGAAACCTAGACACGGCGTCTTACTTTTAAGTACTTAAGCGCAAAGACTTGTGTCAATGCCTTTGATTGCCGAACTAGCCAAGGCGTCCCAGAACTCGCTATCGTGCCTGACATGCTTCCTGAAAATTGCCCCGGCAACCAAATCTGCAAACTGAATTCCGACGCTCAAATCCGAAGGCACTAGGAAGAGTCCTTCAACAAGCATCTCAAAATCCTTAGCTTTCCCCTCTGTCATTTCTAGATGATGAAAAGTTCTAAGTCTTGAATCCTGCCTCGTGCTTCGGCTATCAGCTACTACGAGGCCCCTGGCATTTAGGCCGTGCCTGTCTGACAACTCAGTTAGATAACTTACGAACTGCTTCGTTATCAACCCAAAGGCGTGGTGGTAGAGGTCATCTGCAGTCTGAAATAGATTCTGCTTATACGCGTGAACCGGATCAACTACGCATGCAATTACTTTTGCTGATGGGTATCTCTTAAGTATGGAAAACAAATCAACTCGTAATCGATCACGATTTCTTGCACTTAAATGTTCCAGCGTTTCATGATGAAGCGTTTGAGAGCGATGAAAATATCTCCACTTGATTTCACCATCAACCGAATATTTTCTTTTGACTATTTCAAGTTCATCACGCAGCTTTGGCCAAGTCTTTTCGGAAATGACAATCCCGCCCAAAACAAACTTCGGCGACTTCTCCGCGTGCGCTGGCTCCGGTGCCGTGCCACTCTCATCCACAAAAAGTATGTGCATCTTTTAATCCTTGGCGGGCGAGCGCTACTGATAGTCAGACTTATCGAGCCCAAGACTTTCGGCCAGCTCATCAAGTGGCCTGGAATCACCAGCCGATTTACGGGCTGTGATCAAGTCGGCTAAATCTGCATCATCAAGCCGTCCAAGCAACTCCTCCATGAGACCCGCGGGAACAAGTACCGCCTCTGTTTCAGATTTGTCACCGAGGTAAATGGGTTTGGGCATTCTTGACTCGGCCAGCGCAGCTGCTACCTCAAGATTGAATGCATCAACCGCATCTTTCAGCGGAACAAGTTTATTTTTTGTCATGGAAAAAAATTAGAAACCAACACCGACATTTATTGCCGGCAACTAACTAACTGTTGAAATCTTTTTAGCCAACCAACATTGTGTTCATTCGATAGATGGTTAGCCCAACAAAGACCAGCGCCACCAGGATTCCGCCAACTACTTGCGCCTGCTTAGAGCCCCGAGCGTTTGTGTAAACAGCGGTCATGGCACCACCGGCAAGCAGTCCACCAAGGTGCGCCTGCCAACTAACGCTAGGCATCAAGAAGCCAAAGGCCAAGTTGATGGCAATCAAACCAACCAGTCCGCGCGAGCGATCCCCCACCGCGCGCAAAACAACAAAGTAGGCGGCCATCAATCCAAATACGCCAGAGGATGCACCAATCACCCAGGTGTCCGGGGTGTTCAAATACATCACCGCAACTGATCCGCCGAAGATAGAAATCAACCACACGGTCAAGAAGCGCAAACGCCCAAGCATCGGTTCAAGAATTGAACCAAAGATGTAAAGCGAGTACATGTTCAGCGCAACGTGCAAAAAGTTTGATTCACTGTGCGCAAAGCCTGCGGTAATCATTCGCCACGGTTCAATAAACACCGATAGCGGAACGAAAGCCAACTTATTAGTCAGCCCCGAGCCAGGCAGGATCTGCAAAATCCAAATGACCACGTTAAGCAAAACCAGCCCGAGGGTTACTCGGGCCTGGCTCTGCTTGAACATGTTTAACATGGGATTAATTAGGCGAAGCCTAAATTAGACCTTCTCGATTGTGATCGACTCGATGATTACGTCATCAAGTGGCTTGTCGCGACCATCGGTGTCAACGTTTTCAATCTTGTCGACTACCTTCTTTGAAACTTCGTCGGCAACTTCACCAAAGATGGTGTGCTTGCCTAGCAACCAACCGGTGGCTGCGGTGGTGATGAAGAACTGTGAACCATTGGTGCCAGGCCCCGCATTTGCCATGGCTAGCTTGTAAGGCTCGTTGAAGTTAAGTTCTGGGTGAATCTCGTCGCCGAACTGGTAACCAGGGCCGCCCATTCCGGTTCCGGTTGGGTCGCCACCCTGAATCATGAACTGCTGGATGATGCGGTGGAAGATCACGCCGTTGTATAGCGGCTTGCCGGTCTGGGTTGCACCGTTGCGAGGGTCCTTCCACTCGATCTCACCAGTTGCTAGACCTTCGAAGTTCGCTACGGTCTTAGGGGCGTGGTTGCCGAAAAGGTTGATTTTGATTGCGCCGTGGTTTGTGTGCAGGGTCGCTACTGAAGTGTGTTGAGTCATGGTTACTATTGTCGCATGAGTGAAAAGCGGGCCGAATCCGGTCGGACGGTCGGCCAAAAGAACGCCCGAAGTATCGGGCAAATGCTGGTCTCGGCTGATCGCGACCGCTTTGTAGAAATTGACCCCGATAAAGTCTCCCGCGGCTCCTTCTACACAACCGATGGCGCGTGGCTCAATGCCCCGGTCCGTGCCTTTCTATCGCAGGCATTCTTTACCAATACCAGCGCCCTAGACCCCTTTGCCGGCGATGGCCACCTGCTGGACTTGGTTCGCCGTGAGTTTGGGGTGGCCACCTTTGGCCTCGATATCGCCGGTGACAAGTGGGCTCGCAATGACTCGCTGGTGAGCATCCCCAATGCCAGCTCATCTGTGATTGTGACCAACCCGCCCTATCTGGCCAATCACTCAGCCAAACGCAAAGGCGTTGATGGATTAGTTGCCACCTACTTTGATGGCAGTGATTATGACAACCTCTACAAGATCGCGCTCGATAAATGTTTAGCTGCCGCAGATTTTGTCGTAGCGGTTATTCCAGAAACATTTTTGCTTTCTAGTTTTGATAAGTCTCGGCTTGCGTTGGTTTCAGTTATCGAGGGAGATTTATTTGCCGACACTGAGGCACCGGCAGTGGTCGCCTGCTTTGGTCCAGATGGTCTTCAGCAACTTGGTGAATTCAAACTTGGCAATGCCAGCGTTTACAACGGCGATGCACTAATTGGTTCACTACATGAAATTTTTGAACTACGTACTGGTCGCGCAAGATCAGGAATTCAAATTGTTTTCAACGATCCAAACGGTCGCATTGGTTTGCGTGCTGTTGATTCACACGATGGTGTTCGTCGCATTGAATTCATCTACGGTGATTTCGAATACAAGCGCACTCGCATCAAAGTTTCATCTCGCTTGTTGACTTACCTAGACGTTCCGGAACTTAGCGATGCCCAAATTCAAGAACTTGTAGTTCGTGCCAACGCGCACCTAGAAATTCTTCGCGCAAAATCTAGCGACCTAATCCTTGCGCCCTTCAAGGGCAACGATAAAAAAGGCAACCGACGTCGCCGCCTTGATTACGCGCTTGCGAGGCAAATTATTAATGCGAACCTAAACGCTTAGATAATTCTGTTGCGGCAGCCTGTAATTGCTTCACAAGAAATCCCTGATGCACATCCGCGCCGGAATCATTTCTGAATGTCATTCCGATTGCAGCAACTGGCATCTGCAGATGATTCAAAACCGCTACAGCGATTGAGCTGAATCCCTCTGTAACAAAACCGTTTTCAAAACTAAAACCTTTTTGTTTTGCGTTTTGTAAATCAACGTTGAGTTCTTTGACAGACACCGGACCTTTTCCGGTTCGTGTTGGTAGCGCAACGTTTCCGCCATACATGGCACGCACCTGCTTGGCATCAAGCTGACACAAAATCGCTTTTCCTGATGCAGTCAAGTGTGCGGGTAATCGAACACCCACCTCGGTAACGATGGTCACCGGGTGATGCGGAACTTCCTTTGCCAGGTACAAGACATCGTTATTCTGCAGAATGCCAAGTTGAGCAACCGCCGGAATCTTCTTTTCGGTTTCGCGAACTAGTCGTGCAAGCAATGGACGGGCCAATCGCTCCAGAGGATCGTGCCGCAAATAGGCTGAGCCCAGCTCAAATGCCGATACCCCTAGCCCCCAGCGCTGATCCTCTGGAAAGTGGATCACAAAGCCGTCTTTCTCCATGGCGGCCAGCAGGTGATAGGTAGAGGAGCGGGGTAGGCCCAGTTTCTTGGCAATCGCGGCCGCTGGCATGGGCGAACCAGCCTTGCCCAGGGCCTGCAGAATGGCCAATGCTCTGGTTGCACCAGGCACATTGGTCATCTTTGGCCCCTTGTCTCGCCGGTAGTTCAGCAATCTCGTATTTCAGACACTACTAGTTTTCTGAGGGTTCTATCGGTGTGATTTAGACAGTTTTATTGACCTATGACAACTATCAATCGTTCAGCGTTGCACGCAGCCACCGGGCCAAACCTCACCGCCAAAGGATGGGGTCAAGAAGCAGCAATTCGAATGCTGCACAACAACCTCGACCCAGCAGTGGCCGAGCACCCAGAGAATCTGATTGTCTACGGCGGTAGCGGAAAGGCCGCGCGTAACTGGGCGAGCTTTGATGCCATCGTCAACACACTCACCAATCTTGAAAACGACGAAACCATGTTGGTGCAGTCGGGTAAGCCGGTTGGTGTTTTCCGCACTCACGAGTGGGCACCGCGCGTGCTGCTGGCAAATTCAAACTTGGTTGGCGACTGGGCAAACTGGCCAGAGTTCCGACGCCTTGAACACCTAGGCCTAACCATGTACGGTCAGATGACCGCGGGTTCATGGATCTACATTGGCACTCAGGGAATTCTGCAGGGCACCTACGAAACTTTCGCAGCCGTCGCCGAACAATCTTTTGGTGGCACACTCTCGGGCACACTAACTCTCACTGGCGGTTGCGGTGGCATGGGTGGTGCACAACCACTCGCGGTAACGATGAACGAAGGTACCTGTTTAATTGTTGACGTTGATCGCCGTTCACTAGAGATGCGCGTGCGCGACCGCTACCTAGATGAAATCGCCGACAACCTTGATCAGGCAATTGATGTCGTCACCAAGTACAAGAATGCGCGCATTGCAAAATCGGTGGGTGTAGTTGGTAACGCTGCAACAATTTTTGCCGAGCTGCTAAAGCGCGAAGTACCAATTGACATCATCACTGACCAAACTTCTGCGCATGACCCGCTGTACTACATTCCAGAGGGCATGGACATTGACACCGCAAATGATTACCGCGTGAGCAACCCGGAAGACTTCACCAAGCGCGCACAAGAATCAATGGCAAAGCACGTTGAAGCAATGGTTGGCTTCATGGACAAAGGTGCGGTCGTCTTTGACTACGGAAACTCAATTCGCGACGAAGCCCGCAAGGGTGGTTACGAGCGCCCATTCGCATTCCCAGGTTTCGTACCCGCCTACATTCGCCCACTGTTCTGCGAAGGTAAGGGCCCGTTCCGTTGGGTTGCGCTGTCTGGCGACAAGAAAGATATCTATCGCACAGACCAGGCCATGATGGAACTCTTCCCAGACAACAAACACCTACACCGATGGCTGAACATGGCGCAGGAGCGCGTGCAATTCCAAGGTCTGCCAGCGCGAATTTGCTGGTTGGGTTATGGCGAGCGTGACAAGGCCGGCGCAGTATTCAACGATCTAGTTAAGCGCGGCGAAGTTAGCGCGCCAATCGTTATCGGCCGCGACCACCTGGACTGTGGATCTGTTGCTTCGCCTTACCGCGAGACAGAGGCAATGCTTGATGGTTCAGACGCAATCGCCGACTGGCCAATCCTGAACGCAATGCTCAACGTAGCCTCCGGTGCGAGCTGGGTATCGCTGCACCACGGTGGCGGTGTTGGCATGGGTCGCAGTATTCACGCGGGTCAGGTATCGGTTGCCGATGGTACTGATCTAGCGGCCGAGAAGCTCAACCGCGTGCTGACCAACGACCCGGGCATGGGCGTTATTCGTCACGTAGACAGCGGTTACGACATTGCCAAGCGCGTTGCTCACGAGAAGCACGTGCATGTGCCGATGCTTGATACTGAGTAAACATGAGCACTCTCTTCAACAACATTGGTTGTTTATTTACCAACAGCCAGGGGGATTCCCCGGTTTCGCTTGCTGCGCGTAGCGCAGAAAATTTTTTGGGCGAAATTTGCGATGCCGCAATTGTTGTTGAAGACGGAAAAGTTGCTTGGGTTGGTGAGTCAAAGAATTCACCTGCAGCAGATGTGCAAATTGACTTAGCTGGGCAAACTGTAATTCCAGGTTTTGTTGATTCGCACGCGCACCTGATGTTTGCCGGTGATCGTGCAGAAGAATTTTCTGCACGCATGCAGGGTCAGTCATACAGTGCCGGTGGAATCAAAACCACGGTCGCTGCAACTCGCGAAGCAACCGATGCACAACTTGAAGCTAACCTTGCACGCCTAGTTGCAGAAATGCATGCCAGCGGCATCACCACATTTGAAACCAAGAGTGGCTACGGTCTTGATGTTGAAACCGAGTCACGCTCACTTGCGATTGCGGCAAAGCACACCAGCGAAACAACTTTTCTTGGTGCGCACGTTGTGCCGCAGGAATTCAAAGATGTTGCAAAATTTGGTTCAGTTGAAGCGGGCGCCGACGCATACGTTGACCTCGTTAAAAACGCAATGCTTACCGCAGCCACTCCGCACGCAAAATGGATTGACGTGTTTTGCGATCGCGGTGCGTTTAACGTTGATCAAGCTCGCGAAATTTTGCAAGCCGGAATCAGCGCCGGTCTTGCACCGCGCATTCACGCCAACCAACTTGAGAACATTGGTGCAATCCAACTTGCGGTTGAACTTGATTGCGCATCGGCCGATCACTGCACGCACCTAACCAATCAAGACATTGATGCACTTGCCCACTCCAACACCGTGGCAACACTTTTGCCAGGTGCAGAATTTTCAACCCGTTCAAAATATCCAGACGCACGCAAACTAATTGATGCCGGTGTAACCGTGGCACTTGCAACTGATTGCAACCCCGGCTCAAGCTACACATCTTCTATGGCGTTCTGCATCGCCTTAGCGGTTCGCGAAATGCGCATGTCACCGGCCGAGGCACTTTGGTCGGCAACCATGGGTGGCGCAAAGGCGCTTCGCCGAAATGACATTGGACATCTATCCATCGGTGCTCGCGCGGACTTTGCAGTGATCAACGCACCTAGCTACATTCACCTGGCCTACCGCCCGGGAGTAAATTTGATTAGCGAGACATACATTGCCGGAAGGGCCGTCACAAAATGAGAACCGTCACCATTAACTCTGCTGGCATGACCATGCAAGACGTGATCGATGTTGCCCGCCACAACGCTCGCGTTGAAATCTCAGAGCAGGCCCTGGCTGGCATGGCTGCCACCCGTGAGCACATTGAAAAGCTAGCCAACGGTGAGACTCCGGTTTACGGCATCTCAACCGGATTCGGCGCCTTGGCCAACCGCCACATTGCCATCGAAGACCGCGTTCAGCTGCAAAAGTCCCTGGTCCGCAGCCACGCCGCCGGAATGGGCGAGCCGGTGGAGCGCGAGGTCGTTCGTGCCCTAATGCTGCTTCGCCTAAAGACCCTGTGCTCTGGACGCACCGGAGCCCGCCCGCTGGTTGCCCAGACTATGGCCGACATCTTGAACGCCGGAATCACCCCATACGTGCACGAATACGGCTCGCTGGGCTGCAGCGGTGACCTTGCCCCGCTTGCCCACTGCGCCATGGTGCTGATGGGCGAGGGCCGCGCCTTTGGCCCAGCCACCGATGGAACCCTGGGCACCGAACGCCCAGTGGCCGACCTGCTCGCCGAAGCTGGCATCACCCCGGTTGAACTGCGTGAGAAAGAGGGCCTGGCGCTTATCAATGGCACCGATGGAATGCTCGGCATGGCCATCCTTGCCATCGCAGACCTAAATCACCTGGTGGACTACGCAGACAAGATTGCCGCCATGAGCGTTGAGGGCCTAATGGGCACAGACCAGGTCTTTAGACCAGAACTGCACGAACCACTTCGCCCACACCCGGGCCAAGCCAAATCGGCGGCAAATATGTTTGCGGCACTCAAGGGCTCAGAGATCGTTGCCTCGCACCGCGTTGGCGACAGCAAGGTGCAAGACGCCTATTCGCTTCGCTGTGCTCCGCAGGTAACCGGCGGACTTCGCGACACAATCGATTACGCCACCGTCGTTGCCACTCGCGAACTTGCTGCCGCGGTAGACAACCCAATCGTTCTTGAAAATGGTGAGGTCACCAGCAACGGAAACTTCCACGGTGCTCCGGTTGCTTACATTCTTGATTTCCTTGCGATCCCGGCAACCGATCTTGGTTCAATGTCTGAGCGCCGCACCGATCGCATGCTCGACCAAAATCGTTCCAGCGGATTGCCACCTTTCCTAGCAGCAGATGCCGGAGTCGACAGCGGATTGATGATTGCGCAATACACCCAGGCGGGATTAGTCAGCGAGAACAAACGTCTTGCCGCACCAGCCAGCGTTGACAGCATTCCTTCATCGGCAATGCAAGAAGATCACGTGTCAATGGGTTGGCACGCAGGTCGCAAGCTTCGCAAAGTTGTTGACAACCTGCGCATGATTCTTGCGGTTGAACTTACCGCAGCCGCTCGCGCCGTTGAGCTGCGCGCACCGCACCAGCCATCACCGATTAGCGCCGAGCTGATTGCGCGACTTCGCAAGGTTGTACCAGGAATGGGCACCGATAGATTCCTTGCGCCAGAACTTGCCGCAGCAGCAGAGTTACTTCGTTCATGAACCATCACGTTCACGAGGATCCACTTTGGCCACGCGCATCAGCGTGGTTGAAAGAGGCCGACGAAACTTCAAACTATGACCTTGGTTTGTTTGGCATTCCGGCAAACCTAACTTCAATTTCAAAAACTCACGCGCTGCTAACTCCAAATGCAATTCGCGATGCCCTGCAGCGCTACTCAACTTTTAACTGGAGCATCCAAAAAGATGTTGCCCAGCTTTCATTCGCTGACTTCGGCGACGTGGTTGACCCCGATTCACCAGAGGGCGAACAACGCACCGCGCATTTGGCGCAGCAAGTTTCAACTCGCAGCAAACTTGCAATTGGTCTAGGTGGTGACAACTCAGTCACCTACGCAATGGCAAAGGGTGTTTACGCAGACCACATCGCAACCGCAGGCCTAATAACTTTTGATGCGCACCACGATCTGCGCGATGGCATCAGCAATGGTTCACCGGTTCGTCGCCTGATTGAAGAGGCGGGTCTCAACGGCAAGCGCATCGTGCAAATTGGTATCGCGGATTTTTCAAACTCACACAGCTACGCACAGCGTGCAAAAGATTTTGGCATTCACGTGATTCCGCGCACCGCGCTGCGCTCACGAAACGCAGCAGACGTGGTTGCCGAGGCACTTGAGGTTGCCGGAGCTGCCGGTGGCCCAATCCACGTGGACTTTGATGTTGATGTCTGTGACCGATCCGTGGTGCCAGCCTGCCCGGCTGCCGCCCCGGGCGGCCTAAGTGCCGACGAGTTCCGTGCCTACTGCTTTGAAATCGGCAAGGCCTCCGGCCGCGCCCAATCCGCGACGGCGGGCAACTCCGCAGCCGCCGCTCAAATCAAGTCCGTTGACTTCACAGAGATCGATGCCTCAGCAGACTCAGCCGACGGCCGTACCGTGCGCCTAGCTGCCCTTGGAATTTTGGAGCTTGCCGCCGGCTTTATGCTCTAAGCATGACAACTTCAAGCCCAGTACTTCCAGCCCCGCGCATCATCGATCCGGCATCGGTTCCGGTGCTGCGCTGGGGAGTAATGGGCGCAGCCGACATCGCCCAGGCATTCGTTGGCGGCGTGCAAAAGCACACCAAGCAGCACATCGTGGCGGTTGCCTCCCGCACACCGGGCAAGGCTGAGGCCTTCGCCGAAAAATTTGGCATCGAATCTCACGACAACTACGAAGACCTTTTGGCCCGCGAAGACATTGACGTCATCTACATTCCAACCCTGCCAACCCAACACCGCGATCACGCACTCATGGCAATCGCCGCCGGCAAGCACGTACTGGTTGAAAAGCCACTTGCGCTAGACCCTAAAGAAGCCGCCGAGATTTTCGCCGCGGCAAAAGCCAAGGGCGTTCTTGCAATGGAAGCGATGTGGACTCGTTATCTTCCGCACTACGACGTAATCCGTCAGCTGCTTGAGTCCAACACACTTGGCAACATTGATCTCGTCACCGCACACATGGCTCAAGCCAACCTAGAGATTCCTCGCTTGTGGAAAAAGGGTCACGGCGATCCATTCTTCGACATGGGCATCTACCCAGTTAGCTTTATCCAGACTTTCCTAGGCAACCCAAAGTCAATAACCGCGCAAGGGGTGATGCATCCAAACGGAATCGAAGAAGAAGTATCGGTTCAGTTGAATTATGAATCCGGCGCGCGTGCCTACATCGTGCTTTCTGCTCGCGCCGCGGTGCCGGGCATTGCATCCGTTGGTGGCGACAAGGCCAAAATTACGGTTGGACCGGAATTCTTTGTACCTGCCAGCATCACAATTGCCAACACCGATTTTGGTTCCCCTTACACAACCTGGACTGATGACTCTGCTGTTCAAGGTCACGAAGGTCTTTCCTATCAAGCAACCGCAATGGCCAAGTTCATCAGCGAGGGTCTACTGGAATCACCTTACGAATCACACGCTGACTCAATTGCCAACCTAGAAGTTTGTGCAGAGGTTGTGCGCCTAATCGGTGCTGAAATTATTTAGTCTTCTTCAGCGGTTGAAGTGCGCAGCTTTTGTGGCAGCACGCTAAGCACTAAGGCAATCACGCCAAGCACAGTTGGCAGCAAGCCCTGTGGCGCCAGCACAATCCACATGAATGCGCCAAGAAAAATTGTTGCGGCCGCAGTAATAATCGCAAACGAACGATTGCCGCGACCAAGCAGAGTCACCAGACTCAACACAATTGCACCAAGGCCAAGCACAGAAAAACTCAACACGCTAAATGTGATCATTAGTTCTTGCTCGTCCATCCAACCAGCCTAAGTGAACGCCGCTAGAACTTGTAGAAAGCCAAAAGAATTGCGATTGAGAACATCACCGCAGCAATGATCAAATCAAGCACCTTCCAGAACACCGGCTTAGACATAAACACCGATGCCGCCTTAGCCCCAAAACCAATCGCGCTAAACCAAAGCACGCTGCCAACGGCAGCCCCGGTGGCAAACCACCACTTGTCGTCATCAAATTGATTTCCAATAGAACCCAAAAGAATCACAGTGTCTAGGTAGACGTGCGGGTTCAAAAAGGTGAAGCCCAGCACCGCGGTAACCACCTTGGTGGCCGAACCACTTTGGGTTCCCGATGCATCCAAGCTCTGTGTCTTGAAAGCTGACCTCAGTGACTTGATGCCGAACCAGCCCAGGTAGACAACACCAAACCAGCGGATAATTTCAAGCAACCAAGGCAGCCCCTGAATCAGTGCACCAAGACCGCCTACCCCCAAGAAAATCAGCAGCGCGTCAGACAGCGCACAAATCGCCACCACCAGCAAAACGTGCTTCTTGGTCAATCCCTGGCGAATCACAAAGGCGTTCTGCGCCCCAATCGCAATAATCAGCGAAAGTCCGGTCAATAAGCCAGGTAGGAAAGCAAGCATCTCTCGAGTCTAGACTTTGGGTATGTCTGAACGTGTAGGTATGGTCGTCCCAACTATTGGCGGCCGCCCCGAGTACCTGCCCCTAGCCCTGCAATCCATTCGCGATGCCGGCAAAGCCTATGTGATCTTGGTCGGCAACAAGGGCTTTGATGCCTCTGAATTCCTGGCCAGTGGACTAATTGACAAGTACCTAGACGAACCAGAACCCGGCCTTGCCGCCAAAATCAACTTTGGCTTCCGTGCCCTGCCAAAAGACATCCGCTTCATCAACTGGCTGGGTGATGACGACCTTTTGACCCCAGGCTCACTAACAGCCGCTACCGAACGCCTGGCACAGCCAGATGAACCAGTTCTGGTATTTGGCGGCTGCGAATACATTGACCCAAACGGAAAGCCAATCTTCACCAACAAGAGTGGCCCGTGGGCGGTTCCACTTTTGCGAGTTGGCCCACAGCTAATTCCTCAGCCGGGTGCACTCTACCGCCGTGATGCATTCGAACGCGTCGGTGGCTTGAGCAATAAGTTTGGCTGGGCCTTTGACTTTGAACTTTTTTATTCGCTCAGCGAAATTGGTAAGGCCGTCTACATTCCAAAAGTACTGGCAAACTTCCGTTGGCACCCAGGGTCACTTTCCGTAAGTCGCCGTCGTGAATCAGTGAACGAGGCCAGCGCAGTGCGCAAAGCGCACCTGCCAAAACTCTTGCGACCAATCAGCGAACTCTGGGAGTGGCCTGTTCGCCAGGCAACCTACATCGCCGGCCTGCGAGTTTCTAAAAAACTAAAGAAGTAGGGTTAGCGAACAATCTTTACGATTGCGTAGCCCTCAGCCTGGTCTAGCACTTCTGTTGTTCCGGTAATCTTTGCGTTGCCAATCAGCACCACGTAATCAACATTTGGCATCGATGCAGCATCGATTGCCTGTCCATCCGGCAGAGTTACGTCTTGAATAGCCGGTTTATCAATCCAAAACTTCGTGGTGAAGTTTTGGTAGCGCACCGGCCCAACAATTGAAATCTTTTCTCCGGCAACATCCGCCAAAAGACTTTTAGCTTTTTGACCAGCAACGTCAAAATACGCCTCGTTGGTTCCAACTTGAGAAAGCAAATAACTCTGTGAAGTAAAACCAGCAATTAACAAGATCAACGGGGTAGCAACATAAACAATTAGTTTTGATCCTGAGTTGGCAGAGAAAATCCAAACCAAAGCAACAATGATTCCAATTGCGGCAATAATCGGAATCACAGCCGGGCCTGAAAGATATCCAGAAAGCAGAATTGAATCGGCAAAACTCTGGTTTACCCCACTCAGGTATACCCAGCCAAATACCAGCGCGGCAATAATGAATCCAGATTGAATCAGTCGGACGCGAATCTTTGGCTCCACGAACTTAGCAAATACCGCCGCAGCTATTAGAAGCAATGGCACCAAAAACTCGTAGTAGCGAGTAATGATTCTTGAACTGTGATCATCACCTAGTGAGGTCACAACTCCTTCAAATGCGCCTACTACAAGAGCAAATGAAAGTGAAAGCAAACCAATTAGTAGCAAGAACTGGCTGGACGCTGAAACTTCTTGCTTCTTTATCACGGCGTCTTTGATAACGCTCATGGAAAGCAGCAAAGGTATACCGGCAACGGTAAGCAACAGCGCTAGGTGTGCAAGTGAGTGTGGAATAAAGACCTCAAAAAACCCAGGTCCGGATGACTCGGCAGCCTGAACAGACGACTCTGTCGCGGCATTAGAAACCGTCGAAACGGTCTGGGCAGCTACATCTGCTTGCCCTTGAGCGTTCTCAGAGACGAATTGGTTTAGAGATGACTCATAGGATGTTCCAAATAAGGAAAGACCGGCAGCGCCAGCAAAAGCAAAGCCTCCGCCGAACTTCACAACGGCAAAAGCTCCCAGCTTGCCCAGGCTAGCCATCAGCCCCTGGCCCAAGCTTCCGCTCTCGCTTCTCAAGGCAACTAACAACGCAAACAAGAGGAACGCGGGCAAGGTAAACAGGGCGTGTGGCTTCACCAAGGCGCTCAAACCAAGCAGTGCCCCGGTTGCAACCCACCAAGACAGCTTGTGCTTAGCACCGGCAATCAATGCAACATAAATAGTTGCGGTGATGAAAGCAAAGTACATTGCCTCCGGCATGAAGTAAGAAACATAAACGTGAATTGGGCTAAACGCTGCAACGGTTGCGATCATCGCGCCCCAGGTGATGCTCAACAAACGGCGAGAAATGAAAAAGATAAATGCCAAAGTCGCAAAGAAGAACACAACATTCAATGCCTTGCCGCAGCTATAAAAGTCAGCTCCGCAAGCACTTGTGCCTGAGTACAACCAAGAGAACAAATAGTTTGGGTAAAGCTGCTCAGCAAAAGGAGTGAAACGCGCCTGAATGCTGTAAACGTATTCATCCTGCATTACCGCAGGTAGCACCGGCCACACCCGGCCAATTGAAATCAACGCGGCAATAAATGGAACAACCAGCCAAAAGTAAGCACGATCAAATCGGTTCACTGAAACCGCTGCAGTCAAGTCAAACTCCTACTTTTTGTGCTTCACGCGCTTTGGCACTGAAGCAATGTCATGGCTCAAAAATGCCAGCACCAATTGGAAACCCAAAATAACTGGTACCGCCGACAACATCACAGTTCCAGCTGTCGCGGGCATTCCAGATTCAACTGACTCCGAAAACTTTGTCACGCCAAAAATGAAACCAAACCAACCAAGCGCCGCCCCCAGTGGCAACTCCAACGAAGCCGCACTCATGTCGCGCAAGTAGTAGTTGTAAAACAATCGCTTGTGAAAACGCACAAAGTGCTTGCCCGGAAATTCAAACAGAGCCTTCACCGCCGATAGGTTGCTCTTCTCATTCCCATAACGCGCCTCCATCGGCACATCCCAAACAACCGCACGAATAATGCTCAGGCGATACAAAACATCGGATTCAAAAAAGAAACGCTTGCTCAACATGTCAAGCGGCATAGCGCGCAACACATCGCGGTGAATCGCAGTAAAACCATTTGTTGGATCAGTGATGTTCCAATAACCACTCGAAATCTTCGACATCAAACTCAGCGCACCATTACCCAGCACGCGCACGCCCGGCATCTCGCGCAGCCCAACCAAGCTGTCAAAACGATTGCCCTTGGTGTAGTCGGCCTTGCCGTCAACAATCGGTTGAATTAAATCACCGATAAGCGCCGGGTCCATCTGCCCATCGCCATCAACCTTGACCACGATCTCGGCACCGCCTTCGAGCGCCGCGCGATACCCAGTAACAACAGCTCCGCCAACACCTTGGTTTTCAGCATGGGTCAAAACCTTTACGCGCTTATCGGCACACTTGGC
Organism: Rhodoluna lacicola; assembly: GCF_000699505.1. NCBI lineage: Bacteria > Bacillati > Actinomycetota > Actinomycetes > Micrococcales > Microbacteriaceae > Rhodoluna > Rhodoluna lacicola. The sequence continues at coordinate 20,001 of NZ_CP007490.1, read as the reverse complement.
CGAAACCAATGCACCCGAGCCCTCAGGGCAAGCGTCATCAACTACATAAATTTGTGAGACTTCTTTGCCAATCTCGGCAATGACTTCAAGAATGTGGGCGGCCACTCGGTACGCAGGAATAACCACTGCAATAACTGGAGCCGATGCGCCCATGACCTAAATCCCCTAAAAACTAGTCCTTTGGCAAGTTTAGGCGTCCCAGGTACCACTCCACGGTTTCAGCCAAGCGCTCTTCAAAATTCCCACGAACCGGCTTCCAGCCAAGCTCAGCCTCAGTCGCCGACGCATCAATCGCATAACGCAGGTCATGCCCCGGCCGATCCTCAATAAACGAAATAAAATCCTCAGGCTTGCCCATAATCCGCAACAAAACCTGCACAACTTCTAAATTAGAACGCTGATTGTCTGCGCCTAGCAAATAGGTTCGGCCAACCACTCCGCGCTCCAAAATCGCCCAAACCCCGTCATTGTGGTCATCCACGTGAATCCAGTCCCGCACATTTGCCCCATTGCCATACAACTCAGGCTTCTTGCCCGAAGCAATCAGCCCAATCATGCGCGGTATCAACTTTTCCTCGTGCTGATACGGACCAAAGTTATTCGAGCAGTTTGAAATCGTAGCCTTCAAACCAAATGAGCGCACCCAGGCCCTAACCAACAAGTCGCTTGCCGCCTTAGACGACGAATATGGCGATGACGGGTTGTAAGGGGTCTCAGCCGTGAATTTTTCTGACCCCGATAGCGGCAAATCCCCAAATACCTCATCGGTAGAGATGTGGTGAAACTTCACATCGTGCTTCACGCAGGCCTGAATCAACTCGTAGGTGCCAAGAATATTGGTATCAATGAATGGCTTAGGTGACTTCAATGAGTTGTCATTGTGGCTTTCGGCAGCAAAGTGAACCACCTGGTCAACTCGTGAAACCAGCGAATCAACCAAAGCCGAATTAAGAATGTTGCCCTCAACAAATTCGTACTTGCCCAAAAGGCCAGACAAATTAGACAAAGAACCCGCGTAAGTAAGTGCGTCAAGAACAACCACTGAAACATCAGGGCGAGTCTCAAGAGTGCGGCGCACAAAATTAGAGCCAATAAAGCCCGCTCCGCCTGTAACCAGAATTCTCATTGGTACGTCCTCCTACCCCTAAAGTAGGCTAGCAGTCATGAAGGGCATCATTCTGGCTGGAGGTTCAGGCACGCGCCTAGCTCCACTTACCCTTCCAACTTCAAAGCAGCTTCTTCCGGTTTACGACAAACCCATGATCTACTACCCACTAAGCACTCTGATGCTGGCTGGTATTCGCGAGGTCTTGGTAATCACGACCCCTCACGAACAAGAACAGTTCAAGCGTCTGCTCAGTGACGGCTCCCAATGGGGAATCTCAATTTCATACGCCATCCAAGAAAAACCCGAAGGCTTGGCTCAGGCTCTACTGATTGGCGAATCATTTATAGGAACCGATTCGGTTGCACTGATTCTTGGCGACAACATCTTCTATGGCATCGGAATGGGCACGGCTCTGAAGTCAATGTCTGGCCGTGAGGGTGCAACCGTATTTGCTTACGAGGTAACCAATCCGCAAGAGTACGGCGTCATCGAATTTGATACAGCAGGTAAGGCAATCAGCATAGAAGAAAAGCCGAAGTCTCCTAGAAGTAACTTTGTGATTCCGGGACTCTACTTCTATGACAACCAAGCCGTTGAGCTTGCAAAGTCCTTAACTCCTTCAGCACGTGGTGAACTTGAAATCACAGATCTTCACAACCTGTACTTGTCAAACAGCCAGCTAAATGTCGAAGTTCTAGATTCAACAAAAACATGGCTTGATACAGGTACTATCGATTCACTTCATCTTGCTGCCGAAGGCGTTCGCAAAATTGAAAAAGAGATTGGTCGCAAGATCAATGTTCCAGAAGAAGTCTCTTGGCGCCTTGGGTTAATTTCAAATGATCAACTTCTTCAGGAAGCTGACAAGTATGGCAAGTCTGGTTACGGCGACTACCTTCGAGCGTTAATCAGTTAGAAATTCTGCAAGCACTTCTGGTGCTGCAATTTTCCAGCGTTCGTGCCAATCGCCAATAATTGGCCCCTTGGTTTCTGAATTAGCTAAAACACTAAATGCTGGTCGAATTGCAGCTGTTGGAAATTCTTCAGTAGACACCGGGCTCAAAAAATATTTTGAGCCTTCAGGCAAGGTGGCTGCAACTTCACGGGCAAAATCAAACCAACTCCCACTACCACTTGCCACCGCATGCACAATTTTTTCATTGAATGGATTTACTCCATGAGCGTAAACAACTTCCGCCAAATCGCGCGTCCAGGTTGGTGTTCCAATTTGGTCGCTCACAACTTTCACTGCACCATCCTCTATTAACTTCGCAGCAATCGTCTTTGCAAAATTCTTGCCGCGTGCTCCGTACAACCATGATGTTCTAAAAATTGTGTAGTTTGCTCCGGATTGAGCAACCAACTGTTCGCCCAACTCTTTAGATTTTCCATAGATACTTTGCGGGTTAGTCGCTGCGCTAGTGATATAAGGAGTAACAGACCCACCATCAAATACATAATCTGTCGAGATGTAAAAAACCTTGGCATCCAGGATTGCAGCCACTTGAGCTAGTTTGCCAGCGTAAATTCCGTTTACTGTATTCGCCTCGTATAGTTCTGACTCAGCTTTATCAACAGCCGTAAATCCAATGGCATTCACAATCACATCGGCTGGCCCAATTTGCTGGGCCAGTGATTCTGGCAATTCATCTAAATTCAAATTTGACCTATTGAATCGCGATACTAATTCGCCTTTGGCCTCAAGGTAAGCCACCATTTCAGAGCCAAACAGCCCTTTGTCACCAATGACTACCCAGCGCATAAATTCCCCTTGTTCGGCTAGCCTTGATTTTATGCCATTCCAAGAAATGAAGATCAAAGGTGCCTGGATCCACACGCCTATTCGTCATAACGATGAACGTGGGCACTTTGAGGAGCAGTTCAAGATTTCGCAAATCGAATCTGAACTTGGCCGGACATTTACTGTGAAGCAGGTCAACCAAAGCGTTTCTAATAAAGGTGTGATCCGGGGAATCCATTACACAGATAGCCCAGAAGGCCAGGCCAAATACGTCTCTTGCCCTAAAGGCGCAATCTGGGACGTTGTCGTTGACCTTCGTAAAGATTCGCCGACTTATGGCCAGTGGGATGCCGTTGAACTCTCAGCCGAAAATGGCTTAAGCGTATTCATTTCAGAGGGCCTAGGCCATGCGTTCCTCAGCCTTGAAGACGACTCAGTCGCAAACTACCTATGCACATCTGAGTACTCACCAGGAGCAGACAGAACTATCAATGCTTTGTCTGCAAAGTTAGCAATCGCTTTTGAGTCTTCGGGAATTACTGAATTCAGCTTGAGTGAGAAAGACTCCAAAGCGGCAGACTTCTAACCAAAGTAAGCGGGCACAACTTCAGCTACTGGTCCATCCATTTTGATTTGACCGTGTTCAAGCCAAATAGCTCGATTACACACTGACTCCACTAACTCACGCGAATGAGTAGCAATAGCCAAGATCTTTGTGCCAGAAACTAAATCTCGAAGTCTGTCTTCGGCCTTGTGCTGAAAGTCTGCGTCGCCAACAGACAACCATTCATCCATCAAAAGTATTTCAGGTCTCACAACAGTAGACACTGCAAAAGCTAAGCGCAAGTGCATTCCAGATGAGTAAGTACGAACTGGCATCTCCATAAAGTCACCCAGTTCGGCAAACTCAACAATCTCTGAATACTTCTCAGAAATCTCATGTTTAGTTAGTCCCAACAACTGGCCACGAATGTAAACATTCTCACGACCTGTTGCCTCTGGATTTATCCCTAAGCTGATGTCAATTAGCGAACCAATCTCACCAACTATTTCCGCAGTTCCCTTGGTGGGTGCATAAACCCGGCCAAGTGCACGCAGCATTGTTGACTTACCAGCGCCGTTGTGGCCAAGCAATGCAACTTTGTCACCCTCGCGAAGCGAGAATGAAATATCAGTCAATGCTTTGACTAACACGCGCCCATTTGGGTCAGCGTCAAGCTTGCCACCAGTAGCGACTTTCAAAATACTTGAAGTTAACGAGCGTCCAGTTGCGTTGAATATTGGAAATTCAATTGAGACATTGTCGAAAGAGATGTGTGCCATCTAATTACACCCAGTACGCAATCATGTTTCGATACTTCTTATATGCCATCAACGTGACTGCCCAGCCGATTCCGGCAGAGAGCAATCCAAGCCCCCAGTTTTCCCATGTCGGCCACTGTCCCATAATTGGAAGTCGCACAATCTGCAACCAGTGGTACAAAGGGTTTAGACCAATCAGCAAGTGAGCCAATGAATTATTTTCAATGAGCTTCGGATACCACATAACCGGGGTCACATAAAAAGCAATGGTCATTACTGACGAAACAATGGGTGGCATGTCCCTAAATCGTGCACTCATCATTCCAAGCAGCCAAACTAACCAACTAATGTTGAGGACCAGAATCACTAGACCCGGGATCAAGCCGATAAGTGTCCAGCTGGGAAAACGCCAAAAGAACAACAACACTAGAGGCAAGATAACGAGGTTGTGCCCGGCTGAAACAAGATTTCGCCAAACTGTCCTCACTACATATTGATAGTGCGGCACCTCTAACTGCTTGATCATTGCCTCAGACGAAATAAAGGTCATGCATCCATCATTGATTGCAGTTGAAATTAGGCCCCAGAAGATGATGCTTGTTGCCAAGAAAGGCAAGTATTCCGTTAACTCGGTCTTGAAGATGAGACCAAAAACCAACCCCATGGTAACAATCTGAAGAGCCATGCCTATTGTTAGCCAAAAAGGCCCGACGGCCGAGCGTCGATAGGCTTGCCGTATATCTTGCCAAGCTAATGTTAGGGCAATGTTTGAATGGCTAGGCTGTCCCATAGAAAGAAAGATACCAGTTCTAGGATCATAGGATAGAAAGCCGCCTTGCATGGAATTAATTGTGAGATCCTTACTGATCCTTTGGGCTTTACCTTTCGCTCTATTTGATCTCAAACAAGTAACTTGCATGAGTAAGTTTCGTCTGACGGAACTTTTAATCAAATCTCTTTTTACGGGACTAAGAAATCATTTGACAAAGAACAAGGGGACTGACCTTTATTTTGCATTTAATCAGCAATCCTCCCTCGCTGAGATGTTGCGCCTAAGTCAAGAGGAAAACTTCGACAAAGAAGTCCACATAATAATTCCAACTAAAGATAAGGCTTACCTACTCGAAAAGTGTGTTAAATCAATTATTAAATTCAGTTCAGGCTGGAAACTTCGGATAACCATTGTGGATAATGGAAGCGAGGAACCGGAGACCTTTATCCTGCTGTCGAGGCTCAAGGGGGATTTCCCCTTTATTGACGTAATGAGAGATGGTCGTCCATTCAACTATTCACAGCTAAATAATGTCGCGTTTAAGAAAGTCAATGCAGAAATATCAATTTTTCTAAATAATGATGTTGAAATATTTTCGGCTGGCTGGCTTGAAGACGTAACTGGATTGTTGAAACACGAACTGATTGCAGTCGTGGGACAGAAACTTATTTATCCTGATGGCTCGATTCAACACTTTGGGGTAAAACTCGGTCAAGGTCTTGTAGCTGGACACCCATTTCAGGGTTCAAGTATAAGGAACATAAATTTAAGCCAAGCCTTAGAGGCTCCTATTGAGGTTTCGGCTGTGACCGGAGCGTGTCTCGCAATCAAAAGTTCGATTTTCAGGACAGTTGGAGGGTTTGACGAGAATTTGCCTGTGGGCTACAACGATGTTGACCTCTGCATGTCGATTAGAAACCTTGGCTTAAAAATTGTTTTGGCGCCAAAAATTAGGGCTATCCACCACGAATCCCAAACTCGAGGGAAGATACGATCCTTTTCTCAAATTCGGCGGGCAATTTATGACACCCTGTATATGATTTACAAACACGGTTCGTCTCTCCAAAAAGACCCCTTTATCCGGAAATGTTAGGGCGATGGACTGATAAACCACTAAGTGAATTTTGAACTCCGAGAGAACCTGCTTGTTTCACTCGTATGAAATGAATTGTGCCTGGGACGACCTCGTGCAGAATCCCATTGGCAACCGTTTCTAAGTTCCAACTCCAGTCTTCAATGCCAAGGCCCAATTCCTGAATGGTTGGTCTATAAGGATATTTTCTTGCGATACTCAAGGGCATGAAATTATTGGCGGACCAAAAATTGGCCAAGTAAAGCAATTTCGGGGACGCTTGGGTCAAAATAGAGGATTGATGGCGAATAAAGAACGACTTTTTTACTTTCCCCCTGTTGGCCAAGTCATCCTCGTGAAAGTAATATAGAAATTCAGGATGTAAAACTGTTGCCTCCTCCTCATTACTCTCATGAGTCATGGCCCTGCTAATCCACTCAGCACCCCACAAGTCATCACCATCCAACATTGAAATGTGGCTTCCTTTGGCGACTTGAATACAGAAGTTTCGAGTTTTTCCAAGGTCGCCGAATTCAACGAAGTGGATTGAATCAAAGCAACTCTTAGCTGAGCTAACAATTTCCTTAGTTTTCGGATCGGCATTATCAAGAACAGCATTGAGTGTAACTTTTCCAAAAGATTTGGCTTTTTGAACTAATTCGTGTGCGCTTTTCATGGCTGGAAGCGCTAGTAGACCTTCAGCATGAAATAGTATGAACACGTCTACCTGTTTTTTGGAATTTTCACTATCCATTTTCTAGTAACTCTCTCAAAAGTTTGCCGAAGGCATCTTCTGAATGTCGGGAAGCGACCCTTTCATGTGCTTCGATGAGAAGTTCTCTCATTTCCAATTCAGTTTTAGAAAGCAGCCTTCCTATAGCTTCATCAAAGTTTTGGGCTGTTTGTATTGGGTCGTGAGAACGTTTAACAAGCAGGCTGTTGCGTTCGTCAAATGTGTCTCGAATGCCACCAACGTCAGAAATGATCATTGGGATTGCCTCTTGGGAGCACTCTAGCAGCGTATTTGGCATGCCTTCAAAGGAGCTGGTGAAAATTAAACCCGCATATCTTTCAAAAGGAAACTCCTTCCAATTTTTTTGAAACCCCTTGTAGTAGACATTTCTGAGACGAAAGAGTGTTTTGGTGCTAGGTGACCTCTCGACTGTTCCAAAAAGCTCAAATTTATCCCTAGGACGAAGCTTTGCAAGTATGGCCAAGGCGTCTATATCTTTGTGTGTTTCTATCCTTCCAATCCACAGCCAGCGGGTGATTGTCGATTGAAATTCAAATCGCCTTTTTATTTTTTCCATGAATTCTTGAGTCGGAACTTGTTCACAAGGTGCAGGAATAACTTTCATGAGAGTCTCCCCTACCAGGGGGTCCAGATCTCTTGCCTCACGAACGAATGTCGAGTTGTCAGATACGATTGTGACTTTCCCAATAAGTTTTCGCGCGTAGAGACGTGCCCATGTGACGGTCTCGCGATTACCGAATGAGAAAAAAAGTGCTACCAACTTTGAGGATGTGGCAATTCCCTTTGAAAATCTATCCAACATTCTGTAACCCAGATCTGAATTGCAAACAAAGATAACTTCAGAACTAAGGCCGCGTACGAAACGAGCGAAAGTCTCCTCATTATCGGGAAATCCAGAGTTTACGCTCCAGAAAAGGTGATCGGCATTTCTAAGGGTTTCAATCACGTTTGGAAGATCACGTTCTTCAAATTCTCTTTTAGTGTCTTCCGTTGAAATAACTAGAGTTTTGGAAATATTTCCATTCGGGATGTGACCTGCGATTTTTGCAAGGTATTTTTCGGCGCCCCCCGTGACTAAGCGAGAAGTAATCAGAATAGCTTGGTATCTTCGCTCAAGGAATGGTTTGACAATCTTAGGATCTACACCTGTTCGAGTTCTAATGGCGCTTCCATCAAATACGCTGAAGCGACTATTAGTGATTTCGTTTGTCGTTGGTAACGCCATTTCAATTTCACTACTTCGATCAAACTGCTCGAGTACTTCTAGAGGAATTCGAGTATCTGATGTATTGTCGCGATCGAAAGAAGCTGTTACCGTGAGTTTATTTCCCGCCAACGCCAATCTCAGGTTTGGAAAGAAAACGCGGCGTTCGCGAACTCCCCAAATTAACCAGTGTGTAAAAGGTTTTAGTTTCGCACTGCTAACGTCCGGATACCGTTCAATGTAAATTTCCTCAAGAGCAGAAACTTTCTTGATTAGGTTTCTCAAAAACGTCACTCTAACCCCCGGCTGATGTTTTTAGGGCTGTTTTGTGCGGCAAAATTAGCTCGCGTTTAACAGTTCCCGATTTGTGTATCTGAGGTTAGTCGATGCTCACGACTTTTTCGTAACTTTAACATTCTTTTCTGTGGAGATTAGGGGGGTCGAACCCCTGACCCCCTGCTTGCAAAGCAGGTGCTCTACCAACTGAGCTAAATCCCCGGGTCTTGGTGCACTTTGTTGCTGTGTTTCTACGTTTGGATCCCTTGTCTCAGTTGAGAAAGGCTTCCTGGTGGGCCTAGGAGGACTTGAACCTCCGACCTCTTCATTATCAGTGAAGCGCTCTAACCACCTGAGCTATAGGCCCGTAGAACCTTTCCGACTTTACACGAAAAAGTTCACTGAATCAAACCAACTTAGTTGTTCGTAAAGCCGATTGAGATACCACCTGTTAGGCGACCAATCACATTGAAGATCAATGCGCTGATGCCAACCAGGGCGGTGCCCAAAACTAAGTTGAAAAGTGAAACGGTGAAGGCAAAAGACATCACTCTAGGCAGGCTAAGGGTCTGAGCCACGTCAACGCCCTGCTGCGAAGCACCGGCGCCACCACCAATCACGCTGTTTACCAGGGTAGATAGTGAGCCGAATAGGCCGGTCTGAGAAACCAGCAACCAGATTAGGAAGAACGCAACGATAGTTGCAATGCCGGTTGCGGTGGTCACTAGAAGACCAGTCTTAACTGCAGACCAGAAGTCAATGTGAACCAGCTTGAGCTTTACCTGCTTGACTGGCGGAATGTTGCGCTTTGCGCGGGCGAAAAGGCTCATTCAGTTACTCCTTCAGTTTCGCTTGATTCATCTACAGTAGCGTCTTGCGCTTCTGTAGCAGACTCCAAGTTTCTCTCGGTGTTCTTGGCTAGACCAATAACGCTATCGTCATCGGCAAAGCGAGCAAAAACCACACCCATGGTGTCGCGGCCCTTAGCCGGAACACCACTTACTGCAGATCTCACAACCTTACCGCTGGCCAAAACTACAAGAACTTCGTCGTCTTCGGCAACAATAATCGCTCCAACAACATCGCCGCGCTTCTCTTCAAGCTTGGCCACCTTGATTCCAAGGCCGCCACGGTTTTGTGGTCGGTATTGCGAAACCTCTGTGCGCTTTGCATAGCCGCCCTCAGTCACCACAAACACAAACGAATCTTCCACGTCGTTAATCACGCTTGCCGAAAGCAGGTAGTCATCCTTTCGGAAATTCATACCGATATTTCCAGAGGTATCGCGACCCATTGGACGAAGGGATTCATCGCTGTTCGAGAATCGGATTGACATGCCCTTGTGTGAAACAAGTAGTAGGTCATCGGTCTCTGATGCAAGCACTGCAGAAACTACCTCGTCGCCATCGCGCAACTTAATTGCGATGATGCCGCCGGTGCGAGCAGTGTCATAAGCATCAAGTGCGGTCTTCTTTACAAGACCACTCTTGGTTGCCAGCACTAGGTAAGGAGCAGCCTGGTAATCGCTAATGTCTAGAACCGCAGCAACCTTTTCATCGGGTTGCATGGCTAGCAAGTTAGCAACGTGCTGTCCCTTTGCATCGCGACCAGCTTCTTGAACTTCGTATGCCTTGGTGCGGTAAACGCGGCCCTTATCGGTGAAGAACAACAACCAGTGGTGCGTGGTGGTTACAAAGAAGTGTTCCACTACGTCGTCGGCACGAAGGTTTGCACCCTTCACGCCCTTACCGCCGCGGTGCTGTGAACGATAGTTGTCACTCTTAGTGCGCTTGATGTAACCACCGCGAGTAAGTGAGATAACCATCTCTTCTTCAGGAATTAGATCCTCGGTCTGAACATCGCCTTCGCCGCCGGCAACAATCTGAGTGCGTCGGTCATCGCCGTGCTTCTCAACAACTTCGGCAAGTTCTTCACTGATGATTGTGCGCTGACGCTCTGGGCTAGCAATGATTGCCTTGAAGTCAATGATTTGCGCTTCAAGTTCAGCAGCTTCATCAATAATCTTCTGGCGCTCAAGAGCCGCAAGCTGACGCAACTGCATGTTAAGAATTGCGCGAGCCTGTAGTTCGTCAATAGACAAAAGCTGCATCAAGCCATCGCGAGCTTCATCAACTGTTGGGCTCTTGCGAATCAAAGCGATTACTGCGTCAAGTGCATCGAGCGCCTTTAGGTAACCGCGCAAAATGTGTGCGCGTTCTTCTGCCTTGCGCAAACGGTACTGAGTGCGGCGAACAATTACTTCAACCTGGTGCTCAACCCAGTACTTAACGAATCCGTTTAGTGCCAGTGTGCGAGGCACGCCATCAACAAGTGCCAACATGTTGGCGCTGAAGTTTTCTTGCAGCGGTGTCAACTTGTAAAGGTTGTTAAGCACAACGCGGGCCACCGCGTCCTTTTTGAGGACAATGACCAAACGCTGACCGGTACGACCCGATGTCTCATCGCGAATATCCGCGATGCCCTGAAGCTTGCCTTCTTTAACTAGCCCAGCAATTTTTTCTGCAAGGTTGTCTGGGTTTACCTGGTAAGGAAGTTCGGTAACTACCAAGCAGGTGCGGCCGTTTAGTTCTTCAACGTTAACAATCGCGCGCATGGTGATTGATCCACGACCGGTTCGGTACGCCTCTTCAATTCCCTTGCGACCAAGAATGTGTGCGCCGGTTGGAAAGTCTGGGCCCTTGATGCGCTCGATAAGTGCTGCAAGCAGTTCTTCATCGGTTGCTTCTGGATTCTTTAGGTACCACTCGGCACCGGCGGCAACCTCGCGAAGGTTGTGCGGCGGAATGTTGGTAGCCATACCAACTGCAATACCAATAGATCCGTTAACCAAAAGGTTTGGAATTCGCGAAGGCAGCACGGTTGGTTCCTGGGTGCGGCCGTCGTAGTTGTCTTGGAAGTCAACGGTCTCTTCGTCGATGTCGCGAACCATTTCCATGGCCAGTGGTGCCATGCGGCACTCGGTGTATCGCGGGGCCGCCGCTGGGTCGTTACCGGGTGAACCAAAGTTTCCCTGGCCGCTGATAAGTGGGTAGCGCAGGTTCCAGTCCTGGGTAAGGCGAACCATGGTGTCGTAAATGGCGCTGTCACCGTGGGGGTGGAACTGACCCATAACGTCACCAACAACGCGTGAGCACTTTGAGAACTGCTTGTCTGGGCGGTAACCACCGTCAAACATCGCGTAGATCACGCGGCGGTGAACTGGCTTTAGACCATCGCGAACGTCTGGCAAAGCACGGCCCACGATAACGCTCATTGCGTAGTCAAGGTATGAGCGCTGCATTTCGACCTGTAGGTCGACCTGCTCGATTCGGTCTACAAGACCTGATGAATTTGTAGTTTCTTCTGCCATGATTTCCCCCGCTCCTAGATGTCTAGGAAGCGAACATCCTTTGCATTCTTCTGGATGAATGAACGACGTGCTTCTACGTCTTCACCCATCAGGGTTGAGAAAACTTCGTCTGCAAGTGCAGCGTCTTCAAGAGTTACCTGTAGCAGGGTGCGAGTGTTTGGGTCCATTGTGGTTTCCCAAAGCTCGTCGTAGTCCATCTCACCAAGACCCTTGTAGCGCTGAATTGAATTTTCCTTAGGAATCTTTTTTCCAGCTGCTGCGCCCTCGGCAAGTGCGCGGTCGCGTTCTTCATCGGAGTACACGTACTGGTGTGGACCGTTCGACCACTTGATCTTGAATAGCGGTGGCTGCGCAAGGTAAACGTAACCGTGCTCAATCAGTGGGCGCATGTAGCGGAACAAGAAAGTAAGTAGCAATGTGCGAATGTGCAAACCATCAACGTCGGCATCGGCCATCAAAACGCACTTGTGATAGCGAACCTTGCTCACATCAAACTCGTCACCAATTCCGGTTCCGAACGCGGTGATCATCGCCTGAATTTCTGCGTTGCCAAGTGCGCGATCTAGTCGTGCCTTTTCAACGTTCAAAACTTTTCCACGCAGCGGCAAGATTGCTTGCGTTTCTGGATTGCGACCACGAACTGCAGAACCACCCGCAGAGTCACCCTCCACCAAGAAAATTTCCGAGAGCTCTGGGTTGCGGGATGAACAGTCGCGCAACTTTCCTGGCATGCCACCAGACTCAAGTAGTCCCTTACGACGAGTTGCTTCACGTGCCTTACGTGCAGCCTGTCGCGCGGTTGCTGCCTGAATTGCTTTGCGAACAATATCTTTTGCAACGTTTGGGTTGCGGCCCAACCAGTCGCTGAATTCTTCGTTTACAACTTTTTGCACGAATGCTTTTGCTTCTGTATTTCCAAGTTTGGTTTTGGTCTGACCTTCAAACTGTGGCTCAGCAAGCTTCACGCTGATCACACAGGTCAAACCTTCGCGACAGTCATCACCAGATAGATTTTCATCTTTTTCTTTAAGCAGTGACTTCTCGCGTGCGTATTTATTAATCAATGAGGTAAGTGCTGCACGGAAACCTTCTTCGTGTGTTCCACCCTCGTGAGTGTTAATTGTGTTTGCGTAAGTGTGAACGGATTCGTTGTAGGCGTTGGTCCATTGCATTGCTATCTCGACCGACATGTTCTTCTCTTTGGTCTCAGCCTCGAACGAAATAATTTCTTCGTTTACGATTTCCGATTTCTTAGAGTTGTTTAGATACGCAACGTAATCTTTCAATCCGTTTTCGTAGCAGTAAGTGTCTTCGCGTCCGTTGCGCTCATCGCTCAGCGAAATTGTTAGGCCCTTGTTCAAGAAACACATCTGCTGGAATCGCATGCGCAGAGTTTCGTAGTCGTACTCAACGGTTTCAAAAATTTCTGGGCTGGCCAGGAACTCAATCATGGTTCCGTGCAGGTCAGTCTCTTTACCTTTTACTAGGGGAGCGTCTGGCACACCCACGGTGTATGACTGGGTCCAGTAGTGACCCTCGCGAGCAACCGCCACGCGAAGCTTGGTTGAAAGCGCGTTAACAACAGATGCACCCACACCGTGCAAACCACCCGATACTGCGTATCCGCCGCCACCGAACTTTCCACCTGCGTGCAAAACGGTAAGTACAACCTGAACGGTTGATACACCCTCTGTTGGGTGAACATCTACTGGAATACCGCGGCCGTTGTCTTGGACTCTGATCCAACCGTCTTTGGTGATGGTGACGTTGATGGTGTCACAGTGGCCCGCCAGGGCCTCATCTACCGAGTTATCTACGATTTCGTAGACCAAGTGGTGCAAACCGCGGGGACCGGTAGAACCGATGTACATGCCCGGGCGCTTACGTACCGCCTCTAAGCCTTCTAGAACCTGGATATTTCCGGCATCGTAGCTTTGCTCCGCTGCGTTCTTTGAGCCTTTTTCTGCTGCTGACCCAGTTGCTTTTTCAGACATATTGCGGTGGTACTCCTAATTCTCGGTAGTTAGGCCCTATAGAAATGCGCTCGTCCGAGCGACTGATTTTCGGGGTGATTAACTACCCAAATTCTACCCCGCCGGGCAGACAATTTTTACCACTCGGAAATGCCAATATCCCAGTATTTATGCGGGATATAGGCCCGTCGGCGAACTTGTGGATAACCCCGATTTCGCTTGAATTTTGTCGTTCGAGTAAATAATCCTTGTTTAAGCGTTTTTTCTGACGTAATCTATCCATAATCTATTCGAACGAATAAAAATGAGGCCATTTTGAGCGATATTAATGACTCGGTTTTAGGTTTTGCGTCTGCAATAAAAAAACGTCGACAACAGCTGGGAATTACCCAAATTGAGCTCGCTGACTTAGCTGGGGTTTCATCTAGTTTTATTCACAATTTAGAAAACGGTAAGGCCACTGTTGCTCTAGATCGCATGCTGTTAGTAATTTCAACGCTTGGCCTCAGTCTCAAGTTAGAACTTGCAACTAATGAATAAGCAGCTTGGCCTCGTCTACAAAAAGGGTGTGCTCGCGGCAACGCTAAGCAGCCAGGGCGGCAACATCAAGTTTCAATACGACGACGCCTACCTGGCCTCTGGTGGTCAGCCAGTCGCCACTACCTTGCCGCGCACGTCTGAACCCTTGCTACTGAGCGGCAGCGCAGCTCCGGCATACTTTGCCGGGCTACTACCAGAGGGCCGTCGACTAAACGCCATCAGCGACCGCCTAAAGACCTCCCTTAGTGATGACCTTGGTTTGCTGCTGGAAATCGGTGCAGATTTGATTGGTGATGTTCAGGTCTTAGCCCCGGGCGCCAACCCAGCAACAGAGCGTGAGTCGCTGATGCTTCCTAACGATCTCGCGGAAATCTCATTTTCAGAAATTCGCGAGCGATTCAAAGGCGCCAAACCAACTGGCATTCCCGGAGTTCAAGACAAACTATCCAGCAAGATGTTGAATGCCCGCGCGCGAATGGCAAACGTGGATTACATGTTGAAACTAAACCCCACCGATGTTCCCTTTGCGGTCGAGAACGAGGCGTATTTTTTGGGTCTCGCAAAAAAATGTGGAATCAAGGTCGCGAATCACAAATTGTTGATCGATGGTCAAGGGCAACCCGCTTTGTTGTTGGAACGCTTTGACCGCTTAGCAACCAAGCAAGGCAAGCAGTTGTTAGCAGCCGAGGACGGTTGCCAGGTGGCGAATCTTTACCCGGCAGACAAATACAACATTGATTTTCTGCAAATGGCCAAGGGGCTGGCCTCGCTTTGCCCGGCTTCGATGGTTGCCGGCTACGAACTCTTTAAACAACTTATTTTCAACTGGCTCATTGGCAACGGTGACGCACACGCCAAGAATTTCTCTGTGCTGGAATCTGATTCCGGCGAGTGGCGAGTTTCACCTGCCTACGATTTGCTCTGCACCCGATACTACGAAGATCGCACCATGGCCCTGGCGATCAACGAGTTGACCACTAACTGGTCAAGATCGCTTTTGGTTGAAGCAGCTGGGGAACTTGGGGTTTCTAGAAAAGCCGCAGAGGCTGTAATCACAGAGCAACTTGCCACTCTTGCCGACTTGCCCGATCAAATTATTTCTGGCGCACTGCCATTTAGGCGCGATCAAAATTACGACGTCGCAGCATTTTTGAAACAGCGCGCAAAAGCTCTGGATTAATTTCTATCCGTAGGTATCGCGCGGGCCACGGCCCGGTACAGAGCGTGGGCCCTTTTTCCAACTCGGAGCATCCGGTCCAAGCATCTTCAAGGCCTTGATATCAACCTCGGGATAGGCCGCATTGATCTTCTCCAGGATCTGGGCCTGCATCAGGCGCAGCTGGGTGGCCCAGGCAGTTGATTTGCAGCGAATCGTGAGGGTTCCGCTGGTCAGGGTCTCAGGCTGACTGCTGGCAGCATTGGTGTCGCCCACGATCTCGGCCCACTTATTGAAAAGGTCGGCCTCGGCCAGCTGGCTCTCCCAGCGGAAGGCCTTCATCAAACCATCGATGGCATCGCCGCCCTTTACAAAATCGCGACCTTTTTCAAACGGGCGCGAGTTGGCCTTTTGCTCTTTTTCGGCAATCCTCTTGGCGTCTCGGCTTAGTCGGCCGGTGATGGCCTCGCGCATCTTCCAGTAGAACTCTTGGGCAAAATCCTGTGGGGATTCCTGGCCCTTGTTTTCGTCGCTAGGCGAGTTCGAATTATTCACTCGTGACCACCCCGGCTTTCACGTGAAACACGGTGGCGATCAAATCTTTTGGAATGTCTTCAGCAACGGCAGCGGTAATAAGTACCTGCTCGTTTTCTTTAACCATTTGGGCCAAGCGTTCGCGGCGGCCAGCATCAAGCTCGGCGAACACGTCGTCCAAAATTAAAATTGGGTCGCCGCTTCTGGTTTCTGCGCGAAGCAGTGCAATCGATGCCAAACGAAGTGCAAGTGCGTAAGACCATGATTCGCCGTGCGACGCATAACCCTTTGCCGGCAGTGATCCAAGCAGCAACACCAAATCATCGCGGTGCGGGCCAACTAATGTAATTCCGCGCTCTAGCTCTTTGTTGCGCACACTTTGTAATTTCAGGCGGAACAATTCTTCAATCTCGGCGCGATCGCCAGTGTTCAAGAATTCCGCTTCGGCAAACTCGGAACTTTCATCTTCGTCCAGGTAGTGCGCAACAGTTGCGCTCAGTAAAGATGACTTAATCAAAATCTTTGGCTCGTTGTTGGCAATCGCAATTGATTGGTAAGCGGCAAATAAGTGGGGGCGAAGTCGTTCAATCAAATCAACTCGCGCGGCAATAATTTCTGAGCCGTAGGAAACCAGTGATTGATCCCAGGCATCCAGGGTCGACAGCGCGGAGCCTTTAGCGCCAGTTTGGCGCGCGGTTTTTAAAAGTGTGTTTCGTTGTTTCAGCACGCGTTCATAATCGCCATACACGCCAGCAAATCTTGGCCACACCTGAACTACAAGTTCGTCAATGAAAGCACGGCGATTACTTGGGTCGCGCTTGATGATGTCTAGGTCTTCCGGCGCAAAGGTCACTGAATTTACGTAACCCAAAATGTCGCGCACTTTTTGCGCGGGCGATTTATTAACACGTGCCTTGTTTGGGTTGTCGCGATTTAATTCCAGTTCAAGCAAAACATCGCGGTCATCAAATGATGCAAGTGCACGAACAACTGCCTGGGCTGCACCCTGCTTGATCATTGGTATGTAGCCGGCCACACGGTGCGAAGAAAGAGTCGACAAATATCTAATTGCTTCCGCAAGATTTGTTTTGCCTTGACCGTTTGGACCAACAAAAAGATTCACACCTTTTTGTAATTCAACTTCCGCGTTCTCGTAGTTACGAAAATGGGCTAACGAAAGATGCTTAATTAACATCTCGCGTCAGCCCCTTCGACTCAGATTTTTGTAATTTTGCCCTAGTTATTGCTAACTAGCGAACCAAAAGATTTGGCTGCAATAGGTAGCGGTAAGAATCCGCGGCAGTCTTTTCTTTTGAACCGTGTGACGAAATCAAAACCGGACCCGGCTTATTTGGGTTCTCGTTGTTGGTAAAAGCGATCTTCACAAATTCGCTGTGCACGCCGGCAAGTCCATCAATCAGGAACTGCGGCTTTAGAGAGACCACAATTTCTTTACCCTCTAGCTCGGCAGAAATATTTTCAGAAGCTTGGGCAGTTTCGTTTCCGGTAGCTTCCATAGAAACTTTGCCATCGTCAAATGAGTAACGCAGTGGAGCCTCGCGCTCAAGCACTAGAGAGACACGACGAGTTGAATCAATAAGATCCTGAGTAGCAACTACCGCGTAGTTCTCAATCTCGGCAGGGAACAAAGATTTCACCGGAGGAAAGTTTCCTTTCAGCAACAACGAGGTAACTGAACGGTTGTTAGCTTTGAAAGCAATCATTTCGCGATCATCGCTCTTGGCGATTGAAATTTGAATGTCACCCTGGTTGCCAAAAGTCTTTGCAACTTCTTGCAGTGTGCGGGCAGGTACCAAAGCAACTGAACCATCTGCGTCTTTTGATCCGTTCCATGCTGCTTCACAAAGAGCAACGCGGTATCGGTCTGTAGCTACGAATGACAAAGTCTTTTCACTGGCTTCAATTTGCACGCCGGTAAGCACCGGGGTCACATCATCTTTCGACGCGGCAACTGCAATTTGGCCAACGGCATTTGCAAATGCTTCACCGCTGATGGTGCCAGACAGCAATGGAATTTCAGGAAGAGTTGGGTACTCATCGACCGGCATGGTCAAAAGTGAGAACTTGGTTGAGCCACAGCTCACGGTGACCTTGGAGCCATCGGTGGCAAATTCAACCGGGGCATTTGGCAGCTTGCTGGCGATCTCTGAAAGCAGTCGTCCAGAAACCAAGACACGGCCGGACTCTTCCACCTTGGCCACGATCTCGGCTTGCGCTGAAACCTCATAGTCAAACACCGATAGGCGCAGCGCGTTGGCGTCTGCTTCAATCAGGATTCCACCAAGAATTGGCAAAGTGGTTCGCTGTGGCAATAGTCGAACAGCAAATGAAACGGCTTCACTGAGCACGTCTTTATTGACCTGGAACTTCAAGATTCTCCCCAAATTCGGTTAGGGGTTTATTGTGGCATAAATTGTTTTGCCCAAAATTTCTTGTAATTCCAACTAAAGAGTTATGAGTTAGCTAAATATTTAAATATTTAAAACAACATTATTAACCCCTGTGGAAAATGTGGATAAGTAACTACTTACCAATGTTTCTCACGGAACTACATCGATGAAAGATGTTTACACAGTTGTGGATTATTCTGTGGATAACTATTGGGGTTGTGAATTAGCGATCTAGATATCACAGCCAAATAGACGGAATTACACGGAAACTAGGGATTTATCCACAGTTATCCACAGGGTTGTACCCAATGTGGATATTTATAAAGAATTTATAAAAAATTCAGATTTCTAGCGCTGACCGGCTTTGATTCGGCCAATAATCTCAGTCACCTGGTTGTAAACATAGCGGCGTTCGTTCATGTACTCGGTGATCTTCTTTTGGGCATACATCACCGTGGTGTGATCACGGCCACCAAATAGCTGGCCAATCTTAGGTAGCGACAAGTTTGTCTGCTCACGGCAGATGTACATGGCAATCTGGCGGGCTAGCGCGATTGCTGCAATTCGGCTCTGGCCGTAAAGGTCATCGGGTGTGATCTTGTAGTAGGCCGCCACAGCGTTGATGATTTCAATTGGTGCAACCACAGAGTCTTCACCGAGGGGAACTACATCTTTCAGCACTGTTTGAACCAGCTGCATGTCAACTACCTGGCGGTTTAGTGCCGCAAAAGCGTTCACACGCAGCAAAGTACCCTCAAGCTCGCGAATATTTGAAGAAACACGGGCCGCCATGTATTCGAGTACGTCATCAGGTACGCGGAGTTTGTCGTTTTCGGCCTTTTTACGCAGAATCGCAATGCGAGTCTCAAGTTCCGGAGCCTGAATATCGGTCAAAAGACCCCACTCAAAGCGGCTAAGCATGCGATCCTCAAAGCCAGTCAGCTGCTTTGGCGGCAAATCAGAGGTAATTACAACCTGCTTGTTGTGATCGTGCAGGGTGTTGAAGGTGTGGAAGAAGGCCTCTTGGGTCTGGTCTTTACCCTGCAAGAACTGAATATCGTCAATCAGCAGGACGTCAATGTCCCTATAAGTTGCCTGGAAGTCGACGGTTCTGTTGTTCTGAATGGCGTTAATGAAGTCGTTGGTGAACTCCTCAGAAGACACGTAGCGAACCTTGATTCGCGGGTAAAGGCTAAGCGCATAGTGACCAATGGCGTGCAAAAGGTGAGTTTTGCCCAGCCCCGAGTTTCCATAGATAAACAGCGGGTTGTAAGCCTTGGCCGGGGCTTCGGCCACCGCAAATGCCGCCGCGTGGGCGAAGCGGTTAGATCCACCGGTCACGAACGAGTCAAATGTGTACTTTGGGTTCAGCCGAGTGTCAAAAGTGTTGGTCGCCGGCCCGCCAGTGCGAAGTTCCGCATAATTTATCGGAGCACCGATGGGAGTAACCGTGGCGATTGGTTCCTCTATTGGAGTTGCCGGGGTAAAGGCAGCCTCGATATCGGGGTTAACCACCACGGCAAAGTTTGTTGGGCCGCCGAAGTCGGCGTTTGGCGCAAGGGCTTCCTGAATATAGGTGCGCATGCGCTGCTGAATCATTTCGCGGGTTAGTTCGTTGGGAACCTCAAGATAAAGGGTCTCGCCCAAAATACCTTTTGGTTCAACCAGGCTGATAAAGCCAAGAAGCTGCGGGGTTAGGCGATCATCGCCATTTAGCTGGGCGACTAGCTGTTGCCACAGTCCGGCAACTACATCGTCTTCAGCCACGTTTTCCCCAACTTTATCCAC